>CP127080.1:632500-1832500 GCA_030252795.1 Porticoccaceae bacterium LTM1
TCGAGTCTTAATAGGGCGTTGAGTTGCTGGGAGTAGACCCGAAACCCGGTGATCTATCCATGGCCAGGATGAAGGTTGGGTAACACTAACTGGAGGTCCGAACCCAAGTATGTTGCAAAATGCTGGGATGAGCTGTGGATCGGAGTGAAAGGCTAATCAAACCGGGAGATAGCTGGTTCTCCTCGAAAGCTATTTAGGTAGCGCCTCACGTCTTACCCTCGGGGGTAGAGCACTGTTTCGGCTAGGGGGTCATCCCGACTTACCAACCCGATGCAAACTCCGAATACCGAGGAGTACAATCGTGGGAGACACACGGCGGGTGCTAACGTCCGTCGTGGAAAGGGAAACAACCCAGACCGTCAGCTAAGGTCCCAAATTACAGTTAAGTGGGAAACGATGTGGGAAGGCTTAGACAGCTAGGAGGTTGGCTTAGAAGCAGCCACCCTTTAAAGAAAGCGTAATAGCTCACTAGTCGAGTCGGCCTGCGCGGAAGATGTATCGGGGCTCAAACTGTAAACCGAAGCTACGGATGCGTGCTTGCACGCATGGTAGAGGAGCGTTCTGTAAGCCGTTGAAGGTGTGTTGTAAGGCATGCTGGAGGTATCAGAAGTGCGAATGCTGACATGAGTAACGTTAAAGGGAGTGAAAAGCTCCCTCGCCGGAAGACCAAGGTTTCCTGTCCAACGTTAATCGAGACAGGGTTAGTCGGCCCCTAAGGCGAGGCAGAAATGCGTAGTCGATGGGAAACGGGCTAATATTCCCGTACTTCTTGTGGATGCGATGGAGGGACGGAGTAGGCTAGGTGATCAGGGCGTTGGTTGTCCCTGTATAAGCGAGTAGGCTGGGAGTTTAGGCAAATCCGGACTCCTAAGGCTGAGACGCGATGTCGAGTCCTCTTTTGGACGAAGTCATTGATGCCATGCTTCCAAGAAAATCTTCTAAGCTTCAGTTCACAAGAAACCGTACCCCAAACCAACACTGGTGGTCAGGTAGAGAATACCAAGGCGCTTGAGAGAACTCGGGTGAAGGAACTAGGCAAAATGGTACCGTAACTTCGGGAGAAGGTACGCCGGTTTTGGTGATGGGACTTGCTCCCTAAGCTGAGGCTGGCCGAAGTGACCAGGTGGCTGCAACTGTTTATCAAAAACACAGCACTGTGCAAACACGTAAGTGGACGTATACGGTGTGACGCCTGCCCGGTGCCGGAAGGTTAATTGATGGGGTTAGCGTAAGCGAAGCTCTTGATCGAAGCCCCGGTAAACGGCGGCCGTAACTATAACGGTCCTAAGGTAGCGAAATTCCTTGTCGGGTAAGTTCCGACCTGCACGAATGGCGTAATGATGGCCACGCTGTCTCCACCCGAGACTCAGTGAAATTGAAATCGCGGTTAAGATGCCGTGTTCCCGCGGCTAGACGGAAAGACCCCGTGAACCTTTACTACAGCTTTGCACTGAACTTTGAGCCTATTTGTGTAGGATAGGTGGGAGACTTTGAAGCGATGTCGCTAGATATCGTGGAGTCGTCCTTGAAATACCACCCTGGTATGTTTGAGGTTCTAACTCAGGTCCGTTATCCGGATCGAGGACAGTGTATGGTGGGTAGTTTGACTGGGGCGGTCTCCTCCCAAAGAGTAACGGAGGAGCACGAAGGTACACTCGGCATGGTCGGAAATCATGCTATGAGCGCAAAGGTAGAAGTGTGCTTGACTGCGAGACAAACTCGTCGAGCAGGTACGAAAGTAGGTCTTAGTGATCCGGTGGTTCTGTATGGAAGGGCCATCGCTCAACGGATAAAAGGTACTCCGGGGATAACAGGCTGATACCGCCCAAGAGTTCACATCGACGGCGGTGTTTGGCACCTCGATGTCGGCTCATCACATCCTGGGGCTGAAGCCGGTCCCAAGGGTATGGCTGTTCGCCATTTAAAGTGGTACGCGAGCTGGGTTCAGAACGTCGTGAGACAGTTCGGTCCCTATCTGCCGTGGGCGTTGGAGAATTGAGAAGAGCTGCTCCTAGTACGAGAGGACCGGAGTGGACGAACCTCTGGTGTTCGGGTTGTGTCGCCAGACGCATTGCCCGGTAGCTATGTTCGGACAGGATAACCGCTGAAAGCATCTAAGCGGGAAGCCCCCTTCAAGATAAGTTCTCCCTGGGATTTTAAATCCCCTAAAGGGCCGTTAAAGACTATGACGTTGATAGGCTGGGTGTGGAAGCGTTGTAAGGCGTTGAGCTAACCAGTACTAATTGCCCGTGAGGCTTGACCATATAACTGAAGTTACTGATCAGTGACGTAGGACAAGTAAGTAAGACACGCTTGAACAGAAGCAGAGCAACAGAAAAAGACTTAAGAATTTACCACCCTATTTGGAACCGGAAACTGCACTCATCACGAGGTAAGACTAAAACCGATCCAAGCCAGTTTGCCTGGCGACCATAGAGCATTGGAACCACCTGATCCCATCCCGAACTCAGAAGTGAAACGATGTATCGCCGATGGTAGTGTGGGGTCTCCCCATGTGAGAGTAGGTCATCGCCAGGCTTTAAATCAAAACGCCCTGATTCGAAAGAGTCAGGGCGTTTTACTTTGTGCCGGGAAAATGTTGGGTGGCTGGCGCTGACCGACGGCAATGGCTCGCGACGTCCTGTCCCTCGGGCTGCGCCCGTCTCGCGGTGCTCGACGCCCAAACCGGCCTCCTGCCGGTTTGTCGCCAGGCTTTAAATACAAAACCCCAGTCGCTATGCGGCTGGGGTTTTGTATTTATGGCTTTTTGACTTAGTGTTACGGAAGTCGGGCTCCATGTGACAAATTTGTCGGGAACAAATTTGGGCGCCGCAGCAACGCGCAGGCGGTCCGCAGGACCGAGGGCCGGGAGGGCCCGAGTCACTGTAGGTCGTGGAAACTTGATGAAGCCCGTTAAGTGGTCAGGGCGTTTTACTTTGCGCTCAGGATGACAAGACCGTCATCGCGAACAGCGTGAAGCAATCCAGTGTCTTCCCTACTGATTTAAATGTGCCGGCGCTAAATGAATTTGTATGGCGTGATATTGGTTTGTGTTAGTATGCGCGCCTCAATGATCTGACTGGTTGGTGAATATGTCTGTCTCGCAAAAATTAGCGGACATAACCAGCTGCATCGAGCATCCTGTTCAATGAAATCTATCGCTGTTTTAGCTCTGCTGATATCAATGATTACCACTATATCTGTAATAGATGCAGATAGTAGTGCGTGGGTTGATAGTGGCGAATTTTATGCGGAATCAGCCCAGGGGTTCGATAAAGTAGATACGGATGATGTAATTACGGTGACGCATCATCTTCAGTCTTTTCTGTCGGGCCAATCAACTCCAGTCCTGTGCAGGTTATTAGCTCTAACAGCACCCTGCATCCACTCCATTATTCGGGCACCACCTGTCTTTGTTCAGTCCTATCAATTAGTGTGAGTAAGCACTAGTTAATCATCTACACTGAATTAATTTGCTGTTATCTGTTTTAACAATCCTTTGACAGGGGTTTTAAATGATCAAGTTAGTTTTCGCCGTATTGTTGGCGACAATCTCCCCGGTGGTATTTGCAAATACCACTGAAACAGGAACGATACTCGACCTAACTGGCAGTTGGCCGGGTTATCTGGCCTTAGCCATTTTCGCACTGGGTTACCTTGTGGTGATCGGGGAAGACTTTCTGCATATTCGAAAATCCAAGCCTATGCTGCTGGCGGCGGGCTTGATCTGGCTGATTGTGGGTGCGGTTTACTCGCAACATGAGTTGAGTGAGATATCGGCAGATGCGTTTAATCATAATCTGCTCGAATACTCACAACTTTTGCTGTTCCTTCTGGTTTCAATGACCTACATAAATGCTCTCGAAGAGCGTCATTTCTTTGATGCGATCAGACTCTGGTTACTGAATAAAGGTTTTAACCTGAGAACACTCTTCTGGGTTACCGGGATTATGGCATTTGCTATTTCGTCATTTGCCAACAACCTGACTACAGCAATGTTGATGTGCGCGATTATTTTGAAAATGGCCAAAGACAATCGCCAGTTCATCACTATTGCCTGTATCAATATCGTTGTTGCAGTTAATGCTGGTGGTGCATTCAGTCCCTTTGGTGATATCACTACGCTAATGGTGTGGCAGTCCGGGAAAATCGATTTCTTTGGCTTCTTTGTACTGTTTGTTCCGGCGGTTGTTAACTACCTGGTACCTGCTGCCATAATGAGCTTTTTTGTCAGTAAGGCAGCACCAGATGTTACAAATGATGAAGATTTGGAGATGAAGCGTGGTGCGATAAGGATATTTATACTGTTTATCCTGACCATCGCAACTGCCGTAATTGCCCAGAACTTTGTGGGATTACCAGCGGTAATGGGAATGATGTTGGGCTTGGCCTACTTGAAGTTCTTTGGCTTTTACCTGCGCAAAACACTGCCTAAATCATTGGCGAAAAAACGCACTGCAGCAGAGTTGAGAAATGACCAAAAAGCGCTTCTCCGTCTTGGTAATATTCTGCCATTTGATGTCTTCAGTAAAATTGCCAACGCCGAGTGGGATACGTTGCTGTTCTTTTACGGTGTTGTAATGTGTATTGGCGGGCTTGGTTTTATCGGGTATCTCTCATTGCTTTCCGGCACTCTCTACTCAAGTTGGGATCCAACCTGGGCCAACGTCTTTTTGGGACTTATGTCAGCCGTGGTAGATAACATTCCTGTGATGTACGCGGTGCTGGAGATGGATCCAAATATGCCAATCTCCCAGTGGCTTCTGATTACCATGACCGCAGGTGTCGGTGGCAGTATGTTGTCTGTTGGGTCGGCAGCCGGTGTGGCCTTGATGGGGCAGACCAAGGGTATTTATAACTTCACCAGCCATATGAAGTGGAGTTGGGTGGTATTGCTTGGTTATATAGCATCAATTGCTGTGCATCTTTGGCTGAACGGCTGAGGATTGCGGTGAATTTGCGGTTGAAGCTGCTCCTGCATGCTGTTTGCTAACAGTAGGAGTAGCTTTAGATCGAGTAGACTCCTGTCAATGTAGGATACAAAAAAGCCCGGTTTGAAACCGGGCTTTTTTGTATCTCTGAAGCTTACTCTTCGAGGTAACGCTTGCGAGAGTCCAGAATCTCCTGGCGCGCTTCTTCAATACCGGCCCAGCCGTCAACTTTAACCCACTTGCCCTCTTCGAGGTCTTTGTAGTTCTCGAAGTAGTGTTCAGTTTGTTTGAGCAGCAATTCAGGCAGGTCATGAATATCCTGAACGTGGTCGTACATTTTGGTCAGTTTGGAGTGTGGTACAGCAATCAGCTTGGCATCGGGACCAGATTCGTCGGTCATCTTCAGCATGCCAACCGGGCGGCTGCGTATTACAGAGCCAGGTACAACCGGGTGCGGGGAAACCACCAGAACATCCAGGGGGTCGCCGTCTTCAGACAGAGTCTCAGGGATGTAGCCGTAGTTAGCCGGGTAGAACATAGGGGTGGCAACGAAGCGGTCAACGAACAGTGCGTCGCTTTCCTTCTCGATCTCGTATTTGATCGGGTCGTGGTTGGCCGGGATCTCAATGATCACGTTGATATCGTTGGGCAGGTCTTTACCGGCCGGAATGCGGTTATAGCTCATCGAGGGAACTCTCTTTGATAGGTAAATCCGGGTTCATTCAGGCGCGCAATTATAGCGATGCCACCTGTTGATTACTAGTTAATCAGGTCGTAGCGCCCGGTTGATATGGGTCAAGGCCGTATAGCTAAGTTCAAAGTAAAGTCCCAGCTGCATATCTTTATTTATGGTGGGGAAACTATGACTCAAATGCAGCAATCCGGTCAGCAGTTGGTGTGGGACAATGAGCTCATCTCCAGGTACGACCTCAGTGGTCCGCGATATACCTCCTATCCTACCGCTCCCCAATTTCACGATGAGTTTGGACGTAAAGAGTTTGCCGAAGCCGTTGAGCGCAGTAATCTGGCTCGCCGACCACTGTCACTCTATTTTCATATCCCGTTTTGTAGCCGGGTCTGCTATTTCTGTGCCTGCAACAAGATTATCACCGCCAATCGAAAACGCTCCCAGCCATATCTGGAAAGGGTCTACCGGGAGCTGGAGATGCAGGCCGAGCTCTTTGATACTTCCCGACCGGTCAAGCAATTACATTGGGGTGGCGGAACACCTACCTTTATCAGCAACGATGAAATGAGAGAATTGATGGCGCAGACCCGCCGTCACTTCAAACTGCTGGATGATGACCAAGGCGAGTATTCGGTAGAGCTTCACCCTGGAGATATGACAGTAGAGACACTGCGTTGCCTGAGGGAAATCGGTTTTAACCGGGTGAGTATGGGTGTGCAGGACTTTGATCCCATTGTTCAGCGTGCGGTAAATCGCTTTAATTCTGTTGAACAGGTGCGGGCGCTGGTGGATGTGGCTCGTGAGGAAGGCTTTAAGTCGATCAGTATGGACCTGATTTACGGGTTGCCGCACCAAAGCTGGGAGAGCTTCAGTCAGACCATCGACCACATTATTAAGTTGAGCCCTGACCGCCTTTCAGTATTTAACTACGCTCATATGCCTCACCTGTTTAAAGTCCAGAAACAGATTGACGAAGCCGCATTGCCATCTGCCCAGGAAAAGTTAAGGATGATGGAAGGAGCTGCGGAGAAGTTACAGGCTGCCGGATATGTGTTTATAGGCATGGATCATTTCGCCAAGCCAGATGATGAACTGGCTGTTGCACAGCGTGAGGGCAAGCTGCACAGGAATTTTCAGGGTTATGCCACTCACGGTGACTGCGACATGCTGGGTTTTGGCATCTCAGCGATTGCTGCTATCGACAATGTGTTTTCCCAGAATCATAAACAGCTGGATGATTACTACAGTGCTATAGATTCCGGAGAGTTACCGGTAGCACGTGGTTTTATTCGCAGCCAGGATGATGAAATTCGTCGTCAGGTTATTATGGAGTTGATTTGTCAGTTCTCGCTTAAAAAGTCCGATATTGAGCAACATTGTGGAATTGATTTTGATGAATATTTCGCTGAGGAAATGAAAGAGCTAGAGGTGATGGTTCGTGATGGCCTGCTGGAAATCGGTGATCAGGAGATTACCGTACTACCTGCAGGACGCTTGTTGATTCGTCGTGTCTGCATGGTGTTTGACGCCTATGCAAGAGCCCAGCGAAACCAGATTCGCTATTCAAAGATTATTTGATTTGCGGCTAAAGCCACCTCGGGGTAGCCCGTATGGAGCGATAGCGTAATGCCGGAAGGCTAGAGGTAATTGTCCTGCATTACGCTTTGCTACATGCAGGCTACTGTCATGAGTCTCATTTCAATATCCCTCTCAGAAGAGTAGAATCCTCGCAGTATTTAGTACCCAAGGGGTGGTCGACGACCTGAGACAGCCTTAGCTGAACCCTTTGAACCTGATCCGGTTAGTGCCGGCGTAGGGACTGGGGCAACCCTTCAGTTCGATTCCTCGCAGCAGTACCGGGTCTCCCATGATTTCAATCGGAGACTCAAATGAAATTCCAAAAATCCATTTTAACCACGGCAATAGCGTTGGGCATAAGTAGTATTGCCCAGGCTGATACCATTGAAGAAGTCATCGTTACCGCTGATTTTCGCGATGGTAAATTGCTTGAATTGCCAAACAGCGTAACGGTTATTGATCAGCGTACTATCGAAGAGCGCAATGCTCATCACATCGAACAGTTGATCAATCTCGCGCCAAACGTGAACTTCTCCAGTGGTGCATCACGTGGTCGATATTTTCAGGTGCGTGGCATTGGTGAGCGCAGCCAGTTTGTGGAGCCACTTAATCCTGCAGTTGGTGTGATTGTCGACGGTATTGACTACACAGGACTTGGCCTGGCTGCCAATACACTTGATATCAAACAGGTTGAAGTTCTGCGAGGCCCGCAAGGTACTCTCTATGGTGCCAACGCACTGGCTGGCTTGATAAACCTGAAGAGTAATGACCCCACAGATATGTTTACTGCTACTGTCAGTGCGGAGTTGGCGGACTATAACTCGAATGTTACCAGTGCAGTTATCAGTGGTCCCTTGAATGAGTCTGTGGGTTACCGTTTGGCGGTTCAATCCCAGAAGAGCGATGGATTTATTGAGAACATTTTCCTTAACCGGGATAACACCAACAATATTGATGAGTTTAATGTTCGCGGAAAACTTCTGGTTGAGTTGGCTGCCGATTTAACGATGGAACTGACTGGCCACTTCCTTGATGTTGATAATGGTTATGATGCTTTCTCACTGGATAATACCCGTGAAACATTGTCCGATGAGCCAGGCCATGATCGACAAAAAACCAAAGCTACTGCGGTAAAACTGCATTGGTCAGGAAGCGAATTATTTGATCTGGTTGCCGTAGCAAGCCTTGCGAATTCTGACACTGAATATGGTTACGATGAGGACTGGACCTATGAGGGTATTCACCCGTGGGGTTATGTCTCTTTTGATAATTATCAGCGTGATAATGAAAATACCAGTGTGGATATTCGATGGGTTTCCAAAACCGCCCATGATGAACTGGGTTGGGTGGCTGGTATCTACCATCGCTCACAGCAAGTCGATTTGTTGCGCCAGTACACCTATATCAGCGGTGACTTCACCAGCCGCTATGAAACCGATAATACGGCGCTGTATGGACAACTGAATATTCCTCTGTCTGATAAAATGGCGTTGATAACCGGGATTAGATACGAGCAGCGCGAAGCTGAATATCGCGATAGCGAATTGCTGGCCTTTGACCCGGATGAAAATCTTTGGGGAGGGCGTATTGCGCTGGAATATCAAGTGACTGACAGCACTATGCTTTATGGGCTTGTTTCCCGCGGATATAAAGCCGGTGGTGCCAACAGTAATTCATCTATCCCGGCAGACTTGCGTTCTTATGACACTGAATTTATGTGGAATTACGAAGCAGGTCTGAAAGGAAACTGGCTGGATAACCGCCTGCAGATTCAGGCTGCGCTATTTTACCAGGATCGAAAAGATGTACAGGCCAAGCAGTCCTTCATTGTTTTGAATCCGGATTTTTCGACGTCGTTTTTTGATTACATCAGCAATGCGGCAGCCGGGGAATCAACCGGATTTGAACTGGAACTAAACTTCCGTGCTACCGAGCAGTTGAACCTGTTTGCTTCTATTGGCCTGTTAAATGCCGAATTTGATGGTTTTCTGAGTTACACACATGCTGATGCTACCGACACAACACCGGTTGACCTGGAAGGGCACGACGTAGCACAGGCGCCAAACTATCAATTTATATTGGGTGGAAATTATCAATTCAATGATCAATGGGGCCTGAGAGTTGAGGTCGAAGGAAAGGATAGTTACTACTTTTCCGATCGCCACGAGGAGAAATCCCGTTCTTATGAGCTGCTCAATATGCGCTTGAACTATGCATTGAATAATTGGGAGTTGGCACTCTTTGGCAGAAACCTGACGAACGAAGATGTTTATGTTCGTGGTTTTGGCAGTTTTGGGAATGATCCACGCAAATTCTATATTACTGAGCCTTATTACCAGTACGGTGAACCACGCATGGTCGGAGTATCTGCTAATTATCGATTTTGATTAGAAGCTGTTTCATAACTACTGCGCTCGTTACGTTATGAAACAGCCTCTAAGGCTATTTGTCATTCCCGCAAGAGTGGGAATGACAAAATAAATTGATACCTATACTGAAAGGAATACTTATGAAACTTACTGTCGAGATCAGTATGTATCCGCTCAAGGATAACTATATTCCACCTATTGATGGCATTATTGCCCGATTTAACAGTTATCCTGAAATCAAGGTAAAAACCGTTCCCACCTGTACCCTGTTGACCGGGGATTATGATCGTTTGATGGAAATTCTGTCAGTCGAAGTGAAGCACTGCTTTGAAACCTATGGCAAGGCAGTTTATGTAACCAAGTTATTGCCGGGTATGGAAGCGCCACTGTGATGGACGTGGCTCAGGGCGGGTTGCAGCAGTTTTTACAACTGTTTCTCGGCTGGGAAGGCGCAGCAGTGATATTCGCAATTGCCTATTTGTTATTGGCAATACGGGAGTCCATGCTTTGTTGGTATGCCGCCTTTGTCAGTTCCATGATTTTTGCCGTGGTATTTTGGGATGTCTCCCTGCTGATGGACTCGGCATTAAGTATCTATTATGTGGTGATGGCCGTTGTCGGATGGTATGAGTGGAAGCGGGGTGGGAAGGATCACAGTGGTGTGAAAGTGCATCGCTGGGGTGTTCGACACCATGCTCTTGCAATCACCGGAGTTGTTGTCGCTTCGATGGTTTCGGGTTATTTATTGGCGGAAAATACCAATGCGGCCTGGCCTTACCTGGATTCATTCACTACATGGGGAGCGGTATTAACTACCTGGATGGTGACTCGAAAAGTATTGGAAAACTGGATCTATTGGGTGGTAATTGATGGGGTTTCCATCGCGCTTTACATAGAACGAGGACTCTACCCGACAACCATATTGTTTGTGGTGTATACCATCATGGCTATATGGGGCTACTTCACCTGGCGGGAGCACTTGCATGAATCTGCAAACCGCACTGCAAAGCTGGCCTGATTGGCAGCTCGGTTTTACCGAAGCCCCACAACTGATTGAGCAACTCGAGGGCGGCCTGACTAACCGGACATTTCTATTGGGATGCGCTGGCAGGCAATGGGTGTTGCGGATCAATGCGGTCAATAGTGAAAGTCTTGGGATTGATCGCCAACTTGAACAGCATGTTCTCGGTTTCACGTCTAAAGCTGGTCTATCGCCTCGGAAATACTACTGCGATCCTGATTGGCGGTTTTTGGTCACCGAATTTTTGCCTGCCTGGTGTCCGCAAGAACTGGGACAGTCTGAGCTTAAACAGCTCGCCGAGCGAATGCGTGATCTTCATCACCTGCCAATTACCGGAGTCCCTCACGTCGATTACCTGGAGTACACGGAAGCCTATGTACAAAGGCTGCGCGATCAGTCTCGCTGGCCTGCCCGGTTGGCAGAAGTAAGAGAACGGGAAGTGAGGCATATCGAAAAATTTCAGTCAGAAACAGCCGGAAACCCCTCAGCTCAGTTCGGCCTATGCCATCACGACCCCTCCCCAATGCATTGGCGTATTCAAGAAACAGGGCTTTGTTTGATAGACTGGGAGTATTCAGCAGTGCGCGATCCGGCTTGTGATCTGGCACTGCTGATTGATAGTTGGCGGTTGTCAGATGAGCAGCAATCGATGCTGCTGGCTGAGTATGGCGATATCGCAATGCAGCGGGTTTCTGACGCCAGAAGGGTGTGCCGCTATGTGAACCGCTTGTGGTTTGCCTTACAGGCAAGTGATGATGAGAGTGAATGATGAATAAAGAATTATATTTGCAGCATGTGGCACGCAAACTGGACGTGTTCAGGGGCTTCATGGCTGAACTAGGGTATGAACAACTGCTGATCAGCTCTGGCCAGATCAAGATCCAGTTTCAGGATGACATGAGTTATCCGTTCAAGGCCAATGTCTACTTTAAAGAGTGGCTGCCTCTGAACAAGCGCCAGGATTGCTTTCTGCTGATCTCAATGGATGAGCGCCCAGAGTTGTATCTCAACAATGCTGAAGATATCTGGCATACAGCTCCGCAAAATCTGCCGGAAGGTTGGGACGAGCCATTTGATCTTGGCTATTTTGAGAATCATCAGCAACTGGCCGAGCAGCTTAATTTGGATAGCACCAAGCTGGTTTATCTTGGTGAAGACAACGAATTCAAACTGCCTGCTGAACGCGTTAACCCGGTGGATTTGCGAAATCACGTAGATTACCAGCGACGCTTTAAAACACCATACGAGCACGCTTGTATGCGTGAAGCTAACCGAATCGCAGCTTCCGCTCACGAGGCCGCCCGCAAAGCGTTTATGTCGGGTGCATCCGAGCTGCAAATTATGGCTGCCTATCTGGAAGACTGTAATTGCTCCGAAAATGAAATGCCGTACCCTGTGATTGCCGGGTTAAATGAGCATGCTGCCGTTTTGCACCACTTTATGCTGGACAGAACAGCACCGGCAGAGCACCGTAGCTTTTTGATTGATGCCGGTGTGGATGTTAATGGCTATGCTTCTGACATTACTCGCACTTACGCGTTTGATCCCACCTGTGAATTTGCCGAAATGATTGCTGTGATGGATCAGAAGCAGCAGGAGTTGGTGGAAGCTGGCGCAATTGGCAAGAGCAATATTGAGTTACACAAACTGTCCCACCTGAAAATTGCCGAGGTTCTGGATCAGTTCAATATTATTAACGTTTCCGCTGAGGAAGCCGTATCTTCCGGTTTAACGAATACTTTTTATCCGCATGGACTGGGGCATGGCATTGGTGTCAATGTGCATGACAAAGGGGGCAACCTCAAAGACCCATCCGGTGAACTGATACCTGCTCCTGCAGAATACCCGCGTTTACGTAATACCACAGACTTTGTGGCCACTCAGGTGCACACTGTTGAGCCGGGGCTTTACTTCATTCCGGCACTGCTCAATAAACTCAAGGGTACCGAGCTGGAGTCCAAGCTAAATTGGGATCGTGTGGAAGCATTTATCCCTTACGGTGGTATTCGTATCGAAGACAATATTGTCCTCCACGAAGATGGCACGCTGGAAAACCTGACTCGCGACGCTCAAAAAGCGCTGCTGGGTTAATCGAAGATCTCAAGGGCATTTTTAGAAGTGCCCTTAATGCCTGTGCCACTATACTGTGTCACAGGCATTTTTTTGGTTGAAGAGAAGAGTAATGGAAAATCACAAGCTTGTTTTACCAGAGCATTTGAATCACTACGGGTTTTTATTTGGTGGTTATATGCTGATGTGGGTGGATGAAGTGGCCTATATCGCTGCTCGTTTGGATTATCCCGAAGCCAACCTGGTGACCATCGGTATGGATGCCATCGAGTTCCACCACAGTGTTAAAAAAGGCACGATATTGCGTTTCGAGGCCGTACAAAACCGTGTTGGTAATACCTCGGTGCAATATCAGGTCAATGTTTATCAGGGGCCGGTCAGAAGTGAAGAGCCGGTATTCAGCACCAATGTGACTTTTGTGTGCGTTGATGCAGAAGGTAATAAGAAGCCCCTGTCAGGAAAATAAACTCCGTATTGCTTAAGGCTTTATACGAACAGGGCTGCTGTCATTCTGAACGCAGTGAAGAATCTCGCTTTTGATTGAGGCATGTGATTGTCGCCTTCGGCACCCAGTGCGCCATGCGCTTTTGTCTTCGCTTTGCTCAGGATGGCGAGGTGGTTGTGGTGGATGGTTTTTTAATCCATTTGCCGAAGAATACGCCCGCCTCAAACAACAGCCACATGGGTACTGCCAATAGTGACTGGGATATGACATCGGGTGGAGTTAGCAACATGCCAACGACAAAACAGCCCACTATAATATAGGGTCGTTTGTTGGCGAGTTTTTCCGGGGTTGTAACTCCCATTGCAATAAGCAGTAGTGCTGCAATGGGAATCTCAAAGGCAACACCAAAGGCAAAAAACAGCTTTAATACAAAGTCCAGGTAGGAGCTGATATCAGTCATTACCTGAACATTTTCGGGGCCAATGGTGGTGAAGAAGCCGAACAGCAATGGAAGGACCACAAAGTAACTGAAGGCTACGCCAGCGTAAAAAAGCAGGATGCTGGCGGTAAGCATAGGCGCAGCCAGTTTTTTTTCCCGATCGTACAGGCCCGGTGCAACGAAGCCCCAGATTTGATAGAGAATGAACGGGATTGCCAGAAATATCGATACTACAAGGGTCAGCTTGAATGGGGCAAAAAATGGTGATGCCACATCAGTAGCGATCATGCTGCTGTTTTCGGGAAGCAGTGCTTCGAGTGGGGCGGAGACGAATTCGTAGATATCATTGCTGAAGGCAAACAGCCCGGCAAATATCACCCCGGTAACCATCACAATGCGCAGCAACCGGTCGCGAAGCTCTAAAAGGTGCGTTACAAGTGGCTGTTTTTGTTCGTCAGTCATTGTTTGATTTTTGGGCCGGAGCGTTATCGTTGGCAGTGGTGGAGTCGCTGGATTTATTGTTTGTTGTCTGCTCTGGGCCTTGCCCGGAAACAGCTCGCTCAATTTCCTGCTTGCTGGCATTTAGGCGACGCATTACCTCTTCATTGTGAAGCTGGCGTCGAACTTCATCTATGTGAAATTCCCGCTCCATATCCTGTTTAACATTGCTGATACTGCGCTTCAGGCGACCTATCCACAGGCTGATAGATCGCACCACTTCTGGCAGACGGGCAGGGCCGATTACAATCAGCCCTAATACAGCGATAAGTAAAAGCTCAAAAAAACCAATGTCGAACATGGAGGGTCAACAAGTTATTTTTTATCTGAAGTTGCTTCAGCCTGCTCAGCCTCGGCTTTGGTTTCAACACTGTTTTTTTCGGAATCGCCAAGTTGTTTGGCTTCATCATCTGAAACGGCTTTTTTGAATCCCTTTACAGCACCGCCAAGGTCGCTGCCCATGGATTTCAGTTTTTTGGTGCCGAAGATCAGAACGATAATGGCCAGAATAATCAACAATTGCCAAATACTAATACCACCAATTCCCATAACAGGCTCCTCAGGTTATTTGTCAGTCCGGCTGGCTTTTTCCTCGATACCCGAGGTGCCAAACCGTCGTTGCAATTCGTTTAATACTGACTCAGCGTTTTCGCCGAGGTGGGACAGCATAACCAGTGAGTGAAACCACAGGTCAGCTGTCTCGTAAATTACGTCTTTGTTATCGCCATTGTTGGCAGCATCTTTGGCCGCCAGAATGGTTTCGGTCGCTTCTTCGCCCACTTTTTCCAGTATCTTGTTCAGCCCTTTATGATGCAGGCTGGCAACGTAGGAACTGTCCGGGTCAGCGTGGCGACGTTCTGCCAGTATTTCAGTTAATTGGGCCAGTATATCGTTATTCATGTGACGGTTTCGTTGTCTGCTATTTATAAATAGTCGAAGGATCTTTTAATACAGGGTCGACTGTCTGCCATTCGCTGCCATTCAGGACACGGTAAAAGCAGGATTCCCTACCGGTATGACAGGCGATGCCACCACACTGTTCAATTTGCAATACAATGACATCGGCATCGCAGTCCAGGCGGATTTCACTGACCTGCTGCACATGTCCCGAAGATTCACCTTTATGCCAGAGTTTACCGCGCGAACGTGACCAGTAAACTGCCTGCATTTTTTCTGAGGTCAATTGCAGGGACTCGCGATTCATCCAGGCCATCATCAGGATGCGGCCGGTTTTTTGGTCCTGGGCAATGGCGGGTATCAGGCCGTCCTTATCCCATTTGACCTCATCCAAAAAAGTGTTCTGTTTCGTCGTGCTCATTCACTATGCTCCACCGGCTAATGCCTATAGTACATCAAGGCAGTAATCATCGCCGGGTTAATAAAATGGCGCCAATTACGGCCGCACCGATTCCAATCAGTGGGGAGTGGTTCAAAGACTGGCTCATGGATGCGGCCAACAGGCCAATACCGGCACCAATTAACCCGGCTCCCCAGAGCCAGTCGCGGCGATTGTTTTTCACACTGTTAGATGCCGAGATTGTTTGGTCCAGGCGTTCCAGTTGCTCAAGGCTGCGAAATACCATTTGTGGCACCTTGGGGAACTGCTCCAGCCACTCGGGACCGTAACGTTTGATTTTGTCCAGGAATGCAGTCGGTTTGATACGATTCTTCAGCCAGCGCTCAAGGAACGGGTGTGCAGTTTCCCAAAGATCCAGCTGTGGGTAGAGTTGGCGACCCAGTCCTTCAATGTTGAGCAGGGTTTTTTGCAGCAGTACCAGTGATGGTTGCACTTCCATATCAAATCGGCGGGCGGTACGAAACAGACTGACCAGCAGTTGACCAAAAGATATTTCACTGAGCGGGCGCTCAAAAATCGGTTCGCACACGGTTCGAATGGCCGATGCAAAATTGTTGATCGAGGTGCCTTCCGGCACCCAGCCCGACATCACATGCAGTTCCGCTACCTGTCGATAATCTCGACGAAATACCGCCAGCAGGTTGCGAGCCAGATAGTATTGATCGGCATCGCTAAGGCTGCCCATGATGGCGCAATCGATCGCCAGATATTTTGGCTGTTTGGGATTGCTTGAGTCGACAAAGATATTGCCGGGGTGCATATCTGCGTGGAAAAAGTTGTGGTCAAAAACCTGGGTAAAAAAGATTTCCACGCCGCGCTCGGCTAGAACTTTAAAGTCGGTACCTTGGTCGGTAAGGGTCGTTATGTCGGTGACGGGGGTAGCGTAAATACGCTCCATTACCATCACTTTTTCGTTGGTGTAGGGCCAGTAGACCTCTGGCACATACAGTAGTGGCGAGCCCTCACCATTTTTTCCAAGAAAGTTGCGTCGCAACAACGAGGCATTGGCAGCCTCACGCTGTAAATTCAATTCATCAAAAATGGTGTTGCGATAATCCGCGACAATCTCAACTGGTCGAAGGCGGCGACCGTCATTGGTTTTTGCTATCAGTCGGGCCAGAAGCTCCATCAGCGCCAGATCTTGCTCAATGGTGTGCTCAATGCCTGGGCGAATGGCTTTAACAACTACTTCTTTGCCATCCTTGAGAGTTGCGGCATGGACCTGTGCTACGGATGCCGAAGCTAACGGCTCTCGATCAAAGCTGGCAAACAGATCGTCAATTTTTCCACCCAGTGCCTGCTCAATGATGGCGGCAAATTCATCGGCACAGAATGGTGGAACATTGTCCTGCAGCTCATCCAGTTCTGCGACGATGTCTGCGGGTACCAGATCCGGTCGAGTGCTGAGCAGCTGGCCAAACTTCACAAATACTGGCCCCAGTTCTTCCAGTGCCATACGCAGGCGTGCGCCGCGAGCGGTTTTGGGTTCTGGCAGCAGACGTGCCGGCTTGACCAATAGTTTCAGGGCACCGGGTAATTGATGATCGGTAAAAAAAGTATCCAGTCGATGACGCTGGAACACGCGAATAATTTTGGCGAGGCGGGTAGCTCGTCTCACAGTTCCTGATCCGTTGCTTGCAATTTATTGTTTAGTCGCTGAACGCGAGCTGCCAGTCGATCTACATTGTTGCCGAGAGTGCGTACGTCGCGGCGAAATTGTTCCACTTCATCTTTGGCTGGCGTCAGGCGGGCTTCATCGCGGACAAAATTGGCTGCCGCCGCCATCGCCCTTGGTCGAGCCTGCTGCTGCCACTGGTGTGCGGAGCGAGCGGCTTTCATCAACAGGTGTGCTGGCAGTTCTCCGACCAGTTCAGCCAGGGCTGCCTCCCAGTCCACGTCCAGGTCCGAAAGGGCATTCTTAAGACGTTGCAACACGTCTAGACTGCCGCGAACTTCAACACCCTTACCGGCAATGGTCGGGTCATCGGCCATGGCAATATTTAGCAGAGCAGTCGCCGAACCTTTGATCGAAACATCAGGTTCGCGATTCAGTTCGGAGTGCAGGGTGATATTGTCCTGATGGCAGGCCATGTAGATGGTTAGCGCCGGGCTGGTGAGCTCAATGCAGATCGAACGGCCGGTGAGCTCGGAAAGTCGATTACGAGTGGCCGGGTCGTATTGCAGCGCGCGGTTGATCAGTATCTCGATACCTGTCAGCGCGGAGCTCTGGAGTGGCAATGGAATCAAGGTCATTCCTTATCTAGGTGCCTAGGCCTTAAAGCCGCGGTGCAGGGCGACGATGCCGCCGGTCATGTTCTGGTAGCTGCAATTCTCAAAACCGGCCTCAACCATCATCTGCTTGAGAGTGTCCTGGTCCGGGTGCATACGAATGGATTCCGCCAGATAGCGATAGCTTTCGGCATCCTGGGCCACCAGTTCGCCCATTTTCGGCAGCAGGTTAAAGGAGTAGAAGTCGTAAGCCTTTTCCAGCAGACCGTTAGTGGGCTTGGAAAACTCCAGTACCAGTAGCCTGCCGCCAGGCTTGAGTACCCGCAACATAGAGCGCAATGCCAGATCCTTGTCGGTGACGTTGCGCAGTCCAAAGGCGATGGTAATGCAGTCAAAGCTGTTGTCTGGGTAGGGCAGGTACTGGGCATCTGCCTGGGTGAAGTGAACGTTGCCGGCAACACCCATATCGAGCAGCTTGTCGCGGCCGACCTTAAGCATTGAGTCATTGATGTCGGCCAGTACCACCAGCCCCTCTTCGCCGACAATGCGGGAGAATTTGGCCGTCAGGTCGCCGGTGCCACCGGCGATATCAAGCACATGATGGCCCGGTCTTACACCGGACATCTCGATGGTGACTTTCTTCCACAATCGGTGGACACCACCGGACATCAGGTCGTTCATCAGGTCGTACTTGGCGGCAACAGAGTGAAATACATCGGCCACTTTTCCGGCCTTCTCTTCAACGTTGACGGTCTGGAACCCGAAGTGGGTAGTCTTATGTTCGCTCATGGTGTTCCCGAGTACGGCTTTGTGTAAAACCGGCATTGTACTACGGATGATGAGGCAGGTCAGTGTGATATAGGGAGGGTGTTTGGAGAAAGAGAGGGAGCCGCACCCTGCCAGCAATTGCTCGCAAGGTGCGGTAATTTTCAGTTAGGCAGATTTACGACTGAACAGCTTTTTGAAGAATGCACCGATGGCCACAATCAGGATGATCCAGAATTTTTTCAAGACCAACAGAAGGGTCATCAAAATGCCGGTCTTGGCCAATACTTTGCCTGCAACCAGGGCACCGATGCCGTAGGCAGCGACCTCGTCCATATCCGGATCGAACTGGTCGTATTTAAAACCGTCATTGAACTCGGTCATGGCCATAACCGGTTCCAGATTCTGGTTGATCTCTTCCAGTTGACCAATTGAGGCAATGTAGTTGAGCATCAGGTAGCCCTTACGACCCAATACCCGCACATTGTAATTGAGTACATGATCATTGCCGGGGTCAGTGCCAAAGGCGAGCTCCTGGGCCCAGTGAAGGGTTTTGTCGGTGTGATTGTAGTGGGGAGGCGCCGCCCATCCTACCAGCTCAATCGCTTCGTACCCTTGCTCGACACGGTAAGCGCTCTCCTCACGGGTATCCTTTTTCATATCAACTAGCAGGTCGTCGTAGTCGATCTTGTCTGCATCATCATCAGAGACATAACCCTCTTCAACGTACTGAATCGTGACTCCCCAACTGTCTCCGTCAAAAGGTGTGTAGGCCTGAGGGAAAATCATGCCATAGGTTTCACCGCCGGGAGGGTTGCCCCAGAACTCTTCCAGTACGGTCGCGGTGTTCTCGGGGGAGAGATAGTAAAACTCTTCAGGAACATCGAGTTTTGCAATGCCGCCTGGAAGTTCAATCACCCCGGTACGTTTTTCCATACCCTGCCAAAGTGAACTTATGTGTTCAAAATACTGAAGTTGTTCGGGGGTGAGAGTTTCGTCAGCTTCGGTTTCTTCTGCAGTTGCCGAGATGATTTGCAGGCTTGCCAGTAAGGCGATCAGACAGCGGAATATAGGAGGGAATTTAGTTAAATACATGGGGAAATCCTTCTTTCATTATTGTTTCCATACGGTCTTTTCATAGTGAGTCGACCGAAATAATTGATCGTAAAATCACCTCACACATTATCAGGTTTTTTTGTCGGGGGAATTACTTTACACCCCACGTCAATAAGTTGAGTACGTAATGCGAGAAATCAAAAAAGGGCAGTTGGGAAAGCTGCCCTTTTTGTTAAAGCTCATTCGGGGTAGGCGCCTGTTAAGTGCCCAGGTAGCGCTCGCGGCGATTGGGCTTGAGTCTGGCCAGGTCAACCACAATCAGCCCATCGATTGCATCCTTGAATTCAGGGTCGATATTGAAGCCGGCAAATTGGGCGCCTCCCGGTTCACAAATTTCCGTGTACTGTTTATACAGAGTCGGAACGCTGCGGTTCATGTGGCTGAGCTGACCTTTCAGCTGCACAAATTCTTTCTGGTAATCGTTACCGGGGAACTGTTCATCCAGTTCCAGTTGTTTTTCCTGGGCAATACGGTAGGGCACGGTGCAGTCTGCCAGTGGTTGCAGGGGAGGAAAGTGTTTGGTGTAAAAGTGCACGATCATATCCTTGGCGTGTTCAGGATAAGCGTCACTTAGGGTGACGGGGCCAAACAGGTAACGGTACTGGGGATTTTTACGCAGGAATGCGCCGATGCCATACCAGAGATACTCCAGGCTGCGCTTGCCCCAGTATTTTGGCTGCACAAAGCTGCGACCCAGCTCCAGTCCCTGGGCCAGATATGGCTTCATGGTTTCACGGTATTTGAACAGACTGGCCGAGTAGAGGTAGTTCTCGCCTTTGGCTTCAACCGCATTGCTGGCGTCGCAAAAACGGTAGGCCCCAGCAATTTCCAGTTCTGCCTCATCCCAGAGTAGCAGGTGAATATAGTGGCGATCGTAGATGTCGTTATCTCGACGGTTGCCAGAGCCTTCACCTACTGCACGAAATGCAACTTCGCGAAGCCTGCCGACTTCACGCATGATGCAGGAGTTGGCCTGGTAGTGATAGAGATAGATCTTTTTGCCGTCTGCGGTCTCTCCAAGAAGCTCGCAACGTTTGATCTCTTCTTTCAGCTGGGCGCGATTTTCAGGGTGGGAAATAGCCACTTCCGTACTGAAAATACCTTTCTTGCCTTTGCCAATTCGATAAAGGTGGCGTTGAAACAACTTCACTTTCTCGCGCAGTGGCACCTGCACTTGCTGGTAGCTGTCGTAACTGATGGGCTCACCAATACGAATGTCGACACAGTTTTTAGCCTGCTTGAACATCTCCCGTACCAACCAGAGAGTGGAAATCGGGCGTGCCATAAAGGAGAGTGCGTAAAACAGTGCTGAATTCCGACCGTCCACAAAGACTGGCAGAATAGGGGCTTTGGTGCTGCTGGCAATTCGCAGGAATCCTGAGCGCCAATCACAGTCCCGTACTCCTTTAACGCCAAAGCGAGATACTTCACCGGCGGGAAAAACGATCAGTGCACCATCGTTTTCCACATGCTCGCGAATGGCTTCGAGATCTTTTTTGGCGGTGGCGCCAGCGCCCCCCATATTATTTACCGGCATCATCACTGACTGCAGCGGTTTAAGGGTGGCGAGCAGTTCATTGGCCACTACTTTTACATCCGGTCGAACTTCACGCACCAGTTTGAGCAGTGCCAGACCGTCCAGAGAACCAATCGGATGGTTGGCTACAATAACGACGCGCCCTTGAGAGGGAATGCGTTCCCGCTCGGTATCCCGAACCGTATAGCTGAAGTCAAACAGGGCAAGACCCTGTTCCACGAAATCAAACCCTTCAAGATGGGGATAATCTCTTTCAAACTGCTGAAAGTCCTTTTCGTGAAATAGCAGTCGCAGAACCTTGACCAGCGGTTTGGCTATGAGCGGTTTTTGCTCAACCAGCTTGGGGTAGCGTTCCTGTACAAAATGTTCGACGTCTAGCATAGATAGCCCTCTTGGTATGTGGGCAAATCTAAGGCAGTTTGGTGACAGTCGTATCTCAATGGGATGACTGAAAAATGACAGGTGGCCAGTTGGTAGAAGAGGGTGAAATGTGATGGATTTCACGCTTCTGTATCATTCGTTGGGTCAGCTATTTATATATATGGCACATTGAAATTTGGCTGTGGCAATCTAAGCTTAATGCATTGTTGCTGGGGCTATGTGTTGAATAAATCTTACGACATTGTAATGATAATTCCCGGCAACCGTTGTTGATGCAAACACAGATATCTACACAGGCTGTAAAACAACAATAATCATTAATAGATGTAGGAAAAACTGAATGACAGGGGTGTTAACGGCTAGCCTGGCTCTTTCAATTGCAATCGCAGTATTTGGATATTCTCTCTACCTGGGTTGGCGAGAAAAACTCTTTCATAACAAGGCCTGGTACCTGTTGTCCGGTGGCGGTCTGCTGGCCTGCGCCGGTTTGATCTGTTCTGCCAGTCTAACCTGGCCAGGTGATAACTTGCTGACAGTTGTCGGTATAGTGGCTTTTAGTGCTGGTGCATTGTGGTGGTTTCACGAGTCACTCTCCTTGCGTAAAACTTATCTACAGCTCAGGGAAGCGCATATGTTTCTCGACGCCAGAGTGCGTGAACATACTAAAGAGCTGAAATCCACTCAGGAAAAGCTGGTGCAGTCGGCGCAGTTGGCCTCGTTGGGGCAGATGTCTGCCGGGTTGGCTCATGAAATTAACCAGCCCTTGGGGATAATCCAACTTAATACCGAATTAACGCGAAGAATGCTGGACGACAAACAGATTGATCGGGCAATGGTTTCCAAGCTGCAACAGGAGAGCCAAACCCAGTGTCGCCGGATTATCAAAATCGTTCGCCACCTGAGGGCGTTCAGTCGCGATGGAGAGCTTAGCCCTCGCGATCATCACGATATGAATGGTATGGTTGCCGAAGCCTTTGTGTTGTTCTCCGAAGAGTTGCGAATCAATGGTATTGAGGCACACAAGGACTTGGCTGAAGATCTGCCTTTGGCCGTCTGCAACCAGGTGCAGGTGGTCCAGGTGTTGACCAACCTGATCAGCAACGCCAGGGATGCGGTTGAGAACGAAAAGCACAAACGAATCGACGTGCGCACATTTTTCCAGGGAAATTTTGTTTGTGTGGAAGTGGAAGATAACGGCTGCGGTATTCCCCGCGATGTTCTTAGCCGGATTTATGATCCCTTCTTTACCACGAAAGAAGTTGGTAAGGGCACGGGCTTGGGAATGTCGATAAGTTATGGGATTATTCAGGAGCATGGTGGCGACCTGAAAGTAAAAACAAGAGAAGGCGAGGGAACCTGTTTTACTGTACTCTTGCCTGCAGTGAAATCTCAACTGGATGAGCTGTCCTCACTGGATAAATTGACCGAGGTAGGAATATGACCAAGATCTTATTGATCGATGACGACGAAGGATTCAACGAAGCATTGTCACGGAGCCTGACCTACGAGGGCTATAGCGTTATCAGGGCTTTTAATGGAGTGGAAGGGTGTGAGGTAATGCGCACCGAACGCCCGGACCTGATTATTACCGATATTGTAATGCCTGAACGCGATGGTCTCGGAGTCCTTAAGGATCTCGGCCTGAAAATGAGCAACGGTGATATCGTGTTTCCCTGTAAAGTCATCGTGATCACCGGTGGTGGACGTTTGCTGGGGCCAGATTACCTTGAGCGTGTAGAGGCGATGGGGGTGGATGCGGTACTTGAAAAGCCGTTCTCACTGACTGATCTGGTAGAAGTTGTTGAGCGCCTGGTGCCGCAAAACGCATAAAGCCGCTTTTCAGGTTTATCAGCTTTAAAGTAAAAAGGCCAAAGGGTTAACCCTTTGGCCTTTTTTGCTGGCAACTGGTGCGTTATGGACGCTTCCAGATCCCTTTCTCTTCAAACTCGTCCATGGTCGCCTCAATACTGTCACGAAGCGTTTTGACAATAAAGTCGACGTCTTCGCGAGTGATGATCAAAGGTGGCGACATCACGTTGAGGTTCACGATCGGGCGTACGATCAAGCCACGTTCGTCAGCATGGTTGGCAATGCATTTGCCGATATCCAGCTCTTCCGGGAACAGCTTCTTGGTGGTTTTATCGGATACAAAGTCCACACATACCATCAGGTGAGAGCCGCGTACGTCACCAACGATGGGCAGGTCCAGCAATGTTCTCAATTGTTCCTGGAAGTACGGGCCGACTTCCTTAACGTTCTCGAGCAGTTTCTCGTTCTCAAGAATCTCAATGTTTTTCAGCGCCGCGGCACAGGCTACCGGGTGGGCCGAGTAGGTGAAACCGTGGGCAAAACAACGGCCGTGGCCGGTTTCGCTGATCACATTGTGAATGCGCGATGAGTAAATGCAGGCTCCCAGCGGCTGGTAACCGGAGGTAATACCCTTGGCGGAGATGATGATGTCCGGCTGAACATCAAACAGCTCTTTGGTTGCGAACCACTCACCAAGACGACCGAATGCAGTTACTACCTCGTCGGATACGTACAGAATGTCGTATTTCTGGCAGAGATCCCAGGTACGGCGATGGTAGCCTTTTGGCGGTACAATCACGCCGCCGGCGCCCATAATCGGTTCGGCAAAGAATGCTGCAACTTTGTCCGGACCCACTTCCAGAATCTTGTCTTCCATCTCCTTGATCAGCGAGTCCAGGAATTCTTGCTCACTCATACCTTCCGGTGCCCGGTAATAGTTGGGTGAAGAGAGGTGATGAATGGTGTCCTGAATGTAGTCAAACTCTGGCGGGTGGTCGCCAGGCTTGCCGCCGATGGACATAGCCGCATAGGTGGAGCCGTGATAGGAGTTCACGCGAGACAGAATGTGCTTCTTCTCGGACAGGCCGCGACAGTTTTGGTAGTACTGGATCAGGCGGTAAGCGCTGTCTACTGCAGTGGAGCCGCCACAGGTGAAGATCACATGATTCAAATCACCGGGCGCCAGTTGAGCCAGCTTTTTAGCCAATTTGGCCGCCGGTACGTTGGTCAGGTCCACGAACGGGCTGGCGTAGGCCATCAGGCGCACCTGTTCGGCAATCGCTTCCGCCATATCTTCCCGGCCCAGTCCGATGTTAGTACACCAAAGGCCGCCTACTGCGTCGAGATAGCGGTTGCCATCGGCGTCGTACACGTATGCCCCTTTTGCAGCGGCAATAGGCAGCGCGCCTTCCTCTTCAAACACATCGAAGATTTGCCAGGGGTGAGTGTGGTGCGCTTTGTCTACAGCGGTGATCTTGTCGGTGTCGAACTTATCGAAATTCACGGGAGGATTGGTTGCGATATTCACAAAATAGGCCTGCGGTTACTGTGTTGTGACCAGCTTAGTCCAGCGGGTGGGGGGAGGTGATATACCCCTTAAGGGGGTAAGTGGTGTTCTGAAGACCCGTGGAATGGCTATATACAGAGCCTGTAACATGGCTAAATGTTGCACAAAATCAGACACTTCGAAGGTTTTGGGCCTCACAAAAGATTGCCTGAAGGCCTGCCATTGAGCATACTGCGCGGTTTCGACCATTAGCCGTATCGCTGTTATGACAATAGAGTCTTACGCCACAGCCAGCCTGGAAAACCTCTACCGGATCTTTACGGTGCCGGAGGCCCCCGATTCTACCCTGGGAGGGTTGGATCGCGATATCTCCGACAATCTGTCCGGATTTCTGCGTGATCGCATTGTCACCAAAGAGGTCAGCCTGGATGTCATCGAGAAAGACTTTTCCACGGCGGAGATCCCCGAGCAACCCTGTTTCGTATCTGGCTATACCGATTTCCTGCTGGACAAACTGGTGTCCCGCTCGGTGCATACCACGGCCCCCAGCTTTGTTGGGCATATGGCGGTGCCATTGCCGTACTTCATGTTGCCTCTGTCGAAGATTCTTATCGCCCTTAATCAGAATCTGGTCAAGATCGAAACCTCCAAGGCGTTTACCCCGCTGGAGCGCCAGGTGCTGGCGATGCTTCACCATCTGATTTATCAACGTGAAGAGGGCTTCTATGGTCGCTGGATTCACGATGCGGACCATGCCTTGGGGGCATTTTGTTCCGGCGGCACCATTGCCAATGTCACCGCTCTCTGGGCGGCCCGTAACCGGCTGTTTCCGCCCAATGGCGACTTTCCGGGGATTGCCAAAAGCGGTCTGGTGGCAGCGCTGCGCCATAGCGGTTATGAAAACATTGCAGTGCTGGTTTCCAAACGAGGCCATTACTCCTTAGGCAAGGCAGCTGATCTGCTTGGCATTGGTCGTGAACAGTTAATCAGTATCGACACCGACGACCAGAACCGAATTGATCTGGATAAGTTACGCCAGCGCTGTGAAAACCTGCAGAGTAATGGTGTCAAGGTTATGGCTATTGTCGGGGTTGCCGGTACTACCGAAACAGGCAGTATCGATCCACTGGACCAGATGGCTGATATAGCCGAGCAATACCAGTGTCACTTCCATGTTGATGCTGCCTGGGGTGGCCCGACACTTTTTTCCAGCACTCATCGACCTCTGCTGAAGGGCATTGAGCGTGCTGACTCGGTGACCATTGACGCTCACAAACAACTCTATGTACCGATGGGTGCAGGTATGGTGTTGTTTAAAGATCCGGCGGCTCTTGCCTCCATTGAGCATCACGCTGATTACATTTTGCGGAAGGGCTCCAAAGACTTGGGTGCACATACCCTTGAGGGATCCCGACCGGGGATGGCCATGCTGGTGCATGCCGGTTTTCACGTGATCGGTCGCAAGGGCTATGAGCTGCTGATTGACCAGCACATCGAAAAAACCCGGTGTTTTGCAGAGCTGATTGCTGGTAGTGAGGACTTTGAGCTGGTGGCCGAACCAACTCTCAATATCCTTGCTTATCGATATGTTCCAGCAGAGGTGCAACGGAAATTGAAGGGGGTCTCCCTTGAGCAGCGTCAACAGCTGAATGACCAGCTGGATGAGATCACTCAACTGTTGCAGAAGACCCAGCGTGCCGCAGGCAAATCCTTTGTTTCCCGTACCCGCCTGACGCCCAGCTGCTACGAGGGCGATGAGATCACTGTGTTCCGGGTAGTTCTCGCCAACCCGCTGACAACACTGGAGACATTAAAGGGAGTGTTAGAAGAGCAGCGCCAGTTGGCCCATTCAGCGGGCATCGCTGAATTATTAGGTAAGCTTTAAAACGAAATCGTTAGGACAGGTGTTGGGGTGGTGTGGCTTTGAGTGTGGAATAATTCATGCCATCTCCCATCTCCCGTTATTTGGTATGCGTCAAATACCCCACCAGTGGGTCACCACCGCTGTATTTATCCAAACTCGTCAATGAGTCTATAAACAGATAAAACAATTCCGCTTGCGAGGAAACGTCCAGCTTTGCGTAGCTGTTTTTGCGGTGCAGCTTTACCGTTTCCGGAGAAATGCCCAATCGCTCGGCAATTGAGTTGGTAGAGTGTCCATGCAGAAACAGCTGCACCACCTGGGTTTCCCGTTCCGTTAGTACAGAGCGGCCAAAATTATCCAGGGCATTTTCAAGCTGCTCATTGAGCGCAGCGGTTACTTTGGGCGCTCGTTCACCACTCCAGTGCTGGCGGCACAGCTCTGCAATCACCGGCGCTATATCTGATAGGACTTCTACTTCACGTCGGTTTAATGGCTGGGCTGTTTCGGTGCGCCCCAGTGAAATATTGATGGCCGAATTTCCGCTGATTGGCAGGATATAGCCGAACTCGTCTTTCAGGCCGGTATATCGGTAATAGTTGCGGTAGTACTCGCTGCTGGTAAATCCTTTCGGCGTGATATTTTTTAAACGGTAAAAGCCATTGGTGTTGTTGTCGACAATGGCTCTATAGCAGGGGTCCAGCAGATAGGCGCCTTCCAAAAAGCGTTCAACATTTGCCTGACGCTCTATGGAGGGTAAGTCGTTGTATTCAAGCAGTGGTGGCTGGTTTTTTGCGTAAACCAGTACCAATGCATTGTTAAAGTTGACCAGCCTTTTTAATAAATCGACCAAATGCCCGGGAAAGGAGTCCGAGCCAATGGTGGGGATAATAGCGGCTAGTGCCTGACTGAATACTTTAAGGTCGTTTCGCATCCAACGATTCTATCCTTAAAGCAGAATTTTAAGAAGAGCATAAATATGACAAAAAAAACGCCGGCTATTGCCGGCGTTTATACATGGGGCCTGGAAAATTACTTGCCATAACCCTCTGGCAGTTTCAGGCCAGTGTGTCTGGCAATAAACGCCCACATATCGGAGTACTCTTCGATAATCTTGTGAGTCGGTTTGCCTGAGCCATGACCGGCTTTGCTTTCGATGCGAATCAACACTGGCTTGTCGCCTTTGTAATCGTGCTGAACGGCAGCGATGTATTTAAAGCTGTGGCCGGGTACTACGCGGTCGTCGGTGTCAGCGGTATTTACCAGAATCGCCGGGTAATTTTTGTCGCCGGTATTATGGTATGGCGAGTAGCTGTACAGCACTTCAAACTCGTCTGCGTTTGCAGAGGAGCCGTAGTCATCCACCCAGTAGCGGCCAGCGGTAAACTGGTTAAAGCGCAGCATGTCCATAACGCCTACGGTAGGCAGGGCAGCAGCAAACAGGTCAGGGCGCTGGTTAACGGTTGCACCGATCAGCAGGCCACCGTTTGAACGGCCGTAGCTGGCCAAGTGTTCCGGAGAGGTGTACTTCTCTTTGATCAGGTACTCGGCACCGGCGATAAAATCGTCAAACACATTCTGCTTGTTCAGCTTGGTGCCGGCTTTGTGCCACTTCTGGCCGTACTCGCCACCGCCACGCAGGTTGCAAACCGCGTACACGCCGCCCATGTCCATCCAGGTCAGGTTGGAAACGCTGAAGCGAGGAGGCAGTGAGATATTAAAGCCGCCGTAGCCGTAGATCAGGGTCGGGTTCTGGCCATTCAGCTCAATACCTTTTTTGTAGCTGATGATCATCGGAATCATGGTGCCGTCTTTTGACGGATAGAACACCTGCTTGGATTCAAAGTCATCCGGGTTGTAAGCCAGATCCGGTTGTTTCCACAGAGTGCTCTCACCGGTAGAAACATCGTAGCGGTAGATGCTGCCGGGGTTGGTGTAGCTGGAGAAGCTGTAGAACGTTTCCGGGCTATCTGCATTGCCACCGAATCCGCTGGCTGCACCAATGCCTGGCATCTCAACAGTACCAGCCTGTGAACCATCCAGATTGAAGACGCGGACTTCAGGCAGAACGTCTTTCATATATTGAGCGATAAACTTACCGCCCACAAAGCTGATGCCATTCAGGTTCAGCTCCTGCTCTGAAATAACTTCTACCCAGTTCTCTTCAGCCGGACTTTCCAGGTCGATCATTACTACACGACGCAGTGGTGCGCTGTGGGTAGTTGCAAAGTAGAGCTTGCTGCCAGTTGAGTGAACAAGGCCCCAAGCGGCATCGAAGTTACCAATCAGCGAAACCGGTTGAGCATCCGGCTTGGACAGGTCTATATAGTCGATACGGTTGTTATCATCAGTACCTTTAGAGGTGTAGATCATCAGGTACTTGTTGTCGTCGGTCAGGCGCGCTGAGAAACCCCATTCGGGTTCGTTGGCGTTTTCAAAGATCAGCTTGTCTTCGCTTTGATCGGTTCCCAGCTTGTGGAAATAGACTTTGCTGAAGTGGTTCAGGCTTTGGAAGTCTGCACCGCCCTCAGGAATTGGGAAACGGTTGTAGTAGAAACCTGATTCATCTTCCAGCCAGGACGCACTGAAGCCGTACTTGGTACCCAGAATGGTGTCGTCCAGAACTTTACCGGTATCCACTTCGAGGATTTTGCCGGTACGCCAGTCGGAGCCGGACTCCTGGATGCCATAGGCGATGTATTTTCCGGATGGGCTGTAGTTGGTATCAGCCAGGGCGACTGTGCCGTCTTCGGACCAGGTGTTCGGGTCCATAACCAGTTTCGGTTCGGCATCCAGAGACTCAGCCATATACACCGGATACTGGTTTTGCAGGCCGGAGTTCATACGCAAGAAGTAGCGATCACCTTTCTTGGTGGGCATGCCCACCTTTGCGTAGTCCCACAGTTGGGTCATACGGTGCTCAATTTGCTTGCGCTCCGGCATGGAGTTCAGGTATTCGTTGGTTACCTTGTTCTGAGCCTTTACCCATTCAGCCACTTCAGGGTTGTCACGCACATCGTCTTCCAGCCAGCGGTATGGGTCAGCCACTTCGGTGCCGTGGTAGTTGTCGGTGACATCCAGGCGCTTGGTGTCCGGGTAGCTGAGTGCTACCTGCGCTTGCTCCTGGGCTTTTTCTACGGACTGCTCGGTGCTTTGCTCGTCGCCTGAACAGGCCGTGAGCGCTGTAATCACCGCCAGACTGGCCAGTGGGGCCAATAACCTGCGTGACATACCTTTCTCCTTCATTGTATTGGAATAAACAAACGGGCAAGAGTAAAAGGTTGGGAATAATCAGGCAAGATACTGGGATACTTACAGAACAAACAATTGTTTATAGCCTTTTATTTGCTGAAAAGTTTTGCAAGAAAGAGCTATTACCTGACCGACTTTTGGTACTAAGTCATCATAAACTGTTATGGCGAGTCGATAACCGGTCGCTTATCACGACGATTTCACAGTTCCCGGTGCGATTTTCTATTTTACTTTCCAATACGATCGGAAAATCCAGGCCCTCCAGGGGAGAGGTACCACTCATGAATGCTACATATCGGCTGCTCGGTGCAGGAGCAATCTCTTTATTAGTGTTAACTTTTGGTGCCGGTGCTGCACCGGATCACCAGCATGGCAGAGTGTTTGGTGGAGATAACCCATTCACGCTGGAAGAGTTGCCGCCGGGGCGAGTAAAGTCAAAGATTGAGTCATTGCCCCCTGCGGCCCGGCAGGCGGCGATTGAGTGGCTAAATCGTTTCTCTTTTAATGAAGCCGATCTGGACTACCTCAGGGTGGATGATCAGGGGGCTGTGTTCTATGAAGACAGCTATCTTCCGGGGCCAGTTGATCAGGAGGGCGCTGATATAGCACCTTCCGGCGAATTGGCACCACAGAATTTTACTCAAGCAGATGTATTCAGCCTGCACAGCCGCCCCGGTGCCACTAACAAGGTTGTTGTCGACTTTGATGGCCACATAATCACAGGTACTGCATGGAACGGCGGTGGTCCGGCCAGCAGTTACTCGGCGCTGCCTTACGACAATGATGGTAATCCCGGCTCTTTCACTCAGGACGAATTAAATGAAATGGCGGAGATATGGCACCGCATCGCGGAAGACTTCGCCCCTTACGAAATAGATGTCACCACTGAGGAGCCCGCCAGTCTCAATTCTCACACCGGGCGCATCCTGATAACTGCCTCAAAAGACGCTGATGGCAAAAATATGCCCAGCAGTACGGCGGGTGGCGTTGCCTATGTCAATGTGTGGGGACGAAGCGATTATCACACCAAATATTCACCAGCACTGGTGTATTACGACAATCTGGGGCCGAGCTATCCACCCTATGTGGCCGAAGCAGCATCCCATGAGTTGGGCCATAACCTGGGGCTTTCCCATGATGGCTCCACAACCTCCAGTTACTATAGCGGGCATGGTGAAGGCTATGTGTCCTGGGGGGCAATTATGGGGGTGGGTTACTACACCAATGTCACTCAATGGAGTAAAGGCGAATATGACGGTGCGACCCAGCTTCAGGATGATCTGGCGATAATGGACGGGTATCTGGGTTATCGCTCAGATGATCATGGTAATACTCGAAACACTGCCACAGAGCTGGTGGTAAATGCAGCCGGAGAGCTGTTTGTGAGCGATCCGGAGACAGACCCTTTTAATATTTATACAGCCAACAAAGGGATTATCGAGCTGCGCACGGATGTGGACTATTTCCACTTCAATACCGCTGGCGGACAGGTGGATTTACTGATTCAACCCGCCTGGCAGGCGTTTTATAACGATTACCGCCGTGGAGCTAACCTGGATGTTCTGGCCAGACTCTATGATGCCAACGGCCAGCTGCTGGCCGAGGATGATCCGCTGGATGAAACCAATGCCAGCCTGACCGCTACACTCCTTGCCGGTGATTACTACCTGGCTGTTTCAGGTGTGGGTAATCCTGTTTCGCCCTACAGCGACTTCGGAAGCCTGGGGCAGTATTTTATCTCTGGAACCTTAAGCCCGGGAACGCCCACTGAGCCACCTGTTGCTGTGGATGACAGTGCTTCAGGGGATGAGGACAACGCACTGCAAATTCCGGTGCTGGATAACGACAGTGACAGTGATGGAGGGACGTTGTCTGTATCCGCTGTAGTGGCAGGCAGTCACGGTTCAACCTCAACGAATGGAACCGTAGTGATCTATACACCAGGACTTAACTTCAATGGCAATGACAGTTTTGTCTACTACCTGAGCGATGGTCAGGGCGGCAGCGCCCAGGCAACTGTAACGGTGACGATCAATCCAGTGAATGACAATCCTCAGGCCAGTGATGACAGTGCTGCTACCAATCCTGGCGTGATGGTGTCTATTCCGGTGCTGGACAATGACAGCGATGTCGATGGTGACAGCCTAACCATTAGTGATGTAACTCCCGGTGTTGGCAATGTAACTATTAACGGCATAAACCTTGACTACACTCCGGCAGATAACTGGACCGGTGAAGACAGTTTCACCTACAGCATCAGTGATGGAAATGGTGGCAGTGCCAGTGCAACGGTAACCGTCACTGTTGAGGAAATTGTTGTTGCACCGGGTGTACCTTCGAATGTAACTGCAGTCGATAATGCCGATGGCACTGCAACTGTAAGCTGGTTGGCCGGGGCTGGTGGGGATGCAGACAGCTATGAGGTGCTGCGTGAATCCCCTCATAAGAAACGGGCGGATACATGGATAAATGCCACTGTCATTAGCACCACCAGCAATACGCTGACAGATAACTCCGGCTCTGGAACATTCAGGTACTCTGTGCGGGCCCTCAACAGCGCCGGCAGTTCTGACTGGAGTGCGCCAGTTATTGTTGAAGTGACAGGAGGCTCCGGTGGAAATGGCGGCAATAAAGGTGGTGGAAATGGCCGCAAAAAATAACCGTGTATGAATCAACTATTCGATAAATATCTTCAAAATCTGCCAGCAGGCAGAATTGTATGGATTGGGCTTCGCCCGGAGCGTCTGCAACCGATGGTGGTTGTGGAGCAAGCCGAGGCGATTGCGGGGCTCGGCCTTGAAGGCGATCGGCGCTGCCAGGGCAGGGAGGGCTCTGCCCGCCAAGTCACCCTGATCAATCAGGAAAATATCCAGGCTGCGGCAAAAGTATTGGGTCGTGACAAGATCGACCCGGCGTTATTAAGGCGTAACCTGGTTGTTTCGGGTATCAATCTGCTGGCCCTGCGCGGCAAGCGATTTCGCATTGGTGAGGTTGAGCTGGAAGGCACAGCCGCCTGCCATCCCTGTGGGCGCATGGAGCAGGCCCTTGGTGCGGGCGGTTTTGCTGCGATGCTGGGCAATGGCGGGCTCTGTGCCAAAATCCTGGTGGGTGGTGAATTGAGAGTGGGGCAGAGTGTAGAGCTACTTCCCCAAAACGAATAATGGCGAGCACAGGGCTCACCATTATTCGTTAAAAGTTACGCTACTACTGATCGCCACTTTTGCTTTTTGAAAGCACATCCAGATAACCCATGGCAAAAGCCGAGCCGACAAAAGTGAGGTGAATCAGCACATACCATTTCAGCTGCTCGACCTCAATTGCCTCGAGCTCCATAAACTTTTTCAGCAGGTGGATAGACGAAATTGCCACAATGCTGGCAGCGATTTTGGTCTTCAGGGACGAGGAGTCCATCTTGCCAAGCCAGCTCAGCTTCTCTTCACTGTCGTCCAGATCCAGTTGCGAAACAAAGTTCTCATAGCCGCTCATCATCACCATGATTAGCAGGCCCCCCACCATCGCCAGGTCAATCAGCGATAGCACCACCAGAATCAGGTCCACTTCCGCCATGGTGAAGATCTCACCAAACAGGTGTACCAATTCCAGGAAAAACTTAACTCCCAAAGCAACAACGGCAAGGCTCAGGCCAAGGTAAATTGGAGCCAACAGCCAGCGGGAGCGATACAGCGTTTGTTCAATAATTCGTTCCATCATAGATCCGGTTATTTTCAATGTTGCCGCAAATGATACTCAATCCGGGCTGTGTAGTGCGAGTGCAATGAACGGGGGCGGGTATCAATCCATTCAGTGAGGGCCAGTATGTCCTATGATTATCGACAACAGGACTTTGGTAACACATCCATGATACCGATGAGGCGCAATATCATTGCAATACTGCTTTGTGGCCAGCTATTGCCTGCGGCTGATGTGTTGGCAGATGGCCAGAGCCTTGTTGATGTCATCAATGATTTACGCAGCCGCGGATACAACATCATATACAGCAGCAGCCTGGTGACCAGCCGTGACAGTGTTCCCGTCGAAACTCACACTATTGCCGATCTGGCGAAGGCGCTCAACCATATCGGCCTGACCATTCAGCGGCGTGGAGCAGTTTGGGTAATAGCCCAGGACTCAGTGGCAAGGCAAACCCTGACAGGATATTTGCTGTCGCCCTCAGGGGTGCCGGTTGCATCAGGGTACCTGGTCAATATCGCTACAGGATTGCGTGTTGAGGTAGACGAAGCCGGTTACTTTCAGTTGGAAAATATTCAACAGGGCGACACTCTGCTGATTGGGGGGCGCGGCTATTTTGAGCGCTCAATCGTACCTTTTGGTGAAACAACTCCACCCGAAAAGGTAATGCGACTGGTCCTGCAGCCCAGGGATATACTTGAAAATCTTATCGTCACTGGAAGCCGCCATCATCTACCGTTTGCTACTGATTTCCGTTCCCACTCCCTTGCTTTGGAAGAACTTAGCCTGATACCGGCATTAGGTGGGGATGCCATGCATGCAGTCAATCACCTTCCCGGTATTTCATCAGTGGGGGTGTCTGCCAAGCCATACATTCGAGGTGGTACGGACGATGAAGTGCTGATTCTTTTGGATGGTGCTGAGCTACTGGAGTCATTTCATCTGGCCGATTATCACAGTGGCTACAGCAGTATTGATTACCGAACCATTGATAAAGTGGATGTGTACACCGGTGGCTTTCCAGCACGGTATGGCAATCGCATGAGTGGCGTAATAGATGTAACCACTGAACGTTCCGAGCAGCCTTACAATTCCCAGCTGGGAGTTTCCAATCTCTCGTATTTCTTTAATACCCGTCATCAGGCGAGTAATTATCCTGTGGACTGGCTGTTGTCGGTGCGTCGTGGTGACCTTGAAGAATTAACCCAATTTGTCGATACCCGCGCCAATGACCCACGTTATTTCGACGCCACCGGCAGAGTAACGGTGGCACTGGGCGATAGGGCAGTCTGGACACTTCAGGGACTGGTGGCGGATGACGATATCAGTTTTGGGGATGCGGAAGAGGTGGCATTTTCAAAGTTGAAAAATCAGTATCTCTGGTCCCGGTTGGATGTCAGTCACACTGAGCAATTAAACAGTGCAACCGTACTCTCATACGCGGATATTGATCGCCAGAAATTTCACAGCAGCGATGTTGAGGAAGACGGCAAGGGCGGCTTCCTGGATTACCGGCAACAGGTCAGGCACTGGTCTTTGCGCAGTGATTATCGGTGGTCAGAGGGTGCAACAATATGGGAATTTGGTGCCCAGGTTGCCTATGGTCAAAGTGACTATTGGTACCTGGCTGATTTCGATCGTGGTCCAATGGGATTAGTTCTTGGGGGAGAGTCGAGTGTCAGCGATGATATCAATCGTCAGGCTAATGGTTGGTCAGCTGGAGCATACCTGGCCGCAGAATTTGATTTTGATTCCTGGGTTATACAGCCGAGCTTGCGTTGGGACAGTCAGCACTACTATTTTTCCGGAGACTCGCAACATGTTTCGCCAAGGCTGGGTATTAGCTACAAACTGAATAACGATTCCAGACTATGGTTAAGCCTTGGACGCTTTTACCAGCCAGAAGCAATACATGAACTTCAGGTAAGTGATGGTGTCAGTGAGTTTTTTGAGCCACAACAATCCGAGCATCGAATAGTTGGTGTCGATTGGCGGTTCGGTCAGCTCGGTATGAAGTTGGAGTTCTATCAAAAAGAGTACCGGGACACCCATCCGCGCTATGAAAACCTGTTCAATCCGTTTGTTCTGTTACCGGAACTGGAACCGGACAGAGTTCAAGTGTCTCCACAGAAATCAAAAGCATCCGGTACGGACTTTGAAACGTCCTTGCCAATAAATGAATCGCTTTCGGGGGTGTTTCGTTACAGTTACTTAAATGCTGAAGATCGCATCAACGGGCAATGGGTCCCACGACGCTGGTCACAACGCCACACTGCCAGTGGCCGTTTGAGTTGGCAAACCGAATCGTTCAGCACTTCGCTGGCGATAATCTGGCACTCAGGATGGCGCTCCGGGTTGTTGCCAGAATCTGCGCCACAAGATGTGGTTTTTCCATTGAAGCAAGTGATGAACCAAATGGAGCTGCGTGATTACTTCTCCCTGGATTTCAGCATGATGAAATCATGGTTTGTGGGGGGGAATCTGCTGACTCTCCACGCCGATATTACCAACCTGCTGGGGCGGGATAACGTTGCCGGTGTTGATTATGACATTGAAGAAGATGATGACCTGTTTGTGTTTGAGCCGGATGCCGAGAAGCTGTTGCCACGAGTGGTTTCTGTGGGATTGGTGTATTCGTTTTAATTGCCAGTCATGGAAATAGTTAATTCTCCTGCAATGGAACGATCGGCAACCAATCGAGTAGTCGCCAGTACCGGCTCTATTGCTTGGTCGGGGTTCAGCATGGAAATGTCACCACTTAAATGACTCAGCTTGGCATGAGTTTGGGTTTGTGAGTTGTCAAAAATCAATTTCAAACCTGTTTCCCGACTTGCCCACTGTAAAAAATCAAACGCGCTACGGCCCTCGATATTAAAGGTCGGGGCAGATTGCAGAATCCAGTTCCATTCAGAACCGCTTTTGTTGATGCGTTGTTCGTTTAACTGCAGGTCATTTGAGATGGTAACTTTCCGTGCAAAATGTTCTTCTGCGATTGCGTTGATTTCATCAGTATCAAACTTGATTCTAATCGCTCCTTCTCGAACCAGTGTTGCCACACCATCCGATCCCATGTTGACTTGGTACTGTGTGCCTACATGCTGAATTTCTGCCAGTGGAGTCACTACCTTGATCGAATCTTCATGGGTGGCGGCTTTGTTGGTGCTGATATAAATCTGCCCTTTCTGCAGCAGGATTTGGCCATGAAACAGCTGCAAAACAGTTTGTTGGTTAACTCTCAAATCCAGTCCTGAAAGTTGCAGGCCCAATTGGGAATCCAAACCGGTTTCAATACGACTGCCGCTCTGTATCACATCATCAGGTAGCAGGGGTTGGCTGATTTGATTCAGGCTAAAGTCCACATTCCCGGAGATCGTAATGACAGATGCCAACGGATTTTCACTGTTACTGTCTGGCTGTTGAAATGGTGTGTAGATCATCAGCAGTAGTGCACTGGCACAGAGCGCAGCGTAGGCTGTTGCTCTGCGAATGCGGCGTTTTCGAATAGTCTGGGAAAGTTCCTGTTGAAAAGCGTTTTCCCATTTCCGTTGGGTATCTTCTGGCAGCTTCTTGCGAGGACCAATAGCGTGCAGCAGCCGCTCTATGGTCGCTTCGTCGTGGTATGTTTGATCACCGTTTGTCGGTTGCCTGCTCACAATACTCTCCAACACGATACTCGTCACATGGTACTTTGTTACGCATTTACTTCTGGGGGCAGTGAGGCAATAAGTGCATCACTGCAGGTTTCCCGAAAAGACTTTCTGGCTCTGGCCAATAACGATTGCACTGCTTCGTCTCCTATATTTAATTGCTCGGCAATCTCCTTGCTGCTGTATCCCTGAATATATTTCAGTTCCAAAGCCAGTCCGTAGTGCTCCGGCAGCTGATCCAGCGCAAGTTGTATTAAACTGATCAGGTTATGTCGCTGGTTGGCCAATTCTGGTTGGTTATCCGTCGTCGCTTCAATTGACTCCACAACCGCCTGTAATATGTCGTCACTCATATAAGGGATCGACAGTTTTTGTTTCTGGTCGCGGCTGAGCTGGCGGGAAATTTCATGCCGACAAATCCTGGTTAGCCACGTCAGAAGGGTTGCCTCGCCCCGATAACTACCTATATGCCTTGCCGCTTCCACCAGTGCGCTTTGCACCACCTCTTCAACATCCTGTTCACAACCCAGTCGACACCAGGCGTAGCGATACAATCTTGGAAAATATTCGTCACTGAACGTTTTAAAAGCGCGCTGATTACCAGCCAACAGCTGACGGGCCAGCTTTTTGTCTCTGGCCAACTGTAGGGAAGCGGTTGAATCATTGCGCTTGAACATGGTCGTTAGCGGATTGCATCGCTCTTAATTAGTTGGAGTCGGGGTTTGGAAAAAATCTGTCGGTCAGCTTAGCTCGAAGATTTTTATGCCAAACAGTTAGAGGGCGGAACTTTCAAAAATCTGTCGCTAATAAACCAAAAAAATCGACAGATTTTCAGGCAGTTTCTTCTCTAACTGTGTACCAGCATAGGTCATTATCAGGAGGATCCGATATGTTTGTTTCAAAAATTCCACTACCGAAATTAATACTATCCGCCGCTGTTTTGGCTTGTGTCACATCCCTTGCCGGGTGGGCGGAAGAGGGTGAATTTGAAGAAGCAGAAATTTTCTTTGAATTGAACCACACTGATGGGGATCTGGGGGTTCACGGATTGATTGACGGGGATGCCTGGTATCGCATGTCAATTTACGCTGAGGATGGTCAGGAGATATTTAACGGTAAAGTAAAAAGAGGCTTGCGAATGCAGGGCCTGACCGAGATATTTTTTGAAAGTGATGAGCCCGCTTTTGATGATCTCGACCCCCTGGATTTTTTTGCCCGATTCCCCGCCGGTGAGTACCGGATAGAAGGCCGTACATTAGATGGTGAGGTACTGATCAGTGAAACGGAGCTGACCCACGTGATGCCAGCACCGCCAGCTCCAAGCGTCAATGGCGAAGCGATGGCAATGCAGTGTGACGAAGAAGAGCCTGGCTATGACATTACTGAAGTGAGTGGTCCCGTGACCATTGCCTGGCCGCAAGTCACGCTTTCCCATCCGGACGCGTTGGGTGCAGGAGCTGGTACTCAGCCACCGGTTCCGGTGACCATTGTTAATTACGAAGTGGTGGTTGAGGTGGAAGTTGAGGTGAATGGCGAAGAGTTTACTTCCGTATTCAGCGTTATTCTGCCCCCAGAAGTCACCTCTCTGACCTTGCCGGAAGAGTTTCTGGCACAGGGAGATGAATTCAAATATGAGGTACTGGCTCGAGAAGAGAGCTACAACCAGACCGCCGTTGAGAGCTGTTTCGCCCTCGACGAGTAACAACCTTCATCATGGAAGAGTGACGTTAGGGACTGAACTTCAGTCCATTACATAGTAAAGTAACGCCTTTCGACAGCGCCGCCTTTGAGGTGGCGCTGTTTACGCTATGTATCACGAGAAGGTTTACCACCCATGAGTTCACCAAGCATTGCCGATCTGTTTAAGGGCACTGTGGCCCTTGGCTCCGACGTTACGGTTAAAGGCTGGGTTCGTACCCGCCGCACATCCAAAGCCGGTATCTCTTTTGTTGCCGTTCACGATGGCTCCTGTTTTGACCCCATACAGCTGGTGGTTCCGGAAGATCTGTCGAATTACGAAGAGGTGACCAAGCTGGGCGCGGGCTGCTCGGTGATTGCCAAGGGCAAGTTGGTGGAGTCCGAAGGTCAGGGACAGTCTGTAGAGATTCAGGCCAGTGAAGTTGAGGTTTTGGGTTGGGTGGAAGATCCGGAGCACTATCCGATCGCCAAGAAGCGCCACACATTTGAATACTTGCGTACCCAGGCGCACCTGAGACCACGCACCAATGCCTTTGGTGCTATCACTCGCCTGCGCAACACAGTTGCCAACAGTATTCACAACTACTTCTACAGAAACGGTTTTAACTGGGTAAACACCCCGATTATCACTGCCAGTGACTGTGAAGGTGCCGGTGAGCTGTTTCGCGTATCGACCCTGGATATGGCCAACCTGCCCCGTAACGACAAGGGCGCTGTAGATTTCAGCGAAGATTTCTTTGGCGGCGAAAGCTTCCTGACGGTATCCGGTCAGCTCAACGTTGAGGCCTACTGCCTGGCGATGAGCAAGGTGTACACCTTTGGCCCGACTTTCCGAGCCGAGAATTCCAATACGTCTCGCCACCTGGCGGAGTTCTGGATGGTTGAGCCCGAGATTGCCTTTGCTGACCTGGAAGATGATGCGGCCCTGGCGGAAGACTTCCTGCGCAGCGTATTCCGCGATGTTCTGGAGCAGCGCGAGGATGATATGGCGTTCTTTGCCCAGCGCGTCGACAGCGAGGCGATTAACCGCTTGCAGAATGTTATCGACAGCAAATTCGTACACATGGATTACGGCGACGCCATCGAGATCCTGAAAAAATCCGGCAAGAAGTTTGAGTTCCCGGTGGAGTGGGGACTGGACATGGCGTCCGAGCACGAGCGCTTCCTGTGTGAAGAGTACGTGAACGGCCCGGTGATCGTGAAAAACTACCCGAAAGACATCAAGGCATTCTACATGCGTCTCAACGACGACCAGAAAACCGTGGCAGCCATGGATGTACTGGTACCGGGCGTTGGCGAACTGATCGGCGGCAGTCAGCGCGAAGAGCGCCTCGACGTGCTGGACAGCCGTATGGATCCGGAAATGCGTGAACACCTGTGGTGGTACCGCGATCTGCGCCGCTATGGCACAGTGCCGCACGCAGGATTCGGACTTGGTTTTGAACGCCTGCTCAACTACATCAGCGGTATGGAAAACATACGCGACGCGATTCCGTTCCCACGGACACCTCAGTCTGCGCCGTTCTGATTTAAGTTTGGCAACCCTGACGCCGGAGTTAATTACTCCGGCGTTTTGGTTTTAAATGGACGAAATAATCGTCATTGTCATCCGCGGTGTAGTGCAACTCTTAATGCTGTCATCCTGAGTGCAGCGAAGGATCTCGGGGTTTGCGACTGCAAGAGATCCTTCACTGCGCTCAGGATGACATGCCTATAAAATTAAAAGTCATCTAAAAGAGGGTGATAGGTGAGCGACTGGAAAGCCAAATACTACGCCAGCCTTTCAGAGCTGGATAAAAAAGAGCGCGAGTGGGAGCAGGGTGAAACAATACTCAGAAACCTGATCTCGGTACTGGTGCGCGCTTCCGATCGTCGCTCACCGGCACTTAATGAAAAGCTCCAGCCGCTGAAAGTGGCAATTACTGGTGGTATTCACGCGACTCGCCTGAAAACCGCAGCCAATGAGCTGGACTCTGCAGTAAAAGAATTTGAACACACTCGCAATGCTGCTGATGCAGTGCACAGTCAGCATCTGGTTAACCTGATTTCCTTGATTAAGCCGGCGGGCGTGTTGGAAAAGCCGCTGGCCAACCTTTCCCGGCAGGTCAGTAAATCCCGCTCGCCCGTGGATCTGGTCCAATTTACCGAGCAGCTTGCCGAGCTGTTGGTTAGTGGATTAACCGAATCAAGTAACAGCGCAGCACCAGAAGTGAAGTCGGGCCTGTTGCGTGGTTTTTTTACTTCCAAGAAAGAGCCCGGCAAAAAAGAACCTGACCAGAGTCGAGAGGGCTCCCAGCAGACGGAGCAGGTTATTAATGGTGGCGATATTGCCGCAGTAGGAACCGTGCTGAGTAAAATGCTGGAACGATTTGAACTCAGCGGCCAGCGTCAGCAGGAAGCGCAATTGATTCGCCGCTCCCTGCAATCGGATCTGAGCCAGCAGACAGTACTTAAAGGGCTTGAAGGAGCGCTGGAGATCGTCAGCGGCATGCTCGCAGATGTGCGCGCCGAAAAACGCGATATTGAACAGTTTCTCGCCCAGGTCAGCGACCGCCTCGGTGAAATGAATACCGATTTGAAGGAGACAGCGCGATTGCGAGAAGTCTCCCGGCAGCATGGTGAGGCAATGACGGCCTCCATGGACAGCCAGGTTTCCGATATTGAAAGCGGCCTCAATACCATTCAGGATCTCGCGGAAATGAAGTCGCAGTTGCAGGCGCGAGTGATCAAGTTGCGCAATAATATGGATGACTTTCTGTCCCGTGAACGCGAGCGCAATCGTTCGTCCATGGCGTTGGTCGAACAGCTCACCACCAAGCTAAAACGTGTCGAACAGGAAGCGGACGCTCTTCGCAAACAACTGGAACAGAAACACCGTCTGGCAATGTGCGACGCGCTGACAGGTATTCCCAACCGGCTTGCTTTTCAGGAGCGGGTTAAACTGGAAATTGTCCGTTTTAATCGCAGCGGCCAACTGTTTGCCATGCTGCTGTGGGATATCGATCACTTCAAAAATATTAACGACCGCTATGGCCACCCTGCGGGTGACAAAGTCTTAAAAACCGTAGCATCGACCCTGAGTGGCAGTTTGAGGGAAGGGGATTTTCTCGCCCGTCTCGGCGGTGAAGAATTTGTCATGCTGCTGCCAGATACCACCATGGCTGGCGCAGTTACGCTGGCGGAGTATATGCGCGGTGAAGTGGAACGCTGTGATTTTTACAGCGAGGGGCAACCTGTGACAGTGACAATCTCTTGCGGCTATGGCGTAATTCGCGCCAAAGAGTCACCTGAGCAACTGCTGGAGCGGGTTGACCAGGCGCTTTACCAGGCCAAACAGGGCGGCCGTAATCGCTGCCAGCCTGTGCAATAAAATCAAACTATTTAATTGAGTGTTAAACCGTTGTTACATGAATTATCAGAGTTATTAAATCCAGCCCGCTACGGTGACGACAGTCGTCGCATTGTTCACGGCCGTGGACATACACTGCCAGGCTACGAGTGGCTGACTATCGATTGGCACCCGCCAGTGCTGGTGGCAACGCTCTACAAAAATCCCGGTGAGCAGGCGCTTAACGATTTACTGGAATTATTAAAGACGAATCATCAACAAACCAATATTCCGACTTTTATTCAGTATCGATTTTCCGGTGAATTAGTGGATCAGTGGTTGGGAGAAGCCCCGGAACAGGTGTTTGCCTCTCGCAACGAATTGAAGTTTGAACTCAACCTTGGCGAACGCCAGAACCTTGGTTACTTCATTGATATGGAGCCTGGCCGACAGTGGTTGGAAACAATTTGTCGGGAGCAGCCAGGCAGTCGCGGACTGAACCTGTTTGCCTACACCTGCGCGCTCTCCTGTGTGGCACTCTCCAGTGGTGCCAGCGAAGTAGTGAATGTGGATATGAGTCGCGGCGCCCTCACTATTGGTCAGCGCAATCATCAATGGAATAACTTAAAGGGCGGCCGTTTTTTGAAAATGGACGTGTTGAAAAGCTGGAAAAAACTAGCAAGCAATGGCCCTTATGACTGGGTGATCCTGGATCCCCCGAGCTATCAGAAAGGCAGTTTTGTGGCGCAAAAAGATTATCAAAAGCTGCTGCGCCATTTGCCCAAAGTGCTATCGCCCGGTACTCAAATTCTTGCAGCGCTGAACGCACCGGAATTACCTGAATCCTTTTTGAATGATTTGATTGCCGAGCAATTGCCGACTGCTAAATTTATTGAGCGCCTGCCTATGCACGAGGATTTTCCAGAGGCGGATCGGGACCGTGGTTTAAAGCTGCTGGTATATCGTTATGAATAAACACGTCTACCAGCCGCCTGAACATCGCGGTTTGGATATTCTTTATTGCGATGAACACTTGCTGGTTCTGAATAAACCGTCGGGATTACTGAGTGTGCCCGGTCGCAGAGCGGAGAACTTCGACAGCCTGGCAACAAGGGTCCAAGCGGAATATCCCGATGCCCTGATTGTTCATCGCCTGGATATGAGTACTTCCGGAGTAATGGTGATGGCATTGGGCAAAGAGGTACACCGCCAGCTCAGTCGACAGTTTCAGGAGCGACATACTCACAAGGTTTACTACGCCTGGGTATGGGGGGAAGTAGCTGGTGAGAGTGGCGAGGTGGATTTACCCTTGATTTGCGACTGGCCTAATCGGCCTCTGCAAAAAGTGGATCACGAAGTGGGTAAACCGTCGTTGACCCGCTGGCAAAAAGTGCGGGTAGAAAATGGTAATAGCCTGTTAAAGCTGATGCCCCACACCGGCCGTTCCCACCAACTGCGGGTGCATATGCAGGCGATAGGTCATCCGATTCTGGGTGATGAATTTTACGCGCAAGGGGAAGCGCTGGCGGCTGCAGATCAGTTGCAATTGCATGCAGCGGAGTTGGGGCTGGAGCATCCGGTCAGTGGTGAGGCGATGCTGTTTAAGGCGTCAGCGCCGTTTTCATTATAGATTTTATTACAGAGATCCTTCGCTGCGCTCAGGAAGACAAGAATTGCGCTCAGGAAGACAACTTTTACTCATGTCATCCTGAGCGCAGCGAAGGATCTCGTATTTGGATAAGAAATAGATCAGCGCGACAACAACTCATCACCGGGTGGATTAATCTCCGGGTGAAAACGCTCCTGTAAATCTTCAACCTGTGTAGCCACCACATCCAGTTTCTGGCGATAGTAGGCAACATGAAACAGCGCATCGCCTTCATGGATCAGTGGCATATTGGTGCGGCCGATGACGATGCCTGCTTCCGGCGTAATCACCTCGGACTCACTCATTCCCAGTGGGTCGGCAATAATCCCCAACACAGTGTTAGCTTCCACCTTGCCGCCCAGAGGTACCAGAGAGCGTAAAATTCCACTTTTGGGAGCACGCACCCAGGAGGTGCTGGTAGATACAACAGGCGCTTTACTGGCGGCTTTTTTCTTCAGTTTCGGCAACATGCCAATTTCGCGCATTACATTCTGAATCCCTCGAACGCCGGCGCGAATCGCTACTTCGTCAAAGCGCAGAGCCTCACCGGACTCGTAGACCACCACGGGTATACCGTGTTCGCCAGCTGCTTCCCGGAGTGAGCCGTCGCGGTTTTTTGAGTCGATAATTGCCGGTACTCCAAAGGCCAAAGCTAACTGTTTGGCTGATTCAATGCTCAGGTCGGCACGCATTTGCGGCAGGTTGTCGCGGTGGCGCGCACCGGTGTGCAGGTCAATTCCGTGAGTGCACTTTGTCACTACTTCGTTGAAAAAAGTGTTGGCTATACGTGCGGTCAGCGACCCCTTCTGGCTGCCGGGAAAGCTGCGATTGAGGTCGCGGCCATCCGGCAGGTAGCGGGTGTGGGTGATAAAGCCGTGTACATTCACAATGGGAATGGCGATCAGCGTACCCCGAATGCGGTTAATCTGCTTTTGTCGTAACAACCGACGGATAATTTCCACACCGTTGATTTCGTCACCGTGGATAGTAGCGCTGATAAACAGGCAGGGGCCCGCCGTTTTACCGTGAATCACATGGGCGGTCATTTCCAGGTCGTTATGGGTAACCATTGCTGCCAGGGGGATTTGAATGGTCTTCTGTTCCCCCGGCTTGATGGTGACACCTGCAAATTCCACAGGCTTGTTTTTCATGGAGAATCAGCCTTTGCCTTTGGTGCGGGTGCTATTTGGCTTGGCGTTCTGCTCAACGTACTCGATGATGGCAGAGGCGATATCCTTGCCCGTGGCGGCTTCAATGCCTTCCAGTCCAGGTGAGGAGTTCACCTCCATCACCAGTGGCCCGCGGCTGGAGCGCAGAATATCTACGCCGGACACTCGCAGGCCAAGAGTCTGTGAAGCTGCAATAGCTGTTTTGCGCTCGGAGGGTGTCAGTTTGGTAAGTTGCGCCGAACCTCCGCGGTGCAGGTTGGAGCGGAACTCTCCTGCTTTGGCGGTACGTTCCATAGCGGCCATCACTTTATTGCCAACTACCAGACAGCGCACATCGCTGCCACCGGCTTCTTTAATGAACTCCTGCACCAGAAAGTTGGCGCCGATTTCACGGAAGGCGTCAATCACGCTTTCGGCGGCCTTTGCAGTTTCTGCCAACACTACACCGCGACCTTGAGTTCCTTGCAGTAGTTTCACCACCAGTGGTGAGCCGCCTACCAATTTGATCAGGTCTTTGGTGTGATCCAGGTGGTGTGCAAAGCCAGTTACTGGCATACCGATATCTTTGCGGGATAGCAACTGTAAAGCACGTAGTTTGTCGCGGGAACGGCCCAGCGATACTGATTCGGTCAGGCAGTAGACGCCCATCATCTCGAATTGGCGAATAACAGCGGTGCCATAGTTGGTAATCGAGGCACCTATGCGTGGAATTACGGCATCAAAGCCGGTCAGCTTTTCGCCTTTGTACCACACCGCCGGCTTGGTGGAGGTGATGTCCATGTAGCATTTCAGGGTGTCGATCACGTGCATTTCGTGGCCACGTTTTTCACCGGCTTCAATCAGGCGGCGGGTGGAGTACAGTTTTTTATTCCTGGATAAAATCGCGATTTTCATCTCTATCCTCCTGGTCGTCGCAGTCATCCCCGGGCTCGCGCCCTTGCAAAAAAGAGTGAGCCGGATCAATCCAGAAATTGTGGTTCAATAAATTGCGACCCAGCAGCATTCTGAACTGCATAGTGTCGCGGTTAGTCAGGGTAATTTCCATGTCGTAACTTTTGCCGCCCAAAAAAACGACGGTAGCTATGACATAACGCTTTTCAGTGTGGCCTCCGGAGTCGGTGACATTCCTGGTGTCCGACAGGCGCGCATGACACTCCTGGGTGGTTTCCAGGTCACCCTGGTGGGGGTGGATTCCAAAACGCACCCAGTTTTCACCGTCCTTTTCATAAGGCTCTACGAAATAGGCGTGCAGGGCACAGGTTTTGGCACCAGTATCGACTTTGGCTTTGATATGGCTCAGGTTTAGCTCGGGGAGCGCTACCCATTCTTGCCAACCAACTAATGGCTTGTTGTCCATAAGTATTCCTTAATGGTGTTTTCCGTCAGCCCCGAGCTGACGTAATTGTTGGTACCAGAACGACATAAAGTCTTCGGTTAACTGTTGTTCGATATTTACCGCTTCCTGAGTTGGACAGAATACGGTGATGGTCATGACGTTTTTGCCTAGATTGTTGGTGGTGATACGCACACTGGCGTCGGGGCCGGCAATCTGTGTGCCCAACCGTTTTTCGATCAGGTTGTTGTAGCGTTCGGCAACCTGTCTGAACGAGCTGCAATACTGTTGTGCTTTTTCCAACATAAACGTTTTTGCTTCGCAAATGTTCACCAGATCTGATTCCCTGACCAGATCAAATGAGTGCGCCACATAACGGCGCATAAAGTTGAGATTGATCACCGGCGTGACAATCATCTGGTTGTTCGGGATTACCAGTGTCTTGCCTGTATAAACATAGCTGGAAGTTGTGAGGTCTACCTCCAGCAGGGTGGTGCTGATCCAGTCGCTGCGCACCACTTCGCCGCAGCGGTCGCCCACCTGAATCCAGTCGCCGACGCTGAACAGTCGTGCCCCAGCCAGATATATCGAGCCGAGAAAACACTGAATAAACTCACGTGTGGCAATCACCAGTGCCACAACAAAAGTGGCAATCGACAGTGCCACAAAGCGCAGCTCGGCAACCCAGACAATAATGACACCAACAGTAATCAGCAGCGTTGTGGTGTTGTTGACGGTATTGATAAGGCGGCGCGGTTGTTCGTTATCTTCACTCAGTCGTTTGCGCAGGTACCTGACTACCAGCCAGCGCACCAGCAGTAATACCGCAATCAGCAGTATCGAGGCTTCGAGCTTGTGGGTGCTGATGGTGCCAAACAGTTCGGCCAGGGTAGAGGCCGTTTCTGCATCGATCTGGGTGGTACTGGGGTTCATGCGAAATCCGTTGTTGTTCTTTGCTGCTCGGCGTTTGCGCCGGTTCCACTATGAAGGATAGAGGATATAGCAAAATGTCATAAACACAATGAATTGTGCTCAGGAATCAAACTGGCTTTGAGGGGGCAGTTTATCGTCTCTGTCACCCAGAAGGGAGTGAAGGGTTTCAAGATTTTTGGGGGACTTCTTGCCGGAGGCTCGCGGTGTTGGAGGAGAATCCGTGCTTTCCATAGCGTGACAGGTCACTCCTCATGATACCCACAAATCGTCGTAACCTGTCACGCAATGGAAAGCGCTATGTTTTATTGTTGGATCACTTCATGTTGTCATCCTGAACGCAGTGAAGGATCTCTTGTTTCGGCTCAGCTAACTGTCACTAATTTGGGCTGAATCAGCTTGTGAGTCAGTGCCAGAGCTGCAAAACCGGCCAGAATCCCCGGGAAGCCTTCATAGACTGCGCCATGCCAGCCCAATTGGCGCCACAGCAGTGCGGTGCAAAGGCCGACAATTACCGCGGTAATGCTGGCCGCTTGGCTGGGGCGCCAACCAATACAGAGTGCGAACAGCAGTGGCGCAAATGCACTTGCCAGTCCAGACCAGGCCAGAATCACCAGGTTAAACACGCTCTGGTTGTTGGAGAGTGCCAATAGGAGGGCGCAGCCGGTAATGGCTATGGTGGTGAGTTTTATCAACAGCGGCTTTTCGATGTTGTGGGGCAGCAGGTCGTGAGTCACCGCTGCAGAGCAGCTCAACACCAATGAGTCGGCGGTAGACATGGTGGCGGCGAAAATACCCGCGAGAACCAGGCCAACCAGAATTGGCGGAAGCAGTTCCATGGCCATGGTAGGAAGCGCTAATTCGGCATCAAAACTGGCGCTTTCAGGCAGGTAGAGCCGTGACAGCATGCCAACAGCGGTTGCCATACAGTAGAAGGCAATAAACCACAGGTAATACCAGGCTCGTGCGGAGCGCATATTGCCGCTGTCGTTAAGGGTCATAAAGCGCACCATGATGTGCGGCTGACCAATTACCGAGAAGCCGGCAAACAGCCAGCCAAACGCAAACAGCAGTCCCCCCGCTAAACCGGGGAATGCCAAATCTTTGGGGAACAGGTCGAGAAACCCGTCTACATCTGCCATGTGGGCAATTGTGGCACTGGTGCCACCGAGCGTTTGCACCGCAACCACCAGTAAAGTGCCCATAGCGAGGATCATCACCACAGACTGTGCCGCATCTGTCCAGATGGAGGCGCGAATACCACCGGCAAAGCAGTAAAGAGTAACCAGTACCGCACCCAATACTGCGCCTGCCCAGATCGGCCAGTCCAGCAGTACATGCAGCGCCTTGCTGCCAGCCACCAGTTGGGCGCTGGCGTAGGCAAGCAGAAATACCAATGAGATAAGCCCGATAATGCGCTGTAATTTGGCGTTAGATTCGCCGTACCAGCTGCTCAGGGTGCCGGCGTAACTGACTTCGCCGCTGGAGGAGGTGGCTTTGCGCAAACGCGAGTGCACAAACAGCGAGGCCAGAAAGTCACCGACAATCCAGCCGATCATCAACCAGATGGACGCAAGGCCAGTGGCATAGGTATAGCCGATGACCCCGATAAACATATAGCCACTGTTGTTGGTGGCGACAGCGGACAGTCCTACCAACCAGGGTTTAACTGAACTGGTGGCGAGATAGTAGTCGTGACGATCGCCGCGACTCTTGATAACAGACGCTACCCCGATAAGCGTAAACAGCAATAAAAAACCGATAAAAGAGAGAATCATTTTTTTAGCCTTATATGTAATATATAACCGTCAAGTTGAGTGGGCAGGTGCAGCGATAATGGCAGTAATTCACCATCAAAAATCGCCAGCAACCGCTCACTCAAATCAATAAATGGCGCTCGCCCGCTATCGGCCAGAACAATTTCACGTCCACCCTGTGCAGCGAAATGCCAGAACAGTTCCAGCAATTGTTTTTCTATGTTGGGGCTATAACAGATATCGGCACCCACCATCACATCCAGACCGGAAAGGTTTTGTTCAGTCAGGGTTTTAAAGCTGCAGCATTGAGTGGGAACATGAACATCATTGGTGTCGTTCAGTAACTCCTGAAACGGAAAAACATTTTTATCGATGTCGCAGGCACAAATGTCAGCGTTATAGTTTTTTTTCAAAAAGGTGGACACCAGTCCCCAGCCACAACCCAATTCCAGTAACTGTTTCTGGTGGGTGATATTTACTCGGGACAAATAATCGATCAGCAGGTAACTGGCTCCCCATATTCGCGAACCAAAACAGTTCGGTTCATGCCCCTCTGAAATCAACTGCCTGACGGCTGGGTGATTGGGTTTTAGCGCCTCCATACCGTTCAGGTAGAAGTGGTCGTGGCTGCCTTTAAGGGTCAGCATGGAGTGTTTGCCATAAGTAATCACGATGCCGCTCCAGGCTCAATTCGAATCAATTGCAAATAAGGGTCAAATTCCCTGAGTGATTCCAGCGCGGGATCGCTGAGCAGTTGATCCCGGTAGCTGTCTGACCTTTGCAGCGCCTGGTCGAGATGGTGAACCGCCTCGTCAAAATTGCCGAGTACGGTGTGTGCACAAGCCAGCTGATAAAATGCGTGCCCGTTGTCCGGGTCAATTGCCAAAGCTTGCTGGCACAGGTTAATAGCCCACTGTGGTTCGTTCAGTTCCAGTACTGCATCGGCTTTGTAGGTGAGCGCTTCGCAATCATTCTTTCGCAATTCCAGAATATGATCGTAAGCTTCAATTTTTGATTGCAGGTTGGTCTCCTGACCGGCGCGAAGCCACAGCGATTGCAGCTCTTGTGTCAGTTGAATCTCTTCCCTGTTAGCCTCGATATGCTCTGTTTTTTGACTGAGCGTGGTTTCGATGGCCCGCAGGCGTTCCTCGTAGGCATTAACCAATTTGGAAATTTCTTCATCTGCCAGAGTGTGAACGCGATCTTTAATATCACGAATTGAAGTCCAGCCAACCATCACCAGAATCGATGTGGCAGCGGCAATCAGGTAGAAAAAATAGGTCACTGTATCGGTAGCGTAGGCGACACCACGGTCTACCGACTTCAATTCTCGGTCGACGACCTGCTGCATCAATTCATGCTTTTGCGCGGCCATATCAGTGCGCAGCTGTTTCAGTTCGTCCAGCACGTAGCGCTCTACAAACGGTGTGTAGAGAGGCTCTTTCAAATTATCAATTGTTGCCTGTCGTTGATCTTCGCTGGGAGTTGATGCGCTTTCGGCACTGAAGGCCGCCAATGGCGACCCCAGTGAGCAGCTGCATAGTATTGCGAGGATCAGGCGAGGCATATTGCTCTCCCATGGTCGTGAACTTCCACCAGGCATTCGTGCAGTGTTTTGATGGAGGACTCGTAGTCATCTTCACTGACGGCAAACTGCATATCCACCTGGCGCATGGATTGGTGCATGGCCAGCACGGCGATGTCTTTATCTGCCAGCGCTGATACCGCACGGGCAGAAATGCCTGTGGTTTGAAGATCGCTGCCGATGGCTGAAACGATGGCGAGACGCTGTTGGTTTATCTCCGCATCCGGGAAGAGCTCTTCCAGTGCCAGACGAATTCGCTTGATCATTTTCAAGTTGCCAGACAGATAGTGGGTAATGCTGTTGGCGTTAATGTCTTTGGACAGCACGGTGGCCTTAAAGCGTTTGATAATTGCAAGGATCTCACGGTCGTAATTATCAATCTGGCCAGCCATATCCTGGTCAAACATTTCCAGTGCATATACACCAGTACGCCCTGCAATAATCTCTACACAGGGGGTATCGCTGATGTACTCGGAAGTAATCAGTGTGCCGTTGTGATCCGGCTCAAAGGTGTTTTTTACGCGCAGTGGAATATTGTGTTGTCGCAAACCTTTAGCTGCCTTTGGATGGATAGCCTCCATACCAAGATTAGCAAGCTGATCGGCAACATCGTAATTGGTGCGACCAATGGGCACTGCATTGTGCTCACCGACCATGCGTGGGTCGGCACTGCAGAGGTGAAATTCCTTGTGAATAATCGCTTCGGCCGCTTCCGTTAAAACGGCGATTCGGCTAAAGGTCATTTCGCTGTAACCGCGGTTAAAAGTCGCCATCAGGCCGCGCTGGCTGTGGGCATAGCCAGTAACAATAGGTAGCTGTTTTTCCAGATCAATATCTTTGAATGCCTCTACGATACGTTCATCCAGAGATATATGGTCTTCAGTCTGCCAACCGGTCAGGTCTACAAAACAGGCATTGATGCCATCCTGTTGCAGGCGATGAGCGGTATTCCAGGCGCTGTGGGCCTCACCAATACTGGCCAGCATTTCGCGTACAGTATCCAAATGTTGAACCAGCGAGAAGTGGCCGTGCTGGCAGAGGCGTTGCAAATCTGTCAGGCAGGCTTCGGCGGCGTTGAGTCGCTGGTCTATAAAGTGATTGGCTTTTTCCAGCAGCTCCGGGTCGCTGAACTGTTCACGATTGATATTGTGGATTTTGTTGCGCAATTCAATCAGCGCGGTTGCCCAGTCGTGCTCAAGGTCGTTATTGGCAAACAGGCTGTAAATACCTGGTTGACCGGTTTTTTTGTGCTCCAGCAGATCATTGGTAATGCCGCCATAGGCGGACACCACAAAAATACGCTGATATAAATCGTTTCCACGCGACGGACGCTGGATAATATTGTCACGAACGGCCTGGTAATCATTCATCGACGTTCCGCCGATTTTTTCCACACTGTGTGTTGGCATGACTTTCCTGTTCAGTTGGCTGTTTATGAAGCGACCATTGCCCCAATAGTTTTTTGTGGGGCTTGAAAGGCCGCCTATAAAGGCGGCGCTTTTTCTCAATCTATTTTGCAAAGCAGGCGCAATGTTGAAGCTGTGACAGCTCTTTTTTGGCGCGCAACATCACTGATCGAGTGACAAGCAAGCGTTCACGCTGGGTGCTGTTCAGGTCAGCAGATTTGCTTTGCCTGATTCTGGCTTCCGAGTGCGCTATAACTGCTTTGAGCTTGTTGATGCGTAGGCTCATTGGGTCGGGCTCAATTGGGCGGATACGGTGATCGCTTTTGCGATCACCGGTACGATCACCTATTCGATAAATAGTGTGATCGATTAAATCGTCTCCGCTTCAAGTTCATAAGCGCCTTCAGCGTTATGAACTTCTTTGCCATTGAGTGGCGGGTTAAATACACAAGCCAGCTTAAGCTCTTTAAAAGCACGCAAAATGTGCTTGTCGTGCTTGTCCAGGTTGTAAAGTGTGCCCGGAGTTATCGGGTACTTTTTGCCGTCGGCAACAGTTTCAATTTCACCCTCACCAGAGATGCAGTACACAGACTCAAAATGATTCTGGTAGTGCATGCCAAAATCAGCACCTTCATAAATAGTAGTTACGTGGAATGAGTAACCCATGTTGTCATCTTTCAGCAACAGGCGGGTGCTCTCCCAGTTGCCATCCGGGGAAACAATGCGACGGTTGGTTTTTTCGGCTTCTTGCAGCTGTCGTACAATCACTTGGTAAATCTCCTGAAAATTTCAAAAATTGGCTGGTGAGAAGTATTACGCCAGCTTTACGTTGTCGAAGTAGTCATTCTCTTCCGGAATGTCGTCTTCTTTGGCGCACACTTCCTTAATGGCTTGCTCGAGAATATCGATACCTTCAACCAGGTTTTCTTCGCTGATGGTGAGTGGGCACAGCAGCTTAACTACCTGGTCGTCGGCGCCACTGGTTTCGATAATCAAACCTTTGGAAAAGGATTTTTTAGTGATTTGCGAAGCGATATCGCCGTTGACACAGTTGATGCCACGGAACATACCTCGACCACGAGTGGTGAAATTTCCTTCGCCATATTCTTCGACAATTTTTTCCAGGCGCTCGGAAATGTAGTTGCCTTTCTTTTTGATTTCCGACTGGAATTTGTCGTCAGCCCAAAAGTTTTCAATGGCGGCTTTTGCAGTTACGAACGCCAGGTTATTACCTCGGAACGTACCGTTGTGCTCACCCGGCTTCCACTGGTCAAGGTCTGGGCGAATCAGTACAACCGCAAACGGCAGGCCGTAGCCGCTGAGTGATTTAGACATGGTGACGATGTCCGGTTTAATGCCTGACTCCTCAAAGCTGAAGAAGGTGCCTGTGCGACCACAGCCAGCTTGAATATCATCGACAATCAGCAGAATGTCGTGCTTGCGACAAATCTTTTCCAGGCTCTGCAACCACTCTGGGGAAGCTGCATTAATGCCACCTTCACCCTGAACGGTTTCAACAATCACAGCTGCGGGGTGATCTACACCACTGCTTGAGTCGCTCAGTACTTTATCCAGATATGCAGTAGTGCAAACCTCATCGCCCATATAGCCGTCGTACGGCATGCGGGTAGCTCCACTCAGGCTGACGCCAGCGGCACCGCGGTGGTGTGAGTTGCCTGTAGTGGCCAGTGCACCGAGGCTGACGCCGTGGAAGCCGTTGGTAAATGTAATAACGTTCTCACGACCGGTAATGTTGCGAGCCAGCTTGAGCGCTGCTTCTACAGCATTGGTGCCGGTAGGGCCGGTAAACTGCATTACATACTCAAGATCGCGCGGCTTAAGAATGTGTTCGTTGAACGCTTCCAGAAATTCGCCCTTGGCCTTGGTGTGCATGTCCAGGCCGTGGGTAATGCCGTCGCTCTGGATGTAATCCAGTAACCCCTGCTTGAAGAGCGGGTTGTTATGGCCGTAGTTGAGGGTGCCGGCACCAGCCAGAAAGTCGAGATACTGGTTGCCCTCTTCATCGTAGAGGTGCTCGCCTTGTGCCTTGTTGAATACGCGCGGAAATGAACGGGCGTAACTTTGAACTTCGGACTCGATCTCGTCAAAAATTTTCATGCATCTCTCCGTTGAATCGTAATTTGAAATCTTTTAAGGGCCACTATTCAGGATTCAGATCTGTTCTGTGTTGAATGGGCCAATACGGGCAAGCAGTTCGCTGTCATGCTCACCGTTGAAATGAGTGTCCCGGTCAAAAAACGGTAGTTCCACGAGTCGGGTGTTCAGCTTCTCGGCCAGACCTCTAAATAGTGCCCATGAGGCCAGGTTGCTGGCAGTGATGGTGGTTTCCAGATGGTTTACCTGGCTGCATTCGGGGCGGCTGAGAATGTGCTTCAGCATTCGGGTGGCCAGTCCTTTACCACGTCCAGCTTCGCCCACAGCAACCTGCCAGATAAACAAGGTGTTGGGGGTGTCGGGGAGTATGTAGCCAGAAATAAATCCGACTAGCTCGCCATTTTGCTCGGCTGCTACCGACGTTGCCGAAAAGTGGCTGCACTGCAACAGATTGCAGTACATGGAATTCGGGTCGAGAGGGGGACAGTTGGCAACCAGTCCATGTACCCGTGCTCCGTCCGTGGTGGTTGGAAGGCGAAGAGTAACTTCTATGCTATCGCCGTTCATAAATACCTCTAATATTTAGGTGTCAAATTAAAAATAAGGTTGCCATGCGCAACCAATGTCAAAAAAACATCAAAAAAATGCCACAAAACCTCGGTTAAGTGGCGTTCTTCCGGTCTATTTGTTTAGAGTTCGAAACATAGTACACTAAATAAAATTCGAGTTCAAATTGACGGTCGGTGTCCTGGTGGGCTCGATGAGGCGATTCAAAATGGTAATTAAGAGGATGGATATCTCATCTGAAGGGGTAAAAACGTGGGGGTAATAACTCGGTTTGAGTAGCAATACAGCTTATAATGCAGCGGCTTTTACCCTTTTGGAGGAACTGTCGTTGGATCGCATTGAAGAGGTGTTGGTGGCGTTGCGTCGAGTGATACGAGCAACTGATTTGCACTCTAAATATTTGGCCAAAACCACTGGTTTGACGGCGCCCCAGATTCTGCTGCTTCAGGCAATTCGCGATAAGGGGCAGGTCACTATTGGTGAGTTAGCCAGTGAGATCAGCCTTAGTCAGGCAACGGTCACCACTATTATGGATCGCCTGGAAAAGCGTGGCCTGGTTTACCGTGAGCGCTCCGAGCTGGACAAACGCAAGGTGCATGCCTTTTTGACTGACGAGGCGCTGGAGACCCTGAAGAGCGCACCAATTCCGCTGCAGGACCACTTTGCCAGGCACTTTTCCGATTTGCAGGACTGGGAGCAGACCATGATTATTGCCTCTCTGCAGCGAGTGGCGCAGATGATGGATGCCCAGCACATAGACGCTTCACCGGTTCTTGATGTTGGTGTGTTGGATCGTCAGGACAGTCAGGCAGATAAGCCGGAGATGTACCGGGAAGTGGGTAAGAAGTAAGTTATCAATTGCTCGTTTAGTAAATGTAGCGCTGTTCAAAAGCCTCCACCGGTAATGGGCGGTCAAACAGGTAGCCCTGCAGGTAATCACAGCCCAGGGCCTTTAGGCGATCTGCAGTTGTCTGATCCTCAACCCCTTCGGCGACAACTTTAAGTGCAAAGTTGTGGGCGAGATTAATGACCGCGCGAACAATTGCCAGATCCTTCTGTGATTTGACCATCTGGGTTACAAAGCTCTTGTCGATTTTTAGCTCGTCCGCCGGCAAATTGCGGAAGTAGGTAAGTGACGAGTGGCCGGTACCAAAGTCGTCGATGGAGACCTTAAGGCCCATTTTTCGCAACCGGGCCAGCTGCGTCATCATCTGCTGTTGGTTTTCCACCATGATGTTTTCGGTCACTTCCAGAATTACCCTCGGTGGTCTGACGCCGTAAAGATCCAGCATATCCCTGATCACATCCAGTATCTCGTCATCCAGCAGCAGGTGGGGGGGGATGTTGATTGATACAGAGATGTTGTCAGGCCAGCGGGACATCCTGGCCATGGCGGATTTAATCGCCCACCAGGTGAGCGGGCGAATGATTCGGCTGCGCTCTGCCGCAGCAATAAATTTGCCCGGCGGAATCACCGGGCTGTTGAGCGGGTGCCAGCGCATCAAAGCCTCGGCACCGATGATATTGCCAAAGTTGGCCTGTATTTTGGGTTGATAAAAAAGCTCCAGCTCGCCTTGGGCCAATGCATTTTCAAGCGCTTTTATGGTGCGATGCTCGGTGATGACCGGATCCCGGTGGCGGCCATCAAACACTCGATACAATGCGGATTGGCTGCGCGCCTGGCGTAATGCTTTGCGTGCTTGCTGCAAAGCGGTGTGAAGATCGGTTTTTCCTTCAAGTTTGGCAAAACCAACCCGAATCTCAATCTGGGTGGGGTCGCCAAACAGATCGTATGGATGTTCAAACAATCGGTGCAATTTCGCGGTGGCAAGCTCTAGAGCCGCAGAGCTGTCGACACCTTTGAGGACTACAAGGCAGCGGTGTTGGTCAATGGTTCTGCTGTGGTCACTGGTTCGTATCCACTGCTTCAGGCGGTTAAAAAACTCAATCCTGATCTGGTCAGCCAGTTCGCTGCCCAGTGAATCGATCAGAAGCTCATAGTCAGCCAGCTCCACCAGTCCCAGGTGGCTTCCGGAGATAGAAGTCATCAGACAAAGAACTCCTCACTGTTAACGCCGTAACTGCCGGGTTTAAGTTCCTTGATGATCCAGCAGGAATCAGGCCCTACCAGCGGTGTTTTTCCCAGATCCAGCAGTTTGAGTGTGGGTAGTGGGCTCTTGTCAGTATCGAGCACTACTACCAGCTCCGGTTTCAGGCGACGGTTGTCGTTTTGCTTCACCACAATCGCTACTTCGCCCGTATTCAATTCCACCAGCGCTCCGGTCGGGTACAGGCCAATGGCCTGGATAAACTGCTCTACAAGTGACTCCTGAAATAGCTCCCCGGAAATATTGATCAGTTCCTGCACGGCCTCAAATGAGGAGCGCGAAGGTGAATAGGGTTGCGGGGTGATCATGGCGTCATAAGTGTCTACCAGCCCGGCGATTCTCGCTAAAAGTGGAATCGCGGCACCTTCCATCCCCCTTGGGTAGCCAGAGCCATTGTGTCGTTCGTGGTGGTTCTCGATGATGGCCAAAATTTCGAAATCAGTGCCACCGGTGTGGGTAACCATCTGGCTTCCCACCATCGGGTGTTCCCTTATCTCTTCTCGCTGCTTGTCGTTCAGGGGCTCGGCGCTGTTAAGCAGTGACTCGGGTAGTTTGGTCATGCCGACATCACACATCGCGCAACCGATTACCAGCTTTTCCAGTTCATCTCTCAGCAGGCCAATGTGGCGGCCCAGGATGGCAGCCCAGACCGACATGGAGATGCTGTGTTCGTATCTGTACTCGCTGGTTTCCTTGAGGCGTACCAATGCTGCTACTGCGTCTTTATTGCGAAATACGCTGTCGATCAGCGGGTTGACTGCCTTGCGAACCGCACCCACGTCAGTCGGGATTCCATTCTTGATGGATTCAAATACGCGATCCAGGGATTCATGGGCGGTTTCGAAGTGAAGCTTGGCTTCCTGAAAATCGTCGCGTAGCTGTAAGCGATTGAAAACGGTCGGTGGTTTCTTCTGGGGGGGAGGGGTTTCAAGCATGAATCGCTGAGAGCCGCCGTAATCGATATCCACTTTGACGTGGTTAACATAGCGGGCAATGAAGTGAATGTCCTCATAGTCCCTGACCAGAAAACCCTGCAGGGCAAAAGGAGTCTCCAGCCAAGGCCGGTCGATCTCGGCGATAAACATCCCCGGGCGCAACTGCCCAATCGGTATTTTGACAAGACGCATTGAAGCTCCGTGTCTTCTTTATTCTGACTGTAAGAATAGTTTGAGGTCTGGGGGATGTCTATTCATGTTGTGAGGGTATTGAGTCAGTGGGTTGAAGGACTTTCTTGCGTCTTTTGTTTCTTAAGTGAGGGAAAGTCGGGTTACTTGTTCCGCAAAACTCTGTCAGCCAAGTTCTTTTTCCCAAGTTCAGCTTTTTTCGCCTCGAGTATTGAGGTCGGGGTGGTGGTGGGGCGTGTACTAAAATATGAAAAGTTAATCCGCGTGAATGAAGGCCAAATGCCAGTGGCTAACCGAAAGCGAAGCAACATTCTCTCCTTGGGTAGGCACCGTCCGGAAGTCCGGCGGCAATTGCTTGAGCGTTTGTTTGTGGACCACGGATCGGCACTTCGCAGTTTTCTGTTGGTCAGGTTGGAAGACAGGGCGGATATGGAGGATATCGTTCAGGAGGTCTTTTTGCGTCTTGAACGGCTTGAGGATTTAGAGGTTCGCCTGAATGAGGGGGAGGCGCGTAATCGCGCATTCATGATTGCAATTGCCAATAATCTGGTATTGGACCTGGAGCGCAGTCGGCGCGTACGCCGCAATTATGCCGAAAGCGAGCAGCACGCTGCATCAGAAGATGCAGGTGTGGACACGTCCAGCCCGGAATCAATGGCGGTGACTCACCAGGAGCTGGACTGGCTAAAGCAAGAGATCCTCAAATTAAAACCCACTTGGAGGGAGGCGTTTGTTCTCAATCGCTTTCATCACCTCAGTTATCGTGAAATTGCCCAAAAAATGTCAGTAACTGTTAGCCAGGTAGAGAAGTACATGATGAGCGCCCTGAAGCAAATTCGTCAGGCCGCCAAAACTGCTCGAGGAGAGCAATCGCTATGATTGATAGCATAAAGGAATATCAGGAAGAGAGTCGTGCACTCAGGGATGCGTTGTCTCTTGTGGGAGGAGAGCTCTCCCGTGAGGAGGCCGAAAACCTGAAGACATGGAGGCGTGGATCAGAAAGCTATCGTGAGAGCTTTTCTGAATCGGTTGAGCTGCTGGGTGATGTGGAGTCGTTGGCAGGGGATGCTGACTTTATGAAGCAGTTAGATGATGCTTTACCACACCGTGTTTCGAGTAGTTCAAACAGAAATGGTCGTAAGCAGGTGGCCGTTTGGGCCGCAGCAGCTGTACTTGTAGTGACTTGTTTTATCGTTTTTCAGACGAACTACCAGGGAGTGAATGTCGAACAGAATATTTCTCGTTATGTCACCAGAGTGGGTGAGCAGAAAACTATCGATTTGGATGATGGCAGCCAGGTTGTCCTCAATACAGCCACCCAGCTATTGGTCGATTACTCCAGCAGTGCTCGTCGAATAGTTTTGGAGCGCGGTGAAGCCTATTTTGACGTTGCTAAAGATTCGACCAGACCATTCAGTATTGAGCTGGGTGATCAGGAGGTCACTGTGCTAGGAACGGCCTTTAGTATTTGGCGTCAACCCGAGCAATTTACATTGGCGGTTAGTGACGGTGTGGTGGCAATACACCGCAGAAGCGATAGCGTGGTTCCGGGAGCCCCCATTTTAGAGCCAAGGGGGGAGGAGCGCGTAGAGTTACCCGGACGGAATCAGCGCCGTGTGTCTGCTGGTACAGTTGTGGAATTTTTTGTTGATCAGCAGAAATTGGTGGCCTATCACAGTGAGGATATTGACCAAATTCAGGATTGGCGTACAGGGATGATTCACTTTGAAAACAGTCCTCTTGACCAGGTGGTTCGGGAGTTGAATCGCTATTCAGGAAAGAAAATCCTGATTGAAGATAGAAGCATTATGGGTCTCGAGTTGTATGCCACCGTCAAGGTGGATCACATCAATGAAGCTTTGTTTGTTATCGAACAGGCATTGCCCATCAATGTTATGCACCACTTTGATCGTATTGTTTTAACCCGCAAGTAGAAGGCAGTAAAGCCGATAATCAATTGAAAAGAAGGGAATAATAAAAATTTTTGAAAAATTTATTGAGGTACTTTCAGGGATGTAACGTGTAATAAGTGGTATCCACAAAATCAGAATTAAATAGTGGGTCACTCGTTACTTCAAATGAAAGAGGTGGAAGGTGAATTATTCAAAAATGTTAACTCCGAAAAAGTTGGTGCTTGCTTTGAGCCTGGCTTCAGCCTGTACAGTGCTGAATGCACAGAATCAAGAAACCTATCAGCTGAATATCAGCGATAAAGATGCCGGTTCAGCTTTGATTTCTCTTGGTAAAAAGTCTGGTTGCCAGATTGTGTTTTCCGGAGATTCTGTAAGGAATATTAAAGTCCCATCCGTTGTGGGTGAATACACACTGCAGGATGCCTTGAGCTTGATGCTCAAAGACTCCGGCCTGACTTATAAATTTGTCTCTGATAACTCTGTGCTGATCAGCCAGGGTGAAGAGGCACAGGCGGAAGAAAAAGAAGAGATAGAAGAGATTGTTGTAACGGGTTCTTCGCTCAAAAAACAAGATCCCTCTGCGCCATTGACTGTCTATACCAAAGAAGAGATCGAGCGTCGCGGTATCAGCTCGGTAGAAGATTTTGTTCGCTCTCTTTCTGGAAACCAGTCTTCGCTGAATGATGCAACCTCACTCAATATTGAGTTGCCGGAGGGTTTGGCAGTTCAGCCAATGTTTGGATACAACGTACAGGGTGAAAGTGCAGCTAACCTGAGGGGGATGGGCGTTGATAGTACGCTGATTCTGGTAAATGGACGTCGCGTTCCCAAATCTCCAACCGTTGATAACAGCTTTGTTGATTTGAATGGTATCCCCTTTAGTGCCATTGAGCGTGTTGAAGTATTAATGGATGCAGCCTCGGCCAAATATGGCTCTGATGCTGTTGGCGGTGTTATCAACTTTATTTTGAAAAAACATTATATTGGTGCTGAAACTAAAGTTCGTATAGAAGATAGTAAAAATGGTGGTGACAAATACAATTTGTCACAGCTCTTGGGTTTTAGTTGGGAATCAGGCAGTGCTATGTTGACTCTGTCAAAAGACCAAGTGAAGCCAACACTTACCAAAAAAGCGGACTGGACCACCATGGACTTGCGTGCATGGGGTGGCACCGATCAGAGAAATACCACTAATACTCAGCCAGGTGTAGTTTATGCTTATGAGCGAGTGGATCTGTGTGAAATTTACCCATGGCTTTCGTGTGGTAGCAGGTTCAGGGATACATGGGTGAATAAAGGCTCTCTTCCTGAAGGTCATGATGGTTTAAATTTTACACTTGATGATCTGTCAAAAGATAATATTGTCCCGACCGATAATCGTCTGAGAAAAACACTCTCTACAGAACGTGATCGGGAATCTGTCTATCTGACTCTGGATCAGGACTTCAGTGAACAATTGTCCGGTTATTTAAATGTTAATTACACTAAGAACACTACGGTTGCTGAACAGTTAACTCCAGTTCTGAGCAGCTATGTGGTTCCAGAGAGTAATTATTACAATAATACCGGTGATGAATTAAAAGTATCATATGCATTTGATAATGAGGTAGCGGCTGGCCTTATTCCGCAGAGTACCGGGTTTGCTGAGTCAAAAATGCTTAATGCCAGTGGTGGCCTTAAATACGACCTGGGAATTAATGATTGGACTATTGACCTGAACCTCTCCTACGGTCAAAGCAGCAGTTCAACTCACTCATTCAAAATGAATACCAGGCTTTGTGATGGATTGAGGCAGGATTACAATACCGATGTGGATGGCGACGGTGATAAGGATTTTGTTTGCAGAAGCAGAGAGACTGGTGAGATTGTTGAGGATCCCTCCAACTTCTGGGCGATAATGTCATCATCTGACCCGGATATTGCCCTCAATCCATTTGGTAGCGGAATTCTGCAAAGCTCTCAGCTTTTCAGTGCATATGAGCACTTCGAAAGTTACAGCCCTGTTAATACCGAATACTCGATAGGATTTCTGGCTGAAGGGGAGGCATTTGAATTGCCAGGTGGCACTATGCGATTGGCGGTAGGAGCTGACCATCATGTCTCTACGCAAGATCTTCAGGATCCTACAAGAGCTATTTTTACCAGAGGAGAGGTGAAGCCACAGCAATACCTGGATGCCATCTTTATGGAAACCAGTATTCCATTAGTTGGCAAGAATAATGCTATTCCTGGTGTGCAAATGCTGGAGTTGAATCTTCAGGCACGCTACAGCGATTACAACGTACCTGATGCCGGAGCGCAGTCCAGCTATACCAATACTACACCCCGCGTTGGCTTAAGCTGGAGGCCTCATGATGATGTGTTGGTTCGTGGTAGCTGGACACAAGGCTTCAGAGCACCTGCAAACACCGAGATTATTGGTTTGGAGTTGAATGAGGATTATGTGAATGGGGTTTTCCTCTTTGATCCCTACAATCCGGAAGGTGCGTCGAATGTATATGTGTCTGGCGTCAACTGGAATGGCGATGCATGGTGGAGTCAATTATCACCATGGCCACGGATTACAGATGATCCAAATGAGGCAATTCTTACAATTCCTGCGCTGCAGATGAAGCCAGAAACCTCCGATAACTATACCTTGGGTATCGACTGGTTACCGGCCTTTATGGATGGCCTTGAAGTCAGTGCAACCTATAACCGAATAGAGTACAACGATCGTATTGCTGCTGTTGGCTCCAGGGATTATGCGCCAGAAATTCTGATGAATATCCCGGGTTATGCCTTGCGTGATCCTGAAACTGGTAAGTTGGTAGGTGTTCGGACTGGTCTGATTAATGTTGGTCAGCGATTACTGGAGGCTGTGGACTTTAAGGTTTCCTATGACTTTGATTCCGCGATAGGGCACTTCCGTGCTGGTCTTAATGGCACCTATACCGGAACTCTTGACGATATTCCGGTGCCAGGCATGAGCCCGGCAAGTCGTAATGGAGTACATTTTGGCCCGGATATATGGAGAGGGAGAGCTTACCTGGATTGGTATGAGGGTGATTACAGTGCCACATTTACGGTTAATTACAGTAGTTCGTATGAAGATATTGGTCGCTATGCAGATGCTGAGGGTAACTGGGTAGAGGAAACTGATTCTGTTGAAGGTTACACAACATTCGATTTGACCGGCCGCTATTCAAATCAGGAATCCGGTTGGACAGTTTTGGCGGGTGTGAGAAATTTACTCGATGCTGACTTCCCATTTATTAATGGCCGGTATGGTCGTCCATGGGACTTCCAAAGAGTTAATGCTCGAGGCCGGATAATGTATATGGAACTCAAAAAATCATTCGATCTGTAATTAATATTTCAAGGTAAATGATTGGTTATGTTTAGTTTTTTGGCGTGACAGTTTGTCGCGCCTTTTTTTTAGGAGGAGATCAATATGAAAGTCAGATTTGTTGCAGTCTTGTTTTCCATGCTTTTTCTTGGGGTGTCATTGAATGTCTCGGCTGAAGGTATAGAGTTTTTTTATGGAAGCTGGGATGAGCTAAAGGAAAAAGCAAGCAAGGAAGGTAAGGATATTTTTGTCGATGTTTACACCCAATGGTGTGGGCCTTGTAAGCTTGTTGCTAAAACGGTATTTCCTAAAAAGGAAGTTGGAGACTTTTACAATAAGCACTTTGTGAATTACAAACTGGATGCTGAAGATGAAGATCAAAATGGGCCGGAATTAGCAGAAATTTATAATATCTCTTCTTACCCAACTTATCTTTTCCTTAAGCCGGATGGAGAGGTGATTTATCGATCCGGAAGTGGTGCTGATGTGGCCACTTTCCTGAAGATCGGTGAAAAGGCGGTTTCCGGTGGTGATCAGTATGAACAGTTGAATGCTGAATACCATGAGGGAAATCGTGATCCCGGATTTTTACGGCGCTATCTTTTAGAAGCAAAGATTGCTGAACGTGCCATCCCAAGGAATGAAAGAAAATCCTATTACGATTTTCATCAAAATGTATTCTCGGAATATTTCTCCTTGGCTGATGAAAAAGAACTTCTCAGTGAAGGTGGCTATCGAGCATTAGCTTTATATAGTAAATCCAGAGGGAGCAAGGGGGTTGAGTATCTGATTGAGAATTATGATCAATACTCTGAAATAGTGGGGTCGGATGTCATTAGCGAAAACCTGGCCATGATTAATTCCCTTTCTATAAGCAATACTGCGATGAGAGGGGATGAAAAATATCGAGATTATGTCCTTGATATAAAAGGGAAGTTGTTTGGTGCATATAAAGAAGTTGAGGGTAAGGCTTCTACAAATCCGTTTTTGAGTCCCTTGTATGCAAAGTTTATTGGTGATCAGCAGTTTACTTTTCACAAGAGAGATTTTCACGGTTATCTGAATGCCTTTGAAGAATATGAAAGATTGGGTGGAAGTCAGGCCGATAAATCAAGAGTTGTTTCTGACCTGGTGATTCTGGCTGGATCTAATAGAGATAATCTGAATGAAGTTAAACCATATGCTTACAGTCTGTATAAGGATGTCGGTTCATTGGGTTCTAAATTTTCGTATGGTTTGATAATGGCCAGGATGGGCGAATCAGCTGAAGCTAAATCTATATTGGAAGAAGTGTTGATGCTTTGTTCTGATCCGGAGGTTACGAAAGGGATGTATCGCGGAGAGGTTGAAAGTATAAAGCGGCAGTCAAAATCAGCTCTGGAATTAATTGATTAATTTTGGGGTGGAGGAAGTAATCGTGAGAAAAATAGTATTAGCATTACTGTCATTTGTATTTTCATCAGTCGCCTCGGCTTCGGTTGATTTTTCCGGATATGCCAAAATCTCTGGAGATATATCAGTTGGAGCAAACAAAAATATTGTTTCCTTGCTGAAAACAACAAATGGAAAGCTAAAGGAGGTGGCTACCTCTACTGTAGACGATAAAGGACGATTTTCTTTTATGGTTCCGGTGGATGAGTCCGGCTTCTATCGCATTGATTATGCCGGTACCAGGCAGAACCAGATAGTTCGTTTGTACCTTGAGAAGGGGTTAAGTATTTCACTGGATATTTCTTCTGATAGTTATGAGTTAGAAGGAAGTGATACATACTTAAATGAAGTGGTGCAAGATTGGGGTAGGATTTATAACCAATTTATCCCTTATACAAGGCCTGGTGGAGCGCTTACGTATAAAGATTATTTCCCGTTCCTGGTTGAGGAAGCCGTTCCCGCACTGATGAATTTCAAAAAATCATTGTCTACGGGTGATGAACAGTTTAATAGGTTGATGAAGTTGTCTGCCGAGTCAGATCTTGAGTGGGCATCCTACCAGTTTCTTCGAATGCCGCGAATGTTTCATCCAAAGCCGGAACATTACCCGAAAATATATGCTGATTGGGTTGACAGGAATAAATTTCAGAGCGCTGATTATCTTAAGATTGATAATGCTGTCTCATTGATTGATAACTACTTCTTTAGGGAAGCTTTAAGGTCAGGCAGTCCCAAAGTTGGGGAAATACTCTCAGGTCCATTGCAATCTATCGGCCCGGACGATCTTAAAGAGGCATATCTTCAGGAAAGATTGAAACCATTCCTTGAGAGACGGCCCAGTGATGAAATGTATTTTCAGATGGTAGATCCTGTCAGGAAGTACATGTCTTCTAATGAAAGTCAGGAGCTCCTTTTTGCGCTGGATAAGTACTACTTAACTAAGGTAGGAAGTCCAGGATTTGACTTCAATTTTGAAAATAGTGATGGGGATTATGTGTCTCTATCATCTCTGAAAGGAAAGGTCGTTTACATTGATTTGTGGGCAACCTGGTGTGGACCTTGTAAAGCCCAAATTCCATATATTCAGGAGTTGGAAAAAGATTTTCACGATCAAGATATAGTTTTTGTCAGTATATCTTCCGATGACGATCAGGATACATGGCGTGAATTTGTCGATGAAGAAGACTTGAGTGGTATCCAGTTGATAGCCGATTCAGAATCGTGGAGAACAATGGTCAAGCTGTACGATATTGCTGGTATTCCACGCTTCATTATCCTTGATAAAAATGGAAATATTGTGGATTTGAATGCTCCAAGGCCATCTGATACAGAGTTGAAGGTAAAATTGGAAGGACTTTTATCACAATAAATAACATTTTGGGGGGTCCGGTGAAATTATCAAGATGGGTATTTGTTATCGGTTTTTCAGCTGTTTTTAATGCGGCCGCAAATGAGTTGGACTCTCTGGAGCCTAAGGCCCCCTCCTGGAAAGGGGAAGGGGCTCTGGGCTTCAGTCGTACGTCAGGAAACTCCAACGCTGAAACTCTCACTGGAAACCTGACGTTGACCAGAAAGAATCAAGCTTGGGAGCAAACTTATAAGCTCTCGGCAGTAGTCAGGGAGGCAGAAGGACGTAAGAACAAACAAAACATATGGGGCTCAGTTCAACTGGGCTACAACTTCTCTAAAAAAATCTACTCTTTTGCCAATATGCGTCATGAAGAAGATCGCTTTGGACCCTTTCAAGAGCAGGGATCGCTCTCTTCAGGTGTTGGCTGGAGAATGTTTACCCATGATGACGTAGAGTTTCGTATTGAGTCAGGGGTGGGGTACCGCCGTAGTGTTTCAGGGAAGGATGGCTCAGCGTCAGAGGAGATGGTTTATCGGGGTTTGTCGGTATGGAAGTATAAACTGGACGATGGGATTCATTTGGTTTCCGAGTTCAGGGTGGAGTCCGGTTCAATCAATACTGTAACAGAGTCTGATTCGTCGATTCGATTCTCTATAAATGAAAAAGTTGGTCTGAAATTCAATTACAGAATTAAAAATAACTCAACCGTACCCGAGGGAAGAGAGAATTCAGATGATTTGACGGCGTTTTCTGTAACTTATAAGTTTACGTGATTCACACTTGGTGAAAGGGCTCTGCTTTCCAAAGTAGCAATTACAATATTTTCATTAGAAAAACCTATGTTTAAGACTGAGTAACAACTTCGTTATCTGTACGTTTAATATAACCGTATTAATGTATGGCCCTGTGGACATTTCTTCCTATCCTCGTAAGCACTCCTCTGCTTTGAGGTTGTGTCTAGGCCAGTGTATTCGGCTCAGCTAACCTTGAAAGAGCCTTACTGACGGCTTCCTCTTGATTCTTATGAGTAGTTGAGACTAAAAGTCGATTTCTGGTCACGCGGCGTCGCTGTCAGTGCCCTCAGTGGCATTTTTTAGATCAAATGCATTTCTATAAAAGTGTTTAAATTCAATTGGTTATGGTTCTTTTTGCACTTCTGTGTTGATAGTGGAGCATAGTGCCAACTTTTTTATAGGGTGTCCCCCCTCCTCAGCCGTCCTGCTATATAGGAGGAGTGTGTAAAAGTTATGGCGCTCATGGTACGCAAAAAGAACAATGTCGTTGATTTTAATGGTCGTCAACGTATGAACAAGGCGCAGGTTCTCGAACAGCTGTTTCGCGAGCACAGCACCTCTTTGCGTGTCTTTCTTAGAGGGATCATGAAAGGTGATCAGGACGTAGAGGATATCGTGCAGGAGATGTTTGTAAAGCTATCGGATATAGATGACATCCTGACACGTTTGCCTAGTGATAAAAAACGATGCCGTTCCTATCTGTTTGCCACGGCTAACAATATGGTAGTGGATATTGAGAGAAGCAAGTTGGTAAGACGAAGATATTGTGAGCAAGAGATAAGTCACGCTACTGAAGAGGATCAGAAGGACGGTGTTGGTCCGGAAGAAATTGCTATGTCGCATCAAGAGTTGGAAAGAGTTAAGAGTGAAATTTTAAAGCTAAAGCCTCGTTGGCGTAAGGCATTTATTTTAAGTCGATTCAAGCATTTAACTTACAAGCAGATTGCGAATGAAATGGGCGTGTCAGTCAAGCAGGTTGAACAATATATGAAAGAGGCGCTGATTCGGGTGAGGGATGCGGCTATTGAGAAAAGGGAGTTCGGGTAATGAGCGAATTTATCAAGAGGCAAGCCAAACGAAAAGCCGCTGCGGATTACGTGCGTCTCTATGGTGCTGAAGATAGTGAAGGGATTCAGCCTCAGCATTGGGAGAAATTATCAGGAGAGTACCAAAAACAATTTCAGTCAATGAAAGAGGTAATGGCGGATATTGAAGCATTGGCTTCCGATCCTGAAATCCTGAATGAAGTTGACTCGGTCTCTTCAGTGAGAGAGTCAAAGAAATTTGGTCATGGAATTTGGCCTTCTCTATCTGTAGCTGCCATGTTGTTGGTGGCTGTGTCTGTAGCTTTTGTCGGTTGGCAATCAGGTTACTTTGACGGGTCACCTGAAGTGGTAGAGGGGCAACGTTTCATTACACGGGTTGGTGAACAAAAGACTATCCAATTGGAGGATGGCAGTGAGCTGATTTTGAATACTAACACTCAGGCTATTGTTGAAATGCGCCCTGATAAGAGGATAGTTTTTCTTGATAAGGGGGAGCTATATCTTGATGTGGAAAAGGATGAGGAGCGTCCATTTGTGGTTCTTACGAGTGATCGTGCGGTAACTGTCCTTGGCACTCAGTTCAGCGTTATGAATGAGGGGGGGCTATATAGGGTCTCTGTCAATGAAGGTAAGGTTGCTCTACATCAGCGAAATAATAGCTTTAATGGATATGAAGAAATTGATTTGAATGCGAGTAACTTAAAGCTTGACTCTGTCAAACCGTATGCCCTGTCTGCAGGTATGCAGGCTTCAATTGATTTTGATTCAAATAGTCTGGTTGCTAGTGGGTTTGATTCAAAAGAAGCTCTCTTTTCCTGGACCAAGGGCATGCTTCGGGTTGAAGATTTACCTTTGTCTGATGTTGTTGAAGAGCTTAATAGGTTTAGTGGTCGACACGTTGTAATAGTTGATGAAGAGATATCTGGCCTAACGGTGTCAATGAGTATCAGGGTTTCCAGTATTTCTGATGCCTTTGTGGCTGTTGAGGAAATATTGCCTGTTAAGGTTGATAGGACCTTTAATGAAATTCTTCTGTCGAAGAGGGATATGTGATTCTCTGGTGTTCTCAAGTGTCTTCTAGGTGATTTTTTCAAAAAAATTAACTTTTTTATAGGGTAACCCTGATCCTGAGCCGTCCTTTCTTTAGCTCATGAGTGATGGGCCAAATAATAGATAGATAGATAAGGTGGGTTATATGGGTTTAAGTAAGAAGTTATTTCGCGCTAACCGTATTGCACTGGCTGTTGCGGCAGCATCAGTGATGGCATCTACGTTTAATGCCTCTGCGGAACTGGAGCGTGTCAAATTTGAATTGAAGAAAAGCGATCTGAGTAAAGCGCTCATGGCTATGAGTGAACAGGCAGGGGTCCAGATTGCTATTCCGGGAGATCTCAAGAATTCAACAGTAAAAGTTGAACTTAGTGGTGAGTACACTGTTGCTGAAGCCCTAGACGTGCTGTTGTCTGGTACAGGTCTCAAATACAGATTTGCTTCGGATGACCTGATTTTAATTGCAAGTGCAGATCAGGGAAATGACGGTTCTTCTGGTGATGACGACGAAAATATCGAGGAAATCGTTGTAACCGGTACCTCACTTAAAAAACAAGACCTTTCTGCGCCAGTGACCATCTACACCAAAGAAGAGATGGAGCGCCGTGGTATTAGCTCAGTTGAAGATTTTGTTCGTTCACTATCTGGAAACCAGTCATCAATAAATGATGCAACATCTCTTAATATTGAGAATCCAGAAGGCCTCAGTACTCAGCCTAACCTTACATATAACATCCAGGGTGAGAGTGCAGCTAACCTGAGAGGCATGGGTGCAGAAAGTACTTTGGTTCTCGTTAATGGCCGTCGTATTCCAAAGTCCCCAACCGTAGATAACAGCTATGTAGACTTAAATGGCATTCCTTTTGATGCCATTGACCGCGTAGAGGTGTTGATGGATGCGGCTTCTGCCAAGTATGGCTCTGATGCTGTTGGCGGTGTTATTAACTTTATCCTGAAAAAAGAATTTGTTGGTGCTACAACCAAGTTCCGTGTCGAAGATAGTAAAAATGGTGGGGATAAATATACCCTGTCCCAAACTCTTGGTTTTGGCTGGGAGACTGGTAGTGGCTTGTTGACCCTGACAAAAGATGAGGTCAAACCAACGCTTACCAAAAAGGCTGACTGGACCACTATGGACCTGCGTGAATGGGGGGGCACTGATCAGAGGCTCACTATATACGGTCAGCCGGGTATTGTTTCTCGGTTTGATGGAACACGTTGGGTTAGAGTAGGGTCTTTGCCAGAAGGCGATGATGGAACGGATTTTACGGTTGACGATCTGTCCCTTGATAATCTTGTTCCAACCGATCTTCGCCTGAGAAAAACACTCTCCAGCGAGCGTGATCGTGAGGCTATTTATTTATCCTTGAATAACGATTTTAGTGATAGCCTGACTAGCTACTTCAATGCCAGCTATTCAAAGAATACTACTGTAGCGGAAAAGACAACGCCGCTGTTGAGTAGTTATTATGTTCCAGAAAGTAACTATTACAATAATACCGGTGAAGATCTAAGAGTCTCTTATGCTATGGATAATGAGGTGGCAGCTGGCCTTCTTCCTCAAACCACAGGCGTTGCTGAGTCGAATATGTTCAACCTCTCCGGCGGGTTGAGTTATGATCTTGGTGTTAATGATTGGACCGTTGATTTGAACCTGAGTTATGGTCAAAGCAAGTTCTCATCCGATCAATATAGATTCAATACTGACCGATGTGGTGGTGTCGCAAGGTTTGATTTCAGTCAGGACGTTGATGGTGATGGCGATAGAGACGTTGTCTGTAGAGATTTCGAGACTAATGAAATCGTTGAAGTAACTGACGGGTTGTGGGGGCTGATTGCGTCGTCGGATCCGGATGTTGCCTTCAACCCATTTGGCGATGGTTCCGTGCAGAGCTCGCAACTGCAGAGTCGTTATGAGTATTTTTCCGCCGCTGGCCCAGTCAATACTGAATATACCGTAGGGGTTGATGCTGAAGGGGAGCTCTTTGATCTGCCAGGTGGAACTATTCGAATGGCGGTTGGTGCTGAGCACCGTGTGGTCACGCAAGATTATCAGACTCAGTCCAGAGCTGCCTTTACCGGCGGTGAACTGAAGCCTCAGCAATATATTGATTCCATGTATGTGGAAACTAGTATTCCATTGTTTGGGAAAGATAATGCGATTCCTGGTATTCAGTCGCTGGAATTGAACCTTCAGGCACGATATAACGATTACAATATTCCTGATGGTGCCACACAGAGTTACAGCAATACGACTCCTCGTATCGGCCTTAGTTGGAAACCACATGAAGATGTTGTCATTCGTGGCACTTGGACAGAGGGATTCAGAGCGCCATCAAACACTGAAATTATTGGTCCCAACCAGGCTTCTTTTGTAAGCGCCAGACCTGTGTTTGACCCGTATGATCCAAGTGGTAATACCACGCTCCGCTTTGTAAGGCTTATCAATTGGAATGGCCCGGTATGGTTTAGTAATACTTCAGGGTTCTTCCCGAGTGTTACTGATGATCCAGAGTTGGCAGTCGTTACTATTCCTACTCTTGAGATGAAGCCAGAGACATCCGATAACTATACGTTTGGTGTAGATTGGTCCCCTGCCTTCTTGGAAGGTCTCGAGCTCAAGGCTACATATACTCGCGTTGACTATGAAAACCGTATTGCAGCGCTCAACTACTTCTCATATCCAATGGATGTTTTGTTGAATATTCCTGGTTACGGGTTGCGTGACCCAGATACAGGACGTTTGATCGGTATTCGTAGTGGCTTGATCAATGCTGGTGAGAGGAAGCTGGAAGCTGTAGATTTCGATGTAACCTATGACTTCGAAACTTCTGTGGGCAACTTCCGTGCCGGTTTGACTGGTACATACACCGGTACGCTTGAAGATGCGCCAGTTCCAGGTCTGCAAACTTTGAGCAGAAATGGAGCGCAATATGGTCCAGACTTCTGGAAGGGTAGAGCATTCCTGGAGTGGTATGATGGTGACTTTAGCGCAACATTCACCACTAATTACAGCAGCTCTTATGAGAATGTAGCTCGCAGCTTGAACAGTAGTGGTGATTTGGTGGAAACAACGGAGCCTGTTGAACATTACACTACCTTTGACTTGACTGGTCGTTACTCGAATGCTGAGTCTGGCTGGACTGTGTTGGCGGGTGTTCGTAACCTGACAGATACAGATTTCCCATTCATTAACGGTAACAATGGACGTCCTTGGGATTTCCAGCGAGTTGACGCTCGTGGTCGCGTAATGTACATGGAGTTCAAGAAAGCATTTGATCTTTAATCATTTACTCTTAGGGTAAATAGTGATTGATCGTAGTACTAGGCGCGACATCTTGTCGCGCCTTTTTTTTAGGAGGAGGGTGGTATGAAAAAGTGGATTGCTATAAGTTTGTTTTCAGTTTTTTGTATTGGTCCGGCATCTTGTGTGTCAGCTGAAGGTATAGATTTTTTCCATGGAAGCTGGGAAGAGCTAAAGCAAAAAGCAGAAAAGGAAAAAAAGAATATATTTGTGGATGTTTATACGGAGTGGTGTGGGCCCTGTAAGCTGGTGGCCAAGACTGTATTTCCTCAGAAAGAAGTTGGTGAATTTTACAACAAGCACTTTATAAATTTTAAGCTTGATGCAGAGGATGAAGACCAAAATGGTCCCGAGTTGGCTGAGTTCTATAACGTGTCCTCTTATCCTACATATCTATTTCTTAAGCCTGACGGAGAGGTAATTTACCGCTCAGGAAGCGGTGCTGATGTTGAAACCTTTCTAAAAATAGGCGCGATAGCTGTTTCTGGAGGAAGCCAATTCAATAAGTTGAAATCAGAGTATCTTGATGGAAATCGCGATCCTGACTTTTTAAGGCGTTATCTGCTCGAGGCCAATATGGCCAAGCGTAGCATTCCGCAGAAAGATAGAAAATCTCACCATATATTTCATCAGGATGTGTTCTCTGAATATATGGATCTATCTGATAAAGACGAGCTACTTAGCAAAGGGGGTTATCAGGTGATAGTCTCTTACTCAAATTTCAGAGGGGATAAGGGAATAGAGTTTCTGGTTGAGAATTATTCACAATACGCTGAAATTGTTGGTAAAGAAACCGTAAGTGAAGAGCTTGCAAGTACTAATACTCTGTCAATCAGCAATACAGCAAGAAAAGGTGATGCCAAATATAGAAGTTATGTCCTGGATGTAAAAGGGAAATTATCGGAAGCCTATGAGGTAATGGATGGTAAGGGGGAGCGCGATCCTTTTCTTAATGCTCTTTACGCCGAATTTGTTGGTTCCCAACAATACGCCTTACATGCAAAAAATTTTCATGATTACCTGAAATCCTATGAGGATTATATAAATGGTGGAGGTAACCTGGTTGACAAGGAGCGGGTAGTCTCAGATTTATTGAATCTAGCGGGGCTGGATGCTGAAAATTTGTTGCGTACAAAGCCATATGCGTACGATTTGTATGAAAATGTGGATTCTCTAGGCTCCAAACTTTCATATGGAGTGCTTCTGGCAAGGCTTGGCTCTTTTGAAAAGGCTAAGCCAATTTTGGAGAATGTTTTATCGCTTTGCTCTGATCCAGAAGTTACCAAAGGAATGTATCTCGGAGAAATCGAAACAATAAGGCGAGTGTCGAAGCGAACTTTGGAGGATTTTGAGTAAATGTTTAATTGTAGGGAGAATGTTGTGAAGAATGTATTTATAGCTATTTTTGCACTTTGTTTTTCAACTGTTTCACTTTCGTCGGATAGTCAGTCTTATTTTGCGACTGTTACAGGCAATTTGTTGTTTGAAACTGATGGGGATGTGATCTCTTTGCAAAAGGCAGAGAATGGTAAGTTGAAGGTTGTAGCGACTTCTTCCGTGGATGAAAAGGGTCGTTTTGCATTTATTGTGCCGATAGATGAGCCAGGCTTCTATCGGATTGATTATTCCGGTAAATGGCAGAATCAGCTGGTTAGGTTGTATTTTAATAAAAGAACTAAGTTGGCAATCGATCTCTATGAAGATGGTTATAAGTTGTCTGGGGATAATGTAGCTTTAAATGAAAAGGTGCAGGAGTGGAATGTTTTTTATAATAAGCTAATACCTTATACGAGGCCGGGAGTTAGGGTCACATATAAAGATTACTTTCCGTTTTTGAAGGAAGAGGCTATTCCTACATTGCATAGCTTTGTTAAATCATTATCAACAAGTGATGGCTATTTTAATAGGTTGATGAAGCTGTCAGCTGAAACGGATCTTGAGTGGGCCTCCTATAAGTTCGTTAATCTGCCAAGAAGTACTCATCCAACATCCGAGCAGTATCCAAGCCAATATGAAGATTGGGTTGCTGAAGATAAGTTTAAAAATATAGATTATCTTAAAATCGATAATGCGGTTGACTTAATGATGCAATATTTTAACAGGGAGGCTTTGAAATCCGGTTTGCCCAAACTTGGTGAAAGGCTCTCTGGTCCTTTGCAATCAGTAGGGGCCGATGAACTTAAAGAGTCATACTTGCAAGAAAGGCTAAAGTCTTTTCTAAATAGAAAGCCAAGTGAAGATGCGTATTTTCAGATGGTGGATCCTATCAGAAAATATATGATTTCTGATGCGAGTCAGGATCTCCTGCTCTCATTGGATAAATCCTATCTGGCCAAAGTTGGTAGTCCATGGTTTAACTTCAACTTTGAAAGCTTTGGTGGAGAGAATGTTACTCTGCCTTCCCTGAAGGGGAAGATTGTTTACATAGATTTGTGGGCAACCTGGTGTGGCCCTTGTAAAGCCCAGATTCCTTATCTTCAGGAGTTGGAAGAGGAGTTTCATGGTCGGGATATAGCCTTTGTCAGCATCTCTTCAGATAAAGACCGGGAGGAATGGCTTGAATTCGTGGAAGAAGAAGAGCTGACTGGTATCCAATTGATTGCTGATGAAGAGTCGTGGTCAAAGATGGCTAAACTCTATGATATCTCCGGTATACCAAGGTTCATGATTCTAGACAAAGGTGGAAATATTGTAGATTTGGACGCTCCAAGACCATCTGATGCAGAGTTGAAGCTAAAATTGGAAGGGCTTTTATCACAATAAATAACACTTGGGGGTCCGGTGAAGTTATCAAAATGGATATTTGTTATCGGATTTTCAGCTGTTTTTAATACGGCCGCAAATGAGTTTGACTCTCTGGAGCCTAAGGCCCCCTCCTGGAAAGGGGAAGGGGCTCTGGGCTTCAGTCGCACGTCGGGAAACTCCAACGCTGAAACACTCACTGGAAACCTGACGTTGACCAGAAAGAATCAAGCTTGGGAGCAAGCTTATAAGCTCTCTGCAGTGGTCAGGGAGGCAGAGGGGCGTAAGAACAAACAAAATATATGGGGCTCCATTCAACTGGGCTACAACTTCTCTAAAAAAATCTACTCTTTTGCCAATATGCGTCATGAAGAAGATCGCTTTGGACCCTTTCAAGAGCAGGGGTCGCTCTCTTCAGGTGTTGGCTGGAGAATGTTCACCCATGATGACATAGAGTTTCGTATTGAGTCAGGAGTGGGATACCGTCGTAGTGTTTCAGGTAAGGATGGTTCTGTATCGGAGGAAATGGTTTGCCGAGGATCATCCGTATGTAAATACAGGCTGGATGAAGGAATTCATTTGGTCTCAGAATTAAGAGTCGAGTCTGGGCCGATCAATACTGTTACTGAATCTGATTCCTAAATTCGTTTTTCCATTAATGAGAAGGTAGGCTTGAGGATAAATTACAGAATTAAAAATAACTCAGCAGTACCGGAAGGGCGAGAAAGCTCAGATGACCTGATGGCGCTTTCTGTGATATATAAGTTTACGTAATTGCTTGGTTGTAAGCTTTAAGGTGTTAATCTGTCGCGGCGTAAATGGAAGCCAGTAAAGTTTACGTACGTACAATTATCCTGCTAGATGTTGTTTTAGGTGCCCTGATTATTCGTAGGAATTGGCTCAAGGTTTGGCTCGACAAATTCTTTGCGAGCCTTATCTGAAAAAATCACCTCTGCCGAATAATGGGATAACATAATTTTCGAATCCAGCATTCTGGGGTTTTTGTCAATAAACTCATCGGCCGATTCTGAATTTCCAGTGTGGTTCATGAAATACTTAACTGCCAATACCCAAGCCCTTGTTAATGTTTCATGAAACTTGCCGGATGGATCGATGCCTGCCTTCTTCAATAGTCCCAGCAAAGCGCTCCGCATTGCCTGCGTGGCCTTCTCGGTATCATTCTCAACAAGATAGATATATGCCAACCGCAGATGTGCACGGTGATCAAAATTCGGAATTGGGAATGTGCAGGATTCAACTTCTTTCTTGAATTCTGTGTCAGCTGAAGAGAGGGTGTGGATCATGGTAGTTGCTCCCTATCCTTTTGAAATAAAACGTACACTTGTACGGCCATGTTCTTTTTTGCCACATTAATGGGTGTCTGATAACCATTATTTTAGTTGAAGTTGCTACCCTTCTTATTAGGAGCTGTTTGTGCATTTAAAGCAGTCAGTGCCTGCTCTTTTTGCTCATGTGGTGCTTGATAGGTGAGGGGTTTTTGCAAGGAATATGGTGGGCCCAGCAGGACTTGAACCTGCGACCAATCGATTATGAGTCGACTGCTCTAACCAACTGAGCTATAGGCCCTTTGAGAAGTCTTCCGGTGTGCCGGAGGTCTTTCGGTCGCTATGCTCTTTCAGGGTGACAGAGCCGCGATTTGGGAGCAAGAATTATAACTTTGCTGTGGTTGGGGTCAACCGAAATCATTGATTTGTTTGGGGTTTGTTGTGGATTGTCACCTATCGGCGCTCAATACTTGATCCCGCATTCTCGGAGATGACGCAAAGGTCGATCGGGAGTGGTGAAGAGGGGAATAAGCGGGTTGGGTTGAAAGACGCTGGATTGCTTCGGTCGCTTCGCTTCCTCGCAAAGACGGGAATTGGGGCGGTTTGTGTCCCGCATTGTGCGTTCACTTCATGCAGGCTACTACGGTTGGTAGTGTGTGTCGCGTCTTTTTTCGCGGCTGAAGCCGCTCCTACAGGGACAGAGGATATAAAAAAGCCCCGCAAATGCGGGGCTTTTTTATTTGGTCGGCGTTTACTCGTCCAGGAAGCTTCTCAGGTGCTCTGAGCGGCTTGGGTGGCGCAGTTTGCGCAGTGCCTTGGCTTCGATCTGACGGATACGCTCACGGGTAACGTCGAACTGTTTGCCCACTTCCTCAAGGGTGTGGTCAGTGTTCATGTCGATACCGAAGCGCATACGCAGTACTTTGGCTTCACGTGCAGTAAGGCCGTTAAGTACTTCTTTGGTGGACTCATTCAGGCTCTCGCGAGTGGCTGAGTCAATCGGCGAGTGGATGTTTGTATCCTCGATGAAGTCACCCAGGTGGGAATCTTCGTCGTCACCGATTGGGGTTTCCATGGAGATCGGCTCTTTGGCGATCTTCAGGACTTTGCGGATCTTGTCTTCCGGCATTTCCATCTTTTCAGCCAGCTCTTCCGGAGTGGCCTCGCGTCCCATCTCCTGCAGCATTTGGCGAGAGATGCGGTTGAGCTTGTTGATCGTCTCGATCATGTGCACCGGAATACGGATGGTGCGCGCCTGGTCGGCGATTGAGCGGGTAATCGCCTGACGAATCCACCAGGTGGCGTAGGTCGAGAACTTGTAACCGCGACGGTATTCAAACTTGTCTACCGCTTTCATCAGGCCGATGTTGCCTTCCTGAATCAGGTCGAGGAATTGCAGACCGCGGTTGGTGTACTTCTTGGCGATGGAGATCACCAGACGCAAGTTGGCTTCAACCATCTCTTTCTTGGCGCGGCGCATTTTCGCTTCGCCAATAGACATGCGACGGTTGATGTCTTTGATTTCGAGTGCGGTCAGGCCCTGTTGTTCAGACAGTTGCAGGATCTTACGCTGCAGACGAATGATATCGTCTTCAACCAGGGCCATTTTTTCTGCGTAATCGGGCTTACCTTTCAGGATGCTCTTGACCCACTTTTCGTTGGTCTCGTTACCCGGGAAAGTCTTAATGAATTCACCGCGAGGCATCTTGCTGTGGCGAATGCACAGGGCCATGATTTCGCGTTCATTTTTACGCAGTTGTTCCAGGCTGTCGCGGGCGATGCTGAGCATCGGATCGAGCTGGCGTGGAGTGAGCTTGAAGAACTTAAATACTTCACCCAGTTCTTCCATGCTCTTCTGGGCAGCTGTGCTATCGCGGCCATTGCGAGACAACGAGCGTTTGGTTTTGTCGAACTGGGTACGCAGGGCGTCGAAACGCTGGCGTGCCTCTTCAGGATCCAGGCCGCCGGTATCCTCGTCATCATCACCGGAATCATTATCGTCATCGTCGTTGCTGCTTTTGCTCAGTGCAGAAGGAACGTGGTCTACCGGATCAAGGTAGCCGTTGATGATGTCGGTAAGCTTGCGCTCTTCGGTTTCGATCAGGTCGTATTCGGCCAGCAGGCCTTCAACGATACCGGGCCACTCGGAGAGGGCAGCCAGCATATCGCGGGTACCGTCTTCGATGCGCTTGGCGATTTCGATTTCGCCTTCGCGGGTCAACAGTTCCACGGAGCCCATCTCACGCATGTACATGCGAACCGGGTCGGTGGTTCTGTGCTGTTCGGTTTCCACTGCGGCGAGGGCGGCAGCTGCTTCGGCAGCGGCTATCTCGTCGGTGGTGTTGTCGCCACTGGCCATCAGCAATTGATCGGCGTCCGGGGCGGTCTCGAACACGTTGATACCCATGTCGTTGATCATCTGGATGATGTCTTCAACCTGATCTGGGTCCGAGATATCTTGCGGGAGGTGGTCGTTTACTTCAGCGTAAGTCAGGTAGCCCTGCTCACGGCCTTTGGCGATCAACTCTTTAATGCGCGATTGTTGTTGGCTAGCGTCGGTCATTTCTGCTCGTAGTCAAGTGAGGCGAAAAATAGCGGGGGATTATACATGAATTAATGGAGGCTTGTCGCGCTAAATGCAAGGTCTGACGTGCATTTAATCCGCATCTAGCGCCTTCTCCTTATTATCTGGTTCAGCTTTTCTTTGATTTCAGTATCTAAGTCACTCTTCAGGGCCAGCGGTAGTATCCGCATAGCCGCTTTGACATCGAACTCGTCAATTTGTTCTTTCTGAATCAGTGTAGCAATCTGTTCGGGAATTGACAGGTTGGCAAAGGCCTGGCGCTCAATTATGCGCAAGGCGTCATGAAACTCACGCCAGTTGTCACGCTCGGTCTCGCCGGGAGGGTGCATGGTCTCGCTGGCGGCTATGGCGGCCATCGTGCGGCCGTTTTCGGTGTCGTTTACGGCAAATTTGCGAGCAATTATCTGGTTGATGCACAGCGTGGGCTCTTCCTTGAGGAGTGTGACCAGCTCTTCAAAAAGCTGTATCTCCTTGCTATCAAGGGTGTTAAAGCCGGGTGGAATCTCGATCTGTTGGGCAAAATCCAGATTGTTGAGCAAGATCGCAACCAGTGTGCGTTCCGGACTCATCTGGATGCGGCGCTCGGGCTGTGGCAGCGGAGGGCGCTTTTCTGGCTTGCGAGGCGGCAGAGAGTGTCTTGATGGTTCGCTCGGGCTCTGGGATTGGTCCGGGTAATACTCGGGTGGTTCTTCGGTCCAGTCTGGAGCCGGCGGGATACCTTCAGCTGCTTGCTGTTGGTGTTGATCCTGGTGTTGGTATTGCTGCTGCTCAGGTTTGGCTGGTGTAGGTTCGACTTTGTCGCCAATCAGGGTGTCGAGCTTATCACCGTCCATGCCGGTGAGTTTGGCTAGCTGGTTGGTGAGCAGCGAGCGGAACACGTTGCGCGGTATGCGCTGAATGTAGGGTGTGGCCAGTTTTACCAGGCGCGCCTTGCCGTCGGGGGTGTCGGTGTCGATTCCCTCGCCAGCGGTGTCGAACAGGAATTTGGAGAGCGGCGCCGCTTCAGCGAGACGGTCGCGAAAACGTTCGGTGCCGCTTTTACGCACCAGGCTATCCGGGTCTTCGCCTTCCGGCAGGAACAGGAATTTGGCGGAGCGGCCGTCCTCCATCATGGGCAGGCAATTTTCCAGGGCGCGATGGGCAGCCTGGCGACCGGCGTTGTCGCCGTCAAAGCAGAACACCACTTCCGGGGTGTAGCGGAACAGTTTTTCCAAATGGGGGGCGGTTATGGCGGTGCCAAGGGTGGCGACGGCATTGTCTATGCCGTGCTGGGCCAGCGCCACCACGTCCATGTAGCCTTCTACAACCACGACCTGTTTTAGTTCGCTGCCACTCTGGGTGGCCTCATACAGACCATACAGCTCGCGGCCTTTGTGGAAAACCGGAGTCTCCGGTGAGTTCAGGTATTTCGGCTTGTCGTCCCCCAGAACCCGGCCGCCAAAGGCGATGGTGCGCCCGCGGGTATCGCGAATGGGGAATATGATGCGATTGCGGAACCGGTCGTAACGTTTGTTCTCTTCCGGTTTTTCAATCAGCAGGCCGGCATCCACCTGCAGGCGTACCGATTCACTGTCGGTGCCGAGGGTGTTGAGTAGGTTGTCCCATCCGGGTGGGGCATAGCCGATACCAAATATGCGCGATATCTGGCCGGTCAGGCCGCGGCCTTTCAGGTAGTCGATTGCGTTGCTGGCGGCGGGGTGTTTTCGCAGTTGTTGCTGGAAGTACTCATCCGCTTCGTTGAGGGTATTGAACAGGCGCTTTTTGTAGCGGGCGCGCTCGTCCTCAAATGGTGTGGTCTCTTCGCGGGGCACTTCCATGCCCATGTCCCGGGCCAGTTGTTCGACTGCCTCGGGAAACGAGAATCGGTCGAAATCCATCACGAAACCGACCGCATTGCCACTGGCCTGGCAGCCAAAGCAGTAATAGAACTGTTTTTCCGGGCTTACGGTAAAGGACGGTGTTTTTTCGTCGTGGAACGGGCAGCAGGCACTGTAGTTTTTACCGGTCTTTTTCAGCTGCACACGAGCGCTGATCACGTCGACGATATCGACGCGATCCAGCAGGTCATCAATAAAGTGCTGCGGTATTTTTCCGGCCATATGCCTGTTTTTGTCTTTTGAAGTGCTTAATAAGCTTGTTGCCATCCTGAGCGTAGCGAAGGATCTCTCACTCAGGGGTTGTTCAGAGATCCTTCGCTATACTCAGGATGACGGGTGGGTGTTAGCCCAGCTTATCCTTAACCAGTTTGCTCACAGCGCCCATGTCGGCGCGACCTTGCACTTGCGGTTTAACCAGGCCCATCACTTTGCCCATATCGGCCATACCGCTCGCGCCAGTGCTGGAAACGGCGTCGCTGACGATCTGGTCCAGTTCGGCGTCGGTCAGGGCGGTGGGCAGGAACTCGCTGATGATTTCCAGCTCCAGTCGTTCTACCGCGGCCAGGTCTTCGCGGCCGGCTTCTTCATACTGGGAAAGCGAGTCGCGGCGCTGTTTGGTCATTTTGTCCAGCACAGCCAGGGTGCGGGCGTCATCCAGTTCGATGCGCTCATCCACTTCAATGCGTTTGATTTCGGCCTGAATCATGCGAATGGTGCCCAGGCGCTCTTTTTCTTTGTTGCGCATGGCATCTTTCATGGCGGCTTTGATTTGGTCTTTCAGGGATTCGCTCATGTTGCGTTGCCTTATTTGTCTCAACCTAAAAAGAAGCAGTTTACCTTTAACGGGTGAGCCCTGTCAGTGGTGTGCCCCGGCATTTTTTACGCAAACGCAAAAAGCGCCAGTGCATACGCACAGGCGCTCAGGATACAACAGCAGGGTAATGCTGGATGTTGCTTGTACTATGACCGCGAAGCGGTATTAGTACATGCGAACGAATTTGCGGTTTTCGCGCTGAACCTTCTTGGCGTGACGCTTAACAGCGGCTGCAGCTTTACGCTTGCGAGCCCAAGTTGGCTTTTCGAAGAACTCACGACGACGAACCTCGGCGAGGATGCCGGCTTTTTCACAAGAGCGCTTGAAGCGACGCAGGGCGATGTCAAAGGGCTCGTTTTCTTTAACGCGAACTGATGGCATGTAAACGTATCCTGTTGTATCAGTAATCTTTTTCGCACCTACCGGCTCAATGGCCACTTTGGGTGCACTGGTATTAGAGGGCGCGTATTCTAAACACAACCCTCGGTCATTGCAAAGCCTTTCTTGCTGTTACAATTTCCTGTCTGAATGAGTGTGGAATTACTGCTGTTCACACCTTTCTATAGTTAAATTGTGGCTCATTTGCGCTGGTTTTGCCTGCGACTGCCCTTTATCATCCTCATTTTTCCCCCAAATTACCGAGGTGTCCCCCAGATCATGCGCGTTTTAGGCATAGAAACCTCTTGTGACGAAACCGGTGTGGCGGTCTATGACAGTGTCAAAGGGCTGCTGGCACATCGACTGTACAGCCAGATTGAGGTGCATGCTGAATATGGTGGTGTAGTGCCCGAGCTGGCCTCCCGTGATCATGTACGTAAGATTCTGCCACTGATTCGCGAAGTATTGGCCGATGCCGACTGTGCCCAGGGGGATATAGACGGTATTGCCTATACCTCTGGTCCCGGGTTGATTGGAGCGCTGATGGTGGGTGCCTGTGTGGGCCGCTCACTGGCTTACGCCTGGGGTATTCCTGCCATTGGGGTGCACCATATGGAAGGCCACCTGCTGGCACCCATGCTGGAGGCGGAGCCGCCAAAGTTTCCTTTTGTGGCACTGCTGGTTTCAGGTGGGCATACCCAGTTGGTGGATGTGCTCGGAATCGGCGAGTACGAACTGTTGGGAGAATCGGTGGACGATGCGGCGGGCGAGGCATTTGATAAGGCTGCGAAAATGCTCGACCTGGACTATCCGGGCGGCCCGCAGATAGCCAAGCTGGCCGAGCGCGGCGACCCAAAGCGTTTTAAATTCCCTCGGCCGATGACGGATCGCCCCGGACTGGAATTCAGTTTCTCCGGGCTAAAAACCTATACCCTCAACACCATTGCCAGCCACAAGGGCGACGATGTGCTGCCGGATGAGCAGACCATGGCGGATATCGCCTGTGCCTTTCAGGAGGCTGTTGTGGATACCCTTGCCATTAAATGCCGCCGTGCGCTGGAGCAGACCGGCCATAAAACCCTGGTTATTGCCGGCGGGGTTTCCGCCAATGTGCGACTGCGGGAAAAACTGGAAAGCTCACTCGCCAAAATTGGCGGCAAGGTGTTTTACGCACGTCATGAGTTTTGTACCGATAACGGTGCGATGATTGCCTATGCCGGCTGCCAGCGTCTGGCGGCCGGGCAAAGTGACGGTTTGGCGGTAAATACCATGCCGCGTTGGCCGTTGGATACATTGTCGGCGATTGATTGAGTGGTGGTTGGTCGCACGTCGCACGTCTAACGTCGCACGCTTGGACCAAGCACCCGGTAGATAGATAATTTATTTATAAGAGATCCGTGCCAGTAGCAGCGAGTTGCGGGACGGAGCTCTGGCTGAGTTAACTGTGGTTTTAGCGTGCGACGTGCGACGTCAGACATGCGACCCAAAATCAAGGAATCCCATGGATATTGTTTACATTCGCGATTTGCGCATCGACACCATTATCGGCATCTACGATTGGGAGCGTGAGGTGCGCCAGACAGTGAGTCTGGACCTGGAGATGGCGTCGGATATTCGCAAGGCGGCGGCTACCGACGATATTCAATACGCGCTCAATTACAAGGCAGTGTCCAAGCGCCTGATTGCTTTTGTGGAAGGCAGTGAATTTTTACTGGTTGAAACCATGGCCGAGCAGATCGCCAATATTGTAATGACCGAATTTGATGTGCCCTGGCTGAAGCTGCGATTGAGCAAGCCGGGCGCGGTGCGCGGTGCTCGTGATGTAGGCCTGATTATTGAACGCGGCAGTCGCCAGGGGCTGTAATCATGTCGGCGGATGAAAAAGCGTTGGTATTTTTGAGTATTGGTAGCAATATCGACCGCCAACGCAATATTCAATCAGTACTGGATCAGTTGGCTGGGCATTTTGGTGAGCTGGTTATCTCTTCTGTTTACGAGAGTGAAGCGGTCGGTTTTGAGGGCGATCCCTTTTACAACCTGGTGGTTGGTATTCACACAGACCTTTCGGTTGGCGCACTGTTTGAGAGTCTGCGTGATCTGGAGTACAGCCATGGTCGCTGCCGCAGTGGTGCGAAATTCAGTTCGCGAACTCTTGATGTAGATATCCTCACTTACGACCAGCAGGTAGGGGATATCGATGGCGTAGCACTGCCAAGGGCCGAGATTTTGTACAACGCATTTGTATTGCAGCCATTGGCGGAGATTGCGCCGGAATTAAGCCATCCGGTGGAGAAAAAGACCTACCAGCAGCTGTGGAATGAATACGATAAAAACAAACAGAAGCTCTGGCCGGTGGACTTTGAGTGGTGTGGCGAGCTGATTTCCAGATGCTTGGGATAATTTAAGTTGGGTTGATGCTGCGCACGGCGCACCCTACGACAGTTGGTGGCAGAAGCCGCGCCCGCAATATTTGTACCTCTGGAGGCGGCTTCAGTTGCGACTTGTTTTAGAGCATTAATGATATAAAGAGCGCTATTTATCCAGAATCTCAAAGAAGATTGCACTGTTTGCATAGAAAGTCATTTCGCCAAACTTTAATGGCTCGTCATGACGAGTTTTAGAGGACTCTGAGCCCAGCATTCGGCTGCCTGTAAGAACAATTTCTTCCACTTCATCATATCTTCTTGCTCGATGTGAATCGTTATAGCTGTTAATTCCTACAACTTTTAATATGATGCCGAGCTCTTTTTCGTAGATGGCTTTTTTGCTCATGACGTCTGCAAGCGCCTCGGCTAATAGTTGACGCTTAATCTCGGCCTTATTGCTCAGCTCGTACTCGATTTTACCCAGTGATATTTCAGGGTGGATATCCACAAGTAACGCTACGGCTTCAAATTGAGAGGAGGTGGTGACCGATACTTTAATTGTATTGATGCTCGAAAAGCTGGATGGCCGGCTGGAAAAGATGCCAAATTCAGGGGAAGTAGAGAAGTTGTCTGTTTGAATGTCTTTCTGGGGTATTCCTGCCTGAGAGAGTGTGGTGATTACTTTTTGGCGAATTTCGGTATTTTCGGTAAGTGCTTGCTCCATTTTCTTTGCTTCTGTGCGAATTATTATCGCGATCTTCGCAATGTCTGATTCAACAGTTCGATCAGCATTACCATAGAGAGTAATCTTGGGGGTTTCCGGATAAAAGTGGTTTTTGAGTTCTTCCGGTGTGCCACGCATTTCGGTGGCGTAGCTGTTTATGGTGCAGATGATCAGAAATAGTGAGGTAATTATTTTCATGGCAAGCTCCGTTTGGCAGTGACTATTAGTGAGGTGACATTACCTCGAATAGTGACAGTTTCCAAGCGTAGCAGCGGTGAAGAAAGAACTCAGTGGACAAGATCGGTGGTGTGCGCGGCACACCCTACAGGTAAATAGGGGACCGCGGCTGAAACCGCTCCTGCAACAGTCTTATCTGTAAGGGCGACTTCAGCCGCGAACGATTAGTAAATCAGCAACTTTTACTGAACTTCAATTCGACGCTGAACTGGTGTTGGCTCTTTCCGTTTGGGAGCTGTCAGTTTCAAGACGCCATTTTCAAAAGTGGCACTGATATCCTCTTCATGGATGCCCTCGCCGAGGTTAAAGGTGCGCATAAACTTACCGTAACGTCTTTCGCTGCGAATGACGCGACCTTTGTCTTCCTCTTTTTCCTCCTGGGAGGTTTCGGCTTCCAGAGTGAGGATGCCTTGCTCCAGAGTGATGTGAATATCTTCTTTTTTTACGCCCGGTAATTCAGCGCTGATTTCGTAGTGGTCGTCCTGTTCATGAACGTCTACGCGCGGTGAAAAGAACGTGTTTGACTGATCGGTCTGGCGGCGCGATGGCGACCAAAAGTGCTCAAAAAACTTGTCCAGATCGAAAAAGTCGTCTCTAGGAACCAATGTCATAATTACACCTCCTGTTAGGTCGAAGACATAACGATTCATTGCTTTGCACTAAATAAATAGGTGTGATTAAAGCAATTTCAAGGGGGTGAAAAGTGACCAGATTTGTGTGTTTGATCTCGATCAAACGCAGTTGATTTTGACGTAATTGAAGGGAACTTTTAGCAGCTTCGCCCACCATCCACGGAAATGACCTGGCCTGTTATATAGCTGGCAGAGCGAGCCAGAAATCGGACGGCTTGAGCGATATCTTCCGGCGAGCCGGGTCGGTTTAATGGCACTTTAGCGAGGATTTTTTGTTTTTGCTGCTCGGTTAATTCGGCAGCATTTTCTGGCCACATAATGGCGCCGGGAGCAATGCCATTCACACGAACATCTGGAGCCAGTTCCTTTGCAAGAGTTTTGGTCATCATGCGGTTGCCAGCTTTGGCAATACAGTAAATTGAGTGTTCAGCCAACGGCTGATCGCCATGAATATCTGCAATATTAATGATGCATCCGCGATGTTCGCGAAGTGGTTCGGCCAGCGCCTGGCAGAGGAAAAAGGGGCCTTTTAAGTTGCTGCCAATCAGGTTGTCCCACTGTTCGAGATTCGCTTCGCGAAGAGGCGTAGGGTAGAAGCTTGAGGCGTTGTTCACCAGCAGGTCGAGTCGCTGCCATTGATTTTTGCTGGCATCAGCCAGTTGTTGAACAGAGGAAATATCGGTGAGATCCGCCTGCAATGTCGCCACGGAATTGGTCCGTACCGCATTTAACTTTTTCGCCAGAGCATTTGCTTCACTGGCTGATCCCCGATAATGAAGAATCAGGTTGTAACCATCACGATGCAGGGTTTCTGCAATGCATGCGCCAATACGACGTGCTGCACCGGTAATCAGCGCCACGGGTGAATCAGTTTGAGGATTCATGCTGCTCCTTGGCGGTTGCGATCATCTCCAGACGGCGTTGATCAAGTGCTTCGCCAATGGCGGCACCTTGAAGGCCTTGTTCAATAAATTCGGCGGCACTGATGGTGCCAATCTTTTGGAATAACTCGTGCAGCCATTTGCCGCTTGGGTACGCCCGATCCTCAAGACCGGTTCTACCGCGGGCATCCGCTTCGCAGCACAGCACAAAGTCCCTGACCAAATCCGGACGGCGGAAAGCGTCGAGGTTTTTTGCCAGTTTTAACAGGGTGGCGGGGCGCAACAAGAGTGCTTTGTGGCACAACAGGTGATAGTTCGTCACTTTTACCGCCAGTTCTCGATGACGATTAGGCACTTTTATGCGATCACAGAGTGCTTCCACCAGTGGTACGCCGCGGGACTCATGGTCTATATGGCGAGGCAGGACATCGCTGGGGGTAGTTGCCTTGCCGAGATCGTGTACCAGTACCGCAAAGCGAATTGCGGTGTCATCTGTCAGTTTGGCGGCCTGCTGAAGACTCATCAAGGTATGAATACCGGTATCCACTTCGGGGTGGTAATCGGCGCGCTGTGGCACGCCAAACAGGGCGTCCACTTCCGGGAAAATTACCGGCAGGGCGCCGCAGTCGCGAAGTACCTGAATGTAAATGTGTGGCGAGCGTTCGCCCAATGCACGCTCGGTCTCTTTCCATATTCGCTCAGCGGTGAGGGCCTGAAGTTCATTGCCTGCTGACAGCTGTTGCATCAAGGCCAGAGTCTCAGGGGCGACGGTAAACCCTAAATGGTGGTAACGGGCGGCAAAACGAGCCACCCGCAATACCCGCAGTGGGTCTTCAGCAAAAGCGTCGGAGACGTGCCGCAGGATTTTATTGTCGATATCCCGCTTGCCGTTATAAGGGTCCACCAGGTTGCCGTTTTCGTCTTCTGCAATGGCATTGATGGTCAGGTCGCGACGCTCCAGATCGTCTTCCAGTGTGACGTCGGGAGCTGCGTGGAAATGAAAACCGGTATAGCCGGGGGCCGTTTTTCGCTCGGTACGAGCCAGGGCATATTCTTCACCGGTTTTCGGATGCAGAAATACAGGAAAGTCATTGCCGACCGGTTTAAAGCCTTGTTCCAGTAGCTCTTCCGGCGTGCCGCCAACAACCACCCAGTCCCTTTCGTGAAAGGGGTAGCCCAATAATTTATCGCGAACCGCGCCGCCTACCAGGTAGATTTTCATGGTTGTTATTCTACGAGCAGTTGTTGAAAGGCGAAACCCGTAGTCCACAAAATGTTTTGACAACTGAAAATGATCTCGCCATATTTTGCTAAATCGCTAAGGAGAGGTAGGTAAAATGATAAGAGCAGGATGTATTTCTTTGTTGATTGTGATGCTGTCTGGTTGTGGAATTATCGGGCAGCAAAAATATCAAAGCGCCAGCCTGGTGGACTATCTGTACCCTGATAAAAACGCACCACTCATCGAGCCTTCAATACCGACATTAAAAGTTCCCACCCGAGTCGGCATCGCCTTTGTCCCGGGCAATCGACACAATGGTTTAACCGAGCAAAGTAAAAACCAGATATTGAAACAGGTGTCTGAGCATTTTTCCGAGTACAAGTTTGTAGATCGAATTGAGGAGATACCGTCTGCTTATATTAGACCCGGTGGCGGCTTTGAGAACCTCGATCAACTTCGGCGTTTATTTGGGATCGACTTGATTGCACTTGTTTCTTACGACCAGCATCAATTTACAGATGAAGGGTTTGCCAGCCTGACTTATTGGACCATCGTCGGTGCTTATGTGGTTCCAGGTGAAAAGAACAGTACTCATACCCTGATGGACACAGTGGTTTACGACATAAACAGTCGAAGCCTGTTATTTCGCGCGCCGGGAGTAAGTCAGGTAAAAAGCAGTTCGACACTGGTGAACCTGTCTGAACAACAACGACTGGATAGTGGCGAGGGCTTTGACATTGCCAGTAAAGATATGATCCTTAGTCTGGATAAAGAGCTTTCTGAGTTCCGTGAGCGAATCAAGCAGCAACCAGAAGATGTGAAGGTGGAATACCGCTCCGGCTATTCTGGCGGTGGCAGTATGGATCTCGGTTGGATAGCTCTGCTGCTAATAATTGGAGTTGCAGGGATTCGTGCCAAGCGCAGCCAATAAATACGGACGCAAGCAGCTCTATATAGGGCTCTGTGTTTTAGCTGGATCTTTGATTTGCTGGCTGCTCGGGCTGGAAGGGTGGTTGCTGTTTGATCGGGAGCTGATTGGTGACGGTCAATGGTACCGGCTGGTTACGGGCCATTTGGCGCATTTTAGCGATATGCATTTGTGGGCCAATGTAGCTGTATTTTGTGTGGCTTTGCTATTTTGCTATCGACTGGGTGACCATCATTTTGGCTGGGTAGTGCTGTTATCGATGGTAGTGATCACTGCGATGTTGTGGTTTTTTCAGTCAAAGTTGCAGGTTTATGGTGGGTTGTCGGGTGTGGTCAGTGCACTGGTTGGCTGGCTTGCCGTCTGCCTGGTTCGATTACCGCATACTGTACTGGTGGGCTGGCTGCTACTGTCATCGCTGATCATAAAAATAGGCTTGGAGCTGTTTCTGGAGTCAGCTCGCAGTCCATTTTTGCCTGAGGGGGTTGATTCAGTGCCAGCGGCTCATGCAGCTGGCTTAATTGCGGCGGTGATTTATTTTTTCGGCTTGTGGGTTTGTCGCAGGGTTTCTATTCCAATTAGTGTCGACAGTCCCTGAGACTCATGTTACTCAATAGAGGTATCGCAGATGTTGAGTCTGCGATACCTCACAGAAATCAAACAGCGACTTTCTGTTTTTCCGGTTTTGCTTCCATCGCATCCAGCTGATCGATGTAGTCTTCAGCATCGCTGGATTGTTCTTCCTCAAGTGCCTGTTGCTGTGCCTTCTCAAGAGCTTGAGCCACTTCCTCTTCCGTGGTTTTGAAGAAGCCGACAATTGTGTTGAGTTGCTCCATGCGCTCGGTTATCTGGCTGGCGGTGGCGTTCAGCTCTTCCGAGGCACTGGCGTTTTGCTGGGTAACCTGGTCGATGCTGTTCATCATTTCGCTGATCTGGTGAACGCCGGTTGACTGTTCGTTGGATGAGCAGCTGATGTCCTGAACCAGGTCGGCGGTTTTGTTGATTCCAGGAATGATGCTCTCCAGCAATCGGCCTGCATTGCCAGCCACCTTGGTACTGGTTTTGGCTACTTCGCCAATTTCCTGGGCGGCGACGCGGCTGCGGTCGGCCAGCTTTTGCACTTCCGAAGCGACTACGGCGAAGCCTTTGCCGTGCTCTCCGGCACGCGCGGCTTCGATAGCGGCGTTGAGAGCCAGCAGGTTGGTCTTGTAGGCAATGTCGTCAATCACGCCGATTTTCTCGGCGATGATTTGCATTGTGCGTACTGTTTCTGCAACCGCTTCCCCGCCTTCGTGAGCATCGCGGGCGGCTTGGGTGGCTATGTCTTCGGTGGTGCGGGCGTGTTCGGCATTCTGCTCGATGGAGCTGCTCATCTGCTCCAGTGCGGCGGAGGTTTGCTCCACAGAGGAGGCCTGCTGGCTGGCAGCGCCAGAGAGATTAAATGCGGTCTGACTGACCTCGTTGGAAGCAGCCACAAGAGTGGTGCTGCTGTCTTTTACTTCATTGATGACGTTCTGGATGCGATCCAAAAAGCCATTGATGGCGCGGGATGTATCGCCCAGTTCATCTTTGCCAAAATCCGGAATGCGCTTGGTGAGGTCGCCATCACCGGCACGGAGATCTTCTGCGGCGACCCGCATGGCTTCAACCGGCTTGATAATGGTGCGCGCCGCAATCAACATCAGTGAGGTCAGTACCACGGCTAAAATTACCAGTGCGCCGTAGAACAGCAGGCCGATCATTTTTGCGGTGCTGGCGGCTTCTTCAGTCAATTGTGCTTTCAGTTCGATGGTCACGTTGCGCATGTTGTCGAGAATCGGGGTGACCTGCGCGAAGGACTGTTCCATGCTGGCCAGTTCGCGCTGCACTGCCTTCATACCGTTGGTCATGGCAATAAACGCGGTGTGGTAATTGTTCATGTTCTCGCGAATGGTAGCCTTGGTGGCGGGTTTGATATTGGCCTGCTTGAGCAGTTGTTCAAACTCGCCTTTGCGCTTGGCCATGCGATCAATGTATTTGTCGTCAATGCGTGCAAGGTAGTCTTTTTCGTGACGGCGCATCATGAGCATCTTAACCATTAGCTCCGCGTCATCCACTTTTTCCAGACTTTTCTCTACAGCGTGAACCGAATCGCGAAGCTCGCCCAGCAGTCCCGAGTTTTCATCCAGACCCAACCGGACTTTGCGGTTTGCCACCATGTCAAAAGAGAGTTGGTACATGTCGATGCTGTTTTTAATGTCGGTAGCGAGTTGACGCTCCTGTTCGCTCTCTGCGAGGTGGCTCAGGGAGCGAATGGCTGTATAAAGCTTCTCCATTGCAGCTTTGTGAGCGTCTACATAGGCGGTGTCATTTTTGAGTAGAAATTGACCCTCAAGCTGCATGGTTTTGTTGCTGGCAACTTCGATTTCGCGGGTGACTTCAATCAACTTGTTTTTGTCAGCACTGCTCTCGTTGCTCTGTTGGCGTAAGTAGTCACTGAAATAGTAGACCGTGGCAATCATTAGCAAGCCAACAATTAACAGGGCGGCAATGGCGGTCATCTTTTGCGTGATTTTGAGGTTTCGAAAAAGCGACATGATATGGGTAACTCTCGTCAGAATTGGATTGCTTGCACAATTGCTATTCAAAAAACGGGTAAGTATTCCACCGAAATGTTTCGGTTAGATTGCCGCCAGATAAAGCAATTATTTACGGCAGTTTTTGCGAGTAATCTTATGGGTCGCTCTTATATCGGACACTGTCACCAGAACTTTAGGTTTTTTGGGGCAAAAAAATACCCGCCTGGTTTGGCGGGTATTTTGGGAGGAGTTGAAACGCTTATCTCAGGCTTGAGTTAATAGCAGCCAGAACGTTGGAGCCTGGACACAACTCTGTCTCGTTGAGATCGCGCAGCGGACGTTTCACTGTACCAATTGTCTCGTGGAACTCCATACTGTGTTTGTCCATGTACAGCAGTCCGGTGAGAATCTCATCCCGTGCCTTGAACTCCTGGATGGCGTTCAGGGCTGCGTTGCGGTCGAACACATTGAGGTCTTTGTCCGCCTTGGAAAGATGAATCACCGAGCCGTCGTGCATCGTCAGTTCCTGAGTAGCGCCGGCCGCATAGCTGGTCGTGATCTCCTCTTCCATTGGTACAAAGTCCACAACACCGGCCTCTTTAACATGCTCGCGCACAAAGTCGTAACTCTTGGTGGAGTTGGGGGTGTTGTTGAAGGTCACGCAGGGTGAAATCACATCAATAAATGCGAAACCATTGTGCGCTATGGCCGCTTTGATCAGTGGAACCAATTGCTGCTTGTCGCCGGAAAAGCTACGAGCCACAAAAGTGGCGCCAAGTTGCAGTGCCATTGAGCAAAGATCGATCGGGTCGAACGGGTTGGGTACGCCTTTCTTGCTGGCAGAGCCGACATCGGCGGTTGCAGAGTCCTGACCTTTGGTAAGGCCGTAACAACCGTTGTTCTCAACGATATAGAGCATATTCAGGTTGCGGCGCACTACGTGGGCGAACTGGCCAAAACCAATAGAAGCGGTGTCGCCGTCGCCAGATACCCCAATATAGATCAGCTCGCGGTTGGCAACGTTGGCACCGGTGGCAACCGATGGCATACGGCCGTGTACGGAGTTAAATCCGTGCGAGTTACCCAGGAAGTAGGTCGGCGTTTTGGAGGAGCAGCCGATGCCGGAAATTTTGGCAACGCGATGTGGCTCTATCGACATCTCGTAGCAGGACTGCACGATGGCGGCACTGATGGAGTCGTGACCACAGCCGGCACACAGTGTAGACAGAGAGCCTTCATACTGGCGCTTGGTGTAGCCCAGTGCGTTGGTCGGTTGCTCCGGGTGGCGAAAATTGGGTCTGCGGTAAGTCATGCTTTCACCTCCTGGTTGGAGCGAATCGGAGAGACGTTATCGATTTTCAGTGCAGCGCGTATGGCGGCGGCAATGTCCCGCGCCGAGATGGGCATCCCATCGTAATGCAGCACAGGTGTCAGTTTGCCCGGATTAATTTCACACTCGTTGATTAGCAGTGAGCGCAATTGGCCGTCGCGGTTTTGTTCAATCACAAACACTTGCTCGTGATTGGCAATAAATTGCTCAATTTCATGGTTGAACGGGAAAGCGCGAACACGCAGGGCATCCAGGGGCAGGCCTTCGGCGGCAAGCATATCGCGTGCTTCCAAAGAAGCATCGGCACTGGTGCCAAAGAACAGTATGCCGATATCGGATTTCTGTTCGCCGTAAATCTCTGGGCCTGGAACGTATTTCTTCGCGGTCTGCCATTTCTTCTGCAGGCGCTTCATGTTGTGTACATAGTGCTCTGGACGTTCGGTGTAGATGGCATCTTCATCGCGAGAGGTACCGCGAGTAAAGAAAGCACCCTTGGTGGGGTGAGTGCCCGGGTAGGTGCGGTAGCAAACGCCGTCATCATCAATATCGCGGTAGCGGCCAACAGGTTTTTCGGAGCTGTCGAGTTGATCGCGATTGAGTACTTTACCGCGGTCGTAAACACGACTGTCATCCCACTCCAGGGGGTCGGACATATTGTCGTTCATGCCAAGGTCGAGGTCGCTGAGAATAATGATCGGGGTTTGCAGATGCTCCGCCAGGTCAAAACTCTGGGCGCTCATCTCGAAACACTCTTTTGGTGTTGCCGGGAACAGCAGCACCTGCTTGGTATCACCGTGCGAGGCGTACGCTGCGGAAATAACGTCGGATTGCTGGGTGCGGGTCGGCATACCGGTAGATGGGCCAGCGCGCTGGATATCAAACAATACTGCAGGTACTTCGGCGAAGTAGGCCAGACCGAGAAACTCTGACATCAGTGAAACGCCGGGACCGGAAGTGGCGGTGAAAGAGCGTGCACCATTCCAGCTTGCTCCGATAACCATACCGATGGCGGCCAGCTCGTCCTCTGCCTGAACAATGGCAAATTTGTTGTCGCCGCTACCTGGGTCAATGCGCAGACGCTTGGCGTATTTTTCATACGACTCCACAGCAGAGGTGGACGGGGTGATCGGATACCAGGCTGCAACAGTAGCACCGCCGTAGACAGCACCAAGACCGAGTGCGTCATTACCCTCCATGAGGATTTTGTTATCAGTGAGGTCGCGACGTTCAACACGAATACCCAGTGGACACTCGAAGTTTTCTTTGGCGTACTGATGACCCAGTTCCAGTGCATGGATGTTGGGAGCAATCAGTTTTTCCTTGCCTTTGAACTGGTCGCCTACCAGGCCGGTCAATACGCTGAACTCGATATCCAGCAGTGCAGCCAGTGCACCCACATAAATAATGTTCTTGAACAGCTGACGTTTGCGTGGATCGTTGTATTCACGCAGGCAAATCGCTGTCAGCGGCAAGCCGATGTAGTGAATGTCATCACGCTGAACTCGAATGTCCAGTGGCTTGGTGTTGTCGTAAATAAAGTAGCCACCCGGTTCCAGGGAGTCGATGTCCTGCTTCAGGCTCTGCGGGTTGACGCCCACCATAATATCGACGCCGCCACGGCGACCGAGGTAGCCTTTTTCACTAACGCGGACTTCGTACCAGGTCGGCAAGCCCTGGATGTTGGACGGAAACACGTTCTTCGGGCTGATCGGCAGTCCCATGCGAAACAGTGCTTTGGCAAACATACCGTTGGCACTGGCCGAGCCGGTGCCATTGACATTGGCAAAGCGAATTACGAAATCGTTTATTGCGGATATCTTGGGCTTGGTCATGAGCTGTAATTCTGATGGTTGTTTGTGAGCGGTCGCACGTCGCACATCGGACGTCGCACGCTAAAAGCGGTTTCGGGCATTGAATGGTTTCTGCGGTCAGCAGCTAGCACAGAGGGGAGTAATTTCTGGGTGATATGTGTACCACCGTAGCAGCGTGCGACGTGCGACGTCTGACGTGCGACCACTTGAACAGTCACTGCGAACCTCCAGCAACTTGCCCGGCCTTGGTAACGTTGTAGGTAAACTTCTGCATATCCCATGCACCGGTTGGGCAGCGCTCGGCGCATAAGCCACAGTGCAGGCAGACGTTTTCGTCTTTCACCATTACCCGTTCGGTTTTCAGTGAATCAGAGATCATCAGCGCCTGTTCGGTGTTGTTAGCTGGGGCATTCAGTCGGCCGCGCAGATCCTGTTCATCACCATTTTGGGTAAAGTTGATGCAGGAAGTAGGGCAGATGTCGGTACAGGCATCGCACTCAATACAGCGGTTTTCAATAAAGACAGTTTGCACGTCGCAGTTCAGGCAGCGTTCGGCCTCAGCCAGGGCTGTTTGCAGGTCAAAGCCCAGTTCCACTTCCATTTTGCGATCGCGCAGTGAGCAGGCTTTGTCGGCCAGGGGAACGATCTGACGTTGGTCGTCTTCCACCTGGTTGTCGTAGCTCCACTCGTGGATGCCCATTTTCTGGCTGATCAGGTTGGTACCCGGTGCCAGGCGATTGCGAACCGACTGACCGTGACAGTGCAGGTCGATGGACACTGCTGCCTGATGGCCGTGAGCCACGGCAGTAATTACGTTTTGCGGGCCAAAGGCGGCGTCGCCACCAAAGAATACTTTCGGGTTGCTGGACTGGAAGGTGACTTTGTCCACCACCGGCATGTCCCAGTCGCCAAATTTGATGCCGATATCGCGCTCGATCCACGGGAAGGCGTTTTCCTGGCCGATGGCCATGAGCACATCATCACACGGGAAAAATACCGGTTCTTCGCCGGTGGGCTCAAGTTTGCGTCTGCCACTGTCATCGTAAACCGCTTTGACTTTTTCAAAGCGCATACCCACCAGTTTGCCGTCTTCAGTAACGAACTCCAGTGGTACGTGGCAATCAATAAACGGAATGTCTTCGTGCTGGGCGTCTTCAATCTCCCAGGGAGAAGCCTTCATCTCACTGGCGGGGCTGCGCACAATCACTTTTACATCTTCGCCACCGAGGCGGCGGGCGGTGCGGCAGCAGTCCATGGCGGTGTTGCCGCCACCCAGTACCAGCACTTTTTTGCCGACTTTTTGGGTGTGCTCAAAGGCAACGTTGGCCAGCCATTCGATACCAATGTGGATATTGGCGTCACCCTCTTTACGGCCCGGCAGTTTTGGCAGGTCGCGACCACGTGGAGCGCCGGAGCCAACAAATACGGCGTCGTATTTTTTGTCGAGAATTTCTTTCAGGCTGCTGACATAGGTGTTGAAATGAGTAACCACACCCATGTCGAGGATGTAATCCACTTCTTCATTCAGCACACTTTCCGGCAGACGAAATGACGGAATCTGGCTGCGCATAAAGCCGCCACCGGATTTTTGCTGGTCATAGACGTGCAGTTCGTACCCCAATGGTGCCAGATCGCGAGCAACGGTCAGTGAGGCCGGGCCGGCACCGATCAGTGCAATTCGTTTGCCGTTCTTGGGGGCAATTTTTGGCAAGCGGTCTTTAATGTCGTCTTTAAAGTCGGCAGCAACGCGCTTCAGGCGACAAATCGCTACCGGCTCTTCTTCCACCCGGCCACGGCGACAAGCGGGCTCACAGGGGCGGTCACAGGTGCGGCCCAGTACACCCGGGAATACGTTAGACTCCCAGTTCAGCATGTACGCATCGCTATAGCGACCTTGGGCAATCAATCGAATGTATTCCGGTACCGGAGTGTGGGCCGGGCACGCGTATTGACAATCGACGACCTTATGAAAATACTCTGGGTTGGACGTGTCGGTTGGTTTCAACTCTCTAACTTCCAGCTATGGTTACAGGTAATAGCCCCTACCCCAAAAGGGTTGGGTGAACATATTCCCAATTGTAGGGAGGTTTTAGGGGATAGTGAACCTTTAATGACACTTTTCTGACAATAAATGGTTATATGAGTCACGTTTTTCTATGTGATTGTTCCAGAAGAATGGGGCTGTCTTTTTGTGCCGGTCATGGATGTCGAAACCTCTACTTTTGGGAAGTTTTAATTCGAGCTAACTGGCCCCAGCTCCAACTCCTCCTTCGGAGGATAGTGGTAGCTCTGATAATTTGAGTTCTCAATACCAGCATCCATCGGTGCGGACTCAAGCTTCACATCAAAACCCCAAAGGCGGTGCAGGTGCCGTAAGACATCCTGCGTGGATTCGCCCAGAGGGCGGTTCTGGTTTTGGTAATGTCTGAGAGTCAGCGATCGATCTCCGCGCACATCCACGTTGGTGATTTGGATGTTGGGCTCCTGATTGCCCAGGTTATAGCTGGATGCCAGGTTGGTGCGAATTTGCTGGTAACCCCGATCATCGTGGATGGCGCCAATATGTAACTCCTCAAGTTCGCTATTGTCGATCACCGTGAAAAGTTTAAGGTCGCGAATAACCTTGGGTGAAAGGAACTGCAGGATGAAGCTCTCATCCTTGAAATTTTCCATGGCGAAATGCAGGGTGGTGACCCAGTCAGTGTCGGCGATATCCGGGAACCATTGGCGGTCCTCTTCTGTGGGGTTTTCGCAGATACGGCGAATGTCCTGCATCATGGCAAAACCAAGTGTATAAGGGTTGATCCCGTTGTAATAGGGGGAGTCGTAGGGTGGTTGGTAGATTACATTGGTATGGTGCTGGAGAAACTCCATCATAAACCCATCGTCCACAAGGCCTTCCTCGTAGAGTTCGTTCAGAATGGTGAAGTGCCAGAAACAGGCCCAGCCCTCGTTCATGACTTTGGTTTGTCTTTGTGGGTAGAGGTATTGGGCTACTTTGCGAACAATGCGTACCACTTCGCGCTGCCAAGGCTCCAGTAGTGGAGCATTTTTTTCAATAAAGTAGAGCATGTTTTCCTGCGGCTCCGAAGGGAACGGCGGGTACTTCTCATTCCTCTTAACTCGGGCCTTGGTAGGGATGGTCTGCCACAGCTCATTCACCTGACGCTGCAAATGCTCTTCTCGCTCCAATTGACGATTCCGTTCCTCCTCCACGGAGATCGGGTAGGGGCGTTTGTATCGGTCTACACCGTAATTCATTAGTGCATGACAGGAGTCGAGCAGTTGTTCCACCTCGTCAATCCCATGGCGTTCTTCGCACTTGGCAATAAAATTCCGGGCAAATAGCAGGTAGTCGATGATGGATTCAGCATCTGTCCAGGTCTTGAACAGGTAATTATTTTTAAAAAATGAATTGTGGCCGTAACTGGCATGGGCGATTACCAGCGCCTGCATGCACATGGAGTTTTCTTCCATCAGATAAGCAATGCAGGGGTTAGAGTTAATTACGATTTCATAGGCCAGCCCCATATGGCCGCGCCGGTAATTGTTGGCCATATGAATAAAATGTTTGCCGAAAGACCAGTGGTGATAATTGATCGGCATGCCAGATGAGGCGTAGGCGTCCAGCATCTGCTCAGAGCTGATGATTTCAATCTGGTTGGGGTACGTGTCTAGACGATATTTTTTGGCAATTCTGGCAATCGCAGTGTCATATTCCCGAAGCAGGTCAAAGGTCCATTCGGAGCCGGTGGAGATGGGGGTTGTCATTATTTTTTACCTCCGTGCCGATGTGAGGCTGGATGGTTTTTTTGGTGGGGTCGCACGTCGCATGTCGGACGTCGCACGCTTAAACCAAGAGGCCCATTTGCAATGTGGGGGTAGCGATCTGTTGCAGTGTGAAAATCTATAATGAACCCATATAGCAATTTTGAGCTTTGGTTCGCAGTTAGCGTGCGACGTCTGACGTGCGACGTGCGACCCCAAGTATTCATCACGCCACCTTCTTGGCTCGCCCAAACAGTTCCCTGAATACAGGATAAATATCCTCTGGCCCGGTGATATGTTGCATGGCAAAGGCCTCCGGGTGATCCTGCTGGATGTGCAGGTAAGATTCCCACAGAGGTTTGGGACCACGGCTGGAGATTTCTATATATGAGTAATACTGCACCAGCGGCAGAATGGATTGTCCCAGTACTTGTATGCAGCGGCCGCAATCCTCAGGCCAGTTGTCACCATCGGATGCCTGTGCACCGTATATATTCCATTCACTGACCGGATAGCGGTCGTCAATAATCTGTTTCATCATGTCGAGTGCGCTGGAAACTACAGTGCCGCCAGTTTCACGTGAGTAGAAAAACTCTTCTTCATCCACTTCCTTGGCAGTGGTGTGATGGCGAATAAAGACCACGTCGGTTTTATCGTAGTTACGAGCCAGAAACAGATACAGCAAGATGAAAAAGCGTTTGGCGAGATCCTTGGTTTTTTGATCCATGGATCCGGAAACGTCCATCAGGCAGAACATAACCGCCTTGGATGTCGGTATTGGTTCCTTGCGGTGACGCCGATATTGAATGTCGAAGTCGTCCAGGAAAGGTACTGCTGCAATGGAGTTTTGCAGTTCACTGATACGGGCTTCAATTTCGCCCATTCTCGATAGTGAGTCAGGGTCAGTTTTATAGATCAACTCTGCCTGTTCTTCCTGCAATTCTCTCAGTTCCCGACGCTTGCCCATCGTCATTGCCAGGCGTCGAGCACTGGCTCCGCGCATTGAGCGCAAGATGTCGAGGTTGTTGGGGGTGCCCTGGGAACTGTATCCGGCGCGAACCCTTTTGAACTCTTCATTGCCAGCCAGCTGGCGCTTGGTGAGGTTGGGCAGTGCCATATCTTCAAAGAGAAAATCCAGAAACTCCTTCTGGCTGATTTCAAAGACAAATTCATCCATACCTTCACCCTGGTTACTGGCGCTGCCTTCTCCTGCGCCACCAGCTCCTCCTTGCGGACGAGGGATTTTATCACCGGCCTGGAACTCCCTGTTGCCGGGAAGGACGTGGGTGTAGGTGCCGCCGGTACCGTGTTGAAATACCGGCTCGGTAATTTCTTTTGTAGAGATACCAACTTTTTCGCCGCTTTCGATATCGGTTATTCCGCGTTTGCGCAGTCGTTCGGCTACAGCTTCTTTTATCTGGGCACGATGTCGACGCAAAAAGCGCTGCCGGTTTACAGCACTTTTGTTTTTGGCATTTTTTCTACGGTCGATGAAGTAGTTAGTCATGGGAGCCTCGCTTGGTTTTTGGTGTGGCGAGGGAGAGCGACGAACTTATTGGAATTAATGGCCGGTCGGACGTCAGACGTCAGACGTCGGACGTCGGACGCAGCAGCGGTCAATATGTACCAATCTATAGACATTGCAATTCACTCTGTATTGATTTCGTGGTGTTTAGGCTTAATTCCTCCATTCAGCGTCGGACGTCCGACCTCAGACGTCCGACGGTGAGAAAATCATTGTGATTTTCTCACTCTCAAATACCATTCAGACAGCAATCGAACTTGTTTCTCGGTATATCCCCGTTCGACCATCCGTTGAACAAAGTCGTGGTGTTTTTTCTGGTCTTCGGCACTGGCTTTGGCATTGAAGGAGATAACCGGCAGCAGGTCTTCGGTGCTTGCAAACATTTTCTTCTCGATGACTGCGCGCAGTTTTTCGTAACTTGTCCAGGCGGGGTTTTTGCCGTGGTTGTTGGCTCTTGCCCTCAGTACAAAGTTGACGATTTCGCTGCGGAAATCTTTCGGGTTGCTGATACCTGCCGGTTTTTCAATTTTTTCCAGTTCATCGTTAATGGCTGAGCGGTTGAGGATTTCTCCGGTTTCCGGATCGCGGTACTCTTGGTCCTGTATCCAGAAGTCAGCGTAGGTAACGTAGCGGTCGAACAGGTTCTGGCCATATTCTGAGTAAGATTCCAGGTAAGCGGTTTGAATCTCCTTGCCGATAAACTCGATATAGTTATGAGCCAGGAATTCTTTGATATAGGTTAAGTATCGATCGTGTGTCTCCGCAGGGAACTGTTCCTGTTCAATCTGTTTTTCCAGTACGTACAACAAGTGAACCGGGTTTGCGGCCACTTCGGTGGCGTCAAAGTTGAATACTTTGGACAAGGTTTTAAAGGCAAAACGGGTGGATAGCCCGGTCATCCCTTCGTTGACGCCAGCAGCATCGCGATACTCCTGAATGGATTTTGCTTTCGGGTCGCGATCCTTGAGGTTCTCGCCGTCGTAAATTCGCATTTTGGAGTAGATGCTGGAATTTTCTGGTTCTTTTAGTCGAGAAAGTACGCTGAACTGAGCCAGCATATCCAGTGTGTCCGGCGCACAGGGCGCGTTGGACAGAGAGCTGTTGTTGAGCAGTTTTTGATAAATCTGAATTTCTTCGGTGACTCTTAGGCAGTAGGGCACTTTGACTATGTAAACCCGGTCAATAAAAGCTTCATTGTTTTTGTTGTTTTTAAAGGCCTGCCATTCGGCTTCATTTGAGTGAGCCAGTACCATGCCTTCAAAGGGAATGGCGCCAATTGCCTCGGTACCGTTGTAATTACCTTCCTGGGTTGCAGTCAGCAGCGGGTGGAGCACCTTGATGGGAGCCTTGAACATCTCCACAAACTCCATCAGCCCCTGGTTGGCGCGACACATTCCTCCGGAAAAGCTGTAGGCATCGGGATCGTGCTGGGGGAACTGCTCAAGTTTGCGAATATCAACTTTACCAACCAGTGAGGAGATGTCCTGGTTGTTTTCGTCTCCGGGTTCGGTTTTGGAAATGGCAATCTGGTCGAGAATCGAGGGGTAAACTTTAACCACCTTGAACTGGCTGATATCGCCACCAAAATCATGCAGGCGTTTCACTGCCCAAGGTGACATTACGGCATTGAGATACCGTTGAGGGATGCCGTATTCCTCTTCCAGAATTTTGCCATCTTCTTTGGGGTGAAACAGTCCCAGTGGCGATTCAAAGAGAGGTGATCCCTTCAGGGCAAAAATAGGCTGGTTTTGCATCAGCTCCTTGAGCTTTTCGGCGAGAGAGGACTTACCACCACCAACCGGACCGAGCAGGTAAAGAATCTGCTTTTTCTCCTCCAAACCTTGTGCGGCATGCCTGAAGAAGCTGACGATGTTTTCTATGCACTCTTCCATGCCGTAAAAGTCATTAAACACCGGATAGCGCTTGATAACTTTGTTGGAGAAGATGCGACTCAGGCGCGGATCGCGGGATGTATCTACCATTTCCGGCTCACCAATTGCCAGTAGCATGCGTTCGGCGGCGGAGGCATAGGTTGTAGGATCTGATTTGCACAGATCTAAGTATTCCTGAATGCTGTATTCAGCCTGTTGGCCCGACTCATAACGGGATTGATAGTGGTTAAAAATGGTCATGTCCGCTCTCCTGGATACCCCTTAGACCGGTAGTGCCGGTGGTAATTCTGCCAGTTATCCTTCTTTAAGATATTTAGTCGTCCTTCTATAGATAATTAAGACACGAAAAAATGCGATTTCGAGTTGTGAAAAGGCAAAAAAAATGAGCTATATAAATAGAGCTAAGCTATTAAGAAATTCATCTCAAAAATGGCCGGTGGTTAAAGCATCGGCTATTTTTTTGACGCTTGGTCGCCCTTAAACTGCCATTCATAGCGACATTCAAGGCAAATAATGTCAGTTGTGACGACGGTGTGACGAAGTGGGGATTTATTATCGAAATTCTGCGACGGAAGGTGACTGCTTGGTCATTAATTTAACGGATTGATTCTGAAAGAAATTATTTTGGTTTTTATGGCAAAAAGGGCTGCAACAGGCAGCCCTTTTTATTTCACATCAAGGTGATTACAGCAGTGGAGCAATCACCAGGCTCACAATGGCCATTACATTGATCAAAATGTTCATTGATGGGCCTGAGGTGTCCTTAAACGGATCCCCAACGGTGTCGCCCACTACCGCTGCTGCGTGAACATCGCTGCCTTTGCCGCCCAGGTTTCCTTTCTCGACGTATTTCTTGGCGTTATCCCACGCGCCACCGGCATTGGCCATCATAAGTGCCAGCAGTACACAGCCCAGCAAGCCTCCACCCAATACCCCCCCTAATGACTCCGCCCCGAGGGTGAATCCCACCAGAGGTGGGACAGCAACTGCGATAGCTCCTGGCAGCAGCATGCGTTTAAGAGCTGCGGTGGTGGCGATATCAACACATCGCGCGGTATCCGGTTCGGCAGTTCCTTCTAACAAGCCGGCAATTTCCCTGAACTGGCGGCGAATTTCCCGAATCATGTCAAAAGCGGCATCGCCGACTGCGGTCATAGTGATGGAGGCAATCAAGAATGGAATACAGCCGCCGATAAATATCCCCACTAGCACTTTGGGGTTGGAAAGCTCCAGGGAAAACCCGGGATGGTTGATGCTCACCGTCTCGATAAACGCGGCAATAATGGCCAGTGCCGCAAGCGCGGCCGCGCCGATAGCAAAGCCTTTGCCAATGGCGGCGGTGGTATTGCCAAGCTCATCCAGCGAATCGGTAATGTCGCGGGTCTCTTTGCCCATCGCGCCCATTTCGGCGATGCCGCCGGCGTTATCAGCCACTGGGCCGTAGGCATCTATGGCCATGGTGATACCCACGGTGGAGAGCATCCCGACGGCAGCGATACCTACGCCGTAAAGGTCGGCCTGCCAAGTGGAGACAAAGATAATGGCGCCAATAAACAGGATTGGCAGAACCACCGACTGCATGCCAACCGCCAAGCCGGTGATCATTACCGTTGCGGGACCGGTTTCGCCGGAGCGGGCGATTTTGCGTACTGGCGCGGCACCGGTGTAATACTCAGTTACCAGCCCGATAAGAATGCCGCCAACCGCACCGCAGAGTACCGCGTACCAGACATTGCTGCCTACGCCCATTTGTTCCATCAGGAACCAGGCGGCGGTTACAAAAATCACCGGTGCTGCCAGAGTGCCGGTACGCAGCGCTTTGCTGGGTTCGGCGGCAGAACGAATACGGACAATCACAATACCGAACACCGAGGCGATCAGGCCGATACTGGCCAGAGCCAGAGGAAGGAACATCAGCGCGTTTTGAGCCGGGTTATTGGTCATGGTAGCGGCAATAGCGATGGAGGCGATCATTGCACCGCAATAGGATTCAAAGATATCAGAACCCATGCCGGCTACATCACCCACGTTGTCCCCCACGTTGTCGGCAATCACACCGGGGTTGCGAGGGTCATCTTCGGGAATGCCGGCTTCCACCTTGCCGACCAGGTCGGCACCCACGTCGGCACTTTTGGTAAAGATTCCCCCCCCAACCCTTGAAAACAGGGCAACAGTGGAGGCTCCCATGCCGAAGCCGTGGATGGTGTGCGCTGTGTGCGGGTCGCCACCAAAGAAATAGTAGAGTGAGCCAAGCCCAACCAGACCAAGCGATGCGACACAGAGTCCCATAATCGAGCCGCCATAAAAGGCGACGGACAACGCTGCCGCTGCCCCCTTGGTGTTGGCCGCGGTGGCGGTTCGCACATTGGCTTTGGTGGCGGCGAACATACCCAGCCAGCCGGCAGTTGCCGAGCTGAGCGCGCCCACCAGAAAGGCGATAGCGGTATTGGCACCCAGGTCAGAAAAGTAGATCAGTACCAGCAGTACCAGAGCAAAAATCGCCAGCATTGAATATTCGCGCTTCATAAACACCATGGCACCAAGGTGAATCTGGTCGGCAATTTTTTTGATTTTTTCTTCACCTTCCGGGTAGCGAAGCACAAGACGGTATATCAGAAAGGCACAGATCAGGCCCAAAAGCCCAAGCAGAGGTGGAAGCAGGGTAGCCCCGTCCACAGTGGTGAAGTCAAACATTGTGACCCCCAGCAATTGTTATTGGATTGGCAAACGTTGTTTAGAAACGTGTCTTGCAAACATCTTTTCTACAACATTGTCGGTACTGCCTGCGCGCTTGTTATTATTGGCGCTCCAACTAAGTGTTATCTAAACCCAGAAAAGGGGGTGTGTAAAGCTGAGGTCTTTTAAGAATGCAAAAAGGCAGGACGATTTGTGCAGCTATGCTCTCTTTGGTCGGTTTCCTCGGATTCCCTGTCTTCCTGAGCAGAGCGAAGAATCCAGAAGCAGGCTTGGGTAGTAGCTTGCCAGTCGTGGGTGATTGAGCCCGCTCTTTCGGTAGCCTGACAGGCCACTCCTCATGATACCCACAAATCGTCGTGACCTGTCAGGCTACCGAAAGAGCTATTTGGGATGGCTTCAATTCATACCTTGTAAGAGGGAGTTAGTTTTAACCGGCCCTAGTTGGAGACTCTAAATTCAATGTCTCCGATTTTCAGTTTTTGCCACTCTTCAGGGGCGGTGGAGATTTCCTTATTCAGTTCAATATGATTTCGCACCTGTTCAAAGTCTTTTGGAACAGGGCCGAGGTTGTTGCCCATGTCTTCAAAGCTCCAGATTCCGTCACTCAGATACCACATCTTGGCTCTCAACCAGTGCTCGTAATAATTTAACTGCACCCATTCATTGCTGTTATCGTTATTGAGATCCACGGATAACAGCTGAATACTCCTGATTGAGTATTGTTGATTTTCAGATTCAGTAATTTGAGCCAATAACTCTGATGGTGCAGTGCTGCCTTTAGGGAATACCTCTACCAATGAGAGAGTTTCCTCAGCAGTCATCTTCGGTGGTTGGTTCCTCCAGTGTCGATAGGCATCGGTAACCCGGTTTACAAAGCGCTGATCCTGTCCTTCTTTTAGTGTTTCCAAAGCCAGATAACCGGGTCTGCCCAGGTTGTGGGCGATATAGCGAAGGTCCAGTTTTTCCAATGTAAGCTCACCGGAATCCAATCGTGCGAGTTGACTGTTCAGGCTGAGTTTTCTGAATTCCAGCACCGGGGTATTAACCAGTACCATCAGTGCCAGCACCAAAACGCCCATACGAACATTGATGGTGGCAAATCCCGCCACCCAGTTGTCGCGTCGGCGGATGATTGACCAGCAATAGCTGAATACAAACAGAGCCAATATGGACCAAACCAGTATTGCCCAGCAGCGTTCAACAGTGAGACCGTACTGTTCTACTCTCAGGTAAAGTCCGTATCCGGCAATCAGACTGAAAATTGGTGAAAGTCCGATACAGATATAAATAAGCCTGTGCAAGGGCAACCAATATGGCGTTTCAAGTTTTTCATCCTGATACACCGCATTGACCAGAAACAGCAGCAGCGCCTGCAGCCACAGCACCAACCCGGTACCCCTGCCTGTATCCCAGAGCGCACTAAGCCCAACAAAAGGCAGAGTAATTAAAAAGAGCAGTGCTACGACGGTGAGTACCGGTAGCAAAAATTGGCACAGTGCTTTTAGCACCCTCGCCAAGGTGTCGAGGATATGTACCAGTTTTCGAAAAATGGTAAAAGCCAATCCGTAGGCCAGCGACAGGGTCGGAAATAAAAACCATTCCTCCTCAAACAAATCCTCAAAAAATGAAATGCCGATGGCATCAAACAGCGTTCCCCACAAAAACAGGATTCCCCAGAACAGCAGTGTAAACAGCAGGCAGAGTGCAATCAGGATGGTATTGCGCCAAGAGTATTGAAACAGTGCGCCGTAGCGGATCTTATTGTCCGATGTCCAGGCCTGTGAATACATTGTCACTTTGTACAAAAACAGGGTCAGTGTGGCGTAATAGATAAATCGGATATTGCTTTGAGGAATGATGTCGTCGGGCTGTAGCTGCCAGCCAATGTAGCTGCTGAATAAGGCGGTGAGAATGGTAACCCCGCCGGCTATCCACAACAGTTTTTTGCGATTGTCATCGGTGAGTGCGAGTAATAGCAAGGTGGGGGTGACCAGAACCACCGACAACAGTAGGTGGTAGAAAACCGGTTGTGTGGCTGGCCAAAAATCGTCGGTGTGAGCTCTGTATAAAAGGTAGAGCGAGAGTCCTTGAATCAATGCAATCAAAATCAGCAGCTTGCGGGAAAAAGCCGGAATTTGATGGGGGGTTGCCATTGCTCGGTCCTTGAAAGTCTTTATTGGAAGAAAGACTACTTTAGCCGCTGATGCTGAATGTTGTCACCTTTTGAACCATGGATTTCCCTGCTAGGATTAACGGACATCAATCCAGGGCAGGAACTAATAATGAAACACCGTTTGCTCGCGCTGTGCTTGTTTGCAACTTTTCTTTTTTCCGCCGTTGGTGCGCACTCTTCATCAAAAACAGTCAATACCGACGACGTTCCCGAACTCTTGAAACCCTGGGTTCCCTGGGTGTTACACAATCAGGATCAACAGTTTTGCCCGGTGTCTGCTACAGCATTTCAGCAAAAAATATGCCAGTGGCCGGGAGTGTTTTCACTTCAGGTAGGGAGTAAACAGGCAACGTTTCAACAACAGTGGACGGCTTACAGCAAAGGCGAGATTGTCTTGCCCGGCAATACCGATATGTGGCCGGTGGCTGTCACCCTTAATGGCCGCGCGGCGGTGGTGCTGAATCGCAGCAACAGGCCAGTTATTCAGGTGGAAGCTGGTGAATACAACATCGCCGGGACGTTTCGCTGGCAGCAGCGCCCCAATCAACTGCAATTGGCCCCGGATATCGCTCTGGTTCAGATGCAGTTGGATGGAGAAGCCGTGTTGCAGCCGGAAATAGATCGCGCTGGCTCGTTGCGATTGAACAAGGGCAGCACAGTAGCCATTGGTGAGGACTGGCTGAAATTCTCCGTGTCCCGCTTGTTGGTCGATGATGTGCCCACTCGCCTGGAGACGGTGATTGCCCTGGAAGTTGCCGGCAAAGCGAGGGAGCAGATTATTGGCCCGGTGTTAATGGAAGGTTTTCGCCCAATCAATATCGAAAGCAGCTTGCCCGCCAGAATTGAACCGGACGGCACTATTCGAGTGCAGGTGCGTCCCGGGCGCTGGCAGCTCAAGTTGGTGGCGGTTGCACTGTCGCCCCAAAATTCATTTGGATTTTCTCGCACCGACCTCTCCTGGCCGGCTCAGGAATATTGGGCATTTCAAGCTCGGCCAGAGTTGCGGTTGGTCGATATAAAGGGGGCGAACCTTATTGATGGCAGCCGCACCGATATGTATCAGCAGTGGCAATCCCTGCCGACTTACCGGCTGACACCAGATTCCACCCTGGTACTTGAGGAAGTGCGAAGGGGGAGTGCGGCGGACGATTACAATCAACTGAACTTAAGCCGTGAATTGTGGGTAGATTTTGCCGGGGAGCAGTTTCGCTTTCGGGACTTAATAAATGGAAAAATGATTAAAGATTGGCGTATGGATGCGACCTCAGCATTATCACTGGGGCGAGTCGAGATTAATGGCGAAGACCAGTTGCTAACGACTTTGGAGGGCTCGGATCGAGTTGGTGTGGAAGTACGCCAATCCCGACTGAATTTGCTGGCGGAAGGCGAACTGGAAGATAGCTGGACGCTGCCAGCCAATGGCTGGGGTGTCGATATGGACGCCGTCGATACCACCTTAAACTTGCCTCCGGGCTGGCGGGTAATGGCGGTCGTAGGTGCCGATTACAGCAAAGGTGACTGGGTCACTCGCTGGACGCTGTTGGACCTGTTCTTGGTGTTATTGGCTGCGGTTGCGGTGTGGAAGTTGTGGGGTTGGCCAGCCGGTGTGATTGCGCTGCTCGGCCTTGCCCTGAGTTGGCACGAGCCTAATGCGCCTCAGGTGGTGTGGCTGAATTTAATCGCCGCAGCGGCGCTGTGGCGTTTAGCTATTCAGGGGTGGCCAAGGTATCTGGTGAGGGGCTATTGGCTGGCGTCGATTTTGGCACTGGTGGTTGTGGCCGTGCCGTTTGCGGTTCAGCAGGCCAAGTCTGCACTTTATCCGCAGTTGGAGCCGACAGGGTTTGGTGCGGTGTCCAAAATGCGAGCACCATCGCTGGATGAGGGGTTGGAAGAGGTTGTAGTGACGGGTGCGAGAGTACAATCAGCCACTAATTCTAAACAGATACAGGTTATTACTCCAGACGAATTGGAGGGGTTAGCAGCCGGGTCTGGTGTAAATCTTCGCGGCCTTGGCAGTAAGGATGCATTAATTTTGATTAATGGCAGACGTATTGACCCAAATGGTGCGTATGGGGATTTCAAAAGTCTTGCTGATATTCCAACTGACATAATTGCCCGAATCGAAATTCTTAACGAAGGAGCATCAGCTACTTATGGGAACGATGGAGTCGGCGGTGTGGTTAATATCATTACCAAAGACTCGGAGCAGGCACTTGTTCAGCAACACGTTAGTGTACAGACCGGCCTGGGAATTCCCGACTGGAAGTGGCGACAAGTGCACATAGGGTGGAACGGTAAAGTTGCCAGTGATTACAACGTATCGCTGTGGCTGCTGCCGCCCTGGCTGACCAAGGTGATGTTGCTTGCCCAACTGCTGTTGTTGGCTGGCTTGCTGCTGAAATTACTCGGTCTCTCCATTCGAATTCCGCTGCGCAAGGCGTTGCCAGTTATTCCACTGGCACTGACCACGCTGCTATTCAGCGCTCCCGATGCACAGGCGCAATCTGTCGAACCGTCCAGCGAAATACTCAGAGAGCTCAGGCAACGATTGTTGAAAGCACCGGACTGTGCACCCAATTGTGCCCAGCTGGAAAAAGCCCACATCACAATTAAAGGGGATCAGCTAACCGTCGAAATGGTTGCTCATGCGGGCACCGATGTGGCGTTTCCGCTGCCGGCATCGCGCGAAAACTGGCTGCCCCAGCGAGTAGAGTTAGATGGCAAAAGCAGTCATTTATTGACTCATCATCAGGCCTCACTGTGGCTGAATTTATCGCCCGGTGTCCACAGGCTGGTATTGCAGGGCAAGGTGGTTGGTGACGAAATCTCACTGCCTTTCGCGCTTGCCGCGCACGTTGTCGAGGTGACTGCCGATGGTTGGCAGGTGGCTGGTCTCAATCCCAATCAGCAAAATATCAGCCAGATTCAGTTAATTCGCGAACAGGATGAAACGGAGCAACAGGAAAACAAGGTGTCGGGTACCCTGCCATTGGTGGAAGTCCGCCGCAACATCAATATGGGGTTGTTGTGGCAGGTCAGCACTGCGGTTACTCGCAAAAGTGACAGCGCCCAACCGCTGGTATTGAGCATTCCTTTATTGCCGGGCGAGTCTGTGGTCAGTGATCGAACCACGGTTGAGGGCAATAAAGTTCAGGTATCTATGAAGGCCGGTGAAAGCAGAGTGTACTGGCAGTCGGCGCTGGAAATTCAGCCGTCGCTGACCTTAACCGCCCAAAGTGCCGATAGTTGGTATGAGACCTGGCAGGTAAATCCCTCTCCAGACTGGCATCTCGAATATAAAGGGTTGTCGCCGATTTATCAGCAAAACACCGAGCGCTGGGCGCCATTCTGGCAGCCGTGGCAGGGCCAAACCGTCACCCTGGTAAGTACTCGCCCGGAAGGCGTGATCGGTAGCTGGAACACTATCGATAACTCCACCTTGCAGCTGGTACCCAGTGTACGCAGCACCGATGCGACCTTTAGTTGGACGATGCGCAGCAGTCAGGGCGGAAAATACCAGCTGATGGTTCCTGAAGGTGTTCAGGTAAGAGGGGTCACAGTGGATGGGGACTCTCAACCCGTTCGTCAGACAGGTAATATTTTGGAAGTGCCATTAAAGCCGGGAGAGAGCAATTTTAAAATCTCATGGCAACAGCCGCAGGGGGTCGAATTTAGTTACCAAAGCCCTGCTGTAGACCTGCAAATGCCCAGCGTGAATGGCAACACTAAAATTGAATTCCCCGAAAATCGCTGGGTATTGTGGTTATCTGGCCCGAGCATGGGGCCGGCCGTGATGTTTTGGGGTTTGATTCTTGTGCTGGTGATGATCGGTTGGGGGCTGGGGCGCAGCCAATACACGCCATTAAAAAGCTGGCAGTGGATTTTACTGTTGATTGGTTTGAGTCAGGCGCCACTCACCGGCGGCATTATGGTTGTGATCTGGTTGCTGGGCTTGGCTTGGCTCCACAAGCAGCCCAGGCCAGTCAACTGGTTGTGTCTGCTCTATCAAATCGCGATGGTGGTATTGACGATTATCGCGTTGACCTCGCTCTATGCCGGCATTGCACAGGGGTTACTGGATTCACCACAAATGCAGATCGCGGGCAATGACTCGTATTGGTATGACTTCAACTGGTACGCTGATCGAGTGGAAGGGGTGTTGCCCACGGTATCGGTTATTTCCGTGCCCATTTGGGTCTATCGCGTTCTGACGTTACTCTGGGCGCTGTGGATTGCCTTTGCGCTGATCAGTTGGTTGCGCTGGGGCATTAAGGTTTTTCAGGCATATATGCCACACTTTCAAAAGAAGTCTGCCGCCGTGAGTAAAACGACGGAACAGGGGCAACAGCAGACATCAACGGATTGATCGTCACAGAGCGAACTAGGGCCTGCTTGTGTCGCAGGCCCAACCATTTCGAATTTTAGCTATGGGAAAAAACGCTATGAGTGATCACGAAACCGCAAATATCAATTCTGAAGTCAAGCTAAAGCTGCGCAATTTGAGCCGTTCTGATTTTGGTCACATCAAAACCATTATGGATGAAGTGTATGCAGATCTTGGGGGAGCGTTCCCACAACATCAATATCTGACAATGTTGAAAACCTTTCCTGAGGGGCAGATCTGTATTGAAGACAATGGCGTTCCGGTGGCGGCGGCTTTTTCGGTGATTGTCGATTACAACAAATTTGGCGATGAGCACACCTACGACGAAATTACAGGCAATGCCTACTTAACCACTCACGACCCCAATGGCGATGTGCTGTACGGTGTCGATGTGTTTGTGTCGCCAGAATACCGCAATTTGCGCCTGGGCAGGCGCTTGTACGAAGCGCGCAAGGAACTGTGCCAAAGCCTGAACTTGCGCGCTATTTTTGCCGGTGGCCGCATTCCTAATTACAACGAATACGCTGGCGAGATGAGGCCGCAGCAGTATATCGAGGCGGTTCGGCGCAAAGAGATATACGACCCGATTTTGAGTTTTCAATTAGCTAATGATTTTGAGGTGAAGCGGGTATTAAAAGCTTACATGCCGGAGGATAAAGAGTCTCACGGTTATGCCACTTTGCTGGAGTGGTTCAATATTTACTACGAACCGCGCAAACCAAAGCTGTTTGGCAGCCGAAAAAGCACTGCCCGTATAGGCTGTGTGCAGTGGCAAATGCGCGAATTTCACAGTGTCGAAGAAGTGCTCAAACAGGTGGAGTATTTTATTGATGCCTTGTCTGACTACCGTTGCGATGTGGCGGTTTTTCCGGAATTTTTTAACGCGCCATTAATGGGCTTGCAAGAGCATCAGAATTCGGTAGAAGCGATTCGTTACCTGGCGTCGTTCAGTGAAAGCATGCTGGAAGCCATCTCTGCACTGGCGGTGAGTTACAACATCAACGTAGTGGCGGGTTCAATGCCGGTGATCGAAGACGGTGAACTGTACAATGTTGCCTACCTATGTCGCCGCAATGGCACTATCGAATCACAATACAAATTGCACCCGACCCCTCACGAAAAGAAAGACTGGGTAATGAAGGGCGGCAACCACCTGACACTGTTTGAAACCGACTTTGGCCGAGTCGGTATCCTGATTTGCTACGACGTTGAATTTCCGGAACTGGCCCGACTGCTCAGTGATGAAGAGATGGAGATTCTAATCGTCCCGTTCTGGACCGACACCAAAAATGGTTACTTGCGAGTGCGCCGTTGTGCACAGGCTCGAGCCATCGAAAACGAATGTTATGTGGCCATATCCGGCAGTATCGGCAATTTGCCACAGGTGGACAGTGTGGATATTCAGTACGGCCAGACTGCGGTATTTTCCCCTTCTGATTTTGCCTTTCCACACGATGCCATTATGGCGGAAACTACGCCCAATACCGAGATGACTCTGATAGTTGATGTTGATCTGGATAAGCTGCAAATCCTGCAAAACGAGGGGTCGGTACGCAATTATCTGGATCGTAGAAGGGATTTGTACCGGATAGAGTGGATTGGGGATTCGGAGTAGGAAATTAAAGCCATGGAAATTGCGCCAGTAAGTCTGGTCAAGGAGCCTTCTTCAAAAAAGGGTGGAAGGTGAGGAGTTATTTTATTGCAAGCAAAGTATGTCGACTGGTAATAGATCATTCAATGAAGATGATTTAGAGATTTTCTCCATGAAAATTCCCTTTATCGCCGATTAACTGTTGTTTCGTAATCCCTTAGGGTTTTCACCGAAATATTGTTTAATTGCTTGTGTGAAGTTAGAGGCATGTTGAAAACCTGTCATTAAGCTAATTTCAGATAGTGGTAGATCAGTTTCTTCCAGTAGCCGTTTTGCTTCATTCATTCGATATTTTGTTTGATATTCATGAATGGTTTCTCCAAAGCACTCTTTAAAACTTGATGTTAATTTGGATCTGCTAATACCAACCATTTTCGAAAGTTTATCGATGGTGGGGGGCTTTTCTAACTGTGACTCCAGAATGAATTTTGCTTCATGTAACCGATTGAGGTCTCTTTGCTTAATCTTCCCCTTGTGCTCGGAAATATTCAACTCTGGAATAAATCTTGGAAAAGCAGCGCATATCAACTCTTGGGCTTTGGCTTTTATATAGATCACCCTAAGCTCAAGTGGCAGCTTGTCACGGGACTCAATGATCTCTTTTGCAATTTGCATAGTTTTAGTGCAAGACTCAATAGGAAATGAAAGTGGCTTCAATTTTGCTGCTTCAAAAAGGGTTCTAAAGGATCCCGTTGGGGGATTTGTGTTGTAAGGTAGTGAATTCTCAATGTTTGGTACGATACTCAGTGTGACCATCTTTAATGGCAAGTTTGGATGGATGGTATACCCGGTTGACTTTCCACTATTGTTTATATGTACGTGAGCGGTCTCACCAGCATAGACTACATCTTCACCTAGCAAAGAAATTGAACCAGAGTATATGACTCGGATTTTTAGTTTCCACTCTGGTAAGTATTCAAGTTGGTGTGGGGAGTAATACAAGGAATCAGTGATAGACAGTACTATCCCAGGACTAATTTCTATAAAATCCCAATAGCCTTCACCAATTTCTTTAGGAAGATAAGTACGTAAACCGGCGAGAGGGTTAGGTTTGTGGGTTGTGTACAGACTTTTAGCATTTGGGAAAGCCCTATGGCTGTTATCAGATGGATCAGGTCGGCCAATACACGAGTTTAGTTTTTCAATTAAGCCTGTTACAGGTTCGCCAAATATGCGCTCATTTGTGACATTAATATCAAATGAGCTCAATGAATTCTTGAGATGTGTAGTGGACTTTTTCATTAGCAATTATGAATCTGTTCTAAATTGAGAAATCTACTTATGCTAACCCAAATTGGGTCTCGCGAAGAATATAGTTTCCTGATTGTAGCGCTTGGCTTTCTTTGGCTATAAAACGAAGCTATCTAACAGTTAGAATAGCCTAAAATCAACAATACGGCTATTTGATGCTGTTGATTACAATAAAAATGGCCGAATATGTAACTTTTTTGTCCTAATTACAAATTCCAACACTCCTTCTTGAGTTACCCTTTTCTTAGGTTTGAAGATTGTAGCCTCTGTTGCTAATGGATGGTTTCAGTTTAAGCCTTCAAGGCATATGCCGCCCTATATTCATAATAAAAATTACCCGAATGCAATAGTAGGCCTGGTTGCTGGGTAGCCCCTAAATTGACGGAGGATGATATGTGCAAACATTACAAATCTAAAAAGCTTTATGCAGCAATAGCAACCCTTAGTGGAGTGTTTCTGTCGGGAACTTCTATGGCAGAGAATGAAATTGAAGAGGTTCTGGTAACGGCTCAAAAGCGTGAGCAAAAGTTAATGGATGTGCCGTTGTCTATTCAGTCATTTGGTTCTGAGCAACTTGGTGATGCAAGTATCCGAGATGTCAGTGAGCTAATGACGATGGTTCCTGGAGCCTCTGAAGGTATTAGTCTTACAGTGGGTCAGCGTCGGTTTCAGATTCGTGGGATCGAACAAGGTGCAGGTAGTCCAACAGTTGGCTACTACTTTGATGATTCTGCATTTTATGGTTTGGATTTTGCTCCAGTTGGACGAGCATTTGACATGGCGCGTGTGGAAGTGATGCGCGGTCCACAAGGGACGCTATATGGTGGCGGCTCAATGGGGGGGGTTGTACGATATATTCCAAATTCACCAAATTTGAGTTTTGTTGAAGCAAAAGTCAGCACTGGCTTCAATACCTTGCGTGGTGGTGATGGTGGTCAATTCATTGACGCTGCAGTGAGTTTGCCCGTTATAGAGGACACTTTGGGCATTCGATTGGTTGCAAGTAAGGAGAACGTAGGTGGTTATCTTAAAGATGCACTTGGAAATCAAAATGTAAATGATGCTGACATTGAGAATTATCGGGCGAGTGTGCATTGGGAGCCTACTGATGATCTCAGAGTGAAATTTAACTACATGCACAATGTGGTGGATCAAAATGGCGGAACATTAATTTCCAAGCTTGATCCTTCAAATCCTGTGAGCTCTAGTCTCCCTGGTGATATCAATAATATTGAGTTCGACTTGAGCTCTCTCACTTTAGAGTATGGGTTTGGATTTGCTGACTTAAGCAGCACCACTACTTATAGTACTGTGAATAATGACGTTATCATTAGTCTCCCGCTGGGTTTTACCACTGTTACTTCTAGCGTAGTGGGTGATCAGAAAATTTGGAGCAACGAAACTCGATTGACGTCCAATACTGATGGTGTATTTCAGTGGTTAACTGGAGTTTATTATACTGATTTTGAGCAGTCGCTTACGTCAGGTAATGAGTGGGCACCAGAAATTCCTCCTTTCTTTGTAAATAGTTTTTCAAAAACAGTTGATACTTCAAAATCGCTGTCTATTTTTGGTGAATTTTCATGGAATTTAATGGATGGAGAATTGATTCCTTTGGTCGGTGTTCGCTATTTCGAAGAGACGCTGGAAGGGGATAGTGCGATTGCGGCAGGAAGCCCTGATGGTGAAGATTTTGATAGCGTTAATTTCCGCTTTAACTTGTCATGGTTCCCTCAGGAAGGTTCTCATTACTTTATCAATATTGCCGAAGGCTTTAGGTCAGGGGACTTCAATGATCTGGCTACCTGCTCACTGCACCAATTAGCTGGACTTCCCTGTGAGTTGATTTTGGATTCTGATGAGCTGATTAGCTATGAAGTCGGCACGAAGCAAGATTTAATAAATGGGCAGTTACAACTAGATGCCGCCATTTACTATCAGGACTGGCAAGATGCACGTTTTTCCGTGCCGTCCAATGGTTTATTTGCTGATTATGCGGTCGGTGACGCTAAGATTTATGGTGTCGATTTGGGGATGACTTACTCTCCTGAAAGTATTGAAGGATTAACCATGTCGCTAACCGGGAACTGGAATAGTGCTGAGATAGTTTCAGCAAATGATCTGGGTGCTTCCGGAGCTGAAAATGGTGACAGGATTCCATTTGTCCCTAAATGGACCGCTGCGATGTCTACTAGCTATAAATGGGCAGTGAGTGATGTTTGGGCTGGTTTGATCAGTATGACATTTTCTCATATTGATGGCCAATACGGTCAATTCGGAGCGGATGATGCCAGAAAGGGAGATGTCAGAAACCTGTTGCGTGCAAGAATCGGTGCAGAAAATGGAAAATTTGGAGTTTACCTTTACGGTAATAACTTGCTGAATGAACAGGGAGAGATTTTCAATCAGAACCCAGCAGGCGGTGCGCCTCTTTTCACAGAGGATTCCCCTCGCTTGGTTGGGGTTGAGTTCACCTACCAGATTTAACGACCATAGATAATACTTGGCACTCCTTGTGAGTGCCATTTTAACATGTAATAAAGAGGTAAATATGTATAGAATCTGCCAAGCTATAGTGGTCTCTATTTTGATTTCATTGACTGCTAACGCTGAACAGTTTGGAAAAGATCCATTGCAAGCACTGGATCTTTTTGAGCTAGAGTATGCTTCAAGTCCAGAGATTTCTCCTGATGGTGAGCAGGTAGCTTACGTTCGTCACTTCAATGATGTGATGACAGACATGCGTTATACCAACCTCTGGATCGTATCTTCTGATGGCAATGACCATCGACCAATTAGTACGGGCAAGCATCACATATTTAGCCCAGCTTGGTCCCCAGATGGAAAGCGCTTGGCTTACGTCTCAACGGAATCTGGAAGCGCGCAAATATATATGCGTTGGATGGATACTGGCGCAACCACAGCAATTACAAACTTGCCTAAAGCACCTGGGAGTATCAAATGGTCTCCAGACGGTAGCATGATAGCGTTTGCTATGTTCAAGCCAATCAACTCGCCATTAATGATTGGGCAAATGCCAATTCCTCCTGCGGGAGCCAAATGGGCTCCACCTGCAAAAATGACAGATAAGCTGATTTTCCGCTTTAATGGATCTGGTGACCTACCTGATGGTTACACGCAGCTCTATGTGGTTCCCTCTGAAGGTGGAACACCACGTCAGGTAACACATGGTGACTACAATCATGGGGGGTTTATTAGTAGTCCTGCACAGTATTGCTGGTCGCCAGATGGAAATAGCTTGATAGTTTCTGCTAATCGCAATGACAATTGGGAACAAAATTTTTTTCTGACAGATATTTTTGAATTCTCATTGAGTGGTGGTGAACCGAGTCGGCTGACCAATCGTCATGGGGGTGAAAACGAAGTTGCGGTTTCGCCAACTAATAAATATCTAGCCTTTACGGGTCACGATGAAAATTACAAAGCGGCTGAACAGAATCGCCTGTATATAGCAAGCCGCGATGGAAGTAATCTCAAAGTGCTTAGTGCCAAACTTGACCGCCCAGTGTCTTCACCCAGATGGTCTGCAGATGGCAAGTACATATATGTTGTTTATGACAGTGAAGGTGTAACACGTCTAGGACGTTTTGACCTGAACGGAAATTTCACCGAGATGGCCAGGAATCTTGGAACTGGTGATTTCAACTATGGTATGGGCTCTTTCTCTTTAAGTAAAAATAATACCTACACGTACGCCATCAATAAACCTGATGTTTTAGGAGAAGTAGGTGTTGGCCGAAATGGTGGAAAAAGTTCGCAGATAACACACCTTAATGATGACCTGTTCAGTCAGCGAGAGCTTGGTAAAGTTGAAGAAATTTGGTGGAAGTCATCCAAGGATGGCCGAAACATTCAAGGGTGGTTAGTTAAGCCACCGCAGTTTGATCCAGCCAAAAAGTACCCTTTGATACTGGAAATACACGGTGGACCTACGGCCAATTATGGGCCGCGGTTTGATATTGAGAAGCAATTAATGGCTTCGGATGGGTATTTGGTTCTTTATGCCAACCCTCGCGGTAGCAACAGCTATGGTCAGGAATTTGTCGATTTGATAGATCGAGTTTTCCCCGGAGATGAGTATCACGATCTTAATAGTGGTGTTGATGCAGTAATTTCTATGGGATACGTGGATTCAAACCGAGTGTACGTAACTGGAGGAAGTGGCGGCGGAACATTGACGGCCTGGATGATAAGCAATACAGATCGGTTTAAAGCAGCAGTTTCGTTCTATCCGGTTATAAACTGGGAAAGTTTTGTATTTACCGCGGATATGTCCGCACATTACCTCAGTCATTGGATGCCAGGTCTGCCTTGGGAGCATCGGGATAATTATGAAAAACGCTCTATATTAAGTGCCTCTGGAAATGTGAAAACGCCCACTTTGATAATGACAGGAGAGGAAGATTGGCGGACACCAATGTCTGAGTCCGAGCAATACTACAAGGCATTAAAGTTGCAGGGTGTTGAATCAGTGCTGGTACGAGTTCCAGGCGAAGGTCATGGAATATTCGCTCGACCGAGCCACCATCTTTCAAAAATGACCACTCTATTGGGATGGTTTAAAAAGCACAGCGAATAATAAGAGATTGCAGAGAAATATTTCACATGAAAGAGTTGCGTGCATTAGATCACTTTGTAGTTGTAGGTCAGGAAATGGAAAAACGTATAGAGGCATTTCGGGATCTAGGGTTTTATGTTGGGCCCATTGAAAGTCATCTGGAGTTGGGTTCCAAAAATTGCATTATACATTTTGCAAATACCTATCTGGAGTTGGTTGACTTCGGGGAGGCGGCTAGCTGGCTAAGTGATCCCTATGGAAAATTTATTGAATCCTGTCAATCTGGAATTGCACATATTAGCTTGCGGACATGTGATATAGATCTTGCCAGGAAGAGTGCTGAAAATCAGGGATTAAACCCTGATAAGATTATTTATGCTCGCCGCAAGGTGACCCACCCAGATGGTCAGGAAGATGAAACTGATAGTGCCTGTTTTTATGCCTGGCGTGATGATAACCCGTACTTATCAGTTTTTTTGTCAGAACACAGAAAGCCTGAGACCATATTTGTGGAGGAATATTCGAATCACGCTAACACGGCAACTGACGTGGTAAGGTTGGTCTATATGTCTGTGGATCCCGCTTCAGATATACATTATTTCTCTAAGCAATTTGGGAAAGATCCAGATGAAGTAAGTTCAGATGGCTTCAAAATTGTCGGATCTCGTGGCGAAATCACGGAAGTGTTGACACCAATGGCAGCAGTCAGGCGGTACGGTGGAAATATTTTAAGAGATTCGCCTCAACCTCTAAACGGTTTTTGCGTTGCCATTCACATGGCGGTTCGTTCTGATTCTCAAGTAAGAATGGTGTTGGATGAAAACCAAAAAAAATATTCAGATCATGATGGTTATCTGATTATTCCATCATCAGAATCTTGTGGGTTTGCAATGGTCTTTGAGCATTCGTCAGTTACATAGTCTGTGCGCTATTAAAGACTTAGGTGTTTGTATTTATTTATAAATGAGACATTTGGGTGATTTTTCCTGGGTGTCTTATTTGAGATATCCAAGAATAAACCGTCATTAATCTTATGGAATTCAATTTGATTTATTGAAAGGTGTTTTCGGGAGTTTAAGTAGATGTTCAGGTTTTTGGGCTGGCGAAGTTTCTCAAAAAAAATATGGAACTTAATTGTAATCGGCTTAAGTATATTTTATGGGGTAACTTTATCAATGGCAGTATCCGCAGATGAGGAAGGTGTAGTCGCAAAAGTCATACCCTTTGAAAAGGGTAAGTACCAGGTGAAAGTGGAGCGTAGCCATTTTGTTACAATGAGAGATGGTGTACGTCTTTCGACGGATTTGTATTTTCCCGTTGGTTTCAAGGGAAAGTTGCCTGTTATTCTTGAGCGCACTCCATACGATAAGGCCACAAAGCGAAATGCTGATCCAAATGATCCAATAAATCATACAAATCAAGCGTATTACTTCGCAAGTCATGGCTATGTATTTGCTATTCAAGATCGTCGGGGTAAATATGAATCAGAAGGGGAGTACTTGGTTCTCAATAATGATGTAGAGGATGCTGAGGATACATTTAACTGGCTTGATCAACAACCTTGGTTTAGTGGTAAGGCAAGTATGATAGGTTGCTCTATTCCAGGTGCCAACCAGATAAAAGCTGCTCAAACCCTTCACCCATCACTTGCGTCTATCTTGCCACAGTCTGCAGCGACTGGTCATGGTTCCGCCGGTGGGACCATGGCTAAGTTCTGGCTGCGTGGGGGCGCACGTAACCTTACTATTGCGCAATGGGCTCATGTAAGAGGAGCGAAGTTATTCTATCGGCCATCAAAAAAATTAAGTCGTGAGGAATTTTTGAAAATAGCAGATAAGTATGAGCCTCGTCCAAAGGCTGATAGCTATGAAGGGGTTTTTAAAACCCCCGAAGCTACTAAGCGATTTACATATGATGCAATGATGGTATTGCCAATTGTTGATATACCAAAATTTATGAATTCTCTAGATTCTGATTGGTACGATTTGGCTACAAAAGAACCAATGGACCCTTGGTGGGATGGCGGAAATTATTTGGAGGACGATACCAAAGTCAATGCTGCGGCTTTACATGTAAATTCCTGGCACGATTATGGTATTAATGAAACTCTATTGCAATACCAGCATTTCAGTAAGAAATCTGTTACTAAATATTCTCGTGATAATCAGTTTGTAATTATTTCTCCACTTGGACATTGCAGGATTGAATCAGTGTCATCTAATACTGTTACAGGTGAGCGGAATGTCGGTGATGCCAGAAAGGATATATGGGGTACTTATCTGCGTTGGTGGGACTACACCCTAAAAGGAATTGATAATGGATTTGATAGGGAGCCAAAAATTCAATACTACGTTCCTGGTTTAAATAAATGGAAATCTTCGAATGTCTGGCCTATAGCGGGTACAAAGAAAACAAAACTATATTTAACAAGTGATGGTGCGGCCAATAATAACTTTACGAGTGGAAAACTCATATTTGAAAAGCCAGATAAGACTGGATATGACAGTTATGTGTATGATCCAGCCGACCCGGTTTTCTATATGAATGACTCGGTTCTTTCTGGAAGCTTTGATATGAGCCATAAAGAGGAGCGAGAAGATATACTGGTTTATACGAGTGAACCACTTGATAAAGGTATTGAAATGACAGGGAAAATTAGGGCGAAAATATTCCTGTCTACAGATGTTCCTGATACAGACTTGGCTGTAAAGATTATGGACGTATACCCTGACGGTCGGGCATATGCTCTACAAGAGGGTTTCCTTCGATTACGGTATCGTGAAGGTTTTGATAAAAAAGTTCTATTGATGCCGGGAAAGATCTATGAGATTGACTTGGATATGCTGGTTTATAGTAACTACTTTATGCCTGGACATAAGATCAGGATTGATGTTACCAGTTCAAGCATGCCTACCTATAATCGTAACTTGAATACAGGCGGAGATAATTCCTTGGATGCTGATTTTCAAAAGGCTAATGTCACTATTCATCATGGTGGTGAGTACTCATCCTATATTGAATTGCCATTCATCGAATACAGTGGTGAGCAATGATACAAGAATTGTTAGGGTTGGGTGGTTTGTATGAGTGAAGATGTACCCATATAAGAGTTGGTGTAAATATTCTGTAGTAATAATGTAATTAATAAATATTTCAGTAATCTTTATATCTCCGTCTGGTTTTTATAATGGTAAATAGAGTTGTGATTTCTATGTTGAATGTTTATATGTGCAACATAATGGTTGTTCAGAAATTTAACAATTTTAAACAAATTATACATAAATTATTCTTGCCAATTATTGCGTACTTATTTATTGCAAATATAGCTCTGGCTGGAGAGGTGATATCTGCGTCATCTGAAAAATTATTTAAAAAAGGTCCGTATGCGGTAAGAGTAGAGCGTAGTCATCTAATAGAAATGCGCGACGGAGTCAGGTTGTCAACTGATCTATATTTTCCTATTGATTACGCGGGGAAGCTGCCCGTAATCCTTGAAAGAACACCGTACAATAAGGCCGTACAGAGAAACTCTGACCCAAATGCAAAAATTTCCTATCTGAATAAAGCCTATTATTACGCTAGCCACGGCTATGTTTTTGCAATTCAAGATCGTCGCGGGAAATTTGAATCTGAAGGTGAGTACTCTCTTGGAAATAATGACATAGATGATGCTTCTGATACGCTTGATTGGTTTGAAAGACAAAGTTGGTATAACGGTCGAGCAGGGATGACAGGTTGCTCCATACCTGGAGGGAATGTAATTCGTGGTGCTATGAGCCAGCATGAGTCACTTAAGGGGTTGTTGCCGCAGTCAGCCTCATTTGGTCATGGGACCGAAGGTGGATCAATGGGGCGGGCGGGCTCTCGAGGGGGAGTGCCTAATATGTTTATGCCTCTATGGGCACACAATTATGGTTCGACATTATTCTATCGGCCCTCAAAACGACTGGATCGAAGTCAGTTTCTAAAATTGGTGGATTTTTACGATCCGGCCCCAAAAGTAAAACCCTTGAGCTCATTTTTTGATCCCGAAACCCATGAAATGACTAAGGAAACGATTGATGTTTTAATGCATTTGCCTGCGGTTGAAATAGACGAGATATTGAACTCTCCACCAAATGAATGGGAAGGATTTGCAGCAAGTGAACCATTAGGGGAGTTCTGGGAAAAAGGTGACTATCTGGATGATGGTGATTCTGTTGATGGCGCAGCGCTTCATATCAACTCATGGCATGATCATGGAGTAAATGAAACCTTTCTACAATTCAAATATTTTTCTGAATATGCCAAATCAAACTGGGCTAAAGAAAATCAGTACATAATTATTGGTCCAATGTCCCACTGCAATTTCGAGAGCGTTAGCTCGGAAACAATCACCGGCGAGAGAAATGTCGGAGATGCTAGTTTCCCTGCTTGGGATACCTATTTACGCTGGTGGGACTATACGCTTAAGCAGAAAGGTAATAGTTTTGGGGGTTATCCTCGGGTTCAATATTATCTTCCAGGCGCTAATGAATGGCGTCAATCAAGTGAGTGGCCGATTCCAGGTACAAAATACACAAACATGTATTTATCCAGTGAGCAAGGTGCTAACTCCATTGAGGGAGATGGGCTGCTTTCGTGGTCAATTCCTATACGCAGTGGTGTAGATGAATACGCTTATGATCCGGGTAATCCAGTAAATATTTATGCTAAAGCCGTCCATAAGGGTTCGTCGGATCACTCGAGCATAGAAGATCGAAAAGATATTCTTGTCTATACTTCGGAGCCATTGAGTGATTCCGTTGAAATGACTGGAAAAATTCGAGCCAAGCTTTGGATATCTACCGATGTTCCGGATACTGATGTAGTGGTCAGGCTCCTCGATGTCTATCCTGATGGAAGATCTTTTGGGATTCAGGAAAGTATCTTAAGGTTACGATACAGGGACGGGCCAGATCATTCCGTGTTTATGAAGCCTGGGGAAGTGTATCCAGTTGATGTTGACATGCTTGTAGGTGCCAACCTTTTCAAAGAAGGTCACAAGATTCGTGTTCATATCACTAGCTCAAGCTTTCCAACATTTATGCGTAACTTGAACACTGGAGGGGACAATGCACGAGATACGGAATATAAGACAGCGAATATCAAGATTCATTTTGGCCCAGAAACACCATCTTATATTCAACTGCCAACATTAACTGTAGGCACTAATACCTTAGAGCAAAATAATGAGTCCATTGAATAAAACAGGTCTAAAACCTCACCAATTCTTTACTGTAGCCGTAGGTGCATCAATTGGAGTTGGATGGATTCCCTTGTATGGTGCTTGGTTAACTAATGCCGGTTCCTTAGGTGTAGCAGTCGCATTTCTTTTAGGGGCGCTGCTGATGGTGTTTGTTGCAAAAGGATACATTGCAGTAGCATCCCGACTGTCGGAGTCTGGTGGCGAAACAATGTATGCCTATACAATTCTTGGGAAGAAAATAGGGTTTTTTACTGGATGGTTTCTTGCATTTACTTATCTTGCGGTGTGCGTTTTCGAAGCTTTGTCTATTGCTCTATTTAGTGCTGAGTTATTGCCAAACCTTTCTGGGTCTGTGCTTTATAGTATCTTGGGTCATGATGTTCGGGTTGGAACCTTGGCAATAAGTATCATTAGTACTGCTTTTATGATGTTTTTGCATGTGCGTGGAATACAAACTGCTGCAATTTTTCAGGATATATTAACGTTTTTGTTGTTAGCTTTTTCTCTAATTTTTATTATTTTGGGGTTGTCTACAGGCGTGGTTGGAAATTTGAATCCGATGTTTGTATATCAAGAGTCTGGTTGGCGGCTAGGAGGTATGGTCTCAGTATTTGCTGCAGCTCCACTTTTAATTTCTGGCTTTAATTTCTCTGTGCAAATAATTGGAGATCGTGCTGATGGAGTTGGTGTGGCGTCTGTAGCTAAATCTCTATTTATCGCTATTTTGGCTGTGGGGATATTCTATGTGGGGTTGTTTGTTGCAGCAGCGATGTCATTACCAAGAGAGGTTCTGATCAGTGCGGACCTGCCTGTTGCAGCAGCTTTTGTTGAGGTTTTTGGGTCTGAAAGATTTGGAGATATAATTTTTCTGGTTGCAATTCTCGGTCTTTTTACTACGTGGAATGCTGTTCTCCTTGGGCTTAATAAAATTTTAGCTGTGCTCAGTATCAATGGGGATATTCCCAAGATTTTTTCTTCAAAATCAAATCAGCATGACACTTACCAGGCGTCGATCCAAATTGTTAGCTTGCTCACAATAGTTGGTGTTCTGGGTGGGCAGGGAATGCTGACATTGATTATTGGCTCTGCTTCAGTGACTATGACCGCTGCTTATTGTGTGGTCATGGTGTGTGCAATTACTTTGTGTAGATGGAGTGGTGAGAAATGTTCAATTTCACTTTGCGTATCCTTCTGCATAGCCTTTGCTTTGTTCTTAATTGCTGTCACTGAACCTTTTTTTGTCAATCCTACAATCCACTTACCAATCACCTGGTCAGGTATATTGGTCTGGTGTGGGCTTGGAGTAATACTTTGGCTTTCTAGCCGTTTTTCTGAGCATGCTACCCTCAATGCGGGCAGTGTATCCGATCACCTGGTTGGAAAAAAAACTTTATATATCGGGAAGAGTGAAATTGTGTCTAAGGGGAATAAGGTATGAATTTGCCTATTCTCCAAGGGCGTCACATATATGGCGGGGCATCCTCGAGTTTAATCGTAGATGGACAGAAGTTTGTAAATTTTGCTGGCTGTAACTATCTGGCCTTGTTCCAGAGGAATGAGCTACAAGAGGCAGCAAGGTTGTCATTGGACTCTAAAGATAATTTTGCAAAATTCCTGCCAGCCTCGTATGGAGGTATTGATCCTGCATTTGAAGAGGTTGAGCAAGAGGCGGCTAGATTTTTTGGTACTGAATCGTCGGTTTATTTACCCTCAGGTTATCATCTCGGGATTGCTGGAGTGGGTGGGTTATCGGAATTGTATGATGAAATTGTAATAGATAAATACGCTCACTGGTGCTTACAAGATGCTGCAAAGTTGAGTGGTCGACCGATCCATACATTTGATCACCAAGATATAGAATCATTAGAAAGGATTGTTCGAAGCTTGCGTGATGGAGTTAAGCCTTTACTTCTATGTGACGGAATTTCTGCCAGTTCGGGTTGCCTTCCTCCGCTAGATGTTTATGCAGAAATTATCTCAAAAAGAAATGGTTGGATTTTTGTGGATGAGTCTCATGCTGCAGGGGTGTTAGGTGATACTGGGCGAGGGTCAGTACAACATTTTGGGGTTGAGAGTCGCGCTTTTATTGCTACCACCTTGAGCAAGGCATTTGGTGCTCTTGGATCTGTCTTTTTAGGGCCAAGTGAAATTGTTGAAAAGGCCAGAAAGGTCCCTGCGGTTAGAGGATCTAACCCTGGTTCGCCTCTTGCAGCTAGAGTGGCTACGGCTGCTTTAAAGTTAGTAGGTGAAAATCCCGGAATGTGCGATTCGTTACGAAAACTTTCAGAACAATTTCGGATCAAGTTATTGGCAGCTGGCATTGAGTGCCCGAAATCACCGTCGGCAATCGTTTCATTTAAGCTGGAAACCGCAGAAAAAATGAGAGGACTGCAAAAAGCTCTTTTCGACGATCAAATATACGTTCTATATTCTGATTATATTGGGGTGGACTCGGAAGGCTTAATTAGAGCGTCTGTTTTTTCTGATCATTCGTTATCTGATTTAGATCGATTTGTACAGGTCACTACTGATTTCGTATCCAGAGTATGTGGTTAACCTGAGTTCTCGATTATTATTGAAGTTAATCAAGAAACACTGAATTAAATAGGACTTTTTGTCGTCCGATTTTTCTTTCCTATAAGTGGGCCGGATATCTGGAGTAAGAAAGAGTAATCAAAAATATGGAAATGGCGCCAGTAAAACTGGCGCCAATCAGGTTATTCAACGACTTCATATTCCTTGACGACAGCGTGGTTGCTGTTGAGAATTGCTGAAGTGGGAAATAATGGGGCGATTCCATCAATAAAAAATGATTGCGTCGCTTGTACAGATTCAGTGGTGCCCACAGTAGAAACTCTCATGCCTGTATATGGGCTATATGTCTCTTGTGAGCCGGAAGTTTTGGTGTAAGAGCCGCCTTCCATTGGGATGCAGTCTATTTCTACTAAACCAGTCATGCCACCCAAGTCACCTCCCAGTTCGTCTGTATGAACAGACAGGGATAAACCACTAGTGAAGCTTCCCGTAACGGAGCCAGGAGGCAGTTCATACGTTTCAGTAATTGCCGGGTTGGGGTAGTTTGAAATCGTGAGCTCCACCCTTTCTTTGCCAGGTCCTTTAGCAGAAAAAAATTCAAGACCAATTACATTAATGCCAGTATTTCCTGAGTATATGCCTGTGGCCCGGCAGCTATCACCCACTTTTTTCGACATCATATCGGGAGGTGCTGCATTGCCAGATGCGACAAACACTACACTACTAAACAGGGCTATTTTGGACAGGGTTTTCAGTTGCTTATTCATTATTAACACAATCTCCATTTGTTTTTATTTGATGCCACTTACAGGACGCAAGAAGGCTCAAGCTTCGCATTTGTGAAATGCGAAGCCTGATTCTAGGAGAGGATTGGAGAATTGTAAAACTGAGGGTTATTTCAGCATTGGCTTCAAAAAACGCCCGGTATGTGAGTCCTTGAGTTTCGCTACTTGCTCCGGAGTGCCGGTGCCGATAATCATACCGCCGCCACTGCCACCTTCAGGACCCAAATCAATAATCCAGTCAGCAGTTTTGATCACGTCGAGGTTATGCTCAATAACCACCACAGTGTTGCCGTGGTCGCGCAGGCGGTGCAGTACTTCCAGCAGTTGCTGAATATCGTGGAAGTGCAGGCCGGTTGTCGGCTCGTCGAGAATGTAGAGGGTTTTTCCGGTGTCGCGTTTGGACAGTTCGCGCGCCAGTTTTACCCGTTGCGCTTCACCACCCGACAAAGTGGTGGCGGCTTGCCCCAAGCGGATATAGGTCAAGCCCACATCCACCAGGGTTTGTAGCTTGCGAGAGATTGACGGTACCGCCTCAAAGAACGCCAGCGCGTCTTCTACGGTCATCTCCAGCACTTCGTGAATGTTCTTTCCTTTGTATAAAACTTCCAGGGTTTCACGGTTGTAGCGCTTGCCCTTACACACGTCACAGGAGACGTAAATATCCGGCAAAAAGTGCATTTCGACTTTGGTAACGCCATCGCCCTGACAGGCTTCGCAGCGGCCACCTTTCACGTTAAAACTGAAGCGTCCCGGCTTGTAGCCACGGGAGCGTGCCTCCTGAGTGCCAGAGAACAGCTCGCGAATGGGCGTGAAAATACCGGTGTAGGTGGCCGGGTTGGATCGCGGGGTGCGACCGATGGGGCTCTGGTCAATGTCGATACATTTGTCGAATTGATCCAAGCCTTTAATTGCTTTGTGCGGTGCTGCTTTCAGCGTGGTGGCCTTATTCAGTTGAGTGGCCGCCAGTGGGTAGAGGGTTTCATTAATCAGTGTTGATTTACCTGAGCCGGAAACACCTGTTACGCAGGTGAACAGGCCGACCGGTATTTCAACATCCACGTTGCGCAGGTTGTTACCTTTGGCACCTTTTAATACGAGCTGGCGTTTTGGGTCAATCTCGGTGCGCTGTGCAGGAATTTCGATGCAGCGCACACCGGACATAAATTTGCCGGTTTCCGAGCGCGGTGAATTAATCACTTGTTCAAGGCTGCCCTGGGCCACCACTTCGCCACCATGAACGCCGGCACCCGGGCCGATATCAATAATGTGGTCTGCCTGACGAATGGCGTCCTCATCGTGCTCCACAACAATCACAGTATTACCAAGGTCCCGCAATCGTGTCAGGGTGTTGAGCAGTCGCTCATTGTCGCGCTGGTGCAAGCCGATGGAGGGTTCATCAAGCACATACATAACGCCCACCAGGCCGGCACCAATCTGGCTGGCCAGGCGAATACGCTGGGCTTCACCGCCAGAAAGGGTGTCGGCACTGCGATCGAGGGTCAGGTAGTTGAGACCAACATCCACCAGAAAACGAAACCGGTCGCGAATCTCTTTAATAATTTTTTCAGCAATCTGCCCCTGACGTCCGGCCAGTTTGAGGTTTTCAAAATAGTCGTGGGAATCGCCCACTGGAATAGCGGTGATTTCCGACAGGGTGCGACCATCCACAAACACATGGCGCGCCTCTTTGCGCAGGCGAGTGCCCTTACATTCGGGGCAATTCTGGGTGTTCAGGTATTTGGCCAGGTCTTCGCGCACCATGTTGGATTCAGTCTCGCGAAAGCGTCGCTCCATATTGGGAATAATGCCTTCAAAGATATGGGTTCGCTTGTAAACGGTGCCGCGATCATTGACGTAACTGAAGTCGATCTCTTCATCGCCACTGCCAAACAGAATTGCCTGCTGGTGGAGCGGTTTGAGCTTTTCAAAAGGCGTGTCTATGTCAAAGCCGTAGTGCTCGCCCAGGGATTCCAGCATGGTGTAGTAGAACAGATTGCGGCGATCCCAGCCGCGAATAGCGCCTTCTGAAATACTCGACTCCGGGTGTTGCACCACACGGGCGATATCAAAAAACTGCCGTACCCCCAACCCGTCACAGCTGGGGCAGGCACCCACCGGGTTGTTGAAAGAGAACAGGCGGGGCTCCAGCTCGGTAAGGCTGTAGTCACAAACCGGACAGGCGAATTTGGCGGAGAACAATTGGTCCGGTGCCTCGCCATCCATGTAGCTGATTGCCGCGAGACCTTCAGCCAGATTGAGGGCAGTTTCAAAGGATTCGGCAATGCGCAGCTGCAGATCTTCGCGCACCTTAAAGCGGTCTACTACTACTTCAATGGTGTGCTTATGGGTTTTGGCCAGCTTTGGTGCGTCATCCAGATCCACCACCACGCCGTCGATACGGGCGCGAATAAAACCCTGGTGACGTAGCTGTTCGAGCAGGTGGACATGCTCACCTTTACGTTCCCGTACTACCGGAGCCAACAACATGAGCTTGGTGCCTTCGGGCAGGGCCAGAACGTGGTCCACCATCTGGCTGACGGTTTGCGCTTTCAGTTCAACGTCATGATCCGGGCAGCGGGGCTCACCGGCACGGGCAAACAGCAGACGCAGGTAGTCGTATATCTCGGTGATGGTGCCCACGGTGGATCGGGGGTTGTGAGATGTAGATTTTTGCTCAATGGAGATGGCCGGGGAGAGGCCTTCCACATGGTCGACATCGGGCTTTTCCATCATCGACAGGAACTGCCGCGCATAGGTGGAGAGCGATTCCACATAGCGGCGCTGGCCTTCAGCATACAGCGTGTCGAAAGCCAGTGAGGATTTGCCGGAACCGGACAGGCCGGTAATAACAATCAACTTGTCGCGGGGAATATCGAGGTCGATATTTTTGAGGTTGTGGGTGCGTGCACCCCGTACCTGAATGCTTTCCATGTGACGGTAACTCTGGATTGAGGCAAAACCGCCATTATAGAGCCAAGGCCGGATACTGTGCAAAATTACAGTGCTGTGATTGTTTGAGGGCTGTCCTCGGAGTAGAGGGATCCTTCGCCAAACGCTCAGGATGACAGGCTGGGGGAGGGGACTGCCAGGCTGGGTATTTGAGGGAGGTTCTCGTGACCAGTAAATGGACAATCAGGTCACATAGCACTCCGCTAGGCAGCCACTGGTCTAAAATTTTAGAAAAGGTGTCCCAAAGTTGGTGTCGATCTCGTCATATTTACAGGCTCAATATGAGTGAGCCGAATGTAAAAGCAAGGATATTTCAAGGGAGTTTGGCTGGTGATCCGTTTTATATATAGAGGAAATGTGAAATATTTGGGTTCCATTTAGCACTAAATCATTATTTTGTGGTCATGATTTATGTTGCCGACCTATCTATCCAGATAGGTGGTCGTTCAAAGGCAGCTCATTGATTCGGAAATGGAACATTCAATTCATACAAATAAAGGAGCGAAAGTGGGGGTTTTACTAATCAGGTGCATAGTCTGTCTGGGATTGGCGTCAATCTCGGTTGCGTCTGCGTGGGCGAGTGACTGCAAGGAGATTGATCGTTATCTGGAGTGGCGCGGCGGAGATAAGTTTCGGTCCCTGCAAACTGTACAGATGAGTGGTGAGGTGTCCGGTTATGGCCGCACCGGCGAAGCTTCGCTGACACTGCGCCGTGACGGCTACTCACTTCAGGAGTTTCAGCTGAACCCCTTTTCAGTAATACGAGGACTTACCCCTGATACAGCATGGGGCAAGTTACCCTTTAAGCAGGCTGGCCATATCGGTCTTCGGGAATACAACGAGAGTGTGCGGACTATCGACCAGGTACTCTCCTTGTCGCTACAGCAGCAGGGCGATGGAGAGGTAAGTTGTCTTTCCACAGAGCGCCGCAACGGCAAGCTCTACAGGGTCATTCGCGTCGCTTATCCCGATCGCAATTATTTTGACCTGCTAGTCTCTCCCAGAACCGGTGCCTTGGGCTGGATTCGCCAGCGGGAAGGCGAGGAACTCAGCTGGACCAGGCTCCACTACTGGCGCACTGTTGATGGGGTGAGGATGCCCTATCGCTGGACGCTGTCTTCCGGCAAACAAGAGCAAAAGATTCACTGGAACCGAATAGTTCTTAATCGCACCCAGCCTGTCAGCCAGTTTGCCTGCCCTACGGATTTGGGCAAGTTTTGCCGCTTCAAGGGGGGAGATGCGGGTAGTGGTTGGATCGATTTCGAATTTTACGCGCAGAAACACATTATGCTGGATGCCACCATTAATGGTGTGAGTCGTAAGGTGCTGCTCGATTCCGCATCCGTTACCACTGTTATCGACGAGGAATTTGCTCGGGAATTGGGGGTGTCCGGGAAAAAAGGATTTAAGGTTAAAGGCACCTCCGGCGAAGCTGACGCCTCATTTACCACGGACCTGACCATAGAGATCGGCAATGTTCAGTTGGCCAATCATCCTGTAGCAATAATTGACCTGTCAGAAATTAATGCCCCGCCCTTGTCGGTTATCCTTGGGGCAGAAGTCTTTAATGAGTTGGTGGTGGATATAGATTACCCCAATGAGCGCCTGGCATTTTACGAACCGGAGTCTTTTACCGGTGAGTCACTTGCTGAGCCTATTCGGGTTTATTCAGAGGGCGGTGGCGCTCGCCAGGTGCTGGTTTCGTTGAATGGCGATAAGACCGCGCTGGTCTCTCTCGATACCGGATTATCCTTTGGCATGTTGATGTTCAAGGACTGGACGGATGCCAATATTGAGCTGGAAGAAATGGAAACCCAGTTGGTTAACGCTATAGGAATAGGCGGAACAGATTCTCACCTCCGCGGAATCGTGGATACGGTGACGGTTGGTAACAAAGTGCTCGAAGATGTTCCCGTCAACTTTGCCCGCTCCTCAAAAGGCTCCACCGATGCAGTTCATGTAGCTGGCCTGATAGGCACACAGATCTTCAGGAAATTTCGCACCACCTTTGATCTAACCCGCAATCTTCTCTACCTGACTCCGCCAAACTAAAGTCAAAACCCCCTGAGCCAATCTGGGCGCAGGGGGATTTGATTCGGAGCGTCGATAGCGGTTCTTACCTGCTCCAGTAATCGAGTTTTATCCTTGCCTAGCACACCCTTTAGCACCAAGTAGTTGGAGGCGTGATCGGAACGGAAAATGGTTTTCTCCAGTTGCAGCTCGTTCAGCAGTACTTCCATCTCCTCAAACAGCTCGCGTTTGGTCAAGGGGCGCCATTTGCCATCAAACCGTTCAATAAACCTCTCGGGGTCGCCGCGCAATTCAACCACCAGTGTTGCCAGGTAGTCAGGCTGGGCCGCATTCATTAACCGGGCTGAGGCTCTGGCGTGCTGCTCACTCAGTTCTGGACCGCCGAGGCCGTTAAGGATCATCACCGAGCTTTTCATGCCTGCCTGTTTGATTTTCAGGAGGGCGTCCAGTGACGTATCAAAGGTCTCCCCCTTGTTAATCCGTTCCAGAACCTCGTTATCGCCACTCTCACAACCCACATACATCAGGCTGAGTCCCAGTTCCTGCAGTTCCTTAAGCTCATCGACGGACTTGTTTTTCAGGTTGCGAGGCAGGCAATAGGAGGAGATTCGCTGTACGTCGGGAAAGTAGCGACGAATCAGCTGCAGGATCTCCTTGAGGCGACGGGTAGACAGGGTCATCGCATCGCCATCAGCCAGGAAGATACGCCTTACCGGATAACCTGCGGTAGCCAGCCGTTGCAACTCCACTTCCAGCTCCTCAACAGACTTGGGCTGAAAGCGCTTTTGTGGCTGTGTATACATCTCACAGAACGTACAACGGTTCCAGGAGCAGCCATTGGTAACCTGAAGAATCAGCGAATTGGCCTCTGAGGGTGGCCTGAAAACCGGGTCGATATAGTCGAGGGGGTAGAACATCACAACGGCCCTGATCTGTAGCTTAAAGGCAGGAGAGTTTAAATGAAGCTACTCGACAGGTCATTATTTGTGAATCCATCTATAGCTCCCACCTTCAGTTTGATTGAAAAAATTTCCGTGGGTTTGTCGGGTGGTGACGTTTAACAGGGTGCAATTAATAAATTTGGAGGGAATATGAAGTATATACGATTGAGTCTACTGGCTTTTTGTGCGCTATTTTCGCTGATTGGAAATGCGGGTACCAGTACATATGAGCTTGTTGTCACCGGTGGTGAGCACTTTCCTGAGGGGGCTCGAGTTATGGTTTGGCGCAACAAAGCAGTGGAATCACCAAAATCCACAGAAGTTTTAGGGGCCGCTCCATTCGAAAAAGGAGCGTTTCAGCTATCTGGTGGGGTAGATGACCCATATATGGTTGCAATTGATGTACTGCCTGCTGAGGGCGACCATGCTTACACTCGCGTCAATTTTGTGCTGGAACCGGGGAAAACGGTTATTCACTTCTCTGATTACCAGCACTTTAAACTGGAGGGAGGGGAGTACAATCGTTTGGTTGTGAACTCCTGGAACGATGATAAGGCTTATCAGTCAGCCTTCGATGCACTTTATGAATATTCAAAAAATGCCGATTTAAAGGATCCTGATCAAAAGGAGAGATACTTTGAGCTATTTCGTCAAGCAGGTGCAATCAAAAAACAAGCCCTTGCTAACGTTCTGAACGAGACCTCGGACCCCCTCGTAAAATTGTTGGTTTATGGCGGTATGTACTACCGGGGCGAAGGAGAGGACACAAATCAAATCGTTATGGAGCTGTGTAAGGCGCTGGAAGGTCATCGTCAAGCCAAGGTCTCAATGCTAAACCTGACTAGCATGATGGAATCGGATAAGGCGCGTTCAGCATTCCAGATTGGCACCGTTATCAAGGACTTTACCGCTGAAGATCTGACTGGCAAGGAGTTCCATCTCGCCAATGTTTTGACCAAGAACAAGTATGTGTTGGTGGAATTTTGGGCATCATGGTGCAGCCCTTGTCGAGCAGAAATTCCCCATATGAAAACTGCTTATCAGAGCTTTAGTGATAAAGGTTTTGAGATAGTCTCCTTTACTCTGGATGATGATCGTGATGCCTGGGAGGATGCTTCGAAAGAGGAGAATTTACCCTGGATTAATACCGGTGATCTCTTGGCGAGCACCAGCCCGGTTGTGAAGATGTATGGCGTGACAGGTGTTCCGGCCAACTATCTGGTGGAAGGCGCAACCGGCAAGATTGTTGCCATGGATTTGCGCGGTACCAAGCTGGATGAAAAACTGGCGGAATTGTTAGGACATTAAGGTTGATACCCCATAGGTTGGTGAGATTCCGGCCTATGGGGTTGATTTTTAAAGCAAAACTCATTCGTATAACCTATTCTTGGCTGGACTGATCTGGTGTGGCTCACCTTCGATTCATCGGTTGTGCTTCTAAAGACCCCTTCAATTTATTCCATTTGGGCTGTTTTGTTCTTATCGCAGGCTTGTTACCTGAATCCTTGCATATACTTTAAAGGCTAATGCCTAAAATTCCCGAAAAAACTTCAGGGTGTTTCTGTGTTCATGTCGTTCAGTTAGTGTGAGGGTGTATGAGATCTGCCTATTGTGAACAGGCGCAATAATGTGGTTGACCTGATGGGTCGGCGGCAGGAGGAGAGAGAGCGCGTGCTCGAACAGTTGTTCAATGAGCACGGGGCTGCCCTGCGCTCGTTTGTAGCCCGGAATATGGCGGCTGATGAAGATCCGGAAGATATTGTGCAGGAAGTGTTTATCCGGTTGGTGAAGATGGATGACCTCTACGACAGGCTCACAGAAGAGAGCGGCAGTACACGTTCTTACCTGTTTACCATCGCCAACAACCTGGTGGTGGATCTTGAACGCAAGAAGTCGAGGCGTCGTGGTTTCGACAGCCGATTAATGGAAGAAGCAGAGGATGCTGTGGTGGAGTCAAATCCCGAGGTCATTGTTTCAGCAAACCGAGAGTTGGAGATGCTCAAGGCCGTTATCATGAAGCTGCGCCCCGATTTGCGAAGGGCTTTTGTGCTTAATCGGTTTAAACATTTGAGTTACCCTCAGGTAGCGGAGCATATGGGAGTAACCGTAAAGCAGGTGGAGTATTTTATGTCCCAGGCCCTGGTTCAGATTCGACGAGCCAGACGGCAAGCAAGGGGTGAGAGGTAAGGATTATGGAAAAAATCTTACAGAATTTCAGGGAGTTGCGGGCTGCCAAAGCAGTAACACGGCTGTTCTCTGAAGACATTTCCGGCAAGGACGAGGCTGAATTACAGGCTTGGCAAAAGGAAGGTAGCGCCTTTAAAGAGGACTATCTGGATATGATAGAGGCGCTGGCTGACCTCGAGGGGCTGGTTGATGACCCTGAAATTTTGGCGGTGGCTGAAGAGACTTACAGAGAACCTGCCGACAAGAGCCGCCAATCCAACTGGCCAGTGTATGCAATGGCTGCCAGCCTGGTATTGGCTGCCGTGGTTGGTATAAGAGTGCTGGTGCCCTTTGGTGAAGAGTCGGCATCCGATATCAATGTGTCTCGCTATGCCACTCGAGTAGGCGAGCAGAAAGTTGTTAACTTGCCGGATGGGTCCGAAATCACCCTGAATACAGGAAGTTTGATGTTAGTCGAAATGTCAAAAAATCAGAGGCGGATCATTCTGGAGCACGGAGAGGCATACTTTGCGGTGGCGCCGGACGAGAGTCGCCCCTTCACAGTGGATTTGGGAGAGCGTTCTGTGACCGTATTGGGTACAGAGTTCAATATCCTGAAATCCCCCGAGAGCTTTACCCTTGCGGTTGTAGAGGGGATGGTGTCTTTGCATCGCAAAGAGGAGCCGGTTTCAGGGAACAGCTTACTGTTATTGCCTGACAGGAACCCAGTCAACTTGAATGATCCTGGTCAGGTTCGCCTGGTTGCCGGCAATGTTGCGGAATTTAATTCGATTGATCAAGAATTGCTGGGTTTTCACGATAAGGATGTTTCCCGTTTTCAAGTCTGGCGTACGGGTAAGCTCTACTTTGATGAGGTGCCACTTTACAAGGTTGTGCATGAGTTAAACCGTTACAGTGGCAAAAAGATTATGGTTGAAGATGCTGCAGTGATGGACCTGAAAATTTATGCAGCTGTTGATCTGAAATATCCTGACGAAGTATTGATTGATCTCGAAAAAGTGTTACCAATCAGAATTATTCGACATTTTGATCGCACTATTATTGTCGGGAAAAAACAATAACCTGGCAAACGTTGAATCTTGGAGTCAGTCGGAGGGGCTGTGAAGCATTGTTTCAAACGGTTCAGGTTGACTCAGTCATTTTGTACCGTACTTCTGTTTTCCTCGCTGGGTTTTTCTGCCCTGGCTGCTGGCGATGTCAAAAAATTTGAAATTGATATTCAAAGCCAATCTGCTGGAAAGTCGCTGCTTACGTTGGCGCGAAGTACTGGCGTCCAGATTATGTTGCAGGAGGGGCCAGCAAGTAAGGTCCAGCTCCCGGCTCTGAAAGGAACTTATTCTCTAGAGGAGGCCTTAATTGCTTTATTGGGCGACGTTGAGCTGGAATATGAATTTACGTCAGTTAATAGGGTTGTTGTTAAATCCGCCAAAGCGGCTTCAAAGGGAAAAGAAGCTGCGCCGCTCGAGGAAGTAATTGTTACGGGAACACGCCTTAAGCATCATAACCCGGCGTTGCCAATAATTACTTTTGTTCGTGCTGACCTGGATCGTGGTGGATATTCGTCACTGGCGGATGTTTTTCGCCGTCTTCCGCAAAACCTGAATTCTTTAAGTGCAGCTTCTATTGAGGCGGGAGAGGCAGAGTTTGGTGAAGACCGAACTCTTTCTGATTCTTCACTCGGATTATCCAGTGTCAACCTTCGCGGTATTGGTACTCGCGGAACCCTGATTTTGATCAATGGTCGCCGCCGTGCTGCTTCTGCACAGGGCGTTGGTAACTACACCGATATCTCTTCAATTCCGCTTTCCCAAGTGGAAAGCATCAATATTGTTACGGATGGTGCTTCGGCGATTTATGGTGCTGATGCGGTTGGCGGTGTAGTGGATATTATTCTGCGCAAGGATTACCAGGGCGGTCAGTTTCAGGCCCGGCATGAGGATTCCGGTTCCGGAGCGAACCTCAGTCGCATTAATGGTGCCTATACATTTAATTGGGGCGAGGGTTACCTCAGTGCCAGCGCCGACATTTCAAAAAGTAAATCGGCGGATACCAGCAGCTTTATTTATAGCGGCCCCAACGGAATTGGTGACTTTACCGATAAGGGTGGCGTCAATACCCGGAAAATAGGTTTTGGACAGCCGGGGTCAGTGTATGAAGTTGACCCCTTCCGTCCATTTATGCCATTTGAGGGAGACTTTATTGGATTGATTCCGGAGGGACAGGATGGCTCCAGTTTGCAGGAGTCGGATCTGATCGTGGGAGATCCGAATGCACGCCAAATTTATGAAAATCCAGCCATTGGTCCTAAAGTTAACGCCAAGTCCCTGCGTTTGAACGGTGAGCAAGAGCTGGGTGATAGCCTGAACCTGGGTTTTGAGGTCAGCTACAGCAAACTGGAGAATACCGGTTTCTGGGAGCCAACCCTGTTTGAGTTTAATTCCTTGGCTTTTTTTGCCCGCAATATGACTCTAATTCCCGAGGAGAATCCCTATAATCATTTTGGTCGCGATGTGCTGGTGGCATACTCCTATGCCAACGAATTTGCGCAAATGGGTGAGAGTCAGGATGAGCGTCAGGAAAACTACAACTTGATGCTGGATTTGACCGGCGAACTGCCGATGGTGGAGGGCTGGGATTTCACTCTGAACTACGCCTACAGCAAAGAGAAGGGCAAGAGTGATTATCTGTTTGACGCAACCGGCACCTTCGGAGACGGCGATAAAGATCCGGCATTGCGGGTATTGCCGGTACTGTTGCAGTTAAATCCGTTTGGCGATGGCAGTGATCCGGCGACGGTTGCCAATAATGCGGCACTGTTGAGCAGTTGGATCGAGCGAAATTTTAATGATGCGGTATCCGATAGCCACAGTATGGAATTGAGTGTCAATGGAACGCTGCTCTCCCTGCCGGCCGGTGACGTGCAAATGGTGGTGGGTGCCAACCTGCGCCGGGAAAAGGTCAGCAGTATAATCCAGTCAGAGGATGCGCCGAATCAAGATCCTTACCCCTACAGGCGTGGTAATGAGAGGGAAGTAACGGCGTACTTTGTCGAGATGGGTATTCCGTTACTGGCGGATAAACCATTCGCGAAAGAGTTGGATCTTACCCTGGCTGCCCGTTACGAAAAAATTGATCAGCAAGGGACAAGTCGTCTCTCCAATGGCCTGTATGAATTGGATGATGATCTCTATCAGGCCGGAGCGGGGTATCCCGACTATTACGTGCCCTGGGGGGATGTTGGCGATTTCAATCTGGGGGAGTTTGTCGGACTTGCTGAAGCTGGCAGCATATTTACTAATGGTCCGGATACGGCTGTCGATCGCACCTTCAGCAGCACAACCCCTCAGGTCAGCCTGAACTGGCGTCCGGTGGATGATCTGCGTGTACGCGCTACTTGGGGTGAGTCCTTCCTGACGCCTCAGTCACAACAGTTGTATGGCAATGTGCGTGCATTTGATGGACTTTACTCATGGACGTCTTTGGAGGGGCTGCCTCTGCCTGACGGTGTTAACCGAGTGGCTTGGTTGTCAGGTCCTAACTCAAATCTGGAGCCCCAGGACGCTGAAACCTGGACGGTGGGTTTTGACTACACCCCAATGGCGCTGCCTGGGTTGGTGGTCAAGGCGACATACAGCGAAGTGGAATTCGATAATTACATCAGTACACCTTACGCCAACATAGGGCTCTCTGTACTGGCAGAAAACCTGGAGATGTTCCCGGAAATTTTCAATATCGATTACCCGAATCTGCTGATCTTCGATTCCAGGGAGCAAAACCTGGCCAAACGTACTTCCCGAACAGTAGATATCGATATTGACTACACACTGGACAGTGATATTGGGGGTTGGTATTTCGCCCTCAATGCGGCCCGGACTCTGGAAACCTCACAGCAAGCGAATAAGACAGCGGGCAAGCAGGTGTTCTCAGAAACCGAGCGAGGGCCAAGTAAGTGGGCGGCCAATTTTACTGTGGGCTGGGACTACGGCAACTACGATGTGACGTTAGTAACTAACTATACTTCGTCTCATAAAGTAGCCAATCCGCTTTCGGCGCGTGGCACGATTTATAACGATTTTACGCCAAACCTAAATCCGCAAACCCGCAGCCACGGTACCACCACCTTTGATCTGCAGGTGGGTTATACCGCCGATGCGGCCTCTGGTTGGCTGCAGGGAACCAAGATGCAACTGGGGGCGCAGAACCTGTTTGATGCCGATCCGGAGTTTGTGGATTCAAAACTCGGCTACGCCACCAATCGCCTGGATGTCCGCGGCAGGGTAATTTATCTGGATCTGCAAAAGCAATTTGCTCTTTAAGTTATTGAAATTTAATAGAAGATAATTTTTTTAGCTACTAATTCACCAGTAAATAAAAAATAGTTCAGGGTGACTTGTTTTTCATGTCGTTTAGGTTTGTAGGTTTCCGAGAAAACCAAAAGCATTGGGAACTTGAAACATTAACGACACGAAGAGGTGGGTTACATGAAATCAGGAAAATATTCGTTTCCGGTAAATCGTTTGGCAATGAGTATTGCCGCCGTATTGAGTATGTCTGTCTCAATCAGCTCCTACGCTGATACAGAAAAGGGTGAAGAGGCAGAAAAAGACCTGGAAGAGGTTGTTGTTACAGGAACGCGCCTAAAAAATCACAATCCGGCATCACCGACAATCACTTATACACGTGAAGACCTGGAAAAAGGCGGATATTCATCGCTGGCAGATGTGTTTCGTCGTTTGCCACAAAATCTCAGTAGCTTAAGTGCAGCCGCTTCGGAGGCAGGTCAAACGGAATTTGGTGCGGACCGGTCGCTGACAGACTCTTCTCTGGGGGTCTCCAGTGTCAACCTTCGCGGTATTGGTACTCGCGGAACCCTGATTTTGATCAATGGTCGCCGCCGTGCTGCCTCGGCGCAGGGCGTTGGTAATTACACTGATATTTCTTCAATTCCGCTTTCCCAAGTGGAAAGCATCAATATTGTTACTGACGGTGCTTCGGCAATTTACGGAGCCGATGCGGTTGGTGGTGTGGTGGATATTATTTTACGTAAGGACTACCAGGGCGGGCAGTTCCAGGCTCGACACGAAGACTCCGGTTCCGGGGCGAACCTCAGTCGCATCAATGGTGCCTACACATTTAATTGGGATGGCGGTTACCTCAGTGCCAGCGCCGACATTTCAAAAAGTAAATCGGCGGATACCAGTGCCTTTATCCACAGTGGCCCGAGCGGGATTGGGGATTTTACCGATAAGGGTGGGGTTAATACGAGGAAGATTGGTTTTGGACAGCCAGGTTCTGTGTATGAAGTTCGCCCATTCTTTAACCCGTTAGCACCGCGTGCTGGTGCACGGATTGGTCTGATCCCGGAAGGTCAGGATGGATCCAGTTTGCAGGAGTCGGACTTGATCGCTGGCGACCCCGAGACTCGCCAGGTCTATGAAAACCCGGCCATTGGTCCTAAAACTGATGCCAAATCCCTGCGTTTGAACGGAGAGCAGGAGCTGGGGGATACACTGAACCTGGGTTTTGAGGTCAGCTACAGCAAACAGGAGAATGCCGGTTTCTGGGAACCTACCCTGTTTGAGTTTAACTCCCTGGACATCTATGCCCAGCGTATGACTTATGTTCCGGAAGCGAACCCTTACAACAATTTTGGTCGCGATGTATTGGTGGCCTACTCCTATGCCAACGAATTTGCGCAAATGGGTGAGAGTCAGGATGAGCGTCAGGAAAACTACAACCTGATGCTGGATTTGACCGGTGAGCTGCCGATGTTGGAGGGCTGGGATTTCACTCTGAACTACGCCTACAGCAAAGAGAAGGGCAAGAGTGATCATCTGCTTGACGCAACCGGCACCTCCGGAGACGGCGATAAAGATCCGGCATTGCGGGTATTGCCGGTACTGTTGCAGTTAAATCCGTTTGGCGATGGCAGTGATCCGGCGACGGTTGCCAATAATGCGGCACTGTTGAGTAGTTGGATCGAGCGAGATTTTAATGATGCGGTATCCGATAGCCACAGTATGGAATTGAGTGTGAATGGAACGCTGCTCTCCCTGCCGGCCGGTGACGTGCAAATGGTGGTGGGTGCCAACCTGCGTCGGGAAGAGGTAAGCAGTGTTATCCAGTCGGAGGATACGCCGAATCAAGACCCCTACCCCTTCAGACGTGGCAATGAGCGGGACGTGACGGCGTACTTTGTCGAGATGGGAATTCCGTTACTGGCGGATAAACCATTCGCGAAAGAGTTGGATCTTACCCTGGCTGCCCGTTACGAAAAAATTGATCAGCGAGGGGCAAGTCGTCTCTCCAATGGCCTGTATGAGTTTGATTTTGACCTCTATCTTGCCGGTGCTGAGTTCCCGGATTATTACGTACCCTGGGCCGATGTCGGCGACTTCAATCTGGGAGAGTATGTGGGGCTTGCCGAAGCCGGTAGCGCCTATACCTATGGCCCTGATACACCGATTGATCGGACTTTCAGCAGCACAACTCCCCAGGTCAGCCTGAACTGGCGTCCGACGGATGATCTGCGCGTACGCGCTACCTGGGGTGAGTCTTTCCTGACGCCTCAGTCGCAACAGCTGTATGGCAATGTGACTTCATTTGATGGGTCTTACTCATGGGAAGTGTGGGAAGGCATACCTCTGCCGGACGGTGTCAGCCGAGTGGCCTGGTTGTCGGGGCCTAACCCGAATCTGCTGCCGCAGGACGCAGAGACCTGGACGGTTGGATTTGACTACACCCCGATGGCACTGTCTGGATTGGTGCTGAAGGCAACGTATAGTGAAGTGGAATTCGATAATTACATCAGTACACCTTCTGCCGGCGTAGGGCTTTCTACACTGGCGGAAGACTTGGAGGCGTTCCCGGAACTCTTCAACACCGATTATCCGAATCTGCTGATCTACGATGCTCGTGAGCATAACCTGGCCAAGCGTACTTCCCGGACTGTAGATGTCGATGTTAACTACATGCTGGACAGTGATATTGGCAGTTGGTACTTCGCCCTCAATGCGTCTCGTACCCTGGAAACGTCACAACAGGCAAACGAGTTGGCTGACAAGCAAGTGTTCTCGGACACTGAGCGGGGCCCGAGCAAGTGGGCGGCCAACTTCACTGTGGGCTGGGATTACGGTAACTACGATGTGACGTTAGTCACTAACTATACATCGTCCCATAAAGTGGTCGATCCACTTTCAGGGCGTGAAACAATTTATAACAAGTTTATCAAGAACCCAAATCCGCAAACCCGCAGTCACGGTACTACTACCTATGATCTGCAGGTGGGGTATACCGCCGATGCAGCCTCAGGCTGGATGCAGGGAACCAAAGTGAAACTGGGTGCGCAAAACCTGTTTGATGCCAAACCGGAGTTTGTGGACTCGACCATTGGTTATGCCACCAATCGCTTGGATGTCCGCGGCAGGGTGATTTATCTGGACCTGATCAAGCAGTTTGATATGTAAGGTTTAGGTTTTTTACTGCCTCCGAAAGCCTCTCCCAATACTGGGAGGGGCTTTTTTGTTTCCGTGTAAGGTTCAGCTGAGACAGTTGCCTACGTAGATACAGCCGCTCATAGAGGTAATTAGTCCCGCGATAAGTCGTAGAGATGGATCTAAAATAAAAAATTAGGGGTATCCATCGATTAAACGTGTCTATGGATACGAAAGAGCGTAATAAGGCTCTGAAGTGGCATTGATGGCTCGAAAAAAGGGCAATGTAGTAGACCTGAATGGGCGGCTTGCGAGTCGTTCCAGGGCTCTCGAGTGCCTGTTTAAAGAGGATGGCCGGTTATTGCGGGGGAATCGCCATTAGTTCACTAGACACTTTCCAGCCTCATTAAAATACTGACGTTCATACTCTACCGGCGACTATCCATCATTGGAACTGACCTGCACCCAAAGATAGACCCACTTCTTGCTTAGTAAAGTCCAGTTTTTCAATTGTTGGTTACTCGGTTTTGCTCTGTTAAATTCTCTCGATACTGTGCGGCAAACTCTGCTGGCGTCAGGTAGCCGAGAAATGAGTGAGGCCTATATGCAAAGCCACCTTCTATGAAGGTGGCTTTGGGGGGGCTTTGGATCAACCGCGACCTGGGCGCTCAGGCTTTTCCGGTTTTTCCGGACGCTCGGCGCGTTCCGGGCGCTCTGGTTTTTCCGGTTTCTCAGGCTTTTCCGGGCGCTCAGCGCGTTCCGGTCTGGCAGGGCGCTCGGCTTTGGTTTTTTCCGGGCGGTCACCGCGCATGGCCATGGACTTTTCCGCTTTATCAGGGCGGGCAGATTTCAGGCTGCTGATCAGCTGGCCGAGATTGAAGTCCAGTTCATTGGCAATTTTGCCCCAGCCCATACCGTCAGCACGCATTTCCAGAATGCCGGCTTCAACCTCAACACCGTCTTCTAGATCCAGATCTCCGGCCAGCGCTTCAACAAGCTCCTGAAGGGTTGGGTCTTCAATGCCGCCGGCGTTGAGTTTTTCCTCTGCCAGTGCCAGAGAGATAAACGCGCCGCCAAAACCGATCTGACCGGTTTCCGGAGTGAAGGTAATGGTGTTTTCCACTTCTACTTCGGTTTGAACGACTTGTTCAACCTGTACCGGGTTGCCGTCGTCATCGAGTACCGGGTTTCCGTCTGCATCTACTTCATCAACCATTTCGGTGGTTTCCTGAATTTCGATAACGGTTTCGGTCATGGTGATTTCGGTGCCGTTGCGCAAGCCGTTGATCAGGTTCTGGGTGTTTTCTTCAGAGCCGGCTAGTTCGCCAAAGCTTGCGGCGATGCGGTCAATGTTCTGCTGCTCGCCAGAGCTGATGGTTTCCTGGTTGACCTGTTCAACTTCCTGATCGACATCTTCAACGTCGTCTTCAGCCAGTGCCGGCAGAGCGCCAACCAGAGCCAGGCTAGAGCACAGGGCAAGTGTTTTCAGAGTTGGGTATTTCATTTATAGCTCCCTCCTGTTTGGCACATCGCCGATACAGGTGTTTGGTTCGTCGTTAAAACTTGTGAATCATTTGTACGCCCATGCCTTGATCGGGGCTGCCATCGCTCAGGCCGATATAGACATAGGGGGTTACTTTCCAGTCGTTGGACAGTCGGTAGTTCACGTAAGTAAACAGTTCCAGGCTGTCGTCCGCATTTGAGGCGGATTGTTGGAAGTCCAGTGAGGCACCGATATGGGTGTCGTCAGAGAGTTTCCAGTCAGCACCAGTGGACAGGTAGAAGACGTTGTCGAGTTCGTAGCCGCTGGGGTCGCCCTTGATTTTGTAGGCGACGCTGACCAGTGGAGTCAGGCGGCCCATTGAATAGGCCCAATCGGCCTGCAGGGTGTAATCCACTTCGCCGGTGCCCAGTTGCTTGTCTTCATCGGCGGTAGGCAGCTTAATCTTTGCAGTCAGGTCCAGATAGCCTAATTCCTGCGGGAATGATTGCAGTTCGTAGCCGAGGCTGGCCCAGATGTCGCCAAAACCGGATTCGCTGCTGGTGGTCATTCCGCCGGAACCGACCACAACGCCACCATCACCACCACCTACTACGGTACCGGGGCCGTCAATTTCCAGCCAGGCAGCGCTGACTTTAGCGGTCCAGGGGCCGCTCTTGCGGCTGATGGACACCGGCAGGTAGGTAATGTCGGTGTCTACAGGGTCATCATAGGAACCACTGCTGAAGTCGGTGCCAAAGCTGATTTTCCATTCCTCATTGGTATCTGCCAAAGTGTTGGCGCTGACCGACAGGCCAAGCATCAGGGCAGAAAAAAGTTTTGTGTATTTCATTGCTATTCCTATTACTTTTTTACTAGTTACTGTTTTATTGCGTATTTGTTCTACACAGTATAGGTGCCCACTCTAGAGCAACCCAGCCCGCTTTGATGTGAATGCCTTGGCAATCCCCGGCATCGTATCTTCACGTTTGTGACCAAATTACAGGGTCCGGTTTGTCCCTGTTGGTGTCCGTATAGTTTGGTCCCGGTTGCATTCTGGCAGTAACCTCCCTACAATGTCGCGCCCCCGAATAGCCCGAAGGGGTTGTATTCGGGCACTCCTTGCCTCACCGCCCACTGATTTGCGGGAGGCTGAACATAAACCGAAAGGAGCAACAATGAGACACTACGAAGTTGTGTTCATGGTTCACCCGGACCAGAGCGAACAGGTTCCGGCTATGATCGAGCGTTACACCAAAGCTGTTGAAGCGGCTGAAGGTAAGGTTCATCGCCTGGAAGACTGGGGTCGCCGTCACCTGGCTTACCCGATCAACAAAATCCACAAAGCACACTATGTTCTGATGAACATTGAGTGCCCGCAGGACGTACTGGACGAAATGACGTCCAACTTCCGTTACAACGACGCTGTTTTGCGTAACCTCGTAATCAAGTGCGATGAAGCTGTGACTGAAGACTCTGCGATCATGCTGGCTGAAAAAGCCGAGAAAGCTGAGCGCGAGAGCCGCGACCGTCGTCGCGAAGAGCGTCAGGCTCGCGAAGAGGCCAAGGCTGCTGAAGCCAAAGCTGAAGAGACAGAAGAAGCTTCTGAAGAAGCTGGCGAGGAGGAGTAATCCATGTCACGTTTTAACCGTCGTCGTAAGTTCTGCCGTTTCTCTGCAGAAGGTGTAAACGAGATCGACTACAAAGATCTGGATACTCTGAAGGCGTATATCACTGAGACCGGCAAGATCGTTCCTAGCCGTATCACTGGTACCAAGGCCAAGTATCAGCGTCAGCTGGCTACCGCTGTTAAGCGCGCCCGCTTCCTCGCTCTGCTGCCTTACACCGACAGCCACAAGTAAGAGATAGAACCGACTGCTGTGCGCGCCCTGGCTGAGTTCATTATGCGTGGGCGCCTGCAAGCGGCGGTCGTAGCGTTTGTTGGCAATTTATTGCCATTTATCAGTCCCGCTGCGGTGGGATTGGTAGCCCTGAGAAAAGGGCCACTGGAAGGGTTGCTAACCCTGATGTGGGCAGTTTTACCGGTGGTGCTAATGTTTAGCGCCGAGGTTCCGGTAGAGCTGATTACCTCACTGGCACAGCTGGTGATCCTGTGGTTCGCAGCGGATCAGCTCCGCCGTTCTCAATCGTGGGCCATGGCCATTTTGGTAGTGGTTGGATTGAGCGGTTTGGCCGGTATGGTCTTCAATATGACCCTTCCCGAGGGGGTATTGATGGAGCAAATCAGGCAAATGTTTGAGAGATTCGTGGTGGGGCAGCCGGCTGATGTGCAGCTGGATCAGGCAACCGTATTGTCGGTGCTGGTCATATTGACCGCATTGGCGACCGTAATCAGCCTGGTACTGGCGCGCTGGTGGCAGGCGATGCTCTATAACCCCGGGGGTTTCCGGGCTGAGTTTCACCAACTGCGGTATTCAATGTCGGTGGCTTTTGGCCTGGTGGGAGCCATTCTGGTTTGCACAGTGTTGGAAGGTAACTTCCTGGTGTGGATCAATGTGCTGGCTCTGCCGCTAATGATAGCTGGTGTATCTCTGGTTCACTGGCTGGTTGCGGAACGCAACCTGGGGCTACAAACGCTGGTTCTGTTTTATATAGGGGTAATGGTTATACCGATACTGTTTATCCCGATGCTGGTGGTGATTGGTTTTACCGACAGCATGGTGAATTTGCGATCCAGGCTTAAGTCTGGAGCAAGCTAAAAGTTTTGACTTTCGAGTCTGAAGAATGAGGATACCGAGATGGAAGTAATCCTGCTGGAAAAAGTTGGCAAGCTGGGCAACATTGGCGACAAGGTCAATGTTAAAGCCGGTTATGGCCGCAACTATCTGATCCCGAACGGTAAAGCAGTATTTGCTACTGAAGCGAACGTTGCCGAGTTCGAAGCACGTCGCGCCGAGCTGGAAAAAGCCGCTGCCGAGAAACTGGCTGCAGCTGAAGAACGCGCTGCCAAGCTGGAAGGTGTTGAAATCACCATCGAAGCTAACGCTGGCGACGAAGGCAAGCTGTTCGGTTCTGTAGGCACCGACGCTATCGCCGATGCACTGGCCTCTACTGGCGCTGACGTTCTGAAGAGCGAAGTGAAGCTGCCGGAAGGCGCTCTGCGTGAACTGGGCGAGTACGAAATCGACGTACAGCTGCACGCTGAAGTGTTTGCTACTGTGAAACTGAACGTGGTTGCCCAAGCGTAACTCACAGGTAGTTTCATTCGGATTAAAAATCCGTAAGAATACGGCACTGTTCTGAATCCTTCGATACGACGGATTTTGGTTCAGTGCCGTATTTGTTTGTGTCGCCTATTGCTGTTGTGGCTACACTGAATGTTCCTCGACAATAACGATATCGCCCATGACAGAAGCCGTAGCCCTGGATGATTTTCGCGCTGACTCCAAGCGCCAGTTGCCGCATTCGGTAGAAGCCGAGCAGGCTGTTCTGGGCGGGCTGATGCTCGACAACAGCGCGTTTGAAAATGTGGCGGCGGTAATCCGCGAGGACGACTTCTACAGTCACAATCACCGCATTATTTTTGCTGCGATCAGCGAGCTAGCCAGTGCCGAGCAGCCGCTTGATCCGGTCACTCTGTCTGAGCACCTGGAAAATAATGGTGATCTCGGCCCAGTGGGTGGCCTGGAGTATCTGGCTGATCTTGCCGCTAATACACCCAGCTCTGCGAATATCGCCGCCTACGCCCAGATTGTTCTAGAGCGTTCCATTGTTCGCCAGCTGATCAGCGCCTCAAGCGAGATTGTTCAACGCGGTTATCAACCATCCGGCTGGGACAGCAGCCGCTTGCTGGCCGAGGCGGAGCGAAAGCTCAACGAAATTATGGAAAGCCGTCCAAAGCAGGGCGGTTTCCACGAGGTCAACGCACTGCTCAAGCAGGCGGTGGAAAAGATTGACGAGCTGTTCAATCAGGATGGTGGCCTGACCGGCCTCAGCACCGGTTTCCGGGACCTCAACAATATTACTTCGGGCTTCCAGGAATCCGACATGATCATCGTCGCTGGTCGTCCATCTATGGGTAAAACCACCGTATCGATGAATATGGTGGAGCACGCTGTAATGAACCAGGACCAGCCGGTATTGGTATTCAGTCTTGAGATGCCTGCGAGCCACCTGATGACGCGTATTCTGTCGTCGGTGGGCAAGATCGACTCCAAGAAAATGCGCGACGGCCAACTTGGCGAAGACGACTGGCCGCGGTTGAGCAATGCCGTGCAGCGAATGAAAGACCGTCCGTTGTTTATCGACGATACCCCCGGTATTTCGCCGATGCAGATGCGCACCCGTATTCGCGAGCTGACACGTAACCAGCGTGATCTGTTGAAAAAGCAGAATCCCGATTGGAATGAAGAGCAGCTCGACACCAAGAGCCTGCCAGCGCTGATCATGATTGACTACATCCAGCTGATGAGCGGCAGTGTTCCGGCGGAGAGCCGTACTCAAGAGGTATCGCAGATCTCCCGGGAACTGAAAATGATCGCCCGTGAATTCAAATGTCCGATCATTGCCCTGTCTCAGCTCAGCCGTAATGTTGAGCAGCGCCCCAATAAACGCCCGGTCAACTCTGACCTGCGTGAATCCGGTGCCATCGAGCAGGACGCCGATATCATTATGTTTGTATACCGCGATGAGGTGTACAACGAAGACTCCCCAGACAAGGGCATTGGCGAATTGATTATCGGAAAACACCGTAACGGTGAACTCGGCACAGTGCGACTGGCGTTCCTCGGTAAATACACTCGCTTTGAAGACTTGGCTGCTGATTACTTTGCGCCAGAGTATTGAGTGTTGAGCTGAGAATTATTGTTGCGGTCAGTGCGGAGTTTAATTTCTACGCTGTTGGTCGCACGTCGCACGATTAGCTCGAGCCAGTAGAGAATTTATCTTACTCATTAAATTCAGAAGGGTACCGCCGCCCCTAATTTAGTAAAATGAACCCGCTTTTAGCGTGCGACGTGCGACGTCAGACGTGCGACCACTAAAAATGAGCTCCCAATCCCAATCACCACTTGAAATCACTTACTGAAGAAAAATGAAAGTATTCCATACAGTTCAGGGCATCCGTGATGCCGTCCGCACCGAGCGTCTTGCTGGCAAACGTATCGGCTTTGTTCCCACTATGGGCAATCTGCACGAAGGGCACTTGCAGCTGGTTCAGCTGGCGCAGAAAACTTGCGATGTGGTGGTGGTGAGTATTTTTGTAAATCCGCTGCAGTTTGGTTTGAACGAAGACTGGGAAAAGTACCCGCGCACTATCCAGAACGATATTGCCAAGCTGGAAGGGGTTGGCTGCGACTACCTGTTCAATCCCACGGAAAGTGAAATTTACCCGAATGGTATGGCAGACCAGACCCGTGTGGTGGTGCCTACCATGACCGATATTCTCTGCGGTGCCAGTCGCCCTGGTCACTTTGAGGGTGTTACCACGGTGGTTTCCAAACTGTTTCATATCGTGCTGCCGGACGAGGCGGTATTCGGTATTAAGGATTACCAGCAGCTGGCAGTGATTCGTCGCATGGCTGAGGATCTCTGCATTCCGGTCGAAATTACCGCTGCACCTATTGCACGCGATCATGATGGCCTCGCATTGAGTTCTCGCAACAGTTACATCACCGAGGAAGAGCGCCCGAAAGTAATGGTGTTAAATGCCACCTTGAATTGGGTCAGTGAGCAGATTTCCGGTGGACGTCGGGATTTTCAGGTTCTGGAACAGGAAGGGACAAAGCGTATTGAAGCTGAAGGTTTTAAGGTTGATTACTTCAGTATTTGTAACGCCAAAACCCTGGAGCCAGGTGCTATTGATGATACCGAGCTGGTCATACTGGGTGCTATGTACACCAGTCAGGCTCGGTTGATTGATAATGTGACTGTCTCGATTTAAGCCAAACTATCCCCTCTTTATGTCTGACACTAACTAGCAGGCTGTTTCTAAACAAAAAAGTAGGCTTGAGATCAATGGCACTTGGTTAAGCCTGATGTTGCATATTTACAGCGGCATCCGTCATTCCCGCGCAGGCGGGCGAGGTGCTACATGGACGTAGCGCTTACCGAACCAAGGGATGTAATCCATGCAGTTCGCAGCTCGAAACCAAATGGATCCCCGCCTACGCGAGGATGACGGGCTTAACTAAGTGCCATTGGGCTTGAGACTTTTTAAATTCTCCTTTTTGCGTGTCTCCCCTTACTGGGTTATGGTTTCAGCATTCTAAAAAAATCATAATTGATAACCCAAAACAGGGACTTTCTATGCACCAGTTTCCGCTTTACCCGGTTTCCGATGAATGGCGCGATCGCGCCCATATTGATTACGTTACTTATCAGGAAATGTATCGCCGTTCGCTGGAGGATGCTGATGCCTTCTGGAGCGATCAGGCTCGGGAATTTTTGGAGTGGCAGCAGCCCTGGAGTGAGGTGTGCAGTTACGATTTTCGCAAAGGCGAAGCGAGCTGGTTCCGCGGTGGTGTGTTGAATGTTACCGCCAACTGTATTGATCGCCACCTGCTGACCCGTGCAGAACAGACTGCAATTATTTGGGAGGGTGATGATCCGGCGGATAGTCAGCGCATCAGTTATCGAGAACTGCACAAACAGGTGTGCAAGCTGGCGAATGTGTTGCGTGATCGCGGTGTTAAAAAAGGGGATCGTGTCTGCATCTATATGCCGATGATTCCAGAGGCTGCCTACGCGATGCTGGCCTGTGCACGGATTGGTGCCGTGCATTCGGTGGTGTTTGGTGGTTTTTCCCCGGAGGCGCTCAAGGATCGAATTCTGGATTCGGATTGTCAGCTGGTGATTACCGCTGATGAAGGTGTGCGTGGAGGCAAACATATTCCGCTGAAAGCCAACACTGATACTGCACTGAAACACTGCCCTAACGTGCACACTTGCCTGGTAGTTAAGCGTACCGGCGGCGATATTGCCTGGCACGAAGGTCGCGATATCTGGTATGCCGAGGCAACCGAACAGGCAGCCGAGCATTGCCAGCCGGAAGCGATGGATTCGGAAGATCCACTGTTTATTCTCTATACCTCCGGTTCCACCGGTAAACCGAAAGGGGTGCTGCACACGACTGGCGGCTACCTGCTGCAAGCAGCGATGAGCCACAAGTATGTCTTTGATTACCACGATGGTGAGGTGTACTGGTGCACTGCGGATGTGGGCTGGGTGACAGGGCACAGCTATATCGTTTACGGACCCTTGTGTAACGGTGCCACCACTTTGATGTTTGAGGGTGTGCCGACCTATCCCGATGCCTCCCGTTTCTGGCAGGTGGTCGATAAGCATCAGGTGAATACCTTTTACACCGCTCCTACGGCAATTCGCGCTCTGCAGGGGCTGGGTGATGAATTTGTCACGCGCACTGACCGCAGTTCGTTGAAGTTGCTGGGTACGGTTGGCGAGCCAATCAATCCAGAGGCCTGGGAGTGGTACTACAAGGTGGTAGGCGATTCCCGTTGCCCGATTGTTGATACCTGGTGGCAGACGGAAACTGGTGGTCATATGTTGACCCCGCTGCCCGGCGCCACAGCACTGAAGCCGGGCTCGGCTACTCGTCCGTTCTTTGGTGTAGAGCCTGCGCTGTTGGATGAGCAGGGCAAGGAGATCAGTGGGCCGGGCGAGGGGGTTTTGGTGATCAAACGCTCCTGGCCTGGGCAGATTCGCAGTGTTTACGGTGATCATCAGCGCCTGATTGATACTTATTTTTCGGCTTACCCGGGTTATTACTTTACTGGCGATGGTGCGCGTCGCGATGAGGATGGTTATTACTGGATCACTGGTCGTGTGGACGATGTGTTAAATGTGTCGGGACACCGTCTGGGAACTGCCGAGGTGGAGAGTGCATTGGTATTGCACGATGATATTGCCGAGGCTGCTGTGGTGGGTTATCCCCACGACATCAAGGGGCAGGGCATTTACGCTTATGTGACGCCGATGACTGGGATTGAGCCAAGTGATTCTTTGAAAAAAGAGTTGATTGAACTCTGTGTTTCCGAGATTGGCCCGATTGCCAAGCCGGACCAGATTCAGTGGGCGTCTGCGTTGCCGAAAACCCGTTCCGGGAAAATCATGCGGCGCATTCTGCGCAAGATTGCCTGCAATGAACTGGAGAATCTTGGGGATACTTCAACCTTGGCTGATCCGTCGGTGGTGGATCAATTGATAGGGAATCGACTTTCCGGGAGCTAACTACCTTTATCGGTAGGCGTCAGTACGGAGCGAGACATGGATAGGGTATGACTTGCTGTGACACGTCGTAGACCCATCCATGGGGACTCGAGGCCAGCATCCTTGCTGGCCACGGTCACATCAAGTCATACCCTATCCATGTCATTACCATCGGTGGGTAGTGCAAAGTTTTATTAGTCACTCTATTAGCCTATCTTTAACTTTCCTGATTGAGTCGGTAGCCCAGAGCTTCACTTAGGTGATTGTCCTGAATCAGTTCGCTCTGTTCCAAATCGGCAATGGTACGGGCGACTTTCAGTGTGCGGTGGTAGGCACGAGCAGAGAGTTTCAGGCGATCGATGGAGCTATCCAGCCAACTTCTTTGTTCTGTTGTCAGCTTGCAAACGGACTTTAATTCGGAGCTGCTTAGATCAGCGTTGATCTTGTTGCAGCGGTCTATTTGCTGGTTTCTGGCATCAATTACTCGCTGACGTACCTGCTCACTGGATTCTCCCGGCTGGTGTTCGGCAGTAAGCTGTCCTTTGGGCAAAGGTGGTACCTGGATTTGCAAGTCGATGCGGTCCAGCAACGGGCCGGATATTTTCAGGCGATAGCGGCGAATCTGGTCTGGGGTACAGTGGCAACGTGATTCGCCCATATAGCCACAGGGGCATGGGTTCATTGCGGCTACGAGTTGAAAATTGGCTGGATAGTTGTGCCGTGCGCGAGCGCGGGAGATGGTGATTTCACCGCTTTCCAGTGGTTCTCGCATTACTTCGAGGGCGCTGCGGGGAAACTCTGGCAGTTCGTCCAGAAACAATACGCCACGATGGGCCAGTGAAATCTCACCGGGCTTTGGGTTGCTGCCGCCACCCACAAGTGCAGTCGGGGAGGCGGTGTGGTGGGGAGCGCGAAAGGGGCGCTGAAAGAACGGATCGCGAATGCCGTGGCCGGCCACTGAGTGAATGGCGGCTACTTCCAGTGCTTCCTGTTCGGCCATGATTGGTAGTAATCCAGGCAGGCGGCTGGCCAGCATGGTTTTGCCGGTGCCCGGAGGCCCGCTGAAAAGCAGGTTGTGGCCACCTGCGGCGGCAATCTCCAATGCGCGTTTGGCGCGGTGCTGGCCGATGATGTCCGACAGGTCGGGGTGGTTGGCTGTTGTGTACTCGTTATCTTGCGAGGTACTGGCAACGGGGAGTTCGGCATTTCCGTGTAAGTGAGCGCACACCTCCAGTAAATGCTTGCCGTGGCGAACTTCGGTCTGGCTGCTGAGCGCTGCTTCGTGGCTATTTGTTCCCGGCAGTATCAGGCAGCGTTTGGCGCTGCCACAGGCCAGTGAGGCGGGCAGTGCGCCGTCGATAGGGCGTAGCTCTCCGGACAGGGCCAGTTCACCCAGGAATTCGTATTGATTGAGTTTGTCGCTGGGTATCTGGCCCGAGGCGGCGAGGATGCCAAGGGCAATTGGCAGGTCAAAGCGACCGCCTTCTTTGGGCAGGTCGGCCGGCGCCAGGTTGATGGTGATACGTCGGGCCGGAAATTCAAAGTGAGCATTCAGGATCGCACTGCGCACCCTGTCTTTGGATTCCTTAACGGCGGTTTCCGGCAGGCCGACAATGTTGAGGCTCGGCAAGCCATTTGAAAGGTGAACTTCTACGGTAACGCTGGGGGCGTGAATGCCGGATTTGGCACGGCTGTGAACAATGGCAAGAGCCATAACTCCTCCTTGAGTTGTGGTGGCAAACGCTCCGATGTTTGCCGGGTCATTCTTCGTCTGTGCGACAGATTACTGTTTGTTGAGCTGCTGTTCCAGCGCGGCAACCTGTTGCTCAAGAGCATCCAGTTTTTCACGGGTGCGGCGCAGTACGGCTTGCTGGGCGTCAAATTCTTCGCGGGGAACCAGGTCGAGCTGGTTAAAGGCGCTGGTCAGGGCAGTGCGCAGATGCATTTTTACTTCATCGCCCAATGCGCTGGCCCCTGGGCCAAAGGTCTGGTTGAACTGGTTGAGAAATTGTTCGAGCAGCGGGTTGGGTATCATAAAATTACTCCACAAAGTCAGCTGGGCATTGTAACACTTGCTGCAGATGAGTATCTTCTACGGCTATTCCGGTTATTGAGTTGGACGACTGCATGAAACTGATTACTGCCATCATTAAACCTTTTAAATTGGACGACGTGCGTGAGTCCCTGGCCGATATCGGCGTACAGGGTATTACCGTTACCGAAGTGAAGGGCTTTGGCCGCCAGAAAGGCCATACCGAACTCTATCGCGGTGCTGAGTACGTGGTGGACTTTCTGCCTAAGGTGAAGCTTGAAATCGCTATTGATAGCAGTCAGGTGGATCAGGTGGTGGAAGCGATCACCAAGGCGGCGGCTACCGGTAAAATTGGTGATGGTAAAATCTTTATCTCTACTTTGGATGAAGTAATTCGAATTCGCACCGGCGAAACCGGTGCAAATGCTATCTAACGTTTAACAGCCGTTAAAACGCATAATAATTTTTTCGGCACTCTGTTGGGGTAACGACAGCAGAGTGCTGAACAACTCCTGGTCGTTCGTCTTTCCCATCGCAAACTTTAACCCCGCTTTCGCTTGCTTGTTGCTGCTTATCTGGCAGCAGGTGATAAACAATCGGCCACGCCAGTCCGTATCGAGCCAGCTTTCTTCAACAATGGGTATGTTTGGGTAGTGCGAGCGAATGGTGGCGGCAAAAAGGCCGCTGCTGGTGTCAATAGCAATGCGATTGTCATTGTGCAGTGGCGTAGAGCCCAGACCGCAGCTGGGTGAGCGGCTTTTCAGAATAAAGCCGTGTAATTTGGATTTGGCGGCGATGTATTGATTGCAGGCATTTTGTAATGCTGAGGTGACATCCAATTCTTTCTGCTCCACGCCGAGGGCCTGCAGGCCACCATCGCTGGCGACCAATTGCACCGGTGGCCGCGGTACACCGAGGCCAGCAGCCATCTCCGGGCAAAAAGGTAGCAGCTCAAGCTGTTCTGACAGCAACGTTGTTATCAATGGTTGGTGCTTGTCTCCACCATCGTAGCGCACTTTGTCGCCGGTCAGGCAGGCGCTGACGCCTACCTTAGGTTTTTTTGAGGCCATAATCAGTCTTTGATAATCAGGTCGAAGGTGACCTGGATATTGTCTGAGTAGGTAATTTCGTCGGGCAGATATACTCCACCAGCTTTCTCCATGGAGGCGGAAGCTGCCATGAAGGCATCGGCTTGAGCCAAGTTTCTGGTTGCCATGCCAAATTCTGGAAAGCGATTTTGATAGTTGATTCTTACGATATGCCCCAACTCTGCACCATAGGCATTGGCGAGCTCTTTTGCCTTTAATTTGGAGCTTTCGATGGCATTTAACCGGGCTTGCTGGCGGTGTTTATCTTCTTCTGACGAGTCGTATTGAATGTTGTTAATTCCCTGAATTTTTTCTGCCAAACCAAGATCCATAACGTCTGATAATTTATCCAGATTGCGAATAGTAACTACCATCGAGCGACTGGCCTGGTAGCCGATAAACTCCTGGCGAGATTGAGCGCGGTTGTATTCATACTGCGGATTTACCCGCAGTGAAGATGCGACGATATCGTCTTTTTTAATTTTGAGTTTTAACAATTTGTCGATAAAAGCATTTACCCGGTCGTCTACTTCCTGTTTTGCGACAGATGCTTCTTTGCGGGTAGCACTGACATTAAGGTTAATGTGCGCCATATCCGGTTTTACTTTCACTTCGCCATATCCGTTAGTATGAATAAGGCGGCGGTCAAACTCGTCGGCTAACAGAGTGGTCGGTAGTAAAACTGTAAACAGCAGTAGCAGTGCTTTCATGTCGGTACTCTCCTTTTTTGGTTTACCTAAGACTCTGTAAGTGACTCTGGGTTCTATTTTTTTGGCTTATTACTTTGGGCTCTCGGATGCGCTTTATCGTACACCTTAGCCAAGTGCTGAAAGTCGAGATGGGTATAAACCTGGGTAGTGGAAATATTGGCGTGACCAAGTAACTCCTGTACCGCGCGCAAATCGCCGCTTGATTCAAGAATATGGCTGGCAAAAGAGTGGCGCAACATATGAGGGTGAACTTTACCGATCATTCCCTGAGAGATACTCAGTTGCTGTAACCGTAACTGCACGGTTCGTTGTGCAATTCGATTACCACGCTGGCTCACGAACAATGCCTGCGGTTCGTTAATGGCAACTTCTTCGCGTCGTTTAAGCCACTGCTGCAGTGCATTAATTGCATGCTGCCCAACAGGTACGATGCGCTCTTTGCGACCTTTACCAATAACTCGTGCGGTTCTGTCGCGAAAATCGATATCGGTAATATTGAGATTGGTCAGTTCGGAAAGACGCAGTCCGGAGGAGTAAAACAGTTCGACTATGGCGAGGTCGCGGCACTGGATCCAGTCGTCGGAATCGGCGTTCAAAAATTGCTGGGTTTGGTCGGCGTCCAGTGTTTTAGGCAATTTTTTTGGTGATTTTGGTGCACTGATGCCGTTGGCGGGATTGGTTTTCAGTCTGCCGTATTTAATCTCGAAATTAAAATAAGTACGCAGGCTGGATAGCCAGCGCTGCAAGCTGCGGCCACCCAGTCCCTTTCTGTGCAACTGTGCCAGATTAAGGCGTATATGGTGGCTGTCGATAATATTGGGGCTTTGAATCTGCTGCTGTTCGCAGAATGCGATCAGTTTGTCCAGATCGCGTAGATAATTGCTGATGGTGTGAGCAGAGAGGCCACGTTCAGAGCGCAGGTAGCGTTCAAAATCGGTGCGCGATTGTTCAAATCCACGCTCAGTGGTCATAGTTTTCCCCTGTAGGGGTTAGAAGCTGAGCCATAACCACTGTGCTCGTTACGTTATGAAACAGCTTCCAGGCAGTTACTTAATAAAACGCGGCAAGATTCGATTCAGTACTTCGGCGATGTAACTGAGGAACAGGGTGCCCATGCTGCTGCGGTAGTAGTTGGGGTCGCTGTTGCCCACCGCCAGAATGCCGTAATTCTGACCGCGACTGAGCGGAACGGCTGCAACCGATCCAACCTCGCTCGCTTGCTCACCAAACAGGAATTCCAGCTCTTCGGTACGCAATATGCCGCAGATGGCTCGGTTGCTGCGCAACAGGGTGCCTACCTGGCTGTTGGCTTCTTCCAGGCCAACCACGCGAGCAGTATTTGAAGGCAATTCACTGTTGTTGTTCAGGAGTACCAGGCTGAAGTAAGGCAGCTGGTAATCAGTGCCCAGGCTGTCGTAGAGGGTCTCCACAACAGCGTTGAGATCTCGTGCGTCGAGCAGGTTAAGCACCAGGCGCTTGGTTTTCTCAAACAGCTTGTCGTTGGTGCGCGCGGCATCCAGCAAGTTGTTGAGTCGGTGGCGCATCTCCATATTACGTTCCCGCAATACAGAGACCTGACGTTCGATCAGGGAAACCGCTTTGCCACTTTCATGGGGCAATTGGATAACTTCAAGCAGATCCGGGTGGTTTTCAAAGAAACCGGGATTGTTGTTGAGGTATGCCTTGATGTCGTCTTCAGAGATAGCCTTGGAGACTGTATCGGTTTCCGTGCTCATATTTTTATTCGCCCCTGGTACACGGTGGTTGCCGGTCCGGTCATCTTCACGGATTCCCCGTCAGCGGACCATTCAATGGTAAGACTTCCGCCCGGCAAATTGACTTTTACACGGGAGTCTAGCAGGTCTTGCAGTCGGCCGGCCACTACCGCAGCGCAGGCACCGGTGCCACAGGCGAGTGTTTCACCCGAGCCACGCTCATAAACTCGCAGGTTAATTTCGCTGCGACTGACAATTTCCATAAACCCGGCATTCACCCGTTCGGGAAAACGCTCATGACTTTCAATGGCGGGACCCAGCCTCTCTACGTCGGCATGTTTGACGGAAGATACTTGCAACACAGCGTGTGGGTTACCCATAGAAACCGCACCAATCATGACCGACTCGCCAGCCACCTCCAGTGGGTAGAGCGTTGCTCGTTGGGGGGCCTGGAACGGTATTTTGGCGGGCTCCAGAACCGGAACGCCCATATCCACGGTAACCTGGTTATTGGCACCGGCAATCAACTCGATCAAGCCGCTGCTTGTTTCCACTTTGATGACTTTTTTGCCGGTCAGGCGCCGGTCACGCACAAACTTGGCAAAACAACGGGCGCCATTGCCGCACTGCTGCACTTCGCTGCCATCGGCATTGAAGATGCGGTAGCGGAAATCTATATCCGGTTGACTGGGCGGCTCGACGATCAAAATCTGGTCGCAGCCAACACCAAATCGGCGATCTGCCAATTTCCTTGCTTTGGCCGCAGTCATCTCAACGACCTGAGTGATGGCATCAATCACCACGAAGTCGTTGCCGAGGCCATGCATCTTGGTGAAGCGCACCAGATTTTTTTTACTTTCAGCCACCGGTGCTTCCTTTTGCCGAATCACTGATAACCGATTCGCCGCGAATAAGGTCCTCAAAGGTTTCGCGCTCCCTGACCAGATGAAGAGTGTCGCCATCCACGATTACTTCCGCAGCGCGACCGCGACTGTTGTAGTTGGAGCTCATGGTAAATCCATAGGCACCTGCACCGCGCAGGCACAGCAGGTCACCTTCGGCGATAGCCAGATCGCGGTCCTTGCCAAGGAAATCGCCAGTCTCACAGACTGCGCCTACAATGTCGTAGCAACGGGTCGGTGCAGTGGAATTTGCATTTACCGGTTCAATCTTCATCCACGCCTGATAAAGGGATGGGCGCAGCATATCGTTCATGGCTGCATCGACTACGGCAAAGTTCTTGTGTTTGCCAAGCTTGAGCAGGTTTACCTGGGTTAGCAATACGCCGGCGTTGGCTGCAATTGATCGACCCGGCTCAACAATGAGCTCCAGATCCCGATCTTGCAGGTAGGGCAGCAGTTGCTTGATATATTCATCCGGGGATGGAGGCGTCTCATTGTTATAGGTAACGCCGAGGCCACCACCAATATCCAGGTGTTTTAAGGCAATTCCGTTTTCGGCCAATTCATCCACCAATTTCAGTACCCGTTGCAGTGCGTCTACAAAGGGAGCTGCTTCGGTAAGCTGGGAGCCGATATGGCAATCCACGCCGATAACTTTCAGGTTGGGCAATTCAGCGGCGCGTTGGTAGGTTGCCAGGGCATCGCTGATATCTATGCCGAACTTGTTGTCTTTAAGACCAGTGGAGATATACGGGTGGGTTTTGGCATCTACATCCGGATTTACGCGCAGGGAAACAGGCGCTATTAAACCCTGTTCACCGGCAACACGGTTGAGTACTTCCAGCTCCTCACGGGATTCGACGTTAAAGCAGTGAATACCTGCTTGCAGGGCGCGAACCATCTCATGCGGCTGCTTGCCGACACCGGAAAAGACCACTTTGGCTGGGTCGCCACCGGCTCGAATGACTCGCTCCAGCTCACCCACAGAAACAATGTCAAAACCCGCACCCAGTTTTGCCAGTACATCAAGAACACCCAGGTTGGAGTTTGCCTTGACGGCGTAGCAGATAAGGTGAGGTCTGCCCTTCAATGTGTCTGAATAGGCGTTAAAGTGTCGAGTCAGGGTCGCTCTGCTGTAAACATAGGTTGGGGTGCCGAAACGGGCGGCAACCTCGGTCAGGGAAACCTGCTCTGCATAAAGCTGGCCGTCATCCCCGGTATTAAAATGATCCATGGAAGTTGTCTCTGCAGCGTTCTGGCTAGGGCCTAGATGGCTTGTGATGGATTGTTGAATGCGCTTTCGGGCTCGGCAGGTACCAATGGCCCTTTGTTGCCACAGGCGGACAGCGTCAATACCGAAATCAGCAGGACAGTGATCGAAATCAGGCGTCGTACAATAGTCATCATTTAGCTTCTTGGTGTGTCAGCGTATAAACCGAAAAGTATACCGACCCATTGCTGGCGCGTATACTTCTGGCATCAAAACAGTATGCCAGGGTCTGTCCATAGGCTCTGGGGCTTCTTTAAGGATTTAAAGTAATTATGAACGAAAGCGCATTTTCCCAACTGGCCGACCAATTGATGATTGATATTGAAGAGGCGGTGGATGCCAGTGGCGCCGATATTGATTGTGAGGCCAACAATGGCGTGCTGACCCTGACTATGGAAGAAAACGGCACTGTGGTGATTGTATCCCGGCAATCAGCGGTTGCTCAGATCTGGGTAGCTGCAAAGTCAGGTGGGTTTCACTTCAACTGGCAGGAAGATAAGTGGGTGTGTTCAACCACTGGTGAAACATTGCCAGAGCTAATGACTCGAGTCTGCACCGAACAATCCAGCGAACCGGTGGTTTTAAAATTTTAAAGTTTCAGCTTTCAGTCGCTTCGTGACGCTGGAGGAAGGTCAGTAGCTGGCTTTGCTCCAGTGGTTTTGAAAAGTAGTAGCCCTGGCCATAGTGACAACCGAGCTTGATCAGCTGGTTTAGTTGCTCCTGGGTTTCTACGCCTTCTGCCACTACTTTCATACCAAGACTTTTGGCCATGGCGATGATGGTGGATACCAGGGTCAGGTCATCCTCGTCCTGGGTGAAATCCGAGATAAACGAGCGGTCAATCTTGAGGATGTCCACAGGGAACTGTCGCAAGTAGCTCAGCGATGAATAACCTGTACCAAAATCATCGATAGCAATTTGACAGCCTGAGTTTTTCAGGTGTTCAAAAAACTGTTTTTGGGTAAGACTGTTTGGGGTGAGTACACTCTCTGTTACCTCAAAGCACAATGCAGTATGAGGCAAATGGTATTTTTCAGCCGTGGCCAGCCACTGTGGGTGTGGATCATTATGCTTGGGAAACTCTTTGGCCGACCGGTTTATACAAAACTGCAGATGCGAATAACCCGCAGCGTGCAAACCGCTCAGTGCCTGACAGCTTTGTTCAAGTACCTGTTCACCCAATGTACGAATCAGGCCAAACTCTTCGGCAATGGGAATGAAGTGCGTCGGGGAGATATGGGTTCCCTGATCTTTCCAGCGAACCAGTGATTCAAACTTTTCGACTCTGCCGGTCTCCAGGTTGATTATCGGCTGGAAGGCGGTGGTGATTTGCTGATTACTGAGTGCGCGGTCAAGTCGATGCTTGAGGTCAAGGCGTTGATCTGCAGTAACCTGCATCTCCCGTGTGAAAAAGCGAGCGCAGTTTTTGCCGGCGGTTTTGGCGTTGTACATTGCCTGGTCCGCAAAAGATAACAGTTGATCTGCAGTGTTGGCATCACTGGGGTAGTGGGCAATTCCGATGCTGGCGGTAATAAATGTGTGCTGGCCATCCAGGTCGATCGGTTGTGCGATAGTTTGCAGGATTTTGTCGGCTATCTCTTCCAGCTCTGACGGGCTGTGAATATCTTCCAGCAGCATGGTGAATTCGTCACCGCCAAGGCGGGCTACGGTATCGGATTTACGGGTTATCTGGGTGAGTCGTTTAGCAGCAATGCGCAGCAGCTGGTCGCCCTGGATGTGTCCAAGACTATCGTTCACTGCTTTAAACAGATCCAGGTCAATAAACAGCACGGCAATCTGTCGATTGTTTCTCTGGGCGTGATGCAGGCTCAATCCAAGACGGTCGAGAAATAGCTGCCTGTTAGCGAGGCCGGTAAGCGAATCGTAATTGGCTTGAAAGTGAATTTTCTGCTCGGCGACTTTGTGATCGGTCAGGTCGGAAAAGAACAGCGCATAGTGTTCTATTTGGCCGGCATCGTTTCGAATGGCGTTTACTGTTAGCCAGGTGGGCAACAGCTTGCCGTTGTCAGCTTCGCACCAGAATTCGCTGCTCCAGTGGTCAGTCTCTTCAATGGTGTGCCAGATCTCGCTGTTGGTATGGCCGGAGTACTGGCTGGCGATGATATCTTCAACGCTTTTCCCCTGTAGTGCATGGGGTGACATATTGAGCATGTCTGAAAAGGTTTTGTTTGCCTCCAGAATTTGCTTCTGGCTATCGCAGATAACAATGCCTTCATTGGCGCTTGCGATCACTTGTCTGGAAATTTCCATCTTTTGCAATGTGCGGCATCTCTCCAATTCGCTGGAGATAAGATCGGCGAACAGCTGAAAAAGTACTTCAATGTTTTCAAGTTCGGACAGTGAACCGTGGTAGAGGGTATTCACAACGCCGATCACCTCACCGCATTTATCGACCAGAGGGGCTCCTACGTAGGAATGGATATCCATCTCTGTCAGTGCGGGGTCATTTGGAAACAGTTCCTGCACATTGTTGTTAAAAATACAAAAATTGCTTGCGGTGACATCTTCACAGGGAGTGTCTTTCAAAGAGTATTCAAAGTTATCGCAGATCTTTCCGTTATTGATAAAACTGATTGTTTGGCACGGTTTGTCTGGCTGTGGGGTAATCAGTGAAATGATTACCATATCTGCTTGTACAGCCTGGCCAAGAGCTAAGGCAATATCAGCAAAAATATCGCCACTGCTGGATTTGTTAAACCTGCGTACGGTGTGTGAGTGCGGTGTCAGTGAAAAATCTGCTAATGCGTTCGAATACATACTGCGTAATTCTCATTATTATTGCCTGAAGGTTATCCTGAGATGCAGCTCGGTTCAATTACCTTGTGGTTGATGGTTGAGACTCTCCTGTTATTGTGAAGATGCGATAACGCCCTATCTGACAGGGCTTGTGGGGCTGCAGCTAAATTTGGGGTTGAATTGAGAGGGTGAAGTGGATGCAGAAGTGTGACGCTTGTCACGGTTGGGACTATTAACAGACCCCGGTTGCGGCAATCTCTTGTGCTGTTGCAACCGGGGTCTGATCAAGCTTAACGTTGACCGAGTCGTTGGTTAGCTCTTGCCACCGCCTGGCGAACCTGATCGGGAGCGGTTCCGCCAATATGGTTGCGAGCTGCAACAGAGCCCTCCAGAGTCAGAACGTCAAATACATCCGCTTCGATACGATCCGAGAACTGTTGCAGTTCCTCCAGAGACATCTCAGAGAGATCCTTGTTCTGTTCAATGCCATAGGCAACTGATTTGCCAACCACTTCGTGGGAGTCACGGAAGGGGATGCCTTTGCGTACCAGATAGTCTGCGAGGTCGGTAGCAGTCGAGAAGCCGCGGCGGGCTGCTTCATACATAACCTCTTTCTTGCTGCGAATGGCGGGAACCATATCGGCAAATGCACGCAGGCAATCACGTACGGTGTCCACAGCGTCAAACAATGGTTCTTTATCTTCCTGATTGTCTTTGTTGTAGGCCAGTGGCTGAGACTTCATCAGGGTAAGCAGGCTGATAAGGTGGCCATTAACGCGGCCGGTTTTGCCACGTACCAGCTCCGGCACATCCGGGTTTTTCTTTTGCGGCATGATTGAGGAGCCGGTGCAGAAACGGTCGGGCATGTCGATAAAATTGAATTGAGCGGATGTCCACAGTACCAACTCTTCGGAAGCACGGGACAGGTGGGTCATCAGCAGACTTGCGAATGCACAAAACTCGATGGCAAAGTCCCGGTCACTGACTGAATCCAGGGAGTTTTCAGTGGGGCGGTCAAACTCCATCAATTGTGCCGTCAGTTCGCGATTGATCGGGTAAGTTGTTCCTGCGAGAGCGGCAGCACCCAGAGGTGACTGGTTCAGTCGTTTGCGACAGTCGACAAGGCGCCCATAGTCACGATCCAGCATTTCAAACCAGGCCAGCAGGTGATGACCAAAGGTAACCGGTTGTGCGGTTTGCAGGTGGGTGAAGCCGGGCATGATGGTGTCGGCTTCTTGCTCGGCCAATCCCAGTAAGCCTTTTTGCAGGCGAGTCAGCTCGTTGGCAATGACATCAATCTCATCCCGCAGCCAAAGCCGAATGTCGGTAGCAACCTGATCGTTGCGAGAACGGCCGGTATGGAGCTTTTTGCCGGTAATGCCAATGCGCTGGGTGAGAGCGGCTTCGATATTCATGTGAACATCTTCCAGCGCCTCAGACCATTCAAATTGACCGGATTCGATCTCTTGCTGTATTTCCGCCAGGCCTTTCTGGATCTGCTGGTGCTCTTCAGCACTCAGAACGCCAGCTTCAGTGAGCATTTTGGCATGCGCTAAGGAGCCGCGAATGTCCTGCACGGCCATGCGCTGATCAAAACTAACAGATGCGGTAAAACGCGCCACAAAGGCATCAGTGGCTTCCGAAAACCGGCCGCCCCAGGATTGATTGGTGTGTTTATCTGACATGGAGAATTGCTACGCTATGAGTGGTTGCTGTGATACAAGGTGGTCTTACGCTAATCTGAAAATAAAATTTAGCGGTTAGCATCAAGAATTAAGTTATTGTTATACCCAATAGGGGTTTGAAACTCAATGAATAAAGAAAAACCATTGAAAAATGACTCGCTGCTTCCTGATCTCTGTCACGGGCAAGAACTGCTGTCGGTGATAGTGATAGCGGAACTATTGTCTGTGCTTGTGGTGATAGCCGATGGTGGTATTGCTCATTTTGACTGGGTTCAATTGGGTATGGTCTCAATGCTGGCACTGGGAATTGCCCTGCTGAGCGCGCTGTTGTTGTGTAAAACCCGTCATCTGCTGGCAAAAATGGGGTTTGTCACGGCTGCTGGTGTTAGCTTTGCTGCTATTTTGCTGGTTGTACTGTTGTGTACGGTCTTTGCTCAATGGTTGCTGCAGGTATGGGGGTGGGGAGATGGCTTTAATGGTTGGCAGCTGCTGGAAGTAAGCCTGCTGGCTGCGATACCAGCTGGCATTTTGCTTCGTTACCTGTATCTGCAGCAACAACTCAGGATTCAGCAGAAGGCAGAGCTTGAATCTCGTATTCAGGCTCTGCAATCGCGAATCAGGCCACACTTTTTGTTTAACAGTATGAATATGATTGCCAGTCTGATTGGCTCTGACCCGGATAAAGCGGAGCGGGTGGTTGAGGATCTCTCTGACTTGTTTCGTTACGCCCTTACCGAGTCCCAGACTCTGGTACCACTGCGAGATGAACTGTCACTTTGCAGACGTTATTTGGCGCTGGAGAGTTTGCGGTTGGGGGATCGTTTAAAGGTGGAGTGGGAAATTGGCGATTACGGTGACGATGTGAGAATTCCCTGCCTGGCATTGCAGCCTATGTTGGAAAATGCCATCTACCATGGGATACAGTTGTTACCAGATGGCGGGAAAGTGAGCGTATCTGTGACCCGAAAGGCTGACCGATTAAATATTGAAGTAAAAAACCCGACGACTCCTATCATGCAGCGCCATAAAGGTAATCGCCTCGCCGTGCAGAACACCAGGCGCCGCCTTGAGGCCTATTTTGGCCAGACAGTTGAGGTGTCGTCAGAGCAGCTGGATAACTGTTATATTACGTCTATCAATTACCCGGTAAAGCTCGTCTGAGAGTTGGGGAAATAATAAGGACGCTATGAAAGTATTGATTGTGGATGATGAGCCTCTGGCCAGAGAGCGTTTGGCGCGAATGACCGGAGAAATAGACAATTGCCAAGTAGTTGGCCAGGCCGGATCAGGTCTGGAGGCATTGGAAATGGCTCGTATGGTCGCTCCGGATGTAGTACTGCTTGATGTGCGTATGCCGGGTATGGATGGCTTGTCTACCGCTACACACTTTGCTGAATATGATCCGCCTCCAGCGGTTATTTTCTGTACCGCGTACGATGACTATGCCGTTGAAGCCTTCTCGTCCCAGGCACTGGGATACTTGCTCAAGCCGGTGAAAATGCCTGATCTTGAGTCCGCTATCTGTCGTGCCAGACGTCTTAACAAGGCGCAACTGGAAGACCTTGAACAGAGCCCGGGTTTTAAACACCACCGGCGCGCCCATGTCAGCTCCAAGAACCGTCGGGGTGTGGAGTTGGTCTCTATTGATAATATTCGCCTGTTCCAGGCTGACAATAAGTACGTAACGGCTTATCACACTGAGGGTGAGGCGTTACTGGACGAGACTCTCAAGGACCTTGAAGACGAACTCAACGGCCAGTTTGTGCGAATACACCGCAATGCACTGGTGTCGATTCCCCATATTGAAGGTCTGGAGCGTAATCAGGAGGGGCAGTATTTTGTACGCCTTACCGATCTCGATATTCGTCCCCAGGTAAGTCGTCGTCACGTAGCCCAACTGCGCAAGTTGCTGGAAACGCTGTAAAGCATCAAGAGGCGGAGGTAGTACACCCGCACAGGCCTCTGCCTCTGGTATCATGACTGCTTTTCCAAGCAAGTTGAATTTGTAAAATGACCACCAAAACCCTTCGCATTGCCACACGCCAGAGTCAACTAGCACTGTGGCAAGCCGAATACGTCAAAAGTGAGCTTCAAAAGCGCCACCCGGATCTTCAAGTTGAGCTGATTGGTTTTAAAACCAAAGGCGACATTATTCTGGATACACCACTTGCCAAAGTGGGTGGCAAGGCGCTGTTTGTGAAAGAGCTTGAAGTTGCCATGCTGGCTAACGAAGCCGATATTGCGGTGCATTCCATGAAAGATGTGCCGATGGAATTCCCGGAAGGGTTGGGATTAGTGACGATTTGCGATCGCGAAGACCCTACAGATGCCTTTGTTTCCAATCACTACGCTTCGCTGGATGAGTTGCCTCATGGCAGTCGTGTGGGCACGTCCAGCCTGCGCCGCCAGTGTCAGTTACGTGAAAAACGACCGGACCTGAAAGTGCTGGATCTGCGTGGCAATGTGAATACTCGCCTCGCCAAACTCGACGCCGGTGAATATGACGCCATTATTTTGGCCACCGCAGGGTTGCTGCGGTTGGAGTTTGATGATCGTATCCGTCAGCGTATCGCCCCTGAAGAATCACTGCCTGCTGGTGGGCAGGGTGCGGTTGGTATTGAGTGCCGAGTCGATGATGATGAGATTTGCGAGCTTGTGAAGTCGCTCCATCACGCAGATACCGCAACCTGTGTGGCGGCTGAGCGCGCAATGAATCGCCGACTTCAGGGTGGTTGTCAGGTGCCTATCGCCTGCTACGCAATTTTGGAAGGCGACCAGATCTGGTTGCGAGGATTAGTAGGAGCGGTGGATGGTTCACATATCTTGCGCGACGAAATTCGTGGCCCGGCCGAACAGGCCGAGCAGCTGGGTGTCACCCTCGCCGAACGCCTGCTGGCGCAAGGTGCTGATCGCATTCTGGCAGAGGTCTACGGTCAGTCGTGAGTCTGAATGGGCGCAGGATTCTGGTGGTTCGACCGCAACCGCTGTCCGGTGCTGAGGACAGGTTCTGCCAGTCGCTGAAGGCGGCTGGAGCGGAACCCCTGCACTATCCGGTGCTTCGGTTACAACCATTAGCAACACCGGGAAAACCCGGGGTGATCTCCGATATTATCCAGAAGCTGGCGGAGTACGATGTTGTTATCACCATCAGTCCCACGGCCGCCTGCCTGGCAGTTGACTGGATTGATCACTACTGGCCGGAGGTGCCGGTTCACCCCAGGTTTTTTGCTGTTGGCGCCACAACTGCTGAACAGTTCGCTCAAATGGGACTGGCTGTGACCAGTCCGCCAACCGATATGACCAGCGAAGGATTGTTGGCATTGCCCGAGTTGCAGGATATGTCCCACCAGCGGGTACTGATTTTTCGCGGCGAGGGCGGACGTGATTTATTGGCAGCCGAGTTGGAGCGGCGTGGAGCCAGTGTTCAATATGCCGAACTTTACCGTCGTGAGCGTTGTGAGCAACATCGTGATGCGATTGTGAAGGCGCTGGCCGTCGGCGTTGCCGCAGTAGCCATACATAGCCAAGAGCTGCTCAACAGCCTGTTGTATCAACTGGATGAACGCAGCACAGAGTTACTAAAGCGAATTCCGATTGTGGTGCCCAGTGAGCGAGTAGCCGAGCAGGCCAGGCAGTGCGGTTGTGATCGAGTAATTGTTGCCACCAATGCCCTGCCTGAATCTATGGTGTCTGCTTTGTCAGGGTGCTAAAGTCTTAAGGCTTTAGCGCCCTAATTAAAGGCTCGCATTTGCGAGTCGACCCAATAAATCATCAGGAGTGATAATTGTCGTGACCGATAACAACAACAGCCACGATAACCCCTCGAAAAAATCGACTGAAAACAAGTCAGCAGAGCAACCTGAGCTGCCGGAAACGCCAGAGAAAAACAGCCCTGACGATAAAAAATCGACCGCTGCTGCAAAGCCTGAAAAAAAACAGAAAGCACCAGATCGTAAAAAGTCAGCTTACGTAAAAGCGGCACTGCGTTGGTTGCTGCTTCTGATTCTTCTGTCCGGCCTGGCAGCTGCTGGCTACTACGGTTGGCAGTCACTCAATCAATTACTGATAAATGAGCGTCAGGATTACACGGCGTTGGAAGAGCAGTTGGCCGAACAGGAGCGCCAATTGCAGGCAATGATGCAAGAGGTTACTGCCGCTAAAGAGCGAGAGCAAAGCCAGGTTGGCAAAAACGATGAATTTGTCGATCAGTTGGCCCAATTGCAACGCCGGGTAACCAGCCACGGCAGTCGTCTGCGTGAACTCTCCACGGCCACAAGGGAAGACTGGTTGCTGGCAGAGGCTGAGTACCTTTTGCGGCTTGCCAATCAGCGGCTGTTGACCGAACGCTCAACCCAAAACCCGGTGGCACTGCTAAAAACCGCTGATGAAATTCTCAGCCGCTTTGATGATCCTGAGTTGTTTGCTGTGCGCAAGCAGCTGGCTGAAGACATTACTGCGTTGCAGTTGGCCGGGGTGGTCGATCGCGAAGGCCTGTATTTGCAGCTGACGTCTCTGTCGGAGGTGATTCCGGAGCTGCAGTTGCTGGTTAAGCCCTGGGATGCTGAATCTGTTGCTTTGGCCGACCCTGAATCTGTTCCGGAAAGTGGCGAAAAGAGCTGGAGTGAAAAGCTGGCGGACAGCGCCTCCAAGGCTTGGGAAGGCATGCAAGGGTATGTGCGCATTCGCCATCGCGACCACCCGGTAGAGCCATTACTGAGCCCGGACGAGGAAGTGTACCTGCGCCAAAACCTTACCATTCTGCTAGAACAGGCGCAGTTAGCACTCTTGCGAGAGGAGCCGGCAATTTACCAAACCAGCTTGAACAAATGTGCCACTTGGCTGAAAAATTATTTCCAATTGAACCAGCCTGCGCAGGTGTTTCAAGAGCGGATCGTCGAGTTGGAGCAACAAAATATTGTCCAGAAGCTGCCCAATATCGCCGGCTCTCTGGAAGCGCTTCGCAATTACATAAACCTCTGGCACCTGCGCCACCAGGCACCGGCTAAGCCGGAGGCTGAATCATGAGGCGCGTTCTGTTCTGGTTTGCACTGCTGCTTGTCACCGGTGCGCTATTAGCCTGGTTGATGGAGCAGGAGACCGGTTACCTGTTGATTGCCATTGGACAAACCACTATTGAGATGAATTTGTGGGCGGCCCTGCTGGTACTGTTGCTTGTCTGGGGGGTAGTGAAGGCGTTGGTGCGGGTACTCCGCTCACTGGCCTTTATCAAACGCTGGCGCGCCAGACGTATCAATACTCGTCGACAGCAGACTGCTCGTGGATTGATTCACTATATGGAAGGGCGGTGGGATAAGGCGCGTCGCGATTTGTTACGTGGGGCGGGCCGTTCCGATATGCCGCTGGTTAATTATCTGGCGGCGGCTAATGCGGCATCCGAACTGGGTAACATTGACGAAGTACAAACCCTATTGCTGGAGGCGGAAAAATTCGCGCCAGTGGATTCTCCTGCCATTGGCCTCACTCAGGCCAAGCTGTTGTTAAAAGCCGAAAGGTTTGAAGAGGCGCTTGCAGTTCTTGAGCGCTTGCGAGACCAATCCCCGGATCACAGTTATGTGCTGGCCTTGCTGGTACAGGCTTATAAAGGGCTTCAGGATTGGAAGAGCCTCGACCGGCTATTGCCGCAGTTGAGGCAGCAGCGAATATTGAATAAACGTCAACTGATTGAGCTGGAGCAGCATGTTTATGCAAACCTGTTGATGGCGGAAGCAGCTCGAGCTGGGTCGGGCCAAAGTGAGGCGCTGCAAAACCTGTGGCGCGAACTGCCATCCAGTGTCAGGCAGAGTCCAAAGGTGGTGCTGGCATACAGCCACTATCTACAGGCTAAAGGTGAATCAGAGAAAGCGGAAAAACTGCTTAGTTCAACGATCAATCGCTACTGGGATGACCAATTGGTACACCGCTACGGTTTGCTGGATCATCCGGATGTATCCAAGCCGCTGGTGGTTGCTGAAGCCTGGCTGCGTGAGCGTCCGAATAATCCGGTGCTGCTGTTGGCGCTGGGGCGTCTGGCGCAACGAGCCCAGCTTTGGGGCAAGGCGAGGGATTACCTGGAAAGCTCGCTGGCGATAAGTGCTGCCCCGGAAACTTATGCCGAACTGGCAAGGCTGATGGCGCAGTTGGGTGATTCCGAACGCAGTGCCAATTACTATCAGCAAGGCTTGATTCAATCCGCCCAAAACTAAAACTCTCACACTGCTGCGTTCGCCCCTGTTGAAGGGCGTTCGCAGCAATAAGTCGAATGTGTTAGCATCGCGCGCTTTTCTCCCCGCTGATATCTCCCAGGAGTAAAGCCATGTCCAGCGTATCTCTGGCGGCGATCCCGTCGCGCAAGAGTATCAAGAATGATGTTTTATCCGGTCTGACGGTAGCCCTGGCACTGGTGCCCGAAGCGGTTGCCTTTGCCTTTGTAGCCCACGTCGATCCACTGGTTGGCCTTTACGCTGCCTTTATCGTTGGTCTGATCACTGCCGCAGTTGGCGGTCGCCCTGGCATGATTTCAGGGGCCACTGGTGCCCTGGCGGTTGTGATGGTGTCACTGGTGATGGAACACGGAGTGGAGTACCTGTTTGCCACTGTAGTATTGATGGGTGTGATCCAGATTCTCTGCGGTGTATTCCGGCTCGGTAAATTTATTCGCATGGTGCCACACCCGGTAATGCTGGGCTTTGTGAACGGTCTGGCGATTGTGATTTTTCTGGCTCAATTGGGCCAGATTCCGGTCCCCGAAGTTGAGTCCGGTCTGTTCAGTGGCGAAGGCTTGCAGGCACTTTTGGGCTTTCAGCAATTCTGGGTGATGATGGGGCTGATTGCTCTAACCATGGCCATTATCTGGTTCCTGCCGAAACTGACCAAAGCTATTCCTGCGTCGCTGGCGGCGATTCTGGTGGTGAGCTTGCTGGTCATTGGCTTGAGTATCGAAACCAAAACTGTGGGTGACGTTGCCTCGGTAGCTGGTGGTTTGCCAGAATTCCATATTCCTTCAGTGCCATTTAATCTGGAGACTTTTTGGATTGTTCTGCCTTACTCTCTGATTCTGGCAGCGATCGGTTTGATTGAGTCGTTGTTGACCCTGACATTAATTGACGAAGTAACCGACACCCGTGGTCGCGCTAATAAAGAATGTGTTGGTCAGGGTGTGGCCAATACGGTTACGGGCTTCTTTGGCGGTATGGGCGGTTGTGCGATGATCGGCCAGAGCATGATCAACATCAACTCAGGTGGTCGCGGTCGTCTGTCGGGTATTTCTGCTGCGCTGTTTTTGCTCTGCTTTATTCTGTTTGCTTCCAGCTTGATTGAGGAGATTCCGCTGGGCGCATTGATCGGGGTGATGTTTATTGTGGTAATCGGCACCTTCGAATGGTCCAGCTTTCGCATTATTCGCAAAATTCCGAAAGGGGATGCCTTTGTATTGGCACTGGTGTCGCTGGTAACGGTATTTACTGATCTGGCGATTGCGGTAATCGTCGGTGTGATTGTCTCGGCACTGGTGTTTGCCTGGGAGCACGCCAAGCATATTCGTGCCGAAACCAGTATCAATGAGCACGGCTCCAAGATTTACGAGCTGCACGGGCCGCTGTTCTTTGGTTCTGTGGCGAACTTCCGTGAGCTGTTTGATCCCAAGGGTGACCCACAGGATGTGATTATCGAGTTCCAGCATTCTCGTGTAAGTGATCACTCTGCGATTGAGGCGATTGATTCTTTGGCGGAGCGCTATGTAAATGCTGGCAAGACGTTGCATCTGCGTCACCTGTCGCCGGAATGTAAATTGCTGCTGAAAAAAGCGGGTGATCTGGTTGAAGTCAATCTGCTGGAAGATCCGAAATATCATGTGGCGGATGATGAGTTGGCTTGATTGAATTACTGACTTAATGGAAAGCGTCATCGAGAGGTGGCGCTTTTTTTTGTATTTTAATTTTGTTTGGGTGGCAATCGAAGTGGAAACCCTACTTCTGGAACACGCCGTGAACCCATCCATGGGGGCTCGTGACCAGCATCCCTGCTGCTCACGGTTTCAGAAGTAGGGTTTCCACTTCGATTTTCTCGTCGAGTATTGGCTCTGACCGAGGGAGTAAGGTAGTCACTTCCAGAACCGTAGCCGGCATGGATGCCGGCTCCGAGCGTACAGGGATGTATTTACAGCGTGTTCTGGAAGTGACTACCTTGCTCCCGGCGCTACGAAGTGCGATCAATAGTCACTGCTGTTATGGCTTTCTGGTTATGTGCGTCCAAAGATAAAAATGAGACATAAAAAAAGAGCGCGAATTGGCGCTCTTTTTTTGGTTGCCCGGTTAAGCCTTACAGCTTAGGACCAGCGGCAACAACGTCGTCAGAGACGTCAAACTTGGCAAAGTTCTCTACGAACAGGCCAGCCAGTTTACGGGCTTGCTCATCGTAAGAGGCTTTGTCTTCCCAAGCTTCGCGCGGGTTCAGGTACTTGCTGTCGATACCTTCGATCGCTTTCGGGATAGACAGGTTGAACATGTCCAGAGTCTCGGTTTCAGCGTTTTCCAGTTCGCCATTCTGGATGGCGGTAACGATGCCGCGAGTTACCGGGATCGGGAAACGTGAACCTTTGCCGTTAGCGCCGCCGGAACCGCCAGTCCAACCGGTATTCACCAGGTAAACTTTGGAGCCGAAGTCTTCGATGCGCTTCATCAGCAGCTCGGCGTATACGCCGGCCGGACGTGGCATGAACGGAGCGCCGAAACAGGTGGAAAAGGCAGGGTGAATGCCTGCTTCTGCGCCCAGCTCGGTAGAACCTACGCGAGCGGTGTAGCCGCTCAGGAAGTGGTAGGCAGCCGCTTCTTTGCTCAGGATGGAAACCGGAGGCAGTACACCGGAAACATCACAGGTCAGGAAGATGATGTTGTTCGGTTCGCCAGCGCGGTTGGCTTCACAGCGCATTTCTACGTGCTCCAGCGGGTAGCTGCAGCGGCCGTTTTCGGTCAGAGACGTGTCGTCGTAGTCAGCGGTGTGCTGGTCGGCAGACAGAACCACGTTCTCAATGATGGAACCAAAGCGGATGGCGTCCCAGATTACCGGCTCGTTCTTCTTGCTCAGGTTGATGGTCTTGGCGTAGCAACCACCTTCGAAGTTGAACACAGAACCTTTGGTCCAGCCGTGCTCGTCGTCACCGATCAGGTAGCGATCAGGGTCGGCAGACAGGGTGGTTTTACCAGTGCCAGACAGGCCGAAGAACAAGCACACATCGCCTTCTTCGCCAACGTTGGCGGCGCAATGCATTGGCATTACGTCTTTTTCTGGCAGCAGGAAGTTCTGTACAGAGAACATCGCTTTTTTCATCTCGCCTGCGTATTTCATACCAGCCAGCAGTACTTGGCGTTGGGCGAAGTTGATGATTACGCAGCCGTCGGAGTTGGTGCCGTCACGCTCCGGGTCACAAACGAAGTTGGCGGCATGCTGGATTTTCCAGGTTTCTTTGCCAGCCGGGTTGAACTTCGGAGCATTGATGAACATGTTCTTGGCAAACAGGCCGTGCCAGGCAGTCTCGGTGGTTACTTTTACCGGCAGGTAGTGCTCGGGATCTTCACCAACGTGCAGGTGCTGAACAATACGATTCTGCTCAGCCAGGTAGGCGGACACGCGATCCCAAAGGGCATCAAACTTGTCGGCCGGGAAGGCGCGGTTGACAGTGCCCCACTCGATAGCGTCAGCAGTGCTGGGCTCTTCGACGATGAAGCGGTCGCCGGGTGAACGGCCGGTGCGCTTGCCGGTGATGGAAGAGAAAGCGCCGGTATCAGACAGGGTACCTTCGCCACGTTTGATTGCCTGTTCGATGAGTTCTGCAGCACTCGGGTCGGTGAGTACCGTGATGGCAGATTCTTCGATTTGGGTCATTTGCATTGGTCCTTTCAGGGTCTTTGATAATGAAACTGCTGTCAGCCCGATCGTTAAAACCTGAGTGCCGGGAGAAAAAAGAGGCGCATTATGCCAGATTTTCCCCGTGGTGACGACGCTCTCGGGTGACTCAATTCTAGGCTAGTGAACAGCGGGTGGTTCGCCGTCAAAAATTCGCTCTATATCCTTGCTGCCAAATCGGTATTGCTGGTTGCAGAAGTGGCAGCTGACTTCTATCAATCCTTGCTCTTCAATGATCTGCTCAAGCTCGGCTCGTTCCATTGAATTCAGCATGGCAGCGGTGCGCTCCTCCGAGCAGCTGCAGGCAAACTGCAGGTCGGTGGCCGGGAACATGCGCACGTTGTCCTGATGGAATAAGCGGAAAAGTTGGTCGCTGTGAGCTAATCCCAACTGCTCTTCCGGCTTGATGGTGTCCGCCAGGGAAGTCAGGTGCTCCCACATTTCCGCATTTTGAGCCTCATCGGCTTCCAGTTGTCTTGGGAGCGCCTGCAGGAACAGGCCGCCTGCCTGGTTACCATCGGCACTCAGCCAGATGCGGGTGGGCAGTTGCTCGGATTGGCTGAAATAATCTTCCAGACATGCTGCAAGGTTGTGTTTTTCCAGCGGCACGATGCCTTGATAACGCTGTCCCTTTGAGGGATCAATAGTAATGGCCAACTGGCCGTTGCCAATCAGGCTGGCGAGGTCATCACTCTGGTAATCGTAATCGGGGTCAAATTCGGCAATAGCGCGCAGGTTGTGCTGGCGAGTGCAATCTGCCACCAGCAAGCTCAAAGGGCCATTGCCGCGAGCCTGAAGGGTCAAAATGCCATCAAATTTGAGTGTGGCACTCAACAGTCCGGCAGCAGCCAGGAACTGTCCCAGTAGCTGTTGAATGGGGGCCGGATAGTTGTGATTGTCGAGCACAGCCTGGTAGCTGTCTGCCAAAGTGATAATCTCACCGCGAATGTCGCAATGGTCAAAAATAAAGCGGTGAAGTTTATCGTGGTCGCTCATGTGTTCTGACAGGCAGTTTTGAGGGAGGCGCACTTTAAGGAAAATGCCGCCTTTTGTCCAGATCCAGGACTGAATTCGCTATTTCGACCCACTATTACTTACAGTTGGCATCAATCAGGGCTTTGAATTGCTTCGCTCGTTGGGCGCGTTCCTTTTCACTGACTTTTATGCTGTTTCCGTTTTCATCAACAAAGTCGACCCGCCCCTGCAGGATCTTGAGGTCGCGGCGAGCCTGTTCACAGATCCGTTCTTTACGAGCTTTTGCTTCATCACTGCTCTCTTTCTCCTTGCGCTGGAGCTGCTTCTCCACTTCGCTGATCTGGGGAAAGACTTTGTTGAGTTTGTGGTTAGTCCGGTAGATCTCGGAGCGGTTCAGGTCGGGCAGATCTTTGGTGACCTCTTTGGCCTTATCACCTTCTTTGGCCGGAGGCTTGTCACTGTAATGGACGCGGCCATCCTTATCGACCCACTTGTAGATTTTGTCTGCCAGGGTATCGCTGGCAAGTCCCATTGCTATCAGCAAAGCCAGAATTGAACGAATCATTCGTGCTCCTGTTTTTCCCAAAAGGAGTGTATTTGACGGCGCTGTTTTTTGGTGGGGCGGTGTTCCGGGTGATGCAATGTGCCGCGCACAGCCTTTCTCTGGGCCGCCTCTTCTTCTCTTTTGGTAATGCTCTCGGCGGTTTCAGTATAGAGTTCTGCAGCCTCTGGAGCCCCGCGCCTTTGGTCGGAAAGGGCGTTGACTACAACGATTTTTTCGTCCCAGCCCTGACGGATTTTAAGGGTTACGCCTACGGTGATTTCTTTGCTGGGCTTGGTACGCTGGTTATCAACCTGCACCTTGCCGCCTTCAATAGCTGTTTTTGCCAGTCCGCGAGTCTTGAAAAATCGCGCGGCCCAAAGCCATTTGTCTATTCGTACTTTGTCCATGCTTACTCCTTCGGGGAAGATTAGCCGGTGACCGGCAGGACTTCATCGAAGTGGGTGACTGCCGGGTAATGCTCAATGGTGCGTGGCGCCATTTTGCTGTCCGGTTGTGTGATGCACAGCAGGTGTTTGATGCCGAACTCTTTTGCTGAGGTCAAAATGCGTTCAGTGTCATCAATAAACAGGGTGCGTTCGGGGTTGAACTGCAGTTCGCTGTGCAGCTGTTGCCAGAAGGATTGCTCCTCTTTAGGTGCGCCGTAGCGATGGGAGCTAATTACGGTGTCGAGTAGTTGATCAATACCGGTTATGCGCAACTTTAATGACAGGCTGCCTGGGTGGGCGTTGGTGATCAACACTCGCTGTTTGCCGCTGTCACCCAACTCGCGTAAGAACTCCTGCACAAAAGGGCGTTCCTGAATCAGGTGATTGACCTCTTCTTTCAGTTGGCAGATATCCAGTGATAGTTCATTTGACCAGTATTCCAGACAGTACCATTCCAGGGATCCGCGTTTGGCGTCAAAGCGGGCATGCAGATCCTTGGTCGCCTGGTCAGGGCAGACCCCATGGTGTTCTGCATAACGTCTGGGCAGGTGATCCAGCCAGAAGAAGTTGTCAAAGTGAAGGTCAAGAAGGGTGCCGTCCATATCGAGCAGCACAGTATCGATAGCGTTCCAGTCAATCATAGCCAGTCAGTCGGTGACGTTGGTTGCCTACAGTATGACGCTTGCCGGTAGAATGTGAAAGCGCAGAGGAGGAAGTGATGCACAATTTACTGGAACAATTGGAGTCGTTAGTGCGGCGAGCTGGCGATGCCATTTTGTCAGTTCGGCGAGGCGCCTATGAGGTGATGGAGAAGGGTGATCAATCGCCAGTAACGGAAGCGGATTTGGCTGCGCACCGGATATTGGTAGAAGGGTTGCCGAGTCTTCTGGATGTTCCGGTTCTATCGGAAGAAACACAAATTCCGGGTTGGTCAGAGCGCAGTCAGTGGCATAAGTATTGGTTGGTGGATCCATTGGATGGCACTCGGGAGTTTATTTCCGGGAATGGTGAGTACACAGTTAATGTGGCTTTGATTGAAGGGGGCGAGCCAGTATTGGGTGTGGTTTTTTCACCGGAGTTAAATCATTTTTATTGTGGTGCAAAAGGGTATGGGGCTTACAAGAATGGTACTTCAATTTCGGTGCGTCGGCTGGGTGGCAATGTGCCGACCGTTGTTGTGAGTCGTCACTTTCACTCTCAACAGATAGTTGATCTGGTTAAATCCAGATTTGATTTGGTAGATATAAGGCAGATTGGCAGTTCGTTGAAGTTTTGTCTGATCGCAGAAGGTTTGGCAGATTTTTACCCGCGACTGGGGCCAACCAATGAGTGGGATACGGCTGCGGCGCAAGCTGTGCTGACTTCGGCTGGTGGTGCAGTGTTGTCTTGTGATGGTAACGAATTGCGGTACAACCAAAAGTCCGAAATGCTGAATCCGAACTTTATTGCGATAGGAGATCAGACCCTGTGTTGGATGCCTGATCTCCTGTCTCAACTGAATTAGTGCTAACAGGCACTAATCTAAAAGCGTTAGAAAAGGTCGTCCAGTTTGCCGTTTTCGCCCGACTGCTTGCCGTTGTCAGCCGGAGCTGGCGGTACGTTCTCTTCAAGGAAAACTTCATAAATGGCATCGGTTCGGTCGGGGCCAACCCGCTCGCCGGTGTCAGGGTCAACAAGGACTGTAACCAGTCCATCTGGCTGGCGTGGCATTTGCTCTGGAATACCATCAAGAGCAGTTTTCATGAAGTCGATCCAAATAGGCAGTGCCGCAGTGCCACCGTATTCACCACGACCCAGGGGGCGGTTATCGTCAAAACCGACCCAGACTGTGGTGACGATATGCGGACTGTAGCCGGAGAACCATGCATCGCGTGCTTCATTTGTAGTACCGGTTTTGCCGGCAATATCAGCGCGTTCCAGTTTCAATCCACGACCGCGAGTGCCGCGCCATACACGAGTCGCGGTACCTTTTTTGATTACGTCTTTCAGGATTGAATCCATTATGTAGGCGACACGTGGTTCCAATACCCTCGGTGCCTCAGGCAGGCTGACAGGTTCTGCAGTTAAATCGGCCTCTTGAGCTGGTTCTTCCGCTTGAGTCGCTTCTTCGAGAGCTAATTCGGTAGAGTCACCCTGAGCGGTTGTATCTTGAGTTAGTTCCAACTCAACGGTTGTGACGTCATTTAGCTCTTCTTCCAGTGAGGCCAGATTGAGGTTCAGGTCTGGTTTGGGAGTGATGCTGCCAGGCACGGTTTTCGGGTTTGCCTGATAAATAACCTTGCCGTAAACATCTTCAATACGTTCCACCAAATAGGGTTCTACCAGATAACCACCATTGGCAAATGCCGCGTAGCCAGTTGCAACTTTAATTGGGTGCACCGCCTGGCTGCCCAGGGCAAGAGTGTAGTTACGTGGCAGTTGGTTGGGGTCAAATCCAAACCGAGCGGCACTGTTGATCCCCTTTTCAATGCCGATGGATCGGAGTAAGCGCACCGAAACGGTGTTCATGGATTTGTAGAGCCCTTTTCTCAACGGGGTCATTCCAAATACCTGTCCGCTGTCGTTTTCCGGGCGCCAGAAACCTTCTTCTTCTGCCATGGTAATAGAAGCTCCGCTGATAGGCGTTGCAGCGGTCATTCCGGCCTCGAGAGCGCCGGCGTAAATAAACGGCTTAAAGTTGGAACCGGGTTGCCGCTCGCCTTGCACCATGCGATTAAATTTACTGTAGAAGTAATCAAATCCGCCCATCATTGACCTGATGGCACCATTTTGGGGGTCGAGAGCGACCAGGCCCGCTTGTGCCGCAGGGACTTGCGAGAGAGACCACTGGGTAGAACCACCCGGCTGCTGGTCGGCTTTCAGGCGAATTAAATCGCCCACTTTCAGCAGTTCGCTCAATTCTTTAGCAGTACGGCCATTTGTTCGTTTGATGTTTTCAAGTTGGTCTTTCCAGACCAGTTGAGCCTTTTCGCCGCCGCGCAGTCCAACTGTGACCTGTTCTTCATTCATTTCGGTGACGATTCCAGGTATCAACTCCGCGTATGACGGAGTGTCCCCCAGCACCTGTTCCCAGTCTTCAGGATTGGCAATATGTCTTTCTGCACCGCGATAACCGTGGCGCCACTCGTATTCAAAAAGACCTTCACGTACAGCGTAATTGGCACTTTGCTGAAGCCGGCTGTCGATGGTGGTGTAAATGCGATAGCCGTCGGAGTTGAGGTCTTCAATTCCCAGTTCCAACGCTTTCTGCCGTGCCATTTCAGCCACATAATGTGCTTCAAGTTCGGTTTGGAAGCCATGGCGTTTTGCCGTCACCGGTTGGGCGACAGCCTCCTGGAACTGATCTTCAGTAATGTGACCGAGTTCAAGCATTCGACTTAAAATCCAGTCGCGTCGAATTTTGGAGCGTTCCGGCCTGGCGATCGGGTTGTATTTGGATGGAGCTTTGGGCAAACCGGCGATCATTGCCAGCTGGGCCAGATTCAGTTCACTGATTTTTTTACCGTAGTAGGCCTGGGCGGCGGCTTCAATACCGTAGGCGCGATTACCTAGGTAAATTTTGTTGGCGTAAAGGGTCAGGATTTCATTTTTGGTGAGTTCTTCCTCAATGCGCCATGAAAGTAGTATCTCATTGAATTTCCTGGTAAAAGTCTGCTCGGAATTGAGGAAGAAATTGCGTGCTACCTGCATGGTGATGGTGCTTCCACCACCGCGAATTTCGCCACTCCCGAGCAGTTGTACAAACGCGCGCAGAAGCCCTTTGAGGTCAACTCCCTGATGCTCATAAAAACGGTCATCTTCTGCAGATAAAATTGCCTTGATGAACTGATCAGGGATCTGATCGAACATGATAGGATTGCGACGTTTGTCACCGAATTCGCTGATCAGTTTTAAATCTTGTGAATAGATTCTCAGGGGAGTCTGAAGTTTTACTTCTTTGAGGGTTTCAACTGAGGGCAATTTGGGGCTAAGGTATAGATAGAGGCTCGCTGCAACAAGCAGTGCTCCTCCGGCTCCAGCCAGGGCCAACCGGACAAGGTTTAGTAGTAGTGACTTACGGCTTGGTTTCATAATTTTGTATGGACTCAAGAAGTTGGTCGCCATTATAGGGCCATGAAGGTTTTAAACAAAACGCTTGCAAAGTTGCGAATGCTGGCTAAAGTTATTTATCGCAAGATTGCGTAACCCACGGATAAGAAAATAAAAATGGGAATTTTCCAATTCTTTGATAAGCGACCAAAAGCCATGCTGGGGTTGGATATTACTTCCTCCGCAGTGAAGCTCTTGGAGCTTAGCGGTACTCCGGGTCGTATGCGGGTTGAAAATTACCTCGTTCGGCCACTCCCTCCCAATACTGTCGTTGAAAAAAACATCACAGATGTGAATGTGTTGGCTGAAAGTATCAAGAAATTGATTAGTCAGTCACACAGTAAGGTTCGTGATGTGGCAGTTGCCGTATCCGGTTCCTCGGTAATCACCAAGGTGATAGAGATGCCTGGTGGCCTGAGTGATCAGGGGATGGAAGCCAATATCTCCCTCGAGGCGGATCAGTACATACCGTACCCGCTGGATGAGGTAGCTATCGACTTCCAGGTGATTGGCAGCTCAACGACCAACCCGGATCAGGTAGACGTTCTGCTGGCAGCATGCCGTAAAGAGAATGTCGACCACCGTGTTGAAGCCCTGGAGCTTGCTGGACTTCACCCCAAGGTAGTGGACGTGGAAGTATACGCAGTTGAACGTGCTTTCGGTTTGATTGCCAACCAGATGGAAGAGTTTGGCAGCCAGATTGTTGCCATTGCTGATATCGGAGCCACGATGCTGACCCTCAGTGTGCTGGTGGATGGCAAAACCGTCTACACTCGTGAGCAGCTGTTTGGTGGACGCCAGGTAACTGAAGAGATTCAGCGTCGGTACGGTCTGTCTGCAGAAGAAGCCGGTCAGGCGAAGAAAGAGGGTGGTTTACCTGAGGATTACCAATCGGAAATTCTCGATCCCTTCAAAGATGCACTGACTCAACAAATTTCCCGCTCCTTGCAGTTCTTCTTCTCATCAAGCGAGTACAACTATGTCGACCAGTTAGTTTTGGCTGGCGGTGTTGCTGCTATGGAAGGGCTGAGAGATGAGGTTGAAGAAAAACTTGGATTGCCGACTATTGTGGCCAATCCGTTTGCAGGAATGGCAGTTTCCAAGCAGGTGAATTCAGTTGCGCTGGCAAACGATGCTCCAGCAATGCTGGTAGCGGCAGGTCTGGCTTTGAGGAGTTTTGAATAATGGCCCTCATTAACCTATTGCCCTGGCGTGAAGAGCATCGCCAGGAGAAAAAGAAAGAGTTCCTGAGTTTTCTGGCTGTTGTTTTGATTTTTGCCGGCCTCTGTTCAGGCGGATGGTGGCTCTTTGTGGATGGGCAGATAGTATCCCAGGAAGATCGAAACAGGATGCTTCAAGAAGACATCATGCTGCTGGACAAGGATCTCGCGAAAATTGCCGATCTCAAGAAAACCAAATCGGAATTTCTCGAGCGCATGGAGGTGATTCAGGGGTTGCAAGGCAACCGTTCTGAAATCGTCAAACTGTTTGATGAGTTGGCAAAAGCGATACCCGATGGCGTGTTTTTCACCGAGGTGACCCTGAATGGTTCAGTGCTCTCCATGAACGGTTACTCTGAATCCTATACTCGTGTCTCGGCATTGATGCGCAATCTTAATGAGTCTTACAAGTTCGACGCGCCGGATCTGGACAAAATGGAGGCTGATCGCCGACTTGGTGAGGACGGTCAGCGTTTCGAAATGAGAGCAAAGGTGGTCAAACCGGAAGGGCTTAATGGCGATGGCCAGAAAAAAGGAGGGCAGTCCTGATGGCGAAGGAGAGCATTCTTGAAGAAATGAAAAACTTCGATACAGCTGAGCTCACTTTTGAAAACGTCGGTATCTGGCCAGCCGCCTACAAAGCTCTGGCACTGCTTTTCGCTGCAGTCTTGGTGGTGGTAGGTGTGTATTTTGCACTTATCAAGGATATGAATATTTCTTTGGAGTCACTGAGGAATAAGGAGACTTCGCTGAAGCAGGAGCATCGCAAAAAAGCTTATGATGCGGCTAACCTGGCTGCACTTGAAGCACAGAAGGTTGAGCTGGAAGAGGCTTTCCAGGCACTGTTGGCACAATTGCCTAAAGATGCGGAAGTGCCGGACCTGTTGATTGAGATTGATGAGATGGGACGACGGACCAGTGTCACGATGAAAACACTGGAGCTGGAACCAGAAAAAGCAGCTGACTATTTTGTTGAGTTGCCAATCAAAATTGAATCAGAAGGCGGTTATCACGATTTCGGATCTTTCATTGGTGGTGTGGCAGCTCTGCCGCGAATTGTTACCCTTCACGATTTCAAGATCCAACAAAAGAAAGATAGTGGCTTGCTCGACATGCAGATTCAGGCGAAAACATACCGCTACAAATCTGCAGATGACGAATTAGAAAGCAAAGGTCGGGGAGGCAAGAAGTGATGCAAATTCACAAAAGTTATGTGATTGCCCTGCCAATGGTTTTGATGTTGTCGGGTTGTCTGGGGAGTTCCCAGCATCGTGATCTTCATGCGTTTATGGAAGAATCACGTCAGCAAACAGGAGGTGAAATTGAGCCTCTGCCAACGCCCAAGCCCTACACGACATTTGCCTATACGGTGAAAGGACGTAGCCCGTTTGAACAGCCAATCCCCTTGGCAAGTCAGCGCGAGTTGCTAGGCAAAAGCGCAGTCAAACCGGATGAAAATCGCAAGCGCGAATATTTGGAAGGGATTAATTTTGCTGAATTGAATATGGTCGGCACCCTTTCCAGGGATAACCAGATTTGGGCGCTGATTGATGATGGTAATGGTGGTGTCCACCGAGTAAGGGTGGGTAACTATTTGGGTAAAAACCACGGCCAGATCAAATCAGTGTCAAGATCAGAAATTAAAGTCATTGAAATCAGGCCGGACGGTCAGGGAGGATGGCTGGAAATGCCACGTACCTTGGCGTTGCGAGAGAAAGAATAACCAGGTTGGGGATTGTGGAATGAAAGGGTTTATTAATAGAACGATCTTCGCGCTTTTGGGTGCTATGGCTATGTCGGCTATGGCAGATACTGTAAAGCTTGAAAATATTGAATTTGCTGCCCTGTCGGGCGACCGTTTTCAGGTGCTCGCCACCTTTTCGGATACTCCGCCTGAGCCAACCGGGTATACCATAGACAATCCAGCACGAATTGTTATTGATATGCCGGGAGTTGAGAGTGCGTTGGATGAGAAAAAACACGCACTGTCATTCGAGAATGCGCGCAGTGCTGTGGTACTTACTGCAGGCGACAAAACTCGCATGATTCTCAATATGGTCACTATGGCTAATTACTCGACCAGAGTGGATGGTAATAAACTGATCGTGGATGTTGGTTCTTCTGCAGGCGGGTCTATGGTAGCCCAGTCTGATACAAGTGAAGACAATGTTCACTCAATGCCTGCTTCGAGCGGCGGTGCCTCTATTGAAAATGTTGATTTTCGTCGCGGTGAAAATGGTCAGGGTCTTATTACGATCGACCTTTCTGACCCCAGCGTTAATGTCGACATCAACCGTATTGGCAATTCAGTAACTCTGGATTTTTATCGTACAGCGCTTCCTGAAAGCCTTGATCGTCGACTGGATGTTGTAGATTTTGCAACTCCGGTTCGCACCATTGATACCAGTGCCAAAGGCGCCAACACCACCATTGCTATTGAGGCCATGGGGGAGTATGACTATCTGGCTTATCAGGCTGATAACCAGTATGTAGTGAGTATCAAGCCTCTGACTCAACAGGAACTGGAAGAGAAAAAGTCCAAGTTTGCTTTTACCGGTGAAAAGCTGTCCCTGAATATGCAGGATATTCCGGTCCGCTCTGTACTGCAGGTTATTGCTGACTTTACCAAACTGAACCTGGTTGCCAGTGACACGGTAAGTGGAAGCATCACCCTGCGTCTTGAAAATGTGCCTTGGGATCAGGCTCTGGACATTATCCTGAAGGCCAAGGGCCTGGATAAGCGTCAGGAAGGCAATGTGATTATGGTCGCCCCTGCGGAAGAAATTGCTGAGCAGGAGCGTCTGCAGGTCGAGGCCAATAAGCAGTTGCAGGAACTGGCACCTTTGCGCACCGAGTTCGTTAGGATTCGTTACGCGGATGCTCGAGAGTTGTTTGACCTGTTTGTTACCGAAGAGGGTGAAGGCGGTGGCAGTCGCGGTTCCGATGACCGCAATGCAACCTCCAGTATTTTGTCAGTGCGTGGCTCAGCCATTGTTGATGAGCGCACTAATACAATTATCCTGACGGACACTGAAGAAAAAATTGCTGATTTTCGACGTTTGATCAAAGAGATTGATATTCCGATCAAGCAGGTAGTTATCGAGTCCAGAATTGTTATCGCCAATACCGACTTTCGCGAAGAGCTGGGTGTGAAGTGGGGCTTTATATCTAATGGCAGTGTGAATGGTAACTCTTTGGTTGGTACCGGGCGTCGTGATGGCTTTACGGAAGAGGGCGGTGTACTTGGTAATGATGACAACACCATCGACATCAACAGCATCCTGGCCGCAGACCTGGGGGTTACCAACCCAACCAGTAGCCTTGCATTGGCTTATATCACGGATAATTACTTCCTGGATATGGAGCTCAGTGCTCTGGAAGATGCCGGTCGCGGTGAGATTGTCTCTCAACCTAAAGTGATTACAGGTGACAAGCAGGAAGCAATTATCCAGACTGGTACAGAGATTCCTTATCTTGAGGCATCTTCGAGTGGTGCTGCCAGCATCTCGTTCCGGGAAGCGGTACTTAAGCTTGAAGTAAAACCTCAGATCACACCGGACAACAGAATCATTATGAATCTGTTCATCACACAAGATTCTCTTGGTGAAGAAGTTGCCCTGCTGGGAAGCAGTGTACCGACTATTGATCTGACCCGTATTCAGACCCAGGCCCTGGTTGGTAATGGCCAAACCATGGTTCTTGGCGGTATCTTCCAGGTGCAGGAGCTGGAGCGTACTGAAAAAGTACCTCTGCTGGGCGATATTCCGTTTGTTGGACGACTGTTCCGTAACGATGTGGAAAACTACCAAAAACGCGAAATTCTGATCTTCATTACACCGAAGATCATCACGGATCAGCTGCTCGATACCAATTAATCAGCAGTCAGATCCCTCAAAAGGCCGGTGAATTATTTCACCGGCCTTTTTCTTTGCTTGCGAAGCTTGCAGCCCGCTGTTACTTTTCCCGACTGAAAGAGATGTGTAATAGCGAAATGAAATACTCGAAAAATATTTACCTGATAGGGCCGATGGGCACTGGCAAGACCACAATTGGCAAAAAACTGGCTGAATACCTGGATCTTCCTTTTCTCGATCTTGACCACGAGATTGAAGATCGCTCTGGGGCTGAAGTTGCATGGATCTTTGAAAAAGAGGGCGAAGTCGGATTTCGTCAGAGAGAAACTGCAATGTTGGACGAGATAACCCAAAAGCAGGGTGTTGTTCTCGCTACTGGCGGGGGTGCTGTTCTGGCACCAGAAAATAGACAAATGTTAAAGGGCCGGGGGTTGGTTGTTTACCTGAGTTCAACCTTGGAACAGTTGGTTGAGAGAACCCGCCGCGACAAAAAAAGGCCGCTTCTTCAGGTGGATAACCCAGGTGAGGTGTTGAGAGCGATGTTGATGGCTCGAGATCCCCTCTATCGAGAAGTGGCTGACATCATTGTGAGTGCCCGCAGTAATCGACCGGAAAAAGCAGCTAAAGACCTGGCGGAGCAGTTAGAGCCATATCTAGCCTGAGTTAGGGCCTGTCGACACTAATTGACTATTTGCTGCTGAAGGTCATTTTTTGGGCCAGCAAGGCAGAAGGAGTGCAGTGTAGTTATTCTACATAAGCGACTGATAACGCTGCTGGCCGAAAAAATGGCCACAGCCCTACGGGTTGAGGCTAAAAAAATGCCACTCTGCGTTATTCGTAGTTTATTTGGAATGACCAAACTGCTCTCCTCATGCCTTGATTGGCGCTTTTTTAGTCTCAACAGCAAGTAATCAATTAGTGTCGACAGGCCCTAGTCGGGATCAAGTGTGATTTAGCCCTTCATGGACCTCTGGTGTGGTAAAGTTGCGCTTTTGTTGAATCGACCTTATACCTCCAGAGTTTGTCATGCATACCTTAAACGTTGAACTTGGTGATCGCAGTTACCCGATCCAGATCGGACGCGGCTTGTTATCCAGTAAGGAAAGCTATGCTCCATTTGTACGTGGTAACAGGGTTTGTATAGTCAGCAATGAGACCGTTGCTCCGCTATACCTTTCCCAAGTAAAGGCTGCATTGACGGATTATCAGGTTGATGAGGTTATTTTGCCGGATGGCGAGCAATTCAAAAACCTGGATACGTTAAATCGTATCTTTACCGAGCTGCTGGAAAAGAAACACAACCGCCAAACTACTCTGATAGCACTTGGTGGTGGTGTAGTCGGTGACATGACTGGGTTTGCCGCTGCCTGCTATCAGCGCGGTGTGGATTTTATCCAGGTGCCTACTACTCTTCTGGCGCAAGTTGATTCGTCAGTGGGGGGGAAGACAGCCGTCAATCACCCGATCGGCAAAAATATGATTGGTGCCTTTTACCAGCCCAAGGCCGTAATTGCCGATACCGATACATTGGGAACGTTACCTGAACGCGAGTTGCGTGCCGGTTTGGCGGAAGTCATCAAATATGGGTTGATACATGATGGCCCGTTCTTTGACTGGCTGGAAGCGAATATCGAATCCCTGTTAGAAAGGCAGCCTGAGCAACTGGCAGAGGCTATTGCACGCTGCTGTGAGAACAAGGCTCGAATTGTGGCTTTGGATGAGCGTGAGTCGGGAATTCGTGCCCTTCTCAATTTGGGCCACACATTTGGTCATGCAATAGAGGCAGCGCAACAGTACAAAGAGTGGCTACACGGTGAAGCGGTAGCTGCGGGTATGGTGATGGCTGCCGATTTGTCTGTGAGGCTTCAACAGCTGTCTTCGGACGCCTTTAAGAGAATACACACACTTCTGGCACGTTGTTCTCTTCCTGTTGCGGCGCCCAAGGCTATTTCCCCGGAGCTAATGCTCGAATTGATGTCGGTAGATAAAAAGGCCTCGGACGAAGGGCTCAAGCTGGTATTGTTGCGTAGTATTGGCTCTGCTGAAGTGACTGCAAAATACCCCGCCGAATTATTGCGTGAAACCCTGAATGCGGTTCGCGCCTGATTTTGAATCTGGACGAAATATGACTGAATTGAAAAATGATCGTTTCCTGCGCGCACTTTTGCGTGAGCCTGTAGATGTCACGCCGGTGTGGATGATGCGCCAAGCGGGTCGATATCTACCTGAATACCGCGCCACTCGCAGTCGCGCAGGCGATTTTATGTCGCTGTGCCAGTCTCCTGAGCTGGCGTGCGAAGTGACCCTGCAGCCACTGGAGCGTTACCCTCTGGACGCAGCCATTCTCTTTTCCGATATTCTGACCATTCCAGATGCAATGGGGCTCGGTCTTTATTTCGAGGCCGGTGAAGGGCCTCGTTTTCGCAAGCCGGTTCAGGATGCAAAAGCGATTGAAGCGCTTGAAGTAACCAATACAGAGCGTGATCTTGGCTACGTTACAGATGCGGTGTCTACAATTCGCCGGGAGTTGAATGGAAGGGTGCCCCTGATTGGTTTCTCTGGCAGTCCCTGGACCCTGGCCACCTACATGGTAGAAGGTGGTAGCAGCCGCGATTGGGCACGTACCAAGCAGATGATGTATCAACAGCCGGAAGTGTTACACCTGCTTTTGTCCAAGCTGGCTGATTCAGTTACCGAATACCTGAATGCCCAGATTGCCGCTGGTGCCCAGGCTGTACAAATATTTGATAGCTGGGGCGGGGCTCTATCCCATGCCGCCTATCGTGAGTTCTCGCTGTCCTATATGCAGCGCATTGTTTCCGGGTTAACCCGGGAATCGGAAGGGCGAGAAGTACCGGTAATCCTATTCACCAAAGGCGGTGGTCAATGGTTGGAGACTATGGCAGATACCGGTTGCCATGCGCTGGGCCTGGACTGGACTACAGATATTGGTGAAGCGCGTCGTCGAGTCGGTGACAGAGTGGCTTTGCAAGGGAATATGGATCCAGCGGTGCTCTATTCCTCACCTGATCGTATCCGTCAGGAAGTGGGAAGCATTCTGGAAAGCTTTGGCCCAGGTTGTGGACATGTGTTCAATTTGGGTCACGGAATTACGCCTGGAGTCGATCCGGAGCACGCAGGGGCATTTGTTGACGCAGTTCACGAACTCTCTGCAAAGTACCACAAACTCTAGGTTTGTGGCTGGCCACCTGTCTGAGAAAACGACCGATGGCCAGCCCTAACTTGCTTTGCGCCACAAAGATTTTAACCTTACTACATAAGCTTGCTACGTTTGGTTCTTAACGCCAGATGGGCGGGCATTTTCGTGACTGAATTTCGGATTATCTGTGTTATTTGGATGGCCTTTAAATGAGCATCAAGCAGATTAAATTAAAGGTAGGCGATCTTGAACCGGGCATGTTTGTGTCTGGATTGGATCGCCCATGGACGCAGACACCATTCCCGATCCAGGGCTTTTTGATCCGTTCATCTCAGGATGTTGAAACCCTGAGAGCCTATTGTGATTACATCTATATCGATACTACCAAGGGTCGTTCACCCTCGGTGGAAGCCAGAGCGAAAGCGGGGCTCAAGGGAAGTCAATTTCTGGGGGCTGACTCCAAAGCCCTGATGACTTACAAGCCTATCAAGGTTCAACGTGATACTTACCGTACCGAGACTACCCTGCGTCAGGAAATGGGCAACGCCGGTCGGGTATTCAATACCTTGAAAGGTAATTTAACGCTGTTCACCAAACAGATGTCTCGTGGTCGGCAGGTTGACTATCAGAGTTTGCGCAAATCGGTCAGCTCAATGGTTGATAGTGTATTGCGCTGCCCGGATGCTTTTACCTGGTTGTTGCGCCTGCGCCAGAAAGATCAACAAACCTATGACCACAGCTTGCGATCAGCACTGTGGGCTGTCCAGTTTGGCCGCTTTATCGGAATGGCCAAAGAGGAGATTGAGCAACTCTGTACAGGAACTTTGCTAAAAGACATTGGTAAACTGAGATTGCCAAACGAGCTGTTGCACAAAAAACAACGTACCAGTGACGAAGAGCTGGAATACCGACGCTTTGTCGAGTTTGGCGTGGAAATGCTTAGCAATACTCACGATGTTGAAGCCAAAGTGATTTCAGTGGTCAAACACCACTGTGAGCGGTTTGATGGCAGTGGCTTTCCTCAGGGGCTGGTGGGAAGCAAAATTCCACTGTTAGCTCAAATCTGTGGTATTGCGACAACCTACGATGCCATCTCGAATCCGCGAGAGTCCCAGAAACCTCTCGCCGCTTCAAGGGCAATCAGTGTTATCTACGATATGCGCGATCGCCAGTTCCGTGAAGATCTGGTCCTGCAATTTATTCAGTCTGTGGGCCTGTACCCAACCGGTACACTGGTTGAATTGACCAGTGGTGATGTCGGAGTGGTACTTGAGCAGGATCCAAAGTCCAGATTGACTCCGCAGGTTGCAGTACTGCCCAGAAACTTCAAATACAAACAGGGTGATGCTTCTTATATCATCGTCGACTTGAAAGATGAGATGGAAACCCGTCGCCGACTGTTTGAAATGGGCAGCTACAAGGCACGTGATATCGCCAAGTTGGCTGTTGCTCGTGACCTGGAACCATCCGGCTATGATTACGACCTGAATTTGATTTCACCGGAGCTGCTTAAAGGTCATGAAGCGGCAGGATCTTCAGCCGGAGGTTGGTTCAAAATGTTGAAAAACAGATTTCGCTCTTCATCAAACCAGTAAAAGGGTTTGGCAGGATTCAAAAAAGGCACCAGAAGGTGCCTTTTTTTGTTTTGACACGGGACTACAGGTTTTTAAGCCCTATTTGCTGACCCATTTGGGTGCCTTCCCCTGAATTGATAGAATCCAGCCAATCCATACTTTCGGCTTCAAAAAGCAGAATTACGGTCGAACCAAAATTGAAGTGTCCCATCTCCTCCCCTTTGGCGAGTGTGGGAGCATCATCCTCATTGAATAGAGTCTCTTCAATCACGCCCGGGTTGGGCGGGTAGCTCTTTTGCCAAACTGTGCCAATTCCGGCTACCAGCATAGCCCCAACCATCACTACCGCCACTTTGCCGAAGTCTGTCTCAAACAGGCATACCAATCGCTCATTGCGGGCAAACAGATTGGGGATATGTTCTGCGGTGTCGTTGTTGACGGAGAAAAGATCGCCGGGAATATAGCGGGTGTGTAGCAGGGTGCCGTTTACTGGCATGTGTACACGGTGGTAATCCTTGGGTGACAGGTAGATTGTGGTGAACCGGCCGTCATTGAAAAAATCAGCGTCGTCAGTACTGCCAAGCAGCTCTGTCGTAGAGAAGTGCTTTCCCTTGGCTTGAATGACCCTGCCATCATCAATTGCCCCAATCTGGCTGACCGTGCCGTCAGCTGGTGAAGCAATGCTGTCAGGGTTTGAATCTACAGGGCGTAGATCGGGTTTCAGCTGGCGGGTAAAGAATTCGTTAAAGCAGTCGTAGCTTTCCAGGGATTGGTAACGAGCCTCGGACAGGTCGATATCAAACTTCTTGATAAAGCCTTTGATCAGCATGTTTTTAAGCCACGGAGTTTCAGACTCCGCCAGACGGGCTGTCAGGCGAGACAGCCCGTGTTGCGGCACCAAACGTTGCAGGGCCGCAAAGCATTCACCACGAAAACTCACAGTCAGACCTCTACCGGCGTGTCATCGCGATTGCCCCATTCTGACCAAGAGCCGTGATAACCGCGAATACGCGGGTAGCCAAGAATCTTGGCTACCAGATAAGTAAAGCCGGAGCGATGGTGGCTTTGGCAATGGGTGACAATATCTTTATCAGCCGTCAGTCCCAGTGCATTAATCATTTCAGCCGCATCTTCACGAATACGCAGGCCACGCGATTGATCCATCAGGCTGGTCCATTCACAGTTGATGGCGCCCGGAATATGACCTCCACGCTTTGAAACCACCTTGGTGCCATTGTATTCGCCGGGGCTACGGGCATCCCAAACGACAAAGTCACTTCGCTCAAGGCTGGCCATAATCTCTTCAGCCTCGACGATAGGAGCTCTGTTCAGCGTCACCTCTTGCGGGTGAGCAACAGGTGTATTGGCATTGGCTTCAGTCTCCAGTCCGTCCTGCAGCCATGCGTGAATGCCGCCATTCAGGTAGGAATAATTCTGGTGACCGATGACGTCCAGAGTCCAGATGAATCGGCCAGCCCAGCCGCCACCTTCATCGTCATAACAGATGACGTGGGTATCTGGCGTCAGACCCAGTCGGCTAAAGAGCTGGTTGAGTTGTTCAATGCCTGGCAGCTTACCGGGAGCCGGCGGTTGGCCACAGACTATCTCTTTGGGGGAGACATGAACCGCACCCGGAACATGGGCTTGAGCGTATTGCTGGTCGGAACATAGATCGACAATCAGCAGATTGGGGCTCGCGAGCTGTTCATTAAGCTGCTCGGGCTCAAGGAGAAGAGGCAATGACATAGTGGGTTCTCAACGGATTTTTGTTCGGTCAATTGAAATTGGATTATACGTTAAACACTCACGAATAGGCTTACTGCATATCCAGGCTTTGAACAATATTGCGATAGCTTTGCAGTCGTGCGGGGCTGATTTTGTTTTCGTCAACAGCAGCCAGCAGTGCACAATCCGGCTCTGCTTCGTGAGTGCAATCGCGGAATCGGCAGTGGCCGAGATGATTTCGAAATTCCACAAACCCTTCGGCGACCTCTTGTGCAGTCAGGTGCCAGAGGCCAAATTCACGAATACCTGGTGAATCAATCAGTCGGCCTTCATTGCCACGTCCATCCAGTTCAAGGTGGAACAGGCGAGCCGTGGTGGTGGTGTGTGTCCCCTTGATGGTCGCTTCGGAAAGGGCGCCGACAGCAGTATCCACATCGGGGAGCAGGGCATTGATCAGCGATGACTTGCCAACCCCGGATTGGCCAACAAAGACACTGGTGTGGTCTTTCAGTTCTGAGCGCAATTCACGCAGGCCAGACTCGTTGTGGGCTGATACAGTCAGCACCGGATAGCCCAGTTCACGATATGGGGCGATTAACTGTTCTGTGCTCTGCCCCTGATCGGTATTCAGCAGGTCGCTTTTGTTCAGCACCAGCACAGCTTCAATATGCTGATTTTCGGCGGCAACCAGATAGCGGTCGATCAAATTGGCAAAAGGCTCGGGCAGCGGGGCGACAACAATAAATATTCGGTCGATATTGGCGGCAACCGGGCGCATCTTGCCACGATTATCGGGCCGGTAGAGTGCCGAGCGACGTTCTGTGGAAGCAATAATTACCCCGTTGGGGTCGCCATTTCGCCAGACTACCTCATCACCGGTAACCACTGCACCCAGATTGGCTCGCAGAAAGCAGCGCTGAATTTGACCGTCAGGAGCCTCGACATCGGCCTGAGAGCCGTAGCGGGCGATAACGACACCGGATTGTTCAGGGCCAAGGTCGCCACCGGACAGCAGCTCTTCCGCCGGTTGATCCTGGTCGGCGCGCTTTTCGTGGCGAGCGTGAATCTGGCGAATGCGGCGCTGTTGATTTTTGGTGAGTTTACGTTTGGCCATCTAAGCTGAGTGTGGGGTATTGTCCCGTTCGGATGTGGCGCAAGAATATCGCATAATACCCGTGAACAACAGGGAGAAACAGAATGCTCGATAGTTTTGAATACTCTGAAAAAGATGTTCTGGTGTTTTTTTCCGCACTTTTGTTGCTCGTGCTCTATCTGTGGTTGCTGTTCCGGCTGTTGCTGAAACGGAAAAATCTCACCACCGAAACCCGCTTGCCAAGGCAGTTACTGTTTATGACGCTGGTCGCCGTAGGGTTGGTGGGGTTTGTGTTGGTACTGCCGGTGGAGTCGGATGTGCGCCTGCAATTGCTTGGCTTATTCGGTTTGGTGCTGACCGGGATGATTGCTTTTTCATCCACCACATTTGTATCCAATATGATGGCCGGGTTAATGCTGCGATCGGTGAAGAGCTTTCGGCATGGTGATTTTGTTCGTGTGGGGCAGCACTTTGGGCGAGTTACCGAGCGAGGCCTGTTTCACACCGAAATCCAGTCAGAGTCCCGTGATTTAATCACATTGCCGAATCTGTATCTGGTATCCAATCCGGTTACTGTAGTGCGTTCAAATGGCACCCTGATCAGTTGTGAATTGAGCCTGGGCTACGATATTCCTCACTACCAGCTCAAGCCGCTGTTTGAAAAAGCGGTAGAGCAGACCGGCTTGTCCGAGCCGTTTGTGCAGATTTTGGGGCTGGGGGATTTTTCGGTGCAATACAAAGTCAGCGGCTTTTATCAGGAAGTAAAACATTTGCTGAGTAAGCGCACCGAGCTGCAGGCCAATGTACTGGATCAATTACATGGAGCCGGTATTGAGATAGTCTCGCCAACCTTTATGAATCAGCGTCAGCTGGCATCTGAACATCAATTTACCGCTCCGCCCAAGCGCGTTGTTGTGGAGCCGGAAATTTTATCCGCACCGGCCGAGGAGTTTATTTTTGATAAAGCTGAACGGGCTGAAAAGCTTCAGGCTTTGCGAGAAGAGCTGGTTCAGCTGCAAGGTTCGGTCAAAGAATTAAAGGCTTCACTTGAAAAAAATCCCCCAGAGGGTGAAGCTTCACTTCAGTCAGATTTCAATCGGCAAAAGGAGCGCATTGCGCTGCTGGAGCGCATTATTGAGCGCGCCGAAAACAGTGAGGAGCAATAAAAGCCCAATGGAAAACAATCAAAAAGACGACCTCAATCTGATCTGGATTGACCTGGAGATGACCGGGTTGGATCCGGAGAATGATGTCATCATCGAGATTGCCACTATCGTTACCGATAAAAATCTCAATGTGCTGGCGGAAGGGCCGGTTTATGCAATCCACCAATCTGATGATCTGCTTAACGGCATGGACGAGTGGAATACTCGCCAGCACGGTCAGTCAGGGTTAACTGAGCGAGTGCGTAATAGCAAGATCTCAACTCGTCAGGCAGAGTTAGACACCATTGCGTTTCTGGAGAAATACGTGGATGCTGGCAAATCCCCCATTTGCGGTAACTCCATCGGACAGGATCGTCGCTTCCTGGTGAAATACATGCCGGAGCTTGAGCGTTATTTTCACTATCGCAATCTGGACGTCAGCACTATCAAGGAGATTGCCCGCCGCTGGCAGCCGACATTGCTGGATGGTTTGAAAAAGCAGAGTAGCCATTTGGCAATGGATGATATTCGCGATTCCATTGCTGAACTGGCTTATTATCGCGAGCACTTTTTTAAGCCTTGATGAAACTGCTAAGGGATACGTTACCTGTATTTTGAAACCGTGGCTGGCATGGATGCCAGCCCCGAGCTTACAGGGACGTATTCACAGCGTGTTTCAAAATACAGGTAGCGTGTCCCGATCTGGAATTTAACCTGCCTTAATCTTACGCTTTCTTTTTCGATTCGGATTTTTCTGTTGGGTAATCGCCCAGTCGATATGCTCTTTAACCATTTCGGATGAATGTATTCTCTGCTGCTCCAGGGCACAAATGATGTCTTCCGAAGAGGGCGCATTCCCAAGTCCAATAGCTAAATTCCTCAGCCACCTTTCATGACCTATTCGGCGTATTGGCGAGCCGGCAGTTCGATCGAGAAACTCCTGTTCTGTCCATAAAAACAGATCCAGCAGCTTTGCACTGTCCAACTGGTGGCGGGGCAAAAAGTCCATTTCAGTGGTGGATTTGGCGTACTTGTTCCATGGACAGATCGCCTGACAGTCGTCACAGCCAAACACCCGATTGCCCATCGGTTCGCGAAATTCTTCCGGTATTGAATCTTTCAGCTCAATAGTCAGGTAGGAGATGCAACGCCGCGCATCCAGAATGTAGGGCTCGGGAAACGCATCTGTCGGGCAGACCTTTAAGCAGGCGTTGCAGCTGCCGCACCGATCGCTCTGTTCGGAATGGTCCACGGGGAGAGGCAGGCTGGTCAGTATTTCGCCAAGGAAGAACCAGGAGCCGGCTTCGCTGTTGAGTACCAGGGTATTTTTGCCGATCCAACCCAGGCCAGCCTTTTCGGCGAGGGCTTTTTCCAGTACCGGTGCACTGTCCACAAATGGCCTCTGGCTGATGCTTTCCGGGTAAGCTGCTTCAATCTGGCTGGCCAGGGTAGCGAGTCGCTTGCGGATCAATTTGTGATAATCGCGACCCAGTGCGTAGCGGGAGATATAGGCGGTGTCGGACTGCTTAAGGACAGCAATCATGTTGGAGTCTGCTGGCAGGTAATCCATTCGCACCGAGATTACACGCAGTGTGCCCGGGTGCAGCTTGTCCGGATGCCAGCGTTTGTCGCCGTGCTCGGCCATCCAGTTCATTTCGCCCTGATAGCCTTTGGCCAGCCATTGCTGCAGTCGCTCTGCTGCAGTATCGAGTTCAATATCAGTAATAGCGACCTGCTGAAATCCCAGCTCACGGCCCCAGATTTTGATCTGTTGAGCGAGTTCAGCGTAGTTAAATTCGGTCACTGTGCGGTCCGGGGTCTGGAAATGAGTTGTGAAAGTTTACCATGCTGTCGGCGACGAGCGGTTTCCGTATAATGTGGCGAACTCACTTTTCCCAACTTAATTTGCCGACAAAGAATTTACTATGAGCGATGAACTGACAACGCCTCTATACCGAAATGAACAGGTGCGGGAATTCGACCGAATAGCCATTGAAGAGCAGGGCATTGCCGGTATTCTGCTGATGAAACGCGCCGGCCGTGCAGCTTTTGAATTGTTGCGTGAATGCTGGCCGGAAGAGGCTCCGATAACGGTCTTCTGCGGTACCGGTAATAATGCCGGTGATGGTTATGTGGTTGCTGCATTGGCGGCAGAGCAACGGATTCCTGTTCAAGTCGCTCAGGTAGGTGACCTGGACAAATTGCAAGGCGATGCAAAGCGCGCCTATCAATATGCCCTTGATGCTGGAGTGCCGATTATAAGTGACTGGCAAAGCCTGTCGATCAACGATGGCATTATCGTAGACGCCCTTTTGGGCTCTGGATTGAATGGTGTGGTGCGCGAACCATTCTCCAGCGCCATCGCCAAAATCAACCAGTGCCAGTTGCCGGTGTTGTCGGTGGATATTCCATCCGGACTATGCGGCGATACCGGAGCAGAGCTGGGTGTGGCGGTGCAGGCTGATGCCGTGGTGAGCTACATCGGTTTGAAACAGGGCTTATACACAGGCCGAGGCCCGGCCTTGGCCGGAGAGGTGTTTTTTGATGGCCTTGAGGTTCCTGCGGATGTCTACTGCTCAGCCAAACCGTCTGCCCAATTATTGAATCTGTGTGATTTATTGGCCCACTTGGAGCCTCGCCCCCAGGATGCTCATAAAGGCATGTTTGGCCATGTCATGGTGATTGGTGGTGATCACGGTATGGGTGGTGCAGTGGCAATGGCTGCCGAGGCGGCGCTACGGTCGGGTGCCGGATTGGTGAGTGTGGCAACCCGCCCCGAGCATGTGGGTGGTATTTTGGCTCGCCGTCCCGAATTGATGGTCAATGGCGTAGTGTCTGGCCAGGAACTGGAACCACTGCTGGAAAAGCCATCTGTATTGGTGGTTGGTCCGGGGCTGGGCAACTCTCCCTGGTCCGAGCAAATGTTGCAGCAGGCTATAAAATCCGGTTTGCCGATGGTGCTGGATGCAGACGCACTCAATATTCTTTCCCAAAGCAGAATTACTTTGGGTGATAAAGAGCGCCCCCTGATTATCACGCCTCACCCGGGAGAGGCTGCGCGTTTGCTCTCTGTAACAACATTAGATATTCAGGTGGACCGCTTTGCAGCGGTGCATAAATTGAGTGATAAATTCAGTGCGGTAGCGGTCTTGAAAGGTGCCGGAAGCCTGATTGCTGCTCCCGATTCTGACGTCATTGGCATCTGCGGCGCTGGTAATCCCGGAATGGCCAGTGGCGGTATGGGGGATGTGCTTTCCGGTGTGTTGGGTGCATTGCTTGCTCAAGGATTGCCTGCAATCACAGCGGCGCAATTGGGTACCTGTCTCCACGCGGAAGCGGCTGATATTGCGGCTGAGTTGCGCGGAGAAAGAGGAATGCTGGCAACCGATTTGATGGAGCCTCTGCAGCATCTGGTGAATAGTGGAGATGAACTTTATGGTGACTGAATTGCCTGAGTGCGTGTTTCAGATCACCGGCGAAGAAGCCATGGTAGCTTTCGGCCGCAAGTTGGGTAACGCCTGTATCGGTGGAGCGGTAGTGTTTCTGGACGGTGATCTGGGAGCGGGCAAAACCACTATCAGCCGCGGTGTTTTGCAATCGTTCGGACATCAGGGGGCGGTAAAAAGCCCGACCTATACCTTGGTGGAACCCTACCAATTTGATGGGCAGACGTTATACCATTTTGACCTGTACCGGTTGGCTGACCCTGAAGAGCTGGAGTACATAGGCATCAGGGACTATTTTGCAGAGTCAAATGCATTGTGTCTGGTGGAATGGCCAGCTCGAGGAGTGGGGTATTTGCCAACTCCCGATGTCAAAGTTGCAGTTACCGTTTCGGGTGAGGGCCGCATGTTGCATTGCACTGCTGCGACTGAAAGGGGTCAAAACATCATAAAAAGCTTGGGGGGATAACAAACATGCGCAGTTTCAGAATAGCGATACTGACGATCATGGTGCTGCTTTGCCAGCTATTCCCGATGCTATCGTTTGCTGAAACTATCCAGAGTGTACGGATCTGGCCGTCACCTGAATACACCCGTCTGGTTTTTGATTTAAGTGGTGGTGTGCAGCACAGTATTTTCACTCTGGAACATCCGGACCGGCTGGTTATTGATATCAAGGATGTCTCACTTGATGCATCGCTAAAACAAGTGGATTTGGAAAATAGCCCTATAGCCAAAATTCGCAGCGGTGTTAAGGATGGCAAAGACCTGCGAGTTGTTCTGGACCTGAATCAACCAGTAAAGCCACGTAGCTTTACCCTAGAGCGAAATGAGCAATATGGCGACCGTTTGGTGGTCGACTTATATAAGGCGGAGCAGCTAACCGAGAAAACCGTACAAAGTACGGTCAGTGACGGCAGGCAGAAAGATATTGTTATTGCCATTGATGCCGGCCATGGTGGTGAGGACCCTGGTGCACTGGGTGGTGGAAATATTCACGAAAAGAAAATAGTGCTGCAGATCGCCAAAGAACTGAAAAAAATTATCGACGATACTCCTGGCTACAAAGGCGAATTGGTGCGCACCGGCGATTATTATATCCCACTGCGCAATCGCTCAAAGCTGGCGCGGCAAAAAAGCGCTGACCTGTTTATTTCCGTGCATGCCGATGGTTTTACCAGTCCAAGGCCAAGGGGGGCATCGGTTTTTGCTTTGTCACGGCGCGGTGCGACATCGGAAACTGCTCGCTATCTTGCCCAGCGGGAAAACAATTCCGACCTTATCGGTGGTGTAGAAAGGGTTAGTCTCAAGGATAAAGATGAAGTCCTGGCCAGTGTATTACTGGACTTGTCGATGACGGCGACCTTAAGCACCAGTCTGGCAATCGGCAGTGAGGTGTTGCAGGAGATGGGCAAGATTACCAGGCTGCATAAAAAGAACGTCGAACAGGCTGGCTTTATGGTGCTTAAGTCCCCGGATCTGCCATCAATTCTGGTGGAAACCGGCTTTATCACCAATCCGGAAGATCGCAAACTGCTGACTCAATCCTGGTTCCAGAAGAAAATGGCTCGATCCATTTTTAATGGCGTGGAACGTTATTACCAAAGTCATCCGCCAGAAGGTACATGGTTGGCAGCTAACCTGGGAAGTGTCGAGAGATCCTATGTGATTGCCCATGGCGATACTCTGTCAACGATTGCAGAGCGCTATAACATCAGTGTCAAAAAACTGATGGCTCACAACGGATTGAAATCCACTACGATCAAATTAGGGCAACGCCTGAAAATTCCGGCGACCTGATAAAGAGTTTTTCATGTCTAAAATCACAAAATTAAGTCCGCGGCTTGCCAACCAGATTGCTGCGGGTGAAGTCGTTGAGCGTCCTGCATCGGTAATTAAAGAGCTGCTGGAAAACAGTCTCGACGCCGGAGCTACTCGTATTGATATCGATGTGGAAGCTGGCGGCGTCAAGTTGATGCGTATTCGTGACAATGGTGGCGGCGTTGAAAAAGAGGACTTGCCACTGGCTCTGTCCCGCCATGCCACCAGTAAAATAATTGAGCTGGAAGACCTGGAAGCGGTTCAGACACTGGGTTTTCGCGGCGAGGCACTTGCCAGTATCGGTTCTGTATCTCGTCTCGCGCTCACCTCAAATGCATCGGAAAGCCAGGCGGGGTGGAAAGCGATCACTGAAGGTCGCGACATGGAGGTGTCTGTAGAGCCAGCACCACACCCGCGTGGAACCACCGTGGAAGTGCGAGACCTGTTTTTCAACACTCCGGCGCGGCGTAAATTTTTGCGTACAGAGAAAACCGAAATGGGTCGCATTGACGAAGTGGTGAAAAAACTCGCTCTCAGTCATTTTGATGTCGCTTTCTCACTTCGTCACAACGGCAAGCCATTATTCACAATGCGCCCGGCAACAGACCAGCTGGAACAGGAGCGTCGCGTGGCGCAAATTTGTGGCCCGTCATTTATGGAGCAGGCGGTCTATTTGGATATTGACCGAGGTGGTTTGCGAATTTGGGGGTGGATGGGATTGCCGACCTTTTCTCGCAGCCAGGCTGACCTGCAGTTCTTTTTTGTAAATGGTCGTGCTATTCGGGATAAGGTGGTGACGCACGCAGTACGCCAGGCCTATCAGGATGTTCTTTACCATGGCAGACACCCGGCCTACGTACTTTTTCTTGAGCTTAACCCTACTGAAGTGGATGTGAATGTTCACCCTACCAAGCATGAAGTACGTTTTCGAGATAGCCGCAGTGTTCACGGGTTTATTTACAGTACCCTGCATAAAACGGTTGCCGACGTTCGCCCAGGGGACCAGTCCATTCCAGCGGCTTCTCCTGTAGTAGAGTTGGCTTCAGTAGGAACTGTTCAAACAGCTAACCAGGCTTCCAGCCCGGTTCACCAAAGTGCCATGGGGTTCCGGTCATCGCAGCCATCCGGGCAGCGAATTCAGGAGCAGATGGCAACCTACGGTTCGCTTCACAGCCCGCTGACGGGCAGTGGTACGCAACCCACCATGCAGGAGATCGCCGCGCAAAACGAAGAGGTACCACCGCTTGGTTACGCTGTCGCCCAGCTCAAAGGTATCTACATTGTGGCGGAAAACGCTGAAGGTATGGTGCTGGTGGATATGCATGCTGCTCATGAGCGAATTACCTATGAGCGTATGAAAGTCGCCTACGAAAACCAGGGTTTGGCCTCGCAACCGCTGTTGGTGCCGGAAGCGCTGGCGGTCAGCCAAAGGGAAGCTGACTGCGCCGAGGAGCACACCGAAGTATTTGAATCGTTGGGTTTCAAATTGCAGCGCGCCGGGCCGGAAAGTTTGCTGGTTCGTGAGATGCCGGCACTTACTCGCGGTGCCGATGTGGAGCCACTGGTGCGCGATGTACTGTCGGACCTGCTGGAACATGGCAACAGTGACCGTATTCAAGCCCATATTAATGAGATCCTTGGCACCATGGCCTGCCACGGTTCGGTGCGCGCCAACCGTCGCCTGACCATTCCAGAAATGAATGCGTTGCTTCGCGATATGGAGCAGACCGAGCGCAGCGGTCAGTGCAATCACGGGCGTCCAACGTGGACCCAAATGAGCCTGGCGGAGCTGGATAAATTGTTCCTGCGCGGCCGATAACTGTATTTCGACGTCCGACCGCTATAATCGAAGTCACAATTTAGAATTTGGCGTAAACGTGAACAAAACCCCCCAAGCCATCTTCCTGATGGGACCCACAGCATCGGGAAAAACAGATCTGGCCATTGCCCTGCGCGACCATTATCCGGTTGAGTTAATCAGTGTCGACTCCGCATTAGTCTATCGTGGAATGGATATTGTTTCGGCTAAGCCGGACGCTGAGACCCTGGTCAAAGCACCGCATAGACTGATTGATATTCGCGACCCTGCCGACGCATATAACGTCGGTGATTTTGTGCGCGATGCCCGTCGTGAAATGGCGGAGATCACCGCATCAGGGCGTATTCCACTATTGGTAGGTGGCACCATGCTCTATTTTCGAGCCCTTCTCGATGGGCTGGCAGAGTTGCCACCATCGGACCCGGTAATTCGCGCCCAAGTGGAGACGGATGCAAAAGCCCTGGGTTGGCCAGCCATGCATGCTCGCCTTGCCGAGTTGGACCCGGTCAGTGCCGGGCGAATACACCCGAATCACTCGCAGCGCATTCAGCGAGCGTTGGAGGTATGTCTGGTAACCGGTAAGCCTTTCTCCCGGTTGCTGGAGGAGCAGCAGGGTAGTGAAGGAGGCGTGCCGCCTATAACCAATGATTACGATGTGCTGCAAATCGCCATTGCACCGCACAATCGAGCGTTGCTGCACCAGCGCATTGAGCAGAGATTTGCCTTGATGCTGGAACATGGCGGCCTGGATGAGGTGAGACAGCTCTTTCAGCGCGGAGACCTGAGCCCGGATATGCCCTCTATTCGGGCAGTCGGCTATCGCCAGGCGTGGGAATATCTCGAAGGAGAGGTTGATTACGACCAGATGGTCAAAAAAGGCGAGGCGGCGACCCGTCAGCTTGCCAAACGGCAGTTAACCTGGCTGAGAGGCTGGTCGGAGCTGAATTGGGTGCAAACTGATAATTGCGATGGAGAGTCGCTGCCATTTCAAGAAATTTTGTCTAAAACCTTGAAAATTCTCGTAAACCATCCCATATACAATACTAGTGTCTGACGTTATCATGCACTTTGGTCGCGACTTAAGACGTTTGGTGGCCTGTGGTTGTTGGTTGGACCGCCAATTCTCGGGTTTGAGTGGGTAGTTTGTGCGGTTACATTTTGTAGTTTTTTATTCCTAATAAGGAGAATACCCGATGTCAAAGGGGCATAACTTACAAGACCCTTTCCTGAATGTATTACGGAAAGAGCGTATTCCGGTTTCTATCTTCCTGGTTAACGGCATTAAGCTCCAGGGCCAAATTGAATCTTTTGACCAATTTGTTGTGCTGCTGAAAAACACAGTCAGTCAAATGGTTTACAAACATGCTATCTCAACTGTAGTACCGGCCAGACCAGTGCGTTTGCCACTGGGTGCCCCTCAAGGTCAGGGACACGGACAGGACCAGTACGGTAGCGACATGGACAATCACGACGACTGATTGTCCAATATTGCGGTTATTAACGGAGGCAATTGTTGTTCTTTGATCGACCCGATTCTGGCGAGCTGGCTGTTCTTGTTCATCTGGATCTGAATAGCGAAAACGAACCGGAAGATCCCCGGGAGTTTGAGGAACTGGTGCTTTCCGCAGGCGGCGACCCCGTGGCCTTTATCACGGGGCAGCGCGCCAACCCTCATCCCAAATATTTTGTCGGCACCGGCAAGCTCGATGAGCTCGCAGCTGTGGTAAATGCCGAGCAAGCCCAACTGGTGATTTTCAATCACAACCTCTCCCCGAGTCAGGAGCGTAATCTCGAGCACCATCTCAAGTGTCGAGTGCTTGATCGTACCGGGCTGATTCTCGATATCTTTGCGCAGCGGGCGAGAACCCACGAAGGTAAATTACAGGTCGAGCTGGCGCAGTTACAGCACATGTCAACGCGACTTGTGCGAGGCTGGACTCACCTTGAGCGTCAGAAGGGTGGTATTGGTCTCCGGGGCCCGGGCGAGACTCAGCTGGAAACCGACCGCCGCCTGTTGCGTGAGCGAATCAAGTCAATTCGCCAGCGTCTGGAAAAAGTTCGCAGGCAGCGGGATCAGGGGCGCCGGTCGAGAAAAAGGGCAGAAATTCCTACTGTCTCGCTGGTTGGATACACCAACGCTGGTAAATCCACCCTGTTTAATGCGATGACCTCTTCCGAGGTGTACGCTGCGGACCAGTTGTTTGCTACCCTCGACCCAACCATGCGGCGTCTGGAATTGCCGGAGGCCGGCCCCATTATCCTTACCGACACGGTAGGGTTTATTAGCCATCTGCCGCACAAGCTGGTAGAAGCCTTCCGGGCGACCCTGGAAGAGGCGGCCAATGCATCATTGCTATTACATGTGGTGGATGCCGCAGATGACGAGCGCCATCGCAATATTCAGCGCGTGGGCGAGGTGCTGGAAGAAATTCATGCTCATGAGATACCGACTTTATTGGTGTTTAATAAAATCGATCTGTTGGACGATTTTGAGCCCAGGGTTGATTACAACGATCAGGGGGCTCCTGTTGCTGTCTGGGTGTCGGCTCAAAAGCAACTGGGTTTTGATCTGTTGCTGGATGCCATTCGCCAGCGTGTTGGCGGTCGAATGTGCCATAAGATATTTCGACTTCAGCCAATTCAGGGCCGTATTCGCGCCAGGTTCTACCAGGCTGATGCGGTACTTAGCGAGAAAGTTTGCGAAGATGGCAGCAGTGTGTTGGAGATAAGAATGCTGGAAGCCGATTTTTACCGGCTTCTGAAAAGTGAAAGTTTGACGCCGGATCAGCTGGAAGAGTTAGACCTTCCAGGAGCTATGGCGCAAAGTGCATAAAATAAAAGTCCTCAAGCTGTTTAATTACTCTGGCGGTTATTAAATAGCATGGGTTCCTATAGAATTCCCTTAAATTAAAAATTAACCAAGTATGGAGTGATTTATGGCCTGGAATGAACCGGGTGGCGGCCGCGACCCTTGGGGTGGTAAAAACAATGGAGATGGTCCGCCCGATCTCGATGAAGCCCTGAAGAAGTTGCGGGACAAATTCAACAAAGCCTTTGGTGGTTCGGGTGGCAGCAACAATGGCAAGGGCAATGGTGCAGCAATTGGCGTAATTGCAGTAATTGCCATCATCGTCTGGGCATTGTTCGGTGTTTACCAGGTGGATGAAAAAGACAAGGCTGTGATTCTTCGTTTTGGTAAATACCACGACACGGTTGGCTCCGGTTTGCATTGGAACCCCAAATTTATCGATACGGTCAATGTTGTCAGTGTAACCAAAGAGCAATCTTACACCACCCAGGGTTTGATGCTTACCAAAGACCTCAATATCGTAGACCTGCCGGTAACCGTGCAATTCACCGTGCCGGATGCCAAGGCCTACGTATTGAATGTGCGCGACCCTGTTGAGAGCCTTCGAAATGCTGCTGACAGTGCAATTCGCCATGTGGTGGGTAGCACAACCGCCAGTGATGTTCTTTCCGAAGGTCGTCAGAAGTTGGCTGGGGAAATTTCCCAGCGTTTGCAGAAGTACATCGATATTTACGATACGGGTATCAGTATTTCCAGCGTCAATATTGGTAAGGGTCAGCCGCCGGTTGAGGTTAAAGCCGCCTTTGACGATGTAAACGCCTCCAAGAAAGACAAGGATCGTTACATCAAGGAAGCAGAAGCCTACAGCAACGAAGTCGTGCCGGTAGCTCGTGGTAAGGCACAGCGGATGCTGCAGGATGCCCAGGCCTATCGTGACCGTGTGGTTGCGGAGGCTGATGGTGATGCACAGCGTTTTGAAAAGCTGATGACCGAATATCAAAAAGCACCGGAAGTCACTCGTCGCCGTATCTACCTTGATGCCATGGAGAGTGTGATGAGCAACTCCTCCAAGGTGATGGTTGATGTGGAGGGAGGCAACAATATGATGTATTTGCCACTCGATAAGCTGATGGAAGGGCGCTCGGTATTACCTTCGACAACCAGGGACGCTTCCGCGCCGTCCTCAACCAAAGAGCAGGTTCGGGAAGTGGTAGAAGAGGTGTTGCGGGATATGACTCGCGATCAGCAAATTGACCGTCGCAGGGAGTCACGTCGATGAATCCAATCAGAATTATTTTACTGTTTATCGTGGTGATTGTTGGTTTCAACAGTGTTTACCGCGTGATGGAAACCCAGTCTGCAATCAAGCTGCAATTTGGTCGTTTGACTGAAGCCAATATTGGTGCTGGTCTGCATGTGAAAATTCCATTTGCAGAAACCATCAAACGTTTTGATACCCGCATTTTGACACTGGATGCCAACGAAGAGAGTTATTTTACCAAGGACGAAGAACGCCTTCGTGTAGACTCTTTCGTGAAGTGGCGCATCATTGATGTCGAAACTTATTACAAGGCCACCGGTGGTGACGAAGATGTCGCACTGGCACGTCTGGAGGCGCGAGTGAATGACGGGCTGCGTAACGAACTGGGTGATCGCACTTTGAACGAAGCGGTATCTGGCCAACGTGACGAGTTGATGGAGAAGCTCACCACTACTCTGGATGCCCAGGCTCGCGAGGCACTCGGAATTGCAGTAGTCGATGTGCGGGTAAAACGTATCGACTTTCCGGAAGAGGTGAGCGACAGCGTATTCCAGCAAATGCGGGCCGATCGTGAAAAAGAGGCTCGTCAGTTCCGTTCAGAAGGTCGTGAGCAGGCTGAGCAAATTCGCGCCGACGCTGACCGCCAGCGCGTAGTGATCGAAGCCAATGCCTACCGCGAAGCCGAGCAACTGCGCGGTGATGGTGATGCCAATGCAGCCAAGATCTACGCAGATGCCTACCAGAAGGATCCGGAGTTCTATGCATTCATGCGTAGCCTGGAAGCCTACAAGAAGTCATTTGCCAGCAAGGCAGACATGATGCTGGTAGACCCGGACAGTGAATTCTTCCGCTACATGCAGGACTCCAAGGGTAAGAAGTAACGCTCTCCACCCTCTAAAAAAGGCGGCTTTGGCCGCCTTTTTTAGTAGTTGCCTGATCACTTGACTGACTGTGTCGTAGTGGCCACTTGAAACAGTGGCCATTGCATATCTGCCTCTTCTCCCGGGAGCAACGGTTGTGCTAAAATTGTGCAACCGGGTTACCCCGGTTTTTTTATGTGCGCAAGAAAGGTCAAACAGCAATACCTGTCTATACAACAGGTGTTGGCTGTGTTTTGTTGTGTCTTGTTTCCCACGTGATTGATAGTGACGAGGCGAAGTGATGGATGTATGGAGCAGCTTGGCCCAGGCGGTCTGCCTGATGCTGGTGCTGGAAGGGATAATCCCTTTCATATCTCCCGGTCGCTGGCGTCGAATGGCGCAAATGCTGGCGCAGGTTGATGACCGTGCCATGCGCATCATGGGGCTGATCAGTATGCTGATCGGCGCCGGACTGCTATTTCTCATCAAGTGATGAGCCAAATTCAATAGAGACAGATTGATGACTGCTGTAGATCGCTGGTTGTTGCCAGACGGCATTGAAGAAATCCTGCCCCAGCAAGCGCACGAAGTTGAGCGCCTTCGTCGCCGTATACTCGATCTTTATCATCGCTGGGGCTACGACCTGGTTATTCCACCGTTGGTCGAGTTCACTGATTCACTGTTGAGTGGCTCAGGTGCTGACCTTGATCTGATGACATTCAAGATCACTGACCAGCTGAGTGGTCGGCAGATGGGTGTGCGTGCCGACATCACACCACAGACCGCTCGAATGGATGCCCACAGTTTGCGCCGCAATGGGCCAAATCGGCTCTGCTATGCTGGCAGCGTACTCTATACCCGTCCGCGCAGTGCTTTGGAAACACGCAGCCCAATACAGGTTGGTGTGGAATTGTACGGCGAATCCAGTCTATCTGCGGATATCGAAGTTATTACCCTGATGGTGGAAACCCTCAAGCTGGCCGGTATGGAACGTGCCCATCTGGATTTGGGGCATGTTGGGGTTTATCAGCAATTGGTGGAAATGGCGGACCTGAATAGCCAGCTCGAACAGGAACTGTTCGAGCTGCTGCAGCGCAAAGCTGTGACCGAGCTTGAAAACTGGATTGATGCCAATATCAAGGATGCGGCTCTTGCAGACATGATCCGTGTTTTTCCGCATCTGGCTGGCGATGTTGATGTCATTGAGCGCGCTCGAAAAGAGCTGGCTGCTGCTCCGAAAGAGGTGCAGCGAGCCCTGGATGAGATCGAAAAGGTTGCATTGGAGGTGCAAAAGCGCGCTCCTCAGCTTGAACTCTATATCGACTTGAGCGAGATTCGTGGCTGCCGATATCACACTGGTGTCGTGTTTGCTGCATTCGCGCCGGGGCATGGGCAGGCGATCGGTAACGGTGGCCGCTATGATCATGTGGGTGAAGCCTTTGGGCGCTCTCGTCCAGCCACCGGTTTTTCGCTGGATATGAAAGCGTTGGCGAGAATTAACAGTGAAGACAGTTATCGCCCGGAAGGTATCTACGCTCCGGCTTGCGACGACGACGCACAGTGGTCAGAAATACAGAAGTTGCGAGCTCAGGGCGAGCGCGTAGTATGCGGTTTTCCGGGCCAAAAGCCGGACTTTAACGAACTTGACTGCAACCGCCAGCTGATCAACAGCAACGGCGAGTTCAGTGTAGAATTTATCAGCTAAATCTTTTGGAGCAACTAAACGCGATGGGCAAAAACGTAGTCGTGCTGGGCACCCAATGGGGTGATGAAGGCAAAGGTAAAATCGTCGACCTGCTGACCGATCAGGCCTCACTGGTAGCGCGCTTCCAGGGTGGTCACAACGCTGGCCACACACTGGTGATCGAAGGCAAGAAAACCGCACTGCACCTGATTCCGTCAGGCATCCTGCGCAACGATGTTGCCTGCGTGATCGGCAACGGAGTTGTATTGGCTCCGGATGCACTGCTGAAAGAGATCAAAATGCTGGAAGAGCAGGGCGTCCCGGTTCGCGACCGCCTGAAAATCTCGCCGGCTTGTCCGCTGATTCTGCCGTATCACGTTGCTCTGGATCAGGCTCGTGAGGCCGCTCGTGGCGAAGGCAAGATTGGTACTACCGGTCGTGGTATTGGCCCAGCCTACGAAGACAAAGTTGCCCGTCGCGGCCTGCGTTTTGGCGACCTGATGCATAAAGAGCGTTTTGCCGCCAAGCTAAAGGAAGTCCTGGAATACCATAACTTTGCCCTGACCAACTACTACAAAGTTGATCCGGTAAATTACGAAGAGACACTGGCATTGGCGCTGGCCTGGGGCGAAGAACTCAAGCCGTTGCTGGCCGATGTAACTGACCTTCTGCACACCGCTCGTGAGAGTGGCGAGAACATCCTCTTTGAAGGTGCACAGGGTTCACTGCTGGATATCGACCACGGCACATACCCGTTCGTGACCTCGTCCAACACCACTGCTGGTGGTACCGCCACCGGTTCCGGATTTGGACCGTTGTACCTGGATTACGTGCTGGGTATCACCAAGGCTTACACCACTCGTGTTGGCTCCGGCCCATTCCCGACAGAATTGGGCTGTGAAGTGGGTAACCACCTGGGCACAAAAGGCCATGAGTTTGGTACCACAACCGGACGTCAGCGTCGTTGTGGCTGGTTTGACGCGGTAGCGGTTAAGCACGCGATTCGCATCAACAGCATCTCTGGTATTTGCCTGACCAAGTTAGACGTACTGGATGGGCTGGAAACAGTCAAAATCTGTGTCGGTTACAAAGATGCAGATGGCAACCAGCTGACCATGCCGAACGACGCCGATGATTGGGCGCAGGTGGTTCCGGTTTACGAAGAGATGCCGGGCTGGAGCGAAAACACCTTTGGTGTGAAGTCTCTGGATGATCTGCCACAGGCTGCTCGTGATTACATCAGCCGTCTGGAACAGCTGGTGGGTGCGCCGATTGATATTATCTCCACCGGCCCGGATCGCGTAGAAACCATTCTGCTGCGTCACCCGTTTGGTTGAGTAATACCGTGATTTACCAAAAAGGCCGGCTGTAAAGCCGGCCTTTTTGGTTGTTAAAAATTTTCGCCAACAGTCGCTGCTATTTGATATGGAATACCTGCTTGCCAGCTTTCTCGTGATGATAGGTGCAGTGGTGCAAACTGCCTTTGGGTTCGGCATGGCTGTTGTCGCCGCTCCACTGCTGATTATGATTGAACCAAGACTGGTTCCTGGGCCAATGGTGGTGGCTGCGCTGGTGCAGTGTGTGCTGATGATGCTGCAAAACCGTCGTGAACTGGATATCAAAGGGCTCAGTAGTGCTTTCATTGGGCGTATTCCTGGCTCCATTGCCGGGGTGTACTTGCTTACCCTGTTTTCCACCCAAATGCTGTCGATTGCAGTAGGGGGGATTGTTCTGTTGGCAGTGGCTCTCAGTTTGTCAAAATTAACAATACGCCCGACCCCCAAAACAATGTTTTGGGCCAGCATGGCTTCGGGCGTTTGTGGCAGCGCCACCTCCATTGGAGGCCCTCCTATGGCACTGTTAATGCAGCATGAGCAGGCGACCCGAATTCGCGCCAATCTGGCAGGTTATTTTATTTACGGCTGCTGTATCAGTTTGATTGCGCTGGTAATGGTTGGGCGATTTGGCGCTGAAGAATTGAAAATGTCATTGTGGTTGATTCCCGGATCTCTACTCGGGTTTTATTTGTGCCGATGGATTCCGTTATATCGGATTGAATCCCAAATGCGTCCGGCTATTTTAGGCATCTGTATCCTATGCGGATTATTTGCAATAACTCGAGGAATCCTCGGTTCATAGCTTTGGGTTGAGGTGTTAAAAAAGGCCCGCGATATATCACGGGCCTTGTGGGGTGTTGAAAAGTCGCCTATGGCGAGGTTGTAACTTCAGCAGTGGCGCTTGTGTTTACTGCGGTCTGGGATGTGTCACAATTTAATTGAGCGGATGGGGAGCCGACAATTGTAAGCAGGTCATCGGGTCCGTTGAGGTTTTCATATTGAACCATGACGCTCATAGTGACCGTCGCATCTGCCATCACACTGGCAAGAGAGTCAGCATATGCTTCAGCAAATGCCTGAATATCTGCGCTGATGGCAACCATATCCTGAGCTACCTCCATCGCATCGTCATCTACGTCCACAAGCTGCTGACACTGCTCTTCCGTTAGTGGTGTGTCGTAGCAAAATTCTACATCCAGATTTACCATTGCTTCAGCTCGAGCTTCAGCTGCTACTTCCACCATTGCTATGAGCATTGAATTAGCAAGGCTACTGGCCAATGCGGAAGAGTCCACACTGATGACACTAGTGCTGTTCAGTGTCAGTCCAGCCATGAACTCTTCAATATTTGCACCCTGGACGTAAACACTGTTTGTGGCACTGGCGCTTCCCTCTCCGGAGGCGCTAGAAGAAGCGCTGCCTGCACTTGAGTTACTGGCTTCGGTAGTCGCAATAGCCGAAGCGGAACCTGTCAGCTCAGCAGCAACGCTGCCTGAAGCAGAGCCATTCAGACTGACAGATGCCACTCCGATGTCCAGTGTTGAATCAATATCAATCATGGCATCAACAACAGCTTGAATAAAAGTATTCACTGTCTCATTAACACCGACTTCAGCATCAGTAGACGTGTCAGCGAAAGCTGAAGAGGAGAGTGCAAAGAGGTGACCGCTGCCCAAACTTCCCTGCAGGTTCATCTGAAAAACCGAGCCATTTTTACCGTGCCGGGTAATATCCAGAGTGACATCACCCCCCCAAAACAGCTCAAGAGAACCCGCCGCCATGGCGGCAGCTCCTGCCAGGGAATTGCCAGATGATGCTCCATCTGAGTCAGAATCCATTGAACTGTCGTTGGTCATGGAGTTAACCAGACAGGAGTCGGACCCCATAATAGGGGTGGAAATGGAAATGGTCGTACTGCCCTGAGTATTTTTCCCTGGTGGTCCGGCCCATAGAGCGGGTGCAGCCAAGGCTGCAACCAGAATGGCGAGCTGTTTTTTGCGCATGACGCTAATCCTCAAGCGGCAGGGCCCGAATTAGGAGAGACTACATCGCATCAGCGTGGCCCTTTATAGCGCCAGTGCATCGGTCCGTGAGATTAGTGCAATAGGACTCAAGAATAGGTCGGAAACTGACAGTGTGCGAATAGGTACTTAGAGCGAGAGGGTTGTAGCTAGTACTAAAGTTTCAATTCAGAACCAAATACAGAAAATTGGACTTAATAATTCAGTTTTTGAGGAGGTGTGATAAATTAAAAGGCCCGCAAAATGAATTGCGGGCTTTTTTTCGCTAATAAAAGTGATTTTATCTGTGCCACACAGTGGTTACTGCGCATAGGCATCAGCAGTAGCAGTTGCACCAGCATTTCTGGAGTCACAGTTAAGAGCTCCGTGGCACCGCCTACAATGATCAGCAGATCCTCGGTGTCGTTGGGCTGAGCATGGACATCGGAAAATTCACATATAGCAGACATTACATATGAACTTTCGACAGTATTTCACAGACTGATCTATTTCCTACAAAGTTTGGTGATCTCCTGCTGCAATTTTTCTGTCAAAACCTGCCGATTCAAATTGATCCACTGGTGATCGGGTAAAAATTGACTCAGCTTGGTGTGTAATGTGTCTGACCCTGTTGTAATAACAATTAATCCTGCATCGATTAATGTCAGTACAGTAAGGTATTCCGACTGGTTTGCCTCAATTAGATAGGTGTGAAACCCTTGCTTGTGCAATTCCCATTCCAATTGTTCTCCAAGGGCCGTATTGGATACCCAGACACATTTTCCTGAGTGATTTTTTAATGCAGCTCTCATGGCCGTTGTAACAGAACTGTCGACTGATTTTAATGTTGAGACATTAATATCGTCGTTTGCCGCCTGATTGGCAGGGCCGGAAATCATGCCTGCACCTACAGTGGCATTAGATAGTCGGTCAATAATAATTAAACTTCCGGTAGAACGATTATCCTGGTAGCGATCAAAGGATACCTTTTCTGCAAGAACAATATGCGCTTCACCAATACCATTCAGAGGCAAATTGTCCGTCTCTGTTCGATCCAATGAGTTTACGTTTTGTTGCCAATGGATAGATTTTACATAGCCATTGACATATCGAGTGCCAATTTTGAATCGATATTGCCGGTCAGGTACTAATGCGTCTGAATTCATCCAGACAATTTTGGCGTTAAAATCATTGCTGACATTTACTGCATCAGAGTCACTGACGATAAGGTCGCCCCGGGAAATATCAATTTCATCGCTCAGGGTTAAAGTAATTGCCTGACCTGTTTGTGCGTTTTCTGTATATTGGTCGCCTACGAGGATTTCCTTAACAGTACTTTTTTGCCCGGATGGCAATACTTTAATGGCCTCGCCAACTTTGACCTGTCCAGCTGCCAGCGTGCCGCAATAGCCACGAAAATCCAGGTTTGGGCGATTGACGTATTGAACCGGCAAACGCAAGCCGCCTACCTCTGTTGAGGGGGCTATGTCGACGGATTCAAGAATCGAAAGCAGGGTCGGTCCCTGGTACCAATCCATTTTTGAACTGCGATTTACAACATTGTCGCCACTCAGGGCAGACAAAGGAACGAATTGACATTCGACTTCGTCAAAGTGTTGCTCCGCCAGGTTTTTGAAGTCTGATTTAATGGACTGAAAAACTTCTTCTCGGTACGAAACCAGATCCATTTTGTTGATTGCCACCACAAAGTGACGAATGCCCAATAATGAGCAGATGAAACTGTGGCGACGGGTCTGCTCTTTGACTCCGTAGCGCGCGTCAATCAGCAAGATGGCCAGTTGTGCGGAAGAGGCACCTGTAGCCATGTTTCGAGTGTACTGCTCGTGTCCTGGGGTGTCGGCAATAATGAACTTACGCTTTTGTGAAGAGAAAAAGCGATAGGCGACATCAATGGTGATTCCCTGTTCGCGTTCTGATTGCAAGCCATCTACCAGTAAAGCGAGATCAACTTCATTACTGCCGGAGGATGAGTTGGTGTTGGTGATGGCGGCAAGCTGATCTTCATACACTGACTGGGAGTCATGCAGGAGTCGGCCAATTAATGTGGACTTGCCATCGTCGACATTTCCGCAGGTAATAAAACGCAACAGGTCTTTCTGCTCATGCAATTGCAGATAACTTTCGATATCCTGTTGAATTAATGCGCTGTGAGTTGTCATCGTCTTTGCCGTTTTAAACTGGGTCGTTAACAGGCCTCTAATCAGAGGCTTCTTAAAAATAGCCTTCGCGTTTTTTCAGTTCCATTGAGCTGCTCTGGTCCTTATCGATAGCGCGTCCGGATCGTTCCGAAGTGCGACTCACCAGCATCTCCTGAATAATATCCGGAAGCGTGCTGGCGGTAGATTCAACGGCACCAGTAAGCGGGTAGCAGCCCAGAGTGCGAAATCTGACCGATTTTGTCTGCACTGTCTCATTCTGTCTCAGTTGAAGCCGGTCATCATCTTTCATAATCAGCAGTCCATCCCGTTCTACAACCGGTCTTGGCTGGGAAAAATAGAGAGGAACAAGCTCAATATTTTCCAGATAGATGTATTGCCAGATATCCAGTTCCGTCCAGTTGGAGAGAGGGAAAACGCGAATGGATTCACCCTTGTGAACTTTGCCGTTGTATAGATTCCACAGCTCCGGGCGCTGGTTTTTTGGATCCCAGCGGTGATTTTGGTCCCGGAAAGAGTAGATTCTTTCCTTGGCGCGTGAAGCCTCCTCGTCACGACGAGCTCCACCAAAGGCTGCATCAAATCCATATTTGCTCAGAGCTTGCTTGAGAGCATCAGTTTTCATGATATCGGTATAGCTGGCACCATGATCGAAAGGATTTATATTGTCAGCCACGCCCTGTTGATTGGTATGAGTCAACAATGTCATACCAGCTTCTTTAGCTGCCCGATCGCGAAATTCGATCATTTCCCGGAATTTCCAGGTGGTGTCTACATGCAGCAAAGGGAAGGGCGGAGTGCCAGGGAAAAAAGCTTTTTTCGCCAGATGCAGCATCACTGAGGAGTCTTTTCCAATCGAATAGAGCATCACCGGGTTATCGAATTCCGCAACGACTTCCCTAATAATGTGTATGGACTCAGCCTCAAGCTGTTTCAGGTGAGTCAATCGATTGTCTGAAAGATGTGTAGTTACACTCATTTTGCTGCTCATTTCTTCCCGCATTAAAACAGGCAGCATTTATACCAATCGCAAGTAAAAAAACAGAATCACTTGCAGGCATATCAACAGAAGCAAATGCTATAGCGAAAACGAGACATTAGCGTTTCAATCTACAGCACCTGCTATAGGTGCTATAAATGTTGATGAACAAGATACAAAACTGGAACCTGAAATGATTCGCCAAATACGAGAAGATATTCGTGGAGTGTTTGCCCGTGACCCTGCCGCCCGCAACAGTTGGGATGTGATGACTCTCTACCCGGGCCTTCATGCGGTATGGATGCATCGTATCGCCAACAAGTTGTGGCGGATACGTTTAAAGTGGTTGGCCAGATTGTTATCAAATATTGCGCGTTGGTTTACTGGAATAGAAATTCATCCCGGTGCCACTATCGGAAAACGCTTTTTTATTGATCATGGCACCGGTGTAGTGATCGGTGAAACCGCCGAAATTGGTGATGACTGTACCCTGTACCACGGAGTGACCCTTGGTGGTACCACCTGGAATGCGGGTAAACGTCACCCAACATTGGGTGATCGTGTAGTGATTGGGGCGGGAGCAAAAATTCTCGGGCCAATTACACTGGGAGATGATTCCAAGGTCGGTTCCAATTCTGTGGTTGTCAAAAGCGTGGCGGCTGGGGATACCGTAGTAGGTATACCGGCGCATGTGGTCAAGGAAACTAATGACCATCATGAGCATAAAAGACGGCTTGGGGAGCTTATCGGCTTTGAAGCCTATGGTGCCAGTGAAAACGCCTATGATCCTGTGGCGCAGGTGATCAGCAGCCTGTTGCGCCATTCCCGGGCAATGGATTTACAGGTGCGGTGCCTGCATCAAGCGCTGGAAAAGGCTGGTATAGATGCCAGGCGTACAGTTATTCCCAGCATTGAAACATCCGATTTTCTAAAAGATGAAGAAAGCCCTTCAAGCTATGTTATTTAACAGCTTATAACAGACTGTTATCACGCTATTGCTATTACTTAGTTTGGAATTGGAAAACAGCCGATTACTCTGCCACTTCCTACCCCCATATTAGTTAGAGGTGGCCAATGGCCTCAAAAGCACTCTCCACATTGTCGGGACCGCTTGCAACCGATCAGGTTGAGAGTATTCGCAATGCAGTTAATGAATTATCTGCCGATCAGCTCAACTGGTTGAGTGGTTATTTGGCCGGTTTGGCCGTAAATAAACTACCTGGTTATCATGGCGAATCAGGCCAGTTGGCACCGGCCAATGAAGCATCAAGTCAGTCGGTTGTTACCATTCTGTATGGATCTCAAACCGGAAATGCGGCCGGTATTGCTGAGCAGCTGTTTGCCCAGTTGTCCGGCGAGGGTTTTTCTGCGCAGCTGAAAAGCCTGGCCGATTATAATCCTCGAAATCTCGCCAAAGAACAGTATGTCGCACTGGTGATCAGTACTCAGGGTGAGGGTGATCCTCCGGATGATGCACTGGCATTTCACGAATTTCTGTTCGGGAAAAAAGCCCCCAAACTGAACCAGTTGAAATACAGTGTTCTGGGTTTGGGTGATTCCAGTTATGAAAAATTCTGTCAAACCGGTAAGGAGTTTGACGAGCGATTTTCTGAGTTGGGTGCAGAGCGCTTGCACGCTCGTCTGGATGCGGATGTGGATTATCAGCAGCAGAGCAGTCAATGGACCGAGTCGTGGAAAAAGACGGCGCAATCTTTTCAGGCCAATACCGAGTCCAGTCGTCCCAAGCTGAGTGTGGTTTCGTCAGCTTCTGAGCATGTGTCACAGTGGAGTAAGTTCACTCCTTATGTTGCAGAAGTACTGGATGGTTTCAAAATCACGGGCCGTGATTCAGGTAAAACGGTACAGCATGTTGAAATTTCCCTGGCGGATTCCGGTTTGCAATATGCACCGGGCGATGCGCTGGGAGTCTGGCCGGAAAATGGTCCTGAATTGGTTGCAGAAGTATTGCAGGTGACCGGTCTGAATGCGGATGAGCAGGTAGATCTGGATGGCAAGTCTTTGTCTCTGCAGCAAGCGTTGACCATTCATCGTGAGTTAACCCAATTACATCCTGGCTTTGTTGAGTACCTGGCTGCGGACAATGATGGTTTACAGCAACTGGTGGCAGGTGAGCGTTCTGAATTGTTGGAATTTATTCGCCGTCATCAGGTGGTGGAATTACTGGCTACAACGAGTCACTCCTGGAGTGCCCAGGAATTAGTGGATCAGTTGCGGGCGATAACTCCACGTCTGTATTCCATAGCGTCCAGTATGGAAGCGGTCGATGATGAAGTGCATTTGACGGTGGGCCTGGTCAGTGAAACTCGAGACGATGTTAATCGTTTCGGTGCTGCTTCCCGGTTTTTGACTGAAGTAAATGATGAGTCATCGATAAGGGTTTTTGTTGAACCGAATCGTAACTTTAAACTCCCGGAAAATGACGATGCACCCATCATCATGGTTGGCCCCGGAACCGGCGTTGCACCATTCAGGAGTTTTCTTCAGCACCGTGAAGCGATTGGGGCAAGTGGTGATAACTGGTTGTTCTTTGGTAACCCGCACTTTAGCAGTGATTTTCTTTACCAAACCGATTGGCAAAACTGGCACAAGTCCGGCCTGCTGACTCGAATTGATCTGGCGTTTTCACGCGATCAAAGCGAAAAAATATATGTGCAGGATCGTCTGCAAGGACAGGCAGCTGAAGTGTTTGCATGGCTGGAGCGTGGTGCGCATTTTTATGTGTGCGGTGATCAAAAGCACATGGCTAAGTCGGTGGATGAAGCGCTTCACCAAATTATTGCCGAGCAGAGTGGCAAAGGAATTGAGTTTGCCAATGAGTATGTGCAGGGCTTGAAAAAGGCAAAGCGTTATCAACGGGATGTTTATTGATCGCTGAACAGAGGTTTGGGATTGTGCTGGAATTGGGTGCCAACATGGGCAGCGTATGGCTTGCTATGACACGCCGTTAACAGGCCCTAGCCACGGTCATAGCAAGCCATACCCAGCCCGTGTCTTTCAAAGTTATTAGAGATTTAGAAATGAGTAAAGAAGTTCAACTCGCGCCAACAGAGGCAATCAAGGCCAACAGTCGCCATCTGCGCGGTACTTTGGCGGAGAGCCTTAATGATTCGATTACCGGTGCAATCCGCGAGGAAGATCTGCATATCCTCAAGCACCACGGTACTTATCAGCAGGATGACCGTGATGTTCGCAATGAGCGTCGCAAGCAGTTTCTGGAATCCGCCTATAGCTTTATGATCCGGGCGCGACTGCCGGGTGGTGTTTGTACGCCTGAGCAGTGGCTGGCGATGGACAGTATCGCCCAGCAGTATGGTAACGGCACCTTACGGCTCACTACTCGCCAGACGTTTCAGTTTCACGGTGTGGTGAAAAATCACCTCAAGCCGACATTCCAGCACATGCATTCCGTATTGGTGGATGCTATCGCCGCCTGTGGTGATGTAAACCGCAATGTAATGTGTAATCCCAATCCGGTAGAGAGCCAGGTTCACCAGGAAGTGTATCAATGGGCGACCAAAATTTCGGAGCACTTGTTGCCGAGCACTAATGCTTATTACGAAATCTGGCTGGATGGTGAGAAGGTCGATACCAACCAGGAAGAAGAGCCGATTTATGGTGACACGTATCTGCCGCGAAAATACAAAACTGCGATGGCGGTTCCACCGTTCAATGACGTGGATGTGTTTGCCCACGATATGGGCTTTATTGCCATTATCGAGAAAGGCGAGCTGAAAGGGTTTAACGTCACCGTTGGTGGTGGCTTGGGAATGACCCACGGCGATCCAGAGACGTTTTCAAGGTTGGCTGATGTTATTGGTTTCTGTACGCCAGACCAGGTATTGCAGGTTTCTGAGGAGATCCTGAAAATTCAGCGCGATTATGGTGATCGGGTGAACCGTCGTTTTGCGCGATTCAAGTACACCATAGCCAAGCATGGAATTGAGTGGTTTAAAGAAGAACTGAAAAATCGCTTGGGGTATGCACTGGAAGCGGCCAGGCCATTTGAGTTTGTCAGCAACAGTGATCGATATGGTTGGACCGAAGGTTTCGACGGCCGCTGGCACCTCAATCTGTTTATTCAGAATGGTCGAATAAAGGATGGCGATGGCCTGCAATTGATGACTGGCTTGCGGGAAATAGCGAAAGTCCACAAAGGTGATTTTCGCATTACCCCTAACCAGAACCTGATTATTGCCAGTGTCGCTCCAGAGGATCGTCCACAAATAGAAGCGCTGGTAGCCAAATATCAACTTGATGGTGGTGAGGGCGTTTCGGCTGTTCGACGTAACAGCATGGCTTGTGTGGCACTGCCGACTTGTTCGTTGGCAATGGCGGAAAGTGAACGCTACCTGCCAGACCTGGTAACCAAAATTGAACAGTTGCTGGATAAGCATCAGCTGTCTGAGGAAGAGCTTACTGTGCGTATGCAGGGCTGTCCTAATGGTTGTGGTCGTGCTGCATTGGCCCAGGTCGGCTTTATTGGTAAAGGGCCCGGCAAGTACAACATGTATCTGGGTGCCGGTCGTTGGGGACAGCGCTTCAGTGCGCTTTATCGAGAGAATATTGATGAAGCGGAAATACTCGGCGAATTGGATCCCCTGTTCGAACGTTTTGCGGTAGAACGTAATGCCGGAGAGCCTTTTGGGGACTTCGTCATTCGAGCTGGAATCGTTGCCGAAAATACAGGACCGGCAGCCTTTCACCAGGAGATGAAGCTGATCCCGGCGAAAAGCCTCTGAGTTCTTAGTGTGAACAAGCCCTAGGCAGCTGATTGGTTATGACCTCGAGCAATCAGCCGGTAGGGCAGTTTGCTCAGGTCAATATTGGTGATAGACCCACTGTTGCGGTACTCATTGATCGCATCGTCAATATTGCGGCGATCAAAATGAGGCGCCAGCAGTGAGATAAAGTCGTACATATAGCTTCGCAGATAGTGATCTTCCCGAAAACCGATCCAGGTTGTGTAGGTGGGAAGGATGTCGTGGGTACTGTAGGCCACCAGATCACTATCTTCATCGGGAGAGTACGCCATGTTGGCAACAAAGCCGATACCCAGGCCCTGACGGACATAGGTTTTGATAACGTCGGCATCGCGGGCGGTTATTGCAATGTCCGGTTTCAGGCCAGCTTTGTGGAAGGCATCCACCAGTGTAGAGCGATCAGTTGAGCTGAACAGGTAAGTCACAATAGGGTATTTGACCAGATCCTCCAGCTCAATAGAGTCCAATTGGGTCAGGGGGTGCCCTTGTGGAACCAGTAAGGCCTGGTCCCAGAAGTAGCAAGGGAGAGTGACCATGTTGTTGTTTCGTGGCGAGGCACTACTGGCGATGGCAAAGTCTACATGGCCGGACTTCAGCCATTCGTCGATCTGGTCATTGGTACCTTGATGCAGATGGAGTTGGACATCCGGGTAAAGCTCACGGAATTTGCCCAGAATAGAGGGCAATACATAACGGGCTTGTGTGTGGGTGGTTCCGATAGAAAGGACACCGCCATGCTCATTTTGCAGCTCATTGGAAAGTTGTTTGATGGTATCAACGTCGCGCAGGATATTTCGGGCCTTCTCCAGCACCAGATGGCCGGCATGGGTAATGCCATCCAGGGTCTTGCCGTTGCGGGAAAACAGCCTCAGCCCAAGCTCTTCTTCCAGAAGCTTAAGCTGTTTGCTGATGCCTGGCTGAGAGGTGTAGAGCTGTTCGGCAGCGGCAGTAATGTTAAGCCCGTTCTCCGAAATGGCCACCAGGTAGCGAAGTTGTTGTAGTTTCACAATTGAATCCTCAATTTGCTTTCACAGCTGCCTGTTGTGGCGTAAGTGAGTCAGGCATAAAAAAAGCCACCAGTGTCTTACACGGTGGCTTTGATAAGGCAGGTTGAACTACCGGTTTCAATATCCACCGTCGCTGTGCACACACATACAAATGCAGGCGTTAGTGTAGCTGGTGTTGATCATGGTAGAGATACCATGAAAAGCACATGCGACGAGATAAAAGAGGTAGTTGGTTGCCATTTTCAATACAAACCCAAAGGGTAATTGGTGGGTGCTCTAAAACTTGAAAGCGATTTTTAGCATGGCGAAACGTTCTAAGGCAAGGGTATTTTCATCTAAATAACGAAATAATATTTACAGATAAGCAAGTATTATTTCTTAAAAGTTCCTCTGATCGCTAAATTGGGCTGGTTTAGATAAACCCGGATATGCCCAATCATGAAATATTTTCCTATTTTTGCCGATTTGAAGGACAAGCCCGTTCTCGTGGTTGGGGCGGGTACAGTTGCCCAGCGCAAAATTCACTTGTTACTCAAAACCGGTGCTCAACTTAAGGTGGTAGCCAGGGAGGTAGGTGCTCCCGTCGCTGAATTGCACAGTCAGGGACGGCTCGAGTTACGGAAAGGTGAATTTCTGGCCTCCGACCTCGACGGACAGTGGCTGGTAATAGCGGCCACTAATGATGTTGAAGTCAATCAGCGCATAGAGGCCGCTGCTTCTGAGCGCCAGGTTTTTGCCAACGTGGTGGACGACAGACATCTCAGCCAATTTATCGTCCCGGCGATCGTGGATCGTGATTCCGTCCAGGTGGCAATTTCTACCAGTGGTGATGCCCCGGTTCTGGCTCGTTCACTGCGAGCGGAGCTGGAGTCGCGATTGCCATCAAGGCTCGGGCAGTTGGCGGCCAAGATGGGCAAGTGGCGCAGCGTCGTTAAGCAAAAGCTGCAAACCAGCGGTCAGCGTCGACTGTTCTGGGAGCAATTGCTCAACTCCAGTATTCCATCGTTGGTCTATCAAGGTCAGGACGCCCAGGCGGAATCGGAAGTGCTACGACTTCTGAACAGTGAAAAGCCGTCTTTGGCTGGTCATGTCAGTCTCGTAGGGGCTGGACCTGGTGACCCGGAGTTGTTGACTCTCAAGGCGTTGCAGAGGATTCAGACCGCCGATGTGGTGTTCTACGACAATCTGGTCAGTGACGATGTATTGGAGCTGATTCGCCGCGATGCCGATCGAATTTACGTTGGCAAAAAATCCGGTGCACACAGCTCCCATCAGGAAGATATTCAACAGCAGTTGGTCAGCTATGCACAGCAGGGATTAAGGGTAGTGCGCCTGAAAGGTGGTGACCCCTTTGTATTTGGTCGTGGCGGTGAGGAGCTTGGGGCGCTTAAGGATGCCGGAATCTCCTTTGATGTGGTACCGGGCATTACGGCAGCGGCGGCAAGTGCAGCATACAGTGGCATACCCCTGACTCACCGTGACTATTCCCAGTCTGCCATTCTGGTTACCGGGCATGGTAAGGACGGTGGAGAGCTGGATTGGAAAGCTCTGGCCAAGTCCAATCAGACCCTTGCGGTTTATATGGGCCTGAAGCAGGCAGCAACCATTTCAGGTCAATTGATAAGCCATGGCCGCGATCCAAAAACGCCAGTGGCACTGATTGAGCGCGCTACGACGTCGCACCAGAGGACTGTGAGCGGTCAACTCGATCAATTGCCGGAGATGATCACTCGGCACCAGCTTGAATCACCAACTATGATTTTGATTGGCGAAGTCTGTCAGTTGGCTGGGCAGTATCAGTGGTTTAACGACAGTTACCAACAGTATTCCCCGGCAGCCGAAAAGACTGAAGCGTTTGAAATACCCCAGATGTGTGCCTGGTAACACTAAAAATGAAGGAAAGGTGATTCAAGATGATTTACGACAATATTCTGCAAACCATTGGTCGTACACCCGTAGTAAAAATTAACCGGCTTGGGCCTGACCACGTCAATCTGTTTGTCAAAGTGGAAGCGTTCAACCCGATGGCATCGGTAAAAGATCGGCTGGCAATCGCTATTGTGGAAGATGCCGAGCGTCGCGGTGTGTTGAAGCCGGGGCAAACAATCATTGAGGCGACGTCCGGTAATACCGGTATTGCCCTCGCTATGGTGGCTGCAGCCAAAGGGTATCCATTTGTTGCCACTATGGCGGAAAGCTTTTCTGTTGAGCGCCGCAAATTAATGAAAGCACTGGGTGCGAAGGTCATTCTGACTCCGGCTGCAGAGAGAGCGACGGGAATGGTTCGTCTGGCAGAAGAACTGGCAGAAAAAAATGGCTGGTTCCTTGCTCGTCAGTTTGAAAACGAAGCAAACCCGGCTTACCACCGCAATACCACCGGGCCGGAAATCCTCCGAGATTTTGCAGATACCCCGCTGGATTATTTCGTCAGTGGTTATGGTACCGGTGGAACCATTACCGGTGTGGGTGAAGTACTGAAAGTGGCATTGCCCAATGTGAAAATTATCGGTACCGAACCTGCAGGTGCTGCCTTATTGCAAGGCAACGAATGGCAGCCTCATAAAATTCAAGGCTGGACCCCGGACTTTATTCCGAAGGTGCTCAATCGAGATGTAATTGACGAAGTGATTCCCGTCGATGACACCGTTGCCCGTGATACAGCACTGGCACTTGCCCAGAAAGAGGGAATATTTGTTGGTATTTCTGCCGGTGGTACTTTTGCCACCGCTCTTAAGGTGGCCGAAACCGCACCAGCGGGCAGCAATATACTCGCAATGCTGCCTGACACCGGCGAGCGGTATCTGAGTACCTTCCTGTTTGATGACATCAGCGAAGAATCAGATGATCTCTGGCTGCAGGAAGTGACGGGTTAATAGCTATACAAAAACCACCATTGTCATCCTGAGCAAAGCGAAGGATCTCAAATTTCAGGTAGAACAGAGATTCTTAACTACGTTCAGAATGACAAAGACGTAGTCCGGATGGAGCAACGCGTAATCCGGGAATATCAGTCGCCAAAACAACCAATGTCATCCTGAGCAAAGCGAAGGATCTCACAGTTTAGTTAACAACGAGATTCTTCACTACGTTCAGAATGACAAAGACGTAGCCCGGATGGAGCATTTTTTTCTGTGACGAATATCGCCAAGTCCTTATATCTGAAAAAACAGGTTCTGGTCGAACAGCTCAATCGTATCGCTGCTGATCACAAATCAGTAGCTCTGGCGAACAGCCTGAGCATTGAGGATATGCTGATCACGCACTTGTTGCTCACTCACAATATTGCTATTGAAATTTTTTCACTGGATACCGGTCGACTGCATCAGGAAACCCTACAGGTCATCGACGATGTGAAAAAACAGTACGGCTACCAAATTGAGGTGTTTTCACCGGATGCAGATGATATTGAAAAATACGTACAGGACAACGGCATTAACGGATTCTACGATTCGGTAGAACAGCGTAAAGGCTGTTGCTATGTGCGAAAAGTCCTGCCTTTAAAGCGTGCCCTGTCAGGCAAAGAAGCCTGGATTACCGGTATGCGTCGGGAGCAGGGAGCAACCCGTAATGAACTGGAAGAAAAGGCTTGGGACGAAAGTAACGGTTTGTGGAAATACAACCCGTTGGCCGACTGGACCGAAAAAGAGGTTTGGCAGCTCATTCGCTCTGAAAATATTCCCTACAACGCTCTCTATGATCAGCACTTTGCCAGTATTGGCTGTGCGCCTTGTACTCGCTCAATCACCATGGGCGAAGATGTAAGAGCCGGTCGCTGGTGGTGGGAAAATCCCGATAGTAAAGAGTGCGGTCTTCATGTGCAGGCAAGTCCAATCAAATTGATCTCTGAGCCACCAGAGCCCATCAAGTATGACGGCGGGGATCAGGGGTGACGGAAGTTGCACTAATTGTAAGTGCCCTGTTTGTCGGAATAATAATTGGAATGACTGGAATTGGTGGCGGTTCATTAATGACGCCGCTGTTAATTCTGGTATTTAAAATTTCTCCGCCAGTGGCAGTTGCGACAGATTTGTTTTTTGCGGGTGTTACCAAACTGGTTGGTACGGTCGAATACACTCGAAAAAAACTGGTGGACTGGAAAATCAGTTCATTTATGTGGCTGGGGAGTATTCCCGCAAGTCTGGCTACAGTCGCGATTATTCCAGAGAACGGAGAGTTTGTAGTCACTATTCAGAAGGTGCTCTCTTTCGCCTTGTTATTGACCGGGACAGTTATTTTTTTACGTCCCAAAATCAGTCGTTGGGTGCATAACCGAAAGAATATTCTCAAATACCGTTCGATTCTGCTTGTTCTTTTTGGGGCACTGCTAGGGGTGTTGGTAACCCTGAGTTCCGTAGGGGCAGGTGCACTTGGTTTGGCGGTACTCGCTGTGCTATTTCCAGAACGACGAATGACAGAACTGGTTGGTGTGGATCTGGCTCATACGGTCATATTGAGTTTCGTAGCCGGGCTAGGCCATCTCGCTGTTGACCATGTCAATTTTCAACTGTTGGGGCTGCTGCTAATAGGCTCTTTGCCCGGAGTATGGCTTGGCTCCCGACTTAACTGGCGTTTGAATGAGCGCTGGATCGCGGCAGTCCTGTTGCTGGTTGGGGGCTGGCTGGCCTACGCTACCTGCCTGCGATAACTGCAAGTCACTGATCGGTCACCAAGCGTACCAAGCAGCAGTGGATAGCTGCCTATACTCCTAGCAGGCTGTTGAAGTTTTTTTTCGAGGCAGCAGGAGCAACGCAGATAAAATTTCAACAACCTGCTGGGGAAGGCGTTCACCACAAACGCCTGTTGTTACCCTGTTGTTGAGGATCGAAAAATGACTATTTCCATTCCACTGAAAACCTACCTGGATCAGCACCATATAAAATACGACCTGGTAAATCATCGGCATACCGAAACCTCTGTATTGTCCGCAGTCTCGGCACATGTGCCTGTAGACTCTATGGTTAAAGGCGTATTGCTGGAAGATGAACAAGGCTACATGATGGCAGCAGTGCCGGCTTCCCGTCAGGTGAGCATGAACAGCATTCGCAAACATACCGGTCGAAACCTGCGTTTAGCAGGAGAATCTGAACTCTCAGCAGTTATTGCAGGTTGCGACTACGGTGCCGTACCGGCAATTGGTGAAGCGTTTGGCTTGCAGACTATCTGGGATGAGCATCTGGCGGCAGAACATGACCTCTATATAGAAGCCGGAGACCATCAAGAGCTGATACATATGAAGCAGTCTGACTTTGTTGGGTTGATGAACAAGCAAAACAGAGCGGTTATTACTCACTGAGGGTTTCACAAATCGCAGGCTGAGTCGTCTAGGTAATGTTCGGGGTCATAGTTGATCTCGAACTGCACCCTCCTCTAGCCTCGCCAAGCTTCGGCTGGCGAGGCACTTTATTTGGAATTTCAAAAATCCTGCCCTCAGTCGTCTAGGCTTTAAGTCAAGATAGGGGTAGAGAGGTGAGAAGGCATTGGCAATCCCGCGAGCAAACCGTTATGGGTACTGACAAAGAGACTCATGAGCAGCGCATAGAAAGACTGTTTCGTGAGCACAATCAGGTACTTATACAATTTTTGAGGGCCAGACTTCACTCTGAGCAGGAAGCTAAAGAAGTCGCGCAGGAGGCCTATGTGCGGCTGCTGGATCTGGATAAGCCGGAGGCAGTTAACTATATGCGCTCCTACCTGTTTAAAACTGCCGCCAACCTGGCCAGTGATCGCAATAAACACTTCTCTCGCCGCGATCGTATCCACGAACTGATCTTTTTTGACCATCAGGATGATGTAAGCCCATCGCCAGAAGAGAGTGCTGCTGCATTGGAGGAGCTGGAGGTTATTCGCAAAGCCATTCAAGAGATACCTCCAAAATGTCGAATGGCTTTTCTACTTCATAAATTCGGTGGCCATTCGTTCAGTGAAGTGGCAGTAAAAATGCAACTGTCGGAGCGAATGGTACGAATTTATGTCAGTAGAGCCATTGAGCATTGTCGGGCTGCATTGAAAAACAGGGCTGGGAGTAAAGCAGGAGGGAGCAAGTAATGGATAGGAAAAAGGAATCTATCGAATTGGAGGCAGCTGAGTGGTTTGCCACTATCCAGGAGCCCGAACTTTCAGGTGAGCAACTGCTGGCCTGGGAAGAATGGATGTCATCCTCATCGGAACATCTGCAGGCGTTTTCCCGGTATCAAGATCTTTATAAACGGATGAATCAGCTTGAAGAAATTCCGCTGCCCGATGAAGCAGAAATGACGGCTGATGATTACGATGGCAGTGAATCAATTAGTGAGTGGCTGGCAAAGCAATCACCAACAACGGCCAAGGTGGTTCCATATCCGGCCAAAAAACGAAACTCAATCTGGCTGCCTACAGCGTCTGCTGCCGCAATAATTTTGGCTGTCCTGCTATTTGCGTTGATACCAGAGAGAGGACACCTGCCAGAGGTTCAGGTGTATGAAACAACCGTTGCGCAACAACGTGAAATCACACTGGACGATGGCTCCCAAATTACCATAGGGGCTAAATCCGGAATATCGGTGAATTACTCAGAGCAGCAACGCAATGTTGTTCTTACACACGGTGAAGCTTTGTTTAATGTTGTCAGTGATTCTGATCGTCCCTTTGTGGTAATGGCAGGGAAGGGAAATATCACTGTGCTGGGTACACTCTTTAATGTAAATCGCAACTCAAAACGAACACAGGTAACCGTCGCTGAAGGACGGGTTCAGGTGGTTAGCCATTTGAATGGTGATGTTCCGGGTAATACGCCGGCGCAGTCCGCTATCCTGGAACGTGGTGAACAGGTCGGCTACACCATGGAAGGGCAAATGGGAGAGATAACTTCCATCGAATCGGGAATGGCTGACTGGAAAAAAGGTTATTGGCGTTATCGTCGGGAGCCACTTCAATCAGTAATTGAAGACATTAATCGGTATTCTCGAAAAGAGATTATTCTGGTGGGGAGTAATGCCGAAATGCTTATGTTTACCGGTACAGTTCATCAAAATCAACTTGAGGAGTGGCTGAGTGGCGTTATTGATATTTATAAATTGGAAGTTAGTGAAGCGGGTGATAAGGCAATAATTTTAAGAAAGCGCCAGTGAGAAAAATAAAATACTTCAAAAAAAGTTTGGTGAGTCGTCTTGGTTTTCGGAAGGAGATGTTTTCCTTCGGAGGGGTAGAAACCTGAAAAAGATGAGGAACTTTCAATGAGTATAAGAAAACTCGGTAATCGTACAAAAACACTAAATATCTTCGCTGCGTTACCACTATGCGTTGCTATTCATCAAGCTTCTGCCAGTGACCTGGGTCAAAAGATTAATTTTGATATAAAATCCCAGTCACTGGATACAGCTCTTCTAAAGCTATCAGAACAATCCAATATTCAGTTGATTATGGACTCATCAGCCTTGGGAAATATCAATAGCAAAGGACTGCTGGGTTCAATGACAATTGAAAATGCACTAAGGGGGCTTCTCAAAGGCACAGGCCTGACTTATAGCTTTGAGGGGGAGACAGTAAAAATAATTACTGATGATAAGGATGAAAATGCAGGTAATGAGCATGTTAAGGATGTTAAGGAAGTAGAGGAACTGGTAGTTACGGGCAGTCGCATTGTAAGAGCCTCAAGCCAGGTGGCAGCAAATGTTCTTACCTTGGATGCCGAAGCATTGCGTGGTACAGGTCAAAGTACCTTGGAAGGAGCATTGCGCCAGCTGCCGCAGAATATATTCGGTGCTAGTGAAGTGGGTGCGACTGCCGCCGGGTCAGGAATGTCATTTAATGGTGCTCTCAATATTACCGGTGGTTCGAGCATTAACCTGCGCGGATTGGGCAGTGAATCCACTCTGGTATTGATCGATGGGCGCCGTATTGGAAAGTCCGGACTTTTTGGAGGCATTGCAGATATTAGTGGAATTCCACTTAATTCTGTTGCGCGTGTAGAAATTATGCTGGACGCCGCTTCGGCGATCTATGGTTCTGATGCCGTTGGCGGTGTTGTCAATATTATCCTTAAAAAAGATTATGAAGGGGCTGAAATTACTTTCGAATACGGAACGCCTGAGGCGGGCGGGTTTGGTGAGCATATTCTGACAATGTCGGGAGGGACAAGTTGGGATAGCGGTCGGGTTCGCGCCACAATCGAGCATTTCCAACGGAGTAATCTGGATGGCAATGAACGCCCAGAAAGGATTGCAACCAGTTACTTTAGCTCACCTGCTTATATTACAGCTTTTAGCCCGCTGTTCTATCAATACAATGGTGAAAACTATTTAGCATCTGAACTGGCGGGATTGGGGTTGAACCCAAGTTCGCCCGGTGTTGAGGCAATAAGATATTCCCAGCTGCCAGCCAGCCAAAATGGCAGCAATCTCTTGGTGGATGATTTTGTCGGGCTTACAGCCTATCCGGAAGACCCTGAAGCTGAAGATGGTATTAGCTTGATACCTTCTCAAAAGCGCAGCACAGTTCAGGTCGGTTTTGACCAGGCGCTGCCTTGGGGAGAAGGCGATGTTACGCTGTCAGGTTCACTTTATTACTCCGACCGTCAAACTTATGCAGCAAATGGTGCATTTACATTTGCTGCCCGGTTTTACGAGTTTGACGATGCAAACCCACTGCCATTCGAAGGTTCAGGTACTAGCACCAATTCTGTTTTTTGGCGAATACCTGGTTTGGCAGACAAACACTTTGAAAGTGATCAAGAGGTGTGGCGCTGGTCATTGGGGCTGGATGGAGAAATGGGTGGGAGCTGGCGTTGGAATATGTCAACGGGACAGTCACGAGACAGAATTGATTCTCAATATATCAACGACTCAATTACTAGTGACGTTTATTACTCAGATGAGGTGTTGGATTACTTCCGAAGCATAGGATACACAGAAGACTATATCGAAAATCAACTTGATTACAGATTTACCAACCTGATTGATTCCGGTTTGAATGTGTTTGCCAGCGATATTTTGGAGAACGATTCAGCCTTGCTGGCTCAGTTGGTTGCAGGGCAGAAAGATATCTTGGCGATTAATCAGGAAAACAGTTTTGAGGCGAGTGTCAATGGCGCATTATTTGATCTGCCGGGTGGGGAAGTGCATTTGGCCTTGGGCGTTGATTGGCGTCAGGAAATACTGGAAACCGCTTCATCAACCAGCGTTTATCAATCGGGATTTGAATCAAATTATAGCCTTCCTACTGATGGTTATGACAAGGTTGAGGTTCGCCGGGTTCAGCAGTCCGCATTTGCAGAGTTATTGCTACCTTTGGTAGGTGCAGATAACAGTGTTACAGGAATAGAGCGACTTAATTTGACTGGCGCTGCGCGATATGACAGTTACAGTGATTTTGGGGGAGACTCGACATGGTCGCTGGGAATGATCTGGAACCCTGTGGAGCAAGTGACAGTAAAAGCAAACCAGTCAACCTCTTATGTAGTGCCAACTCCAAGAGAAGTACTCGTTGATCCGGAAATACGCAATTATCCGGAGCTTTTGCCCTGGTTTACAAACGGTGTGCCCCAGTATCTTCGTGACGAAAATGGCGCTTATACCGGTGAGGTTGATTTTCTTGGTATGGATATTTTCGGAGGGAATCCAGACTTGCAACCGGAAACAGCTTCGTCACAGACGGTAGGATTGGAAGTGAAGCCTGAGACGATTGCGGGGTTGACCCTTGGAGCAACCTGGCATCGAACCACTTACAATAACCGAATTGGCCCGGCTCCAATACCAGTGTTCACAAGTGGCACAGACTATGTCTCGAAATATCGCAATGTAACCAGGGACGAAGAGAAAGGTTGGCTAATTGTTGATTACCGTGCCATAAATAATGCGCAGGTGGAGATATCGGGTGTGGATTATCATGTTCGATATGATCGGGAAACAGATGTAGGGCAGTTTATCTTTACAGCCAATGTCGGTTACACAGGAAAATATGAACGAGTAGAAGTAACCGGCGATGAACCAATCAATGTGGTGGCTGATGTGAACTTCAGAAGTCACAACGTGATACCGGCTTACCGTTACAGTGCAAACCTGGGTTGGTATAACGGAGGTTGGTCTGCAAATATTAATGCCAATACATCCAGTAAGACAGTAAGCTCAGATCAACGGGAAGGAGCCGGGGATCGCACCCAGCGTATTGCTAAGGCAGCACTTAAAACAGATTTGGTGTTGGCTTACGATACTGAACAGGGAGGAGGGATGGATATACCTGATTGGCTTAAAAATACAGTGGTCACCTTCAAAATAATGAATCTGTTCGATGATCATCCAGAGTTTGAGATCAAGGATTTGACAACAGGTGAACCATACCCTCTGCCTGCGCTGAATGCTAATTTGGCTGACCCGCGTGGAAGAATGTTCCATCTGGGTGTGACAAAACGGTTTTGAAAATTTAGAATTTTAGTTTAATTTTGAGTGGAAATATTTGAAATTCAGTAAAGATAGCGTAGGTAATAATTTACTTCTTTAAATTATAAAATTTAAAAGGCGATCCTCACTTTGGGATCGCCTTTTTATTATTCTGACTATTCTTCTGTCTTATCATAATGAAATTTCATATAAACAATCCCCGGCATCATCACCAGCCGCCACACCAGCTCAAGTTCCTCTGTAAATTCGGAATCAAATTCTCTGGCAGTATCTATCAAACATTCTAGCCATAAATCATAAAGTTCGGGTCTTATATCAAGGTGAGCACGATTGTGCTTGATGGCGATTTTTTCCAGGCTGTGATCGGCTTTATAGGTGGCAAAGAAGGTTACCAGACTATAGAAAGAGCGCTTCAGCATTTTCTGCTGTTTGGTCATGTCCGTGTCTTTGAACTTGTCGGCCACCTCCTTGGATGACCGCAGAAATCGATCGTAGAACGCATCAAAGAAGCTAATGCTATCAACTAGAGTAGAGTTAACCCGATCAAAACTTTGATCAAACAGTTGCTCGAATGTCATCTCATTCACACCTTCAATCCTGTAGAACTACTATATATCTATAAACTGAAAACAGCTAAATAGTGTCCGTCCGGAAACAGCGCTAAAAGTACAAGGCGTCATTCCCGCGAAAGCGGGAATCCAGTTTTTTCGAAGGAAATAGCTTAATGGATTCCCGCCTTCGCGGGAATGACGTCAGTTTCCGGATGTGCACTAAATATGTGGCATTGAAGCTGTGGTGGAAGTTTTGGCGTCTGCGCAATGTTGTTGCTGTGTTTCTGTATTGCAAAGGTAATTACAAAACTTAACAGTTCTTAACCCTAAGCGACTGTCTTTGATGTTCAAGCCGATATTAAGATCAATGCACGTGACCATGATGGGTGGTGTTGGTTTCGTCTATTTACAATTCTTAACAAACTGATATGGCGGATAAAGGATACCTGTTGGGTTTACATACTATGCAATCACCTACAGAGAGAATATGGCTCTGATGCAGGCCTCCTCTACGTTTGGTGGCTTGTCTTTCTCGGGGGTAAGCCACAGAGAAGGGTTAGAAAATCTACTGTTAACAAAATTTAACATTTTAAAAAGGGTGTTGATGCTCTCAGGATCGTTTACGTCAATAGTGGGTAACGTTTTGATAAATAGAAAAATTTGATTTCCAAGATTGTTCCAACAAAAGATAAGGGTGTTTTGATAATGCGGCGATTGTTTCAAAAATTCTCCTACCTTCTGGTAGCGGTAACCCTGGGGGCGGCTCAGCTGGCCCAGGCAGAGGGGGCGGGAGGTTCGGCGCCTCTCAAGATTCTCGGTAATCATTTATTGGTGCCCTTTACCTACAAAGCCCAGGGTTTTGAAAAACAGAGTCACTTTGTCGTCGACCTGGGTAGTAAAGACTACGTGGCTTTCCATAAAGAGGTCCACAAGTCACTGGGGTCGGCTCTCCAGCCTGGTGAGAAGGTCAGATTTACCAATGATGGATTTGAGTTAGAGGTGAATTTTGCCAAGTGCCGTAACCTCGGAGATGGACCCAATGTGTGTGATGCTTTGAGTGCCGAATACGACGTTGAACTGGAAAATATTGATGTCACTGCCGTTGTTGGTTTCGATTTCCTTAAGGAATACGCAATCAACTTCAATATGGAGGACCAGGCTTTCTCCATGACCCTCTCTAATGCCGAACACTCTCAACAAGTTAAGCAAAGCTCCCAGGTGGTTGTTCCTGTAACGATAGCGGGCCATAACCTTTATGTTCCTGTCTCTGCTAACGGCAAGCAGATAGGCACTATGGAGCTGCAGACGGCGGGTTATCACACCACAATAGATCCAAAGCTGGCCGCAAAACTGGACACGTCAAAAGACATTAGCTTTGGCACCGATGGTAAACAGAAACTCTCCGGAATGGTGGCCGTTCGTAATAAGAAGCTGCCAAAGGCTGAATCTACTGCACCATCGGATCGTGTAATGCGCACCGGGCTTGGTTTGTGGGCCTCATTTGATGTCACCATCGACCCCAAAGCTGGTTATCTGGCTCTAAACCTGACACGCAACAACAACTACCACGATGGCGATGTAGCCTTTTACAAGGCGTCAGCGGCTCGGGATTGGGAGCAATTATTAGCCTATCTGCAGGCTTTTCCACAGGATCACAATGTTGAAGAGGCCGCTGATGAGATGTTCACCATCGGCATGAGAAAAAAAGCCCCTGCCGACAAAATGTTAGAGGGTTTGCAGTACTCACTGGATCAAATGAAGCCGCGCAAAAAGCTTGAGTACATGTTTGGTTACTGCCAGAAAGCTCATCAAGGCATGCCCAGTTCCAGGTTTATGGACCTGACGATTGGTGCCTGTGAAAAGGGGTTGGAGTTTATCTCCTATTCCCAGAAACCGTCTGTGCGCCAGCAATATCAGTTGATTCTCGGTGAACGTTACCTGGATAAAGGGGATCCCCGCCAGGGCTGGAAATATTACCTGTCTGCCTCTTTCAATGGTGACCCTCAACTGGATGGGCAAACCCGCATGGGGCTGGGGCGCGCTTATGAGGCGATGAAGCGCTATCGTCGTGCCTACGCTACTTATAAGCGTTTAGCCTCCGGAATGTCTGAAGGTCAGCTACAGCAGACTGGCCTCAAGGTGGCACTGGAGCGCACCGCTAAACATCTTGACCCCAACGACGCTTTGCTGACGGGGGATAAATAAGATGACAATGCCAAGTTTTAGCTCGCTTCAGGCAAAACTGGATCAGCTCGCTGCAAAGGGCACTGTTCACCTGAAAACCCTGGCCCGCCGCGAGGCACTGGAAAAAGCCTGGCAGGTGTTGCAGCTGGCTGTGCCGGTTGCCCCGGTGCTGATTATTTTGACTGTGCTGATCGCCAAACTCAGTGGCTCGGAATCCCCGCTGAGCTATCTGCAAATGGTTTTACTGTTTGTACTGGTTCCAGTGGTGGCGTGGGGTGTGGCGTTTGCTGTCACTCTACTGGGGCACAAAATTGATCGCCGTGTAGCACTGGCGTTTTATGACCAGAGGCTGGGGGTAAAAGACCGTCTGCAAACTGCCGATGAGTTTATAAACAAAGAGCAATTGAGCGACTTCGAGCAGGCGGCTGTTTCCGATGCGGTGCCGTTTATTGATGAAGCGCTGTCCAGCAAATTGCCTGCGGTTAATCTGGCAGGCCCGAAACTGAGTCACCACAACTGGAAATACGCTGCACTTGGTGTAGGTGTATTGGCGGTTGCCATGCTGCTGAATCAAGCCCACTTCAGTCTGTCTGGCACTGATGACGCGTCACTGACAGAGCCAGTGATTGCCGCTATTGATACCCGTTCAAATCATCAGTCTGATGATCCCATGGCCGTGGAAGAGAACGCACCACGCCAACCGGAAACCCAAGCGCCTCCGCAAGCCAAGCGTCAGCACAAAGCTGGCAAGCCTTCAGAGGGTTCACAACCGGTAGAGCCGCAAAAAGCTTCTCCGGGAACACCGAAGGCGGCTTCTGCGGCTTCTGATCAGGAAAGCAGTTCCAAACAGAGTCAGAGCGGCAGTGCCGGTTCCGGCGCCTCCTCACAAAGTTCGGGTTCTAAAGACGAGAAGAAAAAAGACGAGAAACCAGCTGGCACTCAAAAGAAAAAGTCTGAAGCCAAGCCCAAAGAGGCCGAAGAGCAGGAGCAAAACTCGGCGGCTGGCGTAGCCAGTGGCAAGGGCAATACTTCCGGCCAGAATCCGGCGGACTCTGATAAAGAAGCCGCAGATAACAAAGCCCAGCAGGAAGACGAAGGGACCAATGACGAGGATCCAGAATCGGAAGAGGACGAAGAGCAAAAAGCCAATTCTGCTGCCAGCCCCAAGAAGAACCAGCGCAAGGCACCAGTGGACCGCAAGTTATCCCCGAGTGGCGCAATGGGTGATAAGGAAAATGAAGATGCTAACGGTCGCGGCGGCCCCGGTGGGTTGAAGAAAACCCGTGGTGTGGCTGCCATGCTGCTTGGTGTTCCGATGCCGGATCGCCTGCAGGGCACCCCAAACCCGGGCCGTACCAAGTCCATTCAGGAGCAATCCCAGCCGGAAGAGCAGGTGGTGGCACCGGTAGCGGCATCGTTCCGCGGTACCAGCAATGGCCCGATCGGTCAGCTGGCTCACAAAGACTTAATGCCACAGCTCAAACAAGTGGTGCGTGACTACTTCACGGCACTGCGCACCAAAGAGGCGTCACAGAGCGCTACAAGCACAACAACCTCACAAACTACAAACAATACACAACCTACCCAAGATTCGGAGTAACCCGCGAGATGACTACAGAACTCTCAAGCTCAAAACAAGCAAACTCAAACCAAGCAAACCCAGAAAACGTAGCAGAAGTTCAGGAGCAGGTAGCCAGGTTCCGCGAGACCTTCAACAAGATTAAAGACGAAGTAAACCACATGATGGTGGGGCAGGACGAAGTGGTGGAAGGTGTTCTCACCGCACTGCTGGCCGGTGGTCACGTGTTGCTGGAAGGTGTGCCGGGGCTGGGTAAAACCATGTTGGTGAGCTCGTTGAGTAAAGCGGTTGGTGTGGACTTCTCCCGTATCCAGTTCACTCCGGATTTGATGCCAGCGGATATTCAGGGCACCACCATCCTGACCGAGACCGAAGGTGGCGGCCACGAACTGCAATTCCAGGAAGGCCCGATTGTTTCCAATCTGGTACTGGCGGATGAGATCAACCGTGCCACGCCTAAAACCCAGTCTGCCCTGTTGGAAGTGATGCAGGAGAAGCAGGTAACTGTCGGTCGTCGCACCATCAAGATGGAAGAGCCGTACTGTGTAATGGCCACCCAGAACCCGGTGGAACAGGAAGGTACCTACCCGCTGCCGGAAGCCCAGTTGGACCGCTTCCTGTTCAAGCTGGTGGTGGGTTACCCGTCCGAGCACGACTACCACACCATTATCAAACGCACCACCAGTAACGAAAAAGTGGTGATCAATCCGGTTGCTGATGCCGCCACCCTGATCGAAATGAAAAATATTGTTCGCTCTGTGCCAGTGCCACAAGCGGCGGAAACCTATGCCATTCGCCTGGTGATGGGCACCCAGCCGGGTAGTGTTTACGCGCCGGATTCCATTAATGCTTATGCGGCTCTGGGTTCTTCTCCTCGTGGTATTCAGGGCCTGATGCTGGCGGCCAAGGTGCAGGCGCTGATCAACGGTCGTTTCGCGGTAAGTGCCGACGATATCAAGGCGATTGCCGTTCCGGTACTGCGTCACCGTCTGGTGCTGAGTTTCCACGCCCAAGCCAACAACATTACTGCTGACTCGCTGATTCAGGATGTTCTGGAGAAGGTTCAGCCGCCGCACACTGTGAGCTGATTTTGGCGACCGTCCACGCCTCTGCTGGAGGCGTCGGACATTTTGTCATCCTGAGCACAGCGAAGGATCTCAGGTTCGGGCAAAGCGAGATCCTTCGCAGCGTTGCTGCTCAGGATGACAAAGAAGAACAAATTACAGCGATGGGCATGGATTCCCGCTTTCGCGGGAATGACGAAAAACCCGGAATGACGCTAATTCCAAAGCAGAACCAATGCTGGAGCGGTAAAGGTAATTAAAAAACATGGCTTCTCAATTAACAATCAACGAGCTGTTTGATCCCGAGTTCTTGTCAGCTCTGCAAAATTTCACCCTGCGTCTGTCGCGCATCCAAAAGGGCGGTCGACTGGCGGAGCAGAAGAGTACTGCCCGCGGCCAAGGCCTCGAGTTTGCCGACTACAAAGGCTACGTGCCGGGCGATGACCTGCGCGCTATCGACTGGAACATCTACAACCGGCTCGGAAAAATCTTTGTACGCGTGTTCGAGGAGCAACAGGATCTGCCGGTTTACTTTTTGGTGGATGTATCGAGCAGCATGTTTTTGGAGTCCACGCCGCGCATTCACGCCGCACTGCGCACCACCTTGGCGCTGTCTGCCATCGCCTTGAGCCAGCACGACAGTATCGGCCTGTTCCCGTTTGCCGAAGAGATGCAGATCAAGGTCAAGTCCAGCTCCGGCAAGCGCAACATCATGCGCACTGCCCAGCACCTGGTTGAACTGGAAGAGCAGCAGGGCGGTACCAGTCTGGCTACCAGCATCGCCCACTTGGCGAATGTCCGTTTGCGTCAGGGACTGGTGGTAATCATTTCCGACTTTTTTGATGAAGAGGGGTTGGACAAGGTGATCGCGGCGATGAAACAGCTGCGCCACCGGATTTTGCTGGTGCAAATGACCCAGCCTTGGGATGCCGAGCCGGAACAGAATCCGGAGCTGTACGGCGATGTGCGCCTGCAGGATTGCGAGTCCGATGCCATGGCGGAAGTGACCATCACTCCGGCGATCATTCACCGCTACAAAGAGATCTACCAGCAGTTCAATCAGCAGCTGGAAGATTTTGCCAAAAGTTACAGTGCAGGATTTACCCGGATCGACGCCAGCGGCGACGTTCTGAAGCAGCTGACCAAGCTGTTTGAATCCGGAGGATTGCAGTTATGAGTTTCTTTAATCTGTCTGCCACCGGAGTGGTGGCTGGCATAGCCGGATTGGCTGCGCTGCTTTACGTAATGCAGCAATTGCGGGTGCGCTACCGCACCATTAAGGTGCCGACGGCGCAATTTTGGCAGCAGGCTGCCCAGGAAGCGCCGGTACGGGTATTCCGTCAAAAGTTCCGCCACTGGTTGGCCTACCTGTTGACCCTGGCAATCTGTGCACTGTTGTGGCTCGGCTTCGCCGGCCCGCAAACCGACAGCGCTGAAGCCGATAAATACTACGTGTTGTATCTGGATGGTTCTGCCGCGATGGCGCAGGGTGATGAGTTCAGCAAAGCCGTAGATAAGGTCACCGAGGATTTGTCTCGCCTGCCTACCGGTTCCCGTGAAGTGATCTGGGGCGGTGCGTTTCACGACAAGCTGCTGGGAGCTCATGAAGAGGCAGTGCTGTTTGAGCAGCGTGCCGCCAACCTGAAGCCGGAAGCGGTTCCGGCATCACTGGAGGAGCAACTGCGCCTGCTGGAGCGTCGTTTTGATGGCAACCAGTCAGTGGAAGTTCGTGTTTACGGTCATGCCGGTGTCAGCGAAACCGGACTGGCTGATCTCAACAGCAATATCAAAGTGGTGCGCGCCCTGAAGGCCGCCGATCTCGGCGATAACCGCGGTATCACTGCGCTGGGCTTTGCCGCCAGTGCCTCTGGCGATCCCAAAACCCTGGATGTTCTGGTCAGCGCTGAAGCCGCCGACGGCAGTGAAGTGGCGCTGGAGCAGCTGACGTTTTCACTGGACAGTGCGCCGTTTGCTTCCAACAGTGTGGACAAACTGGCTGCCGGTAAATTTGTGGTGCGTGATGTACCGGCCGAGAAGGGCATCTTTGAGGCTCAATTGACCGGTACAGACAGCTTGTCACTGGACAATGTGGCCCGCATTCGCCTGCCGGAATCGCCATTTGTAAAAGTTGCCTTGTCTGCAACGGTACCGGCATCCATTGCTGCCGTGGTTGAGGCGGATAAGGCCCTGTTGGTCAGCGATCTGGCCGACGCCGATGTCGCCATTCGAGCGGCGGGTGAGGCCTTTGGCAATACCTTGCCTTCCTTTGAAATCACCGATGGCAATACGGCCGCGTTTGAAATCCGTTACACCGGTGATGTGTCCGCCGAGTCGGTGTTACAGCGCAATGTCGATTCCCTGGGGCTGACCCAGATTGATGCAGTGGGCCTGGCGACCGAGATGGCCCGCGAGATCAGTGTGGATGTAACGCCAGCTGATGACGTGAAATCCATCGGTGCCTGGGGAGCGATGTTTGATAACCGCTACAACTTCACCCAGAGCAAGGCGTTCCCGGTGTTTGTTGCCCAGTCGGTGCGCTGGTTGGCGGATCAATCGGCCTGGTACCCCTACGTGCAGGCGGGCGCTCCGTTGTTTGATCAATCCGGTCAATTTGGCCTGGCCCCCAGTGCCAGTGCCTCAGAAGTGAACCTGAATGCGCTGCCAGTAATGGGTGGTGCCGGTGAGTTGGAAGTTGGTGAATCGAAATTACTGATCTCCCTGACCAACACTGATGTAACCCGCGGTTCTGTGGGTGTGGAACTGAAAACAGCCTCTGGTGGGCTGGTGGCGCTGGATAACTTGAATGATGTAGTGCTTTTGCTGGCGATGCTGATACTGCTGTTACTTGCTGGCGAATGGTATTTCTACCAGCGCGGAATGATGCCCTGACGTCATTCCCGCGAAGGCTGGAGAGGTGCTACACGGATGTAGCGTTTACCGAACCAAGGGATGTAATCCATCGGGTTATACAGCCCAAACCAAAATGGATCCCCGCCTTCGCGGGGATGACGATACGAATTAGATTCTGAAGTAGGAACATTTGATGGAACTTACTTTTTTACACCCATTTTACGGCCTGCTTGTGCTGGCACTTCCCCTGATCTGGATGTTTGGCCGTAAAGCCACCAGCCACCTGCACCGCGGTATTCGCGCGGCGGTATTTGCCGCGGTGATTGTGGCGCTGATGCAGCCGGTACTGATGAGTAGCTCCACCCAGGAGCACCACGTCATTATCGTTGACCAGTCGGCGAGCCTGTCGGCGCAGGAGCGCGAAAAAGCTGCCTCACTGGCGGCCGAATTGAGTGGCAATGTGGCCGACCAGGATGTGGTTACCCTGATCCAGCTGGGCGGCGAATCCAAACTGGCGATTGGTGATGATCAGATTCTGCTGTCTGGCGACGAAGCCAGCGAATCTTCCCTGTCCGATGCACTGGCTCAGGCGGTGCAGGCAATCCCACTGGGCATTAACAGCTCGGTCACTCTGCTGAGTGACGGCCTGTCTACGGATCGCCACTGGGGTAAGGCACTGTCTCAGTTAAAAGCGCGCGAGATTCCGGTGCATAGCTATCGACTGTCCCTGGCGAGCGGTGATATTTACCCGGCCAACATGGTTGTTTCTCCTGCCGTGGTAGGTGAAAAAGTCGCCGCCACTGTGGATGTGATCGGCAGTGGTGACAACCTGGTGGTGGTACTGAGCAGCGGTGATACCGAACTGGCTCGCTCTACTCCCTTTAACAGCGATGGCCGCCACAGCGTGACGGTGGAATTTACTCCGGAAACCGGCGGGTTTATGGCCATCAATGCCAAAGTGCTGGCCACCCAAGTGCAGGACAATGACCCCGATAATAACAGTGTACGTACTGTTGCTGCAGTGCAGCCACCGCTGAAAGTGTTGTACCTGGGGGATCGCATGACCAACGCCGGCTCACAGCTGCAGGCGTTGTTGGGCGAGGGCTTTACCGTGGATGAAAAATCCGCCAGTACCCTGACCACCGATTTTGACTTCAGTCAGTACGACCTGGTGATGCAGGACGACCTGCCGGCTTCCAAAATGGCTACCTCTGTTCAGGAAAATCTCGCCAACGCAGTCAAGAACCACGGTGTTGGTTTGGTGCACAGCGGTGGGGAAGCGGCGTTCGGTTCCGGTGGTTATATGGATACCTCGATCGCCAGCCTGCTGCCGGTAGAGCTGCAGCAGAAAGACGACAAGAACGACCCAAGTGTGGGTCTGGCAATCATCATTGATACCTCCGGCTCCATGGCGGGAACCCGTATCGAGTTGGCCAAGCAGATGGCGCGTATTGCAGTACGCCGCTTACAGCCTCACGACCGTATCGGTATCGTGGAGTTTTACGGTGCCAAGCATTGGGCCATTCCAATGCAGCCCGCCTCAAACAAAATCGAGATCGATCGCGCCATCGGCCGTATGAAGGCGATCGGCGGTACCGTGTTGTTCCCGGCATTGCAGGAAGCCTACTTTGGCCTGAAAAACATCAGTACCCGCTATAAGCACATCCTGATGATCACCGACGCCGGTGTGGAAGATGCCGGCTACGAAGCAATGCTGCGCCGCATGGCCAAGGACAGAATCAATGTCACCACTATTCTGGTAGGGCAGGGCGGTCACAACCAGATCATGGCGGATATGGCCAACTGGGGTAAAGGGCGCTTCTACTCGGTGGGCAATGAGTTCCAGCTGGTAGAGATGATTCTCAAGCAGCCATCCACCAAGAAAATGCCACCGTATAAACAGGGCGAATTTGCCTTGGAGAGCCTAGGCGGCGAAGGCTGGTGGGGCGATGTCGACAAGAGCGCCGTGCCGTCACTCAATGGCTATGTACAGGTGGGTAAACGTCCCGGCTCCGAGGTGTTGCTGGCCGAAAGAAACGCCAAACATCCGGTATTGGCCACATGGCAATACGGCTTGGGCAGGGTGACTGCATTGATGACTGAACCGGTAGGTGCCGGGACAAAAGATTGGCAGGGCTGGCAGGAGTACGGTCAGTGGTTGGGCCGGGTGCTGGCCAAAACCGCCGCGGACAATAACGACTTTAACATCGATGTAGTGCGCCAGAATGACTCGCTGCTGATAAGTGCCCAGCGCCTGAATGCCGATACCAGTCTGGTTCCGCAGCTGACCGCCCAGGATTGGCAAGGCCAGCCGGTAGATCTGGCGGTGAATTTTGAAGAGAAGGCACCGGGCCTGTTTGTGGCGCAAAGCTATTACCCGTCCGAGCAGGATCTGTTAATCACTGTGACGGCTGAAGGGGGCAAGAGCCAGCGTCTGGCCAACGCCGCCCATTCTGATATTGCTCAGGAAAACCAGGTGGATCCGGCCAGCGCCATGGATCTGGAGCAGCTTTCCAATTTGACCGGTGGTGAAAACCTGACGGGCGTTGATCTCAGAGATTGGGATCTGCAAGCCGGCACAGGCGAGACCGCCTTTATCGTCACCAAATTGTGGCCCTATCTGTTGCTGTTGGCACTGCTGCTGTACCTGGCGGAACTGCTGTACCGCCGCTGGCCGTCCAGCCGTGTTGCTGGATAAGACGACATTATTGTCATCTTGAGCGCAGCGAAAGATCTCATGGTTGTTCACAAGTTCGAGATCCTTCATCGCTTCGCTCTTCAGGATGACAAAGAAACTGGATTGAGAGTTTTAAATTATGTTTAAGTTTAAGAAAACCATACTCGCAGTATCTGTCTCAGCGGCACTGTTTGGTCAGGTGGCGCTAGCAGCCGTGACTGAAAAAGACATCCAGTCGGCCATCAGCAATGTGGGCGGGATCGCCAGTGAACAGATCGACGCGCTGTATAACAAGTCCATCATCGAAGAGATGGACATTGAAAAAACCATCAAATTGCTGACCCGGTATGGCTCTGAGAGCAAGCATGGCAAATCGACACGTGCCAATGCCTACCTGACGGCGGCTCATATGGAGTGGCGTTACGGTCGCCCGGATAATGCCCTGAAATTTGCCGACCAGGCGTTGGGCTTGAACAAAAGCGCAGATGGTTTGTTGCTGAAAGCACGTCTTTTGGATGCCAAAGGGCAAGCCGGGGACGCCGCCAAGATTTACCAACAGGCATTTGCCAAAACCACCAGTCCGGAAGAAAAAGAGTTTATCCAGATTCGCCTGACCATGATCGACAGTGCGGACAATGCAGATGCCCTGATCAAACTGGCTGGCAAGCGGGACCAGGAGTTTAAAAACCGCGCAGCGGTCGTCCTGGCCCTGTTGGGTTACCAGCAGGAAGCGATTGAACTGTATGGCGTGGAAGAAAACGCTGCCAAACCCTATCTGCAGCACATCCGTCTGGCGGACTGGGCGATTAAGGGCAAAGACTACGATTTGGCCCAGCAGCAGGCATGGCAAGCTTATCAAACCGCTGGCGCCAGTTATAACGCCCGCTACGCGATTGCGGTATTGCTGGAATCCTATCGTGAGGCCGAAAAGCTCGCTGATGCGGAAAAGCTGCTGGCCAAACACCATGACGATCCCGAGCTGCAGCAGGCGCATATTGATGTATTGATTGAACTCAATCGCTATGACGACGCAATCACCCTGTTCAAAAAAGCCAATGCCGAAGAGATGGATGTAACACTGCGTCAACGATTGCTGCAGTTATATCTGTCGGCCAACCGTCCCGACGACATGGTTGCTGAATATCGTCAGCTGATTAAAGAAGAGCCACATCAGTCCAGCTGGTACAAAGGACTTGCGTCCCATTTTATGAACATCGGTGAGCCTGAGCAGGCGAAACAGGTGTGGACACAGCTTAATAATAACAACCAGCAGCACATCTTTACCCTGATTGAAGGCGCCGAGGCGATGATCAATATGGGTATGCGCGACCAGGCGATGGCAATGGTTGAAGCCCATAAAGCAGATAAAGAAGCCTATGTGGCGGCGCACATGTTCCTTTTTGAAGCGCATCTGGATGCTGCGGAAAACGATGCTGCCACCCAAACTCTGGAACAGCTGGTGGCCATGCTGCCGGAGCGCTCTGCCGAATTGAAAGATGTGGCGGATGCCTATGAACGTCTCGGTCGCCCTGAAAAAGCACTGGCGATTTTTGAAGACCTGAGTAAAACCGCTGGCGGTCTTGGCTATGACGAGCGCATGCGCATGGCCTGGTTGAACAGCGTTAATAACAATAAGGCCAAAGCACTGGAGCTCTACCAGCAGTTGTGGGTCGATGTGGCCAGCCCGGCGCGTCGCAGTTTTATTGAGGCGCAAATGTTATTGACTGCCGCTGAGCTGAACTCGTTAGGCGATATGGTGGTGGGTCTGGAAGACAAATTGTTCGCCGGAACTGCCAATAAAAACGATATCGATCTGCTGGTACGAATTTATGTCGAAGCCAATGATCAGTTCTCCGCGATCGATGTGATCGATGAGTATTCGCGCAGAAATAACCTGCCAGAAGTGGAACGCCTGAACCAACTGTCACGCATTTACATGATCCTTGAGGATTTCGACGCGTATGACAAGGTACTGCGCAAACTGGCGGAGGCTGAACCGGAGTTTCGTGAAGACCACCTGCGTGGAATTATTCTGAATCTTTTATCCAATAATGTTTCCTTAAGCAAGGAAGAGCGGCTTGTTGAGGTAAACAGTCTCATTGAACAGCTCAAAGAAGTAGGTGGCGAAGAGGTCAGCGGCGAGTTTGAGGCCGGTGTAATGAGCCTCGGTGGCTATCAGGATAAAGCCATTGAAAGCTATCGCAAAGCCTTGGCCCAATATCCTTCGCATGCTGACAACCTGTTGTTGATGGCTGATTTAATGAAAGAAAATGGCCGTATCGCAGAGGCGGTGGCCATGCTGCAATATGTGGCTGAGCATGCGGATGGTGACAACGAATTTGTGGTGGCCATCGATGGCATCATCAACATGATTGGTGGGCGTAGATTTGGCCAGGTATTGGAAGAGAATGTACAGAACACCTTTCAGTGGGCCCACCGCATTATCCTGGAGCGGATTACTGCGCGTAAGGAAAAGTTCTATCTCTATACCCTGCTATCCGAAATTGCCAATGAAACCCGAGACAATAAAGCGGAGTTTGTGGCCGTAGAAAATTCGTTGGCACCAGCAGATATTCGCCGCTCATCTATTTTAAGAGAACTGATCACGCTATCCACGCAAGGTTACAATCCAACCGGTGGAGCGCGTGCAGGGGATGAAGAGCGCAAGCTGATTTACGGTCGTCGCCTGATTGGCCTGGGCCAGGAGCTTCCTCCGGAAATCTATATTGATTTGGGCAATTCCCTGTTGGCCAAAGAAGATCTGTTGGGTGCTGAAAAAGCGTTCGATATGATCACCGATATCACTGGCATGCTCGATACGGATCAGATCAAGGCAGAAGCGTTTCTGAAAGCCGGGCATCTGGATCAGGCGTTGGCGTATTTTAACTCTGCCCTTAACCGTAATCTGAATAACCTGGAACTGTTGGGTCAAACAGCGGTTTTGCGGGAGCGCAATAATCAGGACCAGATTGCCAATAACTGGTATTGGCGTGCTCTGGAGAACGTGCTGCGCGAGCAAAAAACGTCGCTGAAAAATGCGGTGAAAGCCAGTCCTGAAGAACTGATGTTTGGTCGAGCGCGAGACACCTCGGTAACCCGCAGCTATAACACGCATTTCGAAAATCTGGTACAGGGTTTGTTAATTACCTGGCCAAAGGACAAGAGTCTGGCGGAAAAACGGGTAAAAGCCATTATTGATATGGTAAACAAAGAGCTCGTGACCGTTAAAAAGCTGATTGCAGAAGACCACCAATTGCCGTTGGCGCAGTACTCCCGTTTGGATCATATGGCCAAGTTTGGTCGCCGCGTGGCTGAGGCAACGGATAATCGTAAACTGGCTGAAACGATTGATCGTGCAGTGCTGGATATCTTTGCCGATGATAAAGACTATGCAGAAAAAATTGCCAAATTTTACAGTCAGTGGGGCGCTGCCAAACAACTTGGAATGGTGGAAAAAATAACAGATCGTATTCATCCGCTGTACAGTTTCACACAATCTGACTCTGTTCTGGAGCGAGGCTTTAAAGAGGCCAAGTTCGATAAAGATGTCACTGCCAGCGTGCGCTATGCACTCCTGCTACAAGACAGAAAAGCGGCAGAGGATCTGCTGGTGAACCTGGTCCGACAGGGGAAGTTAATTAAAGCTTTTCAAAGTGGCAAAATACTATTGGATGAGACCGGTTTCCGCCGGGTAATCGGTTCCAATCTAAAATCCGACGCTGAAACCAAAAAAGCACTGTTTGAGTTAGCCAGGCAGGATGCCAAACTTTTTGAACAAGTGGAGACTCTGTTGGGGCGTCAATTGCTCAGTGGTGAAGATCTATACGAACTAAGCCGTAATGCTACTAGTGAGAATGGCTCAAACCCAATGATGCGTTTTAATTATGGTGGGCAAGATAAATTTAATGACTTGCTGATACAGCGGATCTCTACAGATCAATATGTCCAGTATGCCTGCGATAAAATCATGGTGGCAAAACCGGCTCAATTTATGGCAGCTCCTGGCATGGTTGAATTGAAATCTATGTTCCGTATGTCTCTCAATGAGACACAACGAAATAACTTGCTCGAGGCTGGTAAACGTTATCTGGGGACAATCGACTTTAAAGTGGATTATATGAAATCCCAGGTAGTACAGTTGATAGTTTTGGATTCAGATCCTGGTAATCAGCCTCTGATGATTCAATTCGCTCAATTGTTAGATAGTAAATTGGGAGATGACAGTAATCTTGCTGAAGCGGTCAAGTTGTATTTTTCAGGTAACAAAATAGATTCTTACCTGAAGTTTTCTGCGAATAAAGACCAATTTTGGATGCTAAGCTATATTCAATATTTTTCGAATGAATTTGCCGATATTTGTGATGAGACAGTTAAAAAGTTGATCGATGGAGAAGCTGTTTCCAAAGAATTGGCGAAGGCTATTTATGAAACTAAGTATGAAAATCGATTTGGCAGTAAGCCAGATGATCAATACTCGGTATTAAAAGGGATGATCAAACTGTTCCCTGAGGAAAGTAATTACAGGGTTCAGGTTTTGCAATTTTACGTCAGGAATGGGCAGAATTCTGAAGTTGAGAAGCAACTGCATATTTTGAAAAATTACCCCAATGGTGATGGGATATTGGCAAAGGCTACTTTGGTTGAGTTGTATAAAAAGCAGGGTCTCTATACCAAGGCGTTAACTGAAGCTACATCAGGCTCGATCAACCTCTTGACAGAAGAGGGTAAAAAAGAGCTGGAAAGTAGTATTAAAAATGCAGGGAAAAATACAGGTCGCAGGCAATACAGTTTGGCAGCATTGTATCAACAACTTAAATTGACTGATGAAGCCGGACGTGTGCGCAATAGTCAAAACGTTGTGCAGGCTGCTTTCATATTGCAACAAAGAGGAGTCAATGGAAGTAACGGTTTCTCTGAGTTGGCAAAACTGTTATTAAATGAAGATTACGATAAAGCCCGTATTGAACTACGTCGAATCTGGCGCGGTTTCTATGCCCCTCAGGAAGGTAGAATGTCCTGGTATCGTGGTGGTCACAATAGCTTATACCAAGCGCTGTTAACGGCTCCTCTGGAAATAAAGGAACCTCAGGATGGTTCCAGTCAGCCTGGCAATCAAGCTAAGGAATCCACTAAGGATGAATCACTTCAGAATAATGGAAAGCAATCAAAAGAGCTTCTGGTCGATGTATTGATTAAAGCGCCTTTCGTGATTGAGGAGTTGAATTCTTACCTTAAAGCGCTAAATCCGGAGGATCGTCGTCATGCCCATGAATTGTATCTGCTGTTGGCTCGCGCCAACAAAGAGCAGGGAGTGCTGGGCAATGAGCTGGCAAAACTTGATACTAAAGCCGATAGACGGGATCTAAATGAGCATGACTTAAATTGCTATCTCGCTATGATGGATGTCGCCGAGACGGCGGTTAGTGACGACACATTGGATGCCCTGAAAGAAATTTCCAAAAATATTCCAGCGCCAACAGATTTTCAAAGCTTGGCACTGGCAAAAGTATTTGCTCGCGCTGGATCCCATAAGTTGGCGAAACAGTATTTTATGAATTTGGCGGTCAACCAGTTCAGCGGAAATGACGATCCGTATCAGCAGCAGGAAGCATTTGTTAGCTTGATTACTCTTCTTGAAGAGGCTGGCAAGCTATTGCCAAAAGCAACCACAGAAGAACTGACTGTTGAGCTGGAAAAAATTGCTCGACTTGGTGTGGATTCCGAAGATGCACAGGTGTTGGTCGATGCATTTGCATTGAGCGCAGTGGCAATAGCATCGAGTTATCAGGATGATGACAAGTTGCTGAATCAAATTGATCCGGGATTAATGGAGAATGTTGATTTAGTAGATGGGAATAAGCAGAACAGCTCCAAGCTAATTGGTCAAATTTTAGTAATGTTGAAAATGCAACAATACGATAATGCTTGGCAAGGGATGAAAAATCTGTTGACTAACTATGAGTCAATTAACATCACAGATAACAGTGATTCTGCCTTGTCGAATCAATTTGTGAACAATCAAAAGCTTCTGGGTTTTGCGAAAATATTAGGCGTGTCTGTTGTAGTTAATGATCCGAGGAGAAATCCTGTAAGTGGACGGTCGATTATTAACGACAGCTGGGATCAAATTGTGGGTGACCAGGAAGATGTATGGTTGGAAGTGTTGGAAACAGGTATCTTGGGTGCATTGTCAAACAGTGAGTTAGAGCAAGAACGTGTGGCTGATCTTGGGTTGGCTTTGATTGAAGAGTGGCAAAAACGGGAGCAAAAACAAAAAGCATCCGAATTGATAAATTCCCTCTCCATGCAAATGAGTAGTAATCAAACCATTTACTCAACCAAGCAGTGGGGCAAGCTGGTGAGCGTTGCCCAGAAATTGGACGTAACTTTGAGTGATCAGGTGAGCAAATATATTGTTGCAAACGATTTGATTAGCATTGAAAAGCAGGCTGAATTGTTAAAAGGACTTCAGGAACGGAAAGATTCAGTTGTGGCTTTAAATTCTGCCAAAGCCATGATGGCAGGGGCCGAGAGTCTGGAGCTTATGGTTGAACTGGAAAAATTGGCCAAAAAAGCCGGTGAAACCGGTTACGCTGAGCAGCTAAGTGGCAAGATTCGCGAGCAACAGAGTGCCAAGGAAAAACTGGAAAAATCTGCATAAAAATTGGGAGGTGGCAGTTTTGATTTCATGAATTCAGCTGCCATTTCACTCAACAGAGGAAAAAAATATGTTGAATAAAAGCTTGAAAGTTGTAACTTCGATTGCGTTGATGCTGCTGGTGAGTTCTGCATTTGCCAAGAAAGATGCACCTTGGATTACGGATATGGAGCAGGCCAAGAAAATCGCTAAGGCCGAAGGAAAAAGCATCTTCATGTTTTTTACCGGTTCTGACTGGTGTGGCTGGTGTATCAAGCTGGATGAAGAGGTATTGTCCCATGATGAATTTCTGGATTACGCCAAAGAAAAGCTGGTGTTGGTGGAGCTAGACTTCCCTCAGGATGAGAGCCTCGTAACTGAGGAGCAGAGAGATCACAATGAGAAATGGAAGGACGTGTTTCAGCCAAGAGGTTATCCCACTGTTTACCTGACCGACGCCTCTGCACAGGCCTATGCCCAGACAGGTTATCAGGCAGGTGGGCCGCAGGCATACATTGAGCATCTGGAAAGCTTTGTCGCTCAGAAAACTGCTGTGGAGGAGTTGACAGAGAAAGCGCTTCAGGCCAGTGGCATGGAAAAAGTAACCCTTCTGGATGAGCTTCTCACAAAGGGTGGAAAACTCGTTAGTGGTAAAAGTGATTTGATGGCAGAAATTCTTGCGTTGACCAAAGGCAAAGACGAAGCGATGTACAATAAATACCGCATGCTCAAAGGCGGCCAAGATTTAGTCGATGGCGCCGATGCCTTGATGAACAGCGATAAGAGTGCAGACCAAAAGCTCAAGGGTATGCTTGAGCTGTTTGCTGCAAACAGTTTTGTAAAGGAGGGTGAGGCTCTGGAAGGCTTCCTGCAGAATAACCTGGCATCAGCATTTCCTATGGCCGGTAAAGCAGATCAGGGCGTGGAGTTCTTTGGCGAAAAGGCATCAGATGAAAGTTATGACCTGCCAATGCGTCAAATGTTTACCGTCATGCAAGGTTTTATGTATGCAGAAACCGGTGATGAAGAGAAAGCTGTTGAGCTTGTGGATGAGGCCATAGATATGGATCCGGATACCCTGGAAGAACATCTGGATAGCTTATACGGACAAATTCGCAAAATTCTCCAGCGTCGCAAATTACAGGTTGCGCCATAAGAGGTTAGTAACATTACAGGTATAAAAAGGGAGCTTTTTAGCTCCCTTTTTATTTATAGGAGCGGGTTGAGCAGCGAACCATGCTAACAGCCGACGCAATAGCGGCCCTATTAATAACACTCGATACCCTCCGAAACCAGTAATCTCACCTCGCAGTTACCGCCCACGCAATATAGCCCGATTTACATAGTGCTCTAAGAGGCTGTTCATTCAATTTTGGGGTAACTCCAAAAATTAGAAAGGCGGAGTGGTGATAAGTTTAATAATTTCAATGAGTTAGATGTTTATTGGTCTTGATTTGAGTGAGCTTAAGGGGGGGGCGGCCTTATTTCAATGTTCTTGCCAACTTTTCTAGAGCTACTATATATCTAAGACCAACTAACAGCTTAATACGTATGTGCAGCAGTTACATGATATACGGAAATACCGCTATAGACGCTCCCGAGAGTAGGTTGGTCAATTGCATAGCCGATTACACTTGGCGTAATTAATTTTCAAAAACTTTCAAAAAAGTGAGGGAAGGTCGAATTTCAAACGTGCTCTCCATGCTTAGATGTGTCCGCAGGGAGACTAAAGTGAAGTTCGCAGAATCCGCGATGAGAAAGGTTATTGATATTAATGGTCGAAAGCCTGAGTCAAACGATCAGGTATTAGAGCGACTGTTCAGTGAGCATATTGGGGCACTCCGTGGCTTCATTCGCATGCGGCTGGGCGTCGGAGAAGATCTTGATGACGTCATTCAGGAGGTGTTTGCACGCCTTGCAAGACTGGATAACCTGGCAGAACGTTTGCCTATTGATGGTGAAAGTAATCGTTCTTATCTGTTTGCTGTTGCGAACAATCTAGTGGTTGATATGGAACGACGCAAGGTTCATCTGCGGAGGTATGTTGAAAGACAGCAGTCCAACTATCTGGAAGAGTTGGAGTGCGGTTCTCAAAATCCCGAATCAATTGTTTTGGCACATGATGATATTAAAACTCTAAGACAAGTTATTTTCAAAATGAAACCAACCTGGCGTGATGCTTTTATCCTAACTCGAATACAGTGCCTTAGTTATAAAGAAGCTGCAGATCATATGGGGGTTACGATAAAACAGATAGAAGGTTTCCTGACCAGAGCATTTAAACACATTCGCAAAGCCGATATCAGCATTATAAAGGAGGAGAAAAAGTGATTCGTAAATTAAGGGAAGAACTGATGCTGAGTCGTAGTGCCAGAGAGGTTACAAAGCTCTACAGTGATGAGGTTGATGCTGAGGATGTTGAGCGAATCAGTCAGTGGAAATCTCAAGAGGAAGAGTTCAAGGCTAATTATGTGCGAATGAATCACTTGATATCAGATCTGGAGGCCTTGGCTGGTGATGAGGAGTTGATGTCTCTGGTCGGAAATCCGGTGCCTAAACATGAATTGCAAAAAGAACCTGTAATTAAGGGGCGTTGGCCTCAAGTGGCGATGGCGGCCTCATTGATTTTGGCAGTTTTGATATCACTGACCTTTGTTTCTTTTGAAGAAGTTAAGCCGCAAGGAGATCGCTTTGTCACTCGCATTGGAGAGCAAAAAGAAGTCATGTTGGACGATGGCTCCTCTGTTTTTCTCAATACCAACTCTGAGGTAGTTGTCACATACAGTGAATCAGAAAGATCAGTAGTCCTTGAGCGTGGTGAGGGTTATTTTGAGGTCGCCAAAGACCCTGATCGTCCGTTTGTGGTTAATGTGGGAGAGAGGCGCGTTATCGTTCTTGGGACGGCATTTAACCTTCACAAAGAAGCGGATCAAATAGGGCTGGAGGTTGTAGAAGGTGAAGTCGCAGTTGTTCAGTCAGAAGAACTGCTGAATAACCCTGTTCGATTGCAGCTCCCTGAAAAAGGCTTACAGAATTTGAATGTGGCTGATCAGTATCGTGTTGCTTCAGGAGAATCGATTACATACAGCCTGGCTACCAATATATTTACCGGGGAAAGAATTGAGGATTTAACTCGAGTAAGTAGTTGGCGTAATGGCTTGATTCGTTTTTCTGAGGAACCACTGGATGAAGTTGTTGAGGAGCTGAACCGATATTCAGCCAAGAAGATTGTGATAGAAGACCCTGAAGTTGAGGATATGAAGTTGTTTGCAACAGTTCGAGTGGATCGAATTGAAGAGGCGTTGAGGGTTTTGGATATGAGTATGCCAATACATGTTGATAGTTATTCTGACAGAATAGTAATCACTAAAGAGGATGACTTTGATAAAAAGCAAAAAGCCGTTATCAAGAAATGAGGATGTTAGTAGTTTTTCATTTGTTTCTTTGAAAGGAATTCCTGGAAAGATTTTCTGCTGATATCTCCAATATCAATCGTGACCTGGTGGTCACAATAGGTGATTCATCTATATTGTCACAGCTATGGCCAATATCTATTCTGATTTATTAACCCTTTGATGTGGGTTTTCTTTTTCTATTCAAATGGTTACGTGATTACGTTCTGAGTGTTAACTTCAAGTTTGTGGCGCTTTTGTCGGGCGAATGTCAAGATTTTATCTAATTTTCCGGTGATTATATTGGGCAATTGATCAAGTATGACTGGAGTTTTGACGGATACTTCATCTTTTTTTAAAAAAATTATATGAAAAGTGAGGGGGTGAGTGGATTTGTTCGTGATCTCACTGAAAAGACCCACAGCTAGAGGTCTTTCTTGTGAGTGCTCTTTGAGAGGTTTATCTCCTTTGGGGGCAAATAAAATTTAGATAGAGGTAGGTATATGAGCTTTGGTACTGGTAATAGGTTTCGTAAGAAAAAACTTGTGCTTGGGTTGAGTTCGGCTATAGCTTTTACGGTTTCTTGTGGGGCTTTGGGCGGGGAAAAACTTCTGGATTTGAATATAGAAAAGCAGGGAGTTGGTAATACACTAATGGAGCTCGGAGAGAAAGCCGGTGTGCAAATTATTCTTCCACAAAACCTGGGTTTAAGCTTTGATGCTGCAGCTATTCAAGGGAAATTTACTCTGGTAAATGCTCTTAATCAAATACTTAAAGGGTCAGATCTAAAGTATAAGTTTGTCTCTGATAGCTCTGTTTTGATCAGTGATTCTGATGATGAAGAGGAAAACTCTGAAAAAAAAGATGAAGAGATAGAAGATATTGTCGTAACAGGTAGCCGCTTGGTTCAGGATCCAGGTAAGCTAACTCGCCAGGTTACCACGATTAGTCGGGAAGAGTTGGAAGCCAGCGGTATGTCTCGCCTTGATGAATACCTGCGTCGTTTGCCTCAAAACCTTAATGCTCCAAGCAATGTGGCTTCTGGTACGTTTGAGTCCGGTGTCTCCTTTGGTCGTGGGGCAAACGTATTTGCAGGCAGCGGCGTAAACCTTCGTGGGTTGGGTGAGCAATACACGCTCATTCTGATTGATGGTCGTCGTCCAGCAAAAGGAGGGCTTTTTGGTGATGTTACCGATATCAGCTCAATCCCTATTTCTCAGGTAGAGCGTATTGAAATACTCTATGATGGTGCGGCTGCAATATATGGAGCAGATGCGGTTGGTGGTGTCGTCAATATCATTACCAACAGAAACTTTGAAGGTACAAATATTTCAATTGACATCACCAGGCCGGAAGATAATGGTGCTGAAGAGCTGAATGTAAATATTGGTCATACATTTAACTTTGGTGATAGCCAGCTGACACTCAATGGCTCTTATCAATCCCGTGAGCCACTGGTGGCTACAGATCGCAATATTCCATTTACACCTCTGCCAGCTGGCGGTCAGGGCTTCGCGCTTTCGGATGACCAGAACTTGATTCTTTATCCGTCCAGCCCCGCCAATATTGGTACTGGTTTCAGTGTTCCTCAGGTACTGATGTATGTTAAAGACGTGGATGGTGACGGCAGAACCGATAATGAGGCACTGGATGAGCGCCTCTCTGGTAGTGTTCTGATTCCTACTTCATGGGGTGGTACCACTCGCACTGATAGAGATGAGCCAGAGGGTTATATCCCTGTTTATACCCTGCAGCTACCTGAAGGACGAGACACGCTCTCACTTTACGATATCCAGGAAGACGTAAATGCGCCACTCCCTGCCGCAGGTGCTTCACAAGAAGAAACACTGATTGCTATGCGCGCCAGATTCCCGCTGGGAGAAAACTCCTATGTGCCAGGTGCAGGTTATAGCTTGTTACCTGAGGATGAAACGCTTGCAGGTAGCTTGAATTATAACTATCAGGTTTCTGACGATTTGAGCGTTAATCTGGCTGCCAGATACTCAAAGTCTACCCGTGACAGCTCAACCAGAAATGATACCCACCAATATGTAGTTACATGGTCAGTTCCTAACAACCCGTTCAATTCTAACTTCTTCTTTAACTACAGTGATGGTCTGCCTCAGACTGTTCAAGAGGTAGAAGTTGAAAATACTTCAGTATCGGGTGGCTTTGAATATGACCTGAATGACAATTGGAGTATGCAGTTCGGTTTCGGTTTCAGTGAAAGTGATAGTGTTTCTAACAGTACTAATTCTGTAAATAGTTCAGCGTTAGGCGCTGCAGTCCAGGGTAGATATTACGATTACGATGTCTATCAATACGTAGAGAATGGGCTGGGTTATTTTAAAGAGAACTTTGGCTATAACAGCTATGAAGAGTATGTGTCTAACGTAATCATTCCATTGGTTCATACCAATACTGTTACAGAGTCTACTGATATTGATATCAGTCTTACCGGTGTGGTGGCTGAGTTGCCGGCTGGTGATATGAGAACCAATATTATTCTCTCCCACAACAAAAATACGACAGACATATATTCGGAGCAGTTTTTTAGCTTTTTGAATACAGCTAATAACTATGAGGACGGTGTGCTACTCAACGAGTCAAGTGGCAGCACACGTAATGGCATAGGTATGGAGCTGTCAGCCCCATTGCTGGATACATTACTTGCAAATGTTAATGGCAGGTATGAAAAATACGATAACATTGATGATACCGCATTGAACTGGGCTGCCGGGTTTAACTGGGAGCCGGTTGAGTGGATGACTGTGCGATTGAATCGAACTTTTAGCACTATTGTCCCTGATTCAATGACTACTGGTATTCCGGCTAAATTGCGTTCTGGTAGCTTCTATCTAAGAGATGAAAATAGAGGCTATTTGCCTGGTTATCCACGGGAGACTGCATTTTATGTTTATGGTGGTAATGATAGTCTCACACCTGAAACTAATTACGGTACAACATTAGGTATTGTGGTAAGACCGTTGGAAGGGCTTGAGATTCAAGCTAATCTGACTGACTCAAATACCTTTGACCGTATTGGGATTCCCGGCGTTAATATTGCTTATACGCCTTCAGAGCTGACAGCAGAGTCGATTGCTTCGAACCCTATTCTGTATCAAGTACAAAATGGACAGGTTACAGTTGGTAATCAAACCTACACAGAATCCAGTGTGACAGCAACCTCATCGTCAATTCCTCTGATTGAAGATGCCTATGTATTTGATCGCCGTGAAATCAACTTGGGGGATGCTTCTTCTCGAAGTGCTGACTTCCAGTTGCGCTATCGTTCTTCTACTGATTTTGGTGATTGGTTCTTAACCTATACCCACCAATATATGATGGATTTTGAAATTCGCCCCGGTAATATCTGTGGTGAAGGTGTTTGCATCAGTGAAATTTATGCTTATGACTACAGGAATCGGGTGGCTGCTTATCAACCTGCGGATACCCCATTTGATCAGGTTGGATCCATTGATCGACGTCAGGTAAACACACGTGGCTATTACCCACTACCAGAGCATCGAGGCTCATTTGATGTAACTTGGTCGTACCGTGGACTCAGTGCAAATCTACAGACCACAGTTCAATCAGAAACTTCAATTATCGAAGAGGAGCGTCGGGAAGGTTTGGCTGATAATGGTGACCTGCTGTGGCGAATCAATACAAACGAAATCATCACTAAAGCAGCAACGCCTGTTAACCTTAATATTGGTTATGACTTTTCTGGTGACCTGTTTGATGCACCAAATTGGCTGAAAACCACTCGTGTCAACTTGTTGATCAGCAACTTGTTCTACGACGAATCAAAAATTAGTCGTAAAGTACTTGATCAAGAGTTTGAGCCAGATGATTTTGAGTCACTTCAATCATTCACACCATTTGGTGTTGATCCGTATGGTCGCACTTTGCGACTTGGCATTAAGACAACTTTCTAATACTGATTGATGTCTATATCACATAAAAAGGAGGCTCTTATAGCTTCCTTTTTATGTGTCAATTTTAAATTAAATCTATTTGGAGGGATGTAATGCTTAAATTGGCCTTTGGAGTGCTTTCAATCCTCTTGCTGTCTACGTCAAGCGTAAGTGCCTGTGATCAATGTGATGAGGATAAGCAAGGCAGTTCCAGTTCGCATGACGTCTGGATAACAGATATGGATGAGGCACAAAAGCTTGCCAGGAAAGAGGGTAAAGATATTTTTATGTTCTTTACAGGGTCTGATTGGTGTGGTTGGTGTGTGAAGCTGGAAAAGGAAGTCCTTTCTAAGCAAGAATTTATTGATTTTGCTTCAAGTAAATTTGTATTGGTTGAATTAGATTTTCCGGCAAAAGATGACATTATCAGCGAGGAACAACGCGCTCATAATGAGATATGGAAAGAGAAGTTTAGTCACAGTGGCTATCCTGCGACCTATTTGACCACAGCTTCGGTTGAGCGCTATGGGAAAATTGGTGGATACTGGGCTGGTGGTCCGGCGGTTTATAATAATAAGCTTGAAAATCTGTTGGAAGCTAAACATGAGGTTGAGCGTTTACTTTTCAAAGCAGAGCAGTCATCCGGGATTGAACGAGCAAAATTATTGGATGAAGCTATGAGTATTGATGGTGCAATCATTGAAAGTCGCAAAGCTTTTATTGATGAGTTAATAAGTTTGGCTAAAGACCGTGATCATGAAATTTATGTGAAGTATCGTGATATTAAGGGTGATAATGAGCTGATAGAAAAACTAACTGCTCTACGCTCCGTTGATGATGGTGCGGAAGCTGCTTTGAATTCAGCTTTGAGTCTTTTTCATGAGTACAGTTATCTTAAGGATGGGAATGGACTGTCACGGTTGATAACGGTTCTCTCAGGGGCGTTTATTAAAGTTGGTGCCTATGATAAAGGTATGAGTTTCTTTGATGATCTGGTGGCGGATAAAAGCTATTCAGTTAAGGCGCGCCAAAGGTCAATGATAAATAAAGCTTATATCATGGGTGCAAATGGAGAATTGGATCAAGCGAAAGGGTTGATAGATTCGGCGGTAGATATGGCTCCTGATCTGATTTCAAGTGGACTGAAAGACTCTATGCTTTATCACTTAAATAAAGTGAGTAAAAGTGTTGAAGATTGATGGTCTTTCTTTGGTAATAAAAAAGCCCTGCTAAGCAGGGCTTTTTTATTTTAGTTGTCCCGTCCTGAATAACGTTGACACTTTTCAATCACCGAATTGGAAAGTGACATGAAATCAACAACTAAGCGCACGCAGCAAGATTATTCCCTGGCTTTTAAATTATCGGTTGTCGACCAGGTTGAGCATGGCGAATTGACCTACAAACAAGCCCAGAGTCGTTATGGTATTCAGGGGCGATCGACGGTTTTGGTTTGGCTTCGCAAGCACGGTAGGCTAGATTGGTCCAAAGGCACACCACACTGCTGCCGCGGAGAGCGAGCAATGTCAGAGAAACCAAGGCCACTTACTCCAGAGCAACGGATCAAAGAGCTTGAACAACAGCTCGCCGAGGCCCAACAAAAAGCGGATTTTTTTGAGGCGGTTGTTGATGTGCTGAAGAGGGACTACGGAGTCAGCGTGACAAAAAAGCCTCACGGCAAGTCATCGAAGCCAAGCAAATCCCGGGACTGAGCGTCACGAAGGCTTGCCAGATCTTGGGCATCAGTCGACAGGCCTACTATCGACAGCGTCAAAGGGCTCAACAGCAAACCGTATCTTGCGAGGCCATATTGGCTTTCGTTCGGCACGAACGCCTACGACACCCGCGAATGGGCGGTCGTAAGCTCTTGTATCAGCTCAAGGCGCAAACTGACTTCACTATAGGCCGTGACAGGCTCTTTGACTTGCTAAAGCAGCACCGATTATTGGTTCACAGGCGACGTGCCTACCATAAGACAACACAGAGCAATCATCGCTTCTGGTGTCACCCCAACCTGCTGAAGGCAGGGCCAAAGCAGATGCAGGCTGCCGGGCCCGAGCAAGTTTGGGTGGCTGATATTACGTATTTGCCCGTCAAGCAGGGAGAGGCTTATCTGAGCCTGGTTACGGACGCCTTCTCACGGAAGATCGTTGGTCATCATGTGCACGGTGACCTCAAGGCGGAATCGGTATTGAGGGCGTACAAAAAGGCATTGCATGAGCGTAGTCGAGAGAGTGAGCTAATCCATCACTCAGATCGAGGGATCCAGTACTGTTCTAAGTTATATCAGGCTGAACACGAGAAACATAAGGTGCACTGCTCCATGACAGATGGGTATGACTGTTATCAAAATGCGCTTGCTGAAAGAGTGAACGGGATATTGAAGACAGAATATCTGACGGTGAAACCTGAAAATCTTGATCAGGCTGCCATCATGGTGGAAGAGTCTATAGAGCTATACAATAAACAGCGGCCACACATGGCCCTAAAATACAAAACGCCCGAGGAAGTCCATCGGGCGTTTTTAACCTGAAATAGTGTCAACCTATATCAGGACAAGACAAGTGGTTTAAGCTGTGAGCCTGCGACAAGGCTCTTTTTTACGGCTTAAACCGCTCTACACTTTTGTATCACACTGCACAAAAGTGATCCTGACAATAACGCTCAATATCCGCCGCTGTCAGCGCACTCATATTGAAAATACCGCGTGCTGTAACCGACGGAATCACAATGTGCGCCGGTTTTTTCAGGCCGGTCAGGAACGGGCCAATCAGCAACGCATCAGTGAATGAACGTACCAGGCCCAGAGCAATATTTGCGGTATCCAGGTTGGGCATTACCAACAGGTTGGCCTGGCCGGTCAGATTGGATTCGGCAAATGAGCTTTCCCGGTTGTTGGCATTGAGCGCGCTCAGGGCGTGCATCTCGCCATCCAGTTCCAGATCCGGGAACTCTTCACGCAAAATCGCTGCCGCTCTGCGCATTTTCTTGGCGGAAGGTGCATTGGAAGTACCAAAGTTGGAATGAGACAACAGGGCTACTTTCGGCTTGATACCAAAGCTCTTCACAAATTCGATTCCGGCGCGGGTTTTTTCCACAATCTGCTGTACAGATGGGTCCACGGTCAGGAAGGAGTCGGTCATAAATACCGGGCCTGATGGCAGCAGCAGCGCCTGCACGGAGGAGATATGCTGGTCGTCATCGGGTCCGAGAATCTGGTGAATGTCGCGGAAGTGGCTCAGGAAGCGGCCAACTTTACCGCAGATCATGCCGTGGGCTTCGTCCAGTGACACCATTACCGCAGCCAATGCCGAGGTGTTGGTTGTCATCAGTGACTTGGCGGCTTCTACTGATACCCCTTTGCGGCCGGCAATGGAGTGGTAGTGCTGCCAATAGCGGTCGTAGTTGTCAGCGTCCTTTGGATTGAAAATTTCCATATCTTCGCCCGGCTGCAAACGCAGGCCAAGGCGCTGGATTTTGTCTTCAATTACACGCTGGCGGCCCAGCAGAATCGGGCGGGCGACTTTTTCATCCACCACGGCCTGTACTGCCAGCAGCACGTCGTCGTTTTCGCCTTCGGCGTAAACCAGGCGACGCACAGGACCGTGTTTGGCAGCCTGAATCACAGGTTCCATAAACAGGCCGGCACGGTTTACAAATTCGTGCAGGGACTTCTGGTAGGCATCCAGGTCGGCAATCGGGCGAGTGGCTACGCCGCTTTCCATTGCCGCTTTAACCACTGCAACCGGCAGCTCTTCCACCAGGCGTGGGTCAAACGGTTTTGGAATCAGGTAATCGGGGCCGAATTTCAGCTCTTCACCGGCGTAGGCGGCGGCTACCACATCAGTGGCTTCTTTCATGGTGAGATCGGCGATGGCACGCACACAGGCCATCTTCATCTCTTCGTTAATAGTGGTGGCGCCACAGTCCAGAGCTCCGCGGAAAATAAACGGGAAGCAGAGTACGTTGTTCACCTGGTTCGGGTAGTCGGAGCGGCCGGTGGCGAGAATCGCATCCGGGCGCACGGCTTTGGCTTCTTCCGGCAGAATTTCCGGTGTCGGGTTGGCCATAGCCAGAATCAGCGGGTCGCGGGCCATGGTTTTAACCATCTCTGGCTTGAGCAGACCTGGTCCGGAAAGACCCATAAACACATCGCAGTCCACCATGGCGTCCGCCAGGGTGCGCGCTTCAGTATTGGCAGCCAGCTTCTCTTTCCATGGGTTCATATTGTCGGTGCGGCCTTCGTAAACCACGCCGGCGCGATCCACCAAAATCAGGTTTTGCTTGGACAGGCCCATACTGATCAGCAGTTCCACACAAGCAATACTGGCAGCACCAGAGCCGGATACGACCAGTTTGATGTCTTCAATCTTTTTGTTAACGATGCGAAGACCGTTATAAACCGCAGCTGCGGCAACAATGGCGGTACCGTGCTGGTCGTCGTGGAAAACCGGGATTTTCATGCGTTCGCGCAGTTTGCGCTCAACCAGGAAACACTCAGGTGCCTTGATATCTTCCAGGTTGATCCCGCCGAAGGTGGGCTCCAAGGAGGCGATGGTGTCTACCAGCTTGTCGACATCGTTTTCGTCGATCTCGATATCGAACACGTCAATATTGGCGAACTTCTTGAACAGTACCGCTTTACCTTCCATCACCGGCTTGGACGCCAGCGGGCCGATATTGCCCAGTCCCAGTACGGCAGTACCGTTACTGACTACACCCACCAGGTTGCCGCGGGAGGTAACCTTGGCGGCAAAGTTGGGGTCCTCGACAATTGCTTCACAGGCGTAGGCCACGCCTGGCGAGTAAGCCAGAGAAAGGTCCCGTTTATTGGCGAGCGATTTAGTAGGTTGAATCTCCATCTTTCCGGGCACCGGTTCGGTGTGGTACCGCAAGGCGCTCTCTTTCAGGGAATCACTTTTTTTTGCGTCGGACATGTGCGCTCCGTCAACTTCTGGCTGTCGAGGTGAATACAAATAAGGGCGGCTATTGTGGCAGCTTGTAACAACTATTTGAATGCCTTGAAAGGTTCTTTTTGGCCACTAAGTTGGTAAAAAAAGACTAGTACGATTGGCAGAGTGCGGATTAGTAAGGCCAATTTGGTGGTAGACGATTCTTGCTCCAGTGATAGTATGAGAAGCTGTCGAGGTAGGGAGTTTGATGTACGTCTGCCATCGATCACTGAAACAATAATCAAACCGGGAGTTTCTGTGCGCAGAGTAAAAGGAAGCCGTTTAGGCTGGTTGTTGTCGCTAGCGGGTCTTGGGCTGTTTGGCATGGTAGTAGGGACATCCCTTGCTGAGGGTGATGCCGCACAACTGTTTAAGAAGCACAGTGAGCATATCTACCAGATCCGGTTGATAGATCTGGCGGCAGAAAAGAAGTCGGCACTGGGGAGCGGATTCCTTGTTTCCAGCGGTGGGGTGTTGGCCACTAACTATCACGTTATTGAAAGTGCCATCAGCAACCCCGACAAATTCCGTATTGAATACCTTGGCACAGACGGTTCCAAAGGGGAGTTGAAGCTACTGGATGTGGATGTGATCAACGACCTGGCACTATTGAAGTCTCCACAGTTGACGAGAGCACCGTTTGAGCTGGCTGCCCAGGAACCCCAACAAGGCGAAACCATCTACTCACTCGGCAACCCCCACGATATCGGTTTTACGGTGGTACCGGGTACCTACAATGGTATCAGTGATAAAAGTTATTACCGCCGCATACACTTTTCTGGCTCCATTAACGCGGGTATGAGCGGTGGTCCAACCCTGGATTCACAGGGCAGGGTGGTGGGCATCAATGTCTCCACTGCTGGCAATCAGATCAGTTTCCTGGTGCCAGTGGCTGCACTTCAGGCTTTGCTTGCCGAAAATCATCTACAGCCCGATCAAAATATGAAGGCTCGTATACGTCAGCAACTTTTCGATAATCAGGATGCTTTGTACGGAAGCATGTTGGCTCAGGAGTGGCCTACCCAAAAACTCGGAGAGGCGAATGTACTGGCGGAAATGGTGCCTTTTGTGAAGTGCTGGGGCGGGTCGACCGATGAAAAACGCCGTTATGTGCAAGTAAGCAGCACATGTCAGGGGGATGAGTATGTTTACCTCAACCCGTTTTTTACCAGTGGAACGGTCAATTACCAATTCTTCTGGATGGAGGCCGGGGAGCTGAATCGCTGGCAGTTCTATAGCCTCTATGAAAACCTGTTTGGCGGTTTTGTGCCGGATAATCGTGCTGGTGAAAACGACGTGGGTGAATTTTCGTGCGATGAAAAATTTATCAAGAGTGACAGTGGCGGTCAGGAAAAAGTGGCAATTTGTACACGAGCCTATCGCGAATACCCCGGATTGTTTGACGTCATGTTTATTGGTGCCAGCGTTCATTCCAATGATAAAGCCTATGTGCGCCACTTCAGCCTGGCGGGTGTTTCACGTGAAAACAGCAAAGCCTTTATGAAAAAATTCATGGAGACCACGGCATGGCAGTGATCATAGAAATTCGCCGTCGTGGTGGACAGCTGATTGAGCGATGTCGCTGCGATGCCGGCAGTATTCGTGTCGGGCGATCATACGATAACGACGTAATCGTTGATGACCCATTTGTCAGCCCTCACCATGTTCGGCTCGACCCCTGTGAAAACGGCTGGAAAGTAGTCGATCTGGAAAGCCTGAACGGTTACCGGATTAAAGCCAATGGCCGAACTGCAGATCGGGATGTAATTTACTCTGGTGAGAAAATGCGCCTCGGTCATGTAACGCTGCGCATTTACCACACTCACCATGCCGTGGCTCCGACCCTGAAAGTGAATGGACTGGAAAGCAGCCTGAAAATGCTGGGCTGGCATCGAGTCTGGCCGTTTGTATTAATGGCACTTCTCGGTAGCTCGTTGCTGGAGTTCTATTTCCGGTCGGTGGCCGAAGTGGAGCTGATGGATTTACTCAGTGCCGCATTGGATGAGTTGGTTACCGTAGGCTCTATCGCATTCTTGTGGGCATTGGCGGGCAGGGTTTTTCGCCACCAGCCGAGGTTTTTCTGTCACTTCTCTATGTGGTCGCTTTACGCAATCCTGACCCAGATTTCGGACAGCTTTGCGGATTTCCTTGCCTACAACTTTGGCAGCGACAACGCCAAGCTGATTGTGGACACTGTATTACAGGTTATTTTGTTGGCTTTGGTGGTTTGGAGCAGCCTATCCTTGGCGTCCAATCTGCACGCGAGAGGACGATTCTGGTCGGCTATCAGTGCCAGCCTGGTATTTCTGTCCCTGCAATTTGTTGATTTTTGGCAGTTTGAGCAGTTCTTCCTCGGTTCGCCGGAATACCAGAGTGGCCTCAAGCCGCCTGCGCTCACCTGGGTGGGCAGTAGTTCACCGGAGCAATTGATGGAATTTGCTGACGGGCTCTTTGACGAGGCGGAGCAATCTGCCAAAGAGCCTGTGGAGTAGAAAGACGTTATTCTTTGTCTGGAGTCTGTCCTGACGGCTGGCGAATCTGTTCAACCAGATTTTTAGCCAGTTCGTTGGGCACTGGAATGACCAAGTGATATTGGGCAATTTTCCAGCCGCCTTCCGTTTTGACCAATACCCCCGTACCACGGCAAACCCCGTAGTTTTCGTTATCCAGCATTTCATCAAACCAGGCCGTTTGTTGATCTTGTGACAGATAGATATGACGACTGGTGGAGGTATATGTCCATCCCTTGCCCTGATCAAAATAAGGCTTGGCAAAGGCTTCAAACTCTTTCTTGCTCCAGCGTTCGCTGGCATCTGTTCCAATGAAAACGGCTTCCTCGGTTAGCAGATCAAAGTACTTTCCACCATGGGCTTCGGACGCGGCTTTGTGGAAGTTGTCGAGCACGATTGAGACGTGCTCCTCGCAGGCATTGGCGGTACCGATTGCAAAACCCAGAAACAGCAAGGCAACTTTATGTAACACGGTCTCTCTCCGTAAGGGGGGGTGTGACCGAAAAGCCTATCATGGTTTCGGTGTCTATCAAATCTGTCTGTGTGACAGGCCTTGGCCCTTGATGAGTCAAATAATTGAAAAAAATGGGGGGGGATTCAGTTCTGAGGTGTCTAGTGTGTAGAGATAAATTATATTTAGAGGGTTAATGATTGAATCTCAGCAAGTCGAGAACAAACGTGGTCGAGTTCCCCTCCAGATCGTCTGAAACCAGGAAAAAGCTGCTGGATCGTCTCTATGATGATCATGGCAATGCGCTACGGTCTTTTGTTGGATTAAGAATGGGTGGGCACGTCGACGCTGATGATGTCGTGCAGGATGTCTTCACCAAGCTTGCCCAGATGGATAACTTAAAAGGGGTGCTCCCTTCAGAATATAAGTCTGAGCGGGCATATATTTTCCAGATGGCAAGTAATCATATTATCAACCTGTATCGATACAGATCTGTTCGGAGAAGATATTCTGATCCAGAGGCCGTGGAAGAAGTTTGTGATTCCGTTGAGGAGCGAAGTCCCGAGCGTATAGTGTTGGCACAACATGAGCTCGAAGCGGTTCGCAAGGCCATTCAAAAATTGCCGGAGTCGTGTAGGCAGGCCTTTCTACTGTGTAGATTTAAGCAAAATACTTACCCCGAGGTTGCCCAACAAATGGGGGTGTCGGTAAAACAGGTTGAAAAGTATATGCAGAAGTCATTGATAGTAATCCGTCGTGTTGCTAAGCGACTCAGGGAGGCGGAGAAATGAACATTGAATTTGCAGAACGCAAAGCGGCTGCTGATGCAGCTCTGTTGCTGCACGGTACCCCCAGTGACGAAGAGATGGCCAGAATTGAAAGTGCCAAAAACCAGTCAAAAGAGTATGCGACTTATTTAAATGAGTTTTTAGTTGTAAGTGACTCACTTGAAGGTCTGCAGGACGATAAGATCCTGCTGTCCCAGCTTAACGTCGTTACTCGAAAAAAATCGTCAAGTCACATTAAGAAAGTTAGCTGGATGGTTATTGCTGCCTCCCTGTTGGTGACGGTGGCTACATCCTTTCTTTGGACAAATGAGCCGGTAAGTCAGGCGGAAATGTCTCGCTACGTATCCAGGGTTGGTGAGCAAAAACTCATTGAGCTTGAAGATGGTTCAAGCGTGATGATGAACACGGGAACCGAGATCATTGTCGAAATGACGGATCAGCATAGAGCTGTGATACTCAATCGTGGAGAGGCATATTTTTCAATTGCTGGTGACCCTGAAAGACCTTTCAATGTATCGGTGGGTGATCGTTCAGTAACGGTCCTCGGTACAGAATTTAATGTAAAAAAGCAAAATAATGGATTTATACTAGCGGTAAATGAAGGGTTGGTGGCGGTTCATGCTGAGTACGAGCCAGTTAATGCTCAGTCCGAACAAATAAGTCTTGATGTTGATGATGGGGCAAGAATGCTGGATCTTCAACAACGTCGGTTTGGTGCCGGAATGGTGGCTGAATTTAATGTCGACGAACGTATGACCACTGTTTATAAGCCGGAAAGTATCAAAAAGTTTGTAGGTTGGAAGTCCGGTGTTATTCGGTTTGAAGGCGTACCGATGTCGGAAGTGGTAATGGAGTTGAACCGCTATTCAGGTAAGAAAATCTTAATCAAAGATCAAAGTGTGTTCAATATCATTATATTTGCTTCCGTAAATGTAAATAATATTTCTGAAGCTATAAATATGCTTGATGTGGCTTATCCAATTGATGTTATTCACCAGTTTGATCAGATAGTCCTGGTTTCACAAAAAGATAAATAAATGCCAAATAAAAAAATATTAGGGTGTTTTTTGCGCTCAGGTGTCTAGTGATTGGGATCTGTAAATGCTCACAGATATCCAATTGCGAAAACAAACGTATAAAAGGTAGGTATGGTTTATGAGTATTCGCTATAACAAATTTAAACCTAAAAAAATTGCTGTTTCGATCGGTGGAGCCTTGGCTATCATGCTGTCTGCTGCAGTCCATGCAGAAATAAAGGATGTTGATCTGAAAATTGACAGTAAATCAGCAGGTAAAGCTATTCTTGATCTTGCTGAGCAGACCGGCAGCCAAATTGCATTTCCAAGTGCACTTAACACCAAACTGATTCTGCCTGAAATTCAAGGCCAATATACAGTTACTGAAGCACTTGACTTTATGCTCCAAGGTACTGGCTTGGTGTATCAAGTGCTTTCTGACAGTTCAATCGTAGTGAAAGAAGGTGAAAAAGAAGCTTCAACTTCTGAATCAAAAAAAGAAGAACCAGTAGAAGAAATTGTTATAACCGGTTCTCGCCTTATTACTGATCCAGGTAAATTAACCAGGCAGATTACCGTTTTTGATCGTTCAGAGATTGAGAGAAGCGGCGCAACAAGACTTGATGAATTTCTTAATCGCTTGCCTCAAAATGTAAACGCTCCCAATAATATCGGGTCAGGTTTTCAAATGGGTAGCTCCGCTCCGACAGACTTTGGTGTGGGTGCTAATGTTTTCGCAGGAAGCAGTATCAATCTGCGTGGCATGGGTTCCCAGTATACGTTGATTCTGGTCGATGGCAGGCGCCCGCCGTCGGGGGGGCAATATGGTGATATTACCGATATTTCAAATATCCCTATTGAGCGGGTTGATCGCATAGAAATTCTGTTTGATGGTGCTGCCGCAATTTATGGTGCTGATGCTGTTGGTGGTGTGGTTAATATTATTACCAATCGAAGCTATTCCGGTACCAATGTCAGTTTGACTTATGGTGACACCACAGAGGGTGGTGGTGCCCGTACCAATCTCAGTATTGGTCATACTTTCAATTGGGGTAGTGGTTCTGCAACCGCAACGGTTGGCATGCAGTCTCAAGAGCAAATTGATGGCGCATCTCGGGATAGTCGCCTTGCAGATACTCTAGCTTATAGTTTGCCACCGTCCTCTCCTGGGAATGTTTCAGGTCGCGGGGTAGTGAATTATCGAGTAACAGATTTGCCTCTTTTCTGGGTTAAAGATGTTGACGGCAATGGTGATACACTCAACCAGTCACTGAATGAACGCCTGACAGGTGGCGTTGAAATTGCGGTGCTGGAAAGAAGAGCTGCCTGGATAAATGGGGTCCCAAATTATGAGTATGTTGAGACTACGGCAATAGTTGATCGCCGGAATCCGGTTTTACCATCTACTCAGACAGCTTTGGATCCGTTGCCGACAGATCCAAGTCTGGATGGTTATAGGCCGGTAATGGCTGCCCAAATTCCAGAGGGGGCTGGCTCCGGAACCACGATCTATGATTTTAGCGATAGTGAAGAGCTTGGGGAGAGTGAATATATTCCTTTCCAGGGTATGGCCCTCACTCCTGAAGATAAAACTCATTATGCCAGTTTGGATCTGGACCAAGATATTAACGAAGATCTAAAGTTAGCTCTCTCTCTGAATTACAGCAAAACTGAAAAAATCAGTAATACCAGTGGTAATACTAATCTTTATTCTGTTGCTGCCAGTGCAAGCAATCCGTTTGTGCAGGGTTTAACTTATTCGTTTACTAATGCTTTTCCTCAGCAGTTTCAGCTGGTAGATCAGTCATCCATGGGTGTTTCAGGGAATCTTCTCTGGGATATTAATGATACCTGGCGTTCCAATCTGGGCTTTTCCGTAAGCAAAGGAAAGAATCGCTCCCAGTCGGTCAACCAGATTCGCAGTCGTCAGACAAGTACTGCCAGATCACTGGAAGAGATTGAGCCAAACCTGGGAGATCTTTTGAATGGCTATAGCTATTATTACGATGAGAATTTTGTAAGACATAATGTTGATTTGGGAGTTAGTTTCCTGGATCCAAATCTGGGTTACGATAGCCCGCAAGCCCTTGCTGCAGCTCTGGCAGACCCTGATCTATTAACGGTCAACAACTCAACTAATCGGGAAGTTGATTTGAACGTACAGGGAACATTGTTTGAAACTTCCGCGGGAAGTGCGACGACTAATATCTTTCTTTCTCACCGAGTAACTGAGAATTCATTATTTAATAGCAACAAATTTTATAGTAACGATGGCCTGTTAGATGGTAATGGATTTGGCCAAATTATTACGAAGTATGATGTTGAAACAGAGCTTTCAACTAATTCTGTGGCAGCTGAATTGGCTGTTCCGACGGTTAGTGAAGATATGGCTGTACCATTTGTGAAAGGACTTCTGTTTAACGCCAGTGCTCGATATGAAGATTATTCAACTACAGAAGAGTCAGGACTCAATTGGCAGTTGGGCATGAACTGGGAAGTGAATGACTGGATGACCGTTCGACTAAATCGAACGTACAATTTGGTTGTTCCCGATGCTATGAAGTCCGCACTCCCGGAAAGCTTTTATAGAACGTCCCTCAAGCTGTGGGGGGATCCTGACGATTTTGCAACCCGATATACTCATAGCTCTCCCTTGTGGACCTTGAACGGGGGTACGGATAACCTGAAACCAGAAACAAACTATGGAACAGCACTGGGCTTTATTTTCACTCCGACTTTTGTTGATGGCTTGAGAATTCAGCTAAACCTGACCGAGTCAGAAACGCAAGATCTTATCAGTGCCAATGGTATGGGTGACCCTGGAGCGATTGGTCGCTGGACTGCGGATTACATTTCGCCAGAGAATATTGCGTTGAATCCGGCACTCTCTATTGCTGATCCTGAAAATAATCCTGACCATCGATTGTTTTATTACACCAGTACGGGAACTCTTATTGAAGTGGCTCCCGGGGATATTATTTGGGATAACCGTGCAGTTAATACGGGCATGCTATACAACCGCGGAGCTGACCTTGAGGTAAGTTATCATCTTTCCAATACTTGGGGAGATTGGTATTTGTCATGGCGACATCAGTATCTGGATGCTAATGAAGTCACCAACTCAAGTATTTGTCAGGGGGGCGTGTGTGACACAACGCAAGAGCTTGATGGTATGGCAGTGGATACTGTTGATACAGTCGACCGTTATCATACGCAAAAGTTTGCATTGCCCGAACACAGTGGCTCGGTGGATTTAAGTTGGGGGTATGATGGACTTACTGTTTCATTGTTTACCCGTTATCAGGAAGAGACGTCAATTCTTAAGTTTCGAGAGTGGAGCCGTATTGATAATGTTGTTTATTACAATTACCCCAGAGAAACAACAAGCCCAGCCAAATCGGTTGATATGACAGCCAGTTACGATTTTTCCCATGGGAAAGGTTTGCCCTCCATGTTTGAAAGTATGAAGGTTAGTTTATCGGTGGCGGGGGTATGGCGTAGCGACCGTAAATTCAAGAGAGAGTATGTCTCGCAGGAATTTACGCCAGAAGCTAATCCTCGCGGCGAGTTGAACAGGAGTAGTTATAATGCTCGTGGTCGAGCATTTACTCTGAGGGTAAGCAGCTCGTTCTAATTCAAGACATTAATTGTCTAATCAGGATCTGGCAGTGAATGAATATCACTGTCAGATCCCCCTCCACTTTTAAATATATTCAACTTTTATGATGTGGCAAATGACCGCAGGGTCTTGCTCAATCTGACAGAGGGAAATTTATGTGGTTTATAAGGTTTATTGCTGTATCGCTATTGCTGATTGTGGGTGTTTCTGCTCAGGCGGAGACCAGCCGTGATGAGTTTGCTTTGATTCGCGGGAAGATATCGACTCCAGTAAAAGATAATAAAATTGAACTTAAAAAAGCGGTAGATGGTGCTTTAAGTATTCATACTATCACGCCTGTGGATGAGCAGGGATATTTTGCTTTTATGGTTCCGGTCAGCTCTCCGGGGTTTTATCAGATTAAATATGCGGATTACAAGCAAAAACAAATAGTACGCCTATATCTTGAGCCAGGTTTGGATCTTGATTTGAATATTGATGAAAACTCCTATCAAGTATCTGGTGATAATCTGGGCTATAACGAATTGGTGATGAAGTGGAGTAATCAGTATCAAAAATTCAGCAAGTATATAACTCTCGGTGCCAACGTCACTTATGAAGATTTTTATCCTTTTTTGGAAAGTGAAGGACTTTTGTTAGGGGCGAAATTTATCGAAGGAGTTGATACCGGAGATAAAGATTTTGATGAACTAATGAAGTTGGCAGTCAGGACGGATGTCGAGGGGGCATGCTATCGGTTTTTTATGTTGCCAAGAACAAAGCATCCTGACAAAGAAAATTATCCGAAAGTTTATAAGGATTGGAAGCAGGAGAATAAATTTAGTAATCCACTCTTGCTTGAATTGGGGGGCGGGCTGGATTTGGTTAAGTCCTATTTCCAGTTTTGGAACATGAAAGATGGATTGTTGCAGCCAAAACCGGCGCTTGATAATGCCATGAAATCTATTGTGCCAGAGCGATTGAAAGAGGTATTTCTTTTTGACCAGTTCTCTCGCTATAAAACTCGAAAGCCGCCAAAGGCGCAGTACTACGATCTGGTGGAATCAGTCCGTCAATATATGGTCTCGGATAAAAGTAAATCGTTGTTAGTAGAGCTGGAAAAAGAGTTTCATAGTCAGGTTGGCCAGCCCGGATTCAATTTTACATATCAGGACATTGATGGAAACCCGGTCTCTTTTGAGTCTTTTAGAGGTAAGGTAGTTTATGTTGATGTATGGGCGACCTGGTGTGCCCCATGTAAAGCTGAAATTCCTCATCTTAAAAAGCTTGAAAAAGAGTTGCACGGAAAAGATGTTGTATTCGTCAGTATCTCAACCGATATGGATGAAGAGGCCTGGCGAGAGTTCCAGGAGGAAAATGATATGACTGGTGTTCAGTTGTTGGCAGATGACGGGCCACAGTCTGGCATTTCCAAGACTTATGAAATTAATTCGATTCCACGTTTTATGCTATTTGATCGTGAGGGTAAAGTTGTTGATACCAACGCCAGACGACCTTCAGCCCCTGAATTGAAAGGGGAGTTATTGGATCTGATCAATCGCCAGGTACAGTGATAACCAGTTAGTAGAGGCATCCATCCATCTACTTTTTGTGTTCTTTTGGGGCTCCGCGGGAGCCCTGTTTTTTTAATGACGGATTTAGTCTGTCTGTTGAAAATGACAGCAGTCCGGGTCTCAGTTCAGGGTTGCCAATGGCAACATTGGTGGGAATTTTCGAGAAAGTTGTTTTGCAATAACTATGCTGAAATGCTGTTTCAAGCAGTCAACAAGTATTGTGACCCCGGTATACGATTGTTGAAATCAAGAGCTACCAGATTAACCAATCCAGCAGGGTTTGGGTTCTAAGAGTCAACACTTTTTCCGAAAATCGTGTTGCAGGACTATTGGAATTCAAGCGCCTGGATTCGTGCGTTATTGACCAAGTCTGACAATTCAACACGCGCCTATCAGGAAGTTACCTCCTTGTAGTGAATTAAAATTGTCAGTAGCAGTGGTGGGGTGATTGTTAAACCAGCCACCCACCCAGCTCACGCCAGCGATTCACAATCCCACAAAACAGTTCCGCTGTACGCTCGGCATCGTAAGCTGCCGAGTGCGCTTCCTTGTTGCTGAACTCAATATTTGCCGCTTCGCAGGCTTTGGCCAGAACGGTTTGCCCGTATGCCAGGCCGCCTAATGTGGCGGTGTCAAAGCAGGAGAAGGGGTGGAAAGGGTTGCGTTTGATGTCGCAGCGCTCCACGGCCATATTGATAAAGCCAAGATCAAAGTGGGCGTTGTGGGCGACGATTACCGCGCGTTTGCAGCCTGCGGACTTCACCGCTTTGCGTACTTTCTGGAAAACCTGGGTCATCGCATCGAGCTCGGGGAGCGCATTGCGATTGGGGTCGTCCAGTTTGATGCCGGTAATGTCCAGTGCGGCTTGCTCGATGTTGGCGCCTTCAAATGGCGCCACTGCACAACTGATGGTTTCGTCCGGCATCAGCCAGCCTTCCTCATCCATGGTCAGGGTAACGGCGGCAATTTCCAGCAGGGCGTCGGTGTCTTTGTTAAAGCCACCGGTTTCTACATCCACCACAACCGGCAGAAAACCGCGAAAGCGCGATGCGAGCAACGGCTCAAAATCGTCCATGTTGAAAGCTCCTCGCTTAGACCATTTTCCAGTTGAGAGTGGTGCCAGCGGCCAGTGGAATCATCTCTTCTTCGCCAAGGGCGACAGACTCCGGCAGCTGCCAGGATTCGTTCACCAGAGTGATGGTGTCGCTGTTGCGCGGCAGGCCGTAGAAGTCGGGGCCGTGGTAGCTGGCAAAGCCTTCCAGCTTGTCCAGTGCGCCAGCGCCGTCGAATGCTTCGGCGTAGAGTTCGATTGCAGCATGGTTGCTATAGCAACCAGCACAGCCGCAGGCAGTCTCTTTGCGATGCTGGGCGTGTGGTGCCGAGTCGGTGCCGAGGAAGAATTTCGGACTGCCACTGGTGGCGGCTTTCAACAGCGCTTGCTGGTGAATATCGCGCTTGAGGATCGGCAGGCAGTAAAAGTGCGGGCGAATGCCGCCAGCCAGCATGTGATTGCGGTTGTAGAGCAGGTGCTGCGGCGTGATGGTGGCGGCAACATTGTCGCCGGCAGCAGCTACAAACTCAGCGCCTTGCTTGGTGGTGATGTGTTCGAGCACCACTTTCAGGCCGCTGAAGGTATCGACGATTCCGCGCAGGTGGCGGTCGATAAACACTGCTTCGCGATCAAAAATATCGATATTGCTGTCGGTCACTTCGCCGTGCAGCAGCAGTGGAATACCCGCTTCCTGCATTGCTTCAAAGGCATTATAGACACGACGCAGGTCAGTCACGCCGGAGTCGGAATTTGTGGTGGCGCCGGCCGGGTAGTACTTCACTGCCTTTACAAAGCCGGAGTCAGCAATGGCGCGAATGTCGTCGGCGCTGGTGTTGTCGGTCAGGTAGATCACCATCAACGGATCCCAGTCGCTGCCTTCCGGGCGCTGAGCCAGAATGCGGTCGCGATACGCTGAAGCCTGCTCTACCGAGGTTACCGGTGGCACCAGGTTGGGCATGATAATGCCGCGGCCAAAGCAGCGTGCTGCATCGGGAACCGTGGTGGTGAGGGCTTGATTGTCGCGAAGGTGCAGGTGCCAGTCGTCCGGGCGAGTGATGGTCAAAGTGCGCATGAAATTCTCTACAGTCGATTACGGTGCGAATGCTACCGGAAATGGCCTGATGATGACAGTACAGAGCGTCTGGAAAACAGCATGAATAGCTTATGTAATCCGGAAAAACGTCTTCTGAATTGGAAGTGGCTGGATCTCGGGCAAATCCGTAAGGTATTTTGCCTGTGAATTTGCACTCAAGAGGTATAGAATACGCGCCCCTAAATCCACCCTTCTTAGAGGAGACACCGTAAGTGTCCGCAATAAAGAAAGTTGTGTTGGCCTACTCAGGCGGCCTCGATACATCCGTTATCGTCAAGTGGCTTCAAGAAACCTACCAGTGTGAAGTTGTAACGTTTACCGCCGATCTCGGCCAGGGAGAGGAGGTGGAGCCGGCTCGAGCCAAGGCTCAGGCGCTCGGTATCAAAGAGATTTACATTGACGATTTGCGCGAAGAGTTTGTTCGTGACTTTGTATTCCCGATGTTCCGCGCCAACGCGATCTACGAAGGGGAATACCTGCTGGGTACCTCCATCGCCCGCCCGCTGATCGCCAAAAGATTGATCGAAATTGCCAACGAGACTGGCGCAGACGCCATCTCCCACGGCGCTACCGGTAAGGGTAACGATCAGGTTCGTTTTGAGCTGGGTGGTTACGCCCTGAAGCCTGGTGTGAAGGTCATCGCCCCGTGGCGCGAGTGGGACCTGAACTCCCGTGAAAGCCTGATGGCATACTGCGAGAAACATAATATCCCGGTGGACTTCTCCGGCAAGAAGAAAAAATCCCCGTACTCCATGGACGCCAACCTGCTGCACATCTCCTATGAAGGTGGCAACCTGGAAGACCCATGGTGGGAGCCTGAAGAGGACATGTGGCGCTGGTCTGTTGCTCCTGAGAATGCTCCGGATCAACCTACCTACATTGAACTGAAATATGAAAAAGGCGATGTGGTAGCTATCGACGGTCAGCCGATGACTCCTGCCGAAGTGCTGGCGCACCTTAACAAGGTGGCTGGTGCTAATGGTATCGGTCGTCTGGACATCGTTGAAAACCGCTATGTGGGTATGAAGTCCCGCGGCTGCTACGAAACCCCGGGCGGCACCGTACTGCTGAAAGCGCACCGCGCCATTGAGTCGCTGACTCTGGACCGCGAAGTGGCGCATATGAAAGATGAATTGATGCCACGTTACGCTAAGCTGGTATACAACGGCTACTGGTGGGCTCCAGAGCGCAAGATGCTGCAAGCCGCCATCGATGAAACTCAAGACGTTGTAAACGGTGACGTTCGCCTGAAACTTTACAAGGGTAATGTCTCGGTCGTAGGCCGTCGTTCGGATGACAGCCTGTTTGATGCCAGCATTGCGACTTTTGAAGATGACGAAGGTGCTTACGACCAGAAAGACGCAGAGGGCTTTATCAAGCTCAACGCTCTGCGTCTGCGCATCGCCGCAGGTAAAGGCCGCTCTCAACTGTAAGAGGGCTTTTACCTGAACAGGTATTCGGCTTATTTGATATGAGTCAACTCGTTTGACTACCACCAAAGGAATAATGGCGGCGGTCAAACGGGGGGCCTGTTGATAGGTCCTATAAAAGATTTGAGCTTTAAAATACTAACTTTAGGAAACCATTAAGGTAATCTGATGAGCAACGTTGCGACTGCCGGAACTATGCCGGCATACAACACTAAAGTGGTAAAGGCATTCTCCATCATGACTGTGGTGTGGGGTGTCGTTGGTATGGCGGTTGGTGTTCTGTTGGCAGCACAGTTGGTGTGGCCTGAACTGAATAACCTGCTGCAGCCATATACCCACTTTGGTCGTCTGAGACCGCTGCACACCAATGCGGTAATTTTTGCATTTGGTGGCTGCGCCCTGTTTGCTACCTCCTATCACGTTGTGCAGCGCACCTGTCGCACTCCGTTGATCTCCAACACCATGGCGTGGTTCACGTTCTGGGGTTGGCAGGCGGTGATTGTCGCAGCCGCGATTACCTTGCCGATGGGCTTTACCTCTGCCAAAGAATACGCCGAGCTGGAGTGGCCGATTGATATCGCCATTACCATCGTTTGGCTGGCGTACGCTTATGTGTTCTTCGGTACCATCATGAAGCGCACCATCAAGCACATCTACGTTGCCAACTGGTTCTACGGTGCGTTTATCATCACCGTTGCCATGCTGCACGTTGTTAACAGCATGGAAGTTCCGGTGCACATGTGGAAGTCCTACTCGGTATACTCCGGTGCTGTAGATGCCATGGTGCAGTGGTGGTACGGCCACAACGCAGTGGGCTTCTTCCTGACCGCTGGCTTCCTGGGCATGATGTACTACTTCGTACCCAAGCAGGCTGAGCGTCCGGTTTACTCTTATCGTCTGTCGATCGTGCACTTCTGGGCGCTGATCTCCCTGTACATCTGGGCCGGCCCGCACCACCTGCACTACACTGCGCTGCCTGATTGGGCGCAGACCACCGGTATGGTTATGTCACTGGTTCTGTGGGCTCCTTCCTGGGGTGGAATGATCAACGGCATCATGACCCTGTCCGGTGCCTGGCACAAACTGCGTACTGACCCGACTCTGCGGTTCCTGGTGGTTTCCCTGTCGTTCTACGCTATGGCTACCTTTGAAGGCCCAATGATGGCGATCAAGTCTGTGAACGCTCTGTCTCACTACACTGATTGGACAATCGGCCACGTTCACTCCGGTGCTCTGGGCTGGGTAGCGATGATCTCTATCGGTGCGATTTACCACCTGCTGCCGAGACTGTCTGGCAAAAAAGAGATGTTCAGCGTTCCGCTCATCAATGCGCACTTCTGGCTGGCCACTATCGGTACCGTTCTGTACATCGCCTCCATGTGGGTGAACGGCATTACCCAAGGTCTGATGTGGCGCGCCTTTAACGTAGACGGCACTCTGACTTACAGCTTTGTGGAAGCACTTGAAGCAAGCATGGGTGGTTACATCGTTCGCTTTATCGGTGGCGCTCTGTTCCTGGCCGGTATGCTGGTGATGACTTACAACATGTACCGCACACTCGCTGACACCAAGTCAGAAGAGCCTGCGGTTGCTGAGACCCAGGTCGCGTAAGGGGAAGCATTGTGAAACACGATTTTATTGAAAAAAATATTGGCCTGATGACCATCCTTATTCTGGTGGCGGTCAGCTTTGGTGGCCTGGCACAAATCGTGCCGCTGTTTTACCAGACTGAAACCACTGAGCCGATTGATGGCCTGAAGCCGCTGCCAGCATTGGTTCTGGAAGGTCGCGACATCTACATTCGTGAAGGCTGCCATGTTTGCCACACCCAGATGATTCGCCCGTTCCGCGCCGAAACCGAGCGTTACGGTCACTACTCGCTGGCCAGTGAGCACGTGTATGAGCATCCATTCCTGTGGGGCTCCAAGCGTACCGGTCCAGACCTGGCTCGAGTTGGTGGTCGCTACAGTGACGAATGGCACAAAGCGCACCTTTATAACCCGCGCGATGTAGTACCTGAGTCCAACATGCCGGAATTCCCGTGGTTGTTCAGCAACAAGCTGGACGGCAAGTACACCGCCAAGAAAATGGAAGCGCTGAAAGCGGTTGGTGTTCCTTACACCGAAGAGGACATTGCCGGTGCTCGCGACGCGGTGAAAGGCCAGTACGAAATTGACGCCCTGGTGGCTTATCTGCAACAGCTGGGCACTCTGCTCAAGCAGAAGCGTTAGGCAATGGATAAAGGCACCCTGCAGGGTATAGGCACCATCCTGGCGATGATCGCGTTTTTCGGCATCGTCTGGTGGGCTTACAGTAAACACAAAAAGAAAGATTTTGATGAGGCTGCCGGACTGCCGTTTGAAGACGGTGAGCTGGATGACGAACAAAATCCTGAGAAGAGGCAAGACTGACAATGAGCACCTTCTGGAGTATCTGGATCTCCGCATGCGTAATCATCGTGATTGGCGGTTGTACCTGGTTGCTACTGGCCAACCGTAAAGTTGAATTACGCGGAGAAGACGCTGAAAGCGGTGAAGTACCAACTACCGGCCATATTTATGACGGTATTGAAGAGTACGACAACCCACTGCCAGCCTGGTGGTTTAAAAGCTTTTTGGGCACTGTGATTTTTGGTGTCGCCTACTTTATCTGGTATCCCGGTATGGGTGCCTGGGAAGGGGCTGCCAAGTATTTCAGTGACGATGGTAAGGCCTGGACTCAGGAAGTACAGTGGGAGCGTCAGGTAGCTGCGGCTGACGAGAAATACGGTCCGGTATTTGAGCAGTTCCACAGTACACCGATCAGCGAACTGGTTAATAACCCGGATGCACTGAAAATGGCCAGCCGCCTGTTTGCCAACAACTGTGCGATCTGTCACGGTACCGGCGCACAGGGTGGTTACGGCTTCCCGAACCTGACTGACAAAGACTGGTTGTACGGCGGCGAGCCGGAGACCATCAAAGCGACCATTACTCACGGCCGTAAAGGTGCGATGCCTGCGTGGGGTGAAGTGATCGGTGAGCAGGGTGTTCTGGATGTAACCGAGTACGTACTGAGCCTGAGTGGTCTGGAGCACAACGCTGAGCAAGCCGTTGCTGGTGCCGAAGTGTTCAAGGCGACCTGTACCACCTGTCACGGTGCTGACGGTAAAGGAATGAAAGAGCTGGGTGCTCCCAACCTGACCGACGATGTCTGGTTGTACAAGAGCCCGCGTTTCAGCCTGCGGGAAAGTATTCGTCACTCGGTGCGCAATGGCCGCAGTGGCAACATGCCGGCTCAACAGGATCAGTTGACCCCGGCGAAGATTCACCTTCTGGCGACATACGTTTACAGCTTGTCATTAGAAGAGTAATCAGCAGGCCGGGAGTGAAAGCTTCCGGCCTCTTTTTTAATGGGGTTAATTGACTCCATCACATCTGGTTTTACTTGTCCGTTTTTATCAGGGGATATTGATAGATGTCAGAGAATAAAGCTTCTCGAATAGAACTCGCTCAGGAAGAAGAAGTCGTCAGGATTGTCGACCTTTATCAGAGTGGTGAGAAGATTTATACCCGCCGTATCAAGGGTTTCTTTCGTTCCTTACAGCACTGGACCTGGCTGCCTCTGCTCTCTGCATATTTCCTGCTGCCGTGGATTAACCTTAACGGACGTCAAATCGTCTGGTTTGATCTGGCCGAACGCAAATTCTATGTATTTGGCCTGACCTTCTGGCCGCAAGATTTTATTCTGCTGGCCTGGCTGTTGATTATTGCCGCGTTTGCCCTTTTTGCCATGACGGTCCTGGTGGGGCGGGTATGGTGCGGTTTTACCTGCCCGCAAACGGTCTGGACCATGATCTTTATGTGGGCGGAAGATTTCTGGGAAGGGGATCGCAACCAGCGTATCAAGCTGGATAAGGCTCCGTGGTCATTTAACAAAGTCGTACGCAAAAGTGGTAAACAAGCTACCTGGGTATTGATTGCCTTTTTGACCGGCCTCACTTTTGTCGGTTACTTCAACCCGATTCGCGAACTGGTGGTTGACCTGTTCCGGTTTGATGCAGAGCTGCAAGTTGCCTTCTGGGTACTGTTTTTTGCCGGCGCAACTTACGCCAATGCCGGATTTATGCGCGAGCAGGTGTGCAAGTACATGTGCCCCTATTCACGTTTCCAGGGCTCTATGTTTGATGCGGACACCCTGATTGTCTCCTACAACCAGGAGCGCGGTGAGGGACGTGGACCGCGCAAAAAAGGCGAAGATTACAAAGCCAAAGGACTTGGTGACTGCGTTGACTGTACACTCTGTGTGCAGGTCTGCCCGGTAGGTATCGATATTCGCGACGGCCTGCAGTACGAGTGCATCAGCTGTGGCTTGTGTGTAGATGCCTGTAATGCCGTAATGGACAAAATGGATTACCCTCGCGGGTTAATCAGCTTCACAACTGAAAACACCCTCAAGCACAAAAAGACCCGTATACTGCGCCCGCGCCTGGTGGGATATGTGTTGGCTGTAGTGCTGATGTCGGCAGCGTTTCTGTACACTATGGTCAGTCGTGTACCGGTAAGTGTGGACGTGGTGCGAGATCGCGCCATGCTCTACCGTGAACTCTCCAGTGGTGAAGTTGAAAATATCTACACCCTCAAAATAAACAACATGGACACTCGCGATCACCGCTACCACATCGAGGTAAAAGGTGATTACGACTTCATCTACAAAGGTGATGAAGAAGTAAATGTTGCTGAAGGTGAGGTGCTGAGTGTTTTGGTACGACTGCGATTGAACCCACAGGAAATGACGGTGCCCAATACCGATGTTACTTTTGTGGTGGAGTCACTCACCGATGACAGTGTTCGCGGTGAGCAGGAGAGCCGCTTCCTCGGGCCGAGAAACTTTTAATTAGTGAGATGTAAGCTGTATGGGTAAAATTGGCATCGACCAATCCGGTGTTAATCAATCAGAGAGAAATGCCTTGAATAAACCAGTTTCCAAATCCTGGTACCGCAATTTTTGGCCATGGGCGATTGTTGTGTTGATGGTGAGCTGCATTGTTGCCGTGCTGTGGACTGTGAATATCGCCATTCGCGGCGCCGACGATATGGTGGTGGATAACTACTATAAAGACGGCAAGTTTATCAATCAGGTACTGGATCAGGATGTTCGCGCCAGTGAGCTGAAATTGCGAGCCATGGTTAGCTTTAACCTCAACAGTGATACCCTCAATATTTCCCTGGAAGGGGAAGGGCAGCTGCCGCAAAACCTGCGCCTGAAACTGCTGCACCCGGTTGAGGCCGATAATGATAAAACCGTCGAGCTGAAGGGCAATGGTAGTGGTAGTTACAGCGCTACTCTCAGCGACGACCTGCAGTACCGCTATCTGCTGCGACTGCTGCCTGGCGACAATGACGAATGGCGTCTGAACGGTGAAATTGATTTTGCCCGCACCAGCGAGACTGTTCTGCTGTCGCAATGAGTGCCTCTGACACTAACTCTAAAGACTGCTATCACTGTGGTCTGCCTGTTCCCCCAAACCTTAACCTGACCGTCGATATTGGCGGTCGGGCAGAGCCAATGTGCTGTATTGGCTGTCAGGCAGTGGCCACCGCCATCGTTGATGGCGGCTTGCAGAATTTCTACAAATACCGTTCCACCCAACAGCCCCGCCCCGAACACACCGAAGACAGCTTTGCCGCCTACGACCTGCCAGCCGTGCAGGAGGACTTTGTTCACATCATCGAAGATGAGCAGGGTAGTCGCTTACGAGTTGAACTGCTGGTGGATGGTATTACCTGTGCCGCCTGTGCCTGGCTGATTGAACATCACCTGGAGCGCATTGATGGTGTCACTGCGGTGCGAGTCAATGTCACTACCCACCGCTGCTGGTTGGAGTGGGATAACACCCGGGTCAAACTCAGTACCCTGCTGTCATCTCTGGCGCAAATCGGTTATGCAGCGCGTCCGGCCAGTGATGAAGAGGTTCGCGATGCCCGCCGTCGTGAAAACAACCGTGCATTGCAACGCCTCGGCGTGGCGGGAATTGGCATGATGCAGGCGGGTATGTTTGCCGTGGCACTCTACGCCGGAGCCTTTGACGAGATGCTGCAACTGTTGCGCTGGGTCAGCCTGATTGTGGCGACACCGGTTGTTTTGTTTGCTGCAGCACCATTCTTTCAGGCTGCCTGGCGCAGCTTGAAGAGCCGTGTATTGGTGATGGATGTGCCGGTATCACTGGCCATCGGTCTGGCTTACCTGGCCAGTGTATGGGCAACGGTTTCCGGTGGCGGTGAAGTCTATTTTGACTCGGTGTCGATGTTTACCTTCTTCCTGCTTGTCGGGCGCTATCTGGAAATGCGGGTTCGCCATCGCAATGAACTGCGTATGGAAGGGCTCGGTCAGTTATTGCCGCCGGTAGCGACCAGGGTGACTGAAGGTGATGATGAATCAGTTCCGGTCAAACTTCTGAAGGCTGGCGATGTGATTCGTGTGGCACCGGGGGATGTAATTCCTTGCGATGGCGAGGTGATCAGTGGCAACTCCAGTGTGGTGGAATCTGTGCTCACAGGAGAACAGCGGCCGGTAAACAAGACGGCAGGCAGCGATGTGAGTGCCGGCACCGCCAATACCGAAAACCCGCTGCTGATCAAGGTCACAGCCGCTGGCAACAACACTCGACTCTCCTCAATTCTGCGATTGGTTGAACGGGCGCAGATGGAGAAGCCCAGGCAGGTGGCATTGGCGGATCGGGTAGCCGGTTATTTTGTCGGTTTTGTGTTAGTGGTGGCGACCAGCGTGGCAATGGTCTGGTGGCAGATTGAGCCTGGCCATGCTCTGTGGGTGACGCTGTCGGTGCTGGTAGTCACTTGTCCCTGTGCGTTGTCTCTGGCGACACCAACTGCCCTGGCAGTGGCGACCCATGAGCTGCGTCGGCGCGGATTTCTGGTCAGTCGCGGTCATGTGATCGACACATTGGTACAGGCCGATCGTATCGTATTTGATAAAACCGGAACCCTCACCACTGGTGATATGTCGGTGCAAAAAGTAGTGTGCCGCAGCTCGGTAAGCGAACAGAAAATGCTCGCCATAGCCGCTGCCCTGGAGGCCGGTTCCCGACACCCGATTGCAGCGGCTTTTGCTGATTGTGATGGGGGGCTGAGGGCAACTACTACCGACAATCGTGTGGGCGACGGTGTCTCAGGTACTGTAGAAGGTATTCGTTATGCCATTGGCCGTGAACAGTACATCACTGAGCTGTTTGGCCGCACGGATGACCTGCCGGAGATGCCTGGCGAAGGTGAAGTATGGTTGATGCTGGCCAGTGAATCTGCGGTGCTGGGCTGGATTATGGTGCGTGATCGCCTGAGAGTTGACGCCAGGGAGACCGTAGAAACCTTGCAATCTGCCGGGCTGACTGTAGAGCTTCTGAGCGGAGATCGCCCGGCTGCTGTGGCTGCGATGGCTAACCACTTGGGTATTGATCATTGGCAGGGTGGAGTAACACCCGAGCAGAAACTGGCTCACGTTCGCCAATTGCAGCAGGCTGGCCATAAAGTGGTGATGGTGGGAGATGGTATCAACGATGTGCCGGTTCTCAGTGGCGCAGATGTGTCGGTTGCTATGGGTGAAGCTGCGGATGTCACGCGCATTCATGCCGACAGTATCCTGATGTCCAGCCAATTGCTCGGTTTCGCTTCAGCAGTCAAATTTGCGGCTAAAACGGGGCGGGTGATACGTCAAAACCTTGCCTGGGCACTGGGTTATAATCTGCTGGCACTGCCACTGGCGGCTGCCGGGTTAGTTCCCCCTTGGGCAGCGGCCATTGGTATGTCGGCCAGCTCCCTGATCGTGGTAGTAAATGCACTGCGCCTGGCGCGGTCTGAGCGTGGTCAAACTACTAACGTCGCCTATCTGGAGTCCGAAGTTACCCATGGATAGTCTCTATTTTCTTATTCCGTTGTCCTTGCTGATGCTCATTGGCGGTGTATGTGTCTATTTCTGGGCTGTGAAACAGGGTCAGTATGATGACCTTGACCGGGAAGGCGAGCGGATACTGTTTGACGATGAAACGGATGATGCCCCGATAGATCAACAAGACAGCGACAAAATGTCGCAGGATAAAAAGTAGTAGTTTCGTTAAAATCTTGTGAGACGTGAGACGTGAGACGTGAGACGTGAGACGTGAGACGTGAGACGTGAGACGTGAGACGTGAGACGTGAGACGATCTCCCAATTGCATTCGCACATATCAGATAGTGTTAACAGTTCCTAACCCGAGCAATTCCCAATGATAGAAACCGCCATACTCACCGGACTGCTGACCATGGGCCTTACCAGTGGTGCCCACTGTATCGGTATGTGTGGTGGAATTGCGGCGGCACTTGGATTTGCTGTTGACCCGCAGCGCACCTCACTGGCACAGCGGTTACCGGTACTGCTGGGCTATAACTTTGGACGTGTTATCAGCTATAGCATTGCCGGCGCGATAGTTGGCTGGTTGGGCGGTGTTGGCAATCACTACTTCGACTGGATGCCGATTCTTCGCACCATTGCGGCGGTTCTGTTGGTGATGATGGCGTTTTATCTGGCAGGCTGGTGGCATGGACTGGTACGACTCGAAAAGCTCGGTAGCAGCTTTTGGAAGCTATTGCAGCCGCTGGGCCGCAAACTGATGCCGGTGAAAGGTCCCTGGGGAGCTTTGGCACTGGGTATGGTGTGGGGTTGGTTGCCTTGTGGCCTTGTGTATAGTGCGCTGGCCCTGGCGGCGACAACCGGCAATCCGGCCAGCTCGGCACTGGGCATGATGATTTTTGGTTTATGTACCATTCCAGCCATGCTGGCGGGAGGCATCTTTTCGGATCAGGTTCGGGAGATCCTGCAAAACAAGGCACTGCGGTCGGTGTTCGCTCTGCTGCTGCTTGGCTTTGCAGTATGGATTTTCTGGACTGGCGCCGGTCATATCCTGTTTGGCCAACATGACGACAGTCTGTTGCACTGCGAGCCCTGGCACTGATTTTCAGTAAACAATTTTCTTCTCGATTCCCTTGACGCTTTGCCAAAAATCAACTTTGTTGACTTTCATCAATACCTGATGTTGACTCTAGGCAGACAATAAAAAGAAATTCACCAAGCTGAAAGAGTGCTAGAAGGGGATCACACACTATGTTCAATCATATTCCGGGATTGCTGTTTAATCCGCGCGAAGAGTGGAAAAAAATAGCCCACCTGTCTGACGAATCAATCAAGCGTCAGGTTCCGTATTTTGTGCTAATGGCACTGATTCCACCCATAGGGTTTTTCTGGGGTACAACCCAGGTGGGATGGTCAATTGGCGATACGAGCGAGGTTTATCGTGTCACGATTGAAAGTGCGATTCCGCTCACAGTTTTGTTTTACGCTGCTCTCGTAGTGACCGTTATCTGGTTGGGATACTTTATCCACTGGATGTCCCGTACCTATCGCGCAGATTCTTTCCGGATGAAAGACTTTGTACTGGTAGGTTACGCCATGACGCCGGTATTTGTAGCGGGCATCTTCAGCTTCTGGCCGGTATTCTGGCTGGATCTTTTGATTGCCACAGCCGCATGTAGCTATGCTATCTACCAGTTATATATTGCCATCCCGTTACTGCTTCATGTTCCCGAGGAGCGTGGCTTTCTTTACGCCAGTGCGGTGATGATGATGGTACTGGTACTGGCAGTGGTTATGCTCGGTGTCACAGTGGTGCTGTGGGAAATGGGTATGGTGCCGGTGTTTGTAGATTAAGAGTTTGTAGATTAAGAGTTTGTCCAACAAGAAGTAGCTTGCTAAGCTCTTCTCTGAATCCGAAAAGCCGGGCTTCGCCCGGCTTTTTTGTATCAGAACTGAAAGGAACCTGTTATGCGACTGCTGCACACTATGCTGCGGGTGGGCGACCTGGATCGCTCCATTGCGTTTTATACCGAACTGCTGGGCATGAAATTACTGCGCCGCAATGACTACCCGGAAGGGCGGTTTACTCTGGCATTTCTGGGCTATGGCGAGATTGCTGATAGCACAGTATTGGAGCTGACCCATAACTGGGACACTGACAGTTACGAGCTTGGCAATGGCTTTGGTCATCTGGCGATCGAAGTGGATGATGTCTACCAGGCCTGTGACGCTATTCGCGCAAAAGGTGGTAATGTAGTGCGCGAAGCTGGCCCGATGAAACACGGTACTACGATACTGGCGTTTGTCGAAGATCCGGACGGTTATAAGATTGAATTGTTATCTAAAAAATAATTTCTATCACAAGGAGAGAAACACATGAAAAAAGTGATTGGTACAATTGGTGGTGTATTGGCTGTTGGGGTATTGGCCGGACCGTTTATTACTGCGGGAGTGGCAAAGCAAAGTATTGAAAATGACATCGCCATGATCAATGAGATCCCCGGTTATAAAGCCGAGCTTGTTGAGTATGAAAAAGGCTGGCTCTCCTCCAGTGCGGTATTAACGCTGGGGATTGATACCGAAATGATGTTTGGCCCAGCTATGGCCGATCTGCCAGCGTCTGAGCGGGAGATCTTTAAGTCGATGCCGAATATTGCCCGGTTTGAACTCAGCATGGGGCACGGCCCGGTAATTTTCGCTGATGGCGGTAAGCTTGGCCTGGCTTCTATCAATGGCACTTTGGATCTTTCACACAGTGATAAAGCGGTTGAGTTGCAGAAAAAGCTGGGTATCGATAGCTTTATGACCTACTCATCCCTGATCAATTATTTCGGAAATGCCTCTTTCACGGCTAATTCCCCCAAATTTACCTTTAACCCTGACGAAGACACCACTATCACCTTTGGTGGTATTGATTTGAATGGCGGGTACGAGCGGTCCAACCGCAAAGGGGATGTGAGCGGCCAGATTGGAGAGATCCTGGTTGAGGCGAGTGAAGGCACTTTGAGAGTTGAGCCGATGATTCTGAGTAGCAATATGGAATACATCAGCCCAATGATTCAGTTGGGCAGTGGTGACTTCAAAGTACCTTCAGTTACTTTCTATAAAAGCGATGCAGGTGGTGAGCCATTATTTTCGATGAAAGATCTCGGCGTTAACTACAGCATGGATAAAGACTCCGAAAAAACCGTAAAGATGAACCTGGAATATTCCGTTAATCAGGTTCGGGTTGAAGGGGAGCAAGTGGACAATGCTCGTCTTGGCATGGCCTTTGAAAGAATGAGTATTGATGGGCTGGAAAAATACTACGACTCCTTTGCTGACCTTATGAAAAAACGGCCTGACTATTCGCAGCAGCAAGCGGAAATGGCAATGATTGGACAGGAGATGGCAAATGATTTTCTGCCTCTCTCGCCAGTGATCGCAATCACTGATCTGAGCTTTGAGTACGCCGGTGAAAAACTGTCTTCCAACGCGCGCGTTGAATTTGATGGTAGCAATATGACTCCACCTATCGATCTCAATAACCCAATGATGATGTTGGTGAATCTGGTGGTAGACGCAGAGGCCAATATCAGTGAAGGTCTGGCCCTGAAAATTGCTTCCCGCGCAATGGCGGAGCAAATGGCTGGCAATCCGCAGGTCGAGGGTATGTCACCGGATGATATCCAGCAAATGGCTGAGGCCCAAGCTGGTATGATGTTGCAAATGGGCTTTCTGGAAAAAACAGAAAATGGTTACCGTGCTGTGTTTTCAATGAAAGAAGGTGCAATGACACTGAATGGTGAACAACTTCCGATGATGTAACTGTTGAGGGTCTAGTTGTCTCTTATATAAAAGCCGGGTTGTTTTAAAACAATCCGGCTTTTTTAATTACAGCAAAATCCGGTTTTAGAGTTAAAAATACTTTCCTGACTCACCCTTAGACCATTTTGCTCTTTATCCTTTACCGCCCCCTTGCATAGCTATACTTTTAAATGCCGTAATCCCTCTTCGGAGGAGGTTGTTTATGAGTATGTCACCCGCCCTGAATCATTATCTGGCTGCCCAGCAGCTCAGGTATGATATTTTGTCTCACCCGCATACGAGTAACTCGCTTTCCAGCGCATATGCTGCCCATATTGAACCGGAAAAAGTGGCCAAAGCCGTGGTGGTAAAACATGGTAATCACTACAGCATGTGTGTAATTCCGGCGAGTCACCAATTGATTCTGGAATGGTTGGAATACGAACAGCAGCTGTCATTTGAGATGGCAGACGAACAGGAGTTGCGAGGGCTGTTTCCGGACTGTGAATTGGGAGCGATCCCCTGTGTGGGGCAGGCATTTAATATGGATGTAATTGTCGATACTGCTTTGATGGATAAACAGGATCTCTATTTTGAAGGTGGTGATCACCGTCACCTGGTTCACATGGAAAGTCGCTCATTCCGTTCAATGATGGAAGATGCCTGGCAAGCAGTGATCAGTTGCCCGATTTATGATGAATTTGGCGATGTGGTTCACTAGCAGATAGTTTTTCAACAACCTGCAAACCTGGATGAATATCCACGACCTTGGCATAATTTGAAAATCCGCTGTAAATATTACAGTGGATTTTTTTATACCGCTCAATCTCCCCAAAATAGTTTATTTGGTTGAACCCCACTTTCTGCTATGGTTGCAAAATCAATACAGTAAGGATGCACTATGAAACGCTCTGTGCTGGTGTGGGGTGGCGTGGTTGCGGTGGGGGTAGCCTGGATGATGCTGGCCAAGCAGCCTCCAGTGGCTGTCGAGGTAATGACTGTTGGAACGGGTAAAGTAGAGCATATCGTTGCCAACACCCGAGCGGGCACTGTCACGGCTTGCCAGCGATCAAGATTGTCGCTGCCCATTGGTGGACAAATTGATCGGATCCTGGTGAAAGAAAACGACCGGGTAAAAGAGGACCAACTGCTGATGGTGCTCTGGAACCGCGATCGGCAGGCTCGGCTGGAACAGGCCGAGGCATTCCTTAATTCCGCCAGACTTGAACGGGAAGGTATCTGTGTTTCAGCACAACTGGATCGACGTGAATCCAACCGCTTGAAAGGGTTGGTCAGCCGCGGGCTGGTTTCCACAGATCTTGCCGACAAGGCAGCCACCAAAGCCCAGGCCAGTGATTTCCAGTGTCAGGCTGCCAAGGCACGTGAAGAAGAGGCTGGGGCAGCATTTAGCCTGGCAAAAGCATCCCTTGATCAAACCCGCCTTTATGCGCCTTTTGACGGCATGGTGGCGGAGGTTACCGGCGAAGTAGGTGAGTACTCCACGCCATCCCCCCCAGGTGTCGCAACCCCGCCAGCTATCGACCTGCTTACCAACGACTGCCACTACGTTATTGCCCCGATTGATGAAGTCGACGCCGCTGATATTCGTCAGGGTATGCCGGTGCGGATTACGATGGATGCTTTTCGGGATCAACAATTTGCCGGACGAGTACGCCGTGTTGCTCCCTATATTCTCGACTTTGAAAAGCAGGCCCGTACGGTAGATGTAGAAGTGGACTTTGAGGCGGAAGCCCTTGAACAGCTGAATTTACTGGCAGGTTACAGTGCTGATGTGGAAATAATTATCGAGATTCGCGAAGACGCACTCAAAATACCCACTGAGCTGTTAATTGAAGAAAACAAGGTGATGATGCTCGATAGCGAAGGAGTATTGAAACTTCATTTAGTCACAACCGGAATTGGAAACTGGCGCGAAACCGAAATAATCACTGGTTTATCGGCCGGAGATCAAATTGTCAGCTCACTGGGTTTGCCAGGTGTTGAAGTGGGTAAAAATGCACAGGTAAGTGATAAGGCGAGCGACGCCGGCAATGATTGAATTTAATAACGTCAATAAAACCTACTTAGTGGGCGAAGAACCGCTACATGCATTAAAGGAAATTTCCTTGTCCATAGAGCCAGGCGAATATGTTTCTGTCATGGGACCATCCGGCTCAGGAAAATCAACTTTGCTGAATATGATTGGCTTGCTTGATAGGCCAGACAGCGGAACTTACCACTTAAATGGCACTGCCACCGAATCCCTGCCTGAAGAAGATCGCGCAGAACTACGCCGCGACAACATTGGTTTCATTTTTCAGTCATTCCACTTGATTGGCCGCCTGACCGCTTTTGAGAATATTGAACTGCCATTAATGCTGGCCGGGGCGCCAATTAAACAGCGTCGCCAGCAGGTGTCCGATGTATTGGAGCAGGTGGGGTTAATGGATCGACGTGATCACACTCCCGCACAACTATCCGGCGGCCAATCACAGCGAGTGGCGATTGCTCGGGCGCTTGTTATGAAACCGCGCATACTGTTAGCAGACGAGCCTACCGGTAATCTTGATCTTGCCTCCGGAAATGATGTGGTACAGCTTTTGGAAGAACTCAATCAGGAGGGTATTACCCTGGTGGTGGTTACCCACGATGAGGCATTGGGTAAACGCGCCCGGCGTCGCATTCGAATGGTGGATGGAGAGATCGCCAGTGATGCTTCTACTGAGTCATATATAAAAAGCAGTCGTGAACAGGAGTCTTGAATAGTAGCCATGAACAGCAGCGATAAAATTCGCTTTAATCTTGCTGTACTCGGTCGTTATCGAGTGCGTACAGGGTTGCTGTTGCTGGCCATCGGGATTGGTGTGGCGTCGGTCATTTTACTCACCAGTCTTGGGGAAGGCGCACGCCGTTATGTGAATCGGGAATTCTCGGCATTGGGTAACAATATGCTGATTGTCTTTCCCGGAAAAACCGAAACCGTCGGAGGCATGCCACCCATTTACGGCACCTCTCATCGCGACCTGACGCTGGAAGACGCTGCCGCCATTGGCCAGATTTCGACAATTGAGGATTGGGCGCCGATTATTGCCGGGAATTCGCTGGTGAGTCGCGACAGCCGTATGCGCGAAGTTATTGTAATTGGCAGCACGCCGGGATTTTTTGCAGTACGCCAACTGGACACCGCACGTGGCAATATTCTGCCCGAACGCACCAATGATGATGCCATGCCGGTTTGTGTATTGGGGGCAAAATTAAAGCGGGAGCTGTTTGATAACGACCGCGCCATTGGTGAATGGGTGCGTATTGGTGATCGTCGTTTTCGTGTGATTGGCGTTTTATCAGAGCGGGGTGAATCACTGGGTTTGGATCTTCGCGACGTTGCGGTTATTCCGGTGCGCTCGGCAGAACAGTTATTTAATAGCCCGGGCTTGTTTCGACTTTTATTGTCACTAAAACAAAGCGGCAATGCGGAATACACCAAGCAGCGTATAGAAGCGGTAGTAAAAGCCCGTCATGAAGGGGTGGATGATGTCACCATCGTCAGTCAGGATTCTATTCTCAGTGGATTTGATGACATCCTCACAACGCTTACCATCACTATCGGCGCAATTGCGGCGATCAGTCTGTTGGTGGCAGGGGTGTTGATTATGAATATCAGCCTGATCTCCGTCAGTCAGAGACGCCAGGAAATCGGCCTGTTAAAAGCCATCGGTGCCAGCCGTGCCCAGATCCGCGACCTGTTTTTGGGGGAGTCTCTTTTGCTGGTGGGAATCGGCTCTGCCTGTGGCGTCGCTTTCGCTTTGGCGTTGCTCACCCTTGAACGACAGTTGGCGCCCAGCTTTCCATTAATAGCACCCTGGTGGTCGATTACTGCTGCGGTATCAACTGCCTTTGTATTTGGTGTGCTGTTTTCATGGGTTCCGTCCCGCCGTGCCGCGGATCTCGACCCCGTACTGGCAATGCGAGGAATTGTGAAATGACTATTTCAGGTTGTTATCGTGTTGCTGCGTGATGCACTGCTGTGGATCTGGCGCGCGGTGTGGATGCATCGCGGCCGTTCTCTGCTGACCGTTGTAGGCTTTGCCATCGGTATCGCGGCGATGGTGTTGCTCAGCTCATTTGGCGAAGGCCTGCGGCTGTTTGTGCTGCAACAATTTACCCAGTTTGGCAGCCATATAGTTGGTGTCAGCCCCGGTCAAAATAGTACATTTGGGGTTGGTGCCATTCTGAAAACGACTCGTCCATTAACCCTGGAAGATGCCGATGCCATTGAGCGACTGCCGGGAATAGAAGCTGTGGTACCTGCTGTTGCCGGATTATTGCCGGTGGAGGCAAACAATCGCACTCGCAATACCGATATTTACGCCGTCGGCGCATTAGCGGCACAAGCTTATAAACTGGATTTGGCGCAAGGGCGTTTTTTGCCCGATGAAGAGCGCAGCCAGGCACGACCCTTTGCGGTTTTAGGCAGCGATCTTAAGCAGGAATTTTTTGGCGATGCCCCGGCGTTGGGCGAAGACATTCGTGTGGGAGGCAGCCGGTTTAAAATTATTGGCGTCCTGGCCAGTAAGGGGGAGTTTCTCGGCCAGGATCTGGATAAAACGCTATATATCCCAGTGGCTCGCGGGCAGCAGATGTTTAATCGCGAAAGCCTGATGGGGATCGATGTATTTTACAGCCCTTCACGAAGTGCTGAGTACGTAAGTCAACAGATTACCGAACTGTTAATTCGCCGCCACGGTTTTGAAGATTTCACCATCACCACCCAGGATCAGATGCTGGATACCATGGATAATATTCTCAATATCCTCAAGCTTGCCGGCGGTGGCCTTGGTGCAATTTCGTTGCTGGTAGGTGGCGTGGGTATTGCCACCATTCTAATGATCACTGTCACAGAACGTACCCAGGAAGTCGGTTTACTGCGTGCGCTTGGCGCCACCCGGTTTCAAATTCGTAACCTGTTTTTGGGGGAAGCGGTTTTTCTGGCATTACTGGGGGCGGTCTGCGGAATTGCGTTGATTGCCTTGCTGATGCTGACGGCAAGACTGCTGGTGCCGGGGCTACCCATTGCCATGAGTCCCGGTATTATTTTGATAGCTCTTATCGCTGCGACGGTTATCGGAGCGCTGTCCGGAGTTCGCCCTGCGATTTCTGCTACTCGATTAAGCCCCATTGACGCTCTGCGCTCGGAATAATTTTGCGCTAATTAACAATTCGTCTTAGGTTTAAGACAGTTAACTACAATGTTGGGTAGTGATTATGTCGCTTAACTTACTTGCGAGAATTCAGGTTGTTTTAGGTCTGGTTGCAACAATACTTTCTGGAGGTGCGGTAATGGCTGGTCCTGATCGAATCACCGGAATTGACGGCACCACCCGATCAGAAGTGATAGCCCCAAATGGCATGGTGGCTACCAGTCAGCCCCTGGCAACCCAGATAGGGCTGGATATTCTCAAACGCGGCGGCAACGCAATTGATGCTGCCATTGCGACAAATGCGGCACTTGGATTGATGGAGCCGACGGGATGTGGAATTGGCGGCGACCTGTTCGCTATTGTCTGGAGTGCAAAAGATAAAAAGCTCTACGGCCTGAATGCCAGTGGTCGCTCTCCGCAGGGATTAAGTTATCAGCAGCTTCAAGAAGAGCTTAATAAGCTCAATCGCGATGATATTCCACCATACGGCATGCTGCCTATTTCTGTGCCGGGAGCAGCGGATGGCTGGTTTGAACTGCACAAAAAGTTTGGCAAATTATCCATGCAAGAGGTTTTGCAACCGGCTATTGGCTATGCGGAAAATGGATTTCCTGTCTCAGAGCTTATTTCTTTCTATTGGAATTTAAGTGTTCCTCGTTTAAAGGAACAGCCGGGAGCATTTGCATCGACATTTACCATAGATGGCAAAGCTCCTCGCAAGGGGCAGATGTTTCGAAATCCCGATTTGGCCTCTACTTACCGACAGTTGGCCAAAGGCGGCCGTGATGTATTTTATCGTGGTGCCATTGCCGAACAAATTGATGCCTTTATGCGCAAAGAGGGCGGATACCTGCGCAAAGCAGATTTTGAAAATCATCGCTCAGAATGGGTTGAACCACTATCCACTAACTATCGCGGTTACGATGTCTGGGAACTGCCCCCCAACGGGCAGGGCATTGCCGCTTTGCAGATGCTCAATATCCTCGAAGCTTACGACTTGAAATCCCTGGGTCACAACAGTGCTGAATTTCTGCACCTGATGGTGGAAGCCAAAAAACTGGTGTTTGAAGATCGCGCCAAATTCTATGTCGACCCGGATTTTCACAAGATTCCTCTCCAGGGATTACTCTCCAAAAAGTATGCTGCTGAGCGTCGCAAGTTAATTGGGGAACGCGCTGCCCGGCGGGTGGAGGCCGGTAATCCACGCTTGCAACAGGGTGATACCATTTACCTGACCACTGCCGATAGCCAAGGCAATATGGTTTCCCTGATTCAAAGCAATTACCGGGGGATGGGTTCTGGAGTGGTAGTGCCGGGGTTGGGGTTTGGTTTTCAGGATCGGGGACAGCTGTTTTCCATGGACCCCAAACACGCCAATGTCTATGCGCCGGGCAAGCGGCCCTTTCACACCATCATTCCCGCCTTTATGACCAAAGATGGCAAACCGGTGATGAGCTTTGGCGTCATGGGTGGTGCCATGCAGCCACAAGGGCATGTGCAGATAGTCGTTAACCTGATTGATTTTGGTATGAACCTGCAAGAGGCGGGCGATGCAGCCCGCTGGCAGCACTATGGGTCAACCGAACCGACCGAGAGCCAGAATGCGTTATTGGCTACTGGTGGTGAGCTGGCTGTTGAATCCGGTATCAACTATCAGGTTGTTCGAGAACTGATGGATAAAGGACACATGGTTAGGTATTCAAGAGGGTATGGCGGCTATCAGGCAATCTGGTATGACGCGGAGCAGGGCGCTTATTACGGTGCCAGCGAGTCCCGCAAGGATGGTCAGGCAGCAGGATACTAGAGCCCGTAGACATTAAGACCTATTAACATGCTTCGTGCACCTCATATCAGGGGTACACCGTTACGGGGCTCTACTTCAGAGTATATACGAGTTGATCTGTAGTATTGATCACTAAGTATTGAGTTAGTGTATTAAACTACACCATGTTGGAAAATGTTATTAAAAATCATATTGTTATGGTCTTTCCTGGCGGTGTCATTCAGTATTCTTCCGTCTAAACTAAAAATATTCACAGATTTCGTTCGGTTTGGCGGCTTTCAAACGTATACCTGGTGAGAACGAAGAAGTATGGGCCTCTCATGAGAAACACCATGTCGGTAAAAAATGACAACATCATTGATTTTAATAGCCGTTTCCTGTCAAAGAAGGAGTTTCTGAGACGACTGTATGATCAGTACGAAACCTCTGTTCGAAGGTTTTTGTATGCTCGTTCGGTTAATTTCGATGAAGTTGATGATATTACTCAAGATGTCTTTGTGCGCTTGGCGCGTATGCCGGACTTGATGGAAAAGATTGACCCTGATGAAGATCGGTGTCGCTCGTATCTATTTTCAATTGCACACAATATAGTAGTGGACAGAGAGCGACATAAGGCGATAAAGAGGCGCCATAAAGAGAGTGGTAAGTTGGGTAATCCTGCCGATGTATATGAAATTTCACCAGAAATAGTTATTTCAAGCCAGCAGGATTTGAAGTTGTTGGAAAAAGCAGTTGTGGAATTGCCGGAAAAGTGGCGAACAGCGTTCTTGCTCAGCCGTTTTAAATATCTTCCTCAAAAAGAAATCGCGAAAAAAATGTCTGTTACTACCCGTGCTGTCGAAAAATATATATCAGCAGCCATTAAGCAATTAAGAAAATGCCTGGAGTATGGCGCAGGAGCGAATCGTGAGCAGTAAAGAGATGGACAGGATCAAAAATGACGCAGCTGTCGAGTTGATAGGGATGCTTGATGGATCGCTTATGACTCACGATGGCAAAGCTCAATCAAGCTGGTCAGATAAGTCTCCGGAATACCGGCGGGAATTTTTGCAAGCCAGTCATACGCTGGCGGATATAGACTGCCTTAAAGATTCGTCAGTTATTCAGAATTTACTGGAGCTGGCTGAATCCGGTGGCACACAGAAATATCGAAAATTTAACCACTGGAAAGGCTTTTCGATGGCGGCTGGAATATTGATCGCTGTTTTTGCCGGGCTTCTTCTATGGCAGGGTAATCAGGTGACGCCAAATGGAAAAATTGACAGATATGTAACCCGTATTGGTGAACAAAATCAGCTTACTTTGGCGGATGGAAGTACAGTTTATTTGAATACCGGCACTGAATTGCTTGTTGAGATGAATGAGGATGCTCGCAAATTGACTTTGCGTAGGGGGGAAGCGTATTTCGATGTGGTCAAACAAGCGGATGCGCCTTTTTCCGTTGAGGTCGGCGGTCGTACCATAGTGGTTTTGGGTACGACTTTCAGTGTGCGGGTTATGCCGGATCGAACACTTTTGGATGTCTCTGAAGGTGAGGTCGCCCTTATTCGTAGTGATGAACCACTTGCCAGTTATGGTCTGCAAGACATTGCAGAAGGTGAATTAGTCATGGCAGCTGGCAACCAATACCGAATTGGTGCTGGTTGGTCAGCAAATCTTGATGTTGCCAATGCCAGTATGTCAGCGATGCGTGTGGATATTTCCCGGGTGGCTGATTGGCGAGATGGTGTGCTTAGCTTTGAAGGGGTGCCACTGGTGGATGTGGTCCAGGAGTTGAACCGTTATTCGGCAAAAAAAATCATGATTATGGATTCGGAGGTAATGGGGTTGGAAGTCACAGCAGGTATACCGGTTTCCAGAATTTCTCAAGCACTGAGTGGGCTTTCCAAAGTGCTACCGATTCAGATTGAGAGTGACTTTGATCAGGTTTTTATAAGCTCAAAGGCTGATTAAACCATGTCATCCTGAGTCAATGAAGGAAATCCGAACCTATTGTTTTAAGTCATGTCATCCTGAGTGAAGCGAAGGATCTTTTAGTTGTCTTTGAGGTTGGAATTCTTCGCTTCGATTGGACTGACAAATGGTAATTTAGAGTGACGCGCATTAATCAAGGTAATAAGTAGGAGTTGATGCAAAGGCCTGAAAGTGGCCTTTATTTCAGTATATTGAAGTATAGAAAAATTCCTTTTTTTAATTTTTACCGTTCGGTTACCTGTGAGTTAAACGTAAACCTTATAGCAGACTCGAATTCTGCAATGAAAATACAAAACTTATAGGTGGATTTACTAGGTATGAATAGATCAGATCGTGTTTATTCCAAAAAGCGCCTGTCGCTGGCAGTAGCGGCAACTCTATCCCTCTCTACAGTTGCATTTGCATCCGCTTCTGATGAGCGTATGCAGCTTAATATAAAATCTCAGAAAGCAACGCCAGCACTCCTGGAACTGTCCAAAAAGACTGGATCGTTAATTATTGTAGAGCCAGGTATTGAGAGCAACTCAATCTTGCCAGCTATTGTTGGTGAGCTAACGTTGGTTGAAGCATTGGATATCTTGCTGACCGGTAGTGGTCTTACTTATCAGGTGGCCAGCGATGGTTCTATTGTCGTTGCTTCTGAAGAAAATGGTAAAAATCAAGGTGGTGAGGAGAAAGCGCAAGAAAAAAATGAAGTTGAAGAAGTTGTTGTTACCGGTAGTCGCCTGGTTCAGGATCCTGGAAAGCTTACTCGGCAAGTTACTGTTATCAGCCGTGAAGAACTGGAAGCCAGTGGCATGTCTCGGCTGGATGAGTATTTGCGCAGACTTCCCCAAAATGTAAATGCTCCAACTAATGTGGCATCAGGTACTTTTGAATCGGGTGCTACGTTTGGTAGAGGGAAAAACGTTTATGCTGGCAGTGGTGTAAATCTTCGTGGTCTTGGGGAACAGTATACCCTGGTTTTAATTGATGGACGTCGTCCTGCCAAAGGTGGATTGTATGGTGATGTGGCTGATATCAGTAGTATTCCTGTCGATCAGGTAGAGCGAATTGAAATCCTTTATGATGGTGCAGCAGCAATTTACGGTGCTGATGCTGTTGGTGGGGTTATTAACATTATTACCAACAGGGAGTTTGAAGGAACTCAGGTTTCTGTTGATGTAACCCGTACAGAAGATGGTGGCGCTGATGAGTTGAACTTCGGCCTGGGGCATACGTTCAACTTCGATAACGGTTCTCTTACTATTAACGGTAATTATCTGACCCGAGATCCATTGGCAGGTACCCAGCGAGAAATTCAGTTTACCCCTCTCCCGGCCGCTGGGCAGGGTTTTGCATTGTCCAATGATGAAGGTTTGGTTTTGCACCCTTCTTCTCCGGCAAATATAGGCACAGGCTTTAGTTATGATCAGGTACTGATGTTTGTGAAAGACGTAGATGGCGATGGGAAAACGGATAATGAAGCTCTGAATGAACGTGTACCAGGTGGTCAAATGGTGCCTAACTCATGGGGAGGTACAAGGCGAATTGACAATACACCACCTGATGCCGATTACTTGCCTGTTTATACTTTGCAGCTGCCGGACGGTGCTGGTCTGGATGCTTTGAGCCTTTATGATATTGTCGAAAATACCAGTGTAGAGCTACCAGTAGCGGGAGCCGCCTTTGAGGAAATCCTGACCACAATGCGTGCAAGATTTCCACTTGGTGAGAACAGCTATCAGGTCGGTAAGGGTTACAGTCTGTTGCCAGAGGATGACACCATTTCTGGTGGCCTATCATATACCTATGACTTTTCAAAAGATCTGCGTGTTAACCTGGCTGCTCGTTATTCGAAATCCTCGCGCCAAAGTGCCACTCGAAATGACGCACATCAGGATAGGGTTTTAGCCAATGTGCCGAATAATCCGTTTTTTTCCCATTTTTTATTTAATTACACCGATGATCTGCCCCAAACTACCCAGAAGGCAGAGACCGAGAACCGGTCTTTGTCTGGTGGCATTGATTATGACCTGAATCCCGATTGGAGTATGCAATTTGGTTTTGGTGTCAGTGAAAGTGAGAGGACTTCAGACAAGTGGAATTCAGTGGATGGAAGTGCTCTCAGAAACGCAGTCAATGGCCGGTATTACGACTCTGATCTACGTCAATATGTTGAAAATGGCTTGGGGTATTTTAAACCCTACTTTGGCTATTCCGGGCCAGAGGAGTATGTAAGTGCTCTGACTATCCCTTTCATTCATACCAGTACAGAAACAAAATCTCTTGATATGGATATCAGTGTAACAGGAGTTTTGGCAACACTGCCTGCTGGTGATATGAGAACTAATGTGATCCTGTCGCATGCAGAAACGAGCACTAATGTCTATTCAGAAAAATTTTCAGACACATTGAGTACGGGTGCTGGTTATACGGGTGGCGTTACTTTTAATGAGCAAACTGAACGTAAACGCACAGGCCTTGGAGTGGAATTGTCTGCTCCGGTGATTGACAGTTTACTTATGAATGTCAATGGTCGTTATGAGCAGTACGGTAATATTGATGAGAGTGCCTTGAATTGGGCAGCGGGCCTTAACTGGGAGCCGGTTGAGTGGATGACCGTACGTCTTAATAGGACACATAGCACTATTCTGCCAAATTCAATGGTATCCAATAGTTCTACTCGATTGATCTCCACTAGCTTTTATCTGAGGGATGAAGCTCGTAATTATTTGCCTGGTTACCCCCGGGTCCCAGCTTACTATATCTCGGGAGGGCGTGATGGATTGAGGCCAGAAACGAACTTTGGGACCTCTCTTGGGTTTATTTTCAGGCCCCTGGACGGCATGGAGGTACAGTTAAACCTGACTGAATCGAATACATCTGATCGTATTGGTAAGCCTAATGTGAATACTGCCTATACACCTTCAGAGTTACTGCCAGAGTCAATTGTCAATAACCCTGCACTTTATCAGGTGCAAAATGGCAGAGTGATTATTGATGATAAAACCTGGGTAGAACGTACACAAACGGCCAGACAAACGGCCGAACCTCTGATTGATGGTGCCTATGTGTTTGATCTCCGAGAGGCGAATATGGGCGCTGTTTCTTCTCGTAGTGCGGATTTTCGGGTTCGTTATCGAGCCAGCACAGATCTTGGTGACTGGTTTTTGACGTATACACATCAATATACTTTTGAGCATCAAGTTGATCCGGGTGAGTTTTGTCTGGGTGATGCTTGTACTACATCAAGCCAAGTTTATGATTTCTCATCTCGCACTGTTATTATGGATCCAACTGATACGCCGTTTGATCAGGTTGGAAATATTGACCGTCGATTGAGATCTACTCGTGGCTACTATCCCTTGCCCGAGCATCGGGGGGCACTGGATATTTCCTGGACTTACCGAGGTTTAAGTGCAAATGTTCAGACGTCAATCCAATCTGAAACATCAATTATAGAAGAAGAATACAGAAAAGGTTTGGATAGTAGTCATCAGTATATTTATCGCACAAACCTGAATCGCATTACGACCAAAGCGGCGACACCGGTAAACTTCAACCTTGGTTATGATTTTTCGGGGGATCTGTTCAGTGCACCTCGCTGGTTGAGTACTACTCGAATTAACTTTCAGATAAATAACCTGTTTTATTTCAAAGCTAAAGTTAGCCGAGAAGTTCTCAGTCAGGAGTTTGAGCCGGATGAATTTGAGGCAACCCGGTCTTTCTCTCCATATGGTGTTGATCCCTACGGACGTACTATGAGACTGAAAATTACAACAACTTTTTAAGACGAATTTACTTGGGTGATTTGACGGGGACATCTTGATGTCCCCGTTTTTATTGAGGTGAGTTGTATGGGCAGACTCTCTGTCACGCGAAGACTATGCAAATAATCGAATTCGATTATTCTTTCATGCCAATCAAATCAAACATAAACGCATAAACCAGTGCGCTTTCCTCCAAACGTTTGAATCGCCCGGACGCACCACCGTGGCCGGCTTCCATATTGGTTTCAAATACCAGCAGGTTGTCATCGGTTTTCAGCTCACGCAGTTTAGCCACCCACTTCATTGGCTCGAAATACTGAACCTGTGAATCGTGCAGACCGGTGGTGACCAGCATATTGGGGTATTTCTGGGCTTTTACCTGATCATAGGGTGAGTAGGAAAGCATGTATTCGTAGCTGTCCTGATTGTTGGGGTTGCCCCATTCGCCATATTCATTGGTGGTGAGTGGAATGCTCTCATCCAGCATGGTGGTAACTACATCCACAAAAGGCACGGCAGCGTGCATACCGCGGTACAGCTCCGGCGCCATATTGGCGACTGCACCCATCAACAGGCCACCGGCACTGCCGCCCTGGGCAAATACTTTGTCTTTGGCGGCGTATTTCTTATCAACCAGTGCCTTGGTGACGTCGATGTAATCGGTAAAGGTGTTTATTTTTTCAAACATGCGGCCCTGTTCGTACCAATCCTGGCCAAGCATTTTGCCGCCGCGAATATGGGCGATGGCATAGACAAAGCCACGATCCAGTAGCGTCAGGCGGGTAGAGCGGAACTCCGGTTCAATTACGGCACCGTAGGAGCCGTAGGCGTATTGCCACAACGGATTGGTGCCATCTTTTTTGAACAGGGATTTTTTGTACACCAGGCTAACTGGAACCTCTACACCGTCGCGCGCTTTTACAAATATGCGTTCACTCTGGTAATCAGCCGGATTGAAGTTACCAAGCACTTTATCCTGTTTTAACAGTGTCTTTTCGCCATTGGTCATGTGAATGTCGTAGACCGTTCCTGGCGTGGTGAGTGAGGTGTAATTGACTCGTACAGTGTCGCTCTGCATTTGCGGGTTGGTGCCGACTTCGACAACATAAACTGATTCATCAAATGCAATTGGATGGGTCTCGCTGGTGTTCAGGTCCATTACCTGTAACTGAGACTGGCCGCGTATCTTCTGACTGTACACCAGGTAATTTTCAAACAGCTCAACATCTTCCAGATAAATTTCCGGATCGTGGGCAATCACTTCTTGCCACTGGCTTTTATCGGCGGTGTGATCCTGATGCACTTTCATTAGGCGATAGTTATCCGCCAGCCAGTTGGTGTGCACATAAAACCACTCACCGCGCTTTTGAATGCTGTACTTCAGTCCTTTTTCCATTGGGTGGAACGGTTTGAAGTCGCCGTTGGGGTTACTGGCATCCAGTATCAGAATGGCCTCTTCGTTGGTGCCATCCTGGGCAATCATCAGGGTGCTGTCGTCTTTTGATTTGCCAAGGTTGATGTAAAGTTCTTTGTTCTTCTCTTCGTACACCAGTACGTCATCGGTTTGTGGTGTTCCCAGCTTGTGGCGATAGACCTGAAAACCCAGCAAAGTTTGTGGATCTTTTTTGATGTAAAAAACGGTTTCGTTATCGTTGGCCCAGATCATGGAGCCGGATGTGCCGGTGAGCTTGTCGTCGTACAGTTCGCCGGTTTCGAGATTTTTAAACTGAATATCGTAAATACGACGGCTCAGGGTGTCAGAGGAATAAGCCAGAATCTGGCTGTTGGTGCTGACACTCATGCTGCCCATGGAAAAATAGTCGTGGGGAGCGGCCAGTTCGTTCAGGTCCAGCAGGACTTCGCGTTCGGCGTCGAGCGAGCCTTGGCGACGAATGTAAATCGGGTAGTCGTTTTCGCCACTGAATTCGCTGGCATACCAGTAACCGTTTTTCAGGTAAGGGACGGAAGAGTCATCTTTGTCGATTCGGCTGACCATTTCGTCCAGCAGTTTTTGCTGCAGTGGCTGGGTGTGCTCCAGCATGGCTTCGCCATAGGCATTTTCCGCTTCGAGGTGACCGAGTATTTCTGGATCCTGGCGTTGGTCGTCACGCATCCAGTAATAGTTGTCGATGCGGGTGTCGCCGTGGATGGTCATTTCGTAGGGAATTTTTTTCGCTACAGGTGGAAGTGGACTATTGTCATTTGCGGCTTGTTGGGCGTTGTCGCCACAGCCTGCCAGCAGGGCGCTGATGGCAATGCTGAGTGCCAGTGTTTTGTTCATGGGGTTATCTCTTTTATTTGAAGGCCAAAATTGGAATTACAAACCGGCTACGATGCCACAGTCAGAGGTCAAGAAAAAGTTTGTCTTTCGGTTGTTTGAATCCGCCCTTACCTTACCGGAACAGGCCTGCCCTCATATAACCCACAAATCGGGCAAACCTGTTCCGGTAAGGTAAGGGCTGGTTTGGGTGCTATACCAGCAGTCTGTTGTCATCCTGAGCGTAGCGAAGGATCTCAAAGGGTGAATTGCGTTGAGTGCCGAAGGCGATATCTTCGGTTTTTGTGTGATAAGTTTTTGATTGGCGAGCCCGCTCTTTCCCTGACCTGATAAGCCACTCCTCATATAACTGACAAATAGTCGTGACCTGTCAGGTCAGGGAAAGAGCTACTTTGGGTAGGTTTGTCATCTTGAACGAAGGGAAACGGAGCATCATTGGCACTAAGCGAGCCCTTGCTCAACCGGAATAGGTTTGCCCGATTTGTGGGTATATGAGGGCGGGCCTGTTGCAGGGCTAGTTTGGTTGCCATCTCTCTTACTATTGTCATCCTGAGCGCAGCGAAGGATCTCAATGATCAGTGAGTAAGAGATCCTTCGCTACGCTCAGGATGACGGAAAAGGGAGGCTCAGGATGACGGAAAGGGGAGGCTCAGGATGACGGAAAGGGGAGATTAGGATGAAGGAGGGTCCAATTAACACCAGTTCATTAGCGGCTATCCAGGCTTATTAAAATAAATTGTTTACCAGTGACGGTGGTTGGGGTTGTGCATTGGTCAATACTAATCAGATACCCTGCTGGAACGGAGGTGCTGGAGCAGGAAAGATGTATCGGGCTGTCGGGAGCATAAATAAACAGCTGCTCGGCCTGGGGTAATACCAGTTCATTTGCTTCATCAAGCACTGCCAAATTTGCCTGAATACGATCCGAGTGAGTGATCAGGTTAAATGCTGTCACCGGTCCATCAACCAGTGTGGCGACAGTTTGGCTGTCACCGGAATACCGGGCCTTATCAAATGGCCGATTAAACTGGTCAGCTGTATTGTTATCGTGAACCAGCCTCATGCCATTGCCGGATAACAGCACCTGATCGCGCGTGTAGCCGCTGAAATTTGAAAAGGGGCCGTTGTTGGCAATGGTGGCAATGCTGAGTCGCCAATCAAAATTTTCCGCAGTTCCACCTGAATTTATGGCCAGTTCAATGGTGCTGCCCTGGCCATTTTTCCAGGGGAATTCGCGAAACTCATGAGGCGAAATAATGCGCAGCATTTATGACTATTCTGTGCCGACGATTTCGGTGGTGCGGACCCGCTTGCTGCCCGCTTTGACAGGGGCGCGTTTGGCTTCAGCACGTTTTTTTCGTGCCTGGTCAATGCTGTTTTTAAGAGCGATTAATAAGCCAGTTACCAGGAAGGCTCCCGGCGGCAGGATGGCCACCAGAAAGGCGTAATCGTCGGGGAATATATGAATGGTCCAGTCAGCGGCTGTAGAGCCAAACAGCAGTTGCATGTTGGCAAACAGGGTGCCGCTGCCGAGTACTTCACGCACCGCGCCCACTGCCAGTAATACCATTGCAAAACCCATTCCCATCATCAGGCCATCCAGCGCTGAAGGCAGTACGCTGTTTTTACTGGCAAAGGCTTCGGCGCGACCAAGAATGGCGCAGTTGGTAACGATCAATGGAATAAAAATACCCAGCACCAGATACAGTTCGTAGGTGTAGGCTTTCATTAATAATTCGGTGCAGGTGGTAAAGGTGGCGATAATCATTACGAACGCCGGCAGTCTCACCGCGTCGGAAATTTTGCTGCGCACCAGCGAGACCACAATATTGGAGCCGGTTAATACCAGCAGGGTGGCAAGTCCAAGACCCAGTGCATTGACGATCGAACTGGTGACCGCCAGCAGAGGGCAGAGGCCGAGCAGCTGAACCAGTGCGGGGTTGTTTTTCCAAAGGCCGTTGACCACGACCTCGCGGTAACTAGTTGCCATGGCTGTCACCTTGCTCATCGTTATTGATGCCGGACTGGCTGCGAGTGGCTCTCTGGATCAGGCGCTTTTTATCTTCCTGAAAATAGCGCAGTGCGCGGCTTATCTGATTGATGACCGCTCTCGGGGTTATGGTGGCGCCGGTAAACTGGTCAAAGTCGCCGCCATCTTTTTTTACTGCCCAGCGATTGAGTGATGGATTGCCGAGGGATTTTCCATCAAAGCCGAGTACCCAATTGCTTTTGGCAAGATCCACTTTGTCGCCCAGTCCCGGGGTTTCGCCGTGTTCGGTAATGCGAACCCCGGCAATGGAGCCGTCGATATTCAGGCCGATAATCATTTTGATTTTGCCGCTGTAGCCGTCCGGTGCAATGGCAGGGAATATCACTGCCGAGGGTGCACCATTTTCGTTGCGGGCGATATGTACCTTACCGCCTTCCGGCAGTCCCAGAGTCGGCCAGAAATGCTCGGGAATTTCCTCGGTATCCAGCAGCAAATCGTTGCTGTGTTGTTCAACCGGGATAATTTCCAGCAGGGTTTTCTGCTCCAGTTCGCGCTGGGCCGTTTCTATCTTGTCTTTGGTGCCGTGATAGGTGGTGGCCAGCAATGTCGCAGTAATCAAAGCGACTGCTGCCAGAGTCAGGCTGTTTTTACGCATTGAGTCCCGTTCGCTGTTCACTTAACGCTCCTGTTTCTCAATGGCTTTACGCGCATGGCTGTGGCCGTAAGTGCGCGGCAAGGTGTAGTAATCAATAAACGGGGCGGCAAAGTTGGCCAGTAGCACCGCAAAGGCGACCGCGTCCGGGTAGTTCCCCCAACAGCGAATGACGTACACCAACAGGCCGATAAGCACACCGTAAATCAGTCGGCCACGATTACTGGTAGCAGAACTGACCGGATCGGTGACGATAAAAAATGCCCCGAGCATGGTTGCGCCACTCAGTAGGTGCAGGGATGGTGTGCCATGACTGTCGGAACTTCCACCGTCATTGAAAATGATCGCCAGCAGCAACAGGGTTGCCAGCATCCCCACCGGTGCGTGCCAGGTGAATACTTTCTTGCTGAGCAGAAATACACCGCCCAACAGAAAACCCAGATTGACCCATTCCCAACCGGCTCCGGCCCAACGGCCTTCGTTAAAGAGCGGTTGTTCGGCATAAAACTGTTCCACCAGCATACCGCGATTGTGCTTGAACAGATCAAGCGGGGTTGCACCACTCAGCGCATCCACATGGGGGGTGGCGCCAAATACCATGGCGATACTGTCCAACAACCCGGGGTGGTGGATTCCCTCGGCCAGCAATGGCTTGGGTGCCAGCCACTGGGTCATATCTACCGGAAATGAGATCAGCAGCACCACATAGCCAACCATTGCGGGGTTAAACGGGTTATAGCCCAGACCGCCGTAGAGATGTTTAGCCACCACGATGGCAAAGAGGGTACCGAGAATTACCAGCCACCATGGGGCCAGTGGCGGCAGTGCCAGTGCAAGCAGCACTGCAGTTACCAGAGCGCTGTAGTCACGCAGATAAAATCCGACCGGTTTTTTGCGCAGGTGGAGCATGCCAGCTTCTGCAGCGATGGCCGTAACTGAGGCCAGGGCGATATTGATCAACGTTCCCCAGCCAAAAAACAGTGTCAGGGCCAGTGCGCCGGGCAGTGTGGCCAGCAGTACCATCTGCATGATATTAGCGGTGCTGCGCTGACTGGTGGCGTGGGGTGAGCTGAACATCATGATGACGGGGTATCCGTAGTTGTGCGCTGCTCGGCCAGCTTGGCTTCCGCTGTTGCCAGTTTTTGTCGCATGCGTTCAATGGAGGTTTGCAGTGCTTCCTGCATGGATTCGTCACTCTCCGCCAACTGCTGCTGAACTTTGGAAATTCGCTGCTGGAGCCGATCAATGTCTGCCTGCAGGCGCTGCTCGGCCGATTTGGCGGCACTTGCAGCGGTGCTGGCCAGTGCTCTATCCGTTGCGGTGATGGTGCCGACATCCGTTACTGGTTGATCGGCATCGTTGCCCAGGTTGAGTAAGTCGCTGCGGGCATCGGAAAGTTTGCCGAGGAATTTATTACGGCTGTTGTTGAGTGCTTCGCGAAGGGCCTCGTCGTCACAGTTAGCGATTTTCTCGTCGATGGAGCGAAGCTGTTTCTCCAGCGACTCGACTTTGGCTTCCAAGGTCTGTCTTGGGGAGGCGAGCACTTTTTGGCGTGCACGACTGGCGCTGTCACCATTGTTGTCAAAGTCAGCCAGCTTTTGTTGAGCTTCCAAATGTTTGTGACGGGCGCTTTCAATCTGGGCGCGATAGCCATCTACCTGCTCCGGGGTCAGTGCCGGGTCGGCGTCGGTTGCCTGGCCATCGGCCAGCTTCTGCTCCAGACGCTGCAAGCGACTCTCGGCACTGCTCACACTGCGCTCCAGCTTGGCACGCTGCTGTTCCGGGGTAACTTTTTTGGCTTGCACTTGTGCCAGGGCTGCCTGCACCACATCGCTGGCGGCACTGCCGTTATCGCCGGACGTTTGCTGTTCGGCGAGCTTGGCCTTGGCCTGTTCAGCGGCGAGGCGACGGGCCTCGCGTTTGGCGGCTTTTTCTGCTTCGGCCTGTTGCTTGCGGGCTTTATTGAATTCAAAGCGCTCGCGGGCACGGTCGGCTTTGATTTTTTCCTGCGCCTGCTGGCGCATTTCGCCCTTGGCGGCGCGGTAGTACTGCACCAACGGGATATGGCTGGGGCAGGTGTAGGCGCAGGCACCGCACTCAATGCAATCGAACAGGTTATGGGTTTGCAGGCGCTCGTAATCGTTGGCCTGGGCATACCAGAACAGCTGCTGCGGCAGCAGCCCGGCAGGGCAGGCTTCGGCACAGGCTCCGCAACGAATACAGGGCTGTGCTGGCGGTGCTTCTGGCAGTTCGCTGCGGCTGGGGGCGAGAATACAGTTGGTGGTTTTAATCACCGGCACCGAGGTGTCCGGCAGGGCAAAACCCATCATCGGGCCGCCCATCACTACGCGGTCCGAATTTCCTGCGTCGTAACCACACTGCTCAAGTACAAAGTCGATTGGAGTGCCGATCAGCGTTTCGAAATTACGCTGTACCTTGCATGCCTCACCAGTCACTGTGGTAATTCGTGAGATCAGTGGTGTGCCTTCCGCAACCGCTCGGTAAATAGCGTGGGCGGTGCCGACGTTCTGGCAGATGATGCCGATATCTGCCGGCAGTTTGCCGTTGGGCAGTTCCTGGCCAGTGAGGATCTGGATCAGCTGACGCTCGCCACCGGACGGATACTTGGTGGGAAATTCCACCAGCTCGATATTGGTACCTTCCAGATGGGGAAGCAGGGCGTCGTAGGCCGCCGTTTTGTTGTCCTCAATGCCGATCAGCACGTTCTCCGGGTTACCGAGAATGTGGGCAAGAATCTGGATGCCTTCCACCACTTGTTGCGGGTGGCTTTGCATCAGTATGTCATCGGCGGTGATGTAGGGTTCGCACTCGGTGGCGTTGATGATCAGGGTGCTGATCGGGTGGTCCACCGGCGGGCTCAGTTTTACTGCGGTGGGAAAGCCTGCGCCACCCAACCCGGAAATACCGGATTCGCGAATGCGACTGACCAGCTCAGCGGGTTCACGGTTGCGAAAATCCGCTATTGGCTGTCGCTCAATCCACTGTTCTTCACCATCCGGTTCGATCACCATAACAAGGGCGTTGAGTCCGGATGGGTGCGGAACGGGTTGAGATTCCATTGCGACAATTCGCCCCGAGGTCGGGGCGTGAATGGCTGAGCCCAATGCGCCGCTGGGCTCGGCAATGGTTTGTCCTTTTAAAACCTTGTCACCAATATTTACAGTGGCAATGGCATTCTGGCCATTGTGCTGGTTTAACGGAACAATTAATTGCGGTGGTAGTGGCAGGGTGCCAATGCCGTGCCCCAGGGATTGGGTTTTACGCTCCGGTGGGTGGATGCCACCGGGAATATCCCAGATGCGGCGGGTGCTTGTTTTGCTCATGCTTCCGCCTCTTGGGATTGTTTCGATTCGGTAAGTTCGCCGCGCTGGTCGGTGGCGATCAGTGCACCTGGTTTTGGCGTTGGCCAAGCCCAGGTGGTGAGGGTCGGTTCAATGTCCACCATGTCTATACAGTCTACCGGGCATGGTTCAACACATAGGTCGCAGCCGGTACACTCATCGATAATAACGGTGTGCATCTGCTTGGCCGCACCGAGAATGGCATCTACCGGACAGGCCTGGATACATTTGGTGCAGCCGATGCATTCGTCTTCGCGAATGTAGGCGACTTTGGGTAGTTCGGATTCTTCGCCGTGTTCGGCGTCCAGCGGAATTGACTCGACACCGAGCAAGTTGGCAATGGCATCAATTGTGGCCTGCCCGCCGGGCGGGCAGTGGTTAATTGCTTCGCCGTTAGCAATGGCTTCGGCATAAGGGCGACAACCGGGGTGGCCGCATTGACCACACTGGGTTTGCGGCAGCAATTCGTCAATCTGGTCGACAATTGGGTCGCCTTCGACTCTAAAACGCACCGCAGCAAAACCGAGAATTGCGCCAAACAGGATGGCGAGACCCACCAGCACATAGAGTGCGATCAGCATTGGATCCTGTGCGGCAATTTCGTAAATGCGTTCCATATCAGACCAGTCCGGCGAAACCCATAAAGGCCAGCGACATGAGGCCTGCGGTGATCATGGCTATGGCCGCACCTTTAAATGGCGTTGGGACATCGGCCACTGCCAGCCGCTCGCGCATGGCGGTGAAAAGTATCAATACCAGTGAAAAACCAATCGCCGCACCGAATCCGTACAGGGTTGAGTGGAAAAAGTTGTGGGAGCGAATGGTGTTCTGCAAAGCGACACCCAGAACGGCACAGTTGGTTGTAATCAGCGGCAGGAAAACACCCAGTACGCGATAGAGCAGGGGGCTGGCCTTTTCGATAAACAGTTTGGTGAACTGTACAACAGCAGCAATCACCATGATAAAGGCAATGGTGCGTAGGTACTCAAGTCCCAGAGGTTGTAATAGCCAGGTGTTTACGATGTAGCTGGCCATGGAGGCGAGGGTAAGTACGAACGTGGTAGCCATCGACATTCCGATGGCGCTTTCCAGCTTGTTGGACACACCCATAAACGGGCACAACCCTAAAAACTGAACCAACACGAAGTTGTTCACCAATATGGCGCTGATCAGAATGAGGGCAAATTCCTGCATTGAGTGTCCAAAGCTTGTTTAATGACACTGCAAAAGGCGGTTGCAGCGGCTGTTTGAAAACAGGTTGCTATTATCGGCTATTTGAGGGGGTGTCGTCCAATGGATCTGCGTCAATTAGAGGGTAAAAACCTTTCAAGATCAGGGGTATAGAGTAACTGATGATCGGGTTTGACGTTGTTTTGGGAGTTGCAGAAGATGGGGTAGCTCAATTTGATTGGAACGTGGGCTATAGCATCAAGTCTGAGCGTGAACGGAGTCGGCAACAATTACCGGACACGCTGTGAATACGTCCCTGTACGCTCGGTGGCCGCTATCCCTGCGGCCAACGGTCCGGCAATTGTTGCCAACTCCGTTCAGGAAAGTGTGGTTGGGCGTTCGACTGTATTAATTTGAAAAGGGTAATTACATGAGCAAGTTGCACCACTATCTATCGATGATTGTGTTTGTTTCTGCTGTGATGCTGGGGGTGCAGGCACCCAATTTTGTGGATCAGTATGTGAAGCGGGTGGATGCGCATTTTCAGGAGGCCAGCAGTGCATTTGCCAGTCACCAGAAAACAGCCGATTTGTATCACGGCGGTTCAGTAGAAAAATTAATTGATCACTACCGTGCCCAGCCCGACCCGACTTTCCAATCGGGTGCCGAAGCGATCGCTGACAGCAAACGTCGAGTGGAGCGGTTTTCCAATGAGCGGGAAGCGTTGCAAGCCGGTTTGTGGGGCCAAATGTGGCATGTGTTATGGTCGAGGGACGCTGTGTTATTTACCGCTACCATGGAGAATTTTTCTGCCAATGTGCCGTTAAATACGGATGCGGTAATTTGTGGAATTGTTGCGGGGATATTGGCGTCGATTATTTTTGAATTGTTGTTGTGGCCATTCAGGAGATTGTTTTACCAAAGTCGAAAACCGACTCGAAGCTGCTGAGAATTGGTGAACAAGTTAGGTTAACGACCAAGCCGTAAGGTTGCCTTAATCTCTTTGTCATCCTGAGCGCAGCGAAGGATCTCAATGGTTGGTCGCCAGAGATCCTTCGCTGCGCTCAGGATGACAAACGCGCTTCTAGGTGCGCATGGTGCACCCTAGGGCCTGGTGTGAATATCAACTACAGGTTCACCACTGGAATCAGATTGGTTTTTCCGGCTTCTTTGCGGGCGTAGTGCATCAGCCCCAGGTAACCACCTACCAGCAGAACTACCATCCCGCCACACCACATCATCGAGCTCATTGGGTGCGCAGCAAACGTCCCAAGCTGGTAGCACAATACCGCCGCAGCATAGGCAATCAGGGTGTTCCAGGTTGCCGAGAAGGTTGCCCAGAAGCCGCCGGCTTCTTTGTAGAGAGCACCCAGTGTGGCCACGCAGGGCATATACAGCAGTACAAACAACAGGTAGGCAAAGGCCCCGATCCGGCCGTCAAACAGGCTGGCCATGAGGGTTAATGTGCCCACGGCAACTTCCTGGTCGGCAGCCGCTGCCTCGGTGTCGCTCATGTCGTCCACACTGATACCCAGCGGGTCGCTGAAAGCATCCCCCAATTCGCCAAGGTTGGCCGGGATGGATGCTACCGCTTCCTTGAGGGTTCCGGTCAGGGTGGTTTCCTCATCGCTGGCAGTGGTATCGCCCGCCATATTGGTATACAGCGCGTCTAGGGTGCCGACCACAACTTCCTTGGCAAAGATGCCGCTGAAAATGCCTACTGTGGCAGGCCAGTTTTCTTCTTTCAGGCCCAGCGGTTCAAATACCGGAGTAATCTCTTTGCCGATTACAGAAAGTACGGATTGTTCGGTGTTCTCGTTACCAAAGCTGCCATCGGTGCCGATGGAGTTAAGGAAATTCAGCACAATCACTACGGTGACAATGGCTTTACCGGCGCGTACCACAAAACCTTTCAGACGGTGCCAGGTGCTCATCATCAGGCCGCGCATGGTGGGGATGTGGTAGTTGGGCAGCTCCATTACCAGCGGAGTCATATCCCGGCGCAGCAACTGCTTGCGCATCACCAGGCCAGTGAGTACTGCGAGTACCAGACCGATCAGGTAGAGACCGAACACAACATTCTGGCCATTGGTGGGGAAGAAAGCTGCAGCGAACAGGACGTATACGGTCAGTCGCGCTCCACAGGACATAAACGGTGCCATCAGCGCGGTCAGCAGTCGATCCTGTTGTGAATCCAGTGCTCGTGCCGCCATCACAGAGGGTACGTTACAACCAAAACCAACTACCAGCGGCACGAAGGATTTTCCGGGCAGGCCGATGGATCGCATCAGGCGATCGAGAATAAATGCCGCCCGTGCCATATAGCCGCTACTTTCCAGGAAAGACTGGAACAGGAACAGTGCACCAATTACTGGCACAAAGCTCAATACCAGCTGAATACCGCCGCCGGCACCGTCGGCTATAAGTGCAACCAGGAATTCCGGGCAGTGAATGGCGGTCAGCAGTTGCCGAGGCAGGTCTACAAAGATGGCACCTGCGGCAATGTCAAAGAAGTCGATAAAGGCGCTGCCGAAATTGATGGTGAACAGGAACATCAGGTACATCACCACCAGGAACAGTGGGAACGCCAGGAATCGGTTCAACAGCAGAGAATCAAGGTAATCGCTGAGGGTGCGCTTCACCTGTTCGTCGCGGTGCTGAACACCTTCGATTTTTTCGGCGATCCACTGGTATCTGGCCTGGATCAGCAGGTCGGTGGTGTTGCTGTCGCGGCGTTCTTCCAGTTCGGAAACCAGCGCGTCCACTTCCTTGCGAGCCTCTTCTGGCAGGGTTTGGCGCACGTTGGCGTCTTTTTCCAGCAGGGCGGTCAATTGCAGGCGATTGGCGGTCTGGTCGTGCTTACGCAGAATCGCATCAATGCCCATGACCGCAGCTTCCAGTTCAGCGCTGAGCGGAATACTGTGATCTCTGGTGTCTGCCTGTTCGCGCAGGCGGTTGATAATCACGTCGATCAGGGTGCCGACCCCTTCCTGCTTACTGGCAATAATTGGCACTACCGGCAATCCAATGTGCTCGGCGAGGCGATAGGGGTCAATGTGCATACCTTGCTGGTGGGCGACGTCCATCATATTGAGGGCGACCACAATCGGAATGCCGGCATCGCGCAATTGCGTGGACAGGTACAGGCCACGCTCCAGGCTGGAGGCATCGATAATGTGAACCAGCAGGTCGGCTTCGCCGGACAGTACATAGTGCTGGGCAATCTGCTGGTCCAGTGAATCCTCTTCGTGGGATACATGCAGTGAATAGGTGCCGGGGAGGTCGACCACTTCAAAGGTGGTTTCGCCGTGACGGAAATGTCCGGTTTTACGCTCAACGGTAACGCCGGGCCAGTTGCCAACCTTCTGGTGGCTGCCGGTCATCGCATTAAAGAGGGTGGATTTACCGCAGTTGGGATTTCCAACCAGCGCAAGGGTAAAGGTCTTATTCATACTTTAATTACGTGTATTTGGCCGGCTTCTGCGCGGCGCAGGCTCAATTTGAATCCGCGTACTTTAAGGCTCATTGGGTCGCCAAGCGGGGCAACGCCTTGCAGTTCGATGGTGGTGCCGGGGGTAAGTCCCAGGCTCATCAGGCGGTTGCGATAGTTGGCATCAATGCCATTGAAGTGGTCGATGATGGCTTTTTCGCCGACTTTCAGCTGATGCAGGGGGGTGCTGTTGTTGGTCACGCTGGCCTACCGAATCCTGTTGAATGCGGGAAAGGATAGCTACCCGCGAATAAAAATGAAAATCATTCTTATTATGCCATTGATGGTTTTGGAAGGGAATTGCTCGCTGGGATCTCTTTGATCTGGGTCAGTTGGCTTGCTTGACTGCACCGTAGTGCTGCTATTTACGTGGTAACGGCAGAAGTGGCCCAGATCTGTTGTGGGTTTAACTGTGTACTGGCGGAATCTGTATTTGACGCAAATCAAATTTGTTGCAAATCTAGTTGATAATCATTTTCATTACCACTATCATTTCGCCCGAAATTGATTGCTCCTCTCAATGGAAGGGGGGTAAACAACAAACAACATTACCCAACAAGTAAGGACGTTCCATGTTCAAGAAAACTTTGGTTGCTTTGGCGGTTGCCAGTGCCTCTTTTGCCGCAGTTGCAGACAATGAACAAACCCAACCTTCCCTGGAAGAGATGTGGAAACTGATTCAGCAGCAGAACGCTGAAATCAAGGAACTGAAAGCAGAACTGAACAAAAACAAGACCCAGATTCAGGAGACTGAAATCAAGGTTGTTGCTACTGCTGAAGCTGTTGAGAAGCAGGCTACTGTTTCTTCTGCCAGTGCTCGTTGGGCAGAAAAAACCACTCTGGGCGGTTACGGTGAGCACCACTTCAACCACTTTGAAGAAGGTACTGACAAAGTTGATGCCCACCGCTTCGTACTGTTCATGGGACATCAGTTCAACGACAAAGTAAGCTTTTTCTCTGAGCTGGAAGTAGAGCACGGTTTTGCTGGTCCGGACGATGAAGCCCCGGGCGAAGTTGAGCTGGAACAGGCTTACATCAAGTGGGATTTTGCTGAAAAACACAGCGCTGTTATGGGTCAGTTCCTGGTGCCAGTGGGTATCCTGAACGAAACTCACGAGCCGGACACTTTCTACGGCACCGAGCGTAACAATGTTGAAAGCAAAATCGTTCCGGCTACCTGGTGGGAAACCGGTGTAATGCTGCAAGGTGAGCTGGCTCCTGGCTTTACCTATAACGCTGCCATTCACAGCGGCCTGAACCTGGATGACGCTGACGGTGTTCGCGATGGTCGCCAGAAGTCTGCCAAAGCAGATGCTGAAGATCTGGCTTTCACTGGTCGACTGAAATACACCGGTATTGCCGGCCTGGAACTGGCTGCTACCCTGCAATACCAGCAAGATGTTACCCAAGGTACTTTTGAAACTGCTGATGCTACCCTGTTTGAAACCCACGCGGTTTACCAGAGCGGCAACTTCGGTCTGCGCGCCCTTTACGCTGACTGGAATATCGATGGCATTGATTTCAATCTGAGTGGTTACGACGAGCAAACTGGTTGGTACATTGAGCCATCTTACAAAGTGACCGACAAAACCGGCCTGTTCGTTCGCTACAGCGAGTGGAACAATCTGGAAGGTCTGTCTGGCTCTCAGGAATCAGAGCGTCTGGACTACGGTGTGAACTACTGGCTGACCGATACAGTTGTTCTGAAAGCGGACTACTCCGATGACCGCAACGGTGGTAACGACAGCCTGAACCTGGGTCTGGGCTGGTCTTTCTACTGAGCCTGAGTGCTCGATAGTGACGAAACCGTCATTGCGAGCGCAGCGAGTAATCCAGTGTCTTTGATGTTTGTTTAGGCGCTGGATTGCTCCGCTATTGGCCAGTATTTTTATTCAGAAAACGGCATTGAGAATACTCATGCGAGCGATTGGACTTATCTTGTGTCTCTTGGTCTGTTCCTTCAGTTGGGCAGAGCCATCCGCGCTTGACCGTTTTTTGGTTCAATCTTTTGGCGAACAGCCGCCAAAACCTACCATGCTGTGGCTCAATGGCGAGCAGCGTGAGCAGGCTTCCAAAATTCTTGATCGTCGCTTTGGCGGATTTCGAGTTCGCTATTGGCAGCAGGATGATCGCACCGCCTGGGTCATGGATGAAATTGGCAAGGAGCTGCCAATCACCATTGGCATAGTGGTTGCGGACACCGGTATCGAAAAAGTCGAGATTCTTGAATACCGCGAGAGTCGTGGTGGTGAGGTGAAATACCCGTTTTTTACCAGTCAGTTTTCCGGTGCACGGTTGGATGAGGAGAAGTCCAGTCAGAAACTCGATACTGACATTGATGGTATCAGCGGTGCGACTCTGTCGGTGCGCGCGGTAAAAAAAGTCGCTACACTGGCGCTCTTTTTTCATCACCAAATAAGCCAGCCAAAATCGGATGACGCACAAACTGCCCAAACGGGCCACTAATCACTTTCGACAGGTCCTGTGGCGCTGGCATCGGCGTTTGGGGCTTGCGGTCGCTTTACTGGTGCTGCTGCTGGCTGTCACCGGAATTCTTATCAACCACTCCGATGGATTAAGTCTGGACCAAAAGCCGGTTCCCCGTTGGATGCTCTCTCTAGCCTACGATATTGAAGCGCCGGCCATTACCAGCTTTTCCGTAGGCGATCACTGGGCCAGTCATGCCAAGGGCAACGGGCTTTATTGGGATAACAGTGAATTGACCTGGAGCGACAGCCCGCTGGTTGGGGCGATCAAAAGCGCTGATTTTTATTTGCTCGCTACGGGTAAAGAGTTGCTGTTGGTTACAAGCGACGGAACATTAGCTGAACGTATTGACGAGAGCTATGGCCTGCCTCAGCCAGTGAATAAGCTTGGCATAAGCACTAACAATGTTTATTTAAAAAGCGGTGACGAGATTTATCAGGTAGATGTTGAGCAGCTTGCCTGGACGGTTGTGGAAACTGAAAAAGTTGATTGGACGCTGCCAGTTAGTTTGCCTGAAAAGTTGGAAGGTGAACTGGCGGAGCAATTTATCGGCAAGGAAATCAGCTGGGAGCGCTGGTTATTGGATTTGCACAGTGGCCGGTTGTTTGGCAATGCCGGGCCATGGCTTATGGATGTGGTGGCTCTGTCGTTAATTATTTTGGCAATTAGCGGGTTTTCTACCTGGTATTCCGCGCACTTAACTCGTCGCCGTCGTAAGCAGGGAAGGCATTAATTTGTATTGGTAGTGAGTGTGTCGTGGTTTTGATTTTCGGAAAGTTTATTGCCTGAAATCGCCATCACCAGACCGGAACAGGCCGGCCCTCATAATACCCGCAAATCGGGCTAACCTGTTCCGGTCTGGTAATGGCTTGCGTTGGTGGTCTTATATGCCGAAAACTCGTTCGTCATCCCCGCGTAGGCGGGGATCTATTGGCGTCGCGCTGCTCAGGATGGCACTGAACTAGTGACTTGCGTTGATTAAAAATTCCATCAGCGCTTTCTGCGCATGCAGGCGATTTTCCGCCTCGTCCCAGATCACCGAGATGTTTTTGTCTTCCATCACCTCGTTGGTGACTTCCATACCCCGGTAGGCTGGCAGACAGTGCATAAACAGCGCATCGTCCTTGGCCAGAGACATTAAGTTGTGGTCGACAATAAACCCGTCAAAGGCTTTTTGGCGGATTGCCTTTTCCTCTTCCTGCCCCATGGATGCCCAGGTGTCGGTAACCACCAGGTCGGCATTGGATACCGCTTCTTTGGGGTCGCGGGTAAGGGTGATTCGACCGGCAAACTTCTCCAGCAACTCGGCACTTGGCTCGTAGCCTTCAGGGCAGGCGATGTTGAGGTGAAAGTCGAGCATGTCGGCAGCGTTCATGTAGGAGTGGCACATATTGTTGCCGTCACCAACCCAGGCGACAGTTTTTCCCTGCATGGAGCCGCGGTGCTCGACATAGGTCTGAATGTCGGCGAGCAGTTGGCAGGGGTGGTAGTCGTCGGTCAGGGCGTTGATCACTGGTACATTTGAGTAGCTGGCAAAGGTTTCCACTTTGCTGTGCTCAAAGGTGCGAATCATCACGATATCAACCATACGGGAAATCACTCGTGCGGAATCCTCGATTGGCTCTCCACGACCCAGCTGGGTGTCGTTGGATGACAAAAACAGTGCGCTGCCACCCAATTGCGCCATGCCCGCCTCAAATGAAACGCGGGTGCGGGTTGAGGATTTCTCAAAAATCATTGCCAGTACTTTGCCAGCCAGTGGTTTGCCGGCAGTGCCACTGCGATGCTGGGCCTTCAGTTCGATTGCACGGTCAATAACCTGTTGAAGTTCGGCTTTGCTCAAATCCTGCAGCGTCAAAAAGTGTCGAATAGTCATGTTGTTCCCCTAGAATCCTTCGATGACTTCAGTCAGCGTAGTAACCAGAAGCTCGGCTTCGTCGTCGCTGAGGTTTAGTGGTGGCAGCAAACGAATGACTTTTTCTGCAGTCACTGTAATCAGCAAACCTTTCGCAGCGGCGGCGGCGACCAGTTCTGTGCACGGGCGTTCCAGTTCGATACCAATCATCATGCCCTTGCCGCGTACTTCGCTCACGTGCAGGCAGTTGGCCAGTGTATCGCGGAAGCGTTGAATAAGGTGCTCGCCCATCTGTGCTGCGCGTTCAATCAGGTTTTCCTTTTCCATGGCCTCTATAACGGCCAGGCCAACTGTACAGGCCAGTGGGTTGCCACCAAAGGTGGAGCCGTGGCTGCCGGGCTGCATTAGTTCGGAGGCTTCGCCAGAGGTCATGCATACTCCGATTGGCATACCGTTACCGAGCCCTTTGGCGGTGGTGACGATATCGGGAACAATTCCAGCGTGTTGATAGGCAAAGTATTTGCCGGTGCGACCATTTCCGGTCTGGATCTCGTCGAGGATCAGCAGCACATTGTTGTCGGAGCAGATTTTGCGAAGTTTTTGCAGGTAGTCGTTGGGCGGAACATGAATACCGCCTTCACCCTGGATCGGCTCAAGCATTACCGCGACGATTTCCGGATTGTTGGTGATCAGCTGGGCAACAGCATCTGCGTCACCAAATGGCGCGCGTACGAAACCTTGTACCAGCGGCCCGTAGCCTTTCTGGACTTTCGGGTTGGCGGTCGCGGTGAGCGTAGCCATGGTGCGGCCGTGGAATGCACTGGTCATAACCACGATAGTAGGGTTTTGGATGCCCTTGTTGGTTCCGTGAAGGCGAGCCAGCTTGATCGCCGCCTCATTGGCTTCGGCTCCGGAGTTGCCGAAAAACATCTTGTCCATCCCGGATACCTGGCGCAGTTTGTTCGCGAGGTTTTCCTGGGCTGGCAAGTTGTACAGGTTGGACGTATGAATCAGGGTCGCAGCCTGTTTGCTGATTGCCTCGGTAACTGCCGGGTGTGAGTGCCCCAGTCCGCACACTGCAATGCCTGCAATTGCGTCCAGGTAGCGTTTGTTATTGATATCCCATACAAAACTGCCTTCGCCTTTTAACAAGGTCAGTTGCCGGGTGCCATAGGTGTTTATCAGTGCATCGGTGGCCATAAAGGGTCCTGTTAAATTGTCTTCCGGGTTTTCCCGGCAATAATCAGGGGCTGGTAGGCTCAGACCCCCTGAAGTAGCTAAAAAAAGAAAAAGCAGCACTACGAGTAGGGCTGCCGTCACTTGTCTCCGTTATCATAGCCCAAGCTAAACCGGATGAGATAGAGGAGAAGGCACATATTTACCGCTCGGCCTGTTTTAGCCCTAGATAAGTTGTGGTTTTTAGTGGGTCAGCTTTGCAGTAGAATTGCCCTTTCACTTTCAACCGCATCCCCCAGTGGGACCCGCAACACGAGGTTGTCATTTTATGACCGATATAATGGATACCATCCGCGACCAGATTGAAAGCAACGCGGTAATTTTGTACATGAAGGGCTCTCCCAACCAGCCTCAGTGCGGCTTTTCTGCCCGTACCGTGCAAGCGATGATGGCTTGCGGCAAGCGTTTTGCGTATGTGGATATTCTGGCCAACCCGGAAATTCGTGCCAATCTGCCTCAATATGGCAACTGGCCAACTTTCCCGCAGCTGTGGGTGAACGGGGAGTTGATCGGCGGCTGTGACATCGTCACCGAAATGTACGAGAACGGTGAATTGAAGGCGTTGCTGGAAGAGGCAACTGCCGAGTAACTCGAAAATTCTTTTTGTGAGGCAAATGCCTCGCAGCTCATTATCAGGAATTAAGGAGAAATAAACATGGGCGTATTAGTAGGCAAACAAGCTCCGGATTTTACCGCAGCGGCTGTTCTGGGTAACGGCGAAATCGTTGGTAACTTCAACCTGGCTGAAACCATTAAAGGCAAAAAAGCGGTAATTTTCTTCTATCCGCTGGACTTCACTTTTGTATGTCCGTCAGAGCTGATCGCATTTGATCACCGCTTTGAAGAGTTCCAAAAGCGTGGTGTTGAGGTGATCGGTGTTTCCATCGATTCTCAATTCACTCACAACGCCTGGCGTAATACCCCGATTAACGAAGGCGGTATCGGTCAGGTGAAATACCCGCTGGTTGCCGACGTTAAGCACGAAATCTGCAAGGCTTACGATGTTGAGTTCGATGCAGCCGGTGTTGCGTTCCGTGGCTCTTTCCTGATCGACGAAGACGGTACCGTTCGTCACCAGGTGGTTAACGATCTGCCGCTGGGCCGTAATGTTGACGAAATGCTGCGTATGGTTGACGCGCTGAGCTTCCACCAGGAGCACGGTGAAGTTTGCCCGGCTGGCTGGCAGGAAGGTGACAAAGGTATGACTGCATCCGGTGAGGGTGTTGCTGCTTACCTGAGCGAGAATGCCGACAAGCTGTAATCAATCACAGCAATAAAAAAGGGCACCAGTTGGTGCCCTTTTTGTTTTTTTCTGTTGTGTTAATCGCAGAACTCTTTTTCCTGCTTTTCAGCCTGTTTAAGTCTCTGCTGATGCTCATCAGGAGTCAGGTAGCGTTTTTCACCAGATGGCCCTTCAACACGTATTCGGGGGAAATTGCGCAGTTTTTCAAGTTGGGCTCTTACTTGGGCGCATTTTTCAGGGTCTTTTTTACTTTCTGGTGGTGGTGGGGTTAGAGCCTTACGAGTTGGTTTCTTCTCGGCGTCAGTTCTTGCTTCCGGCTCTTCTTGCTTGGTTACAGCGGTACCGGTAGAAATGCTGATTAATTCAGCTTTCTGGTTCTCGGGAGGTCTTGCGGAATAGTGAGTAACCCCGTTTTTATCGACCCACTTATAGAGTTTCTGCTTGGCATCGGCCTGCAATGGTATCAACAGGGCCAGGGCAATCGCGGCCAGAGCTGCTCGGTTCATCTTCCATTCTCCTTATTGTTGAGTGGATTCTACACAATCCCGACCCAATCAATGAGATCTGATTCAAATATAGTCAATTTAGCTTAGCAGTAACGCTAAGCTGTTGTTTCACGGCTATTTTGCCCTATCATAGATGCCAGATTATCAACCTGCTGATCAAAGGTGTGACAGCGATATTATGAACAACGAAAACGATAACCAAATCATCGAACATGATGAGATCACTGGTCAGAGTACCTGCCAATCAGCGTCCAGTGAAGCGGATGATTCGTCTCCCATTCAGGAGCATGAGGAAGAGGAGACGGTAAACGGCCGCTCGGTGCGTCGCCGAGGTGTTTACCTGTTACCTAACCTGCTGACCACAGGTGCCTTGTTTAGTGGCTTTTACGCCATTTTGTCGGCTATGGCGGGTAATTTTGAGGCAGCCGCAATCGCTATTTTTGTGGCAATGGTGTTTGATGGCCTGGATGGCCGTGTTGCCCGCCTCACCAATACCCAAAGTGCCTTCGGGGTTCAGTACGACAGTCTGTCGGATATGGTCTCCTTTGGCGTGGCACCTGCCGTTGTCTCTTTCAGCTGGGCTCTGCACTCACTGGGCAAGGTGGGCTGGGCGATGGCCTTTATCTATATCTCTTGTGCGGCATTGCGTCTGGCGCGATTCAATACCCAGGTTGGTAGTGTCGATAGTCGCTTCTTTATCGGATTAGCCAGTCCCGCCGCGGCAGCGCTTGTGGCAGGCATGGTTTGGGCCGGACACGATGCCGAACCTGGAGTCACGTTATCTATCGTGGCCGCAGTAACAACCGCTATGGCTGGTATCCTGATGGTGCTGAATGTACGTTACATCAGCTTTAAGGGTGTAGACCTGCGCGGAAGAGTGCCATTTGTAAGAATGCTGATTGCCATTATGGTTATCATCATTGTGACTGTTAATCCGCCTGTGGTTCTGCTGGTGTTGGGTGCTGCCTATGCGTTATCTGGCCCGATTCAGGTGCTGTTGCGCAAAATGAGGAAAAAATAGCGACTTCTTTTGTGATAGTTGGCAGTTGCACTCCGCCATAAAACCTGCTGAAATCGGCAGCAATTAATTGGGGTACCTGGTGACCCTATTTTTCAGATTCTATGATTAAGCCGCTTTTGCCATGAATACCTCTATCGTGATGTATGGTAATCGAGCCGGTCAGGTTCCCAACCTGGCCGGGATGGCTATTGCACCTGAGCTTTTCCTTCCAGATCTACGTCAGGGGTAGGGTTTCCCGCACCTGCGTGTAATCCTGCCCCGGAAAATTGACCTCCGTGATATCAACTTGCTCCCGGCATTTGGGCGGCAAAGTGAACGCGGGGTTTTTGATCTGTCTAATTTCATATCTGGTGTTATAAACAACGAATCTTGAGGGGTTAGTCCACCATGAGTAAGGACCAATTAGTAATCTTCGATACCACATTGCGTGACGGCGAACAGAGCCCGGGCGCGTCCATGACCAAAGACGAAAAGCTTCGCATCGCCAAAATGCTGGAAAAACTTGGTGTTGATGTGATTGAAGCCGGCTTTGCGATTGCCAGCCCTGGTGATTTTGATGCAGTTCGCTCTATTGCTGAAACGATAAAAGACAGTACCGTGTGTAGCCTGTCCCGTGCAGTGCGCGCTGATATCGAGCGTGCCGGTGAAGCGGTGAAAGTGGCCAACTCCGGTCGTATTCATACCTTTATCGCTACCTCCCCGATCCATATGAAGTACAAGCTGCAGATGGAGCCGGACCAGGTAGTAGAGCAGGCTGTAAATGCCGTCAAAATGGCTCGCAACCTGATTGATGATGTTGAATTCTCACTGGAAGACGCCAGCCGTTCCGAGTTCGACTTTATGTGCCGCATCATCGAAGCAGTTATCGATGCCGGTGCACGCACCATCAACGTGCCTGACACCGTGGGTTACGGCACTCCGGAAGAGTACGGCAACACCATCGGTCGTTTGATTCAGAACGTGCCCAATGCCGACAAAGCAATTTTCTCCGTTCACTGCCATAACGATTTGGGATTGGCGGTAGCCAACTCATTGTCCGCGGTTCTGCAGGGAGCGCGTCAGGTTGAGTGTACGATCAATGGTCTGGGTGAGCGTGCTGGTAACGCCGCACTGGAAGAGATCGTAATGGCGACTCGTACCCGCAAGGATCTGTATCCGGTCGAGACCCGAATTAACTCTCAATACATCGCCGAGGCATCGCAGCTGGTTTCTGAAATCACCGGCTTCCCGGTACAGCCAAACAAGGCGATCGTGGGTGCCAACGCTTTCTCTCACGAATCCGGTATTCACCAGGATGGCGTACTCAAGCATCGTGAAACCTACGAGATCATGCGTGCCGAAGATGTCGGTTGGGACACCAACAAACTGGTACTGGGCAAGTTGTCTGGTCGTGCTGCGTTCTCTTCACGGCTCGTTCAACTGGGGCTGGGCATTGAAGACAAGGACGAGTTGATGCAAGCCTTTATGTTGTTCAAGCAACTGGCCGACACCAAGCGCGAAATCGGTGATGAGGATCTGCGCCAGCTGGTTGCCGGTATGCGTGGATAGGGCCTGTTGACGCTTCATATCCGCCACTGTTGGTGGCTGAAAAGACGTCCATCAAGGCGCGAGGAGAGTAGTTTGGTCATTCCAAATGAACGACGAGCAACAACGAGGGACGCCTTTTCAGTTCCAACCCGAAGGGCTGAGGCTATTTTTGTGCTCTACTGCGTTGTCAATCGCTTATGTAGAATGGCTACACTATGCTCTTTCCGCCTTGTTGAGCACAAAAATCGCTCTCAGCAGAGGTGGATATGAAGCGTCAACAGGCCCTAGACGATTGAAACCGCGTGCAACAGAGGGGACAATGTCCCCTCTTTTTGTTGGTGCATAAACATGGTGACAGGACAGGAACGCGATTATTACCTGAAGACTCTGGGGGTCATTCAATATGTCCCGCGCGAGTTTTGCCTGCCTGAAACAGTAGCGGAAGTCACGGCTGCCCCCCCGGAGGTAAATCCGGAAATTGCACAAGTCGAGCCGGCTCAACCACCTGTGCAAGACGCTCGCGAACTACTAGCTGAACAGCCTGTCGAAAATCGGGCGGAATCACCCGAAGAAAAGCCAGTTCCCCAACCGATTGAAAAGCAGCCAGTTGAAATAGAGCAGGCTGCCACTGTAACTGCAGAGCCAGCAGTAAAAGCCAAACCAGTGGATACTGAAGAGCCACAGCGCTTTCGAATCTGCTACTGGCGGGTTGCCGATCTACTGGTTTTTGATTCACTGGATTACGGCCAAAACCCACCTCAGGATCGCCACGAGTTGCTCGCCAACATTTTACAGTCCATCGGCCGTTCAGGGTCACCGTTACCTGAACCGGAACTGTTGGACTGGCCGCTGGTGCCCAATGCTCGCGCTGATAATGCCGGTGCCAGGGCGATGTTCAGTACTTTTTTAAAGCGCCGTGTTGAGCAGGACAATGTTCAATGGGTGTTGGTGATGGGCGAGTGCGCCAGTAACTATCTGCTGAGCAACCTGGTGAATGTAAAAGGAAAAATGGCGCTGTCCGGAGATTGTCAGGCCATTCGACTGCCTGGACTGGCTGAAATGCTTGAAGATCCAAATCACAAGCGGACAGCCTGGCAGGCGATTCGGTTTCTGGCGGAATCAACCCAATAAATATCATTGGCCTTTTGAAGATGGCGCATATCAGACCAATGACCGACACCGATCTGGTCACGGTAACCGAAATTGAACAGCAGGTTACCCCCCACCCCTGGAACCAAAAACAGTTTCAGCAGAGTCTTGAATCCAGCCATCACTGCTGGACCCTTGAGTCCGATGGCGAGGTAATAGGTTATTATCTCTATTCCCTGGTGGTTGGTGAGGCGGAAATTCTTAATATCGCAGTTGCACCCAATCATCAGGGCAAGGGCTTTGGCAAGCAACTGCTTGAGCACTGTTTGCAGCAAGCTTCGCAGTCGGCGCAAATGATTTTTCTGGAGGTTAGGGCCAGCAATTTCCCTGCAATCCAGTTGTATCTGCACTCGGACTTTAACCAGATTGGCGAGCGCAGGGATTACTATCGAACGGCGCACGGCAGCGAAGATGCGTTAGTAATGGCTAAGGAGTTAGGTAATGCAGCAGAAGATTACGGTTGGAATCAGTAGCTGTCTGTTGGGCAATCATGTTCGCCACGACGGCGGCCATAAACATCACAGCTTTATTACTGGCACGTTGGGTGAGTATTTCGACTTTGTACCATTTTGCCCTGAAGTAGGTGCTGGCCTTGGTACACCTCGACCGCCAATTCGACTTGTCGGTGATGAGCAGGTAGTGCGTGTGGTTGGCAGCAAAGACCCTAATCTGGATGTTACTGACGATTTAGTTGGTTTTTGCGAAAGCAAGATGCCGGAAATAGCTCATCTGGGTGGCTTTATCCTTAAGAAAGATTCGCCAAGCTGTGGCATGGAACGGGTAAAAATCTATAGCGAAAAAGGTCATCCCGCACATAAGGGTTCGGGTGTTTTTGCAAAAATGATTTTGGAAAACTACCCTAATTTGCCCGTTGAAGAAGAGGGGCGGTTAGGGGATGCCCGCCTCAGGGAGAACTTTATCGAGCGCATATTTATCTACCAGCGCTGGCGGGAGTTGATGGAAAGTGGTTTGAGTGTATCCGGTTTGATGGATTTTCATGCTCGTCACAAACTTAATTTTATGAGTCGTCATCAGGATAAAGTTCGTGAACTTGGGCGTATTACTGCATCGGCTAACAGCGATAACCTAGAGCAGGCAGCCAGCGAATATTTTGACCTGGCCATGAAAACACTTAAAAAACTGGCTACTGTAAAGAATCACGTAAACGTATTGCATCACGCTATGGGTTACTTGAAGCGTGAGCTGGATGGTGATGACAAACAGGAAATGCTGGAGACCATAGAGTCTTACCGGTTGATGCAAGTGCCGTTGATCGTGCCAATCACACTGATTAAGCATCACTTCCGTCGCAGCCCACATCCCTATATTGAAAATTCCTGGTACTTCAGCCCCTATCCGGATGAATTAAAGCTGCGTAATGGTGTCTGATAGCAACTTCAATTTATCTCATAACAACAAAACGGAGTTACATGTGAGTGGAAATAAACTGAAGCTACCGCTGCCAATTGTCCTGCTGGATGCAATCGGTGTGATTGTGTTGGGACTTGGATTACATGAGCACTTTATTTCATCCCCGTTAGTTCCAGAAGCGTATCATTTTGATCGCTATCCGATTGTTTTGATGGTCGTAGGTGGCCTGATGATACTACCTATGCTGTTCTGCACATTCAGACAGTTAATCGGCGTAAAACGATTGCAATCCGGCAACGCCAATAATATTGGCGGGGCAGGGAACAAGCCCAAAGGCATTCAATAACTAGAGGAAACCCAAATGGAGTTTGACGTTGCTTACTGGCACTGGCTGATACTGGGTATCGTATTGGTCGTCGCTGAAATTTTTATCCCGAGTTTTACGGTAATCTGGTTTGGACTCGGTGCTATTGTGGTTGGGCTGGTTAAGGCCGTAATTCCCGGTATGGGGTTCACCGTCGCGCTGACACTCTGGATTGTCATGTCATGCCTGTTCACCTTTTTGTGGTTTAAGTTCTTTAAGCCAAAAATGGTTGATAAAACCACTGCGGGTATTGCCAAAGAAGCGGTAATGGGAGAGACGGGCCATGTTATTCGCGCACCATTGGACGAGGCGAGAGGGGTGGTACGATTTGCAACCCCGGTTTTGGGCGATGATGAATGGGAGTTTCTGTGTAATGATCAGGTTGAAGTGGGTGATCGGGTTTACATTGCAGAAATTTCCGGCAACACATTAATTGTTAATAAAAAATAGTTTTAGGATAAGGAGTAAAAAAAGATGGAAGTCTCTATTGTTATGGTTGCCATTCTGGTGCTGGTATTTATTACCATTGCACTGGGGGTTCGACTGGTGCCTCAGGGCAGTAAACACGTTGTGCAGCGCTTGGGGAAATACCATAAAACCCTGCCGCCAGGATTGAATATCATCATTCCCTATATAGATAACGTGGCCTACAAAGTCACCACCAAGGATATTGTGCTGGATATTCCGTCACAGGAAGTGATTACCCGCGATAACGCCGTGATCATTGCCAATGCTGTGGCTTACATCAATATCGTTACTCCGGAAAAAGCGGTGTATGGTATCGAGAACTACGAAATTGCCATTCAGACACTGGTTCAAACCTCCCTGCGTTCAATTGTTGGTGAAATGGATCTGGATGATGCCCTCTCTTCCCGTGACCAGATCAAGGCGAAGCTGAAAGGTGCTATCTCTGACGATATTTCTGACTGGGGTATCACTCTGAAAACCGTTGAGATTCAGGATATCAACCCGTCACCAACCATGCAGAAAGCGATGGAAGAGCAGGCTGCTGCAGAGCGTGGTCGTCGCGCTACCGTAACTCGCGCAGAGGGTGAGAAGTCTGCCGCTATTCTGGAGGCTGATGGTCGTCTGGAAGCATCACGCCGTGATGCCCAGGCCAAAGTTGTTTTGGCTGAGGCAACCAAGGAAGCGGTTGAGCGTGTAGCCGCAGCGGTAAAAGACCAGGAGCTGCCGGTTATGTACCTGCTTGGTGATAAATACGTGGACGCAATGCGAGAGATGGCAGAGTCTGACAATGCCAAAACTGTGGTGCTGCCAGCAGATATTCCGGCTGCAGTGCGCGGTATTCTAGGCGGTCGTTAATCGATTGCAGAGAGGAAAAAACCGAAGCTATTCAGCTTCGGTTTTTTTATGCCAATGCAAAAGTGGTCAAAAGGGGCAGCGAAATGTGAATCATTGGTACCTCTAGCTGAGGCTGTTCTACACTGGATGGAGAGAGCAGCACTTTCACAATAACAAGAGAGGTAGCTAATGATTGATCATATAGGCCTGACCGTTAATGACCTTGATAAGAGTAAAGCCTTTTATATTCAGGCATTTGAGCCTCTGGGTATGGGGCTGGTAATGGAGGTGGAGGGCTGGAGTGCATTTGGGCCACCCAATCAGCCGATATTTTGGTTGAGTGAACAGGATTTACATCAACGGCCAATGCATATCTGTTTCCGGGCGGCCAATCGAGCCCAGGTGGACGCCTTCTATGAGGCCGCATTGGCAGCAGGCGGGCAGGATAATGGCAAGCCTGGCATTCGAGAGCACTACCACCCAAATTACTATGGCGCTTTCGTGATTGACCCGGATGGGCACAATATAGAAGCGGTCTGTCACGATCCAGAATAAGGTGATAAGTGTAGAAGTGACTTTAGCTGCGAACGGTAACTTTTTCGTAGCTAAAGTCGTGTCTGTTCAAAATTTTAAAATTTACCGCCAGTGCTTATCCCACACCTTCAGCACTTTTTCCGAATACTTATAGGTGCCATAGCTGCCATTGTAGCGGGCTAATGCATCTGGCACGTTACCATCTTCTTTATCCAGGTAGTATTTTAAGATTGTGCAACCGTAGCGAAGGTTGGTGTCGGTTAGCATCAGGTTGTCGTTTGGGCGGCCCAGCTCTTTTTTCCAAAATGGCATAATCTGCATCATGCCTCGAGCACCGACGCGTGAAATAGCAAAGCGATCAAAACCGCTTTCAATCTCAATTACAGCCAATACGATTTCCGGTTGCAGTCCTGCCTTGGTGGCTTCGCGATGAATCTTTTTCAATAATTCGTAGCGTTGCTGCTCGTCATCAATAAAACGCTCCAGTGGCTGGGATTTGGCCATTAGCCAGACCTGGGCATCGTAAATGTCGACAAAACTGTCGGCTCCCTCAAGGGATTCCTTGAGAAGGTTTACCAGTTCGGTATCGGGTTGTGGCAGTTGGGGAGGCGAGTTTAGAGGTTCAGCTAAAGCCAGGTTGCCTGCCATCAGGCCGGTCAGTAGCACCAGCCTTAGGGGGAGACGTATTTTTGTTTTTGTTACTGCCATTTATTAACTCTTTTTTGAGTGTCAGTTGACGTTGGCAGCGCCAACTGACACTTGTGGCATCTTTTTTTAGCGTAGTTGAATATTGCTGGTGACGAAGTCGAGAATGTCGTCAACGGCAATATCCTGACTCTCGGTGGCACGGCGGTTTTTGTATTCGACCATGCCATTCTCGAGGCCGCGATCGCCAACAACGATACGATGAGGCAGGCCCATCAATTCGGTATCTGCGAGCATGCCGCCCAGACGAGCCTTGGCTTCATCCATAAACAGCACGTCATAGCCAGCACTGGTGAGATCTTCGTAAAGTTTCTCACAGGCGTCTTTTACTGCTTCTGACTTGTGCATGTTGATTGGAACCAGCGCGATCTGGAACGGTGCGATGCTGTCCGGCCAGATAATGCCGTTGTCATCGTGATTCTGCTCGATGGCAGAGGCGACAATACGGCTGACACCGATACCGTAACAGCCCATGGTCATCACAATTTCCTTGCCGTTTTCATCCAGCACTTTGGCATTCATGGCCTGGGAGTACTTGGTGCCCAACTGGAAAATATGGCCAACCTCGATACCGCGTTTAATTTCCAGGGTGCCTTTTCCATCCGGGCTGATATCGCCGGCTACTACATTGCGAATGTCGGCCACATCGGCCAGGGCGCAATCACGCTCCCAGTTCACGCCGGTAAGGTGGTAGTCGTCTTCGTTTGCGCCGCAGACAAAGTCCGCCAGGTGGGCGGCGTCGCGGTCAATAACAGTTTTGATGTTCAGTTGAACCGGCCCCAGGGAGCCAACATTGCAGCCCAGCTCGGCTTTGATGCGTTCTTCCGGTGCAAAGGTCAGCGGAGCGGCAATACCGTCCAGCTTCTCGGCTTTCAGTTCATTGAGTTCGTGATCACCACGCAGTACTAACGCTACCAGTGGTTGTTGGTCGCTCTCTTCCGGGGATTCACCCAACACGATCAGGGTTTTTACACTCTGGTTGTCCTGGGTGCCGAGGAAATTACTCACTTCCGCAATGCTGTATGCGCCGGGAGTGTGAACTTTGTTCATCTCCTGGGTGGCGTTTGGACGCTCGCCTTGGGGAGCCTGTGCTTCGGCTTTTTCCACGTTGGCGGCGTAGTCGCTGCCAGTACTGAAGGCGATGGCGTCTTCGCCAGATTGCGCCAGCACGTGGAATTCGTGGGAGAAGCTGCCACCGATTGAGCCGGTGTCGGCCAGTACCGGACGGTAGTCGAGACCGAGGCGTTCAAAAATCTTGCAGTAGGCACCATGCATGACATCGTAGGTTTCCTGCAGTGACTCCTGGTTGGTGTGGAAGGAGTAGGCGTCTTTCATCAGGAATTCACGGGAGCGCATGATGCCAAAGCGCGGACGAATTTCGTCTCGGAATTTGGTTTGTACCTGATAGAAGTTGGCAGGCAGTTGTTTGTAGCTGCGGATCTCATTGCGAATCAGGTCGGTGATAACTTCTTCATGGGTAGGGCCCAGGCAGAAGGGGCGCTCGTGGCGATCCTGGATGCGCAGCAGTTCCGGTCCATACTGTTGCCAGCGTCCGGATTCTTCCCACAGTTCTGCAGGTTGAACTACGGGCATCAGCAATTCCTGGGCACCGGCGCGATCCATTTCCTCGCGAACGATTTTTTCGACTTTGCGTAATACTCGCAGGCCGGTTGGCAGCCAGCTGTAGAGGCCAGAGGCAAGTTTGCGAATCATGCCGGCTCGAAGTAGTAGTTTGTGGCTTATTACTTCAGCGTCGGCGGGGGTTTCTTTTTGGGTGGCAATCAGATACTGGCTGGCGCGCATGGCGTATTCAGTCCTTATTCAAAACGTCAAAAGAGGGTATTCTACGGCGCATTAATCGCAGGGTACAGAATATGTCCGAGTTTACACTTCATCCAAGGTTGGAGGCAGACACAATTATGCTGGGTCGGTTTCCATTGTCGCTGTTATTGCTCCATAAAGATGCCAACTACCCGTGGTTTATTTTGGTGCCTCAGCGTCCTGGGTTGACCGAGATTCACCAGCTTAGTGATGCTGATCGGGATCAGTTGATGAAGGAGTCATGTCAGTTAGCGAAAGCCCTTGAACAGCTTTACAGCCCCGACAAGCTCAATTTGGCGACGATTGGCAATATGGTGCCGCAGCTGCATTTCCACCATGTGGTTCGCTTCGAGAGTGACCCCGCATGGCCTGCTCCAATTTGGGGGGCGGTGCCTGCGGTCGAATATGAGCCGGGGGTTATGCGTCAGCAAATTGATGAGATATGTAAAGTATTAATGGTGGGTGCTTTTAAGCCGTCAAGCCAGATCTCCTAATGCATTATCTCAGAAGGTAAGTCCTCTACTTGGTGTGGGACATGGGCGTGGTTTAGCTTGCTGTGACACGCCGTAGACCCATCCATGGGGGCTCGTGGCCAGCATCCCTGCTGGCCACGGTCACATCAAGCTAAACCCCGTCCATGTCTTTCAAGTTTGTATGAATGGCGGCTTTTATTTTTCTTCAGCCAACTCGCGAAAATCATCGGCAAGCCTGCTAAGGCGTTTGTCGAGGTGCTCACGCTGCTTATCGGTCATCGAATTGATAAGGTCAGCTATTAGCTGGAAGGTTTGTTGCTGGTTGTGAATATTCGCCTGACGATGTTCTTCGCTGACGCTGTTGGCGGAACGGAACAGGTAGGACTCTAGAAAGTCATTCACCGTTTGGGGTGCATATTGGCGCTGTTTTAAAGCTTGTGCCAATTTCTTTTTCCAGTCCTGCTGGTGGTTAATTTCCATAGACGCCGAGTTTTTGAGAGCTGCAGACCAACGTTGAATACGTTCTTTCTGGTAATTATTGGGTTTGCCAATCCACTGCTTTGCCAGTTTTTCCATGCGTTCGGTTCGTGCTTCTATTCGCTCTTCGGCGTTCGGCTCGACGTAATCCTCCTGGTATTTCTCCGCTTGCTCCTGAAGCTCATCCAGCAGCTTCTCCACTTGCTTGTCGGAGAGGGAAACCAGTAAACGGGCGGCGGGCTTGATAACTCGATGTTGCACGTCATTGATCATTTGCTGGCCATCTAAGGCGGCCTGCTGGAGTTGGTCGGCGGCAACGGGTTCGGCAACGGCTTCCTTTAAGTCTTCAAAGAATTCTGCGTAGCGGGGGAGTTGTGTTGTTCTGTGCCAGCTGAGAAGGGAGTCGATATCGGATTTGAAGGTATTTTTCTGGTTGCCATTCATGTCGACGTAGCGGCCAGCGTACCAGCCAAGCCACCAGTCAGCAGTGTTGTAGCCGAGTTTGAGGGTGCTGCAACTGGCAAGCAGCGTGAGAACTATGAGAGGAATCAGAATGCGCTTAATGGTCATACTGCAAGCCGTGCTAAAACTCAGTTCCAGACTTGGAAAAAGTTTAGCACGCCTTTTCAGCAGAATTAGCTTTCAAGCAGTGGCAACTGATCCATGTTGATTTGTAGGCCACGCACCTTAATCAGGCGTTTCTCGTCCAGGGAGATGGTTTCAAAGCGGTATTTGCCAATATCAAAGCCAACATTGCCTTCGGGAATGCTCTCCAGCAATTCCAGGGCCAAGCCATTGAGGGTCTTGGGGCCGTCGGTGGGTAGGTCCCAGCCGGTGGCTTTGTTTATGTCTCGGATAGTGGCAGAGCAGTCGATAATAAAGCTGCCATCCTTGTCGATGGTGACGTCTTCTTCGGCTTCATCGGCTTCGTTAGTGGTGAAGTCGCCAACAATCTCCTCGAGAATATCTTCCAGTGTTACCAGTCCCTGAACTTCGCCGTATTCGTCTACTACCAGGGCGCAGCGGCGTTTTACGGTGCGGAAGTTCACCAGTTGGGTGTGCAGCGGGGTGTTTTCCGGAACGAAATAGGGCTCAAAGGCAAATCGCTTGATCGCTTCTTTGGTGATCGCATCGGCGCCGCCGCGCAGCAGACGGCTTACTTTGCGGATGTGCAGGATACCCACCACATTGTTGACGTCGCCCTCATACACCGGCAGTCGAGTGAATGAGCTATTGACCATGTCATCGGTCAGCTTCTTGATGTCATCTTCCAGGTTGAGGCCAACAATTTCGTTGCGCGGCACCATGATGTCATCAACGGTGACATCTTCCAGCTCCAGAATGCTGAGCAGCATGCCTTGGTGATCGCCAGAGATATGGTGCCCGGATGCGTCCACTACGGTTCGTAGCTCGTCTTTGCTGAGTGCGTCATCCATGCCCTTGTGAGGGTCGACGCCAAACAGTCTTACGAGGCTGTTGGAAACATAACTGACCGCATAAACAGCACCCTTGAATAGGAACAGAAGCGGCTGAAGTACCAGGCTGGCAGGGAAGGCGACGCGTTCAGGGTGCAGCGCTGCAATAGTCTTGGGGGTGACCTCGGCGAAAATCAGCATCACGATGGTCAGCACGATCCCGGCATAAAACTCGGAGCCTTGGCCGTAGAGTTTGATGGCAATGGCCGCAGCAACAATAGCGGCAAAGTTATTGGCCAGGTTGTTGCCAATGAGGATAACGCCGATCAGGCGATCCGGGCGCTTAAGGAGTTTCGCTACACGGCGTGCGCCACGGTGGGTGTTCTGCATGTGTTTCAGTCGATAGCGATTGATCGCCATCATGCCGGTTTCGGAGCTGGAGAAAAATGCAGAGCAGAGCAGTAAAAATGCGAGCAGGCTAAAGAGTAGCCAAAGGGGCGTGTCGTCCAAGGAGGGTGTAGCCTCAAATTGTTATCGAAACGGTATGGTGCGGCATCATTGCGGTGAGGTCAACAGCACTTCGTACACGAATTTGCTGCCCCAATAGGCAAGTGCCGTGGCGATAAACCCGGCCAAGGTCCAGCGAATGGCTGTATTGCCGCGCCATCCCTGTTGGTGACGACCCCACAGGAGGACGGCATAAACCACCCAGGCGGCCAGAGAGAACACTGTTTTGTGGCCCAGGTGTTGGGCAAACAGGTCTTCAAACAGCCAGAAGCCGGAGATCAGCGATACCGTAAGCAGGGCAAACCCGGCCCAGAGTACCTCAAACAGCAACACTTCCATTGTTTGCAGTGGGGGCAGGGCACGCACCCAGCCTTTCAGGTGCTTATGGCGCAGCTGCCAGTTCTGGTAAGCCAGCAGCATGGCCTGTAGTGCGGCTATGGTCAGCAGGCTGTAGGCCAGTATCGAGCTGAGCACATGCAGGCCGGTTTCCAGGTTCATATCCTTGTAGGTCACAATCATACTGTCACTGTTCAGTGAGGCGATGATTACTGGAATAGTGAGCGGAAACAGGAATAAAAACAGGTTGTGGGCGGGTTTGCGTAAGCTGCTCACCCATATCAACAAGTTGACCACGGTCAAAATCAGTGAGCTGGCTTGCCAGAGGCTGAAGTCAAAGCCTTGTTCAGTAACAACCAAGCGAAAACTGGTAAAAAAATGCACAAGAATGGCAATAGAAGCCAAGCCCAGTAAAAAGTCCCGTCTCAATGGACGGTTCTGACGAACTTTGGTGATCTGGTAAACAAACGCAATAAAGTAGAGAGCGATTGCGCTGCTGCCGAGATAGAAAGTAGTCATGTGATCGTATCTATTATTGTTGCGTAACTGTGCGCGAGTTTCGCACAGATGCATTTGGGATGCGAGGGGTTATCAATTGGCGTCTGGTGGAACGCATCTCATCTATCTGGTCTAAGCGTGCGAACAGGTGGGCAAAAACGTTATACTCCCCGACCTTTAAATTCAGGCAAGTAGTGACGACTATCTTATGGCTATGTTCGAGAATCTCAGCGACCGGCTTTCCCAAACCCTCAAAAAGGTCACTGGTAAGGCTCAGCTAACCGAAGACAACATCAAAGACACTCTGCGCGAAGTGCGCATGGCACTGCTGGAGGCGGACGTAGCGCTGCCGGTGGTCAAGCAGTTTGTCGAGCAGGTTAAGCAGAGTGCAGTTGGCGAGAAAGTCAGTAGCAGCCTTAACCCCGGTCAACAATTCCTGAAGATTGTTCAGCGTGAGCTGGAAGTTACCATGGGCGATCGCAATGAATCGCTCAATCTGGCCACCCAGCCGCCCGCTGTGATCATGATGGCCGGTCTGCAGGGTGCCGGTAAAACCACTTCTGTGGCCAAACTGGCCAAATTCCTGAAAGAGCGGGAAAAGAAAAAGGTGATGGTGGTCAGTGCCGATGTCTACCGTCCGGCGGCCATCAAGCAGTTGGAAACCCTGGCTGGCGATGTGGGCGTTGAATACTTCCCAAGCTCTGCCGACCAGAAGCCCCAAGATATTGCCAAGGCAGCGCTGCAGGCCGCCAAGGGGCAGCACGCCGATGTGCTGATCGTCGATACTGCTGGCCGTTTGCACATTGATGATGCTCTTATGGCGGAGATTCAGGATCTGCACGGGGTGTTGAACCCGGTAGAGACCCTGTTTGTGATCGACGCCATGATTGGTCAGGACGCGGTCAACACCGCCAAAGCCTTTAATGAAGCCCTGGCCCTGACCGGTGTGATCCTCACCAAGGTGGACGGCGACGCCCGCGGCGGTGCGGCGCTGTCGGTTCGTCAGGTTACCGGCAAACCGATCAAGTTCCTCGGTGTTGGCGAGAAGACTGATGCGCTGGAGCCATTCCACCCGGATCGTATCGCCTCCCGCATTCTGGGTATGGGCGATATTCTCAGCCTGATTGAAGAGGTTGAGCAGAAAGTCGACCGCAAGAAAGCGGAGAAGCTGGTTAAGAAAGTCCAGAAGGGCAACAAGTTCGATCTGGAAGATCTGCGCGACCAGCTGCAACAGATGCAAAACATGGGTGGCCTCGGCAGTATGTTGGAGAAGTTGCCGGGTATGGGTAATGTCTCCCAGATGATGGAACAAGCCAACGCCGGTAAACAGTTCAAATCCATGGAGGCGCTGATCAACTCCATGACTCCGGCCGAACGCCGCAACCCGGATATCCTCAACGGCTCACGCAAGCGCCGTATCACCGTCGGCTCCGGTACCACCATTCAGGATCTCAACCGTCTGATCAAGCAGCACAAACAGATGGCCAAGATGATGAAGAAGATGAAAGGTGGCGGCATGATGAAAATGATGCGCGGCATGGGTGGCCTGCCGGGCATGAAAGGTATGAAAGGTGGTATGCCGCCAATGGGTGGAATGGGTGGCATGCCTCCGGGTGGTCTACCTGGTATGGGTGGTGACTTGCCGCCGGGAATGGACGGGCTGCCAGGTCTGCCGCCTAACTTCAAGAAAAAGTGAGTGAGATGAGAGGTGGTAGGTATCCCTGCCACCTCTCCACTGTTTTGGAGTTAATCTTTGCTGCGGATACACCCAGTACACACACTTTCAAATAATTCTTGTCATCCCTAATCTTGATGTAAGTCATACCAGTAACAACTTAATAATGCTGGCAGCGTCGAGTGCCCTCATCAATGATTGTCTTCCGGTTCGTGCGCTGTGAGCACGGCATGCTCTAACAGATCTCTCAGATATAAATAATAATCGAGTGGTACTGACTGCTGTCATCGGGAGAGCAGGTTGTACGGGCTTCAACGTGTCATCAATTTATCGTTGTTCCGGCTTCAAGACATTGATCATCAAAGAGAGGTTGTTGATTTGGGGGGGGCTTCAGTCCAGGTAGCGATAGGGAGTGGAAAACTTCATGGAAGTTAATTTAGAGGGTGCTTTGGATTTAGGGAATTGTCTGCAATAGTGATGGAATTGTGTCATCGCATACGTTATTAGTAGGGAGAAGGTATAACACTCAAAACAATGACCGAAGATAACGTACTTTATTTGGTGGGGCGTGAGCGATCACCGTCCAAGCTTGTGGAACGGGTATTCCTGGATCACGGCGATGCATTGCGCCGCTTTTTACACGCCAGGCTTGCCTTGGAAGAGGACAGGGAAGACCTGATTCAGGAAGTCTTCCTTAAGCTAATGCGTCAACACAATCTGGAGGAAAAGCTCTCCAGTCAATCTGGCAATACACTCAATTACCTCTATGCGATGGCCAGTTCCTTGATCGTCGATATGAAGCGTCGACAGACTTCACTTCGTCAGAATGATCACTGTAGCTACATCGACGATGTATTGCCGGGGCAAACACCTGAGCCTGAGCAGATAGCTATTGATCGGCAGAAAATCTCGCGGCTTCAGAAGGGGGTGGATAGCTTGAAGCCCGAACACAGTACAGTCCTATTCAAAAACCGTTTAGAAATGAAAAGTTGCCGTCAAATTTCTGAAGAAATGGGCCTTTCCAGACCCACTATTGAGCGTTACCTGGCCAGTGCTTTGTCCATCCTGCGTATAAAGATGGAGGCATATGATGAATGACGCATCTTTAAGGACATCAAGGGAGATCGCCGCTGACTTTGTGGCTAAGCTCTATTTAGAGGGTCTTACCGTTACTGAGCTGGAGCGTTTGGATAGCTGGCTGGCTGAGGGAGGCTCAAACCCTGAAGAGTATCGGCTGGCATTGGAAACATGGGAGTTAGTGGGGCAGTGTTCCCCAAAAGATGAATTGCCAGTGAGTCGAGGTGTTAGTGTACCCACTAAGCCTGGCTCGAAGGGTTTGTTGCGAGGGATGAGTTGGGCAGCGGCGATACTGATGGTAATTGTCTTTGGCGGAATGCTTTGGCCAGAACAGAAAGTTAATGTGCCCTCTTCTGTTACATACACCACCCTGACGGGGGAGAGGTCAACTTACGATCTGCCGGATGGCAGTAAGGTTCAATTGAATACCAACAGTCGTATACGTGTCACTTTTGATGCGTCTCGTAGACGGGTTGATCTTCTCTATGGGCAGGCTTTTTTCGATGTCGTGGCCGATGCAACATCGCCTTTCCAGGTCGGATTGGGTAGTAAACGGATTACTGTTCTGGGTACGAAGTTTGATGTGTACCGTCGGCCATTTAGTGTCACGGTGGGGGTAGTTGATGGCGAGATAGCATTGCACTCAGTCTCTGTGGCGACATTCTCAGATGGCGAGCTTCATACGGCAAGGGCCGGTGAAATTCTAAATGAAGAAAATCTGCGCATTAAAGCAGGACTCCTGGTTGAGCTAAATGATGGTGGGGGTATGCAAGCCACTTCTCTGGGGGAGGGTGGGACCTACCCACTATGGCGAGAAGGGTTGGTGAAATTTCGTAATACAGAATTATCTGAAATGGTAAGAGAGCTAAACAGGTACAGTCGCAAGAAAATACTGATTGAGGATAGTCGAATTATGTCGCTAAGGATTAGTGCAGTCTTTCCTGTTGATGATATTCACTCGATTATTGAGTCACTTGAGAAAATGTTCGGTATTACTGTGGTCGAGCATCCGGATAGAATTTCCCTTTTAAAAAAATAATTTAACTTTTTTGATGGAATTGCGATAAAGGCTTCGTTAATAAGGGCGAAGTCTTTTATTTAACGAAAAAGAAAAGAGGTAATAGGGGTGAGTAAAATTCTGTCAAGATGTCGTCATGTTGTTGGCTGGGAGTTGGGGTCTTCAACAGCAAAAAAACGTTTAGCGACTTTTATAGCATCCGCAATACTGTCGGGAGTGGCGTCTGCCAGTTCTATTGAAGATGATGTAGTTATTATCAATTTCTCAATGCTATCTATGGATGAGGCGCTGTTGAAGTTGGGTGAAGAGAGTGGCGTTAAAGTTATCTTTTCGAATGATTTGGTAGAGGGGCATGTAAGCAAAGCAATCAGTGGGAAAATGACAGTTGCAACTGCACTGAACAGGATTCTGGATGGTACAGACCTGAAATACGAAGTAAGCAAAGATAATGTTGTTGTTATTACCCAGGATGTGGATGCAAAAAAAGATAGAGCGGATCCCATTGAAGAGGTTGAAGAAATTGTTGTGGTTGGATCGGCCTTGAAAGGGGGGGACCCCTCAGCACCGATTACTATTTATACGCGTGAAGATTTGATGGCAAGGGGAGTGTTTTCTGTCGAAGAGTTTCTTCGCACTTACTCTGGTAGTACAACTGTTCTTAATTCAGCCACATCAGCAGAAGTGGATATCAATCCTAACTTGCTGACGCTTGACGCTATGTACGATAAGTCTGATGGGATACAAGGGCAGGCTGCTGCCAATATTGCCGGCTTTGGTATTGGGTCAACACTGGTTCTAATCAATAATCGACGTACGGCAGCATCACCTGTTCTGGATAATGGATTTGTTGATTTAAACAGCATTCCTTTTGAGGAAATTGAGCGAATTGAAGTGCTGGAAGGGGGGGCTTCATCGCGTTATGGCAGTGATGCTGTTGGTGGTGTAGTTAACATTGTAACTCGCCGTAGCCGGGGAACCTCCAGTGCAACAACCTTTCGGGTTGATAATAGTCGTAACGGTGGCGACCGTTATAATCTGAGTCAGGTGCTTAATTATGGGTGGCAGGATGGCTCTGTTCGCCTAACCCTGAATAAGTCTGAAAGTAAGCCCATTTCCAGTGAAAAGGCGGGATGGACGACCATGGATCTGACGGATCGTGGTGGTTATGACCGCAGACTTCAGAGTGAGCCACATGCCGGTGGGGCAGTTTATCGTTGGGGGCCTGGGCGTACATTTAGAATGCCGAATGGTTCATTGTATACACTGCCAGATGGCACTGTTTACACCTACACGGGGTTTGGCTGGGATGCTCTGCCCAGTGAAAATGATGGTACCGATTATAGTGATGATGATTGGTCCCCCGAAAACTTGCAGCCTTCAGAACAGGGAATTCGTGAATTCCTCTCACCGCATACCCGTCAGAAATCTGCGTCATTGAGAGTGGAGCAGGACTTCGGAGAGTATCGTTTGTGGTCTGACTTGAGCTGGAATGAAAACAGCTCTCAGACACAGCAGACCACGTTGGCAATTGGTCCCTTTTCCAGCCCGGTTTATGTACCAGAAAGTAATGCCTTTAACACCTTTGGTGAAGATGTTCGCGCGATCTATACCTTTCACAATGAAATGAAGATCGGTCAGCTTCCACAAATGACGGCTAACAACATTGCGACTACTAAGCGATTTAATTTTGGTGTCGCTGGGCCCCTGGCATTCCTGGATGATTGGGAGTTTACTTTTGATGGTGGAGTTAGCTCTTCAGAATCACTGGCGTGGCAAACGCGACTGGATACCAGTGAATGTGGTTATGATGCTCGCGGCAATGCCTTGGCAGGCTATTACGATACAGCAACCGGTGAGTTCTACGAAAATGTTCAGGATATCCCTTCAGATGCAGTTTATGGCGTAGATTATAAGTACGGTTGCTATGAGGGTGCTGAAAGTCTGTGGAGCAAAATGCTCGCATCGAGCAATCCTGATGAAGCGATCAACCTATTTGGTAATGGCTCAGTGCAATCGCCTTTCTTGTCTGAAATGTTGTATGAGCGCTACCAAGGAAACCCTGTTCGGTTGAATTATCGTACCCGTGTCGAATTTACTGGCCCAGTGTATGAGCTGCCCGGTGGTGAGGTGTGGGGACATATTGGTTTTGACTTCAACCGTGATGTGACCGATTACAGCAAGGCAGATTTTCGTCGTCTTTTTGCAGATACTCAAAACGGTAAAGTGAATCGGGATACTGCCGCGGTATATTACGAGGTTCGAGTTCCCATTGTTGGAGAGGCAAACGCGGTTCCCGGTGTTGAGTCTTTGGCGTTTAATATTCAGGGGCGTTACTCTGACTTTGATACACCTGAGTCACGCGGCCAACAAAAATATAACAAGACTACGCCTCAATACAGTCTCAGCTGGAAGCCTCGCAACGATTTGACACTGTCAGTTCGCTATACGGAAAGCTTTAAAGCGCCAACCAATTTCCAGCAAATCAATGCGGAATCTGATTTTGCAGACCCTAGTAAGTGTTTTGGTGCTGCCGATATGGATCCAACCAAAGTGGATGAAAGCTGTTGGCTGGATATGGCGGCAGGAGAGCTCAAACCGTTGCCGTGGGAAAGTAGGCCAGATGACTCTATCTACCCGACATGGCTCCCTTTCGCGGTTGATCTTGATGGGTACCGGGATGCAACTGGGGAGTGGCTGGAGGGTGAGCAGCCATTGTTTTACGGAAATGTAGCCAGAATTTCGTTTGGTGTACTGGATAGCCTGCGCCCGGAAACCTCTGAAGATTGGAATTATTCGGTACAGTGGAATCCCGAGTTTCTCACTGGGTTGTCAATGCGACTGGATTATCGTCAGGTTGATTACACAGATCGAATCGAAACGTTCAATTATTACGATGAGGGGCATCAGGATTATCTGTATACGCGTCCCGATCTGTACTGGGAGCACCCGGAAACTGATCAGTTGATGGTTGTTCGATTCCTGCCCAGTAATCAGACGATCAATGAACGCCGGTCACTTACCTTTAACTTGGGGTATTACTGGGATACAGACTGGGGAAGCTTTAATTCACGGTTGAGGGGTACTTATGTTGGCACCCACCAGTATCAATTGTCGGATGCCACGCCACTCCAAACTATGGTAGGTCGCTACGATAAAAGTGGTCCCAAACAAATGAAAGGCAGCCTTGAGTTTGGGTGGAGCTATGGATTCTGGAACCTGAATCTGACGGGACACTACAGTGATGATTATGCCTGGAATGATCAGATTCTGGATACGTCAACCTGGCGTTTGATAGATAACTATGTCGACGTAGAAGAGTATTGGTCAGTGGACTTGACTGCCTCTTACAGTGATAGAGATAGTGGTTGGTCGGTTTATGCAGGTGCAAGAAATCTGACTAATACAGACTTCCCATTTATCAATGACCGCGCTGGTCAAGGGTTCGATAGCTCTGTAGTAAGCCCTGGTGGCCGTACACTCTACTTGAGTGTGTCAAAACAGTTTGACTTTGATTAGTTAGGGTATCTTTTGTAAGGGTTAAGGGTTATTTTTCCCTGTTTAGGCCGCCGGTTTATCCGGCGGCTTTTTTGTGCGTTACGAATAACGGATATTTCAAGAAATGGGGTATACCGTTTTAAGTTGAAAGTTGTCTTGGATCGACTTACGGTTGAGTCTGAGTATTTCATGTAAACAGAGCGGTTGCTCATAATGCTTTAGAAGCTAGATGATGCTCATCGTCTCCAGCCAAAACAAGACACATTTCTTTCATTTCTTCCCTCAAAGGCGTACAATATCGCGCCTTTCGAGGTTAGGCACCCCATTTTGAGCGGTCTTTCTTTGTGGAAAGAACCGCTCAATTTGCACCTAACCTATTAATTTTAAAAGGGATACTGCTTATCCCGTGTTATAGGAAACTTGTTACATGGTAACTATTCGTTTGGCCCGTGGTGGCTCTAAAAAGCGTCCGTTTTATCACCTGACTGTTGCTGACAGCCGTAATGCTCGCAACAGCCGTTTCATTGAGCGTATTGGCTTCTTCAACCCGAGTGCTCGCGGTAACGAAGAGCGCCTGCGCGTTGACATGGAGCGTGTTAACCACTGGGTAGGCCAGGGTGCACAGCCTTCTGATCGCGTTGCTGCTTTGATCAAAGAAGCTGCCAAGCAAGCGTAAGCTGCTGGCAACTGACTTATTTATATAAGTAAGGGAAACGATGACAAGCAAGCCGGCCGCTGGCGCAGCCTCTCAAGAAGTTGATCGCGTAGTAGCTGGTCGCATTGTTTCTATCCACGGGGTGAAAGGCTGGGTGAAGGTGATGTCCTTTACCGAGCCCCGTGAAAACCTCTTCGAGTATGGTCCCTGGTGGCTGAAAACTCCGAGAGGCTGGCGCGAAATCAAATTCGATCAGTTCAAGGGCCAGGGCAAAGGCCTTATTGCCCATATCGTTGGCCTGGACGATCGTGATGAAGCGCGCAACTACTGCCAGCAGGATATCGCCATCGATAAGGGGCAATTTCCGGAGCTGGAGGGAGAAGAGTTTTACTGGTATCAGCTCGAAGGGCTGACTGCGGTGACTGTATTTGACGGTGAGCGCAAGGTGTTGGGAGTGGTCAAGCAGCTGCTTGAAACCGGTGCCAACGATGTGCTCATGGTTAAGGGCAACGCCCAGAGTCTGGATCGCAAAGAACGTCTGATTCCTTATACGGATCAGTTTGTTCTTAAGGTGGATCTGGAAGCCGGTGAAATTGAGGTCGACTGGGACCCAGAATTTTGATTCGCAAAGGCTGATCGGGGGCGACACCGTGAAAATTGCACTGGTTACGCTGTTCCCCGAGATGTTTGCTGCCATCACCGAGTATGGCGTTACTGGCAGGGCGGTCAAAAACGGATTGCTGGAGGTTGCTTATTTCAACCCCCGCGACTACACCAGCGACCGCCACCAGACGGTGGACGACCGGCCTTACGGCGGCGGTCCCGGTATGGTGATGCTGATTGAGCCGTTGCGGCAAGCCATTGAGGCAGCGCGGCAATGGCAACATGGCGACGGCGTTAAAAGTAAGGTGATTTACATGTCACCACAGGGACAGGTACTCAACCAGAAGGGGGTAACCTCACTGGTGCAGGAGACCAACCTGATACTGATTGCCGGCCGCTATGAAGGCGTTGATGAACGCCTGATCCAGCGAGAAGTGGATGAGGAGTGGTCGATAGGTGACTACGTTCTCAGTGGCGGTGAGTTGCCTGCCATGGTGTTGATGGATGCAGTTATCCGTCATCTGCCGGGTGCACTCGGTCACGAAGACTCTGCGGTTGAGGATTCTTTTGCCGAGGGGCTTCTGGATTGCCCGCACTACACACGCCCGCTGGTGTACGACGATTATGATGGAGCCGAGGTGCCTGCGGTACTGCTCTCGGGAAACCATGAAAAGATTCGACTATGGCGCATGCAGCAGTCGCTCGAAAGAACGCTGATGCGGCGACCGGAGTTGCTGAAAGACCTGCAGCTGACCAATGAGCAGCAGGCGATACTGGAGAAGATCAACGCTGAATTAAACAGCGAAGACTGATCCATGCTGGCGAATGAAACGCCCGTCATGTCATCCCCGCGAAGGCGGGAATGACATGACGGGAATTTCCTCTTTAGCGCAGCGCTACTCAAAAAGAGTAAAACTTAACATTATCGATAAACTGAGGAGCGAACCATGAGTGGTAAGAACCCAATTATTGCCCAGCTCGAAAAAGAGCAAATGGCTAAAGAAATTCCTGCTTTTGCACCAGGTGACACCGTTGTTGTGCAGGTTAAAGTAAAAGAAGGTAACCGCGAGCGTCTGCAGGCGTTTGAAGGTGTTGTTCTGGGTAAGCGCAACCGCGGCCTGAACTCTGCGTTTACCGTTCGTAAAATTTCCAGCGGTATCGGTGTAGAGCGTACTTTCCAGACTTACAGCCCGCTGGTAGATAGCATCACTGTTAAGCGTCGTGGTGACGTTCGTCAGGCCAAGCTGTACTACCTGCGCGAACTGTCCGGTCGTGCGGCACGCATCAAAGAGAAGCTGGACAACAAATAAGTTTGTTGTCGGTTTCAAAAACAGGGCGGCTTCGAAAGAAGTCGCCCTGTTTTGTTTTTGGGATAAGAGAAATGTCATCCTGAGCGAAGCGAAGGGTCCCGGGGTTGGTGTAGGTTTATTGGTCTTTATTGGGTTTGTCGCCAGCGGGTCCGCTCTTACTGTAGCCTGACAGGCCACTCCTCATAATACCCACAAATCGTCGCGACCTGTCAGGCTACAGCAAGAGCTACTTTGAGGGCTTAAAAGTGTGCATCATGTACAGCTCTGGTCATTGCGAGGGGCTAAGCGACGCGGCAATCCAGTGACTTTGGGCCAGTTGACACTAAAGCACTTTCCCGTAAGCCACTTCATCCGTCCATCGATCGCCAATTTTATAATGCGATGCAAAATGCCCCTCTTTCACAAAACCCATTTTTTCCATAAGTCGAACTGAGGGGGTATTGTCCGGGTCGGCGTAAGCTACCAGTTTGTGCGCTGGCCAATCTGTTTCAATCATTTTCAGAAAAGCTGCCAGGGCTTCAGTGGCATACCCGCTGCCGTGATAGTGGCTATTGAATTTGTAGCCAATTTCGATAATTTCACTGCGTTTATCCCGATAGCGAAATCCGATGTCGCCGATCAATTTTCCGGTTTCGGTAAGAATAACGCCCGCACCCATCCAGGTATTCTCTTCACCCAGCCAGTCCGCCAGATAACCGTTGTAATGCTCCTGAATTTCCTGCTTAGTACCAACTTCTCGAATATGCGCCATTACTTGTGGATCCAGCTCATATTCCAGATAGTCCGGAAAATCCTCTGCCGTTAACTGCCTTATGGTAAGTCGTTCTGTGACGATCGTTTGTTTCATTTCTACAAATGCTCCCTGTGAAGCGGTAAAGTAACACCCATGTCAGCAGATGACCAACAAGTGATCGAGCGCTATCTGGATACCATCTGGATGGAGCGCGGTTTGAGCGAAAATAGCCTGGCGGCGTACCGCCGGGATTTGTCACAGTTTTCGGGCTGGCTCGACACGCAGTCGATTGGCTTGCTTGCCATCTCCTCGTTTCACTTGCAGGAGTATCTTGCTCATCGCCAGGCGAAGGGTTCTTCGGCGCGATCTACCGCAAGATTACTGTCCTGTTTGCGCGGCTTCTATCGCCATCAAGTGCGGGAGAAGGTGTTGTCGCAAGATCCGAGTGCGCTTATCGAAAACCCGCGATTGGGGCGACCGCTCCCAAAAACTTTGACCGAGCAGGATGTGGAGCAGCTGTTGGCGGCTCCCGATATTGATGACCCGGTCGGGTTTCGTGATCGCGCCATGCTGGAGATGCTGTACGCATCGGGGTTACGGGTTTCCGAGCTGGTGGGGCTCACTATTCATCAGGTCAATTTGCGTCAGGGTGTGGTGCGGGTGTTTGGTAAGGGCAGTAAGGAGCGCTTGGTACCTGTGGGGCAGGAGGCGCAAGAATGGCTGGAGCGTTTTGTGCGCGAGGCTCGCAGTGAGTTGTTGAAAGGGCAGCAGAGCGATGTATTGTTTCCCAGCCTGCGCGGCCAGCAGATGACTCGGCAAACCTTCTGGTATCGAATCAAGCATTGGGCCGAGGTGGCTGGCATCAACAAACCATTGTCTCCCCACACACTCCGACACGCTTTTGCCAGCCACTTGCTCAATCATGGTGCTGACCTGCGAGTTGTGCAGCTGTTGCTGGGGCACAGTGATTTGTCTACCACCCAGATTTACACCCATATTGCCAATTCACGTATGAAAGACCTGCACGCTCAGCACCACCCTCGGGGTTGAGCTGCGCTTTCAATGGAATAGCTTCTAGACTTATAAAAGGATTCACTACAGGACGAATTGTTATGACTAATTGGATTACTCGTCTTCTGCTGGCGGCGTTTATGTTTGTGTCGTTGCCACTGATGGCTGATGTCGACAAGGGCACCAAAGAACAGATTGTGCATGGCCTGAAAAAGTGGCGCCCTGATCTGAGCTTCACCAATATTATGGAAACGCCGATTGATGGGCTTTACCACGTGCAGGTGGTGGGGGGGCCCTCGCTTTACACTTCTGCAGATGGTAAATACTTTATCAGTGGTGACTTGCAGGAAGTGGGTTTTGGTCGCACGGAAAACTGGCGCGATAAGGTATACGCGCCTTTGCGCCGAGAACTGATTCAGGCTGCCAATCCAGACAATATGATTACTTACAAGCCAAAAGGTGAGGCCAAGGCAGTTATCTATGTGTTTACCGATCTTGATTGTGGCTACTGTGTGAAATTACAGCGAGAAATTCCGGCCCTCAATGATATGGGAGTGGAAGTGCGTTACCTGGCTTTCCCCAGGGCGGGAATGGGGAGTGCATCGGAGAAAAAACTGACGGCAGTATGGTGTGCTGATGATCCGGTTGAGGCTATGGGCCGGATGATGAATCGACAGGAAATCGCTCGTAAGCCTTGCCAGACGAAAGCTATCGAAGAGCATATGAAGCTGGTTCGCGAGATGGGGATTAATGCGACCCCGGCCATTATTCTTGGTGATGGCACGCTGGTATCGGGTTATCGTCGTGCCAGCCAATTGAAGCAAATACTTGGGATATGAGTGGTCGTGCAAGAAGTTCAATAAAACTTGTCATTTTATGCCATTTTAGATGGCAAATAATCTCATGTCTTGATTGACAGTAGGCGGCGCGACCGGTATCTTCTGTGGCCATTTTTTTGGTTATTTCACCATTAGTCAATCGCCACTGGAGGCATCTTGAACTCGCTAAAATTGGGTATCTGTGGTCTGGGCACGGTGGGCGCAGGTACTTTCAATGTTCTTCGCCGTAATATTCACGACATCAATGCACGCGCTGGCACTTCTATCGAAGTGACCCAGGTCGGTATGCGCCGGGATAATCCGGCCTGTGACCTGACCGGTATTTCAACCACTAACGATATTTTTGAAGTGGCTGAAAACCCCGATGTGGATGTGCTGGTTGAGCTGATTGGTGGTACCACTACAGCCCGTGATTTGGTGATGAAAGCGATTGCCAACGGTAAGCACGTTGTAACGGCTAACAAGGCATTGATTGCTCTCCACGGTAACGAGATTTTTGAGGCCGCTGAACAGCAAGGTGTGGCTGTACATTATGAAGCGGCCGTAGCTGGCGGTATTCCTATTATTCAAACCATGCGCGAAGGTCTGGTGGCTAACCAGATCGAATGGCTGGTTGGAATTATTAACGGCACCGGCAACTTTATTCTCAGCGAGATGTTCGATAAGGGTGCCGATTTTGAATCGGTGTTGAAGCAGGCCCAGGAGTTGGGCTATGCCGAAGCCGATCCGACGTTCGATGTTGAAGGAATTGATGCTGCCCACAAGCTGACCATCCTCGCCGCACTTGCATTTGGCATACCGCTACAATTTGACAAGGTATTTACTGAAGGTATTACCAACATCCAATTACAGGATGTTAATTACGCTCGCGAACTCGGCTACCGAATCAAGCATCTGGGTATCGCCCGTAAGGGTGCGGATGGAATTGAACTGCGAGTGCACCCTGCGTTGGTGTCATCCCGTCAATTGTTAGCCAATGTAAATGGCGTTATGAATGCCGTTATGGTGCAGGGCGATGCTGTTGGCCCCACGTTGTATTACGGGGCAGGTGCCGGCGCAGAGCCGACTGCATCAGCAGTCATCTCCGATATTGTTGATCTGGCTCGTACCCTGTTTATGGAGCCGGAATACCGTGTTGCTCACCTTGGATTTAATGCGGTCAAGCCAAATTGTCCGATGGTGCTGGATATTTCCGAATCGGAAAGTGCCAGCTATCTTCGCGTGATGGTGGCTGACAAGCCCGGTGGTCTTGCCAGCATTATGACCATCATGGCTCAGCAGGGCATGGATATTGAAGCGGTTATTCAGAAAGAGCCGGAGCCCGGTCAATTCCATGTGCCGGTAATTTTACTGACAGACAAGTCCAAAGAAAAAAACACGCTGGAAGCTATCTCTCGCATTGAGGCGTTGGAGCAAGTTGAAGGACCAGTGGTTCGGATTCGAGTGGAGTCGCTGTCATGAAGTACATCAGTACCCGTGGCAAAGCGCCCGAGCAGAATTTTGAAGGCGTCGTTCTGGCCGGTTTGGCTCCTGATGGTGGCCTGTATGTGCCGGAATCGATCCCGCAATTTTCACAAGAGGAAATTGCCAGTTGGGCCGGCCTGCCATACAACCAGTTAGCTTTTAATGTCATCAAACCGTTTGTTGATGGTGAAATTCCTGACGATAAATTGCAGGATATAATCGACCGTTCCTACGCGACCTTTCGCCACAATGCTGTCGCACCTTTGGTGCAACTGGAAAACAATCTGTGGGTAATGGAGCTGTTTCACGGTCCGACCCTGGCGTTCAAGGATTTCGCCCTTCAATTTCTCGGCAACTTGTTTGAATACCTGCTGGAAAAGCGTAATCAGAAAGTGGTCATTATGGGGGCTACTTCCGGTGACACTGGTTCGGCGGCCATTGAAGGTTGCCGCGGTTGCGACAATATCGATATTTTTATTCTGCATCCACACAACCGGGTTTCGAATGTGCAGCGTCGCCAGATGACCTCGGTGCTGGACAGCAATGTTCACAACATAGCACTGGAAGGTAATTTTGATGACTGCCAGAGCATGGTGAAAGCGAGTTTTGCTGACCAGTCATTTTTGCCAGAAGGACGCAAATTGGCGGCGGTGAATTCCATCAACTGGGCACGTATCATGGCGCAGGTGGTGTACTACTTCCATGCTGCCTTGTCAGTTGGAGGTCCTGCACGACCAGTATCGTTCAGTGTGCCGACAGGCAATTTTGGCGATATTTTTGCCGGTTACATTGCCCGTAAAATGGGATTGCCCATTGAGCAGTTGATTATTGCTACCAACGCCAATGATGTGCTGCACCGCTGCATAAGCAACAATGATTTCAGCAAGCAGCCACTGATTCATAGCCTCTCCCCCAGCATGGATATCATGATCTCCAGCAATTTTGAACGATTGCTGTTTGATCTTTATAACCGTGACGGCGAAGCAATAGATCAGTTAATGAAAGCTTTTAACGAAGGTGGCGTTTCGCTGGATGAAGAAGTGTTGGCAAAAGCCCGTGAGCTGTTCTCCAGTTTCCGTTGCGATGATGACCGCATGGTGGAAGTGATATCAAAAGTGTTTGATGAGAGTGATTACTTGCTCGATCCCCATACGGCTACTGGTATTGAGGCAGCACATCAGGTTCGTCGCGATAACAAAACGCCGGTTATCTGTCTGGCTACTGCGCACCCTGCTAAATTCCCGGAGGCGGTACGTAAGGCGGGCTACCCTGAGGATCCTGCGTTGCCACACCATATGGCGGACCTGTTTGAGCGGGAAGAGCGTTACGATGTACTGCCCAATGACCTGAAGGCAGTTCATGGGTTTGTGGCGGAGAATATATAAATGTTTGTCATCCTGAGCGCAGCTCAGGATGACAATTAATTAAGGCTCACTTTGAAGGTGCCTGATGATCAAAACCGTAAAACGCCGGACAGTAGACCTCTCCGGCGTTTCTTTTTCTGACAATGTCCCAGCGTTATTGCAAAGAGTGTACGCCGCCCGCGGTGTACACAGTGATGAAGAGTTGCAAAAGCAGCTGGGATATCTGCCAAAGCCTGACGAATTAAAAGGCATCGCAGCTGCTGTCGAATTGTTATGGCAGGCTGTTCAGCAGCAACAATCCATTTTAATTGTTGGTGATTTTGACTGTGATGGTGCCACCAGTACCGCGCTGGCAATTCTGGCGCTGAGAGCCATGGGTTGCGAAAAGCTCGATTATCTCGTTCCCAATCGGTTTGAGTACGGCTATGGACTAACCCCGGAAATTGTCGAGCTGGCGAGCCAGAAACAGCCGGATTTAATTGTCACGGTGGATAATGGTATCTCCAGCATCGCTGGGGTTAAGGCCGCTAAACAATTGGGTATGCAGGTGCTGATTACCGATCACCACTTGCCCGGAGAGCAACTGCCTGAAGCGGACGCGATCGTAAACCCGAATCAATCCGGTTGTGATTTTCCCAGTAAGAATCTTGCTGGAGTGGGGGTGATTTTTTACCTGCTCAGCGCGTTGCGCGCCAAGCTCCGTGAGCAAAACTGGTTTGCCAGCTGTGGAATAGCCGAGCCCAATATGGCCACATGGCTGGATCTGGTTGCGCTGGGTTCGGTGGCCGATGTGGTGCCGTTGGATCGAATCAATCGCATTCTTGTTCATCAGGGATTATTGCGAATTCGGGCGGGGCAGTGTCGGCCAGGAATCCTGGCATTAATGCAGGCAGCCGGGCGTGATTACCGTAGAGCTGTAGCGATGGACTTCGGTTTTTTTGTCGGCCCACGCCTCAATGCCGCCGGGCGCCTGGATGATATGAGCCACGGTATTGAGTGCCTGCTGACTGACAGCCTGGAGTTGGCTCGTGAATACGCCCAGGAGCTGGATGGCCTGAATCGTGATCGCAAGCTGATTGAAGCAGAAATGCAGCGCGAAGCGCTGGCGATTGTCGATCAGCTGCATCTGGATGACGAGGGGTTGCCGTGGGGATTGAGTCTCTACAATGAAAACTGGCACCAGGGAGTGGTGGGTTTGTTGGCATCGAGGATCAAGGAAAAGGTTCACCGTCCGACCATCGCATTTGCCAACGCCGATGATGAAGGTAAAGAGATCAAAGGGTCGGCGCGCTCAATTCCCGGACTACACATTCGCGACGCATTGGATGCCATTGCTACCCGTTACCCGGGGTTGCTCAACAAATTTGGCGGTCACGCCATGGCAGCGGGGATGAGTCTGCCAGCGGATAAATTTACAGAATTCCAGCGTGCTTTTGATGAAGAGGTTCGTCGACAACTCAGCGAGTCTGATCTGGAAGCTGAGCTGCTCTCCGATGGCGAAATGACTTCACAGGACTTGCGGTTAGAACTCATTGAGCAGCTGCGAGAAGGGGGGCCTTGGGGTCAACATTTTCCCGAACCAGTATTTGATGGTGAGTTTCGCATCGTCCAGCAGCGAATTGTGGGTGAAAAGCACCTGAAGCTGGTGCTGGCAACAGAGGATGGGCTGGCTGTAGATGCCATCGCCTTTAATGTCGATTTGCATAGTTGGCCCAACCCAAATGCCGCTAAAGTTCATTGCGTATACAAGCCGGATATCAATGAATTCCGCGGTAATCGGTCGGTGCAATTAATTGTGGACCAGCTAGTAAGTTGTTGATGTTCAACTGGCAATTCATCTATTAAAGCCTTTTACTTGACCTTCCAGCCGATGGAAGGTCTATAGTGCTTCATAAGTTCAAAGCCCTTGGAGCAGAAGATGAATATCGGCAAACTGGCCTCTCTCACCGGCCTGTCGAGCAAGGCGATTCGGTTTTATGAATCGGAAGGTATTATTGAGTCGCCGCAACGGCAGGCCAATGGTTATCGCGATTACCCACAGTCCGCCGTGGCCGAGCTGAATTTTTTACGTCAGGCTCGACAATTCGGATTTTCACTGGATGAGTGCCGGCAATTGATGACGCTCTGGCACAACCCAAAGCGGCGCAGTGCGGAAGTTCATCAACTGGTTACCGAGCGTCAGCATCAGGTTGAACAGCAAATCGCAGAGCTGCAGGAGATGAGTTCCTTACTCAATGATTTGCTCAACCGCTGTTCAGCGAACGAATCATCCAAATGTGCAATTATCGATTCTTTAGCAGGCAAAAAAGCATGAGTGACAGTTGCCATTCTGAAATGAAAACAAAAACCTCCTGTTGCCCATCGAATGTGGGGGACAATAACAAGTCCAAACCTGATTACCTGTTGTGGATTTCGGGCATCGTTGTGTTGTTTGGTTATGTTCTCTATTGGCTGCTGGACGGCCACTCCGCATTGCCCCAATGGCTTGTGGTAATGACTGAGGGCATCTACGAGCTGGTCAATAAAATGTGGTGGGGTTTGATTGCCGCTGTCCTTTTTGTGGGCTTGCTGGATCGGATTCCCCGGGATCTGGTGATGACTGCGTTGGGACGTGGCGGTACTGTTAAAGGTATTGGTCGCGCGACACTGGCAGGTCTGCTACTGGATCTGTGTAGCCACGGAATTTTGATGATTGGCGCCAAGCTCTATGAACGAGGAGCAAGTGTGGGGCAGGTGATGGCTTTTCTGATTGCCAGCCCCTGGAACTCTCTGTCACTGACTATCATTATGGTTACCCTGATCGGCTGGCAGTGGACATTGATGTTTATTTTGCTGTCCATGCTTATCGGTATTGTCACGGGGCTGATTTTTGATCGCCTGGTGAAAAGCGGTCATTTGCCCGCTAATCCCCATCATCAGGAAGTCACAGAAATGACACCAGTGTGGCCCGGTGTTAAAGGCTTGTTTAAGAACGCAGACTGGTCAGTGCCAGCTTTGTTTAGGCTGCTTAAAGATGGAGTCAGTCAATCCAGAATGGTATTTCGCTGGCTGCTATTCGGTATTGTGATCGCTGTATCCATTCGCGCTTTTGTGCCGATGGACGCCTACCAGACATTGTTCGGCCCGACGATAGGTGGCTTGCTGCTGACTTTGCTGGGCGCGACTATTATCGAAGTGTGTTCCGAGGGTTCGACGCCAATTGCGGCAGATTTGCTCAATCGCGCGGCAGCGCCAGGCAATGGCTTCGCCTTCCTGATGGCAGGAGTAGCCACTGATTACACCGAAATCATGGTGCTTAAAGATGTGACTCGTTCATGGAAGATTGCCCTGTTCTTGCCACTGGTAACACTGCCACAAGTGATAGCAATTGGCTGGATGCTCAATAGCCTGGGGTGACAGAATGCAGTGGGCGGTGGTTAGTGCCGGTGCTTTCCGGTAAAATCGCCGCCTTTCGACTTGACTGGAATTTATACCGCAATGGAAATTAATCCAATCAAACTTGCCCTCGACGATCTGCAAGCGCGCACTGACGTGCTTAGGGGGTATCTTTGACTATGATCACAAGAAAGAACGTCTCGCGGAAGTAGAACTGCTGTTGGCTGAACCGGGCGTTTGGAACGAGCCGGAGAAGGCCCAGGAACTGGGTCGCGAGCGCTCCACACTCGAAGCCGTAGTAAAAACCATTGATACTCTTACCTGCGGTGTCAGCGATACACGCGATCTGCTGGACTTTGCCGTGGAAGAGAATGATGAAGCTGCTGTGGAAGATATTCGCGGCGAAATCGAATCGATGGAAGAGCAGCTCGCTGATCTGGAGTTCCGTCGTATGTTCTCTGGCGAAATGGACCCCAACAACGCCTACCTCGATATTCAGGCTGGCTCCGGTGGCACCGAAGCCCAGGACTGGGCCGAAATGCTGCTGCGCATGTATCTGCGTTGGGCTGAAGCCAAGGGCTTTAAAGCCGAGATTGTTGAGGCATCCGCCGGTGAAGTGGCAGGACTGAAAAGTGCCACGGTTCATATTCAGGGTGAATACGCGTTTGGCTGGTTGCGCACCGAAACCGGTGTACACCGTCTGGTTCGTAAGTCGCCGTTTGATTCCGGTAACCGTCGTCACACCTCTTTTTCCGCCGTATTTGTGTCCCCGGAAATTGACGACAATATCGACATCGACATCAATCCGGCTGACCTGCGTATCGATACCTACCGCTCCTCTGGTGCCGGTGGTCAGCACGTTAACACCACCGACTCCGCGGTGCGTATTACCCATGCCCCCAGCGGCATTGTGGTTCAGTGTCAGAACCAGCGCTCCCAGCACCAGAACAAAGACAAGGCGATGCAGATGCTGCGCGCCAAGTTGTATGAGATGGAGATGCTAAAACGCAGCGAGAGCGCCCAGGCGCTGGAAGATAGTAAATCCGACATCGGTTGGGGCAGTCAGATTCGCTCCTACGTGTTGGATGACTCCCGCATCAAGGATCTGCGTACCGGTGTTGAAACACGCAATACCGGCGCGGTACTGGATGGCGCGCTGGATAACTTTATTGAGGCCAGCCTGAAGGCTGGTTTATAAGGCCTGACGTCGGACGTTTGACGTCTGACGCCGGGAAGTACTAAATGAGATTGCGTCCGACGTCCGACGTCCGACGTCCGACCCGAGAAAGGTTGAAAAAATGTCTGACAATCAAAACCAGGTGAACCTGGATAATACTCAGGATGAAAACAGGCTAATCGCCGAGCGCCGTGGAAAATTGCAGGAGATGCGCGACCAGGCCGCAAGCGAAGGCGGAAGTGCATTCCCGAATACCTTCCGTCGCGACAGTTACACCGCCGACCTGCAAAATAAATACGCTGAAAAATCCAAGGAAGAGCTGGAGTCAGCCAAACTGGTATTTGCCGTTGCCGGCCGTGTGATCCGCAACCGCGGTGCCTTTATGGAAATCCAGGACATGAGCGGTCGCATTCAGCTTTACGTTACCAAAGATGCGCGCCCGTTTGCTAAAAGCCTAGACCTGGGTGACATCATCGGCGTGAAAGGTGAGCTGCACAAATCCGGTAAAGGTGATCTTTATATTCAGCTTGATGAATACCAGTTGCTCACCAAGTCCCTGCGTCCGCTGCCGGATAAATACCATGGTCTGGCGGACCAGGAGCTGCGCTACCGTCAACGTTATGTAGACCTGATCGTAAACCCGGAAGTGCGTGATATTTTCCGTGTGCGTTCGAAAGTGATCGACTTTATTCGCAGCTACCTGAACGGTGCCGAATTTATGGAAGTGGAAACACCTATGCTGCAGGTGATTCCCGGCGGTGCCACAGCACGTCCGTTCGTTACTCATCATAATGCGCTGGATATCGACATGTACCTGCGTATTGCCCCAGAGCTGTATCTCAAGCGCCTGGTGGTGGGTGGCTTTGAGCGTGTATACGAAATTAACCGTAATTTCCGCAACGAGGGCTTGTCCACCCGTCACAATCCCGAATTCACTATGCTGGAGTTCTACCAGGCGTACGCAGATTACAATGATCTGATGGACCTGACCGAAGACATGCTGCGCAAGCTGTGTGAAACCGTACTGGGTAATACAGACGTGCGAAGCACCGTTAAAAATGCCGAGGGCGAAGTGGTTTCAGAAAAAACCTACGACTTTGCCAAGCCGTTCCGTCGCATCAGCGTGTTCGATTCCATTCTGCACTTTAATCCGGACATCTCGGCTGATGCATTGGCTGATGAAAGTGGTGCTCGCCAGATTGCCGAACATCTGGATATTCCGCTGAAAGACAGCTGGGGTCTGGGTAAGGTACAGATCGAAATTTTCGAAAAAACCGTAGAGCATCGTCTCGACGAGCCGACTTTTATCACCGAGTACCCAACGGAAGTTTCTCCGCTGGCGCGCCGCAATGATAAAAACCCGTTTGTTACCGACCGCTTTGAATTCTTTGTTGGTGGCCGCGAATTGGCTAACGGCTTCTCGGAGCTTAACGACGCTGAAGACCAGGCAGCTCGCTTTAAAGAGCAGGTGGCTGAAAAAGACGCTGGTGATGATGAGGCCATGCATTACGATGCTGACTACATTCGCGCGTTGGAATACGGCCTACCCCCCACAGCTGGTGAAGGTATAGGTATCGACCGCTTGGTGATGCTGCTGACTGACTCACCATCAATTCGCGATGTGCTGCTGTTCCCCCACATGCGTCCGGAATAGCACTTTTCTCATTGGCCGTAGGGTGCGCTATGCGCACCTTTCCGCCGGTGGTGCACCTACATCCTTATCGTCGTCACCCTTCGCGCAGCGAAGAGGCTAGCTGCTCTCGTCAGTAAGTTAATTTTGTGCTCATAGTCCGCCCATGCCTGACCGGAACAGGCCTGCCCTCATATACCCACAAATCGGGCAAATCTGTTCCGGTCAGGCATGGGCTCAGTCTGTGCGATGAGAACCTTCGCTACGTCCAGGATGACAATGTGCTTTTTTACGCAAAAAAAAGCCCCGCTGAAAACCAGCGGGGCAACGAGTTGTGAAAATCACATCAAGGGGGGTAGGTAAATCGTCGAGCAAACGTTACCGGGAAAGACGAGCCGCTTTCAGATCATCCGCAGCAATTGCGGAAACCAGCAGACCGGTAACAGTAAAAGCAGCAATCATAAGCATGTCGTTTCTCCAAAGTGGCTGTCGCCGTAACGTTGATGGGTGCCATTATGGGGACGGGCAATGTTAAGTAGGGTGGTGGATGCGTAAAGAAAGGTAAAAACTGCCGCAATTGCAAACTGCCCCTCGTCTTCCCCGCGAAAGCGGGGATCCATTGCGAATAGTGACCGACAAACCTGGATTCCCGCCTGCGCGGGAATGACGGAGACGTTTTTTACACGCAAAAAAAGCCCCCGAACGGGGGCTGAACAGGCTTGGATGGATGCCTGAGTGGAGCAATAGCTATTGCTCCAAATAAAACACTGCGCTGATGTATCCGTATACTTTCTGTTTTGAAATCGTTAGTCGTGAATAGCTGTTATGTGGCTTCATAGGAGCATCCATCAACAAGTTTCTTTCCGCGAGGTGGTAATAGTTTCCCTGAGTACTAAATCTCTCCTCGGATATTTGATAAATTTTCCCAAGTTTTACCCCAAACCCCTTCGCCATTCTCTGGGCGTTCTCTCTAGCATTGAGAATCGCTTTTTGCTGGGCTTGCTGTTGTAGTGTGTCTCTGTTGTCAAAGTCCAGAAGTGTGGAATCAAACGTTGAGATCCCTGATTCAACGAGGGCATGGATTAAGGCACCATATTTATCAAGAACTCGTAACTTCAGCTCGACAGAACGGCTAACGCGCTCACCAAGATAGATTCTCTCACCATCCTTGTATTCATAATCAGGCCGGATTCTTAGTTGTGTAGCACTCATGTCCTCATTCTTCACGCCATTATTGAGTGCGGCATCGATGGCATTGTTGGTGTGCTCGTCAACCCATTTCTTTGCTTCAGCAGCAGTTGCAGCAGTGTGAGTGATTGATAATTCCATCTGAATGTAATCCGGCATTGCCTCTACATAGCCTGAGCCGTTTGCCACCAGGTGTTCCTTGTCGCTCAGAGGATTAGCCAGCAACGTTGTAGGCAGGAGGGCTGCAAGAAGTAGTTGTCCTGCAAAGAAAAGCTTTTGAATGCACATCTCAACCTCCTACTTTTCCAGCTCAAAGGTGATACGTTGAGTGATGTCCTGTGTGCCGATGGCGGTTCCTTCCACTTTTTCGGGGCGATACCGCCATTTGCGAACAGCTTGAATAGCAGCCGAATCAAAGATGCGTGCTGGTTTCGATTCGATGATTCGAATATTGGTGGTGGTACCGGTAGGAGTGATATCAAAAATAACATCAACATAGCCTTCCTGGTTTCTTTGAAGAGCTACCTCTGGATAGCGAGGTGCGACATTTGAAATGGCAACTACGCCATTACCCGCACCATAAGGTCCAACAATGCCCTGGCCAAATCCACTGGGGCTGAAGCTGCTTTTTCCGGAAGTAAAAGGGGAGATCTCTTGGGTGACAGGGGTAAGAGAGATCGCTGTTGGTTCAAAAATACTTTCGGCCCTGGCAGTTGGAGGTTGCAGAATTACTTTTTCCGGTTTTGTATTTTTCTTGACTTCAGGAGGGCCAAGAGAATTCATATCGAAATAGATGTCCGCAATTGTAGGAGTATCCTCCAGAATAAAGCCATCCTGGGTTCTGATAAGTTGAGTCATAAGAATCAACAGGCAGGCAGTAACCATGATTGCAGGCACAATGCTGGCAAAAGAGCGATTGGATCTTTCCGAAAAAGTGCTCATCTAAATACTCCTTTTAGTATTTTCAGGGTGCAGTGACCCATCAGTGGTGTTGCCACATATCTTTTTTACTAATCAGGGTTTTGTGAAGGGCTCTGGTCAGAGCCGGATTTCATCGTCGTCGATGATTCTTTTCTTCCATTCGAAAGATGATCTGATTGGTAATACCCTCGAAAACAACGGGTGTTCCATGGTCATTTTGTGGTGGGTATTTCATTTGTCGAACAGCGTGAAGGGCAGCTTTATCAAAAATATTCGCGGGAGTTGCGTTAATGATATTTACATTGGATACCGAGCCATCAGCCTCCACGTCATAGCGGACTGTAACTTTGCCTTCTATACCAAGTGACTCGGCTCGATAAGGATATTTTGGCAATACCATGTGGGTAGGTTCTGGTAATTGAGGCTGAGTGGGAAATTGGTTGATTTCTGGAGTTGGTAACGCAATGGATGGCTTACTCAGGCCGGGGTTTGTTACCGAAGGCTCTATGTTGTAGCTGTACGATGCTGCCACCTTAATCGTTGGTTCTAATTCTGAAGGAGCAATGTATGTGATGGGCTTTATTTCGACAGTAGTTGAACCTGGCTCGCTCTTCACTTCAGGCACCGGGGTTGGTTCTGCGGCTTTTGACAGAATAATCCACTCATAGTCGGAAATGTTTTCAAGCCATTTTTTCGCCTGCTCTTCAATAGCGGTAGCCTTGAGTGCAGCCAGCGGCACCAACATAGCGGTAAAGATCAAAGTGATTGCAGTTCTTACCTTTCCATTAATTGGCTGGTGTGAGATTTGTTCGTCCAGCAAGCTGCGGATACGGTGATAGAGTCCGGCACGTTGCTTGAAGGCCGCGACAGCAAAGCCACAGTGCCTATCCTGGGTGATAGCCATCAGTTGTTCGGCATATTCATAGCCGGGAATATTCAACTCCAAAACCTGGTCGTCGCAGGCATTTTCTGCCAGATACTCCAGCCAACTCCACAGCCACCATACCCATGGCAAAAACCAGAACAGTGAACAGATGATGCGGCCAACAACCGCAGTTGGCCAGTCAAAGCGTTTTACATGAGCCAGCTCATGGGCCATCACAGCGGTGATGCATGCAGTAGGGCGCTGCAGAATATCGACAGGCAGAACAACCGTAGGGCGTCTCAGCCCAAAGGCAAATGGTGGCATCACTTGTTCAGTGGTTTTTAATTGAATATGCCGGGAAATTACCAGCTTGCCGCGTAGGTCAGAGAGAATTTCCAGCGCGCTTGGGTCTTCCACATCGCTCAGGTTATTTCGCAGGCGAATCACACTGGTTAAATCTGCCGCCAATTTAATCAGGATTAATACAACACCTGCTGCGTAAATAGAAACAATCCAGGACAGCAGAGGAGACAGGCTTACTGTACTGCCGCTGTCTGTTTGAGTGCCCCAAGAGGCGGGTAATAATTGCAAAGGAGTTGCGGGAACCAGATTGTTAAGCAGAGGGATCAAAGGCAAGCAGACAAATGCACAGAGCATTAACCAGTGGCGAGTGCTTGCCGATTGGCTGCGGCATAAATGAACGACAGTACCGATTAGAACAACTATCAGTGTTGGTCTCAGTATTAATAGGTCTATCCAGTGAAATACTGATACTGCGTTCATAGTCAGGTCCTCTTAACGAGCTTCCTTGTTTTTCTGTCTCGCCCTGGCAATCCGCTCTTCCAGATCTGCCAGTTCCTTGTCCGATAAGGTGTCGTTCTCCAGATCCAGCAAGGTGTTTACCGCCGCTGCAGCGGAGCCGCCAAAGAAAGTTCGCAGCAGCCGCTTGATAGCTGATTCGGACGCCGTACTGTGTTCAACCGCCGGGCGATAGATGTATTTGGCGCCTTCTTCGCGGTGCTCAATTAGCCCTTTTTGCTCCAGTTTGCTGAGCATAGCCCTTACTGCTGAGTAGCCAGGAGGGTTGGGCAGCGATTCCAGGACGTCCTGGGCGGAGGACTCCCCGCGTTGAAAGAGCGCATCCATAATCTGGCGCTCCCGTCGTGTAAGGCTGTTGTTTAGGTCTTTGGCCATTTTGATTCCCTGGGTGCTATTTTTTTAGCATCATGCTACAAAAATAGCATTATCGAAATTTCTGTCAAGAAAAACTTTCTTATCAGTATGAGATGCAAGTAGCGAATCCAGTGACCAAAACCACTGAAATTGTCATATAAGAGTCATGCTTTGTTATTAGGATGCCCCGTTCGCCTGACGGAGAAGAAAAATGCCAAAGTGGTCATGGGTAAAATATAAGGAAATTATCTTTTCGGTAGCACTGTTTATTGTGCTGGACGCCGGGGTTTTGATTCTTAACTACTACACCTCTTTCCAAATCGCTAACGATGCCCACGCTATTGAGCTGGCCAGCCGTCAATCCACGCTGGCCGAAGAGATGCTGCATCGGCTTTATCAGGTTCGCGATGACGCGCAAGCCGGTGATGCAATGCCTTCATCTGTGGATCAGCTGGGTAAGCCGTTCAAGCAGTTTGACGAAGTACTCGATGGCTTTATTCACGGTGTAGCACTGATTGGTCGCGGCCTTGATCAGGATGCCCTGTTAACTGAAGCTGACTACTCCGGGGTGGGTGGTGAATCTTTAAGTAATGCCCAAAAAATCTGGCAGGAATATCGTGGCCTGGTGAGTAACGTGGTGTACTCCGGGTTTGATGATGACATGACCGCCAAGGATCTGTTGGACTCCACAAAAAAAGCGATTGCCTATGGTCGTGAACATGGCGCTGAACTGGTGGATGCGGTACAAAACTTTGCTGGAAGCGTAGAGGATCGCGCCCAGCAAAAAGCTTCGCGCTTGAGAATGTTCCAGATGGTGGGTATTTCTCTTGCCGTTATTAACTTCTTTATCATCCTGTTTCACTTTATACGCAAACTCAGCCGCAGTGACCGCGCAGCTGAAACGGCGCGTCGAGAAACCGAAGAAATTCTCGGTACCGTAAACGACGGTCTGTTTCTTCTCGATCGCAAAAGCAAAATAGGATCGCAATACTCGGCCAGTCTGACTCGTCTTTTTCAGCAAAAGAATCTCGCTGGAAGACCCTTCTTTGATTTGCTCTCCTCGATGGTGTCCGGAAAAGTGCTGGATACTGCCCGGGAATTTGTTGAGGTTCTGTTTGCCGAGCACGTAAACGCCGAGCTGATGGGGGATCTCAACCCGCTGGAGCAGGTGGAGCTGACCCTGATGCAAAACGATGGCCGTGTAGCTACGCGTATTGTGTCGTTCCGTTTTACCCCGGTTCGAGAAAACGGTGAATTGCTGCATCTGTTGGTGACGGTCGACGATATTACCGAGCAGGTTGAGCTGGCCCGTGAACTGGATCAGTTGAGGCAGGAAAATGCTCGTGAAGCAGATCTGCTTTTAAGTGCGGTACACGTTCAGGCCGAGCGTCTGGATCAATTGCTAGGTAGTGCCAATCGCTCAGTGCGAGATATCAACCGCATTTTGCAAATCCAGGGTGTAAGGGACGAGCAGCTGCGCGGCAAGGTGGATTCTATTTTCCGGATCGTTCACCGCCTTAAAGGAGAAGCGGCAGCAATTGAGCTTTCCATTCTGGAGACTCGTGCCCACCAGTTTGAAGATTTGCTGGTAAGGCTCAGAAACAGCGAAAGCCTCTCCGGAAATGACTTTCTGCCGGTGACAGTGGCACTTAACCATCTTTCTCGCGATTTGATTGCGCTGCAAACCCTGGCCGAGCGACTGGGTGGAGTTAGCACAAGGGAGTCGTCTCAAAACCCTGATAAAAAGCGCCTGCTGGAAGAAGAGCTGGTCACAGTTGCCCAGCAGGCAGCGCAGCAGGGCGGTAAGGATGTGGAGCTCGATATGGACCTGTTTGATGTCGAGTTGTTACCGAACAATTTCAGTGAAGATATTCGCGCTGAACTGATTCAACTAGTTCGCAATGCGGTGGTTCATGGTATTGAAACCCGTGGCTCAAGGCAGCTTCAGGGCAAGCCAGTTGCCGGAGTAGTGCAATTGCTGACTGAAAAGCAGGGTGGTACGACACGAATAATTGTTCGTGACGATGGTCGCGGTATTGATTTAGGCACTATTCGAAAAAGACTGGCTGCCAGCGGTAAATGGAGTCATGAGCAGGTAAATCAGTTTACGCCAGCCGAGTTAATCCGCTTCCTGTTTTCGCCCGGTTTTTCCACCGTAGATGAGGAAAACAATTTAGCCGGGCGAGGTGTTGGTCTCGACTATGTGAAACAGCAAGTGGAAAGTCGTGGCGGTCGTCTGACCCTGAAGGCCAAGCGCGGCCAATTTACCGAGTTTTGTATGACAGTGCCGGTCAATCAGACCGTTGCTGTTTCCTGAAGCAAGGAATAGTCGATGAAGTTAATGATTGTGGATGACTCCATGGTGATCCGTCGAAAAATCGAACGGGTTCATCAGCTGCCGGTAGAGAAAGTGGTGCAGGCAGAAAATGGTCACGAGGCGGTTGCAGTCTGTCGCCGGGAATTGCCGGATGTGGTAACGATGGACCTTACCATGCCACATATGGATGGGGTTGAGTGCGTCAAACGTCTGGTAGAGATTAAACCGGATATTCGTGTGTTGGTGATCTCCGCTTTGGCAGACAAGCACACCGCCATTCAGGCGATCAAGAATGGGGCCAGGGGGTTCCTGTGCAAACCTTTTTCAGAAGACGCGCTTAATGGCGCATTACAAAAATTACTGGCGGGGAACTGAGAGTGACTGAAGCTGATATTCAGGTCTTTATTGATGGTGTTAAGCGATACTTTGAAAATTCGGTCAGTCTGGCTGCTCAGGTTTCTACCCCATATCTGGTTAACTCCACCGAAGCTCCCGCCGAAGACTTCACGGGCATTATCGGGGTTTCCGGTGGTCGCAAAGGTTGCGTGTATTTCACCGCACCCAGAGCCATGTTGCAGCACCTGCTGCTGGGGCTTGGCGAACCAATCGTAAACAGTGAGCTGATGCGGGATCTGGTGGGTGAAGTGGCCAATACTATCAGTGGCAACGCCCGCGCAGTGTATGGCAGTGACTTTATGATCTCGGTGCCGGTAGTGGTGCAAGGAAGACCAGAAAATCTGCAACTGCCCAAGCAGCTGAAGGCATTTGTGATTCCGTTCCAGTGGCAGAGTTACTCGGCGACTTTGGTGGTTTGTCTGGAGTGATTTGGTATCCGATCCCTGATAGGGAAACTTTTGACCCCTTCTGGGTTGAAAATGTGCTCTTATCAGTGCGCTATTTCGCCAATTCAATAATGCTTGCATGGTATGGGAAGTCTGCCTAGTATTGGACGCTCGACTCCAATAAAACCAGAGGATCGTTTATGAAAACAACAATAACTTTTGCTGTGGCGCTATTGGCAGCTGCGGTATCAACTGGTGCGGTTGCTGCAAACGGTCCAGCAGGCTCAGGCCCTAATCCATATGTCGATTGCGGTATCGGTGCTGCACTGTTCCCCAATACCCATTGGGCAGCCGTAACCTCAAACGTTACTTGGGATGTTGGTACTACAGCAATCATCTCGGCAACCGCCAGTCCTGAAACCTGCAGTGGGAAAAATGTAAAGGCGGCAGCCTTTATTCTCGATACTTATGAGACTCTGGCTGAAGAGACTGCACGTGGTAAAGGTGAGCATCTGGTCTCCCTGATGAATATCATGGAAGTTGAAGACGAAAAACGTACTGCACTGGTATCTCAGGTTCGTGCTGGTATGGCGGTAACTGTCTCTGGCGAAGACTATGACAATATGAATCGCCTGGACAAGGCCAAAAGCTACTACGCATTGATGATGACTGCAGTAAACAGCTAATGGCTGAAAGTGACTGCCAAAACTTTTGGCAGTCACTTCTCTCTATATCCTTTTCTCTGGTTGCCCTGTTTTGCGCAAACTCGCTTCGGTCATTTTGGCGCTCCTGGTGTTACTTTCATTTTCGAGTAGTTCCAGTGCCTTAGAATTTAACGCTTTAAAAATTGATTCAGCTAAACTTGAACAGCTATCCAGGTCATCAACTTGGCATAAGCTAATGCTCTATGAATCGAACTCCCAATCTCATTACGGAGTTGAAAGCGCAATACACACAGATGATTTCTTTTTGGCGGCGGATGGCCGTCATAATCCTCTCGCAGAATTGCAGGCTACTCTGAATGCATTGTCTGTAAAAAATATTTCCGAACCTGACTCTCACGCTCAATGTAAATTCAGAGGCCGTTATGTCTGGCTAGATCAGCAATTGGGTTTATCGAGCCGAGGCATTGAAATGGTTGAATGCCCAAGATACGAATCTTGGTCTTTAGAAGGGAAAACAGAATCTGTAAGTCTGATGTTTGCTACTGGATATCTGGGCAATCCCGCCTCTTACTATGGCCATGTTCTCCTCAAACTGAATTCTACGCAATCCGGAAAGCCAACCAAGCTGGAAGATGTAACGGTCAATTATGGTGCGATTGTTCCGGCCGGTGAAGGGCCTTTGCCATATATCTTTAAAGGTCTTTTTGGTGGTTATGACGCTGGCTTCAGCCATATTCAATATTATTTTCACAATCATAATTACGGAGAGAATGAACTCCGGGATATGTGGGAATATGAGTTGAACCTGACGCCAAGTGAGCTTGATTTGGTGCTCGGTCATGCCTGGGAAGTTCTCTTTCAAAAGTATCAGTACTTTTTTGCCAAAAAGAATTGCGCCTATAGGGTGGCAGAAATACTAGAGGTCGTAGATGGAATCATTCTTCGGCCAAACGAGCTGATGCCCTGGTTTGTCCCACAAGCTTTGATTCAAAGCGTCTCCCGTATTGAGCGTAATGGCGAACCCGTGATTAAGTCGGTTCAATACCATCCGTCTCGCCAAACACGGTTGTATAAGCGATACAGCAACCTTTCTAGCACTGAAAAAGCAATTGTTGAGTCTGTTGTTAGGAATATTGATGAGCTTGAAGGAGAGGGGTTTGATTCATTGAATCTGACGGCCAAGTTGAGGGTTTTGGATACCTTGCTGGATTATTTTCAGTTCATTCGCGACGCCGAATTGTTGGCAAAGGATGTTTCAAATACCTACTACCGACGTGTTCTGGCAAAGCGATATCTGTTGCCACCCGGTGAGGTGGACGTGGATATGGACTCAAATGACTCGCCCCATAAAGGTCGAAGCCCCAGTTTGGCCGGTGTCGAATTTATCCATAATCAGGTATTTGGAACAGGGATAGGCTTACACATCAGACCAGTTTATTACGATGCTTTGGATGCGGATTTTGGCCATGTAAACAATGCATCACTCTCAATGGGCGAGATGAGGCTGGCTGTTTTTGATGGACAAGTCCAGTTGCGACAGTTGGAAATATTCAGTGTAGAAAGTGTCAATGCTGCGGTGACAGGACTGCCAGGTGACGAAGGAAATTCCTGGAAGCTGGGGTTAGGGCTTAGGCAGCAATCGCTGGATTGTGAGCATTGTTTGGCAACAGTCTTTTGGGGAGATCTTGGTCATACGTTGCAGTTATCTGATCAGGTGCTTATTGGCGGGTATCTGGGTGGCGGTATTCAGGAGAGTCAGGGCAATAGTGGTAGTCTTTACGCCAAAAGTTCTGTCTTTCTGAATATGAAGTTGGCTGACAGTTTCAGAGTGCGGCTGACTGCAGAATATCTTGATCATGTAGATGGTGACCATGAAAGCAGACTTGATATGGGAGCCCATCTTCAGTATCGAATTTCCAGAGACTGGTCGATTCGAGCTTACTACGAAGATCGAATCGTAAGAGAAGTGGGAGTATCTTTGAACCTATATTGGTAATGAAGCCGGCTAATAGAAGGCGATTGTTACTCCGTTCCAGTGGAAGAGTTACTCGGCGACGTTGGTGGTTTGTCTGGAGTGAAATCCTTCAGAAGGATTGATTGGAAAATAAAAAAGGCGCCAACGGCGCCTTTTTAATCTGCACTAAGTCATATTGACCGGTCAACAGTCGCAGATTTAGTTAATCGCTTGAAGCTGTTCGCGATCAGCGGTTGAAAGTTGGTCAACGGTGATAATTTTCAAGCTTACGGCATCGCCATTAGCTTGTGCATTATCGGTCAAAGTGGTTGTAACCGTATTTGGCAGTTTGTACATTGCGCCGGTAGCAGGGTCTACGATGAGCATGCCGATTAAACCGCCAATCAGTAAGTTACCGAAATACCAGCCATCAATCCCAGCCTTTAGTCGCGCAGTTTGTTTGCCGTACCCTTCTTTGTTGTAAGTGATTGTGTAATCCTCTCCAGAGAAGAATCCAGCACCACTTTCCAGTATTACCGTATTTGGAGTGGTACCACTGTGTACAGTTCGGCCACTTTTATCGGTAATGGTAAATTGTGCACCAGAGGGATTGCTAGAGATTGCTACAGGGTATGAGGAGTCGCTGACGATGCTAGCGCAACCAGTAGAAGCAAGTGCAGCAGCTATTGCAAGAGTGAGGGAAATCTTTTTCATTTTAATCCTTAGGTCCATTTCATTTTATGAATAACTCCTACCATTTCCCATCCGTCGGGAAAATGATCGCGGGATTAAATATCTGCAAAGAGGGGATGTCAAGTGACACTGAAGATGGTGTCTCAGGATGACATTGATGGTTTACTTACCAAGTCCGGAAAAATACTCAGCCAGATTCTCAATATCCTCATCACTCAAGGGCTTGGCCATTGGTGTCATTAAGGGGTCATTGCGTTTGCCGTCGCGAAAATCTTTCATTGCTTTGATCAGGTAGCCTTTTTGCTGGCCAGCCAGGTTTGGCCACATGGTGTTATTGCTTTTCCCTTCCGGGCCGTGGCATGCAGTACAGACGACGGCTTTGGTTTTACCTGCTTTGGCGTCTCCTGCCTGAATGGCTGGGGCTGCAATCAATAGGCTTACGGTGGTGATTAGAGTGATCTTCTTCATGTTGTTCTCCTTGCTAGCCATTACAGCCAGTATGGCCTTATTTGGTGTTGATGTGAATCAACTTCAGGATAGTTTGGCAATCCTGGGTTTTCCGTTAGGATGTGCGCTTTATTGATCGGTACAAGGGGATTTTGGCATGGCCAATACCATTCAGCTGCATGAGTCATGGCTCAATGTGCTTGGCGTTGAGTTTGAACAACCTTACATGACGTCGCTGAAATCTTTTCTGAAACAGGAGAAATCGGCCGGCAAGGTGATTTACCCGGCCGGGGATCAGTGGTTTGCGGCATTCAATACCACCCCTTTTGACAAAGTTAAGGTGGTGATTCTGGGGCAGGACCCTTACCACGGTCCGAATCAGGCACATGGTCTCTGTTTTTCGGTCTTGCCTGGTGTTCAGGTGCCACCGTCATTGGTAAATATCTACAAGGAGATCGAGCAGGACCTGGGTATAGTGCCGCCAGCTCATGGTTGCCTGACTCATTGGGCGGAGCAGGGGGTATTGCTGCTTAATGCAACTTTGACAGTTGAGCAGGGCAATGCCGGTGCGCACCAGGGTAAGGGCTGGGAGCAGTTTACCGATCAGGCGATTACTGCTTTGAACGAGCAGCGTGAAGGCTTGGTGTTTTTGTTGTGGGGCAGTTATGCGCAACGCAAAGGCGCACTGATTGATCGCAATAAGCACTTTGTGTTGACCGCGCCCCATCCTTCGCCACTTTCAGCGTATCGTGGATTTTTTGGGTGTCGACATTTTTCCAGGGTGAATGAGTATTTACAGTCCCAAGGGCAGCAGCCGATAGATTGGTCCCTACCGGCTCAGCCATAAGCGGTCTGGTCAATCTACTTTCAGTGGGGGGTGTTTGGCTTTGGCGCGTAGCCAGTTCAGGCTTTTAAGTACTTTGGGGTAAGAGACCAGTTTTCTTTCCAGTCGATATTTTCCAGGGTAATCCATCATCAGTAAGCCCATCGCCAGGGTCAGTAGACCCTGGCCCGGCAGAAAAAGCATTAGAAAACCGCCGCACAGCAAAATGGCACCCAGCAGGTTTTTGCCTGCCAGCAGGATTGAGCGTATTGCCGGATGCAGATTACTCCAATGTGAGGGGTGGCGTTTGGAATATAAGAAGTAGTCCTCAGGAATGCGCGATACCAGCCAAGGCAAAGTGATCAGGCTGATGATAAAGGTGAAAAGCGACAGAACGCCCAGCCATGTCAGTATGGACTGATGGGCGTTGAACCATTGTTCGATGGTTTCGATCATGTGCTGCTCGATTACTGCTCCAGCTGGTAGGGCAGTGACAATACGGTCACTGTCGACAATGGACCGGAGTTGCTGCCGGATTCACCAAATACGTGTAAAGCATCGGCTTGCGCGGCAGCTTCTGTCAATACTGCCAGCAGCTCGATTTGGTTTTCATCGGCTTGTTGGGCGTTAACTACAGTGCCTATTGACTGGGTTTGGTTGGGCAGGTAAATGGCATTGCCGATAGTCGGGATTGTGTTTCCGGCTATGGACAGGCGATACATGCGTTTTTTCAATTTGCCCAGATACTTCATTCTTGCCACCACTTCCTGGCCGCTGTAGCAGCCTTTTTTGAAGCTGATGGCGTCCAGTGCTTGCAGGTTAATCATCTGCGGAACAAAGCTGTCGATGGTTGCTGTGCTGATTTTGGGCAATCCAGCGCGAATATCCATTAACTCCCAGAGGGGGAGTCCGGCAGTAGTTGCCTTGTTTTCCATTTCTTCCCAGAAGCTTTGCGCTTCATCATTGTCGATCAGCAGCAGTTGGCGGCCATCAGGGAGTGGAATATTTTTGTATGGGGCAGACAGTTCTGGCAACTGGCCCGCGACTTCTCCCGACAAGCCAAGTATTTTGATTTCCTCATTAACCCTGATTTCTGTTTTGAAAAACGGCGCAAACTTACCCAGGCTTTGCAGTAGTGTCTCAACCTGATCCTTGCGAGTAATCAATGCAATGGTGTCTTCTGTCCATTGGGCAATATGGAACAGGGCGATTACTCTTCCCTTTGGGGTGCAGTGGGCGCCAAACAAACTGTTCTCTGCGTTGAGTGTCTTTATGTCGCAGGTTACCTGCCCCTGAAGCAACTGACTGCCATTACCACCGGTCAAGGTGATGACGGCGTGATCTTCAAGGGCAAACAGTAGACTGTTTTCCTGTAGGGAAGAGTAATCTGCAGCGTTTTCACCAAAACTGACAACAAGGCCATCCTTGAATTGTGCGTTGCGGGATTCCAGAAATTGTTGCCAGTTACTCATAGGGATCAAATATCAATTGGTTGCAGAGAGGAGGGCTATCTTACCAGTCTTCCACTATAATGCCTCTCTTCGTTTTACGATTAAGAGATTGTAGTGCTATGGATAAAAACCGTCTGTTTTGGGGCAGTCGCCGGGGAATGCTGGAACTGGATCTGATCCTGCTGCCATTTGTAGAGAAAATTTACCCCACTCTCGAGCAGGACGACAAAGAGCGCTACCACCAGCTACTGGAAGAACAGGATCAGGACCTGTTTGCGTGGTTTATGAATCGCTCGAACCCGGAAGATGCGGATTTGCAGCGCATTGTTACCATCATTCGCGATACTCGCAGTCAGGTTCGTGACTGATTCAGTCGAGCGGTTTGAAATATCGTCATCCAGATGGCTGTCGCGCTATCTGCTGATTAGCCATTTGTTGGTATTGCTGTGTTGCTGGATGCTGCCCTTAGAAGTTGCTTTGCAATGGCTGGCAACCGGAGTGGTGATAGCCAGTGCCATCTGGTACTGGTATTCAGTCCGCAAAAACGAATTCCACGGCATTCAGGTCAGCAATCAAGGCTGGCAGCTGCTCGCAAGAGGGGAGCAGGTCAGGGCTGAATTGCTTCAGCCCTGTTATGTGAGTCGTTATTTAATGATTTTGAACTGGCGACTGCCCAACAGGCGCAGCTACCGCCAACTGATATTCTCAAATAGTGTTACGTCTGATCACTATCGGCGGTTGCGTTGCCGCTTGCGTGAATATCTCACCCGTTAGACAGAGTCCTAGAATACCAGTTACACAGCTGGGTTCTGGCTGACGATAATATCCTGGCCGGCAAAATTGTCTGGCACCATAATGGTGTCCTTCGCGACATTGGAGGTTTCCGGGTAGTCCAGTGTGTAATGCAGGCCGCGACTTTCACGACGTTGCATTGCTGAGCGGATAATCAGTTCTGCCACCATGGTCAGGTTGCGTACTTCCAGCAAGTTTTTGCTGATCTTGTAGTTGGTGTAGTACTCGTGGATTTCCCTTTGCAGTACTTTAATGCGGTGCTGGGCGCGCTCCAGACGCTTGCGGGTGCGGACAATTCCCACATAGTCCCACATAAACCGCCTCAGTTCGTCCCAATTGTGGGAAAGCACCACGTCCTCGTCGGAGGAGGTGACCTGCGATTCGTCCCAATCCCTGGCTTCACCGAGATCGGCAATTTTGTCAAAAATGGTGTCGATATGTTGTGCGGCACTGCGCGCGTATACAACGCATTCAAGCAGTGAATTACTGGCCAGGCGATTGGCGCCGTGCAGGCCGGTGAATGAGGTTTCGCCAATGGCGTAGAGGTTCTGCAAGTCAGTGCGACCATGCTGATCTACTATCACGCCGCCACAGGTGTAGTGAGCAGCGGGCACCACAGGGATCGGTTCTTTGGTGATATCAATTCCGTACTGAAGGCACTTGGCATGAACAGTAGGGAAGTGCGATTCAATGAACTCAGCCGGCTTGTGGGTGATATCAAGATACAGGCAATCGCAACCCAGCCGCTTCATTTCGTGGTCGATAGCGCGAGCCACGATGTCGCGGGGAGCGAGTTCAGCGTCGGGGTGAAAGCGATGCATAAAACGATCGCCATTGGGCAGTTTCAAATAGGCGCCTTCACCGCGCAACGCCTCGGTAATCAGAAAAGTACCCGCTTTCGGGTGATAGAGGCAGGTCGGGTGGAACTGGTTGAATTCCATATTGGCCACCCGGCAACCTTTGCGCCAGGCGACTGCAATACCGTCGCCACTGGCTCCACCGGGATTACTGGTATAGAGGTATGCCTTGCTGGCACCGCCGGTAGCCAGAATGACGGTTTTGGCCTGTATCAATTTGGCGTGGTCGGTATCAGCATCGAGTACATAAGCGCCGGTGCATCGAACCTTGCGGGAATTGGGGTCTGCTTCGGTAATCAGGTCGATCACTGCGTGATGTTCAAACAGGCTAATGTTGCCGTGATTGAGTGCTTTGTCGACCAGTGTATTTGAGATCGACAAGCCCGTAGCATCGGCACTGTGCAGGATGCGGCGGTGACTATGTCCGCCTTCTTTGGTGAGGTGGTAATTGCCATTGGCCTTGGTGAAGTCGACGCCCTGATCAATGAGCCATTGAACGGCTGCGGTGCCGTTCTCTACGGTAAACTGCACCGCGTCGGAGTGACATAGCCCGGCACCTGCAACCAATGTATCTTTGACATGTGACTCAACACTGTCTTCACTGTCGAAAACCGCAGCGATGCCTCCTTGCGCATACAGGGTGGAGCCGCTTTTCAGTTCGCCTTTACTGATCAGGCCGACTCGATATTTGTCTGCCAGGTGCAGTGCTGCGGTAAGGCCGGCAGCGCCGCTGCCCACGACCAGTACATCAAAATAGTGTTGTTCAGTCATTTAGTGGCTATGTCTTTCGTTATGTTGCTGTCGATGCCCGACTTTCTATACAAAAAGGGCGAGCATGATAGTATAGCGGGCGATGTGTGCCTACTTGCAAGTAGCTGTCATACTTGAACTATTTACACTCATCAAAGTATATGGCGTGTTTTTTTGCATTTAAGACCGGGGCCGATTGAAATAGTCTGGTCAGGCCTTTGTAACTTTCTGGACGGGAGAAAGGTAGATAATGGGAGCCAAATCGGCGCAGCAATCTGATCAGCAGCTGGTCAGTCGCGTTCAGAAAGGTGATAAGCGAGCTTTCGATCTACTGGTATTAAAGTATCAGTACAAGGTGCACGCCATTGTCGCGCGATACATCAATGACTTTGAAGAAGTGAACGATGTCGTGCAGGAGGCTTTTATCAAGGCCTATCGTGCATTGAAGAATTTTCGTGGCGACAGCCAGTTTTATACCTGGTTGTATCGTATTGCGGTCAATACTGCCAAAAACTATCTGGTAGCTCGAAACCGCCGTCCGCCAGCAACCGATGTCGATGTTGGCGACGCCGAGTTTTACGATGGCAGTGATGGATTGAAAGATATCGATTCGCCTGAGGAGCAGTTATCAAGGGATGAGTTGGAGGTGGTCGTTGATGAGGCCATTCGACAGTTGCCCGAAGATCTTCGCACTGCGGTGACATTGCGTGAATTTGAAGGTCTCAGTTATGAAGATATTGCGAATGTGATGGACTGCCCTGTAGGTACCGTTCGCTCCAGAATATTTCGTGCTCGTGAGGCGATTGACCTTCAGGTAAGAGCATTGATGGAGGGGAAATAGCTTGCGACACGGAATTGCTTTATTGAAGAGGGTTCAGTGAGGAACCAATTTGATTAAGCCCGGTCTGATCAGCTATCAATACCAAAGGGTCTGTGAATGTGCCTGGATGGGCAGCTGCACTGCGAGGTCAGGGAAGAGTCGTTGATAGCATTATTGAATTTACAGTTTTTATTAGTTACTCAAATTCACTCGACTGGAGTGGACTTGGATAGAGGAAATAAATAATGAGTGACAATTCTCACCTTAAAGAGTCGCTGTCGGCCCTGATGGATGACTCTGTGGATGAACTGGAGCTGCACAGAACCCTTCGTGCTGCCTCAGAAGATCCGCAGCTGCGCGAGTCCTGGCGGCGATACCAGATTGCCCGCTCGGCGATGCGACGGGAACTGCCAGCTGTCACGGTGGACTTGTCCAGTGCCATCTCTGAAGCTATTGGGAATGAAGCCAGCCATAGCAGTGCCATATCACGGGCGCTAAAGCCTCTGGGTCGTATTGCCATTGCTGCGTCTGTAACAATTGCAGCGGTGCTTGGTGTTCAGCAGTTTCAACAATCACCAGAGCAGGCTATTGAAGCGCAACTTGCAACTGCCGAGCCGGAAGTTGTGGCGCCACCTCTGGTTTCGCCACTTATTCAAACTCGAGCGGTGAGTACCAGCAATCCTTCAAATTATTCCAGAGAACCACGTTCTTTGGTTCTGGAAGGTGCTCCTGTTATGGATCAGGTAACTCAACAGCAAATCCAGGCCTATTTTGATGAGCTGATGAGGCGTCATGTTGAGCGTGCTGCCCTAGGTACCCACCAGAGCCTTTTGCCTTACGCCCGACTACCGCAACAATCAGAAGACACCCAATAATTTCAGGTGCATAGCGACCCAATGTCAAAACTCCGCACAAATGGCTTGAATGCCGTGTTCCTCATCGCCTGTATGGTCGCTATGGGATTGGTATCTGCAACCGCTTCGGCAATGCCTGAATCCATGCCGGCCCAGGAATTGTTAAAGCGTATGGCCGAGGCGGGTCGCAATCTCAACTATCAGGGCACCTTTACCTATGAGCATGGTGGTGCCATGAAGTCATTCCGTATTACTCACAATGTAAGTGGCGGAAAAGAGTATGAGCGCCTTGAGTACATGAACGGCCCACAGGCTGAGGTGGTGCGAAGCGGTAATCCTCTGGCCTGCGAGCGTGCCGGTGACCTTTTACTGCGTGGCGCAATTGTCGAAAGTGGAATCGGTTACGGCAACCTTGAGAAACACTACCAGCTGCAAATCAAAGGAGCAGACCGGGTTGCGGGTCGTTCAGTGACAGAACTCCACGTGATTCCTAAAGATCAAATGCGTTACGGATATGTGCTCTCTGTCGATAAGGAGAGTTCGCTGCTGTTGCGTGCCATGCTGGTCGCGACCAGTCCCAAGCAGGTTGTGCTGGAGCGTTTCGAGTTTGTCCAGATTGAGATAGGTGACGAGCTGGCTGAAGATCAGCTGCTCTCAAGCAACGACCTCCCCGAAGAGCCCGGTACTGTGCCTTGTGATGAAGAAGTTCAGGATTACCAGAAATGGCGTGTAAGTTGGTTGCCGGAGGGTTTTGTGCTGACGGCAGTGCATGAAGGCGATCTGGATGGGGCTGAAACTTTGGTATTTACCGATGGTTTGAGTTTTTTCAGTATTTTCATAGATGCTGGAGAAGGCCTGAAAATGCCTTCGCTCAGGGCAAAGCGAGGAGCCACTGTGGCCGCCATGGCCAGAGCCAAGTACCAATCTAAAGATTTTGCCATCTGTGTAGTTGGTGAAATTCCTATGGCTGTTGCCACTCGTATCGCTCGCTCAGTGCAAGCGAATACAAATCGATAATTACTGTATCTCCATTTCAATGATCCGGGAATCTGCCACTGTCACCTCTGTAGAGTCAGATTGTCTTTGGGTGGAAGTTATTCAGAAATCCACTTGTGGCAGTTGTGCTGTTCGCCAGGGTTGCGGGCAGCATCTGGTAGCAAAATTGACCGGGCGAGTTCAGCAAATTCGTGTTTTGCCCGGCAACACTTCTCTGGAGCGAATTTCTGTAGGCGATCAAGTGGTCATCGAAATTCAAGAGAGTGTGGTGGTTAAAGGGGCAACACTTGTTTATCTGTTGCCATTAGTTGCACTCATCTCAGCTTCAGGATTCAGTTACCTTCAGCAATGGCCTGATAGTATCACTGCACTTTTCGCTCTGACCGGATTTATTCTCGGTGCTCTCGTAGTTCGATGGCACTCTCGAAAATACAGTAATGATAACTCCGTAAACCCTGTATTGGCCGGCTGTGAAAACAAACCTTTAAATTTTGTTAAATGACATTATTTATATAAAACTCATGGCAAAAATGGTTGTCTCAATAACGCCATTATTTTAATGCCAAGAATTTGGTTTGTTGACAGTTAATGAGATGGAGTAGATCAATGTCAAAATACTTAACTGGCTGGTTTGTTGCTCTTTTTCTATTGGGTTCTGCCTCAGCGCAATCGGCAGAGCTCCCGGATTTTGCCGACCTGATTGAGAAGAATTCACCGGCAGTGGTGAAAATTGAAGTCGAGGGCAAAGCCGGTGGTGGCCGAGTTGCTGTACCTCAGGATGTCCCCGAAATTTTTCGTCGTTTATTTGAAGATCAATTACGTCGACAGCCCCAGCAACAAATGCGCTCAATGGGGTCTGGTTTTGTAGTAGAAGAAGATGGCTATGTACTCACCAATAATCATGTTGTAGAGGGCGGTGAAAAAATTACGGTTCGATTCTCTGATCGCACTGAATTTGCTGCCACTGTGGTGGGAACAGATCCCAGTACCGATTTGGCCCTGCTGAAAATTGACGGTGATGATTTGCCAACTGTGAAGTTTGGTAATTCCGACAAGTTGAAAGTCGGTTCATGGGTGGTTGCAATCGGTTCGCCATTTGGCCTTGATTACTCGGCAAGTGTCGGGATTGTCAGTGCTTTAGGTCGCAGTTTGCCAAACAGTGATCAGGGAGATTTTGTGCCCTTCATTCAAACGGATGTAGCAATCAATCCTGGTAACTCTGGCGGCCCTCTGTTTAACCTGAATGGTGAAGTGATTGGAATTAATTCACAAATCTACACCCGTTCCGGTGGTTCCAACGGTATATCATTCTCTATTCCATCAGCAGTAGCTCAAACGGTGATCAAGCAGCTGAAAGAGGATGGTACGGTAGCCCGAGGCTGGTTTGGTGTTGAAATGGCGCGACCCATTGATGCTGAAATGGCTGCGGCTCTTAACCTTGATAAGCCTCAAGGTTCTCTGTTGAGTAATGTGTTGCAAAACAGTCCGGCTGAAAAAGCTGGCCTGGAGCCTGGCGATGTCATTGTGAAAATTTCTGGCAAACCCATCATTACCAATGCGGATGTGTCCCACGTTGTCGGTGTAACATTGCCGGGTGAGAAGGTTGACGTTGAGGTGATTCGCGACGGCGAAGTGAAAAAGCTTCAGGTGATCGTTGGTGAGCGCGGCAAACTGGCCGCTAACGGATCCATTGACAGTGGTGACCGTTTGGGGCTTGTAGTTCAGAATATCGATAATCGTACACGTACCATGCTGAGGCTTCGCGGTGGAGTGGAAATTACCGCCGTAGCACCGGATTCAGCGGCGGCTGCTGCGGGTCTGCAGGAGGGCGATATTCTGGAGCGAATCGGCCGTGTTCGAATTACTGACGAAACAGCCTATCGTGAGCTTATCCAGCGGATACCTGAAGGTCAGCCGGTTGCGATTCGAGTATTTCGCAATGGCAACCCGTTCTATATGACCCTTGTGATTGAGTGATAGTCAAAAGCCCGGCTCGCCGGGCTTTTTGCTGTTTGAGCCATGTGTACTATTTACACCCTGTGGAGCCGGTGTCAGTGGATAAAAAGGGCCATTTCCACTAGAATCCGCACCTCATTTGCCCTCTTGGAATCGAAGTTACGTGTCAGACCTGAGCCATATCCGCAATTTCTCCATCATCGCCCACATCGATCATGGTAAATCCACCATCGCCGACCGCTTTATCCAGCTGTGCGGCGGCCTGACCGAGCGTGAAATGGCCGCTCAGGTTCTGGATTCCATGGACATCGAGCGGGAGCGCGGTATTACCATTAAGGCCCAGAGCGTAACGCTGGACTACAAGGCCAATGACGGTAAAACCTATCAGCTCAATTTTATTGATACTCCGGGCCACGTGGACTTCAGCTATGAAGTTTCACGTTCGCTGTCTGCCTGTGAGGGCGCGCTCCTGGTAGTGGATGCCGCACAGGGCGTAGAGGCCCAGTCGGTAGCGAACTGCTACACCGCCATTGCAGAAGGTCTGGAAGTGATTCCAGTTCTCAATAAGATGGATTTGCCCCAGGCTGAGCCGGAGCGGGTTAGCCAGGAAATTGAAGAGATTATCGGTATTGATGCCACCGATGCAGTGCGCTGTAGTGCCAAATCCGGCCTCGGTATCGAAGACGTACTTGAAGAACTGGTAGCCAAAGTGCCGCCACCGGAAGGTGATGTCGACGCGCCATTGCAGGCGTTGATTATCGACTCCTGGTTCGATAACTACCTCGGCGTCGTGTCTCTGGTTCGAGTGAAGCAGGGCCAGCTGAAAAAGAAAGACCGCATTATCACCAAGAGTCTCGGTCGTGCCCATGTAGTGGACAGCGTTGGTGTATTCACACCCAAACGCAAAGATACTGGCATTCTGAAAGCGGGTGAAGTGGGCTTTGTAGTAGCTGGCATTAAAGACATTCACGGCGCGCCTGTGGGCGATACCATTACCCACCAGCAGACTCCTGATGTGGCTGCTGTACCAGGGTTCCAGAAGGTCAAACCTCAGGTCTATGCCGGTATGTTCCCGGTCAGCTCAGATGACTTTGAAGATTTTCGCGATGCACTGTCCAAGCTGACTCTGAATGATGCATCACTATTCTACGAGCCGGAATCCTCCGACGCACTGGGCTTTGGTTTCCGCTGTGGTTTCCTGGGTATGCTGCACATGGAGATCATCCAGGAACGCCTGGAACGCGAATACGACCTGGACCTGATCACCACAGCGCCCACGGTAGTTTACGAAGTACTCAAATCCGATGGTGAAGTGGTTCAGGTCTCCAGTCCATCAGCACTGCCTGATCCGGGCCGTATTGACGAGATGCGTGAGCCGATTTGTGAAGCCAGTATCCTGGTGCCGAAAGATTACGTGGGCAACGTCATCTCTCTCTGTGTTGAAAAGCGCGGGGTGCAGAAAGATATGCAATTCGTCGGTAACCAGGTGTCTCTACGCTATGACATGCCGATGAGTGAAGTGGTGATGGACTTCTTTGACCGTCTCAAGTCTGTCAGCCGCGGCTACGCCTCACTGGATTACTCGTTCTCCCATTTCCAGGCGGCCCCGCTTGTGAAGATGGATGTACTGATCAACGGTGATAAAGTGGATGCGCTGGCGCTGATTGTTCACCGCGATCTGGCACAGGGTAAGGGGCGTTCGCTTACTGAAAAGATGAAAGAGCTGATTCCCCGCCAGATGTTCGACGTGGCGATTCAGGCGGCACTGGGCGGCCATATCATCGCCCGTACCACCGTAAAGGCGTTGCGTAAAAACGTGACGGCAAAATGTTATGGTGGTGACGTCTCCCGTAAGAAAAAGCTGCTTGAAAAGCAGAAAGCCGGTAAGAAACGTATGAAGCAGGTGGGTAGTGTGGAAATTCCGCAGGACGCATTCCTGGCTGTATTGAAAACTGACAATTGATAGCACACAAAGGCAGCTCATAAATGGATATTGATTTTCCGCTGATACTGGTAATTGCCGTTCTGGTAACTGGGGTTGCCTGGGGTATGCATAAATTTGGCAAGGCTACGGGAAAGTACGTTGAGTTTGGTGGCTCGTTCTTTCCGGTCCTGCTGCTGGTGCTGGTACTGCGTTCGTTCCTGTTTGAACCGTTCAAGATCCCGTCCGGCTCAATGATCCCTACACTGAATGTCGGCGATTTTATTCTTGTAAATAAGTATTCGTATGGTTTGAGACTGCCTGTTCTCGGTACCAAGGTAGTGGAGGTTGGGGAGCCTCAGCGTGGTGATGTAATGGTTTTTATCCCGCCACACAAAGATCAGTACTACATTAAGCGAGTTATCGGTGTGCCGGGTGACAAGATAGATATTCGGGACGGTGTACTCTATGTAAACGACGAAATGATGGAACAGACACCTCACCCGCTCTGGGCTAGCCCAGATCCCAGCTATACTGTCCAAATGGAACAGCTTAATGGTGTCGAGCATGCCATTCGTCGGCAAGTGAACCCGGGGCGCTACAGTGTTAACTACTCGACTGTTGTTAAGCCCGAACACTATCTTATGATTGGGGATAACCGTGACGACAGTTACGATAGCCGAGCCTGGGGACAGGTGCATGAAAGCATGATAGTCGGCAAGGCCGTTGCGGTGTGGATGCACTGGGACAAGTTCTTCAGCTTGCCCAGCTTTGGTGAAGCGAGACTAATTGAATAATAAGCCTGTAGGGAGGTGCACAATGGAAGGTATTCGCTCAAAGACCAAGCAGTCTGGAATTTCAAGCATCGGATTGCTGATGATCTTGTGCATAGCATCTTTCTTTCTGTTGTGTGCGTTTAAACTCGGCCCACATTATGTGGACAGTTACTTTGTAGATGCATCTCTTGCAAAGGTTCGTGATGAAGGAATGGTCAAAATGACCAACCACCAGATTCGCGAGAAAATTACCAAACACTTCACTATTGATGGCATCCGCGATATTGATATTCGGGATATCAGGATCGAGCGTGAAAAAGACCGCGTTACGCTTACCCTGGAGTACGAAAAACGCTTTCAGTTTCTCGGTAATGCGGATGTGGTTCTACGATTCAATCATTTGATCGATTCCGATCAAAAGTAAATTAGATATTGGCTATTTGTGGATATATCGAAAAAACGACTGATTAACCGTCTGGGGCATAATTTCTCTGATCCGACACTTCTGGATCTTGCATTAACTCACCGCAGTTGTGGTGCAAACAACAACGAAAGACTCGAGTTTCTCGGTGATGCGGTTCTGGGCGTTGTAATAGCCGAGCACCTGTTCCGACGTTTCCCGGATGCCAAAGAGGGGGATCTCAGTCGGCTCAGGTCGCTGTTGGTAAAAGGCACCTCTCTTGCCAGGGTGTCGCGGGAACTGGAGTTGGGTGAACAGCTTAACCTGGGTGGCGGTGAGCGTAAAAGCGGCGGCCATCGACGTGATTCCATTCTGGCTGATGCCGTAGAGGCACTGATCGGTGCTATTTACCTGGATGCCGGTTTTGAAGCTGCACGTCAAAGTATCGAGCGTTGGCTTGCCAAACGTCTTTCAAATTTGACGCTGGAGGCGACAGATAAAGATGCAAAGACCCAGCTTCAGGAGTTTTTGCAGGGGCGGGGCAAGGCCCTGCCGGTCTATCGGGTTGAGACTATTGAGGGCGAAGCCCACGACCAGACTTTTACAGTAGCCTGTGAAGTAGAGTTATTGAAGCTGCCCGTATCCGCAAAGGGCAGCAGCCGTCGAGCCGCAGAGCAAGCCGCAGCAGCGGAAGCTCTGGAGCGTTTAACCAAGTAGCAATTTTATGAGCGAATATACCGAATCTGAAAAGCAGTACTGTGGCTATGTGGCGATCGTGGGTCGTCCCAATGTGGGCAAGTCCACCCTGTTAAATCACTTGATGGGGCAGAAACTCAGTATCACCTCACGCAAGCCCCAAACCACTCGTCATAACTTGCTGGGCATTAAAACCGAAGGTGACACCCAGCTGATTTTTGTCGATACACCTGGAATGCACACAAACCAGGATAAGGCCATTAACCGTTACATGAATCGTGCGGCATCCAGTGCAGTGCGAGATGTAGATGTAGTGGTGCTGGTACTGGATCGTACAACCTGGACGGAAGCGGATGAGGCAGTTGCCGAAGAGCTGAGAAATGTTCGTGCGCCGCTGATTGTTGCCGTAAATAAAATGGACCGGGTGGAAGATAAAAGCACAATGCTGCCTTATCTGCAGTCTCTTGAAGAGCGTTTGAATCCTACTGCGATTGTTCCTGTGGCAGCCCTGCACGATCAAAATCTTGATGGTCTTCAGAAGGAAATCAGTAAATATATTCCTGAAGGGTTTCATTATTTCCCGGAAGACCAGATAACAGACAGAACCGAGAGATTCCTTGCCGCAGAAGCAGTTCGGGAAAAAATCACCCGTCAACTGGGTGCCGAGTTACCCTATCAAGTAGCGGTGGAAATTGAAGAATTCAAGCGTGACGGAAAAGTTCTGCACATCAGCGCGTTGATTCTGGTTGAGCGTGAAGGCCAGAAGAAAATCATCATTGGCGACAAAGGCGACCGCATCAAGAAAATTGGTCAGCAGTCACGCATGGATATGGAAAAACTGTTTGATCAGAAAGTGATGCTTAATCTCTGGGTGAAAGTTCGCAGCGGTTGGTCCGATGACGAGCGCGCCTTACACAGTCTGGGTTATCGGGAATAACGATGAGAGTCGACGCCGAGTCGGCTTTCGTATTGCATTCCCGGCCCTTTCGGGAGAGCAGCCAGTTAGTAGACCTGTTCAGTCACAACCATGGACGCATTAAGGTAATTGCCCGCGGAACGCGAAGTCGCAAAAGCGGGCAGCGATTGAATCTGTTCACCCCTCTGGTAGTTAGCTGGGGCGGACGTTCAGACCTGAAAACTCTCTACTCCGTGGAGGCCGATGGTCCACCAACATTTCTACAGGGAAGGCAGCTTTACACCGGTCTCTACCTCAATGAATTATTGATTCGAGTACTTCCGGAGGCGGATCTTCAGCGCGGGATCTTTCAGTATTACCGCATCTTGCTCGAGCAGCTGTCATGCACTGATGACCTCGAGCCACTGTTGAGGCAATTTGAATTCAGGTTGCTGGAAGAGCTTGGCTACGGATTGAGCTTTGACTTCGATGCCGAGGATGGTGAGCCAGTTGGGGCAGGAAATAATTACCTGTTTCAGCCGGAAAATGGGCTCAGTAAACACTTTGATTCCCGCACAGTAGACCACCGCGCACTGTTTGAAGGGGCGCACCTGGTAGAAATTGGCAGAGGCAATTTTTCAAATCCGGAAATACGAAGCAGTGCCAAGCGATTGTCTAGATTGGCATTTTCACCCCATTTGGGAGGGAAACCGTTGCGCAGCAGGGAGCTATTTATTCATGCGCAGCGTAAGGAGCATACGTGATTATTGGAGTAGGCACTGATCTGGTGCAGATAGACCGCATACGCCGTGTTCTGGATCGACAGTCGCAACGTTTTATTGAGCGGGTATTAACACCCCATGAACGAGAGGTTTGTGCGTCAAAAAGCAACCAGGCAGCGTATCTGGCCAAGCGCTTTGCTGCCAAAGAGGCCGCGAGTAAGGCTCTTGGTACAGGGATCGGTAAAGTATCCTGGCAGGATTTTGAGGTGCGCAATAACAGTGCAGGTGCGCCAGAGTTACATCTGTCAGGAGAGGCCGCTGTTCGCCTTGCTGAACTTGGTGGGCAACGAGTTTGGCTGACAATGAGTGATGAACGAGATTATGTCACTGCTTTTGTGGTGCTGGAGGGATAATTCCTGCTTACAGCAGGTCTCAAACCAGCATGTATACTTCGCGCACTGAAATAACAAACGCGCACAGACGCGTGGGGCCGATAGAGAGATGGTAAAAGTCAGAGATCACCACCCGCTGGAACACTCCGGGGAAATTGACCTTAAAGAGTGGGTAGACCGAATTGCCAGCAGGGCAGAGCTGGACGAAGAGGAGGCGCGGGAGTTATTTCGCGCCTGCGAGTTCAGCCTTCAAATTGAGCAGCAGGCTATTGCCGATGACAATATCTGGTCACCGGGAACTAGCAGCTTCAGAACTGGCCTGGAAATGGCCGATATTCTTGCAGACCTGCATGTAGATGCACCTGGGCTTGAAGCCGCAGTGCTTTATCGTGCCGTGCGGGAAGGAAAAGTGCCATTGCAAGTGGTACAGAAATATTTTGGCAAGGCTATTGCGACCCTGATTGACAGCGTTCAGCAAATGGCAGTGATTAGTACTCTGCGAAACGATTCGGAGCAGGGGGTGTTCGGCTATGGAGCCGGGCAGCAGGCCAGTAAAGTTCGTGAAATGCTGGTTTCGGTAATTGACGATGTGCGAGTTGCACTCATTAAAATTGCTGAACGTACCTGTGCGATCCGCGCCGTAAAGGATGCGTCTGAAAGCAAACGTATTCGAGTGGCAAGAGAAGTTTTTGATGTCTATGCCCCCTTGGCCCATCGCCTCGGTATTGGTCACCTCAAGTGGGAGCTGGAGGACCTGGCATTTCGTTATCTTGAGCCAATCGAATACAAACGCATCGCAAAGCTGCTGGATGAAAAGCGTCTTGATCGGCAGGAGTTCATCCAGGAAGTACTGGCTATCCTGAATGAAGAAATGGCCAATGCGGGTATCAAAGCCGAAATTTATGGCCGTGCGAAACATATCTACAGTATCTGGCGCAAAATGCAGCGCAAAAGAATAGGTTTCTCGCAGGTTTACGATATCCGTGCAGTGCGAATTCTTGTACCTACTGTCGCTGATTGTTATGGCGCACTCGGTATTATTCATAGTTTGTGGCGCAATATTCCCAATGAATTTGACGACTACATCGCCTCTCCAAAGGAAAATGGCTATCGCTCGCTGCACACAGCAGTAATTGGCCCCAACAACAAAGTTTTGGAAGTGCAGATTCGAACTCAGGATATGCACGCGGAAGCGGAACTTGGAGTATGTGCTCACTGGCGCTACAAAGGCAGTGATAAATCTTCAGCGGACAGCTACGAAGAAAAAATCGCCTGGCTCAGACAGGTTCTTGAATGGCATGAAGAGCTGGAGGGGGACCAGAATGTTCAGGCACTATTGAACAGTGATAATTCCCCTGATCGGATTTATGTCTTTACTCCGGAAGGACACGTGGTTGATTTGCCACAAGGTGCCACACCATTGGATTTTGCCTATCGGGTTCACACTGATATTGGGCACCGTTGTCGAGGCGCCAAAATCAACGGTCGGATTGCGCCGCTGAACAGCACCCTGAAAACGGCAGATCAGGTCGAAGTTATTACCGGTGCAAGTGAATCACCAAGCCGGGATTGGCTACTTAATTCATTGGGCTATCTTCATAGCGCACGTGCTCGCTCAAAGGTTCAGCAATGGTTCCGCAAACAGGACCGGGATAAAAATATTGCCGCCGGGCGTACCATCGTTACTCGTGAACTGCATCAGCTCGGGGTCAAGCAAATTGATCTGGAGTCACTGGCGGAACGCTTTAATAAGCAGGGTGGTGACGGACTTTATGCAGCCATAGGCGCGGGTGATGTCAGTGTTGGCCAATTCCTGAAAGCGGCTCAGGGGCTTATCGAAAAAGACAAAGAGCCGGAATACCATATTTCCACACGTGCTCAACACGCCAACAGATACCTGGAGTCGGATGTATACATCTATGGTGTCGGCAATTTAATGTCCCACATCGCTCACTGTTGTAATCCGGTTCCAGGAGATCCAATTTCCGGATATATCACTCTGGGACGAGGTGTTTCAATTCACCGCCAGGATTGTGGCAACCTGTTGCGAATGCAAAATGAAGAGCCTGAGCGAATTATTCAGGTCAGCTGGGGGGGCGCACCGAAAAGTGTCTATCCAGTCAAAATCCACTTGCTTGCATACGACCGCCCGGGTCTGGTTCGGGATGTTTCCTCGGTACTCGATAAGATGGGTGTGAATATTATCGAGTTGAGCATTCGCCAGGGAGAAAACAGCGACGAGGCAATTTGCATCATGGATATGAAAGTTGAAGTGACTGATCTCGAAGAGCTCAGTAGTGTGATGGCTCGACTGCGTCAGGTAACCAACCTGATTGATGTACAGCGCGTTACCGAATAATCGGAGCTAATACAGGTGTCTAAAGATAAGTACAGCATTGAGGATATGCTCTATTTGATGGAACGACTCAGGGATCCGGTAGATGGTTGTCCCTGGGACCTGAAGCAGAGCTTTGAAACTATCGTTCCATTTACCCTGGAAGAAGTTTACGAAGTGGTCGACACCATTGAACGAGGCGATTATCCGCACCTGAAAGAAGAGCTTGGGGATTTGCTGTTCCAGGTGGTGTTTTATGCGCAATTGGGTCGTGAGCAAAATCTGTTTGATTTTTCAGGTGTGGTGTCGACGCTAGTTGCAAAGCTGATATCCCGACATCCCCATGTATTTCCTGAAGGTACACTTAACAGTCGTCGAGACCCGAATTCCGATATTCAGGAAGACCAAATTAAACGAACCTGGGAAGCCCTTAAGCAGGATGAGCGGGGAACCAAGGGACGGCACGGGGTGCTGGATGATATTCCTCAAAGCTTGCCAGCCATAGTGCGAGCCCAGAAACTTCAAAAACGGGCAGCACGGGTGGGATTTGATTGGCCAGATATTGAAGGTGTTCTCGATAAAATTATTGAGGAGGCCAATGAATTAAAGCAGGCAATAGCCAGCAAGGATTCGAGTCATATCGAAGAGGAAGTAGGCGACCTGCTGTTCAGCTGTGTGAACTTGGGGCGACACTTGGGTGTTGAAAATGAAGGGGCGTTGAGGCGTACATCTAATAAATTTGAGCGCCGTTTCCGGTACATAGAAGAGTGTGCTGAAGCCGAAGGAAAATCCGTTGAACAGATGACATTAACGGAAATGGATCAACTCTGGAACCGCGCCAAAGACCACGTTTGATATATGGCTATTGTGAAGGGCCAACAATAACGGTAAGATCGGCGGTTTTTCGCGTTTATTGGCATCTCATCCCGGCATTTCCTCGGGCGTTGGATGCATATTAGGGGAACACTATGCGTATTATCCTGCTTGGCCCTCCGGGCGCTGGCAAGGGCACTCAGGCCCAATTCCTTACGGAAACCTACGGGATTCCACAAATATCTACTGGTGACATGCTGCGAGCCGCCATTAAAGAGGGTACCGAGCTTGGCCTGAAGGTCAAAGATGTAATGGCATCCGGCAGTTTGGTATCTGATGACCTGATTATTGCACTGGTAAAAGAGCGCATCTCACAGCCAGATTGCACAAACGGTTTCCTGTTTGATGGTTTTCCCCGCACCATCCCTCAGGCAGAAGCCCTGCAGAATTCAGGCATCGCTATAGACCATGTTGTGGAAATTCATGTCGATGACGAAGAGATTATTTCCCGCATGAGCGGTCGTCGGGTTCACGAAGCATCGGGTCGTACCTACCACATCAAATACAATCCTCCGAAAGTGGAAGGTGTGGACGACGAAACCGGTGAGCCGCTGATCCAGCGCGAAGATGACAGCGAAGAAACCGTACGCCACCGTCTGGGTGTTTACCATGAGCAGACTCGTCCTCTTGTGGATTTCTACCAAAATCTTCAGCAGGCGGAGCCAGAAACAGCGCCGAAATATGCTCGCGTAGAGGGTGTTGGTTCATTGGCCGAAGTACAGCAGAGACTGAGTGGCGCACTCAGCTGATTGTCAGCAAAATGAATGTAGCTAGAATAGGCCCATTACGGGCCTATTTTTTTATCTGGCTATTTTTTATCTGAAAAAGGGAAGCAAACGATGCAACCGGCTCAACCTGAATCAGCTGTTATCCTGATGAACCTAGGAACTCCTGAAAGTCCAGATGCAAAATCAGTGGGGAGATTTTTAAAAGAGTTTCTGTCCGACCCCAGAGTTGTTGAGGCGCCCAGGGTAATTTGGTTGCCAGTGCTCAATGGTATTATTGTGCCCAGACGTTCACGTCGGGTTGCAGAGCTGTATCGCTCCATTTGGACTGAAAGCGGTTCGCCGATTCGTGCAATAACCGAGCGACAGGTTGATGCACTTCAGCAAGTATTTTTGGAAAGTTATGGTGAAAGTGCTCCGCGAGTAACTTACGCCATGACTTATGGTTCACCCTCATTGAAAAATACAGTGATGCAGTTGCGCGAACAGGGCATTGAAAGAATTGTCTTGCTGCCTTTGTATCCACAGTACTCCGGTTCTACGACTGGGGCGATTTACGATCAGTTAGCTGATATTTTTCGTGTCTCCCGTGATGTGCCCGATATACAAGTTATTAAGCACTATTTTTCTCACCCTGCTTATGTCCAGGCACTCAAACTCACTATCGAACAACATTGGCAGGAATATGGACGCAATGAGAGGTTGTTGATGTCCTTTCACGGGGTGCCTAAATCCTATATCGATAAAGGTGACCCCTATTATCAGCACTGTAAAAGTACTGCTGAAGCTGTAGCGTCTGAGTTGGGCTTATTACCAGATGAGTGGGCCTTCAGTTTTCAATCTCGTTTCGGGCCTAAAGAGTGGGTAAAACCCTATACAGATGTGTTGTTGGATGAGTGGCTGGAGTTGGGGGTTAAAAGTGTCGATATTATTAGCCCTGCATTTGCCGCTGACTGTTTGGAGACTCTGGAAGAGCTGGAAGTAGAGGTTAAAGAGCAGTTTTTGAATGGGGGTGGGGAGTGTTACCGTTTTATTTCTTGCCTGAATGATTCGGAAGTACATATCGAGATGATGAAAAAAGTTATCACGGACCAGTTCAGTGGCTTTTTACAACTCTCCAGTTAACCAATTTATACACCTGGATTTGCTTTCGGGTATTTAATGTTTTTGCATAAGAAGTATGAGTTTTTTGATTTTTGAACGTTAAAAATGATTAAAACGAGCAAATTGAATAAAAAAGTTGAATTTTTATTAAAAAAAACCGGCTAATTACTGGAAAAATATATTTTATTGCTTAAAATTTACACAAACCCACCGGTGGAAGCTACCGCAAAGCAGTCGGGTTGATTTTTTTGCTGACGATATAAGTACTGAGGAGAAAACAACATGGCAGCAGCCGCTAAAAAAACTTCTGCGAAGAAGACCACACGTAAAGCTCCCGCCAAACCGAGAGCGACCGCCAAAAAGACCGTTGCGTCTTCAGCCGCCAAGGCAATGGCAGCAGCTCAAAAAGACGTTAAGGCAATCAGCTCACGTCTGACAACTGCCCGCGCTAAAGCTAAAACCCTGCGTGGACAAATTGCCCAGAAATCTACTAAAGCCCGTGAAGCCGCGCTGATCAAAGTGCGCGCTGACATCAAGAGCGGTGCAGCCCAATTGGAAGAAGCTCGTGCCAAGCTGAATCAGGTAAAAGTCGAAGCCCAAATGGAAAAAGTAAACGCTACTGTTGAAGCTGCCAAGAAAAAAGCAGCTGACAAAGTGGCGCAGATGGAGAAGCAGCTGGCAGCCAAAGCCAAGTCTGACCTGGACAAAGCAGTTGCTAAATTCAAAGCTGCTTTTGAGAAAAAGGCCGCAACTGCCAATGCCAAGAAAGTTAAGGCTGCAGCCAAGAAAGCTGACATGGCTGTAAAAGCTGCCGAGAAGAAAGCAAGTGCACAGGCAAAAGCTGTCGCCAAGAAAGCTGCCGCTCCGAAGAAAGCTGCACCCAAGAAAGCAGCTGGTAAGCGTGGTCGTCCGGCCAAAGCCGCTACTGCAGCTGCCAAGGCTCCTGCTAAAGCACCTGCCAAGAAGGCAGCTGCCAAGCGTGGTCGTCCGGCTAAAGCCGCCACTGCCAAGAAGGCACCAGCCAAGCGCGGTCGTCCAGCTAAAGCTGCCACTGCCAAGAAGGCACCAGCCAAGCGCGGCCGTCCGGCTAAAGCTGCTCCCGCTGCCAAGGCACCAGCCAAGCGCGGTCGTCCAGCTAAAGCTGCCACTGCCAAGAAGGCACCAGCCAAGCGCGGTCGTCCGCCTAAGGCTGCAGCAGCTGCTCCAGCCGAGTCCTGATCTGACTTGGTCATAAAATAGCGGCGCTGGCGTTCTTTTCGACGCGTCAAACCGTTAGAATCCCCCGGTAACTCTGTTCCGGGGGATTTTTTTTGTCTGTCATACTTGCTATCGATACCTCTACCAATGCCTGTTCAGCTGCGTTGTTGAATAAAGGTGAACTGATTCAGGAAATTTCCCTAGAGCCTCGCTCTCACACCAAGCTCCTTTTGGGAATGGTGGATAAAGTACTGTCATCTGCACAGCTCACGGTGGCACAGCTTGATGCCATTGCTTATACCTCAGGGCCCGGTTCTTTTACTGGCCTTCGTATTGGCATGGGGGTTGTGCAAGGGCTGGCATTTGGGGCTGATCTGCCGGTAGTGGGAATTTCAACCTTACAGGCGCTCTCTCTGGGTGCTGTAAAAAGCTGTGAACTGGAAACTGGCCAGTTAATTCTTCCCGCCTTTGATGCCCGTATGGGAGAAATCTACTGGGGGGGGTACCGTGTAGACAAAACTGGATCTGTGGTAGCTGAATGCAATGATCAGCTCACTACGCCGGAATTGGTAGGTGGCAATCTATCGGATGAGTCGGGAATCATTGGTGTTGGTGAGGGTTGGCAGTTTGAGTCCGAATTCCCCGTTCAACCAGTAAAAGTGGTCGTAGATCTTATGCCGGAGGCAAAGGACGTTGCTTTGTTGGCCGAGCCTTTGGTTAAACAAGGAAAAGTGGTGCCAATTGAGCAGGCTGAACTGGTCTACTTGCGTGATACCGTTTCCTGGAAAAAACGAGAAAAACTAAGGAAATAAGCAGTATGGAAATGTTTCAGGTCATTATTTTGGCCATTATCCAGGGGTTGTCTGAGTTTTTGCCCATCTCAAGTTCCGCCCACCTGATATTGCCTCACGATTTAATGGGGTGGCAGGATCAGGGATTGGCATTTGATGTTGCCGTTCATGTTGGCTCACTTACCGCAGTGATTCTCTATTTTCGTCACGATCTGGCTAATCTCATCAGTGCCTTTTATGCAAGCACAGTAAAAAGACAACACAGCGCGGAGAGTCGCCTCTGTTGGTATATAGTGTTGGGAACGATCCCGGTTGGACTGTGTGGATTACTGTTTGCCGGTCTGATTGAGACACATTTACGCTCTGTCCTGGTTATAGCAGCTACAACCATAATTTTTGGTGCGCTATTGGGAATTGCAGATCACCGTGCCCACGAAAGTCATGGAATGGACAAACTGAGTTGGCGCTCGGCACTTTTTGTGGGAATCGCCCAGGCATTTGCCCTGATTCCGGGAACATCCCGTTCCGGTGTCACAATGACTGCAGCATTGGCTCTGGGATTTGATCGGGTAACTGCAGCGCGTTTTTCTTTTTTACTCTCTATTCCGGTTATTGTCCTCAGTGGTGGATACGAGGCTGTGAAACTGCTGGAGCAGCCCAGTCAGCCGTGGCTGGAAGTAGGTATTGGGGCGCTATTATCCGGGGTTACCGCATATATCTGTATCGCGCTGTTTTTAAAATGGATTGAGCGCATTGGAATGATGCCTTTTGTCTGGTATCGCATGGCGCTGGGCGCTGTTCTGTTGTGGGTTGCATTTTCTTGAGGTGAAAACGATGAAAGTTGCATTTTTGGGTTTGGGGGTTATGGGTTACCCCATGGCCAGACATTTGAAACAGGCGGGTTTGGATGTCACCGTCTACAACCGAACAATTGCCAAGGCGGAGAGTTGGGTAAAAGAGTTTGGTGGTAACTTTGCCGCAACCCCAAAACAGGCGGCAGAAGGCGCAGAAATCGTTTTTGCTTGTGTTGGCAATGACAACGATGTGCGTGAAGTAACCTTGGGTGATGATGGTGCCTTTCATGGTATGAAGCCGGGGACTCTCTTTGTCGATCACACCACTGCGTCAGCACAGTTGGCTCGTGAATTGGATAAGGAAGCTCTGCGTCTAGGATTGCGTTTCATTGATGCTCCGGTTTCCGGTGGCCAGGCTGGCGCGGAAAATGGTGTGTTGACCATTATGTGTGGTGGCGAGCAGGCGGATTTTGATTGCGCCCGCCCCGTAATGTCACATTACGCTCGCGATGCGGCATTGCTTGGACCAGCCGGCAGTGGGCAGCTTACTAAAATGGCAAATCAGATTTGTATTGCCGGGGTAGTGCAGGGACTGGCGGAAGCCATCCATTTTGTTCAGGGTGCTGGCCTGGATGGAGAGCGAGTGTTTCCGTTGATTTCACAAGGGGCAGCTGGCTCCTGGCAGATGGAAAATCGTCATAAGACCATGCTCAACGGGGAGTATGATTTCGGTTTCGCCGTGGACTGGATGCGTAAGGATCTGGGCATTGTTTTAAACGAAGCTCGTGATCGTGGCGTTAACCTGCCGCTGACTGCTCTGGTGGATCAGTTTTACGCCGAAGTACAACAAATGGGCGGCAATCGCTGGGATACATCCAGTTTGCTGGCACGCTTGAAGTTGCCAGCCTTGCAATCCGGCGACAGGTCTGAATAATTCAGTGTGCTGCATCAGATTTGGTGCAGCCTCATATCTGTAGTAATAAATTTGGAATATCGATGACTATTGAAACGGTTTTGACGGGAATTACCACCACAGGTACCCCGCACCTCGGTAATTATGTAGGCGCCATCAAGCCGGCCATTGCTGCCAGTAAAAACAGTAATGTTCGCCCTTACTATTTTCTTGCCGATTTTCATGCGCTGATTAAGTGTCAGGATCCTGAGCAGGTTCAACAATCAACTCGCGAAATTGCCGCTACCTGGCTGGCGTTGGGTCTGGATACCGACAATGCTGTTTTCTACCGTCAATCTGATATTCCTGAAATTCCAGAGCTGACCTGGCTTCTGACCTGTCAGGCAGCCAAGGGACTGATGAACCGTGCGCACGCCTATAAAGCCGCAGTGCAGGCTAATGAAGAGGCTGGCGAAGATCCGGATTATGCAGTCACTATGGGGCTGTTTAGCTACCCGGTGCTGATGGCGGCAGATATTCTGATGTTTAACGCTAACCGTGTCCCTGTTGGTAAAGACCAGATTCAACACGTTGAGATGGCTCGCGACATCGCTGCTCGTTTTAATCACCACTACGGCGAACACTTTGTGTTGCCGGAAGCGCAGGTGGATGAGCATGTTGCCGTTTTGCAAGGTCTGGATGGCCGCAAGATGAGCAAGAGTTATGGCAATACCATTCCGCTGTTCCTGGGTGAAAAGCAGCTGAAAAAGCATATCAACAAGATTAAAACGAACCTGCTGGAACCGGGTGATCCGAAAGATCCGGATACGTCGACGGTTTTCCAGATCTGGCGTGCATTTGCCACTCCCGAGCAAACAGCTCAGATGCGCAAAGAGTTTGAAAATGGTATTGCCTGGGGTGAAGCTAAAAAGCAGCTTTTTGAGTTGGTCAATGAAGAACTCAAGGAGCCTCGGGAGCGCTACAACGAGTTGATGGAAAATCCGGGCTATATCGAAGAGGTGCTCAAGAAGGGCGCTGAAAAAGCTCGCGATTACAGTGCTCCGTTCCTGGCAAAACTGCGCAGTGCAGTGGGTATTCGTCCCCTCGGTTAATGTTCGACTGTTTGAATCCGCCCTTACCTGACCGGAACAGGCCTGCCCTCATATAAACACATATCGGGCAAACCTGTTCCGGTCAGGTAAGGGCTGGTTTGGGTGCTATTCGCTGGAGTTCTTTCAACCGTATTTTGTCATCCTGAGCGCAGCGAAGGATCTCGGTGGTTGATTTGGATCTGAGATCCTTCGCTGCGCTCAGGATGACGGGAAATAGTTCAGGGTGACAACCTAGGCTTTATCCAACTGCTCTTTGTGCCAGCGAATATGCTCTCCAATAAAGCTGGCGATGAAAAAGTAGCTGTGGTCATAACCGGGTTGCATTCGAAGTTGCAGCGGGTAGTTGATCGCATCACAAGCCGCCTGCAATAGCTCAGGTTTAAGCTGCTCTTCCAGAAAGTTGTCAGCATCTCCCTGGTCTACCAAAAGCGGTGTGCGGGTTTCAGTAGTAGCCAGTAGTGATACGGTGTCATATTGCTGCCAAGTATTTTGATCGTTGCCTAAATAACCGGATAGCGCTTTTTGTCCCCAAGGGCATTGGGTCGGGGCGCTGATCGGCGAAAATGCTGAGGCAGACTTGAATATATTCGAGTGTTTCAGTGCAATTGTCAGTGCGCCGTGTCCACCCATTGAGTGGCCGAAAATACCCTGTTTTTCTGCGATCACTGGAAAGTGTTGTTGAACGAGTGCTGGTAGCTCCTGCACAACATAGTCGTACATGCGATAGTTTTTATTGAATGGGGGCTCGGTCGCGTTGAGATAAAAGCCTGCACCAAGACCAAAGTCATAAGCCCCATCGGGGTCATCGGGGATCTGCTCACCTCGCGGACTGGTGTCCGGTGCAACTATTGCCACACCTAGCTCACTGGCATAGCGTTGTGCACCGGCCTTTTGAACAAAGTTTTCGTCAGTACAAGTAAGTCCTGACAGCCAATATAGTATTGGCACTGAAGTCTGCTCTGCTTGTGGAGGCAGGTAGACTGAAAAAAACATTTCACACTCCAGTACATTGGAATGGTGTCTATAGCGCAATTGGCGGCCGCCAAAGCTGCGATTTTCGGAAATCAGTTCCATTTTTTTTACTCCTTCACCGCGCTAGTGGAGCGTCGGTTTTGAATGATCAGGCCGCATACAATTAATATCAGCCCAACAAGGGTAGCCGGGTGGATTGTCTCGCCAATAACGGTGGCCAGCAAAACCAGAGAAATAAATGGCGAGATAAAAATCAGGTTACTGATCCGGGATGTATTTGTGGCCTTTTTCATGGCCATCAACCAGAGGACAAAGGTAATTCCCATTTCAAACAAGCCGACATAGCTGACCGCAAAAATGGCGGGCCAGTGGAAGGGCGGCAAGCCATCGGTATACAGACAGAGTGCGAGTGAAAAGGGCAGCGAAAGTAAAAAGGTCAGCAGCAAACTGACCACCGGGTCGCCGCTGTTACGGGTATTTATAATCCAGTAGCTGGCCCACAGCAGGGTGCTTAACAAGGCAAGGCCGACGCCCAGCGGGCTGGTTATCTCCAATGCCAGGATATTGCCCTGCGTGGCGATAATCACTACACCGAGATAACCAATAGCACAAGCCAGCCAGTCTCTACCGTGAATAGTTTGTTTTAAAAACGGACCGGACAGTAGAGTCAGTGCTATGGCCCAGCTGTAATTGAGTGGTTGGGCCAGTGAGCCGGGCAGCAGTTCGTAGGCTTTAAAGAGCACCAGATAATAAATCAGTGGATTGATAAGCCCCAGGCTCAGATAAAGCAGTGGTCGTTGTTTTAAATGCCCCCAAAGTAGCGGTAATTTTTTCTGCACACCAGCCACAATTCCCAGTGCTACCGCAGAGGCTATGCTGGCACCAAACACCATTTGTATTGGAGTCAGGTAATTCAGGGTGATTTTGAACGCGGTGGCTACGGTGGACCACAACAGTACGGCAGCAGCGCCATACATTACTGCATGGCGCTGGTTTTTTTCGAAATGATTGTTCAAATTAGTCTGTCGCCTATCAATAAAGCACTACAGAGCGGATACTTTCGCCACGATGCATCAAATCAAAGGCATCGTTGATTTTCTCCAGAGGCATGGTGTGGGTAATCAGATCGTCGATATTGAGCTTGCCATCCATATACCAGTCCACAATTTTTGGCACATCGGTACGGCCTCTGGCACCACCAAAAGCAGTACCTTTCCAGGAACGACCGGTAACCAGCTGGAACGGACGGGTGGAAATTTCCTGTCCGGCACCGGCAACCCCGATAATATAGGACTCGCCCCAACCTTTGTGACAGCATTCCAGTGCCTGACGCATGGTGTTTACATTGCCAATACACTCAAAGCTGTAATCGGCACCGCCGTCGGTGAGTTGAATAATGGCATCGACTACATTTTCCACTTCGTTGGGGTTAATAAAGTCGGTCATGCCAAATTGTTTGGCCAATTCCACTTTCGAAGGATTGATGTCGATACCAACAATTTTATTGGCCCCGACCATGCGTGCGCCTTGAATCACATTGAGGCCGATGCCGCCGAGACCAAATACCACTACATTGGCACCAGGTTCTACCTTGGCATCAAAAGCTACCGCGCCAACGCCTGTGGTAACACCACAACCGATGTAGCAAACCTTATCGAAAGGGGCATCTTCGCGAATCTTTGCCACAGCAATTTCCGGCAGAACGGTATAGTTGGAAAATGTGGAGCAGCCCATGTAGTGCAAAATCGGTTTTCCATCAAGGGAGAAGCGACTGGTGCCGTCGGGCATAACGCCCTGGCCTTGAGTGGATCTGATTGCCTGGCAGAGATTGGTTTTTGGGTGCAGGCAGAATTTGCACTGGCGACACTCAGGTGTGTAGAGAGGTATCACATGATCCCCCGGTTTTACTGATGTAACACCGGCACCTACTTCAACTACAACGCCAGCGCCTTCGTGGCCGAGAATTGCCGGAAACGCGCCTTCAGGATCATCACCCGACAGGGTGAATGCATCGGTATGGCAGACGCCGGTGGCTTTGATTTCCACCAGTACCTCTCCTGCTCTTGGGCCAGCCAGATCCACTTCGTGAATTTCCAGCGGTTTTCCGGCGGCAAATGCAATTGCGGCGCGAGTTTTCATGGCGATCTCCTTTCCGATATTTTTGTTTGGTTATAGCGTGTGGATGGAGCCGAATATATTTCCCGGACACGCTGTGAATACATCCCTGTACGCTCGATGGCCGCATCCATGCGGCCAACGGTCCGTGAAATATATTCGGCTCCATCCTTCAAGTGTTTTGCAAACTCCAGATACCAATTTGCTTTTGAGCAGGCTTTATTTCATCTTAGCAATTTTACGATTCCAGTTTGTCAGTACTCGACACATTCCTTCCGTAAGAGTTGCCAAATCTTCATCATTCATTACATACGGTGGCATGGCATATACACGAGTGCCAAATGGTCGCAGCCAAATACCATTTTCAACAAATTGTGGTTGTATATCAGATAGTGTTACCGGCTCTTTCAATTCAACAACACCAATACCGCCCAATACTCTTACTTCTTTTACGCAGTCCAGTTCACGGCAAGGAGCTAATCCGTTTTTCAGGCCATTCTCCAGGCGTTGAATATTTGCCTGCCAATCACTGTTTAGCAGAAGCTCCAGGCTGGCATTGGCCACTGAGCAGGCCAGTGGATTACCCATAAAGGTCGGGCCATGCATAAATACACCAGCTTCGCCCTCGCTGATGCCCCTGGCAACTTCATTGGTGCAAAGGGTAGCTGCGAGGGTCATATAGCCACCGGTAAGGGCTTTGCCCACGCAGAGAATATCCGGGCTGATTTCGGCCCAATCACAGGCAAATAGCTTTCCAGTACGGCCGAAGCCGGTGGCAATCTCGTCGGCAATCAACAGTACATTGTATTGATCGCACAATTCGCGAACCCGCTTCAGGTATTCAGGGGAGTAAAAACGCATGCCTCCCGCACCCTGCACAATTGGCTCCAGAATTACCGCAGCAAGCTCTTTGTGATGAGTGGTAATTTTGTCAGTGAAGTCGGCGATATAGCGCTCTTCCCAGGGCTGGTCAAAACCGCATTGGGGAGCTTCGCTGAATAGCTGTGTGGGCATGGCGTGTTTGAACAGGTGATGCATTCCGGTGACCGGGTCACAGACCGCCATCGCGCCAAAGGTATCGCCGTGGTAGCCTTGCCGCAACGCTAAAACGCGATGTTTCTGCGATTGTCCCTGCGAGTGCCAGTATTGAATGGCCATCTTCAGCGCCACTTCTACACTCACAGAACCGGAGTCAGCCAGAAAGACCCGTTGCAGGGCAGGCGGGGTAATTTCCACCAGGGTGTTTACCAGCCGGGCCGCGGGCTCATGGCAAATTCCGCCAAACATCACGTGGGCCATTTGTTCGACTTGCTCGTTAACGGCGGAATTGAGTTTAGGGTGGTTGTACCCGTGAATGACCGACCACCAGGAAGACATACCATCAATTAGCTCCCGGCCATCAGCCAGCTTGATGCGTACACCATTGGCAGATACCACCTGGTAGCTGGCTTCGGCTTCCAAGGCCGACGAGTAAGGATGCCAGGTGTGTTGTTGGTCAATTTTTTGAACTTGTGATGGAGTTAACGTCTTCATTGTCGGGGCAGATCACATCTAGAATGAAGCACGATTGTAAGGCAGCGCTTGCGGTGTTATCAAAGTACCAAATAGAAAAAACACCCGTTTAAGGGGAATGTTGGGGAACACGTCATGAAAAAGCTAATTACCGCATGCACTACCGTATTACTGCTGGCCGGCGTCAGCCTGAATGCCAGTGCCGAGTATCAGGCCCAATACTGGAGTTTTTGGGATCAAAGTAAAAATACCCTGAAAACCATTGACCACAGTGACTGGGATAGCCTGCTCAAGAACTACGTAGTAACTAACCATCCATCCGGAATTAACCGCTTCCGTTATGCGGATGTTTCCAAGTCTGATCGCAAGAAGCTGGATCGTTATATAGATTCGCTTACTTCCACGGATCCACGTGAATACCGCAAGAGCGTTCAGAAAGCCTACTGGATTAACCTCTACAATGCGGTAGTGGTGCAGCAGATCCTGAAGAACTATCCGGTCAAGTCTCTGGCTGAAGTGGATAAAGGTGGCGAGAAGGGCCCTTGGGATGACACTTATATCAAGGTGCAAGGCCAAAAGCTGAGCCTGAACGATATTGAACATCGTATTCTGCGCCCAATTTGGAGTGATCACAAAATTCATTTTGCACTGACCGATGGCAGCCTGGGTTCACCGAACCTTCAGCCGACTGCTTATACTAGCCAGAATATGAAACCGATGCTGAAACAGGCGGGTCGAGATTTTATCAACCATCCTCGCGGACTGACGCTCGAAAAGAACGTCATGCATTGCTCCAAGATCTTTAAGGACTGTCGTAGTGACTTTTGTAAAAGTGACAAATCGCTACTGAAATTGTTTGCCCACTATGCGGAAGACCGCAAAGCGCTCTACCTGTTGGGTTTTCAGGGCGAAGTGCAGTACCAGACTGATCTGGCTCTCAACGCTCCCTAAGGTACATTCAGATCGAAACAGGCCGCCTTGTGCGGCCTGTTTTCGTTTGGCGAACTCAATCATCTTGTCGCTTTCCCCAGCTGTCCAGAAAACGTACAATAGCGCCCCATTTTTCACTCCGACCAGATACACCGATGTCAGATCAAGATAACCGCAAGCAACGCCTTGAATTCAACAAGCTGCAGAAGCGCCTGCGCCGCCATGTCGGCGAAGCCATTGCCGATTACAACATGATCGAAGAGGGCGACAAGGTGATGGTGTGCCTGTCCGGTGGTAAAGACTCCTACGCGATGCTCGATATATTGCTGAATCTGCAGCAGAGCGCTCCGATCAAGTTTGAAATTGTGGCAGTGAACCTGGACCAGAAACAGCCTGGATTCCCTGAGCATATACTGCCGGAATACCTTGAGAGTATCGGTGTTCCCTACGCAATTCTGGAAAAAGACACCTACAGCGTGGTGAAGTCGGTGATTCCGGAAGGTAAAACCACCTGTGGTCTCTGCTCGCGCCTGCGTCGCGGCACCTTGTACGGATACGCCCAGGAGATTGGTGCTACCAAAATAGCGTTGGGCCACCACCGTGATGACATTATCGAAACCCTGTTCCTGAATATGTTTTACAACGGCAAGCTGAAGGCTATGCCGCCCAAGCTGTTGTCTGACGACAAGCAGAACATAGTGATTCGCCCCCTTGCCTATTGTAAAGAGGCGGATCTGATTCGCTACGCCGATGCTAAAGTGTTCCCGATTATTCCCTGCAACCTGTGTGGCTCGCAGGAAAACCTGCAGCGTCAGGTGATCAAGGAGATGCTCAACAACTGGGACAAGCAGTTCCCGGGGCGTGTGGAGACGATCTTCTCCAGCATCAAAAATGTTGCTCCATCCCAATTGGCGGACAACGAGTTGTTCGACTTCAAAGGCTTGCAACTGGGTCGTATTGAAGTAGACGACAGTCTGTTTGAGCGTATTGATGTCGTAAACCTGTAGGGTGCGCCATGCGCACCAATTTTTGTTCGTAATCGCATACAGCGGAACAACCCAAAATTATGATTCGCCTTGAAACTATTGAACTGCGCCGCGGTGGCAAAGCACTGCTGCACGACGCCAGTGCGACCATCCATCCTGGCCAGCGTGTCGGCCTGGTAGGAGCTAACGGCTGTGGTAAATCGACACTGTTTGCCATGTTGCGCGGTGAGCTGGAGGTAGATCAGGGCTCGGTGTCATTCCCTTCCGAGTGGCGCATTGCCGATGTGGCCCAGGAAACACCGGCGCTGGAGCGCACGGTTCTGGATCACACCATAGATGCAGACTCGCATTTTAGAAAACTGCAACAGGAAATGATGCAGGCCGAAGGTGAGCGGCTGGCGGATTTGATGCACCAGTTTGAAGCTATTGACGGTTACAGCATGGAAGCCCGTGCTGGTAAATTGTTGCACGGTCTTGGTTTTAGTGAGGCTGAACAGAAACGCCCGGTAAAAAGTTTTTCTGGTGGCTGGCGGATGCGTATCAACCTGGCGCGTGCGCTGTTGATTCCTTCTGAGCTGTTGTTGCTCGATGAGCCCACCAACCACCTGGATCTGGATGCGATTTTCTGGCTGGAAAACTGGCTGCAGAGCTATTCCGGCACACTGTTGTTGATCTCTCACGATCGGGAATTCCTCGACCGGGTGGTAAACGGCATTATTCACGTCGAGCACCAGACCCTGTTCAGCTATAGCGGCAATTACTCCAGCTTTGAACGTCAGCGTGGCGAGCGTCTCGCGCAGCAGCAGGCTGTTTACGAAAAAGAGCAGCGCCAGAAAGCGCACCTGCAAAAATACATCGACAAATTCCGCTATAAGGCTACCAAGGCCCGTCAGGCACAGAGCCGTATCAAGGCGCTGGAAAAACTGACCGCTACAGCACCACTGCTGGCTGCCAGTGGCTTTGATTTTGAGTTTGGAGAGCCAGCAGCGCTGAGCTCACCCCTGATTTCGCTGGATCAGGTACAGGTGGGCTATGGCGAAAAGCTGATTCTCAATCGAATTCACCTCAATTTACAGCCCGGTGCCCGGATTGGTCTGCTGGGACCGAACGGTGCCGGTAAATCCACACTGATCAAATTGCTGGCCGGGCAGTTGCAACCACAAAGTGGTGAGCTGGTGCGGGGTGGAAATCTGGCGGTGGGCTACTTTGCCCAGCATCAGGTGGAAGCATTGGATATGCAAGCCAGTCCTCTGTTGCATTTGCAGCGCATCGCACCTCAAGCCAGCGAACAGCAGTTGCGGGATTTTCTCGGCGGCTTTGCGTTTCGTGGTGACAAGGTTAACGACACGGTTGGGCCATTCTCCGGTGGGGAAAAAGCACGCATGGCGTTGGCTTTGCTGGTTTGGCAGCGTCCGAATCTGTTGCTACTGGACGAACCGACCAACCACCTCGACCTTGATATGCGTGAGGCACTGGTGTTTGCGATACAGTCTTTTACCGGAGCTGTAGTGGTGGTGTCTCACGATCGTCACTTGCTGAGTACGGTGGTGGATGAATTTTATCTGGTAGCCAACGGTGTTGCTGCGCCCTTTGATGGCGACCTGGAAGACTATCACCGGTTTCTGCTCGATAGCGGAAGAAAATCGGAAAACAGTAAGTCTCAAGTCACCACCGCCAGTGTACAGCGCAAGGATCGCAAACGGTTGGAAGCGGAATTTCGCGCCAGCGTCAGTCCAATTAAAAAAGAGATTAATCAGCTCGAAAAACAGCTGGAAAAGGATTTGGAACAGCTCGATACTCTAGAGCAGCAGCTGGCTGACCCTTCGGTGTATGAAAAACAAAATGCCGAAAAAATGACTCGCTTACTTAAAGAGCAGGGCAGTTTAAAAACAGCGATGGAAGAGCGCGAAGCGCGTTGGCTGGAGCTGGAAGATTTGCTGGAAACCAAAAACAGTGAATTTCAGGCGAGCCTGGCTTAGCACCTGTCGGTAATAACTCAACAAAATAGCTGCGTATTCAGTTACGCAGCTATCGCATCCTCGCTTTCAATCTCATATTCAAATCCCGCCAATAACTGGTAGGAGTCGACAAAATCCGCTACTGAAGCGGATGCCTTGGCGTGAAAATAGCGGTGCCAGATTTTGGCTAATGCGACGATGTCCCCATCTTCCGGCAGCAGCAGGTTATGGCGTTTATACACCATCCAGGCGATTGCGGTGGCATAGTTCAGATTGGCGGTTAATTCCTGATGAGGGTTGTTGAGAAAGCTTCGTTGTCCGGCCAGGCCTCGAATATGACTGGCAAGGTCAGGTTGATCAATCAAGTATTTGTCCCACACCGCCTGATGGGTCTGTGGAGATATGTGGTAAATCCCCAGAAAGCGACCGGATTTCAGGTTCTGGCCCAACCCTGATTCTTGAATGGCGGTGCCAACCAAAAGGTTTTCGGCGGCTATCGACCAATCCCCAAGCTGCTTCAGGGTGTCGCGAACCACCATGGTACGCAACGCATTTGCGGCGAGCATCATTGCTACCTCCATCGGGCTTGCCATCCATTATGACGCCCGTTTTGTTGTTAATGGGCACTGATTTTTGGTGGCCCATATTTCAGTCAGGCTGTAATGCTTTCCCCCAGCCAGTCCTATTTCTTTAGTTTTTATAGGAGGTTAGATAAGGCTATTCAAGTTTTTGTGAAAAAAAATGGCTAATTTATGTGCATTGATGCACATTTGTGGTTAAAAAGTATACAGATTCTATTTTGGAAACATAGGCGACACTAATAGCTGTTAAAGCATTGACTGATTTGCTAGCTTTAAAACAGGCTATCAAGGAGTCGACATGCATCGATTACGAGTTCATCAGGGAGACATCACCAAGCTGGAAGTGGATGCCATTGTGAACGCCGCCAACAACCGCCTGGCGGGAGGTGGGGGTGTGGATGGCGCTATACACCGTGCTGCTGGGCCGCTGTTACTGGAGGCCTGTCTCAGACTCAATGGTTGTCCAACAGGCGAAGTGAAATTGACCCATGGATTTGACCTGCCGGCTCGATATGTACTGCATGCGGTTGGACCGGTGTGGCAGGGAGGGCATCACGGCGAGGCTAAATTGCTGGCCAAGTGCTATCAGCATGCCATGCAAATTGCTCGGGAAGAGGGAATTACCAGTATTGCCTTTCCCGCTATCAGTTGTGGGGTATACCACTTCCCTGCCGACCAGGCAGTGGAGATTGCTGTGCGCGAGGTGGTGAAGGCTTTGCCGGCTAACCCGCAGATAGAAGAGGTTGTATTCTGTTGTTACGATGATGAAATGGCAAACCTGTATCGGCAGCAGCTAGAAGCTGTTTCATAACCTAGCGAACGCAGTAGTTATGAAACTGCTTCAATAACAACAGGGATAATCACAATGAGCAAACTCAAAAATGAACCGCAACTGGTCAAGGAAGCAATTCGGGTTGGCATGGTCTATGCGAAAAAACGCGGTGTGGCGCAATTTGATGCAACCGATTCCGCTCATTTGAAAATTGAATATGTCTACCGGCTGCTGGTTCATGACAAGTTATTGCAGCCATTGCCGAAAGGGCAGGAAACCGAAATAAATATGAAGCACAAACTGGCAATGTGGATGTCCCGGCAACTGCCTGAAGGGCATGAGCTGTTGAAATAAAGCCCCGTTGGGTGAACTATTCATTTATGGTTTTCCAGTGCCAACTGTCACTGGCAATTTAGCTTTGGATCTCTAGCATACCTTCTTTCCCTTCTTTCCCTTCTATGCCTTTAGGGTCTTAGGTGTATAACCTAAGTCTATATAAGGCCTAACAATCGCCATAATCCTCAAACCAGATTCGCCATATACTGCTGACATAACTTCCGGGATGCAGGCGATAGTCGCAGGAGAAGTTGATGCTATTGCCTATGACGTACCATTGCTTAAATATCTGGTAGGTAAAGAGTTTCCGGGAGAATTGGAGGTGATACCTACTGTTGTTGAGCGGCAGGACTATGGAGTTACCTTGCCGACAGGCAGTCCTTTGCGTAATCAGATTAATCGCGTCATGTTGAGGATTATTACTCAACCGGTATGGCAAAACACGCTTCAGAGTTATTTTGGAAAATAAGATCTTCTATACCTGAAGGGCGATACATGTGTTCCCTGGTCGTATCAAACAAAGAAAGTGAATATATGAATATTGAAGTTAATTTGTTAGGAACCTTGCTGATTGCGCTATTTATTCTCATGGTGGGTTATATATTAACACGCCAGATTCCTTTCCTTAGCCGAAACAGTATTCCCGAGCCAGTTGTGGGAGGTTTGCTATTTGCCGTTTTTTCATCAGTGGCGCACTCCTTTTTTGGTGTTGATTTTGCGTTTGATATGAGTCTTAAAAGTCCTTTAATGGTGATGTTTTTCACAACCGTCGGTTTGGCTGCGAGCGTGAAACTACTAATTCGAGGAGGCCCCAAAGTTTTGTTATTTCTCGGGGTAGCTACGGTGATGTTAGTGGTGCAAAACATGATAGGTGTTTTGATGGCAAAGTCGGCCGATATGCACCCTCTGTTTGGCCTGGTGATTGGCTCCGTGACCTTGTCAGGCGGTCACGGTAATGGTGCAACCTATGCAGGGCTATTCAGCGGCCACTACAACTTGCAGAGTGTGCTTGAAATCGCCATGGCGTCGGCAACGTTCGGATTGGTGTTGGGTGGTCTCATCGGTGGTCCGGTGACTGAGCGCCTAATCCGTAAGCACAACCTGAAACCTGAAACGCCGCGACCTTCCAACGATGAAACCATTACCTACGACCTGGATGATAAAGATGTGGTAACACCGCGCCGCATGATGGAAACACTTTTAATGCTGGCCGGTTGTATGTTGGCAGGCGGTTGGTTGCACCAATGGGTGGTTGCAATGGGGGTAGTATTGCCAGCATTTTTAATGCCACTTCTCTTGGGCGTCTTGGCTACTAACCTGCTGGATGTCAGCGGCAAATATAAGGTCAGTAATGCGTGTGTTGATTTGTGGGGAACCATGTCACTGTCTATTTTTCTGGCAATGGCAATGATGTCCCTGCGTGTATGGGAGTTGTTGAGCCTGGCAGGGCCGATGCTATTGATAATTTTGGTGCAAGTAGTGGCGGTAATGTTGTTTACCTATTTCGTGACTTTTCGAGTGATGGGTAAAAATTACGATGCGGCCATTATGGCAGGTGGGCACTGCGGATTTGCAATGGGGGCAACACCCACTGCGGTAGCAAACATGGAGGCATTGGTATCTCGACACGGGCCGTCACCACAGGCATTTTTGGTGGTGCCGTTAGTGGGAGCTTTCTTTATCGATATTACCAATGCGCTGGTTATTCAGTTGTTTATGGCTCTTCCTGTTGTGTTGTAACCGGTGAAAACGGTGCGTTATATGAATCTGTCAAAGATAAAATGGATCGGTCGGTGTTTTCTGGTGCTTGCTGTTCTGTTAACAGCGGCATGCTCTCGTGGACCTTCTGATGAAGTGCTGAAAAGCGATTTGCAGCAGCGTATTGATAAGGTTTTTATCGATAAATTGTTGCAGGTTGAATCCTTCAAACGCTATGGCTCTCAGCCAATTCAATCAGTTGGTGGAGATAATGCAAAGCGACTGGCGGTGTATTACAAAGCCAACTTGTTGTTGCGTCGCGACCATCGATTTTCGGACTGGAGCAGTCAGAGCGCTGGCACCTTGCATCAAGTGCTTGGAGCAGCCTCGCAAGGTGTGGATGGGTTGACTCCCGAAGGTAATCGGGCGGGAGATCAGCTGTCGGCCTATGGTTTCAGTTTGTATCGGCAGACGGGTGATGGCTGGGAGCTTTTGTCAGAAGCTATTGTTAGAGATGATTTGGAATTACCCATTAAGACTGGTGTGGTGGCAACGCTCAACTCAGTACAAAACGCGCAACAGCCTGAATCGTCTTGGCAGCAGGAATTCCAGCAACAACTGAAATCCCTGTCGGTAGATATGGCCCGCTTGGGGCTGAGTTCCGAAGAGACGCAGATGCGTCAACAATTACAGTCTTCCCTAACAGCTGGAGAGCTGAATGTGCTTAAAGCCTATGGGAAAACAGTATTGTTAAGTGGGTCAGTACGAGGGAACTACCACACGATAGCGAAAGGTATCGAGTCTATATCGCCAGAATATGGTATTGAGATGACAGTCGTAGAGTCCCTTGGCGCACTCGATAATCTCAATTTGTTGGGTCGTAATTTGGCGCCACTGGCACTGACGCAAAGTGATCTGGCTGTAGCTGCATACAGGGGTTTACCACCTTTTGTACAGAGCTTATCAAAGTTGCGAGCAGTGGCTGCATTGTATCCGGAACCAATACAGATAGTAGTGCGAAAAAATGGTTTGACGAAAAGTTTACAAGATCTGGCAGGCAAGCGGGTAAGTATTGGCCCGGATGGTACTGGCACACAAATCAATGCACGCAAATTGCTGGCGCTTGCGGGGGTTGATGACACTGATTTTCAACGATGGAAAATCAGTGAATCTTTTTCTGAATTTTCCTCCGGTAGACTGGATGCATTTTTTATTACTGGTGCTTTGCCGTCGAGATATTTGGCTAGTCTGGGGGAGGACGCAGCCATAATACCGTTGGAGCCCGAAATTATCGATCAATTAATTCAGCAGCAAGGTTATATCTCCTACCAGATTCCAGCAGGGATTTATCCAGGTGTTGATGAACCAGTTGCAACGGTAGCTGTTACAGCGTTGTTGGTGGCCAATCGGGATGTGCCAGACGAGACGGTCCAGGCTTTGCTTAAGAGCTTATACAGTCCCACAAAACAGCATGCAATGTTTGGTGAGCATGGCGCAAGCCTGGAGCTGGACAGGGCGCTTACTGCGGTAGGCATACCGTTGCACCCTGTTGCCGAGAAGTTTTTGAGTGAACGCCAACAGGCCCTGGTGCATTAGGCCTGTTGAAATTCCTTGTAGGCCTTTTTGATGGATTTAACAAAATCCGCTGTCGTTTGGGAAAGCGGCTGTTTGGCGTGATAGAAACATTTGAGCTGGAATTCGATGGGTGGCTCTATGCCGGTGCTGATCACGTCATTACCGTCATCGGCATTAGCTGTAAATTCATCGAGAATTGCATAGCCAAGCCCGCGAGCAACGAGGCTTTTAGCCAGATAATAAGTTTGGGCTGTAATCAATGTCTGCGGAGAAATTTGCTCGCTGGCAAATCGTCGTGACAGAAGGTCACCGAGTGGGCCTGTATTTGAAATCGATATAAAGTGGTCTTCCTCAATGTCACCCAGTCTGATCCGGTCAGCAGTCTGTGCTTGGGCGGTTGGCTGAGCAATATGTACCAACTCGCCAGTTCCTATTTTTTCAGATTCGATACCGGGGTGTTCTCGATCAGTAAATACCAGGGCGATATCATTTTCATGTTCATAAATAGAATCAATAATCTGGTCGTAATGTTTGGTTTGAACATCAAAGGTGACACTAGGGTATTTGCGGTGATATGCCGCAATGGCATTAGGTAGCAGGTTTAAGCCGAGAGCGGGCATACAGACAACTCGAATATGACCGTGGGTATGTTCTTTGAGATTTTCAGCGGTTTTTTTAATCGCACCTATCTGCTGGTAAATCTTGCGCACTTCCTCAATCAGCGAATGGGCTTCAGAAGTAGGCACTAGCTTCCCTTTCACACGTAAAAACAGTTTAAAGCCCAATTGCATTTCAGCATGGCTTAACACTTTGCTGACCGAGGGCTGCGATACATGTAACAAGCGAGCTGCATCCGAAATGGAGCCGGTGTTATAGATGGCGTGAAAAACTTCAATATGGCGTAACCGCATAGCATGCCTGACTCAATGTAGTGAATTATCTCATAGACAAAGGTTATACCTTTGTTGGTTGTTGTCAATGGCTTAATTGAGAACTTTAACCATAATTAAGGTTAGGTACTTAAACGTACCGAAGTCGCAGTTCCATAAAACGATCACAAGATAAGAGGGGTTGAAATGGCAAGGTTGAAAAAAACCGGACTCAGTGCATTATTCTCTCAGGGTTTGGTATCTAGCTGTTCTCTACTGGTGTTGGCTCCACTGTCCATGGTATTTGCCGAAGAGGGCCCAGAGCCCAATAAAAAAGATGAAACCACCTTGGAAGAGGTAGTTGTTGTTGGTAGTCACATCAGAGGTGCGCGTATCGATGGTCAACTTCCAGTCACGCTGGTGAATAAGGAAGATATCGACGTAATTGGTGCTACCAGTGCTGAAGATTTGCTGAAAGCAGTGCCTCAAGTAGGTAATGTTCAGTTTAATAGTGATAGCGAGGGTACATCCTCCAACGATGTTCGCGGAGACGTAGCTTCTCTTAATCTGAGAGGCCTGGGAGCGGACAGTACTCTCCCGTTAATCAATGGCCGACGTATGGTCATTCATCCGGGTTCCACAACTGATGATGGCGTACCAATCCATTTTGTGAACCTGAATACATTGCCCACGCTTGGCGTCAAGCGTGTTGAGGTGTTGAGGGACGGTGCTGCGGCAATTTACGGTACCGATGCAGTGGCTGGTGTTGTCAACAATGTGTTGGATACAGATTTCGAAGGCCTTGAAGTATCCATGCGATACGGCAGTTCCCAAGGGACATCGCTGAATGAGAAAATCATTAATGCACGCGGTGGTTTCACATTGAATGACGGAGCTACCAATATTACAGCTTTTATTGGTATGTCTGACCGCAGCGGTATGAAGGCTTCAGAGCGTTCCTATTCAGCTAATTCCGATATGCGCTTTTTACTGCCTGAGGAGTTTCAGTCGGATTTAAGTGCCCGGAATAATTCCAGCTTTTCCCAGTTTGGACAATTTCGCACCGGTGTGGCTACTGGAGATTTTGGAGAAGACAGTACCGGGTTTGACAGAACGCGCGTATCCGGTTGGACAACCAGTTCCGGCCAGTTCCACCTGCAACCGGTCGGGATCTTCCCGAATGCCAGCCAGCAGAGTGGTGATTTATTGCCGCAACTCCCAGGCTATGAAATAGATGATGGTAGCTCGACCTCAACATCTACCTCTTCCGGGAATGGCATCGACAACGGTCAGTTCATCGTAAACCCGTTGCGTTTCGACCAAAATGGTGACAACCGCCTTATCGTGCCCGACCGCGACCGCCTGAATCTTTTTGGCACCATTACCCATGAGTTTGACAGTGGCATGAAGCTGTTTTCGGAGTGGGGATATTACAAGGCTGAAACCAGTACTTTCTTTGGCCCACATGTAATCAGTGGCTCAAACAACTTCATTATTCCAGCCCAGAACTACTACAACCCGTTTGGCCCTCTCGGTAGCCCTAATAAAGTGGCAGGCCCCGACGAAGGACTGGATGTTGACGTTGAAGGATACCGCGTTCTGGACGCTGGCAATCGCACAATTCGTGTGGATAACACTTCCTACCGAGTGGTTGTTGGCCTGGAAGGTAACTGGGAAGATTGGGAGTGGGAAGGGGCACTTTACCACTCGGAAGGTGAAAGTAATGATCGCTCAGAGCAGTTGAGCCGTTCACTGATGTTTGCCGCTGCCAGTCGTACCGATGCCAGTGCCTATAACTTCTGGGATGCAGGCACCCAGCAACAGGATGTGGACTTTGTTGTAACGGTCGCCCGGGACACTGAAACGAAACTTCAGGGGGCTGACTTCAAAGTGTCGAACGGCAACCTGTTTGCCCTGCCTGCTGGTGATGTAGGCGTGGCCCTGGGGATGGATTATCGACGGGAAGATTGGTCTGATGATCGCGATGATCGCCTGGATGGAACTATCAGCTTCACCAACCCACTGACCGGTGAATTCTTTGACAGTGACATCATGGGTGTAAGCGCTACACCGGATGCCAGTGGCGATAGGGATGTGCTGTCGACTTTTGCTGAATTCGCAGTTCCATTGTTGGCCGATATGCCACTGGTACAAAGCCTGGACGCACAGCTGGCGGTTCGCCGTGAGGATTACAGCGATTTTGGCAGTGTAACCAAGCCCAAGGTAGCTCTTTCCTGGCGCGTCAATGACTACCTAATGTTCCGCGGTGCCAAGTCAGAAGGGTTCCGTGCCCCCAACCTGGAGACAGTTAACCAGACCAGTGTGTCTCGTTTTGGCAATGGGTTAGAAGACTTCCTGCGTTGTGAAATTACTGGCGACGACAGCGACTGCAGTAGGCCAATTACTTCGAATCGCTTGGGTAACCCTGATCTGGGGCCTGAGGAGTCGAAAAATACCACCTTCGGTGTGGTGATACAGCCTACAGATGATCTCACCTTCACAGTCGATTATTGGAAGATTGAGCAAGAGGGCATTGTGGGCCTGTTTGGACGCGATAACCTGTTGCTGGAGGATATTGTGCTTCGTTCTCAGGGCAGTTCCAGCAGCAGCGTAGTGCGTTTTGCTCCCACTGAGGCGGATCAGGATGCCATTGACATATTCAATTCTGCAAATGGCACAAGTCTGGCAGCAATCGGTGAATTGCGCTACGTCGAAGACACTTTCTTCAACCTGCAGCCCAGAACCATACGCGGTATAGATACCGGTATTAGATGGAATCTGGATACGGATGAGATGGGTAGCTTTACCTTCAAGGGTAACATTGCCTACTTGAAACAATACGACCAGGCGGCTTCACCGAGAGAGCAGGCATTGCTGGAAGCTATCAGCGACCCGGGATTCCAGGCACTTTATGGGGTGACGGTTTCCGATGCGGATGTGTCTGAAGAAGTCGGCTCCCAGATCCAAAATGAGAAATTGCCCAGAGTCCGTGCAACGGTTTCGGCCACTTGGCGTAATGGGCAGTGGGGCGCGGGTCTGTTCGGTCAAATGGTTGGACACGTCTACGATCAGGATATCACCAGCAGTGTCGATGGCAGGGCCTATAAGGTAGAGAGTTACACCACCTTTAATGGCTACGCCCAGTATCGCTTTGATGGCGGTTCACTCGACGGAGTACGTGTACGTCTGGGAGCTCGAAATTTGCTGGATAAAGAGCCGCCCTTGTTCCCTGATTCTTCACGGGGCTACTCACCTGAATTGCATAGTGCCTATGGACGCTACATGTATCTTGATGTGCGTAAACAATTTAATTTGAATTAAGTTTTCCCCCCTAAAGGTTTGGGGAGGTTTTCCTCCCCCTTTTTTTCTTAATACAAAGTATTTGGTGTGGAGGTTTTGTGAAGCGGTATCAAGGATATCTGCTGGCCTTTGCCAGTTTGCTTGTGCTCGGATGTGCTGAAAGCCCGTTTCAGCCCTACAGTAACTCAGGTGACTGTAGCTTTGACTCAGTGCGTTTTGAAGCAGACTTTCAAACTGCCCGATTATCGGCTTGCCGCCAGGTTGGTAATGAATATCAATTGTTAATAGAGCCGGAGTCCAACCCTGCGCACCACAGTCCGTGGTATGCATTTTCAGTGCAGTCCGATCACCAGCAGAAGATTGTGATAAAGCTGGTTTATGCAGATAAAAAGCATCGTTATTCACCCAAAATAAGCAATGATAAACATCACTGGACCCAACTGGATAACAGTAGTATATCAGTGAAAAATGATGGCCAAACTGTGCGTATGGTGTTGGAAGTCGGATCGAAACCGCTATATGTGGCCGCACAGGAAATTTTTGACAATGACAACTATGAACAATGGGAAAGCATACTCGCTAACAAACCCTACGTTAATCGCAGTGTGATTGGCCTGACAGAGCAGGGTCGGCCAGTGACAAAGTTAGAAACCCAAACATCTGATAGCAATGATTACCTGGTTCTTGTTGGGCGGCAGCATCCGCCTGAGGTAACCGGAGCATTGGCTATGTTCCACTTTGTTAACACAATTCTTTCTGATTCAGACTTGGCAGTTCAATTTCGAAAGCATATCAATCTGCTAATTGTACCCAACATGAATCCCGATGGTGTGGCATTGGGATACTGGCGAAAAAATACCAACGGTGTTGATTTGAATCGCGATTGGGGACCATTTGAGCAGGCGGAAACCCGTCTAATTCGCGATGAACTCAACCGATTCCAAGGTGATGAAAACATACGCTTTTTCCTCGATTTTCACTCTACCAGTGAAGATATTTTTTACACCATGTCAGAGGGGCTACCCGGAAATCCCTCTGTGCAAATAGATTCTTGGTTAAATGCAATTGCACGGCGTATGCCGGACTACACCGTTCGCCGCCGTGCCAGTTACAAACCGGATTCCTACATTTCTAAAAATTATATCTATAAAACATTTGAAGCACCTGCGGTTACCTATGAGATGGGTGATAACACCAGTCGGGTTTTAATTGCGCGCCAGGCGACTGTGGCTGCGGAAGAGATGATGAAGCTGTTGTTAAAACAGCCTCAATAGTGACAATAAAGAGGTTGTCTGATGAACGATTATGAATTTGAATGCGAGTATGGTTCAGATCCGGTTAGAGTTTGTATTGAAAATGCGATAATCGCAAAAGCGGCTGTTGCTAAAGGACTGTTGACGGAAGAGAGTCCGGTAGTAGGGTTTGTGGATACTGATGCAGTAAGTAAGACAATCGCTGATTTGCATAAGGCTTTCCCTGCACACTTTACCCACTTTTTTGCGGTGAAAGCCAATGGCATGCTTGAAGTGCTCAAGCTGTTGAAGCGCGAGGGTATGAAATGTGAAACAGCCAGTCCAGGTGAATTGCAACAGGCTCTTAATGCTGGATTTACCGGTGCGGATATTGTGTTTGACGAGCCCGCCAAAACACCTTCAGTGATCAAGAAGGTGTTGAGCCTTGGTGCGACCCTGCATGTTGATAATTTTGAGGAATTGGAGCGTGTAAAAGTCTTGCTTGAAGGCGATCAGTATTCCGGAGAGATCGGTTACCGAATTAACCCCCAAGTGGGCAGCGGTGTAATTAAAGCCATGAGCACCGCAGGCCAACACTCGAAATTCGGCGTACCTCTTGATGATCCCGGTAATCGTGAGCAAATCATCAATGATTACCTTTCACATCCCTGGCTTAATACCATGCACACTCACGTAGGTTCACAGGGTTGTTCTTTTGAACTGATAGCTGAAGGTATTGGGAAGGTGGTGGCGCTTGCCAAAGAGGTTAATCAACGAGCAGGAGAGCAGCGTATTCAATCCATCGATATAGGTGGTGGATTGCGAGTTAATTTTTACAGTGACAAGGTGACACCAACATTTAAACAGTATGCCGATTTTCTCAAAAAGAAAGTGCCGGAGCTGTTTACTGGTGAGTTTCGGGTAAAAACTGAATTCGGTCGTGCCATTATGGCGAAAAATGGCTCAATACTGGCGCGAGTAGAGTACGCAAAAAATAGTGGTGGAAGACATATTGCCACCACCCACGCGGGTGCCCAGATAGCTGCTCGAACTATATTTATGCCTGAAGCCTGGCCATTAAGGTTGTCAACTTTTGATGCCAATGGTGAATGCAAAACAGAGAATGTTATTGAGCAGGATATAGCTGGACCCTGCTGTTTCGCAGGTGATGTCGTTGCGCATCGCCGCAAGTTGCCCAAGCTTGAAAGTGGCGATGTAATTATGCTGCACGATACCGGGGCGTACTATTTTTCAAATCCCTTTTTCTACAACTCATTGCCTGCACCAGCCGTTTACGGCTATCGGATAGGTGAAGGCGGTGAGGTAGAGCTGCGCGAATTTCGTCCGCAGCAAACAGTGGAACAAATGATGTCAGTGATAGGGTGATCGCCAATGAATAAAAGACCGATGTGCCGTTGGATGGCGGTGGTGACTGCAACCATTTTGTTTATCTGCAGCACGATCAGTTGCGCGTCTGACCATGTGAAAGACGAAACTGCCATCATTCGCTACGACAGTATCCACCACCCGGTGATTGGCTCAGGTGGAATGGTAGCCAGCCAGCGCCAATTGGCCAGTGAGGTTGGCGCTGACATTTTAAGGCGAGGCGGAAATGCGGTTGATGCTGCGGTAGCCACCGGAATTGCCTTGTCGGTAGTGTTGCCTCGGGCAGGTAATCTTGGCGGCGGCGGATTTATGTTGGTGCACTTGGCCGAGGAGCATAAAACTATCGCTATTGATTATAGAGAGATGGCTCCAGAGGCTGCTCGAAGCGATATGTTTCTGGATGAGCAGGGTAATGTAGATGAGCAAAGAGCGCGATTTAGCCATCTCTCTTCCGGAGTTCCGGGAACAGTTGCCGGTCTTGCGCATGCTCTTGAGAAATATGGCAGCATGAGCTGGCAGCAAGTGGTTGAGCCATCGATACAGCTGGCCGAAAAGGGAATTGTGGTTTCTTACGATTTGTCAGAAAACTTAAAAAGCCGCCAGGGCTGGCTGACCAGTAATGCTGCAACAGCAAAAGCCTATTACAAAGCAGGTGGTGTTCCCTATGAGCCTGGTGAGGTACTGATTCAGCCAGACCTGGCCTGGACATTAAAGCAGCTGGCCAAAAACGGGCCGGAAGCATTTTATCGTGGTGATATTGCCGACAAAATTGTTGTTGAAATGCGAGCTCATGGTGGTTTGATCACCAAAAAAGATCTGGCTAATTTCAAGGTGGCCGAGCGCGAGGTTGTAACAACCGATTACCGAGGTTATCAAGTGGTGTCTATGCCACCAACCAGCTCAGGTGGTGTCCATATTGCCCAAATGCTCAATATTCTCGAGCACTTCCCGATTAAGGAGCAAGGGGCAGGCAGTGCGGCTAATGTTCATCTGTTGGCGGAGGTGATGAAGCTGGCGTACGCCGATCGTAGTAAACACCTTGGCGACCCCGATCATTACCCTGTGCCGATTAAGGCGCTGACCGGAAAGTCATATGCTAAAGAGCTGGCGGAGACTATTTCAATGGATCGCGCCAAGCCTTCCAGCGAGATACTGCCTGGTAACCCTTCGCGATGGGAAAGCCCGGATACCACTCATTTTTCAGTGATGGATGCATCGGGCAATGCGGTTTCCAACACCTATACCCTGAACTTTTCGTATGGATCAGGCATCGTTATTCCCGGCACAGGTATTTTAATGAATAACGAAATGGACGATTTTTCCTCCAAGCCAGGGGTGCCTAATGCGTTTGGCCTGGTTGGTGGCGAGGCGAACTCGATTCAGCCGGGCAAGCGCCCACTCAGTTCTATGACACCAACCATGATTTTTCGTGATGGAAAACCCTATGTAGTTACTGGAAGCCCGGGAGGCAGCCGCATCATTACCACTGTGCTGCAGATATTGGTCAATGTGATGGATCACGATATGAATATTGCCGATGCAACCCATGCTCCTCGTGTTCACCATCAATGGCTGCCGGATCAATTGGAAATGGAGCCAGGCTTTAGTCCCGATACTGTGGCGCTTTTACGTCAGAAAGGTCATCCGATTGTTGAGAGCAAAACGATGGGAAGCCTGCAGTCCATTATGTGGAAAGACGGTCTATTTTATGGTGCCTCTGACCCACGCAGGCCAGATGCCGGAACGGTACCGGTTCATTAACTACGCAATATTCAGGCAATTCAATGCCAGTTAAATGATGGGAATTGAAATGATGTGCAGGTTAGCAAGGTGCAGTGGGAGAATTCACGGTGGTTTATTTGCCATTCTGGCTATCGTGGCATTTTTGGCGGTAAGCGTATCGCTGTTCACAAAGGCCAGCGGTGATATGGTCGGGATTGATGGGCAAGTAATTGATGAATCGGGAGACCTGCTGCAGAGTGGTTCTATAACCATTAATGGTGACGCTGCACAGATCCGCGATGGTCGGTACCAGATAAGAGTGGCTAGTAAGCCCGTCTATCGCATCGAATTGAATATTGACGGGTACTATCCTGCAATTCACACCTTTTCGCCTCAGGAAATAAAACAAAATAAAGGTGACATTCCTTCAATTACCTTGGTAAGCAGAAAGCCCGATAGAACTCTGTTTGCTTTTGGTGGTGACTTAATGACCGGGCGACGTTTGTACAAGCCACTGGCAGGAGATGAACCACTGCTAATAAGCGGTGATGAGTTGACGCGGTTAAAGCAGATGCTGAATCCGATTCGCCCTTATCTTATGTTGGCTGATATAGCATCTATCAATCTGGAGACTATCCTCGCTTCTGAATCTCCGGCCACAGAGACTCCAAAGAGCGTTACTTTTTATTCCCATCCGGTAACCCTGGAAGCACTGAAGTGGGCGGGGGTAGATTACCTGACTCTTGGGAATAACCATGTTTATGACTTTGGTGATGCCGGTGTTAAAACTACCCTGGATGCATTAACTGCAAGTGGTTTGGGCTACTCCGGTGGTGGAATGAATGAGAAGCAGGCTCTGAAAAGTTACACAATTCAGCGGGCGAAAGAGGAATTCAGTTTATTGGGGTTTGTCGGCTGGAAAGGCAATTTTACTCCCAATCAAGTGGCCGAGGCAGACAAGGGAGGTGCCGCCTGGGGCAGCGACGACAATATTGTAAACGCAGTAACGCGTGAAAGTGCTCGAGGCAATGCGGTTGTGGTGCAGTACCACGGCAACAGTGAGTACAGTTATGGGCCGACCGAAGAGGGTTACCGGCGTATGCGGCTTGCGGTGGACAGCGGTGCCGATTTGGTAATAGGTCACCATCCCCATGTCTTGCATGGCTTTGAGTTGTACAAAAATAAATTGATTGCCTATTCACTGGGTAACTTTTTATTTGATCAGTACTTTCAGGAAACTCATCGTTCGGCATTGTTGTACGTGTGGATGGATGGTGACCAGTTTGTACGCGCAGAAGTTGTGCCGCTTTATATAAAACACTATCAGCCGACTCCGGCGGTGGGAGCAGTACGCGATCATATACTGCGCCGTTTGAAGCATCAGTCAATTCTTGAGGGAGTTCAATTGTCGGTCAGTGGTGGTCACGCTGCCATTACACCGAATGGGTCAGCAGATATTGAAACGAAACCGGGACGTGAATTGGCGTTGCAGCTGGACAGACAAGGACAATGGAGCGGTAAGCTGTCAATGAACTGGCAGGAACAGTTAATGAATGTCTCCGCGAAGGATGAAATCTCGTGCCAACTGGGAAGAGACATTCTGGTCACCGGTGATTTTGAGTCTGATCATGGTCTGGTTACCCAGCCAGGTACATGGCGTTTGTCGAATGGCGCTAAGGTTGTTGGTGCTGGCAATGGTAGTGAATACGCACTGGTGTTGGCCACTCATACAGACCAACCTGCTGTAGCGAAGACTCGTGGGTTTCACCGCCTGACTGAGGCAGAGTTCGGCATTACTCACTCGTTGTTGGGGCAAATAAAAGGTAAGGCTGGCCAGGAAGTAGAAGTGTGCCTGGAGTATGCGTCGAAAAAACAGTCATTCACCAAGTCATTGGCGCAACCTGAACGCGAATGTTTTGATTCGATACGCCTGACAAATTCGGAATGGCAACCGTTTCGGGTGGATTTTCCGGCGGTTGATAAAGCAACCTACAAAGGTTATCGGTTGCATTTACAAAGTGATTCTTCTTCTCCGGTTGCGCTGGATAATTTAAGTTGGACTTTATGGCAAGCGCGAGGTAGTTGTGATCATATGTCGGTTGGAAGTGTAAATGAAGATGTGTTGGCTATTTACGGAAAGCCGGACTCAGAGCTGACGATCGAAATTGGTAGCGTCCAATAACTCGGGCGCTAGACCAGGGGGCTGATGACTTTTAACTGTCATCAGCCCTCGGCTTATACCCTCTCACCAGTTCTTGCTGAATATTATCGGGTACCCTTTCGTAGTGACTGAACTCCACTGTGTAATTACCTTCTCCGCCAGTCATTGCGTTTAATCGTGACTGATACCCTTCAAGACCACTTAGCGGTACCTGGGCGCTTATTTCCACTTTGTTGCCAAGTACCTGGGTGCCATTGATCATGCCATGACGCGAGGACAGGTCACCGGTGATATCGCCAATGCTGCTGTCCGGTGCATTAATGACAGTGCTGACCACAGGCTCCAGAACTATGGGTTTGGCTTTGGTGATCGCGTCCTGAAAGGCTTTTTTGCCTGCAGTAACAAAGGCGATCTCTTTGGAGTCCACCGAGTGGTGTTTTCCATCCTGAACAATCACGCGAATATCCTGAAGTGGGTAACCGGCAATAACACCTTCATCCAGAACTTGGCGAATACCTTTTTCCACGGCGGGAATAAATTGTGTGGGAATAGACCCGCCCACCACTTTGTTGACGAACTCAAACCCCTGACCTCGTTCCAGCGGTTCTACCTTCAGCATTACTTCGCCAAATTGACCGGCACCACCAGTCTGTTTTTTGTGGCGGTAGTGGCCGTCAGCCGGTTTTGAAATGGTTTCCCGGTAGGCGATGCTGGGTGGTTGGGTTTCCAATTCGAGTTGGTACTGTTGTCGCATTTTCTCTAATACGATGCGCAGGTGTAGATCACCAGAGCCGTACAAAACGGTTTCATTCAAAGAGGCGCGGAATTCGACTTTCAGACTCGGGTCTTCCATCGCCAACTTGTGCAGGGCTGTGGAGAGCTTCTGCTCATCGCCACGGCGAGTGGTTTGTATAGCAATTCCGTGCATAGGAGGTGGTGAGGGCATGGGTTCCAGGAACAGGTGGTCTTCATCGTGAGAGTCATGCAGCACGGCGTCGTAGTGAATTTCGTCGACTTTGGTGACGGCGCAGATATTGCCGGGGCCGGCTGAGTGAATTTCAGTGTATTTCTTCCCCTGTAAAGACAGCAGGTGGGAAATTTTGAATTGTCGCGACTCGCCAATATAAAGCGATTGCCCCACGGTTACGGTTCCCTGCCAAATGCGAAAAATCCCCATGACTCCAACAAAAGGGTCCACAGTCACTTTGAAAACATGAGCAATGACATGTTCTTTGGGATCAGGAGTAATTGCTACTGGAGTGGTTTTGTCGCCGTCCCGGCGTAAAAAGTGTGGTGGGTTGCCCTCCAGAGGATTGGGCATCAGCCGCTCAAAAACTTTCAGTAGCTCCGCCAGGCCAGCTCCAGTGCGAGCGGAAACAAAGCAGACTGGTATCAGGTGGCCCTCTCTCAGACACTGTTCAAACGGTTCGTGAAGTTGCTCGGGGCTGAGCTCCTGGCCTTGTTCAAGGTAAAGCTGCATCAGCTCTTCATCCACTTCCACCACCTGGTCCACCATGGCGGTATGAGCTTCTTCTACGGACGAGAATGCTGTGGCAACATCGCCGTGCTGAAAAAAACAGTCCACTACGCTCTCACCATCCGCGGAAGGGAGGTTAAGGGGTAGGCACTCTGCTCCAAAGCGCTGTTGAATGTCGGCCAGTAACTCTTCAAGGTTTCCGTCGCTGTCGATCTTGTTGATGATGATCATCCGGCACAGATCGCTTTCAGCGCCCCCATTGAGCATTTTTTCGGTCATGCTCTCTATGCCGCTTTGGGCGTTGATCACTACCGCCATCGCATCAACTGCTGCCAGCGAACTTATGGTGCGGCCGGCGAAGTCAGGGTATCCGGGGGTGTCGAGCAGGTTGATGTGAATCTGGTTGTGATTGATCTGGCAGATGGCGGTATCGAGGGAGTGTTGCTGTTCTTTTTCAAGGGGGTCAAAGTCGCTGACCGTTGACCCCCTCTCAATCGTTCCCGCCTGGTTGATTTCTCCCGCGTGGAGCAGCAAGGCCTCGGTAAGCGTGGTCTTGCCTGCGCCGGCGTGACCGACCAGCGCCAGGTTGCGTATCTGTTCTGGTTTGCGGAGTGTCACGGTTAACTCCTTCTGGCTTCATTGTTTGATAAGCATAGCCAAAACTGATCACTTGCGACCGTCTAATTAGCCTGATATCGACAGCCCCTTGAGTAATTAGTATTTACAATGCAATTGGACTATCCCTTGACATTAAAAAATCTTATAATGCCGGGTTTACCCAAGCCCACTTCCAACTCGTTTTGAAAACTGGAGAAGCGCCTTGCACACCCTGAACGAAGCTCTCACCTTTGACGATGTCCTGTTGGTTCCCGGTTACTCGGAAATCACAGCCAAAGATGTCAGCCTGAAAACCCGTCTGACTCGTGACATTGAGCTAAACATGCCGCTGGTATCCGCCGCCATGGATACCGTAACTGAAGCCCGCCTGGCAATTGCGATTGCCCAGGAAGGTGGTATCGGCATTATTCACAAGAGCATGACCATTGAAGAGCAGGCGGCTGAAGTTCGCGCGGTCAAAAAATACGAAAGTGGTGTGGTTAAAGATCCAATCACTATCGATTCCAGCGCTACCATTCAGGACCTGGTTGCCCTGACTCGCCAGAACAACATCTCTGGTGTTCCTGTACTGGATAACGGTGAGCTGGTGGGTATTGTTACCCGTCGTGATGTGCGTTTTGAATCCAATATGAACGCCACCGTCGGCTCCATCATGACGCCGAAAGAAAAGTTGGTAACCGTTAAAGAGGGCGCTTCTGCAGATGAAGTGCGCGAGTTGCTGCACAAAAACCGCATCGAAAAAGTGCTGGTGGTGAACGACAACTTCGACCTTTGCGGATTGATTACCGTTAAAGATATCGATAAGGCCGAGCAGTTCCCGAACGCCTGTAAAGACGATCAGGGTCGACTGCGCGTTGGTGCTTCAGTAGGTACCAGCCCTGATACTGACGATCGCGTAGCTGCCCTGATAGCCGCCGGTGTTGACGTTCTGGTAGTAGATACTGCTCACGGTCACTCCAAAAACGTGATTGACCGCGTTCGTCGTATTAAGCAGCTCTACCCGGAGATGCAGGTTATCGGTGGCAACATTGCTACCGGTGAAGCCGCACTGGCTTTGGCAGAAGCCGGCGCCGATGGTGTGAAAGTGGGTATTGGGCCAGGCTCCATCTGCACCACCCGTATCGTTTCCGGTGTTGGTGTGCCGCAGATTTCGGCTATTAACGACGTAGCTACAGCCCTGAAAGATCACAATATTCCGGTGATTGCCGACGGTGGTATTCGCTTCTCCGGCGACATCGCCAAAGCGATGGTAGCTGGTGCTCACGCCGTAATGATGGGCTCCATGCTTGCCGGTACTGAAGAGGCACCGGGCGAGATTGAGCTTTACCAGGGCCGTTCTTACAAGTCCTACCGTGGTATGGGTTCCCTGGGTGCGATGGCTCGCACACAAGGCTCCAGTGACCGCTACTTCCAGGACGCCAGCGCCGGTGCAGAAAAGCTGGTGCCGGAGGGCATTGAAGGCCGCGTACCATACAAAGGGCCGGTTTCTGCCATTATCCACCAGATGATGGGTGGCCTGCGTTCAGCCATGGGCTATACCGGCAGTGTGGATCTCGAGACCATGCGCACCAAGCCGCGTTTTGTGCGGGTAACCGCCGCCGGTATGGGCGAGAGCCACGTACACGACGTACAGATTACCAAAGAAGCGCCTAACTACCCGGTAGGTGGGCGTTAATTCGGTATTGCTTTAAGCGACGGGGCCGGAAGGCCCCGTTGTGGTTTAAATGACAGGTCGCACGTCGCACGACTGACGTCGCACGCAAACAGCGGTTCCTCGCAAGTGTGAAAGTCAGAAGAGCTTCGGTGACTACCCGGTGTTAGGTTTGCGGTTGGTTTTAAGCGTGCGACGTGCGACGTCAGACGTGCGACCCGACTTTAAGAGCACCTCTCGTTGATGAAACAAATGAGCTAGTCCGCAGCTCGCTCTATCAGGACCCAACAATGACCAACATTCACGACCAGAAAATCCTTATCCTCGATTTTGGTTCCCAGTACACCCAGCTGATTGCCCGTCGCATTCGTGAAGCTGGTGTTTTTTCGGAAATTCGCGCTTGGGATATTACCGAGGAAGAAATTCGCGAGTTCAACCCTAAAGGGATCATTTTGTCCGGTGGTCCTGAGTCGGTACATGCCGTTGACTCGCCGCGTGCTCCGGCTTGTGTGTTTGAAATGGGCTTGCCAGTGTTGGGTATCTGTTACGGCATGCAAACCATGGCTGAGCAGTTTGGTGGCAAAGTACACAGCTCTGATGTGCATGAATTTGGCTACGCCCAGGTGAAGCTGGTTGGCGAGAGCCGCCTGTTCCGAGATATCAAGGATCATGTTGACCACGACAGCGGTGCATCGCTGCTGGATGTGTGGATGAGCCACGGTGATAAAGTGGTTGAGATGCCACAGGGTTTTACCCTGGTTGCTTCAACTGACAGCTGCCCGATTGCCGCTATTGCCAACGAAGAAAAGCAGTTCTACGGCATTCAGTTCCACCCCGAGGTGACCCACACCCTGCAAGGCCAGCGCATGTTTGAACACTTTGCGATGGGAATCTGTGGGTGTGAAGCACTATGGACCCCGGCTAACATTATCGAAGACGCCATCGCCACCGTACGTGAGCAAGTGGGCACCGACAAAGTGTTGTTGGGTCTGTCTGGTGGTGTGGACTCCTCCGTTGTGGCGGCACTGCTGCACAAAGCTATCGGTGACCAGCTGACCTGTGTGTTTGTGGACAACGGCTTGCTGCGCAAAAACGAAGGCGATCAGGTAATGGACATGTTCGCCAAAAACATGGGTGTGCATGTGATTCGCGCCGACGCCGAAGAGCTGTTCCTGGGCAAACTGGCGGGTGAATCCGATCCCGAGAAAAAACGCAAAATTATTGGTAATACCTTTATCGATGTATTCGACGCCGAAGCCACCAAACTCAAAGATGTGAACTGGCTGGCCCAAGGCACCATCTATCCGGATGTGATTGAGTCTGCTGCGTCCAAAACCGGTAAGGCGCATGTCATTAAATCCCACCACAATGTGGGTGGTTTGCCAGAAGATATGCAGTTCAAACTGGTGGAACCACTGCGCGAATTGTTCAAGGATGAAGTACGTAAAATCGGTCTTGAACTGGGTCTGCCATACGACATGGTTTATCGCCACCCGTTCCCGGGTCCCGGTCTGGGCGTTCGTATTCTCGGCGAAGTGAAAAAAGAGTACGCCGACCTGCTGCGTGAAGCCGATGCGATCTTTATTGAAGAGCTCTACAAGCATGATCTCTACCACAAAACCAGCCAGGCATTTACCGTCTTCCTGCCGGTTAAGTCCGTGGGCGTAGTAGGGGATGCACGTCGTTACGAATACGTTGTAGCGCTGCGCGCTGTGGAAACCATCGACTTTATGACCGCACGTTGGGCACACCTGCCGTATGAGTTTATCGAGAAAGTCTCTAACCGTATTATCAACGAGATTTCCGGTATTTCACGTGTCACCTACGACGTGTCGAGCAAGCCACCGGCCACTATTGAGTGGGAGTGATTTAATCGCCAGAGTGGCGGCTAATATCCACTACCTAACTTTTAAAAGCCCAGCGTAAAAGCTGGGCTTTTTCGTTTTAGCCTGATAGTAATTTCCCCCCCTTGCCAGATGTTTATCGTTCTGTGGCAAACCAAATTTCTTTAGTGCTCCAGCAAAACCGAAGCCATGTGAAAGACGAAAAGCGAAGGCGACAATCCAAGGCCAGCGTGAGGGTGACGAACTTGGATACCAGTTAGATAGCCCAGGCTTTGATTTTAGAGACTTGGTTGTCAGCGTAACCTCGACCTTATATTTGCAAAGTGAGGTTTGGAGGATCAATTCTGGACAAAATTCGTAGCATAGACTTCACTTTAGCCTACCGGTTTGATGGTGGAGTATGAATTTCACTTTGAAAGTTAAGTGCGGTTTCAGGTTTTTCGTAGAAAATTCAAAGATGTCGTAGCATCAAGAAATTGAACAATTGTGTCTTTTAGCCTTTGAATAAGAAATTGTTATAACTTTTGATAATAAAAAACTCTTTAGAAATAAAATTGTGAGCTGTTAAGGGAATAGATGGTGGCATGTTAAGGAGTTATGTAATGGGTTTTCTCAAGTTAAAGCAGTTTTCAAAAAGTAGTTCTCTATCTTTGTTTTTATCACTTTTACTCGTTGTGTCGCTTGAGGTGTCTGCACAAGAGGAAAAGCCCAATATTCTGGTGATTTGGGGTGATGACGTCGGAATGTGGAATATTAGTGCTTATCATCGTGGAATGATGGGCGGCACCACACCAAATATTGACCGGATTGCCAATGATGGAATGATTTTTATGGATCACTATGCCCAGGCGTCCTGCACAGCTGGTCGGGCAGCATTTCTGTTGGGGCAGTATCCAATGCGTACTGGCTTAAGTACCGTGGGTTTGCCTGGAGCCAAAGAAGGTATTCAAAAATCGGATCCTTCACTGGCAACGATGCTTAAGGCTCAGGGTTATGTGACCGGTCAATTTGGTAAAAATCATTTAGGTGATCGTGACGAACATCTTCCAACGAATCACGGCTTTGATGAATTCTATGGGATTTTATATCACTTGAATGCTGGTGAATATCCGGAGCAATATGACTATCCGAAGGATGCAAGTGTCCAGGAGAAGTATGGCCTGAAAATGCGTGGAGTAATCCACTCTAAAGTCATGGCCGATGGTAAGCAGGATATCAAGGATTTAGGCCCCTTTGGTCAGGAGCGCCAGCGTAATCTGGATCAGGAGGTATTGGAGCAATCGGTGCGATTTATCACCGATGCAGTCAAGGCAGGTAAGCCTTTTTTTGTGTGGCATAACACCACGAGGATGCACTACCGCACAAACCTTTCCAGTGAATACGAGGGTGCGACAGGCTATGGCGTATACGCTGATGGAATGAAGGAGCTGGATGATGATGTCGGTGAGTTACTGGACCTTCTCGAAAAACTCGGTGTAGCCAACAATACTATCGTTATGTTTTCTACGGATAATGGTGCGGCGTCGAATTCATGGCCTGATGGAGGGAATCAACCATTCCATGGTGAAAAAGGTGTCGGTGGTTGGGAAGGTGGGTTTCGTGTTCCTGTGTTGGTCAAATGGGATGGGCGTATTCCCGCAGGTGTCACAACCGGAGAGTTCATGACAATGGAGGACTGGATGCCAACAATCATGTCCTGGTTGGGGCAAAAGGATCTCAAGGAAAACTTATTAAAAGGCACTAGAATCGGCGGCTCCAAATACAAAGTTCACCTCGATGGATACGATCAAAGTGATTTGCTCCTCAATCATGGAAAAACCAAACGCAAGGATTTCTATTATTTCACCGAGACAGTCTTTCATGGTATGCGCCACGGTGATTGGAAATTCCTGTTCATAAAGCAGCACGAATGGTTTCGTGCAACGCAGTTGGCACTAACCACGCCGTTTATAATTAATTTGAAACTTGATCCATTCGAACGGTTTATCGAGGCTCGTGGATATGACGAATGGACAGAGAACCGTAGCTGGTTGCTTGGTCCCGCGGGTGAGCAGATAGCAAAGTTTGTCGAAAGCTTTAAAGAATTTCCGCCAAGTCAGGAGAGTATGTCGGCACAGGTTGGGGATCTTAGTAAGGTGATCAATTCACAGGCGAAGAGCAGATAGATTCCTTGAATTTATGATCGATCAGACGAGAACGGGAAAAGGCTTGAGGAAATTCACCGCTCAGGCCTTTTTTATACTTTACTACTAATAAATGATTTCTTTCAGACAGATTAATGAAATTACAAAATATAATATTTACTGAAATTATAATAATCTCTCTCCTCTTTATTGTTGGCTGTGACAGGCAGGCTGATCAAGAGGGAAGTGAGAGTGACTTAGTCATTCAATTACCTGATTCCGATAATGTTAGCGTTCAATCACCGACACTTACTGAAAAATATGTGGGGAGCTCTCAATGCACCTCTTGCCATCAGCAGGAAATGCAGGATTGGCAGGGTTCGCACCACGATCTGGCTATGCAACATGTCAGTGACAAGACGGTACTGGGGGATTTTAACAATGCTAGTTTTGATTATTTTGGTACGGTTTCGAAATTTTATAAGCAGGAAGGCAGGTATTTTGTCGAGACAGATGGGCCTGACGGTAAACTGACACAATACCCAATTGCCTATACGTTTGGCGTATATCCTCTTCAGCAATACCTGATCGAATTCCCTGGTGGAAGATTGCAGGCGCTTAATATTGTCTGGGATTCGCGTACCTCGCAAGAGGGAGGGCAGCGATGGTATCACCTGTATCCAAATGAGCAGATCAAGCACGATGATGAACTGCACTGGACAGGAATTAATCAAAACTGGAATTACATGTGTGCAGATTGTCATTCCACTAATTTACAAAAAAACTACATAGCCAAAGAGCAGGAGTACAAGACGAGCTGGTCTGAAATTGATGTCGCCTGTGAAGCTTGTCATGGGCCGGGATCGCAGCATGTAAAGTGGGCTGGTGACGGAAAGGGAGGCGAAGTTCCCAACAAGGGGTTTGCTTATGCCCTGGATGAACGTCGTGGGATAGCTTGGGCAATGGATTCGGCAACGGGTATAGCCAAGCGTAGTAAAGAGAAAGTCAGTGATACAGAAATAGAGGTTTGTGCCAGGTGCCACTCCCGGCGAGGAACTGCTTTTCCAAATACACATCCTGGGGATTCATTTCTGGATGGTTTTCATCCCAGCCTGCTAACAGATCCTCTTTATTATCCTGATGGTCAAATAAGAGACGAAGTTTATGTTTACGGCTCTTTTTTACAGAGCAAAATGTATCATGCCGGTGTTAGTTGTTCCGACTGCCATCAACCACACAGCCTGAAATTGCGCGCAGAAGGGAATTCCCTTTGTGGACAGTGCCATCTGCCAGCGAAATATGAATCCGCATCCCACCATCTTCACGATGAGGCTACACAAGGTTCTCTCTGTGTAAACTGCCACATGCCAAGTAAAACCTATATGGGAGTAGATGAGCGACGCGATCACAGCTTTCGAATCCCTCGGCCTGATCTTTCTAAGGCTTTGGGAGTACCAAATGCCTGTACTCAGTGCCACAGTGACAGAACGGACAAATGGGCAGAGGATGCGATTAGCAAAGTGCATGGCAAAGCTGATCCTAATCATTATGCTGTTATTCTTGCACTGGCTCGTCAGGGAGAGCCGGAGGTGGGAACCTTACTGGCGAAGTTGATACTTGACGATGCGCAACCAGCAATTGTAAGGGCAACCGCTGTAACACTTTTCCCGCCGTACCTTTCCAACGAGACTGCTCAGATACTCCAGATTGTGTCGCAAAGTGACGAACCTTTATTGGGACTGGCTTTGGCAACAATCGCTGACAGGATACCTTCACAGTATCGCCCCGCATTCTCAGTTCCTCTCCTGTACGATAACAACAGGGTGACCAGGAGTCTGGCTGCAAACACCCTGAGTGGGATATCCCTGGAGATGTTTCCAAAGGAAGTTCAGGAAAACTACAAAGCCTCCATCGAAGAATTTGTTATTTCCTCGGAATTTAATGCGGACAGGCCTGAGCATTTGACCAATTTAGCTGATCATTACACTCGTATAGGCTCATTTCAGGAAGCAAAAAATTATTACCAGCGAGCCATCCAAGTGGCACCTTTTTATACACCTGCCCATATCAACTATTCGGATTACTACCGGCGTATAGGAGATGAAAAAAAGGCTCAGCAAGTGTTGAATGATGCTCTGTCTGATGTGCGAGGCAAGGCCTCAATCTATCACAGCTTGGGGTTGTCTTATGTTCGTCAAAAGCAGATGGGAACCGCTTTGGAGTATCTTCAACAGGCGGCCGATGCCGAAGATGCTGTAGCCAGGTATAGCTACGTATATGCGATCGCGTTAAATTCAGAGGGCAGGCGGGCGGATGCACTTTCGGTGCTTGAGCAAGCTTTGTCCAGATACGGCAATGACCGGGAAATACTATCCGCACTGATTTCAATTCAAAAAGAGGCTGGGAGAAGTTCTCAGTTAGATTAGTAATTGCCCACAATATGTCAGGTGGTAGACCTATGTTTCACATTCCAGATGGCGGTGATAGTGTTTTCAAAGCTGTGATTCTATAGGGAGTAATTTCAATAGCCACGAGAGAAATCTCTGCCAACCAGTTGTTTGAGGTTCTAAATTTAGTTTCTCCGGTTCCCCATTCGTATTCGTAAGCCAATACAGTTTGTCATTTTCATCCAGTTTTACTTGGTAACTGCTGGCTCGTGAAAAGCCGGACGCCATATAATCCTTGAGTTGTTTGGTTAGTTCTTTATTCTCAATGTATATTCCAAGCTCTGTGTTGATATTTGCTGAGCGTGGATCAAGATTAAAACTTCCGATAAATACAGAATCATCATCAAATGCAAAGGCCTTTGTGTGGAGCGAAGCTTTTGATTTTCCGTAAGTGATAATGGCTACTTTTCCGGAATCGCTGTCACCATCCGTCTTTAGCTCGAACAGTTCAATACCTTTTTCAAGTAATTGTTCCCTGAATTTGGCATAACCTGCATGCGCTGCTAGAACATCGTTGGTTGAAAGGGAGTTGGTAAGAATCTTTATGGTCACTCCCCGTTTCGCTAACTTAATAAGTTGCTCTACCCCCGCATCATTGGGAACAAAGTAAGCTGACTCAATATGCAGTGATGTTTTGATGGATGGGAGTTTATTAATAAGCCTATTCTTGATGCCTAAGGTGTCACTTGTAGAGTTGAGCAATTTGTCAGGATTGTCGTGTACCACTAGTCCTTTACCCCAAACAAAATTGTCACGGATTTCTCCTAATTGTGACTTGGCTAAGTCGATATTTTCTTCCAGAGGGTAAGGATATGGTGTGCTGCTTATAGTTTTTCTCAATTCGCTAACCTTAGCTTTCAGGTCTTCAATAGAATATTTTTTTTCAACCAGGTTTTCTATTGGTACTGCCCACTGGCCATTCCAGAAACTGTCGAATGTGCCTGAGACTTCAGGCACTATGGGGCCTACAGCGCAAACATCCAGGTCCCGGAAGTTGGCGTGCTCGTCCACATTGAAATAGTGATCGCCGATGTTGCGCCCACCGACAATTGCCACGGTATTGTCCATTACCAGAATTTTGTTATGCATTCGATGATTAACCCTGTCGAAATCAACAATGAAATCCCAGAGGTGGGAGTTACGTCCTGAGAAAGGGTTAAATATCCGGATCTCTATATTTTGATGGGCACTGAGTGAAGCAAGTGCAGAATCCCTTCCGATATTATTATTGTCATCAATCAGAATTCTCACTCTAACTCCGCGATCCGCTGCGCGTACCAGCCGCTCCGCCAAAATTCTACCTGTCGCATCGGATGCCCAAATGTAATACTGAAGGTCGAGGGATCGTGTTGCTTGATCTATCAGTGTTAGCCGGGCAGTGAATGAGTTTTGTCCATCTCGTAATAGTGTAAATCCGGACATCCCGGGGTTTTTTTCTATAACTGGTTCGAGAAATTCTGCGGTTGAAGTTGATTTGTGATCAGTTATTGCGTGACTTTTTGGCTTATTCATAAGTGATGTGTCGGGGAGTGACGAGCAGCCTGCAAAGCTTAATAAGAGAGCGCTACTCAATATCCAATGTGGTTTGAGGTACCCATGAACCTGGAGCTGGAAATTAGACATCGAAACACTCCCAATTGAACTTTCCAAAATATTTCAGAGTAAATCCAATTTCCTGAAACCCTGACGAGAAGGGTAATCTGTCATCAAAACCCATCGCCAGATACGTTGTTGATTAAAGTTGCCAATTATTTAAAAAGAGATAAGCGTTAAAAATATACCGCCTTGAATTTCAATACAGGTTCATCGCCCTCGAATAGGGTCAATGTATCTCCTTCAATCCGATAGACGCTGACCGACTGCAACAATTTTAGATATTTCGCCTCTGTATCCATGCCTTCAACACAGGCTTTTCGAGTTGCCATCAATGGGCTGAATGAGAGCGTCTCTCCGTCTGTCTTGTAGCTGCCGGAAAAAGTATTGCATCCACCATGACCTGTTGCGATATTGTTGTCGATCTTCAACAGGAGGTGGGGTTCGCGTTGCGAACTGGAGTGGGTGTAGGTTTCATTACCTATGGCGGATAACTTCCAATAGGTATTTGTTAGTTCTGATGCAGGTTTCGACGGTGCAGGTTTGACGCCAACCAACATCAGGTCGACATGCTTGCCGGCTCCCTGTGTGAGTACTTTATATGCCCGGTCGGTAGTCATCTGCAGTTGTTCTCCGCGGCGTATTGTCGCTCGCACTTGATATGACATTCGTGGATTTATGTTTTTCGGATCAAATTCCAGGCTAAACGCGATGGGCGGGGTCCCCGGTTCGGTAATAACCTTCCTGCCTATTTCCACCGCAGGAGCATCAGCTCTGGAGACATCTTCAAGCTTGACCTCAATAACCGCGTCCGGCTTGAGCAGTATGCGCTCACGATAGCTAATAGTACCGGTGATCTGCTCCATTACGGATGCCTGTTCCTTTGGTGTCGTATCCTGGTTGTCTGGTGCCTGTCTGGTATCACAGCCAATTAGAAACAGCAGTAGAGTGACTAAGGTCAGATGGCAAGTTTTATTCATTGTATAAATCCTACGTGCATAACTAAGAAATTCGAGGCCAGATTAATGGCTTTAGCTGGGAGATGCTTTCTGGCTAGGTCGTTATTGCCGAGATACCCGCATCGTACATTGCTTTCATTGTAGACGTTTATTTGGGTGCTCACAGTAATACCTATTCCGATACTGAAAGGATTGTTTTGTTATTGAAGCATATACAGATGTCAGCTTCAGATATCGCAAGCCACTAATATCTTTTGTTTTTTTGCTTTGGCTCGCGCCCGCTGTTTGCGACGTTTAAACCAGAGCGTCACGCCAGTAATGGTAAGGATTAGCGGCGCAGCTCCCAGTAATGCCCAGACAATTTTTGAGAAGAACCCGGCAAAATCTCCAAAATGTAAACGTCTGTAGGTGTCGATAATCTTTGCACCTGCTCCCGCTTCGCGTATGTCGTAGTTGGCAAGTTGCTCACCTGTATTCTTATCAAAGCTAACGGTGCTGGAGTATTGGCTGGAGAGAATGTTGCCAGTCGGTACATCCCCCCACACTGTAATATTGGCCTGCGGCTCCCGGGGTAGGGAAATATAGGTGGGGGTAAAACCATCAATTGCAGACTCTGCATTTGTGAGCATTGTGTCCAGAGAGAGGCTGGAATTGTAGAGGCGCTCCTGCATTACAGGGTGCTCTGATCCATCAGCGTGTTCTTCCCACTCGTGAAGGAAACTGGAGATATTCCACCACAGGCCGGTAAACGCAAGAATTATCAAAATCGGCGAGCTGATAACACCCACTAATTTATGCAGGTCGGAAAAATATACTACCAGGCGGCTTCTCCATCGCAGTGTGAAGAAATTCTTCCAGAACTTTCGGTGCAGGATTAATCCGGTTATTCCCAATATTAACAATGCGATGGCAAAAAGACTGGTGATTAACAGCCCGCTATCGTGAAGTAAGAATGTGTAGTGAAGCTCCAGCAGCCAATCGGTAAGGTAGTGATCGTGTGGCATTGGGGCTGATAACAGCGTGCCGTTGTATGGGTTGAGGTGCAGGTAAGACCACTCATCGGTGCCTTTTTCCATGGCATACACAACATCGGCACGGCCCTCGTCCTGAAACAGAACCCATCCCACAATTTCAAAATCCGGATGATGGTGATTGATTGTCGCGGCCAGCTGGTCCATCGAAGCCCTTTCTGAAGATGGTGTCACTCGCACTTTATCTGCCATCAAAAGAGTATCAATTTCGTGTTTGAAAACCAGGATACTGCCCGTAACACAGATAACCAGTAGTGGAATAAAGGCTAATATTGCTGCCCAGCTATGAATTTTGAAAAGCGATTTATTCACCGCAAACCTCAACAAAAAAGTAAAGGGAGCACAAGTGCTCCCGTGTAATACAAACTGTGTAAGTGGTTATTAAAAACGCCAGTTAGCCGACAGGTTGTAGTTGCGTGGTGCGGCGTACCAGGCTTGCTCGTATTTCACCGAGCTGAAGTACTTTTCATCGGTCAGGTTATCGATATTCAGTTCCAGGGAGATGTTGTCAGTGATGTCGTAGCTGGCATAACTGCCAAGCACCACATAGCTCTCTTGGCTGATGCGACCAAAACTTGATACAAAATAGATATCATCTTGCCAGCGAGCCGACATTCCAAACTTTAATTTGGAGAGGGTAGATGGATTCCAGGTTGCCAGTAGCTTGACAGTATTTCTTGGAATAAAAGTACGTGCGTCGTTGCCGTCGGGGTCCTTCATATCGAGATGGGTAATACCCGCCTGTACTTTCACTTCGTCGCTAATGTATCCGGAAATCTCTAGCTCAACCCCTTCAGATTCAACATTAATTCCCCTGTAAATCGCATAGGTGAAGTCGTCGCTGTAGTCATCATCATCAATACCGTCGCCGTCAGTACGTTCCTTGAACTCTTGGAGATTGGATTGCTGGGTGCGGAAAAACGCCAGGCTCGCCAATACATTATTGGCGAATGATTTTTTAAGGCCTATTTCATAGGACTTTCCTTCGGCAGATCCCAGTGACTGCAGATTTTCTCCCAGTACATATTGGGGTTGGTAAATGTCGCTGTAACTGGCGTATGCGTTCAGTCCATCGATAATTTCCTAGGTCACTCCCATATAGGGGCTGCTGCCATTCACTGTAGCATCGGTGGATAAACCATAGCTGACTCCTTCATTCTCGTACTGAACGGAATTTACCCCCAGGATCAGGTTCACCTGATCGGACAGGGCTAGTCTTACGGATCCGTAAATACGATCGAGGTTTATATCCTCGTGGGCGGACATGTAAGGTTCATCCCAGCTGGGGCGAGCCACCTCACTGCCAGTCCAGCCTGGAAATGCCGGCATAGCAGTAAATCCATCGAGCGCGGAATGGGCAAATGATTCTGAATCGCTTTTTGCAGAGCTGATGCCCAGTTGGAGTTCATGTTGCAACCCCCACGCATAGAAGCTCCCCTTCAGGCTGGCGTCCAGGATCAGGTTTTCCTTTTCTACATCATATTTGCCGGGGTAACTGAGCATACCCAGACCTGTTTCAGGGTCGAGGCCGGTATTCCAATAGACATAAAAGAGTTCAGAGTTTTCGGTGTAATCGGTTTGGGTGGCACTGGCAGTGAGGTGCCAGTCGCCATTAATCTGCCAGCCCAGCTCTATAAAAGTTTCTTCGGCTTCGGTGTTCCAGTAACTCCAATCCATGGCGGAGGTGGTAGATACATCGTAATCGGCCTGAGTGCCGTCGCTGTAAATTACCGGTAAGGCCCCCCACAAAACACCGTCGCTGTTGTTGTTCTGGTGGGTGTAGCTAACAGCCAAGGTGAGGTTATTGCTGATTTGGCCATCCACCATGAGATAGGCAATCTGGCGATCATTACTGTAGAGGTCCAGCCAGCTCTCCTTGTCCTGGTTGACGCCTACTAGGCGAGCGGCCCAGCTACCGGATTCGGTAAGGGGAGTGGATATATCAATCACTGCTCGGCGGTTATTCCAATCGCCTGCGGTAAATTTTGTTGAGCCGGTGAGCTCATTGGTGGGGCGTTTGCGTGCGTAATTGATGGTTCCGGATGGGTTCCCTAGGCCGGTTATCAGGCCGTTTGAACCTCGTATCACTTCTACTCTGTCATAAATGGCAGTGTCGATATCGCCCACCAGCAGGGTGCCGAAAGGCATGCCAATCCCATCAATATGCATGCTGGTGATATCAAAGCCCCTGGCGTTGTAATAAGTGCGATCTGTCTCAGCCGAGTCCACATTTATCCCGGCGACCATTTTCAGAAGGCTATTGATATCGACAAGAGCGAAGTCGTTAATGGTTTCAGAATCAACAATGGTAAGGGATTGAGGGGTTTCGTAAACGCTCAGGTCCAGACCAGTGGCTCCCTTGCTCTTACGATCCTGACGAATATCTGTAATTACCATTTCTTCAATACTGCTGGATGAGTTGGGCTCATTGGCATAGGTGAATGGTGTCGCCAGCATGGCAGCGGTGGAGATCAGTAGCTTGGCATCAATGCACGGTGTTTTTTTCATTTCTGTTTCCTCTGAAGGTATCGGGCTGTGAGGAATGCTAACAAAGTAAAATGCAAATAGGAATCATTATCATTAATATTTGCATTTATTGCTGGGGGGTATGCATGTTCATTTGGGATATCGGGATGGTGGGGCGCGTAAATGTCTATACTTTGTGCAAATAAGTGATAACCATGCGGGGTGTTTATGCGTTTAATTTTCTTACTGATCGCACTGATGCTGGTGGGTACACTGATTTCCAGATACCTGAATCAGACAATGGATAGCGGTGTGGTTACTACACCAACTCCCATGGAGCGAGCCGGTGGGGTTGAGGAGAGTACAGGCTCAAGCAGTCAGCCAGTGTTTACTGGATCAATGGAGAAGGCTCGTGGTGTGGAGGATACATTGAAGGCGGCAACGGAGCGTCGAAAGGAAGAGGCGGATAAATAAAGCCAGGATTTTTTAAGTATAAAAAAACGGGCACCAAATTTTTGGTGCCCGTTTTTTGTTTTTGATTAACTAGAATTTAACGTTGGCTCTCAGGTAATACTCCCTACCCGCCAGTGAGAAGGGCACTGTGGCCCAGCCGTAGCGGAATCCAAGTTCAGGGAATGGGAAACCGTTGGCGCCCCAATCTTCCGGGTAAGTATTAAACAGGTTAAGAACGCCTGCTGACAGTTTTACCTTCTCAGTAAGATTCCAGATACCGGTTAAATCCACGAGGTTTTCTGCATCCCAGGTGTTGGGCAGTGAGCCATAACCGGAGCTGCTGACCTCACCAAAGTGGGTTATGCGAAGGGTAGAGGACCATCTGTCGGCATTGTAAGTGGCAGAGACGGTTCCCCGCTCTCCGGGTTGGCCATCAGTAAGTAGCAGTTTCAGACTTTCGTTAAACACCACGCTGTCCGGAACGATTGAAGACGAGGTGTTTACTCCGGTTACTTTGGTGTTGTTGAAGTGCAATGTTGCTTCCAGTGTCAGGCTGTTACCGCTGTTGAGGTAAAGGTTCCAGGAGTTCACCCAGTCCATGCCGGTTGTTTCAGTATCGATGGCATTGGTGAAAATCGATACGTTAGCAACGCCGTCCAAAAGCTGCCCAGGGGCATCATTGGCATCAAAGATAGCGTCGACAGCAGCGTTTAATCCTCGAGAGATATTGCCGGAGTAAACGATTCGATCCTCAATGTCGATTCGATACACATCCAGTGTGCTGGTCCAGGTGTCACCGGTGTAGGTGATACCCATACTGTAGTTATCCGAGGTCTCTTCTTTCAGTTTGGTGAAGCCAAAGTCACCTGCAAGGGAAGAGTCCGGCCGCAAGGTTACCAGGTCAGCTAACACTCCGTTATCCAGTGAAATGGAGCGCTGGGTAAAGTGTTTTTGTTGAACCCCGGGAGCTCGGAAGCCCGTTGAAACCGCACCGCGAACAGCTACTTGTGGGCTCAGCTCATAACGGCCGCTGATTTTTCCGTTGGTGGTTGAACCAAAGTCCGAATAGTGCTCGTATCGAACCGCTGCACCCATGGTAAATCGATCGGTAAAGGTGCTCTCAACATCGACATAGAATGCCCAGCTGTCCCGGTCGGTATCAATCACCATGTCAGGGCTATAACCCTGGAATCCCTGCATGCCGGGAACGGTTGTACCGTTCACGATTTCACCGTCAACCAGGTATTCGCAGGTTAACGGGTTTTTGCCAGGGTCAGTTGAGTTTTCAAAATTTTCATCACACAAAACCGGTCCGCGGTTGTAGGAGACCGGATCGCCGGCTTCCTGTTCATAACCGTCTTCCCGGTATTCAACACCCATAGCCAGTGTTGTTCCGAGGTTGATGTCCAGAGAGCGAACGGCGTCAAAATTGAAAGTGGTCTGGTGGGTAATCAGGGCACCGTCATAGGCCATTGTCGGGCTGTCGACGCCATAACTTGCGTTTAATGAATTGGTGTTTCTGAATTCAAAGCGGTTTTCACCCCAGATGTAACTAATATCCATATTCCATTCACCGGAGACGAAGCTGTACCCAAAGCCAAGGGACTCATCCTCGGTCTCGGTACCAAGTCCCGGGGTAACCCCGGCCGGAAATAGATCGGACCAGACGCGACTGTCACTTGGGCCACGGTAGAACCCCAGTGATTCACCTTCTTTCTTGGTGTATCCACCAAAAGCGTAGAATTCGCCATCACCTACAGGTGCCTTGAAGTTAGCCCACAGGGAGTCACTGCTGGTTTCTGCTTCCCCATGCAAAACCAGCTGCCTGACGGTCGGGCTGTCACCAAACCAGTCAGTGGGATTGGCCCGGTTAAATCCATCATCATCGACATATTCATAGGTGATATTCAAGGTCGCATCGTTGTCGAACAAGAACCCGTAATTAATACCAGCGGTAATGGTATCGCCGTCACCTTTACTGGTTTCTCCGTATTGAATCCAGGCATCACCACCTTCAGTATCTTTCAGGATGATGTTCATCACCCCGGCAATTGCATCGGAGCCGTATTGGGCTGCCGCCCCGTCGCGCAGGATTTCTACTCGAGCGATGGCCGATAATGGAATAGCACTTAAATCAGTGCCCGCAGATCCACGTCCGACGTTTTCCTGTACGGCAATCAATGCCTGCTGGTGGCGCCGCTTACCATTAACAAGCACCAGCGTTTGGTCCGGAGCCATGCTTCTCAGGGTGGCGGGACGCATCAGGTCCTGGCCGTCTGCTGTCGGTGGGTTGCTCAGGTTAAAAGAGGGAGCCAGCTTGCGCAGCATATCTACAGTATCTGTCGCTCCAGAGCTTTGAATGGTGTTTTCCGAGATTACATCAACCGGCACAAGGCTTTCGGCAACGGTACGACCCTTGGCACGTGTGCCGACCGAAACAACTTCGTCGATGATTTCATTTTTTTTCTTTGCAGTATTTTCTTCCGCAAAAACCTGAGTTGAGGCAGTGAACGACAGCGAGGTTATAATCGCTATCGAGAGTGGGTTCCGCAAAGGCAAAGTTTTGTAACTCATAGTGGTATCCTTATAAGTGATCAAACTCAAACGCGGGCTGGTGGCACTCAAAATCACCCAGCCGATAACAGGGTTATCGTTTTCAGCATAGCAGTGGATTTGGAATTGTGACAGAAACGTTATCTATCGATGCGGATCATGAAATCTTTATGCAGAGGGCTCTGGAGCTGGCTGCGGAGGCCGAAAAAGAGGGCGAGGTGCCGGTTGGGGCTGTGTTAGTTAAGGATGGCCAGATAATCGGTGAGGGCTGGAATCGGCCGATTGTCAGCCACGACCCTACCGCACACGCTGAGGTGGTGGCGATGCGTAATGCTGCTGAACTGGGTCAGAACTACCGTCTGACCGGCAGTACCATGTATGTCACCATTGAACCATGCACCATGTGTGTGGGTGCCATGATTCATGCCAGGGTGGCACATGTTATTTTTGGTGCAATAGAACCCAGGGCCGGTGCTGTCTGTTCTCACTTGAAGCTATTGGAAAACGATCACTACAACCATCGCATCAGCTGGCAGGGCGGAGTGATGGCAGAGCAATGTCGGGAAATTATTTCCGGTTTTTTTCGTAAGAAGCGCAACGCGCAAAAGTGATATTCACCGTCAGAGCGACAGTGGTGCAATCCATTCCAATGGGTCTTGATCAAACGCTTCCTGTTGTTTTTTCTGGCGATCCAGTTCCAATGTGCGCCATTGCAGAATATCCCGATAGTGGCGAATATTCTGAACATATGAAGCCGCTTCACGACCACGGGCAAATCGGTATTTAAGTGTGCTGTAGTACTTTTTCTGTTCCAACAATGGCAGGTGCTCTTGTACATCATTCCAGAGATCCGGATCTTTGCCTTCACGCTCGGTCAGTACTCGCGCATCCTCCAGGTGTCCAAAACCAATGTTGTAAGCAGCCAGTGCCAGCCAGGTTCGATCTGGCTCGGAAATTCGTTCGGGGATGCGATCGCGAGTTTTCAGGAAGTACTGTGCTCCCGCCCACAAGCTTTGCTCAGGGTTCAACCGGTCAGTAATGCCCATCTCATCGGCAGTGGGCAGGGTCAACATCATTAATCCACGTACCCCGGTAGGGGATTTGGCGCGAGCGTTCCAATGGGATTCCTGATAGGCAATCGCTGCCAATAAGTGCCAATCCATATTGAAAGTGTCCGCCACCTCGCGAAACATTGGCTCATATTTTGGTAAACGGGTTTCTACACGACTCATAAAAAGCTGTGATCCGGCAACACTGAATTCATCCACATGATCAAAAAACTGACGCTTCAGTCGTTCCAGTTCACCGCTGTTTTCCATCCGTTCCAGATAGTCATTGGCGGCATCCAGCAAGCTGGTATCGCCATTTCTTGGGAATGCCCAAGCCACCGGTTGCTCGCCGGAGATATCAAATGCGGGGCGTGCCTTTGGGTAAATGCCTCGATTCACCAGATAGGCCAGGGAGTCGACTACTGAATATTCGGCGCTGCCAGAGTGAACCATCTCCATCAGCTCCAGCATATCGGCAGCGGGGTAGGGTTCCCAATTCAGGGATGGGTTGCTTTCTTTAAGCTCCATCATGCGCTCACTGTGGGCGCTGTGGTCAATTACCAGAAGGCGGCCATCGGGGTTTAGTTCATCCAGGCTGCGGGGACGGCCTGTGCCCAGCTGGTAGAGAAGCGTTTGGCTGGTGGTGACAAAGGGCTGGCTGAACCTGGCGATTTGTTGGCGCCTGGGGGTGACAGTCAGCCCGGCTGCGGCAAAATCACCGTTAGGCCCGCCAAGTGAAATATTGACGCCGTTAAGAGTGTCGCGCAGAGTAACATCCAGCTCTACGCCGAGCTCCTCGGCAAATCCTTTGGCGAGAAGATACTCGAATCCAGTGTAACCCTTGGCGTTTTCATAGTAAGTGATAGGGCCGGCAGTGGTTATCATTCTTAGCGCGCCGCGCTCTTTGATAATTTCCAGCCTGGACATTGGCTGGCTGCTTTTCAGGAGGCTACTGGCGAAAATTAACGGTGGGAGTATCACCAGAATGTGAACAGCCCGCTTCAAAGAAGCTCGTCGTCGCTGTTGTTGCTGTCGGCGCAGGGCTGTTGGCATAAAGAGAGTGTAGTTAATTTATAAGTAATTGGTTGACTCTCATGGTGTTGAGAGTGGCAGCGTAGAGTAGCAAAAAAACAAAACTGTGGCAGTCCCGACCAATTTTTGTCTATCTTGAGTTGAAAACTGCCAAATGCCACTTGTTTCCGGTACAATTGCCGCCTTTCTTATACCCTGAATGCAAGGGCCCTGGCCCTACTGACACTCCTACTGAGAGACCATCGAATGCTGATCCTCCGTGGCGCCCCGGCACTGTCCGATTTCCGCAAACAAAAACTCCTCGCCAACCTGACTGAACAGGTGGCCGAAGTCACTTCAGTCTACGCTGACTTTATTCACTTCGCTGAGGTGGATGGTGAGCTGTCGGCTACACAGCTCGACACCCTGAACGCGTTGCTGACCTACGGCCCCAAAACCACCGGCGAGTCGCCTGATGGAGAGCTGTTTCTGGTTGTGCCGCGTCCCGGCACTATTTCACCATGGTCCTCAAAAGCGACTGATATCGCCCATAACGCCGGCCTGAGTAATGTGCTGCGCCTGGAGCGCGGTATTGCCTATTACGTTAAAACCGACGGTCCGGTAGATCGCGACGAACTGGCGGCGCTTCTGCACGATCGCATGGTGGAAGCGGTATTTGGCAGTTTGGAAGCCGGTGAGAAACTGTTCCGCCACGAAACCCCCAAGCCGATGGAGTCAGTTGATGTGCTCGGCGGCGGTCGTCCTGCGCTGGAGAAGGCCAATGTCGAGTTAGGTCTGGCATTGGCAGAAGACGAAATTGATTATCTGGTGGAGAGCTTCATTAATCTGCAGCGCAACCCCACCGACGTTGAACTGATGATGTTTGCGCAGGCCAACTCAGAGCACTGCCGCCACAAAATCTTTAACGCTTCCTGGACACTGGACGGCGAAGAGATGCCGCGCTCGCTGTTCAAGATGATCAAAAATACTTACGAACAGGGCGGTGAAAATGTGCTGTCGGCCTACGCCGACAACGCGTCTGTAATCGTTGGTACCAAGGCCGGTCGTTTCTACCCTGATCCGCAAACCAAGCAGTACGGTTTCAGCCACGAAGACATTCACATTCTGATGAAGGTGGAAACTCACAACCACCCGACTGCGATCGCTCCATTCCCGGGAGCCGGTACCGGCTCTGGTGGTGAAATTCGCGACGAAGGTGCGGTAGGCCGTGGCTCCAAACCAAAAGTTGGCTTGACCGGCTTCACTGTTTCCAATTTACAGATTCCCGGCCACGTTCAGCCTTGGGAAAAAGATTACGGCAAACCAAACCGCATTGTGACTGCACTCGATATCATGATCGAAGGCCCAATTGGTGGTGCGGCATTTAACAACGAGTTTGGTCGTCCCAATATCTGCGGCTATTTCCGTACCTTTGAAGAAGACTTTAGTGGCGAGCGTCGCGGCTACCACAAGCCCATCATGCTTGCTGGTGGATACGGAAACATTCGCGCCGAACACGTTGATCAGCACGAGTTCAGTGCTGGCCACAAACTGATTGTGCTGGGTGGCCCGGCGATGTTGATCGGCCTCGGTGGCGGTGCGGCGTCCTCAATGACCTCCGGTACCTCCAGTGAAGACCTGGACTTTGCCTCGGTACAGCGCCAAAACCCGGAAATCGAGCGCCGCTGTCAGGAAGTGATCGACAGCTGCTGGCAGCTCGGAAGTGAAAACCCCATAGCGTTTATTCACGACGTGGGCGCAGGCGGTCTGTCCAATGCATTCCCTGAGCTGGCCAAAGATGGTGGCTGCGGAGCGGTATTTGAACTGCGCAATGTGCCCAATGATGAGCCGGGTATGTCTCCGCGCGAGATCTGGTGTAACGAGTCCCAAGAGCGCTATGTAATGGCGGTTGCGCCGGAAAACCTGGCCAAGTTTGAAGCTATCTGTGAGCGTGAGCGCTGCCCGTTTGCGGTAGTGGGTGAAGCCACCGATGAACAGCATCTGCGCCTCGGCGACAAGCACTTTGAAAACAACCCGGTCGATCTGCCAATGGAAGTGCTGTTTGGCAAGCCGCCGAAAATGCACCGTACTGCAGAAAAGCGTGAGTACGATGCAAAACCGTTTGAAACCAAGAATATCGATATCGCTGATGCTGTGGAGCGGGTACTGCGCCTGCCCACAGTGGCTTCGAAAAACTTCCTGATTACCATCGGCGACCGCTCGGTTACCGGCATGGTGGCCCGCGACCAGATGGTTGGTCCCTGGCAGGTGCCGGTAGCGGACTGTGCGGTAACTACTGCCGCTTACGACACCTTCGCTGGCGAAGCGATGTCGATGGGTGAGAGAACTCCTGCAGCACTCCTGGATGGTCCTGCTTCCGGTCGTATGGCGATTGGTGAGTCGATTACCAACATTGCCGCTGCACGTATCGCCAAGCTGGCTGACATTAAACTGTCCGCCAACTGGATGTGTGCCGCTGGTCACCCGGGCGAGGACGAAAAACTTTACCGCACCGTGGAAGCGGTCGGTATGGAGCTGTGCCCGCAATTGGGTATAACTATTCCGGTGGGTAAGGACTCAATGTCCATGCGCACCGCCTGGAACGAAACCGGCGAAGACAAGGCCGTTACTGCACCGTTGTCATTGGTTATCACTGCGTTTGCACCGGTAACCGACGCTCGTAAAACCGCGACGCCGCAGTTGCGCACAGACAAAGGTGACAGCGAGCTGCTGCTGATTGACCTCGGCAATGGCAAGAACCGTATGGGTGCTTCCTGTCTGGCCCAGGTCTACAACCAGATCGGTAATGAAACCCCGGATGTGGACGATGCCGGTCAGCTGAAAGCATTCTTCGAGCAAATTCAGGCTCTGCTGGAAACCGGTAAGCTGCTGGCTTACCACGACCGCGCTGACGGCGGCTTGCTCACCACCGTGGTAGAGATGGCGTTTGCTGGCCACTGCGGTGTTGACCTGAATGTAGAAAACCTGATTAATGGCAGCGATCTGGCGTCTGCGCTGTTCTCAGAAGAGTTGGGTGCCGTATTGCAGGTATCTGCAGCCGATTCCGCCACTATCCGTAAGCAATTGACCGATGCCGGCCTGATGGCTCACAGCATCGGCACCATTAACGACCTGGATCAGGTGCGCATCTTTGAAGGCGATGTGCTGCACTACAGTCATCAGCGCGTTCACCTGCAACAAGCCTGGTCTGAAACCAGCTTCCGCATTCAGGCGCTGCGTGACAACGCCGACTGCGCCCAGTCCGAATTCGATGCGATTGCCGCCAAGGATCCTGGTTTGTCAGTAAAACTGACCTACAACCCGCAGGAAGACATCGCCGCTGACCTGATTGCCTCGGGCAACCGCCCTAAAGTGGCTATTCTGCGTGAGCAGGGTGTTAACGGTCATGTGGAAATGGCCGCCGCCTTTACCAAGGCTGGCTTTACCGCTGTAGATGTTCACATGAGTGACGTTCTGGCCGGGCGAGTTAACTTTAACGAGTTCAAGGGCCTGGTAGCCTGTGGTGGCTTCTCCTACGGTGACGTATTGGGCGCTGGTGAAGGCTGGGCCAAGTCAATCCTGTTTAACCCTGCTGCTCGCGAAGCATTCCGCGAATTCTTCCACCGCGAAGATACTTTCAGCCTGGGTATCTGTAATGGCTGTCAGATGATGTCCAACCTGAAAGAGCTGATTCCGGGTACCGAGCACTGGCCGCACTTCGTTCGTAACCAGTCAGAGCAATTTGAAGCGCGCTTCTCGCTGGTTACCGTGCCAGAGTCTCCATCCATTCTGTTTGAAGGAATGGCGGGGTCGCACATGCCAGTTGCTGTGGCGCACGGTGAAGGTCGCGCTGAATTTGGCAATGAGCAAGCATTAAGTCAGTGTGACAGTAGTGGCTTGGTTTCTTTGCGCTTTGTTGACAACAACCTTGAGACTACTGAGCGGTATCCGGCCAACCCCAACGGTTCGCCAGCCGGTATTACTGGAGTCACAAGCCGCGACGGCCGTGTCACCATCATGATGCCGCATCCGGAGCGTATTTTCCGCACCGTCAGCAATTCCTGGAGTCCGGACGATATGGGCGAGGACTCTGCCTGGATGCGAATGTTCCGCAACGCCCGACGATTTGTAGGGTAGTGTGAAAAAAGGGGGCTTAGCCCCCTTTTTTATTAGGTAAATATCAGATTGCATGTTAAAAATCTGAGGCATTGGTATGATTTTTGTTGATAATGCTATAAGTTGTTGAATAATAAGTAACAAACTCTGGACCGGATGCCGATGCTGTCAAACTACAGCGTAACAACAAATAATTTACAGAATGCCAAAGTCCTGATCGTAGATGACCAGCCGATTAATCTGGAAATCATGATTGGTATGATTGGTGATCTCTATCAAACCTTCACAGCTACCAGTGGTGAGCAAGCCATGGAGCTGGTTGCAGAAATTAATCCCGATTTAATTCTGATGGATGTCATGCTGGAAGGCATTGATGGTATAGAAACCTGCCGACGCTTAAAGGCAAATGAACATTCTGCCGATATACCTATCATGTTTATCACTTCGATCGAAAGGCCGGAAGAAGAGGATCTATGTTGGCGTGCGGGGGCAGTCGATTTTCTGAATAAACCCGTCAGTGTTTCGACCTTACTAAATAGAATAAAAGCCCAGTTAACCCTAAAGTGGCAGAATGATCTACTGCGCAAACTGGCTTGCATGGATGGTTTGACCGGTGTTTACAATCGCCGCTATTTCGATATGCAACTGGAAGTCTTTGAGCGTCAGTTTCAGCGGGAGGGTGAGCCGCTGAGTGTGCTGATTATCGATATAGATCACTTCAAACGTTACAACGATACCCACGGTCACCTGGAAGGTGATGATTGCCTGAAGCGCGTTGCGGAATTACTTTCTAATCAGGCCAAACGGCCAGTGGACGTATTCTGTCGCTATGGCGGAGAAGAGTTTGTGGTGTTAATGCCTAAAACGCCATCTAAAGGAGCCGTGCGAGTTGCAGAGCGAATGCTTTCGGTAATTCGGGACAGCAAAGAGTTTGCTGAGCCAATATCAATCAGTATTGGTGTCAGTAGCTGCTATGAAGAGAATGACCCAATCAAACAGATGCTTCATAGAGCAGATCAAGCTCTGTATCAGGCTAAAAAAGAAGGCCGTGATCAATACGCTATTTATCATGCTGAGCCTTGTGAAAAGATCACTGTGACGGATTAGGTTCAAGTAATTATTTTCGATTAATCTAGCGAACGCTGCGAAGGGGTATCAGGTGAAGGTTATTACTGAAGATAAGCGGTTTGTGTTGGGTTTTTTCATAGCATTTCTTTTATTTGTACTGTCAGCGTGTATGTTGTACGGCTATTCTTCAGGACTTGTACAGGAAGAGTTAAAGCAGCAGCACACCAATGAGCTGGAAGAAAATACAAAAATTATTTCCAGGAAAGTAGAAGATGACCGGCAGAAAATTGCATTTCTAGCCGATGTTCCTCCTATTAAGGGCATTGTTCGTGCTACTCAAAATGGTGGTGTTGATCCTTATGACAATACCCGGATTGATGAGTGGAAACGCCGGCTTGAAACCATCTTTGAAAGTTATCTGAGTCGCAATCCGGATGTCAATCAAATCCGTTATATCGGTTTTGCTGATAATGGCAGGGAGCTGGTTCGTGTTGAGCGAGAGGATGGCCGTGTTGTGGTGGTCAGTGCCAACCAACTTCAAAATAAATCCAATACCGGGTATTTTCAGGAAATTTCAAAACTGCCCGGACACCGAATCTATGTCAGTGACATAGAATTAAATCGCGAACATGGCGAGCTGGACTTCCCGGAGTGGCCAACCTATCGGGTTGCAAGCAATGTTTTTGACGAGAACCAAAGTCCGTTTGGGTTTGTCATTATTAACTTTAATGCCCAGCAAATGCTTGATGAGATTTTTTCTGAGCACACATATGGGGATGAAATTTATCTGGTGAATCAAAGAGGCGATTTTTTGATGCACCCGGATAAGAAAGTTGCCTTTGCTTTTGAATATGGAGAACCGGTCACCTGGAGCGATTATTTTAATGCCCCGATTCCGGTAGGTGATAGTGAAGGTTGGGAGCCGTTGATTTTTCCCGATGGCGCCAGTGCCCAGTATTTATATAAAGAAATTGCATGGGAAGGGGGGAAGTTCCCTAAAACCTTGCACATAATTGAGCCCATCAGGGATGATCGAATCCGGGCAGCTATCTTTGAAAAATTTGGCATATTGTTTGTTGGGCTGGTCACGATCTTTTTGATCGGCACTCTCATTGTCTTTTTCTACCACCGGGCACTGGGTGCCAAACGTAATCTTCAGCAAACAGAAAAGCAGTATCAGGCTCTGTTTGAAAGTGCCCAGGACGCTATTGTTGTTGTCAATACCGAGCTTGATATGGTTCGTTGTAATCCTGCTGCAGAGGAGATTTTCGGTGTTCAGAAAACCGAAATTCACGCACGATTACTGGACTCATATGTAAGTGACAGTAATGAAGAAACCGTAGCAGGTTTAATTAAACGTGTATTTGCCGGAGAGAAACTGCCACCACAGGAAGTTCATTGCTGGAAAGGAACAGAGCCGGAGGATTTTCATGCGCTTATTACCTTCAGTAATGTTTACAGAATGGAGAATGGAGTTACTAAGGTGGCTCTTACAATCAGGGATATTACCGAGCAAAAGCTTGCCCAGAGCCTGCTGAAAGACGCCAATGAACATCTGGAAAAACTGGTACAGGATCGCACTCACGACCTGCATGTCGCGTTGATGGAATCTGAGCGGATAACCGAATCAAAAAGCCTGTTTTTGGCCAATATGAGCCACGAGATTCGCACCCCAATGAATGGTGTGTACGGCATGTTGGGGCTGTTGCGACGTGAGCCACTGAGCCCAAGGCAGCTCAATAATCTTGAGATGGCTGAATCCAGTATTCGCTCCCTGACTGAATTGGTGAACGATATCCTCGACTTCTCGAAAATCGAGCAGGGGAGGCTGGAGATTGAGGCGACGGAATTTAACCTGCTTGAATTGCTCCATAGCTGTGCGGCTTCTATCTCGGTAACCATGAAGTCAAAAGGCATTCAAATGATTGCGGACTTCAATGGAATCAATCACGCCATTGTGTCAGCGGATTCCAATCGCATTCGCCAGATTTTAAACAACTTGCTGACTAACGCCCTTAAATTTACCAACCATGGACAGATTTCCCTGATTGCGAGAACTAATAAGGACCAGAATGACCAGTTGTGGTTGCAGTGTGCAATTCAGGATACCGGGATAGGTATTTCCGAAGATAAGCTAGCCTCGGTCTTTGAGCGTTTCTCGCAGGAATCAGCCAGTGTGTCGCGACAATACGGTGGTACTGGTTTGGGCTTGTCGATCTGCAAACAACTTTGCGGAATGATGGGTGGGAAGATAAAGGTCGAGAGTGTTAAAAATCAGGGCAGCACGTTTGAGTTTCGGCTGCCAATAGGTCAGGGAAGCAATGTTGTTGAAATGCCTTCCATCGATATGAGTAATGAAAGCGTATTGGTTTGCCTTTCCAATCAGCAGGCAGCTGATGTGGTTTGTGTCACGATGGCTCGCTGGGGAGCTGAAACAGCTTCTTGCTCTGGCGCGGAGATAGCCGAGTTTCTCAAAGAAGAGAATCAATACACCGTGTTACTGGTTGAACAGGATGATTACCTGACTAATCATTCGCTAATAGAGTCATATCGCCGGGGGGGAGCTGATCAGGAAATTCTGTTGTTGTTATCCGATGGAATGAGTCACAGGGATGAGAGTATCAACGATGACCTGATTAATGATGATCTATCACAAATTGATCAGCCGATAACCCTGGTGAATCTCCTGCAAATTTTACCAAGACTATGGCCGGAGCGATTCGTACGAGTTGGTAGTGGTTTGTTTGATCCAAAAAATAATCAGCCTATAGAGCTTATTTTGCCCAGCCACACAATTCTGGTTGTGGATGATCATCGCATTAACCGTGAATTGATTTCCGGACTGCTGGAGACCAGTGGTGCCAATATCCTGACCGCTCGGGATGGGCAGGAAGCCTTGTCGGTATTAAAGGCAAATGAAAACGATTCTGTGTCATTGGTGTTGATGGACTGCCAGATGCCAATTCTCGATGGTTACGAAGCCACCCGCAGAATTCGCATGGGGGAAGGCGGAGAGAGCCACCGGCATGTCCCGATCATTGCTCTAACAGCTGCCACTATGTCAGGCGATAAGCACAAGTGCCTGGAAGCTGGCATGAACGATTATTTGAGCAAGCCTTTTGAGTCGCAGCAGTTATTTCAAAAAATGTACAGTCTGATCGGCAAATTGGGGTCTGTCAGTTCCAGGGACGTTAATGGTGGAGTCCAGCAGAGCTTTTCCCAAGATGCGGACAGCAACTCCGCTGTTCCAATGGTATGGGATAAAAGAACGGCGCTTGCAAGAATGAACCAGAATGAAGAGTTGTTGATACGTATTCTGCCCAGTTTCCTCAATGGTTGGTCATCCATTAAGGATGAGCTGGAGAAACAGCTGGATACCATCGACAGGGACAGCCTCAAACGCTCGGTTCACGCTTTAAAGGGAAGTGCAGCAAATATTGGTGGTGTACAGGTGGTGGCCAAGGCTCGGGATCTTGAACTCAAGATTGAGCAGTTATCTGATGAATCATTGGTCAGTCGAATTCATCAGCTGATTCATACGGTGGAGGCTCTCAATGACAAACTGAGAGCTGCTTTGGAATTGGCTGTTTAAGGTTTCTGAACTGTACAGAACGAATCAGAGTCGGTAGGCTTTGCTTTTTTGCCGACTTTGATTCAAAGCTATGAATGACTCCGTAATACGACCTGACCCTTTCACGCGCCTTCGCGCTGGTTATGTACTTTGCCCCGTTACCGATATCTCAGATCCTGGAGGTAAGGAATTTCTGTTTGAGGGAAAAGAGGGAGAAGTGGTGTCCATTTTTGTTGTTCGAGTGGGCGAAGTGATCAGGGGCTACGTAAATGTTTGCCCCCACGCCGGTGCCAGGCTTAATGGCGCGCCTGATGATTTTCTCAGTAACGATGCGAGCTGTATTGTGTGTTGTCGGCACGGTGCTATCTTCTCGGTAGAGGATGGTGTTTGCACTGAAGGGCCTTGTGTGAACTACGGATTGCAGCAGGTGCCGGTAAAAGTACTCAATAGCAATATCATTACAGCGGAAGTGGAGTGCTTGTCTGCTGTTTAATTGTCTCGATGGGCTATTTATTGATAAGAAATGTAAAGCTGGTTAGTGAATCAGTTTGTTTTTCTGGAAAAACTTTTAAAAACAATGAGTTAAGATTTTTCAGTCCTTGGGTTCCAACCTTGAACTGAATAGAGTAGCTGTGTTGTAATCGAACGCGTTATTGGATAAACCACATACTTGTTATGCGAAAAGCGATCGTCTTGCTAATGCTGTTGACGTTTACATGTACTTCCCAGTTGGGGCAAAAGTACGTGATTTCGCTTGTGCATGGCAGTTCAGAAAGTTCTAAAGGTGTCCACGAACATCAATATGACAATTGGGCCCAACTGGAGAGTGCACGAAATCCGTTAGATGCCAATGGCAATATCTGTATGTGCGAGTGTCACAACTGCTTTGTCTCATCGGACAATAATGAAAAGCAGTGTTACTCCTTTAAAAATATTATTGAGTTGCCAATTACGCACCTGCTGGCTGTACTGGATACAGTACCACTTGTCAGGTTTGACCAGATAAAATCGAATATCCCTCCTTATACCAATTGGCCTTTTCAGCTCCTTGAGCGTCTGGAGCGACCACCATCCTCTGCATTTTCCCTTTGCTAACTGCCGGGAAGTTCAGAGTCCTTATCAGGCTATCTCAAGCTTATTCGCATTACACCGAATAATAGTGCCCTGACAAGTTCAGGCTGAGACTGCGATTACAAGATTGTCTCCATTTCCGGCTTTTCAGTTACACCATTAATGGCTCATTACTGGTGTGTGTACCGGGTTCCCCCGGTCAACTACAAAACCTATTACTGGCTTGGAGTAAACAATGCGCGGTTTCAGGTATAAAAAAAGCTCGCTTGCGTTGCTGTGCACAACGTTGCTTGCACTACAGGGATGTCAAACCTATTCACCTGCCCCGATAGACCTGTCTGACTATGATCGTCAGTGGGCAGATCTCTCAGTTAATACAGAATCTCTCAGTGATTATGCTAAGGGACTAATGCCATCCGAGGCCATAGAAGATCAATTTGATCTGAGGGATGGTGTGTCACTTCAGGAAGCGCAGTTGATAGCGTTGCTGTTTAACCCGGAATTGGCTCGAATGCGAATTGCAGCCGAGTTGCCTTTGGTGGGTAAATCCATACGTTCACTCTGGCCTGATCCTGAGCTGGAGCTTGAGTTTGAGCCCGTATCCGATGCTGTCAATGACGACTGGCTACTAAACGCCAAGTTGGGTGTGGCTCTGCCACTTTCATTTCGTTTGGGAACCGAGCTGAAAAAAGCCGATAGCCAATACCAGGCTGAGTTAGCCAAATTAATCAAAGCTGAAAAAGACCAGATAAATGAGATAGAGGGTCTCTGGGTAAAGCTGTATGTCGTTGAACAGAAAAGGCAGGTGATGAAAGAGCATCTGGCCGGTCTGGAAGAAATTATTGGAAGGGCAGGTCAATCACTCTCACTGGCGACTATAACTGCAGCAGACCTGCAAAGCCTGGCGCTGAATGCGGCATCTGTTAAGTTGAATCTGCTTGATCTTCACGAGATGGAGACAGAGTTCAAGAGTCAGCTCCTGACTCGAATGGGGCTGAAATTGAATGCTCCAATCAAATTGCAGTTGGCACTACCACATCCGGTGGAAGGGCCTGTTGACTCACAATGGTCGGAATTATTGCAAGCCAATAATCCGGATATCCTGATTGCTGCAGCCAACTACGAAGTCGCTGAACAAAGCCTCAAGCTGGAAATTAAAAAGCAGTACCCGGATTTGATTGTTGGCCCAATTTATCAGGAAGGTGAGAGTGGGTTGGGGCTAAATCTGACTTCACTGCTGCCACTCCTTAATGGCAATACAACCGCCATAGAACGTGCCAAAACTATTCGTGACGCCACTCGTGTTGAGCTGGAGGGCAGCTATCAACAGAGCATTAATGCCTTACACAGTATTCAACAGCGTTTGGATCTGTTGCAGGAACGTGAGGCATTTATAAATGACCGCATAAACCCCATGCTCGATCAGCAGTTTGAAAATATCTGGCAATCCATCCAGCTGGGGACCACTAATATTTTGCTTTTAACCGATGCACTTAAGCAGCGCCTGGACAATAAGCTGGCTCTGCTTGAGCTGAACCAGAAACGTGCAATATTACAAAACCAAAAATTGGCAATGTTAACCCCGGTCCAAAAGCCTCTACTTGGACTTGTTGCTCGGCAACAAGGCAAAAAAAGCGAGGGAGATAAAGAATGAAACATGATCAGATCACTCGAGTAAGCCCCGGTAAAAAACTTCGTATCGCTGGGGTATTGGCATTGTTGGCATTGGCCGGATGTGAGCAGTCGACTGAAAAGTCTGCAGAAGCGGAGCATGACCAGGACCATTCCGAGAGTTCATCGAATATCAGCAATCGCATCGATATTCCTGCTTCTGTACGAAAGAATCTCGGGATTACTTTCGTCGAGGTAGAAAAGCGTGATGTGAAACGAACACTACGAATTCCGGGGGAATTTGAATACCTGCCGTTGGCGCAACGTCATTACCACGTAAACCTGGAAGGTCAGGTGGAATTGATGGTGAAGGTACTTCAACAGGTTGAAAAAGGCGATCTGCTTTACACCATTCATTCCCCGCGATGGTTTGAGGTTAAGCAGGAATTGCTGATGATCAGCAATGATATTCACAGTGCCGAAACGACGTTGAAACTGGCTGGATCTTCAGCCAGTAAAGGTATGGCTTTGGCTGCTCGTCAGCGACAGCACCTGTTATTGGAAAGTGCCAGCTTGTATACAGGTTTGTCAATTTCGAAACTGAAAGAAGAGGTGATGTTTGAGGGGCAGAAAGTACCGTTCTGGCAGACCGTTCACCACATTGATGTTCGTGCCCTGAGCCCAGGTGTAATCCAGCTGTTTGAAGTAACCAATGGTGAGTGGGCCAGTGTCGGGGATCGAGTGTTGAGTGTCGTGGATCCCAGCAAAATGCGTTTTAAGGCCCATGCCTTGCAGCGCGATGTTCCATTGCTGAAAGCTGGTATGCCTGTGCAAATAGTTGCACCCAACGCGGATGGTGTGGGGATGCAGGAAACCATAGCTGGTGAACTTACTCCGGGAGTATTTCCTGAAGCGGATAGTCGCTCTTTTACCGTCTTTGCCACTGTAGAAAGTCAACCGAACTGGGCGCGAGCAGGTATCGGCTCTTATCTGGAAGTGGTGACCGAGGGTAGCCGCCGCAAGCAACTGGCAATTCCGAAGTCAGCGATCGTGCGCGATGGATTGGTGGACGTGTTTTTCCGCCGAGACCCCAACGATCCCGATAAAGCCATCCGTGTTGAAGCGGATCTTGGAATTGATGATGGCCGCTGGGTAGAGGTTAAGAGTGGCCTTCGGGCTGGCGACCAGATCGTTCTCAATGGCGCTTACGAGCTGAATATTGCCAGCTCCCTGTCCGGAGTGGATTTGTCCGGTGGGCATTTCCATGCCGATGGTACGTTTCACGTAGGTGATCACCACTAACGGACAGGTTGAATATAGCTATGAAACGATTAATTGATTTTTCAATTCGCCATGCTGCGCTGGTGCTGATTGCAGCTGGGCTGTTGGTGGCCTGGGTTGGAATCCAGTTGCCGAAAATGCCGGTGGATGTTTTTCCGGAACTCAATGCGCCAACTGTCACCATTTTGACTGAGTCGGGTGGACTTTCTGCGGATGAGGTAGAGCAGTGGGTGACCTTTCCCATCGAGTCCACTATGAACGGGATTCCCGGTATTCGTCGCGTACGTTCTTCCAGTGCCGGAAGTTTATCGATTGTCTGGGTGGAATTTGATTGGGGTGAAGATATCTACCGCGCACGCCAGTTGGTGGCAGAGCGTCTGTCATTGGCGAGATCGCAGATACCAAATGACATCACACCAATCATCGGTCCACCATCATCCATTACCGGTGAAGTAATGCTGATTGCGCTAAGTGACCCGAGTAACCAGATCGGTTTGCTGGAACTTCGCGCTCTCGCTGAGTTTGATATTCGCAATCGATTAAATGCCATTCCCGGAATTGCGCAAGTGGTGGCAATCGGTGGTTATCTCCCCGAATACAGTGTCGAAGTAGATCAGAATAAGCTTGCACTTTATCGCCTGACCACAGAGGAGGTGATAAAAGCGGCTGGAGAATCACACACCACAGATACGGCCGGCTATTTGCAAAACTATAAGGGCAAGGAGCTACCGATTCGCCAGTCCGGTCGTGTGACTTCAGTAGAGGATATCCGCAAGACAGTGGTGTCATACAAGGATGGTGTGCCAATTACTATTGCTGATGTAGCAGAGGTAAAACTGGCAGGAGCCCCGCGCCGGGGTGCTGCCTCCAATGCCAAATTAACAGCAGACGGTGGCTCAAGTTACCCTGGCGTTGTGATGTCGATACAAAAATCGCCGGGTACCAATACCCTGGTTTTGACGGACGAAATCGATAAAGTACTGGACAGTATTGAAGCCTCACTTCCGACAGGCGTTGAGCTCAACAGAGCGGCCATGCGTCAGTCCGACTTTATAGATCGCTCCGTCGACAACGTAGTTACCAAGCTGTGGGAAGCATCTCTGTTTGTCGTAATTGTATTGGCGATGTTTCTGGTCAATGTACGCGCCACACTGATCACTCTTACTGCTATTCCTTTGTCGCTGGCAGTAACCTTCCTGGTGATGATGCTGGCGGATATGAGTATCAACGTTATGACGTTGGGTGGAATTGCTATCGCCATTGGTGAGTTGGTGGATGATGCCATTATTGACGTGGAAAACGTTATCAAGCGGCTTAAGCAGAATCAGCTGTTGCCAGAAAGTGAACGTCGGCCTTTCCGTCAGGTGGTGTTTGAAGCCAGTAATGAAATTCGTGGCTCGGTGGTTTTTGCGACAATTATCATTGTCCTGGTAATGAGTCCATTGCTGTTTTTGTCGGGGCTGGAAGGGCGGTTTTTTCAGCCGATGGGAATTGCCTATATCGTTGCCATATTGACGTCGATGATTGTGGCGATGTCGGTAACGCCCGCACTTTGTCGACAACTCTTTTCCAGTGAATTTGACTTGCACGCAAAACCCGTTTGGAGGGGAAGACTGTTTTCAACTCGCCAAATGAACAGGCCAGCCAGAGAGCAGGACAGCCCTCTGGTACGTTGGCTGAAAATTCGTTATCAAAGAATGTTGGAGTGGGGGTTGGCTCGACGGAAGTCAGTGTTAGGCGGGTCTTTGGCCGCCATGCTGGCGAGTCTGTTGTTGGCAGGAACTTATGGCAGCAGCTTTTTGCCAACGTTTAATGAAAGTACCTTCACAGTATTCTTAATGCAGCCACTGGGTACCTCCGTAGACACCTCGGAACGACTCGGTCTGGAGATTGACAAGCAGTTAATTGATATCGAGGGCGTACGCTCAGTGGTACGACGCACCGGTCGTGCCGAGAGGGATGAGCACGCCGAGCCACCCAGTAATTCCGAAATTGAAGTGGCGCTGTATCCAGATGCGGATATGAATGCAGTAAAAGAGAGCATTGATCAAATTTTGCAAAAAATACCAGGTATCACTACCAATATTGGTCAGCCCATTGAGCACCGCCTGTCACATATTTTGAGTGGCACACCTTCAGCCATTGCCATTGATATTTTCGGCGATGACATGGATAAGCTTCGAGCGCTTGCGAAACAGGTTGAGGGAGTATTGAAGGGACTGCCGGGGGCGCGGGATATCTCTGCCAACCGCGAAGTCACCATCACCACACTGCCGATCAAGCTTCGTCGCAATGACTTGACCCGCTGGGGTTTGACTGCTGCTGATGCGGCTGCGCAATTGAGTGCTGGTTTTGATGGAGCGGTTGCCAAAACCGTGCAGGACGGCATTCGCATGTACGACATCGTGGTTCGTTTGCGTTCAGAAGATCGTATGGATATCGATGACCTGAAAAACTTCCGACTTCAAAACAGTGAAGGGCAATCTATTTATCTGCCGGAAGTGGCTGATATCGGCCTGGAGCAAGCTTCGAATTTAATTGTGCGCCAAAACGGTCAACGTAAAGCCACAGTATCTTTAAACGTTGCAGAAGGGTACAACCTTGGAGGTCTGGTCGAAGAGGTTCGAGAGGTAGTTGACCCGCTGGTGCAGGCCAAAGGGTATTACGTGAATTACGGTGGCCAGTTCGAAGCCCAACAGCAAGCCAGTCAGGTTATTACCACTATGGGTCTTCTGGTTGTGGTAGTCATTTTGGTATTGCTTACGATGGCGCTAAATTCTGTCAAGAGTGCACTACTGGTAATGCTGAATTTGCCACTGGCCCTGATTGGCGGAGTGATCGCGGTTTACCTCAGTGAGGGCAACCTTACCCACAATATCGGTGTGCTTTTGGGCAGTGGTGAACACTACATCACTCCAGTGCTCTCAATCGCCAGCCTGGTGGGCTTTATCACGTTATTTGGTATCGCTGTTCGAAGCGGCATTCTGCTGGTGAAACAGATTCAAATCCTGATCGAAGAACAGGGAATGGCGTTGAAAGAGGCAATTATCGCCGGTTCACTTGAGCGGCTTTCGCCTATTTTGATGACGGCACTGACCGCCACTCTCGCCTTGATACCGATGGCGATGGGCGCAGGAAAGCCCGGTAGTGAATTGCTGGCACCACTGGCGATCGTAGTACTCGGCGGTTTGGTGACGGCGACCGCGTTAAACCTGATTATTGTTCCAGTAGCGTACTACTGGATATTCAATAAAACCCCTAATAATTAATCAACTGATTGGAGATAACTTTATGAAATCTATTTTAAAAGCTGCTGTAATGTTTTTTGCTGTAGTGAGTGCCGGTCTCGTCTTTGCAGAAGGCGGTCACGGTGGTCATGGCCAGAAGATTGAACTTGGAGAGCATAAAAGTACCAGCTGGAATGTCGTGGGTTACCAGTTCGGAAATATGACTGCTGACTCAAAAGAGCTGGTTTTTACCCTGGTAGTTAAAGGCGGTAGTGGCGATACCTCGAAAATTGATTCACTGCGAATCTGGTTTGGCGATATTGATTCCGATTCCGTGGTCACAAAGCTGACTGGAAGAAAAGGTGAAAATGGCGAAGTGATTTTTCACAGTCACCTGGCTGTAGAGCAGGGTGATGACTATAAGCAATTTTCGATTGAAGTTGATGCCGGTGAAAGTGAGGGGGATATCCTGACTATCAGTACCAAATAAATTTTGCGAATCTGGAAGTCAAGATAAATCTTGAAGGACGTGGATTGTGTATGGTTTGCTGTGACCGGAGCCAGCATGGATGGGTCTGCGGCGTGTCACAGCAAACCATGCACTATCCATGTCTGGCACCAAAACTGGACGTTCAGTACTCATACTTACACAGAATAGTTTCCTGCTATCTACTCCTTCTCAAGCTCCTCAATGTCCTGAATGGTAAGTCGGGAGCTCTGTTTGTCGCCCTGCCTTGCAGCCAGTCTTGCTTTCCTCAGGCGTGGATCAACGATTGAAGTCTGTTGCTGCAGACTTTCAAGATCTCCATACAGCGCATAGGCGGCCTCAATCAACGCGCGAATCAAAGCTGCTGCAAAATCGCAGTCATTCATTAGCGACGTTGCCATTTCCGGGTTTATTAACTGCTTGCGTATCAGGGTGTCGAGAGTGCCGTTAACCACAGCATTATGTTCTTCTGCACGTTGCTGAAGTTGTTGTAGACGTTGTTTGATGGCCTCAAAACCTTTTTCACGACGTAGCCCGAACATCGCACGTAACACCTTGCCGAGAATCTGTCGTAACCGGTTATATTCTTCTTGTATGTGGGGGTTGCTGGAGTTGGCATAGTGCGTCATGTTGTATTGCAGCTCATTCATGATTTTTATCGCATGAACAAAACGTTTGCTGGCAAAGCGAAGCTGCTCAAGCTCCTGAATCTGTTTTGGTGACATGCCGGATTGAGCGCGGGTTGAATAAAGCAGAATCGCGCTGAATAGCGGTTTGATTTTATGGCGATAACGATTGCGAATATGCATCGAAAAATCAGTGGTTGAGTGCGCCACTATTTTTTTCATTGGCTCCGATGACAGAATGTCGTGTCGATGCAAATTAAGTCCGTGAGCAATAGTTTTGAACGTGCTTTGTGCCAGATGTTCTACTTCCTGACGAATTACCAGTAATGCAGTATCGGGTAAATTCAGGGCAGATTCATTCAAATAGAGGGGTTTAACAGTTTTCGCTTCAATTGGCTTTTCGGTAATAATTAGCTTCAGTCCATTTTCCAGCGGTTTGATAAGCGGCAACATCACCATGATGCCAATCAGGTTGAACAGGCTGTGAAAGGAAGCTAGCTTTAACGGGTAATTGTCATTGGCGATACCGACGTGGCTGCTAAACCAATCGACAAATTGAGCCAATTGGGAAATGGAGAGCAGCGCAATCACCGCCGTCACCAGATTAAAAATCAGGTGAGCCCCTGCCAATTGCCGACCTGCAGAATTGGAACTTATTGATCCCAATATCGCGGTAATCGTGGTGCCAATATTGGAGCCGATAGCCAGTGCCAATGAGTTTTCGTAGCTGATTTGCCCAGAGGCCAGGGCGGTGATGGTCAGTAGTAAGGTGGCGTGACTCGATTGCATGATTACCGTTGCCAGAACACCAAGTCCCGTATAAATCATTAGCCCACGGGTGCCTGCCACGCTGTATTGCGACAAGTCGATGCCAGAACCCAACTCCTCAAATCCGGATTTCATAAGGGCGATACCGAGAAATAAAAAGCCGATTCCACCCAGTGCCGAGCCAATCCCTTTTAAGCGCTTGGCGTGCCTTTGGAATTGCAGGATTACGCCGAATACCAGAAGCGGCATAGCGTAAGCGGCGATATCCACTTTCAAGCCAAAACCGGCAACCAACCAGGCTCCAGTGGTGGTGCCGAGATTGGCGCCAAAGACTACCCCCATACCTTGAATCAGGGTGATTAAGCCCGAGCTGATGGATGAGATAGTGATCAGTGATACCAGTGAACTGGACTGCATCAGGGTAGTGATGGCGGCGCCTGTAAACAGGCTTCGACTGGTTGTGCGGGTGGCATGATTTACCAAACGCTCCATCAAGCCACCGGTTAGAGCCTTAAAGCCATCCTGAAGCCAAAGCATTCCCAGCAAAAAGATGGCTACCCCGGCAGCTACCTCTTGAGTATGTGGTAAAAGCCAAAAACCCACGCCGAGGATAATGAAAATTACAGTTAGAAATAAGGATCTGGCCATTGTTATCATTAAATTCCGAATATATTTTAAGTATTGACGGATTCTTGTTAAGTTGCCAAAAGTGGCTAAATAATGAACAGGGAGCGACCAAATGTATAAACTGGCCTTTTATGTCCCCGAAACCCACCTGGAAGCCGTAAAGCAGGCTGTATTCGCCTCCGGAGCTGGGCGAATCGGCAATTACGACTGTTGCTGCTGGCAGGTGTTGGGACAGGGGCAGTTTCGGCCTTTGGATGGAAGCAATCCGTTTATCGGGCAGGCTGGGTCGGTTGAAGTGGTAGAGGAGTATAGGGTTGAGTTGGTCGTCGAGGATAATGTAATCGGCAAGGCGGTTGCGGCGCTCAGGGAGTCGCACCCCTATGAGGAACCGGCTTTTGATGTCTGGCAGCTGGCGGATAACTTTTGAATAGAGTCTGGACACTATCTAGCTGAAAGTGCCGGGAGAACCGCAATGTGGTTCACTTAAGTAATACCGTCATTCCCGCGTAGGCGGGGATGACAAGTACTTCCGATAATTTAAGTGAACCACATTACAACAGAACCGGCGTTTTCAGCTATCAATCAGCGGCTAATGCAAGGTTCGCTCGGTATTGCGAATAATGGCATAGAGCTGGTCTTTCAGTTGAAGTCGTTCCATCTTCAACTCTTCAAAATGTTCGTCTGTTGTGGGGATTTCATTGCGTTCGAGAGTGCGTATCTGTCGGTCCAGGTCGTGGTAGCGGGTAGCCATTTTGGCGAAGTCAGGATTGTTGTTATTGAGTTGGTGAATGATGTCGCGATTTTCCGGGAATTCATTGTCGAGACTGTGGTTTGGAACGTCAGGCATTGTGACCTCCTGTGTTGAATGGCACCGCTGCTGCGGTGGATGAAGAACTGAAATTCAAATATTTTTTATAGTCGTCTTGTAATTGTAGAACGCCAGAATACAGTTTCCATGTAGATCGTGACCATCATTCGCGATAAGTACACGCTTGTTGAGGGTGCCAGGGGCACAAAAAAAGGCGCCACCGATACCGGTAGCGCCTTGGTGTCGATCAGTTCCGTGATCAGTCAATCAGGCCGAACTGGTCACGCAGAATGTCAATGATCTCTGCTTTCGGGTTGTCTGACAGAACCAGCTTCTTGCCAGTGATCTTCTCGGCGATGTCCAGATAGGTCTTGGACACTTCCATCAGCACAGCCTCTGGCAAAGCGTTATCGCGTGCCAATGCACTGCGCTCTTCCATACGGTCTTTGTTGAGCAGAATGTCCGGATCCGGGAAGTGGTTCAGCAGCAGCTGGCGGAAGGCTTCCTTGGAATTCTCCACCACTTTGCCTTCGCGGTAGCTAGGGCCGTCCCAGATACGGGAGGAGTCCGGAGTACCCACTTCATCCATGTAGATCAGCTTTTCGTTGCCGCTTTTGTCGGTAACGTAGCCAAACTCGAACTTGGTATCGACAAAGATCTGGTCCAGCTTGGCCAGTTCGTTGCTGATTACATCAAAGCCTTCTTTCAGCAGTTTTTCGTACAGGTCAATATCGTCTTTGGAGCGGAAGTTAAAGGCTTCAAAGTTGTCTTCGATATTCTGGCGAGTGATGTTCACATCGTCCTGTGCCGGAACGCCGGGAATGCCTTCCAGGATACCTTTGGTAGACGGAGTGATGAGCAGTTCAGGCAGTTTCTGGTCTTTTTCCAGGCCTTCGGCAATTGTGATGCCACAGAACTCACGTTCACCCTTGGTGTAGGAGCGCCACATGGAGCCTGTGATGTACTGACGGCAGATAGCCTCAATCATAACTGGTTTGGCTTTTTGGACAATCCACACGAATGGGTGTGGGATTTCCAGAATGTGGCTGTCGGCCAAACCTTGTTCGCGGAACAGTTTGAACCAGTGGTTGGAGATGGCATTCAGCGCTGCACCTTTACCAGGTACACCATTCATGCCGCCTTCGCCACGCCAGATGCAGTCAAACGCAGAGATACGGTCACTGATCACCATGATCGCCAGTGGCGCATCAGCAGCAACATCGTAACCGCGCTCTTCAATCAGGCGACGGCTGTCAGCTTCAGTCAACCAATAGACGGAACGTACTTTGCCACTGTGAACCGGTTTGTCGGTGCGAATCGGCAGGTCGTTATTTACGGCCAAAACTTTGTCAGCAAGACTCATAACAAAATATCCTCTCCTTCCTCACAGGGAAAGTATCGAGCAGTTGTTCAATGAAATACGGTAAATCGGTAATGTTCTAGAAAGGCTATACCCATAGTATTTTTGAGGGTATAGAGCACTGCCCACAAAGTGGTCAATTTCTAGACGTGGGATGATACCAGATTTGTCGTTGACTACCAGTCTTGTTGGAGGTTAACCGCCCAGAAGCGATCTACGCATTAGTGCCTGTGGACACTAATTGAATATCTACTGCTGAAGGTCATTTTTTTGATCAGCCAGATAGAAGGAGCGCCGTTGGAACTTACCCTTAGTGAATTTTGATTTCCGTTTGGCAGGGTTCAGTTCCTGAAAATGTACCCTGTGACACTATAGTGTATTTCTTTTGGCCGGAGGAGATAAACAGTTACGTGAGATACTGCAAGAGCCGCAAACGCAGCTAAGCGAAGTAGTGCACAATTTTTTAAAGAAACAGCGGGACTGTTTTTTCATTAGTGGCATGCCGGAGGCTGTGCAAACTTTTTGCGATGGCACATCCATAATTGACGCCTTTGATGTACAGTCAGATATTCTCGATTGATACCGACAGTACTTTGCCAAGTACACTCCCCGTTCCGATAAGAGATGCCTGGACCGGGGTCTTACCCGTTGTACTTTAAAAGTAGGTGAATAGATCATGTATTCACAACTCGCTGATGGTTGCTCCAATCTGACAATCCACAAAGACTTTGATCTTCTATGCAGGGCAAAGGTGCTTCACAAAGTTCCTGCTGTCAAAATAGTGGGACTTCCCTTGGGAGTAGCTATTAATTCCAAAAAATTCAAATCCCCGCTGGTCGAAATTCGCCTAATGCAGCGGTTGAGTAATCTGCCGGTTTATATTGAAATTTGGCATGAAAATTTGTTGGCAATTTATCGCGGTAAACTTTCCGAGCAGTTTGTCGACCAAGAATTGCTGATTTAGCAAAACAGCAAGCTTTACTAATGGGCAAAGCAAGAGCGGGGTAGTATGGCAGAGCTTGATGGTCTCTTTGATAAAAGGGAGCGATTTACCCTGTTTTTACAGTCTTCCTAGATTAGTAAACGGGCCCCCCAATTCTGGAACTGATAGGTAAGTTGTCTCTAAAAATGCTCATAGCTAAAGGCTATACCATGATTAGCTAAAGGTAATGGTTTTTGAAGTGAAAATGGCCATAATTTAAATACCAGCTTGAAACAGCTCTAGTGCCAAAGGTTGTAGCCCAAGGAGCCCCCAAATGTGTGTATTTGAATTAACTGCCATTTTGAACAACTACCATATCCCTTATCAGGTAAAAGATAAGCACGTGTTGATGGCCATGGAATTGCCAGCACAGTGGATCGATATCAGCCAGTGGAGTCGAATTCAGTTGGCGCGGTGGCTGAAGGCCAATCGTAAGTAATTGACCAGAATTTGTGAACGGGTCAGTCATGAGAATATAACGAGCTTCAAGTGCAGACTTCTCTTTTTACCTCCCTTTGAGCCGTAGTTCTTCGGCTACTTTCACAGCGCCAATTGGCGCTGTTTTATTTTCTTTAAAACCCCTAATAAGTAATCCTGACAGGTTTAGGGGGCTTTGCCTCCAATACGTGACTATATATGAGTAAAAGCGAAGCAAGGCGCAGTAGTGGCATTTATGGCACGTAAGAAGGATAAAGTTATCGACTTGAGCGGGCGGCTTCAGGAACGCCAGCAGGCGCTTGAGCACCTTTTTCGTGAGGATGGACACATCTTGCGCGGCTACCTGTTCAAGCGGCTTAGGGACGAATCAGAAGTTGAAGATCTAGTGCAGGAAGTATTTGCCAAGCTGGCACGTATGCCAGAGCTGGAAACGCGGCTGGTAAAAGGAGGTAAGAACCGCAACTTCATCATTACTGTGGCCAACAACCTGATTGTTGATATGGAGCGCAAGCGCTCCACCCGTTGCAGTTATCAAGCAGAGCAGAAGCATCAGGCAGATCAGCTGGTCTACGAGTTGAGCCCAGAGGTGGAAGTGGTTGCCAACCAGGAGTTGTCACTGGTCAAGGCGGCGATAATGGATCTTAAACCCACCTGGCGTAAAGCGTTTGCCATGAGTCGTTTTAATCACATGAGTTACAAAGAAATTTCCGAAGAAATGGGTGTTGGGGTGAAGCAGGTAGAAAAGTACATTACCAATGCGTTGGTGCAGTTGCGCAAGGTGGTGGGTACACCGCCACAAGCTGATGCCAAAGGAGAGCAGTAATGATCAGTAAGCCGAACGATCTCATGCAGCGCCGTGCCATCGAACAGGCCGCCAAACTCAATCTTGAGAAAGTGCCCGATGAGGTTGTGGACTGGCGCACTCAAGAGGCCGATTATCAAGCAGACTTTCTGGCCATCAGTCACTTGTTGGCGGATATGGAGGGGCTGGCGGATGACCCTGAGCTGTTGGCACTCAAGGATCAACCGTTGGCGGCTCCTCTCAATGAGCGCTCTCATCGCACCGGTCCTCGCTGGGCTCTGGCGGCCAGCGTAATACTTGCCACCGTTATCGGGTTGTGGCTCTTCGGCCAGCAGGAGGTGGGGCCAGATATCACAATGGAGCGATATGTGACTCGCGTGGGGGAGCAGAAGCAAGTGGAGATGAGTGACGGCAGTATCGTGACTTTAAATACCGGCTCAGAGATATTGGTGGGTGTAAATGATCGTGAGCGCAAAGTGATTTTGCAGCGCGGAGAGGCCTATTTTGAGGTAGCAGAGGATCCTGCGCGCCCCTTCTCGGTGGATGCTGGACTGCAGGCAATTACGGTATTGGGTACTGCATTCAATGTGCGCAAATCGCCTGATCGACTGCAGCTGGCAGTTAGTGAAGGGTTGGTAGCAATTCACTCAGCAGATGAGGCGCTCTCGGCCAGCGCACCACTGATCTCAGAAAGCGGCACAAAAAGCACCGAGCGGGTGGCTGGGCAGTATCGCGTAGCAGCCGGTTGGGTGGCGGAAGTGGAGGCGGGCAATTCACAGTTGATAGCTTATGCTCCTGACAACATCCAGGGACTGGTGTTATGGCGCACCGGGTTTCTGGACTTTGATAACACGCCGCTGGTTGAGGTGGTGCGAGAACTGAATCGCTACAGCGCTAAAAAGATCCTGATTGAAGATGCTGCCATTGTTGATCTGAAGGTGCTCGGAGTCATGCAGATTGATCGTATTGACCAGGCGTTGAGGGGGCTGGAGTACACACTACCGATCAAGGTTGCGCATCAATATGACCAGATTGTGTTGACTGGTGCTAAATAGCATTAGCCAGAGTTTCCAAAGCCTCCTCTCTCAACCGGGACAGGAGGCTTTTTTCTGCGTTTAAAAAACATTAATAAAAGAATAGGGGAGAGGGAGGTGTGTACGTGTCAATTTATACCGCCACCATCTGCAATAGAAAATCAATGGCAGGGCGGACTACATTTACATCAAGAGGTGGGATAGATGAGACGTAGCAATATTTTTACAAGAAATGCACTGGTCCTGGGGGTTACCTCGGCCATCGCACTGTCCGTTTCCATGAATTCGTTCGCCGCTGACGACGACAAGATTCAGGTCGACATTCAAAGTCAAAGCATCGGTCAGGCGGTCCGCCTGCTGGCTAAAGATGCCGGTGTGCAGATTATTATGCCTAGCGACCTGGGGGGCAGCTTTCAGGTCAAGGCACTACAGGGAGAGTACTCGCTGATTGAAGCACTGGATATTTTAATGGTCGGCAGCGGGTTAAAGTACGAGTTTCTGTCCGAAAGCTCAGTGGCAATCTTCGCGGATAGTGTGGAAGGCGACGCAGATAGCAAGGAAATTGAAGAAGAGATCGAAGATGTTGTAGTTACCGGCTCTAGGATTAGAGGGTCCAGGCCTACGGCCAGTATGGTAATGATCAACAGCGATGAGATATCCATGCGTGGTTTTACCACGGTCGAACAAATTCTGAATACGCTCCCGCAAAACCAATCAACTACCAATAGCGCTTCTACCGTTAACGAGCCAGGGTCGAAGGATGGTTATGCAACGTCTGCAGCTAACTTGCGTGGCTTGGGAGCCAGTGCAACATTGGTCCTGATCAATGGGCGTCGTACATCTACCTCCCCAACCACCAATGCCGGCTCGGTCAACCTCACCAATATACCGGCATCTGCGGTTGAGAGGGTGGAGGTTTCTCTGGATGGCGCATCGGCTATCTATGGAGCCGATGCGATTGGTGGCGTGATCAATATTATTCTTAAAGACGGTTCCAGTTTGCCTGACTCTGCGATAACAACGCTCCGCTTTGAGAATGTCGCCCACGGTGGAAACAATTACAAACTGGCTCAAGACGTAAGTCTGGGTTGGGATAGCGGCTCATTGGCTCTTAATCTTTCCACCAGCCAGACACAGCCTGTAGAAAGTGCCAAGGTTGGGTTTACCAGTAAAGATTTTCGCTCTATGGGCGGGACAGACAGGCGTGATAACTTGAAAGAGGTAAGCGGCTATGGGGCCTTGTCGGCTAACGATCCCGGTATCGTACCCCTTACTCCCGCAGACTTGTCGGGTACTGGCCGCCTGTCGCCTGATAATGTAGAGAAAGCAGCTGGAGTGCGGAAGTATTCAGGAGCCGATACTCAAAATGAATCATTAAGTCTTCGGCTGAAACAAGAGTTTGGTGATCAACTGGAAGTTTTTGCTGACCTGAATTACAGCGAGAACTCGGCTGTTTTTATGGGTGGGGCCCCAGTCGATTCCGGTATTGTCGTCCCAACCAGCAATGCATTCAATAACACGGGTGAAAATCTGGTGGTGAGATATTCGTTTGAGAACGAATTTCAAATGGGGCTGATTTCTCCTGAGACGACCCACACAGATCAAGAGAGGCTGGATGCTACAGTAGGTTTTACTCTGGATCTGCCATTCAATGAGTGGAGAGTCGGGGGCTACGTCATGCAATCTGAAGAGAATTCGAAATTCGAGTGGGAAAATACCCTGTTTGATCAAGACTTCAATTGGAGTCAAGGTTTATTGGACGCTCTCAGTGACTCAGACCCCTCGACTGCATTGAATTTGTTTGGCAATGGCAGCGTCCAAAATCCGGAAACGTTGCAGTCAATTTTGTTTGATCACCCGATCTCAACCACTGTATCGGAATTGCGTACCTACGATCTTCACACGGATGGCGTTGTTACAGAATTACCGGGCGGCTCGGTCAACCTGGCACTGGCTACAGAATACCGGACTGAAGAGCTGGATTATTCCGGTGCTGCCAGTCGTCGGGCAGACTCTTATCCGACTCCGGAAATATCACGTGATGTTAAAGCCGTCAGTGCCGAGGTGTTGATTCCTGTTATAGGCAATGGCAACCAGTTGCCGGGCGTGGATAGCCTGACGATGAACCTGGCCGCCCGCTGGGAAGAAACAAGTGTTGATGGTTTGCGCACAGGATCAGTAACATATTCAAAAACATCCCCACGCTTGGGGGTTAACTGGCAGCCGATTGAAGATGTAACCGTCCGTGCCTCCCTTGGCTCTTCATTTCGGGCTCCCACACTGGATAACCTTTTCTCCATAGACCCCTTCAGCAGTAACCCTATAATACTGCCAACCCTGGATCCAAGGGACCCTCTCGGTCAGCCATTCGTATGGGCTGCTTTACTCTTTAATGGCAATCCGGAATTGAAACCGGAGGAAGCTGACAACCTGAGTGTTGGTGCCGAGTGGCAGCCAAGCACATTGGATGGCCTGTCCCTATCGATGACTTACAGCAAAATTGAGTTTGAAAATGCGATTACCAATGTACTCGATTTGTACTCATTTGACTGGAATGCAATTGTTGCGAACGAAGATAACCTTCCAGGCGTTGTGACGCGGGATAGCGATGGATTTCTGCAAGTGATAAACGCTATGCCGATCAACTCTGATGAGGTGGTCAGCGAAACACTTGATATTAATGTCAGGTATAATTGGGAGACAGATTACGGAACTTTCGATGCCATATTCGCCGGGACATACACCATGCGATTGGGCAGGAAGTCCTCTTTGATTGCTGAGTCAGAAACCTCTACTCTCGGTTTTAGTGGGGGCCCGTTGCGTTGGAAGGCAAATGCCGCTCTCGGTTGGTCCCATAATAACTATGGTGCGAACCTGTATGCCTACTACAGCCACCACTATAAAAACAGAGATGGTAATAGCGGCATAGTAAGTGATGCCAGTGTGGAGCATATGACAACTTATGACCTGACTGGCTACTACGATTTTGAAAACATAGCGCTTCGTCTGCGAGTTGGTGCGCAGAATCTGCTGAATACCAAGTTTCCATTTGCCGAGCGATGGAATACTCCATTTGATAGTACCCACTACGATCCCCGCGGACGTATCCTTTTTGTTGAATTGGAGAAAACATTCGACTTGTAACAAAAATAAAAGGGCAGCTTGCGCTGCCCTTTTATTTTTTTGAGGAAATTTAGTAGCACAGCTTCTGTGCCTTGCCCCAGAATACCCGATAGGAATAAATCGTATAACCAATAATCGCTGGCACAGTAATGGCCACACCCACCAGCATAAACTTCAGTGATGCGGTTGCGCTTGCGGCATCCCAGATGGTTAATTGCTCTGGCACAATAAACGGATAAAAGCTGTACGCTAAACCGTGAAAACTGAGCAGGAAGATGAACACCGCACCGGCAAACGGGACCCAGCAGTATTTATTGGGAATGCGCGGAAATTTTTTCAAAAAACGGTCGATGGCGATGACCAGGAAAAATGTCATCAGCGGAATCGGCGCCAACAAAATGATGTTGGGAATCGATAGCCATTTTTCAAAGATGCGTTCACTCACCAGTGGATTGACAATGCAGACTGCCAAAATACCCGCAGCCATAAACCACAAACTCCGACGTGCCCACTTGGCGGCTCTGCCCTGCAGTTGGCCATCGGTTTTCATAATCAACCAGCAGGCGCCGATAAAATGGTAACCCGCCGTCATGCAGATGGCGCTGATCCAGGCAAAGATTATTGCACCAGTGCTGTCTGCAAAACCGTGCACATAACGGCCGAACATATAGCCCTGTGCCAAAGTGGCCATTAGTGAACCGATGCGAAAGGCGTGATCCCACATGCGCTTGTGGGTGACCATCGCCTTGGCGCGAAAGTCAAACGATACACCACGTAAAATCAGTCCGGCCAGCAGTGCCGCTGTTGGTAAATAGAGTTCACCGAGAATAATCCCGTGAGCTTTGGGAAAGGCCACCAGCAAAATGCCGACAGCCAGTACCAGCCAGGTTTCATTGGCATCCCAGAAAGGACCGATGGAGGCGATCATACGATCCCGTTGTGCATCGTTCTCGCCGCGTTTGCTGAACGGCAAAAGAATACCAACCCCAAGGTCATAGCCATCGAGGATGGCATATATCAGCATCGCCAGGGCCATGAGGCCGGCGAAGATCAGCGGATAAATGGTGGCTTCATTCATGCCAATGTACCTTTATGCAGAGTATCTTCGGATAGGGTTCTTTCGGAATCGACAGGTTGATTTTCCTGACCTGCTTTTCTGGCCAGTAAAAACAGTGTGCTGATATAGGCAGTAAGCAGCACCACATAGAGAGAAAAATACATAGACAGAGTCAAGCCTAGATTGGCTGCCGGTACCGGCGCAGCCGCGTCTGCGGTTGTTAATATTCCACGAACAAGCCAGGGTTGCCGGCCAATTTCAGTGACATACCAGCCCGCCAGGGTGGCGATCCAGCCGGTAAATGTCATACCCACGAGAGTGCGCATCAACCATTGGGGTAGGGGGCGGTGATTTCGGCCCAGCCAGCTAGAGAGCCAGGAAACTGCCAGCATTAAGAGACCGATGCCGACCATGATTCGAAATCCCCAAAATAGTGGAGCTACAGGAGGGTGGGATTCAAAATCATTTAATCCGGTGATTTCACCATTTTTATCGTGCGTCAAAATCAGGCTGGCAAGATCGGGTGCACCCAGAGCCAGATCATTTTTTCTTTCCTGCTCATTGGGTAGCGCAAATAACAGTAGCGGGACATTCGTCTCTGTTTCCCACACTGCTTCGATGGCGGCAATTTTTTCAGGCTGGTGTTTAAAAGTATTCAAGCCGTGCAAATCGCCCATAAAAATCTGAATGGGAATAAGTAGTGCGGCGAGAATCGTCCCTGTACGAAAAGCCAGATGGACAGAGCGTTGTCGATCACCGCGAAGAAGTCGATAAGCAGAAATTCCCGCGACCAGAAAAGCACCAGTCAAACCACAGGCCAGTAACATGTGAGTCAGCCGGTAGGGCATTGAAGGGTTAAATATAATCTCCCACCAGTTCAACGGATGGGCGATACCATCAATCATTTCATGCCCGGCAGGGGTATGCATCCAGGAGTTCAGCGACAAGATCCAGAATGCTGACAGTGTGGTACCCACCGCAACGAGCCAGGTAGCAATGGTGTGGGTGCGCTCGGAGACTCGTCCCATGCCAAACAGCATAATGCCCAAAAATGTGGCCTCCATGAAAAATGCAGTCAGCACCTCATAGGCCAGTAGCGGTCCGGCAATATTGCCCACGGTTTCCATAAAACCAGGCCAGTTGGTTCCGAACTGGAATGACATAGTGATGCCGCTGACTACGCCCAATGCAAACGTCAGTGCAAATATCTTTACCCAAAATTTGTAGGCATCCATCCAGCTGGAGTCACCGGTTTTGCGAAAGCGAAGTTTGAAAAACAGCAGGATCCAGCACAGGGAGATGGAGATGGTTGGGAATAGAATGTGGAAAGAGATGTTGGCGGCAAACTGGATTCGGGCGAGCGTAACAACGGATTCTGCGGCTGAGCCTGCATCGGGAGGCAGGCTGCTGGCGGCCACTGTTGCAAGTGATAGCAGGGAGGTATTCAACATCAGTTTTGCCCTCCACCGGATTTGCCTTTCAGCTTGTCAGTCATATCCAGAACCTTGCTGACTCCGGCACCCAGCTTCATCAATTGTGAAAGTCGATCTGAGCTGAGGCGCTGCATATCATTGCTCCAGCCGGTGAGCAGTTCGATCATGGTGTGCATTTCGTTGATACGCTGGTGAGCGTAATGCTCGGATTCATTGACAGGGTTTTTCATCAGTAAATTGCGCAGCATGGAAAGGGTGGGGTCAATCTCGCGCTTGCGTCGTTCTTCAATCAGTGTTCGGGCAATCTCCCAGATGTCATCCGGAGTGCCGTAGTAATCCTTGCGGTCACCGGGAATACTGTGCAGGCGCAACAGGTTCCACGACTGCAATTCCTTTAGGCCCATACTCACATTAGAGCGCGAGATACCCAGGCACTCGACAATCTGGTCGGCATTGAGAGGTTGTTCAGAGATCATCAACAGGGCGTAGATCTGGCTTACTGTTCGGTTCATGCCCCAACGGCTGCCCATCTCGCCAAAGTGCATAACGAAGGTTTGAATGGAGTGAGTGAGTTCCATGACGGTATCCTAGTGTTTGAATTTTCAGAAATTACTGAAATTTTAGATTATTGGTTGATGTGGATCAATCCAAATTTCAAACTTCTCAGATACAGCGATCTCCATTGATAAATCATGGTCGTCGCATCTGGTGGTAAGTGGTAATGTACGCATCCGGATTTAGCAGATCAGAGAACGATATCAGTAAATAAATTGGTCAAAATCTTGTGGTAGACTGTAAGCTTAAATCGCTCTAGATCGGTATATTGTTTCGAGAATGTGGGCGGTGTTAGGAAAATAATAACGATAAGCGTGAAATGGAGAAATGATGCAGGAACGATCATTCACGGTTGGCCTTGGATGTCTACCCAGTATCTTATTTGGCACTCAAAGAAAACTGTGCGAAGGTTCTCATTTAGGCTCTTGCAGCATGCCTGAATCGGAAAAACGTAAGCCTACCCAGCCGATAACCTTATGACCGACACGCAAAATACAGCGAATAACGAAACCGACAAGCCGTATCCGGCTCGCAGGCGCCGGATTTCTATTTCCGTAAAACTCGGTGTAAGCATCAGTGTGCTGCTGTTGGTAGGTATGAGTATTCTGGCTTGGGCGGTGTACAGTTATCAGGAGCGACTGATTCGCAGTCAGCTTCAAGACTACAGTGCGGTAATTGTCAGCCAGCTTGCGGCGACAGTGACGGAGCCGCTGTTCACCGACCAAAGCCTTGAATTGGAAGTGTTGCTCAACTTCGCCACTCAAAGTGACCGTATTCTGGGTGCTGCGGTTTACGATCATGATCGCAATCTGGTTGTGAGTGCCGGTGCTACACCGTCTCTATCACTGCTTGATTTTGACCAGTCTGAGCAGCTGATTGATGCATCGCTGTTTGATCCCAGGGAGCTGATAGGTGAACCGAGCTTCAAATATGCTCTAACTCGCCTTAGCCCGGTTACATTCAAGGATGTTACTGCCGGTTATGTGGCGGTAACTCTACCGGCAGACCAAATGAGCACGATTTACAATCAGGCTCTGCAAGCTATTTTAATCATTACATTGTTGCTCTGTGTCTCTATTGTGCCCCTGGCGGTAGTGATGGGTAAGCGTATGTCGCGCCCCATAGAAAGGCTGGTTCAGGCCACTGAGGCGATTGGCAATGGCAATAGTTTTGTTATTGATGACCAGCGCAGTGATGAGATAGGTGAGCTCATTGAAGCCATCAACCAGATGGGCCAGGGCCTGTTGCACAAGTCAGCGGTTGAGGGGCGTTTAGAGTCGTTGCTTTCGAAAGACATTGCTCGCAAGATCATCAATAACATTGATGATGTTGGTGTAGGTGGAGAGCATGTCAGTGCCACAGTTCTCTTTGCTGATATTGTCGGATTTACCAGTCTTTCCGAAACCATGACACCACAACAGGTGAGTGAGTTTCTCAATGAGTTCTTCAATTACCTGAACCGCTGTTGTCGGTTTTACTTCGGCACTATCGATAAATACATTGGCGATTGCATTATGGTGTTGTTTGGAGCGCCAGAGCCTAACGAAAACCAGAAATATAATGCTGTAGCTTGTGCGGTTGTAATGCAGCGTGTATTGGCTGAACTTAATGCTATTCGTGAGAAGGAGGGTAAGTTCCCGGTCCAGTTGCGTATTGGTATCAATAGTGGCGATATGGTAGCTGGAATGATTGGTTCTACAGAGCGAATGGAGTACACCGTGGTTGGTGATGCTGTCAATTTGGCGTCGAGACTCTGCTCGGAAGCGGAAGCAGGTCAAATTGTGATTGAAGAAACTCTGTACAATGAGTTGTCTAAACAGCGCAAGGTTCACGTAGGTGAAAAACGTGAAATCAGAGTGCGTGGTAAGGCGCAAACAATAAATATATATAACGTGGCCGACATAGAATTGCACCAACAGCGGTCGGTAGAGAGTTTGATTGAAGATCTGGTGCATCAACGGAGATCTGCATGAAATATGGATGCTGGTTGTTGACCGCTGCACTTTTGAGCGGTTGCAGCAGTTTTGACTTTAGTTGGCCGGGTAAATCATCCCCTGACCCTGAGTTGTTGGCGGAGTTGGTGCAGGGGCAGCAGTACCGGGCTGCGCTTGATGTGATTGATCAAATTTCTACAAGCTCTCCTGACTACCAGGCTTTCCAGAGTCAACGTGCCGGAATCACCCAAAAAGCCCGAGCTTATGATGCCAGAGTCCTGGATAAGGTTCGGGAATTCCAGGCTCAAAGTAAGTGGCAGGAATTGTATGAGTTATTTGATGAGGCTTTATCTCGCCTCCCTGAAAATAGTGAAACTCATCGGGCTTATGGGGCATTTCAGAGTTATCGTGAAGAATATATCAATGAACAGAAGGAAGAGCTCAACCTTCTTTTAGCAAAAAACCTTTTGGAAGAGGGACAATACCGTCAGCGCATTTATGAGGCTGATAAAGATTCCAGAAGAGCCCGTAAAGATCTTGAGGCGTATAAGGAGCGCCGTGATGAGGCTGCTGAGTTTATCAGTGAGCGCGGCATGGCAGCCTTGGAGCAGGGAGATTACGGAAAGGCGAAGGAATATTTGAAGCTTGCCAATGATCTCAAGTCCAATGAGATGAATCAAAAAGCGTTAAAACAGGTTCGCCAGGAACTTGATGAGCGCTGGTTGAAGCATGTGGGTGAACGCCGGGAAAAACGTCAGCTACGTTACACTGAGTTATTGGGTGAGTTCCAGGATGCCTGGAAAATAAGGGATTACCAAAAAGCCCGGGAATTATTGGCAGAAATGCGAGAAATTGATGAAAGTGCGCCTCAGAATGATGTTCTCAAACACCAGCTTGAGGAGAGTATTCATGTGCAGATCCAGAGTGTGATTGCCAAGGGGCAGGCGGCCTATTCAGCGGGAGAGGTTCAGCAGGCATTGGATATCTGGAGTGAGGCTCTGTCTCTTGCGCCGGAAGATGAAGAGCTGCTTAAGCATATTGAGCGAGCAAAGCGTTTTCTCGGTAAATATCAATCTCTGCAAAAGTAAATAGACATAAGTTCAATTGACACTGACTGAAAGAATAGCGAAAACAGAGCTTGGATCTGTTTTCGCTTTTTTATTAACGCTTGTTCCACGGCATTTTGCTGATCAGCATGCCCATGCCGCAGGTGTCAGTGATGCCGGCAAACACCAGGCCAGCACCGACAAAAGTACTGAGTAGGTAAAAACCGCTGTTTACCATGTATCCCAGCAGGCAACCTAATACCACCAGGCTGCCAGCAGCAATTCGAACTTGACGTTCAAGGGACATGTGCTGCTTGCCAGAACTTGTGCAAGGGATTCCGTTTGCCGCACAACTGTCGGTGCCGCCCTCAATCACAATCAGTTCACCCTCGTAGTTGTCGCAGAGCTTCTCAGCCGCCATGGTAGCGCGCTTTCCAGATTTGCAAAGAAGGTAGATTTTACTGCCGGAAAGCTGTTCAGCCTTCAGGTTGTCCAGGGGCAGGTTGATGGCTCCGGTTACATGCTGGCTTTTGTGTTCTGCCGGGCTTCGTACGTCTACAACGGAGTCTGATTGCCAGTTGACCTCTTGCTGGAACTGTTGGGGAGTAATTTGACGCCATTTCATATGGAGGTAATCCTCAATGTATTGTCTTCAACCTGGATATTTATATAATTGATCAACAATATTAGCAAGTTCTAATTTACTTTTGGTGGATAGCATCATGCAGATGACGTTAAGTGACATGGAGCAAAAGGTCGATCAGGCCAGTGCGGTTATGAAGTTGTTGGCCAATCCGGGCAGGCTGAAGATCCTTTGTTTGCTTTGTGAGTCGCCTCGATCGGTTGGGGAGTTAGTGGATACTGTGGGTCTGAGTCAATCGGCGTTATCCCAGCATTTGACCAAGATGCGTCAGGAAGGGCTTGTTTCGCCTACCCGGCAAGGCCTTGAGCAGATATATAAAATCGACAACCCGGTTGTGCTGAAGTTGCTTAAGGTGCTCTATGAGCATTACTGCCTGCAAGAAAGCTGATTCAGCTGTTTTATTTTTCAGTGTCGTGAGGAGTCCAGTGCCAGTGACCATCGGGTGAGCTGCTGGCGAAGCCGGAATGCAGTGGGAAGTGATTGTTACGGCGATCTTCAAAATATCGTTTCAGGGTAAATTTTACGGCTGTAAATGATAGCTCATTCCAGGGGATCTGATCCTCCTCAAAAAGCTCCACTTCAAGGCTTTCCGGTCCACAGGCAAATGTCGGTTCAATGAGTTCGGCATGGTAGAAGAGGTGAACCTGATTGATTGTGGGAATACTGGTCATTGTGTACAGCTCGCCAATCCTTACATTGGCGTTAGCTTCTTCCCAGCACTCGCGAGCAGCACCTTGCTCAGTGGTCTCGCCGTTTTCCATAAACCCGGCCGGGAGTGTCCAAAATCCGTAGCGCGGTTCTATAGCCCTGCGACAGAGAAGTACGCGCCCTTCGTAAGTTGGCAGGCAGCCGGTGACAATTCTGGGGTTGATGTAGTGAATTGTGTTACAAGCACTGCATACATGACGCTGCCGATCATCGCCTTCAGGAATTTTAAAGTGGACAGGTTGGCCACAGTGACTGCAAAAATTCATCTTAACCTTTACCTTACTGCAGGAATAAAGGCAGTATAACAGTACTGCTGTAGAGAACTGTTATGCTTGATATCATTGTCCAAAATCTGGAATCCTTTCCGGTTAACCCCATAGTGCCCGGGGCTGATCAGCCTCGTCAGGCGGCTGTACTGCTGGCGCTGACTCGTGAGAAGCGGCCAGAGGTTATTTTGATCAGGCGAGCGGATCACCTTAAAGATCATCCGGGGGAGGTGGCATTTCCCGGAGGTATGTGGGAAGAGCAGGATAATAGCCTGCTGGATACAGCGCTGCGGGAAAGCCACGAAGAGATAGCGCTGCATCCCGAGGGGGTAGAGTTAATCGCGACTTTGCCTACAGGGTCGACCCGAATGGGGGTGAAGGTCACGCCCTACGTTGGTGTTATCAATCCGGGCCTGGAATTCAGTCCCGACCCACAGGAGTTGGATTCAGTCTTTTCCGTTCCACTGGATTACCTGTTGAATGAAGACCATTTGACGCGTGATGTATTTCCATTGGCGGGTGAGGAATATTCGCTTCCCTGTTATCATTTCGCCGGCTACCGGATCTGGGGGTTTACTCTGGGTGTTCTGGTGGACTTTTTGAATCGGTCTTGCGGGGCGTCGATACAGTTGCAATATCCGCCCATCAAGACCCGAATTAACCGCAGTTAACTGTTGTAGAAAGATTTTATGAGTGACATTGAAAAGCCAATACCATCGCCGTGTATATCAGTTTGTGCCCTTGACGATGAGGATGTCTGTATGGGCTGTTTTCGTACTGCGGATGAGATTCGGGAGTGGTCTGTGCTGGATAATCCTGGTCGCAAGAAGGTGCTGAAGGAGAGTATGCTGCGCTCGCGTAAGGCCAATCCATTTGCCTGAGGCGTAAAAGCACTTCAATAAAAAACGGGATGACCTGCAAAGATCATCCCGTTTTCGTTTCAGGCTGTAACCGGTTACTTCACATGCCCCAAATGCTTGCCAACCACTTTCAGGGTCGGCTTCAGCAGACGTGGGCTGGCAGCAACCACGTGGCCGCTTTCCATGTAGTTCTCACCGCCCTGGAAGTCACACACAAGGCCACCGGCTTCTTTGATCAGCAGCACGCCTGCGGCGATGTCCCAAGGCTTCAGGTGCATTTCCCAGAAGCAATCAAAGCGACCGGCTGCGAGGTAGGCGAGGTCCAGTGAGGCAACACCGATGCGACGAATGCCGGAAGAATTTTTAGCCATATCGTGCATGCAGGCCAGGTAGTTGCTCATCTCGCTGAATGACGGATCGCTGAACGGAATGCCGGTGGCGATCAGGGCGCCGGCCATTTCGGTGCGACCGGTAACGCGAATGCGACGGCCATTCAGTTGTGCGCCGCGGCCGCGGCTGGCAGTGAATTCTTCGTTTTTGAACGGATCGTAAACCACGGCGTGCTCAAGGCGACCATTAATGGTACAGGCGATTGAAACCGCACAGTGGGGAATGCCGCGAATGAAGTTGGTGGTGCCGTCGAGTGGATCGATAATCCAGACAGTATTGCTATCGGGATTGCCAGTCTCTCCGCTCTCCTCGCTGATAAAGCGATGATCCGGATAGGCTTTGCGAAGATGGAACAGAATCTCGCGCTCGGCGGCCTGGTCAATTTCGGTAACAAAGTCGTTATGACCTTTCTGGTCGACTTTTACTTTGTCCAGCTGTTCAGTGGCGCGCACGATGAGCTCGCCAGCCTTGCGCGCTGCGCGCAGGGCAATATTAACCGTGGGTTCCATGGGTATCCCGTAGATAGCAATGTTAAAGAAGAAAAAGAGCGTGGAACGCTTTGGGGTAAGTCCCCGGTTCCTGAGGCGCGCGATTCTAGCAAAATCGATACCGATGCTCCAGCTTTTCTACGGAGTATGTTATCTGGGGGTGGTGAGTGGTAGAATCCGCGCGTTTTTTGATTCGAGCAGCCCGATGACCGATATCCTCAAGAAAATCCGTGTAGTGTTAGTTAACACCACCCACCCCGGAAATATCGGCGGTGTGGCCCGTGCCATGAAGAACATGGGCCTGGAGAAGCTCTACCTGGTTGACCCCAAAGAGTACCCATCGCCGCGTGCATTGCAACGGGCTGCCCACGCCCTGGATGTGCTCGATAATGCAGTGATTGTTGATACTCTTGAAGAGGCTGTTGCTGGATGTGGCATGGTGGTGGGAACCAGTGCCCGTTCCCGTGGTATTCCCTGGCCGATGCTCAACCCGCGCGAGTGTGGCCGACAAGCTGCAAGTGAAGCAAGCGTGCACGAAGTGGCACTGGTTTTTGGTCGTGAAGATCGCGGACTGACCAATGAAGAGCTGCAGCGATGTACCTATCACGTTCATATCCCGACTAACCCTGATTACAGTTCCCTCAATTTGGCGGCAGCGGTGCAGGTGTTGACCTACGAAGCTCGTATGGCGGCGCTGGAAGCAGAAGAGGGTGGTCTGCCGGACCTGAATGATTGGGATATTCCTCCCGCCAAGCACGACGCTTTGGAGCGCTATTACGAGCATCTGGAGCAGGCATTGGTGGATATTGATTTTCACAATCGCGATAACCCGCGCCAGACCATGGCCAGGTTGCGTCGATTGTTTGGGCGTATTCGTCTCGACGAGATGGAGTTGGCGATTTTGCGCGGTATGTTGACGTCGATTCAGCGGGCAGCAAGGCAACTGAATGACCTGATTGACCAGAAAGGTGATAAGTAATTCTAGGTTGATGGTTAATTCCTACTGTTTCAGTGTGTTATTTACTTGACTAAAAAGGTAGGTTTTTTCCATAATGGAGGTCTGTTCAAAAAGAGTTGCGATGCCATGCGTTTGACAACCCGAGGAAGATACGCCGTAACCGCCATGCTTGACTTGGCGCTCCACGGCCAGGAAGGACCGATCAGTCTGGCGGACATTTCCCGCCGGCAGGGTATTTCGCTGTCCTATCTGGAGCAGCTGTTTGCCAAGCTGCGTCAGAATGGCCTGGTGTGCAGTGTGCGCGGACCAGGTGGCGGATACCGATTGAGTCGTCCGGACTCGGAGATCGACGTTGCGGTAATTATTGATGCCGTAAATGAATCAGTTGATGCCACCAACTGTTCCGGTGGCGGCAATTGCCAAGAAGGCGAGATCTGTCTTACCCACAATTTGTGGCAGGATCTCAGTGACCAGATTTACCAGTTTCTCAGTGGCATCAGCTTGGCCGACCTGACTTCCAGAGCTGAGGTGCAGACTATCTGTCAGCGCCAGGATCAGGAAGCGGCCAAAATTTCGCCTGAAGGCGACCGAATCCCTGCTACTGAAGCATCAGCATAAGATGTGGAGTGATGAGTTGATGAAATTACCTATTTACTTTGACAATGCCGCCACCACCCCGGTGGATCCGCGTGTTGCCGCCAAAATGGCCGAGTGCTTGACCACTGAGGGTGTGTACGGCAACCCGGCTTCCCGTTCCCACGCTTTTGGCTGGCAGGCGGAAGAGCTGGTTGAAGATGCTCGTCGTCAGGTTGCTGACCTGATCAATGCCGATCCGCGCGAGATTGTCTGGACTTCCGGTGCTACCGAATCCGACAACTTGGCCATCAAGGGGTGTGCCCAGTTCAACCAGAGACGCGGCAAGCACATCATTACTTCGAAAATTGAGCACAAAGCGGTTCTGGACACCTGCCGTCAGCTGGAGCGTGAAGGCTATGAGGTGACTTACCTGGAGCCAAACGCCGAAGGCATTATCGAGCCGCAGGTTGTTGCCGATGCGATCCGTGAAGACACCACTGTTGTGTCACTGATGCATGTAAATAACGAAGTGGGTTCTGTTAACGATATCGCTGCTATCGGCGAAATCTGCCGTGAGCGCAAAGTCTTTTTCCATGTGGATGCGGCCCAGAGTGCTGGCAAGCTGCCGATCGATATGGAGACCATGAAGGTCGACATGATGTCGTTCTCTGCACACAAGATTTACGGCCCGAAAGGCATGGGTGCACTGTATGTTCGCCGCAAGCCTCGTGTTCGTATCGAAGCACAAATGCACGGCGGTGGTCACGAGCGCGGCATGCGTTCCGGTACCCTGGCAACCCACCAGATTGTTGGCATGGGTGAAGCCTTCCGAATCGCCAAAGAAGAGATGGCCGAAGAAGTAATTCGTATCAATGCGCTGAGAGATCGCCTTTGGAATGGTCTAAAGGATATCGAAGAGGTGCATTTGAACGGTTCTGCCGAGCACCATGTTCCCGGTATTTTGAACGTGAGTTTTAACTATGTTGAGGGTGAGTCGCTGATTATGGCGCTCAAGGATCTGGCAATTTCGTCTGGTTCTGCCTGTACCTCTGCCAGTCTTGAACCTTCCTACGTGCTGCGTGCACTGGGTCTGAATGATGAGTTGGCACACAGTTCACTGCGCTTCAGCATCGGTCGTTTTACCACCGAGGAAGAAGTGGATTATGCCATCAGTAAAGTGGGTGACGCAGTGTCGAAACTGCGTGAACTTTCCCCGCTTTGGGATATGTATAAAGACGGCGTCGACCTCAATCAGGTCGTGTGGACCGCACACTAATCAGTAATGATGTTGAACGAAATCGGCATCGGGAGAATTTGAAATGGCATACAGCGAAAAAGTTCTGGATCACTACGAAAACCCGCGCAACGTCGGCAAGATGGATGAAAAATCTTCCAATGTTGGCACAGGCATGGTGGGTGCGCCTGCTTGTGGTGACGTAATGCGTCTGCAAATTCAGGTGAACGAAGATGGGGTTATCGAAGACGCCAAATTCAAAACCTACGGTTGCGGTTCTGCTATTGCTTCCAGCTCCCTGCTCACCGAGTGGGTGAAGGGCAAGACCCTTGAAGAGGCCGGTGCAATTAAAAACACCGAACTGGCCGAAGAGTTGGCCCTGCCACCAGTAAAAATTCACTGCTCGGTACTGGCGGAAGACGCCATTAAGGCAGCGATTAAAGATGTGCGCAGCAAGCGTGGCGAAAGCGCCGAGTAAAACTAAGGAGTTGTGAATACAATGGCAATTACGATGACCCCGGCCGCTGAAGAACATGTGCGTCGTCACCTGGAAAAGCGCGGCAAGGGACTCGGTATTCGATTGGGCGTTCGCACTTCCGGCTGTTCCGGTCTCTCCTATGTGTTGGAGTTTGTTGACGAAGCCGACAGTGCCGATGCCGTAATCGAAGGAGACGGTGTAAAACTGTTTATCGATCCTAAAAGTTTTGCCTACCTGGACGGCACCGAACTGGATTTCGTCAAAGAGGGGTTGAACGAAGGCTTCAAGTTTAATAATCCCAACGTCAAGGATGAGTGTGGTTGTGGAGAGTCATTCCACGTTTAACCATACATCGTTTTGAATACAAGAGAGGTGGATTGGCTAAGGCAAAATCCACCTTTGTTTTATCTGGCGAAGTCCGCAACTTGAACCACTTGGAAATTCACGTGGAATTTACCAATAACTACTTTGAAATATTCGGTATTCCGGAAACATTTTCACCGGATTTGGCGGCACTGTCGGATCGTTACCGCGAATTGCAGAAAGAGTTTCACCCTGACCGATTTGCCGGCAAAGCCGAGCGGGACAGGCTGCTCGCCGTACAGTGGGCGGCTACTATAAATCAGGCATTTGATACCCTGAAATCACCGTTAAAACGAGCTCAATACTTGTTGTCGTTAAAAGATGTCGACAGCAGTGGTGAAAAAACTGTCAGTAATGATCCGGTATTTTTGATGGAGCAGATGGAGTTGCGCGAGGCGTTGGCTGAAGTGCGTGAACAGTCTGACCCATTTGCTGCGCTGGATGGTTTGCGGGATCGCGCCCAGGGTGATTATCGACAGCAACAGGATGATTTTTCACAGCAATTTCAGCAGGAAAATTATTCCGATGCTGAGGCTACCGTGGCGAAAATGCAGTTTCTGGTGAAATTCCTGGCTGAAGTGGAATTGCTGGAAGAGCAGCTGGACGACGAATAGAACAACTGAACGATTTAAAGAAAGGCAGAGTACATTGAGTTTATTGCAGATATCAGAACCGGGCTGCTCCCCAGAACCTCATCAGCGTCGTCATGCGGTAGGTATTGATCTGGGGACCACCAACTCGCTGGTGGCAACCGTCCGCAGCGGCAGTGCCGAAACATTGCCCGACGAGCAGGGGCGCCATATTCTGCCTTCTGCAGTTCGTTACAGTGCAGACGATGTATCTGTTGGTTGGGATGCGCGCACCAATGCCGCTGCTGATTCGCTGAATACCCTGTTGTCTGTAAAGCGTTTTATGGGGCGCGGTGCGAGTGATATTAAGCGCTTCGGTACCGAGTTGCCTTACGAATTTGCCGAGCAGGAAGGCATGGTTCGTTTTATTACCGCGGCGGGGAAAATCAGTCCGGTCCAGGCTTCTGCAGAAATTTTAAAAGAGTTGGCCGCTCGCTCTGAAGCTTCTCTTGATGCGCCCTTGGATGGTGCTGTTATTACCGTTCCTGCCTATTTTGACGACGCCCAGCGTCAAGCCACCAAAGACGCAGCGACGCTTGCCGGTATTAAGGTATTGCGCCTGTTGAATGAGCCAACTGCAGCCGCTGTGGCGTACGGTTTGGATCAAGGTGATGAGGGCGTTATTGCGGTTTACGATCTCGGTGGCGGCACCTTTGATATTTCCATTTTGCGCCTGTCTCGCGGGGTGTTTGAAGTGCTCGCCACGGGCGGTGACTCTGCATTGGGTGGCGATGATTTTGACCACGCACTGGCCGAGTGGATTCGCCAGCAGGCTGGCCTTCCGGAAAGTCTTTCTCCCGCTCAACAGCGTGAGCTTCTGGATGCAGCGCAGGCGGCAAAAGAAAATCTGTCCGATGCTGACTCCACTGAAATTTCCGTAACCGGTTGGCAGGGCGCTGTTACCCGTGAGTATTTCGAGCAATTAATTGAGCCACTGATTCAGCGCACCCTTCGTGCCTGTCGCAAATCGCTGCGCGATGCCGGTATCGATGCATCCGATGTTATCAACGTGGTTATGGTTGGTGGCTCCACGCGTGTGCCGCGAGTGCGCGAAAAAGTCGCCGAGCTGTTTGGCAAAGAGCCGCTTACCAACATCGATCCCGATCGGGTGGTGGCGATTGGTGCTGCACTTCAGGCAGACGTGTTGGTGGGCAATAAGCCCGATGATGAAATGCTGCTGCTGGACGTGATTCCACTCTCGTTGGGGCTTGAAACCATGGGTGGCCTGATGGAAAAAATTATCCATCGCAATACCACCATTCCAGTGGCCAAGGCGCAGGAATTTACTACTTACAAGGATGGCCAGACTGCTATGGCCATTCATGTGTTACAGGGTGAGCGTGAACTGGTTTCCGACAACCGTTCGCTGGCGCGTTTTGAATTGCGCAATATGCCGCCGATGGTGGCTGGTGCTGCGCAGATTCGAGTCACCTTTCAGGTGGACGCGGATGGTCTGTTGAGTGTGACAGCGAAAGAGCTGTCCAGCGGAGTTGAGGCTCATGTTGAAGTGAAGCCGTCCTACGGCTTGTCCGACAATGAAGTTGCCAGCATGTTGCAGGACTCTTTTGAGCACGCTAAAGACGATATGAAAGCCAGGGCTTTACGCGAGCAGCAGGTGGAGGCCGGTCGGTTGATTGAAGACCTGAATGCTGCACTGGCGCAGGATGGTGAAACGCTACTGTCTGAACAAGAGTATCATTGCCTGCAGAAGTCGCTGGATGAGCTGGCTGGTATCGCGAAGGGCGATGACTATCGTGCCATCGCACGGCAAATAGAGGCGGTGTCCAGAGGCAGTGAGGAGTTTGCCGCCCGTCGCATGGACAACAGCATTAAAAAGGCACTTGCCGGTCAAAAACTGGATGACCTTGGCTAGCCGAGTGTTATTGGAGAGAAAATGCCCAAGATTGTATTTATGCCTCACGAGACCATTTGTCCGGAAGGCAAAGTGATTGAAGTTGAATCAGGTGTCAGTGTCTGCGATGCGGCCCTGCAAAATGGTATTCACATCGAGCATGCCTGCGAAAAATCCTGTGCCTGCACTACCTGCCATGTTTGGGTGCGGGAAGGTTTTGAGTCGCTGGAAGAGGCCGATGAACTTGAAGAGGATTACCTGGATAAGGCCTGGGGTGTAGATCCCGATTCCAGACTGAGCTGTCAGGCGCTGGTCGCCGATGAAGATCTCGTGATAGAAATACCCAAATACACTATAAATATGGTGTCTGAAAATCACTAATAACCACTGTCGAGAATAGCGCCAGCGGTGATTACACAGCGGAGCAGTCAGATGAAGTGGAGCGATATTCAGGATATAGCCATCGAGTTGGCGGATACGCATACCGATGTGGATCCGCGCTACGTGAATTTTGTAGACCTGCGCGACTGGATTCTGGCGCTGGATGAATTCGACGATGATCCCGGTCATTGCGGGGAGAAAATACTCGAGGCTATTCAGGCTGCCTGGATCGAGGAAATGGATTAACCCTTTGCGACCCTTGGAATAAGGCGCTATCGGGGTTGTGACAAATGCAGTAAACTGCTGCTAGAATGAGAAGTGAGTCACAATAACAAAGCAATCATAAAAAGAGATTGGGGAAGCCATGAGCTCTAAGTCGGAGCTTCATAGAATCTTGATGGAGAGTTCTCCATACGGTCTCCTATTCTTTGCGTACGGCACCTGTATTGAATCCAACCCCAAAGCGGAAAGACTCCTAAACTGCGAACGCAACCAGCTTCTCGGTACCTGTCTCGACGAAATCTCCGGCGATGAATCAACCCAATTACTTGGACTGAAGCTGCAAATCAAGCGAGCTTTAAAAGAGGATAAGCAACGCCTTATCTGGAGCTGCAGCAGTGAAGATGCCGAAAATCAAAAAATTGAACTTTGCGTAAAACCGATTGATGGTTCCACCTCGGAATGCCTCATTACACTGATGGAGGTGGCGGCGGACTCAGTTGGTAGCAAGCCTGTTTTTGCTGAAGAATCAAATCCAAAGCCGACGCAGGAAGCGCTGGAAGTTCCAGAAAGCGAACCGATTGAATTCCTGGAGTCTGTAGCCTCGGAGGAACAGGAAAACTTACAAGAGAGTTTGTCGGAAGAGAGCATACCAACACTTGAGGAGATCGTTCTGCCGCCTCAATCGGTTGCCACTTCCCGCGAAGTAACCACCAAGAGCAATCAGCTGGATGAAAACTTCTTTGATCCGCTGACCCAGCTTCCCAATCGCCAATATCTCAAGCAGGTGCTGGATCGCTATCTGGCTGGTACTGATCGCTCGGAGCAGATTGGTGCGTTGCTCAAAATTGATCTGGATGAGTTCAAGGATATAAATGATTCCTGGGGCCACAATGCCGGCGATCAGGTAATCAAGCGTATTGCTGCGGTGCTGTCTGACCTGATACTGCCGGATGATATCCTGGTTCGAATGAATGGCGATGAATATGTGCTGTTCAAGCCAGGCGGTTTGGTAAAAGGCCCGGATCAATTGTCACAAACTGCCTGGCAGGCCCAGCAGGTGGCAGAGCAGATCTGTGAAGCGGTGGCGACGCCGATTTTTATTGATGGTCATGAGTTGGTGCTCACCGCCAGTGTTGGCATTGCACTGTTGTCTGATGATGAGTTATCTGCCGAGCGTGCGCTTCAGTTTGCTGATACCGCCATGTATGAGGCAAAACGTCAGGGTCGCAATACGGTAGCGTTCTTTGATCACAGCATTACCGAAAAAGCCAAGCGTCAGGTAGGGCTCAATATTCGTCTGCGCAAGGCGATTGATAACCAGGAGTTTGCGCTCTATATCCAGCCTCAAGTGGATGTAAATTCCGGGCGAGTAATCGGTGGTGAAGTCTTGCTTCGCTGGCTCAATCCTGAGCGCAGTCACAATATGCCTTCGGAATTTATTCCGGTACTGGAGGCCTCCGGCCTGATTGTCCAGGTAGGGCACTGGGTCATTCGCACTGCTTGCGAATACCTGCGCAGTTTTATAGATCAGGGGCTGTGGCAGGAAGGTATGCGTCTGGCGATAAATATCAGCCCAAGGCAATTCCGGGATCCCCAATTGCTGGAAGTGGTCCAGCACAGTATCTCCAGTTACAACATTGATCCACGGTACCTGAACTTCGAAATCACCGAAAACCTGCTTATCGACGATGTCGATCAAGTGATCGAAAAGATGAACGCTATCAAGTCGCTGGGTGCCTGCTTCTCTATTGATGACTTTGGTATTGGCTACTCTTCAATGATCTATCTGAAGCGACTGCCATTTGATCACCTGAAGATCGATCGAGTATTCATTCGCAATATTCCCTTTGACCCGGAAAGCTATGGGGTTGTAGAGGCGATCATGGCGGTATCCCGCCAGTACGGCCTGCATGTCGTGGCGGAAGGGGTGGAGGATGTGGATGCCCTTACTTTACTGAGCAAGGTGGGTTGTGACAGCTATCAGGGTGCGTATTACAGCATGCCTGTTCCCGTGGATCGCTTCCGGGAGCTGCTGGTGGCCTGATTCGGCCTGAAAAGGCCTCCTGTAGCGAAATTTCAGTCAGTGTCGATAGGTCCTGAGCTATTTTGACCAGAATCCTTCTCGTGCTACCAAGCTTTTCTTGTAAGTATCTGTTGTCAAGAGTAAAATTCGCCACCGATTTTGAATGGGGCTGATTTGGCCTCGAATGTGGTTGTTAATTTATTTTGGAGATATGGTCCCATGGCAGTCGAACGCACCCTGTCTATCGTCAAGCCTGATGCAGTAGCCAAAAACGTTATTGGTGAAATCGATGCTCGCTTTGAAAAAGCCGGCTTGAAAATTGTTGCTATGAAAATGGTTCGTCTGACTGACGAGACCGCTGGTGGTTTCTACGCCGAGCACAAAGAGCGTCCTTTCTTCCCGGCTCTGGTTGAATTCATGACTTCTGGCCCGGTAGTTGTACAGGTTCTGGAAGGTGAGAACGCTATCGCTATGAACCGCGAGTTGATGGGTGCTACTAACCCGAAAGAAGCTGCTGCTGGCACCATCCGCGCTGACTTCGCTGAAACCATCGACGCCAACGCTGTACACGGCTCTGACTCTGCCGAGTCTGCTGCTCGCGAAATTGCTTACTTCTTTAACGCTGACGAAATCTGTGAGCGCTAAGGCCTAACGGCCAGGATAATGGTATGACTGATCTGACGGCTAATAACGCCGTAGAGCAATACGATGTCCGCGAGCCCCAGAAGGTAAACCTTCTGGGGCTTTCTGCTGAAAAGCTGGCGGCTTTTTTTGCCTCTATCGACGAAAAACCGTTCCGCGCCACCCAGGTGCTGAAGTGGATTCACCAGCTTGGTGCCGACGATTTCGAGCAGATGACCAATCTGTCCAAGTCGTTGCGAATCAAATTGCAGGAAACCGCTGAAATTCGCCCTCCAGAGGTGGTGAGTCAGCTGGATTCTGCTGATGGAACCCGCAAGTGGCTGATTAAAGTTACTGGTGGCAGCTGCGTGGAAACCGTGTTTATTCCTGATGGTGATCGCGGCACGCTCTGTGTTTCTTCCCAGGTGGGTTGCTCGCTCGACTGCAGCTTCTGCGCAACTGGCAAGCAGGGCTTCAACCGCGATCTGACTGCGGCCGAAATCATTGGCCAGGTGTGGATTGCAGCCAAATCGTTTGGTCAGTTAGAGCCAAAAGCGGAGCGTACGGTCACTAACGTGGTGATGATGGGGATGGGCGAACCGTTGTTGAACTTCGACAACGTGGTAGACGCCATGAACCTGATGCTTAATGACAATGCCTACGGCTTGTCCAAGCGCAGGGTTACCCTGAGCACTTCCGGCGTAGTGCCGGCACTCGATCGTCTCGGTGACGTAACCGATGTGTCGCTGGCAATCTCCCTGCATGCGCCCAATGATGAGTTGCGCAATGAACTGGTACCGATCAACAAGAAATACCCGATTGCCATGTTGCTCGACTCTACAAAGCGCTATCTGGATAAAATGCCCGACACCCACCGCAAGGTGACAGTTGAGTACACTCTGATTGATCATGTTAATGACCGACCCGAGCATGCTCACCAGTTAGCTGAGTTGATGCGGGATGTTCCTTGCAAAATTAACCTGATTCCGTTTAATCCGTTTTCACAATCGGATTATCGCAAGGTAAGTAACAATGCTTTGAACAGGTTCCGCGATATTTTGTATCGTGCGGGTTACACTGTAACAGTGCGTACTACCCGTGGTGATGATATCGACGCTGCATGCGGTCAATTGGCCGGTACAGTGAATGATCGTACCAAGCGAAGTGAACGATATCGAAAACAAGCGGAACAAAAAGCACTTTTAGAGGCCGAACAACCGGTAAAAATATTAAATCAATAGTGTTGCTGCTGGCAGGCTGTTGAAATTTGTATTCGAGGCAGCTACTGCAAGGCAAAAATGGATGAAAAGAGGGCGTTTATTGTAATAAATGACCGATTTGAGTCCATTTTAAACGCCGCAGGAGCAACGCAGATAGAATTTCAACCACCTGCTAAGGAGCTGCTGTGAAAAGGGGATACACTGCTGTGCCAAAAGCCGTCCTGGTGATGACTGTACTGCTGCTGTGCGGCTGTATGGTAACCGAAAGTAGTAATTACCCTAAGCCGGTTGACGAAGATAAGATGCTGACAACCCATATCAATCTTGGGTTGCGCTATGTCAGTCGTGGCAATCGAGAAATGGCTCGCCACCATCTGGATAAAGCACTGGCGATCGACTCACGATCTTCCGGCGCATTAACCGGCTATGCGCTGGTTTACGAGCAAGAGGGCGAGCACGAGCTTGCCGAAGACAATTTCAAAAGGGCTATGTCGGCCGACCCTTCCGATACCCGGGCACGTTTCTATTATGCGGTTTACCTGAACACCCGTGATCGTTTTGTGGAGGCGCGCAAGCATTTTATCCAGGTCACCGAAGACGTGGGGTATCCCCATCGAGCTTTGGCATTCGCCAGCCTTGGCCAGGTGGAAGCCGAAATGGGGAATTCTGATGCGGCTCGCCAGGCTCTGGAAAGAGCATTGCGTATTAACCCTAAATTGCCACAGGTTTACATGGAATTGGCCGAGTTGGAGTACCAGGCGGGTAACTTTAAAACCGCAAATACCAACCTGAAGTACTTCAGTCAATTTTCCAAAGGCCCATCACCACGCAGTCTGTGGTTGGGTATAAGGTTGGAGAGAGAATTTAACAACAAGGATGCAGAAGCCAGCTACGGATTGGCGTTGAAAAACATGTTCCCTGAGTCTGATGAAAACCAGGCTTACCAGGAGTGGCTGAAAACGCGTTAATCCATTTTTAAATTGTGTAGTACAGCTAGACATAAGGCATCAAAGGCATCGTCATGCAAGATAACAATAAACAATCGCGTGAGACCGCTGTAGAAGTAAATAAAGAGCAAATCGAAGGCGAGAGGGCTTCCTCTACCACGCCTGGAATTCTGTTGCGCAAAGCCAGGAGAGATCAGGGCATTTCCGAGGAGGAAGTGTGTGAGCAGCTTGGCCTAGGTGCGCGTGCCTTGCGTGCACTGGAAAGTGATAATCTTGAGCAGTTACCTGCCGATGCCTATGTGCGTGGCTACTTGCGTCGCTACAGTGCACTTTTGGGGATTCCCTGTGAGCCGGTTTTGGATAGTTACCAGCATTATCGTGAAGAAATGTTTGGCAAGGTGGAGCCAGCCCTCTCCGAGCCGGTGCAGTCGATCGGTGTGCCTCTGTCAAAACGGCCTAATTGGGTGAAGCCACTTTTCTGGATCTGTTTGATCCTGTTGCTGGTAGTGGTAGCTTTTTGGGGGCTTCGCGAACTGTCTGGTAATACAGAGGCCAGTGTTGTTCATGAAGACGGGGCCAAAACCCTGGAATCCCAGAAACCACTGCAAAAACTCTCGCTTTCGTTTACCGGGAATACCTGGGTTGAGGTGATTGATGCCCAACAGGATATCCTGCTGGCGGATATGGCTGAAACTGGAGAACTTCGAAATCTGGAAGGTGTAGCTCCGTTTCAGGTCAAGCTCAGTGACGCCAGTGCAGTGAAAATACACTACGCCGGACGCCCAGTTGAGGTAGAATCTGCCTCTCAGGCCCGGGTGGCCCGGGTGGTTATCGGCCATTGACTCTCTAAATAGGTGTCTGGCCGGGTAAATACAGGCCAAATGGTAGTTTTTCATGCAGTTTGAGTCACCGATTGTTCGACGCAAAACTCGCCAGATCATGGTGGGTAACGTTCCTGTGGGCGGCGGGGCACCGATCTCCGTCCAGAGTATGACCAACACCGAAACCACCGATGTCGACGCGACTGTAGCCCAGATTCAGCGTTTGCAGGATGCTGGTGCCGATATTGTCAGGGTTTCAGTACCCAGTATGGATGCAGCCGAAGCTTTTGGTGCGATTCGCAAGCGGGTGAGCCTGCCGTTGGTGGCCGATATTCATTTTGACTATCGAATTGCTCTGCGCGTAGCCGATCTTGGTGTTGACTGTTTGCGAATCAATCCCGGTAATATTGGCCGTGAAAAACGTATCCAGGCAGTGGTGGACAAAGCCCGCGATCTCAATATCCCAATTCGCATCGGGGTAAATGCAGGGTCCCTGGAAAAAGACCTCCAGAAAAAATACGGTGAACCGACCCCGGATGCGCTGGTGGAGTCTGCACTGCGCCATGTGGAAATTCTCGACCGCCTCAACTTTCACGATTTTAAAGTCAGCGTAAAGGCCTCCGATATTTTTATGGCGGTTGGTGCCTATCGCAAATTGTCCGAACAAATCGAACAGCCGCTGCACCTGGGCATTACCGAAGCTGGTGGTTTCCGCTCCGGTACCGTGAAGTCGGCAATCGGCCTCGGCCAGCTGCTAATGGAAGGTATCGGTGACACCATGCGAGTCTCCCTCGCCGCAGATCCGGTGGAAGAGGTGCGGGTTGCCTGGGATATGCTCAAAAGCCTGCGCATTCGCTCCAAGGGTATTAACTTCATTGCCTGCCCCAGCTGCTCACGTCAGAATTTTGATGTGGTGAAAACCATGAACGAGCTGGAAACGCGATTGGAAGATATCACTGTACCGATGGATGTAGCGGTAATCGGCTGTATCGTAAACGGTCCGGGTGAAGCCAAAGAGGCGGATATCGGCCTGACCGGTGCGTCGCCAAGCAATCTGGTTTATATTGACGGTGAACCGGATCACAAAATTGGCCAGGATAACCTGGTGGATGAATTGGAAAGACTGATTCGCGCCAAGGCAGAAGCCAAGGCTGAGGCAGAAAGCCAAATCATTGCTCGATCCGAAGACTGAGATTTAAAAGCTGTGAAACTGCCGGGCTGAAAACTCGGCAGTTATTGTTTTTATATCGAGTACTTCAAACAAATAACCGAAAGCACCAAGAACGGAAAAGAACTTGAAAAAAATCCAGTCAATCAGGGGTATGAATGACCTTACCCCAGCAGGCTCTCCTGTATGGCAATATCTTGAAGGCACTGTGGCCAAGCTGCTGAAAAAGTACGGCTACAGTGAAATTCGTACCCCCATTCTTGAGCAAACCGATCTGTTCAAGCGCTCTATTGGCGAAGTGACAGATATTGTCGAAAAGGAAATGTACACCTTTGACGATCGCAATGGTGAAAGTGTCACCATGCGACCAGAGGGGACCGCCAGCTGTGTGCGCGCCTGCGAACAGCATGGCTTGCTCCACAACCAGATTCAGAGGCTTTGGTATACCGGGCCGATGTTCCGTTACGAACGTCCCCAGAAAGGGCGTTTGCGTCAATTCCACCAGGTAGGTGTTGAAGTGTTTGGTCTGGATGGACCGGATATTGATGCAGAGCTGCTGGTAATGACAGCCAGATTGTGGCGAGAGCTGGGCATAGCTGATGCCGTTACCCTGCAGATCAACTCTCTGGGCACCCCTGAGTCACGAGCAAAATACCGCGCCGAACTGGTGGCCTTTCTTGAGGCGCGCAAAGATCAGTTGGACGAGGATTGTAAGCGCCGTCTGGTAACTAACCCGTTGAGGGTTCTGGATAGCAAAAACCCGGAAGTACAGGCGCTGTTAGTGGATGCACCCAGCCTTCAGGATTACATGGATGAGGAATCCAAAGTTCACTTTCAACGTTTGTGTGAACTGCTGGATGCCGCCGGTGTCTCTTATGAGGTCAATCCTAAGCTGGTTCGTGGATTGGATTACTACAGCAAAACAGTTTTTGAGTGGGTCACTGATTCACTCGGTGCACAAGGAACAGTGTGTGCCGGTGGTCGCTATGATGGCCTGGTAGAACAACTCGGTGGCAAGCCCACTCCTGCAGTTGGTTTTGCCATGGGCATTGAGCGTCTGGTTCTGATGCTTGACGCATTGAACGTCGTCCCCGATAGTATCGCCCGACAAATTGATGTCTATCTGGCGGCACTGGGCGATGTACAGAGTGCGGCACTGACTCTGGCTGAAAAATTGCGGGACGAGTGCCCGAATCTTCGCTTGTTGAGTCACTGTGGTGGAGGCAGCTTTAAAAGTCAGCTGAAAAAAGCCGATAAAAGTGCTGCTGATATTGCCTTGATCCTGGCAGAAGACGAACTGGCTGCGGGCTCGGTAACTGTTAAGTTCTTGCGAGAAGAGCGAGAGCAGCAAACGGTAGCCATGGCGGATGTTAGCCAGTTGTTGAATAACTATTTTGACTAAACCCTTGCGAATTTTGGACGACAGATCCTGAATCGCAATTTATTGATTTTGATTGGTAAGGAGTGAGCGTGAGCGCACATCTGAGTGAAGAAGAGCAACTGGAGGCGTTAAAGCGCTGGTGGAAAGACAACGGCAAAGGCGTTGTTATGGCTGTAGTGCTGGGTCTGGGTGCAACCTGGGGCTGGAACAGTTATCAGGATTACAAAGAAGAGCAAGCGCAGCAGGCATCTCTTGTTTACCTGCAAATGCTGGACGCTGAGAGTGCAGCTTCGCCTTCTGAGCGTACCGAACAGCAAAAAGCGGATATTACCCGTCACGCAGTAACTCTCAAAGATGAACATGCCGGTACTCAGTATGCGTATTACGCTTCCCTGATGTTGGCCAAATTGGCTGTTGAGCAATCTGACCTGGATACTGCTGCCACTGAACTGGAGTCCGTATTGGATTCAGGTGCCGATGAAGGCTTGAAAGCGATAGCTAATCTTCGTCTGGCTCGAGTGCAGGCTGCCCGTGGCAAGCATCAAGAAGCGCTGGCGCTCCTTGATAGTAATGTGTCTGGTGCATTGGCGGCGGATTATGCAGAGGTACGTGGCGATATTTACCTGCAGCAAGGTGATAACAGCGCTGCCTATACCGCTTATAAGCTGGCGATGGAGCTGGCGGTTGCAGCAGGTGAGCAATCCAACCAGTTACTCCAGCTGAAATTGAACAGAGTAGAATCTGCGGGTTCTGAAGTCGCCTCGGAAGCGGCAGAATAATAATTTCTGACAAATAGGATGCTGCCATGAGAGGAATAACAATGAAGCAATGGCTTGCGACAAAACGTATTACCGCAGCGATGGCATTGGTATTGCTGTCCGGTTGTAGCTGGTTTGGTGGTGATGACGATGAGAGTGGCCCGGCGCCACTGGCAGATTTTGAATCACTGGTTAAAGTTGACCGGGTTTGGTCCAAAGGGATTGGCGGCAGTGCCGATGACTACTTCTCAGGTTTGCGGCCTGTTGTAGCTGACGGTGTGGTTTATGCAGCGAGCTCCGATGGCGATGTATCTGCTTTCCAGTCAACAACTGGCGAACGTTTATGGGAAGTTGAATTGGATGTCTCCATCTCGGGCGGTGTCGGTATTGCCGGGGATAAAGTTTTGGTTGGCAACCGCAAAGGCCAATTGTTTGCCCTGAATCGGGAAGACGGTGTCCAGCTTTGGCAGGCAAGCCTGAGTAGTGAGGTTCTCTCTCCAGCTGCCGGCAACAGCAGAATAGTTGTTGCCCAGGTGCATGATGGTTCCATCGTGGCGCTGAATGCACAAACCGGTGAAAAGATTTGGGATCGCTCTACACAGGTTCCACGCTTGAGTTTATATGGAAACAGTGTGCCCCAGGTTAGTGATGATGCCGTAGTTGTAGCTACCGCCGATGGCAAGTTGATCAGTTATGAGCTTGAACGCGGTGCTTTTAACTGGGAGGTACCACTGGCTAGCCCTCGTGGAGCTTCTGACCTGGAAAAGCTCAGCGATATTGATGGCCAGATCCTGCGAGTTGGAGAGGTATTCTACGTATCTGGCTACCAGGGCTCTGTGGCTGCGCTGAGTAGAACCAGCGGTAGAGTGTTGTGGAACAAAACCCTTTCCAGTTTCCATGGCCCGGCGGTGGCCAATAACAGATTGTTTGTGGTTGACGACAACGACCAGCTGCGCTGCTTGCGCAGCAATGGTGGTCTGGACTTGTGGACCAATGATCAAATGCAGCGTCGCGGTTTGACCGCGCCAGTAGCCTTTGCCGACATTGTGGTTGTTGCTGATCGTGAAGGCTACATGCATGTGCTGTCAGCAGAGGATGGCCAGATGGTTGGACGCACCAAGGTGGATGGTAGTGGCGTTCGTGCGCCGATGACGACCGATGGCACCTTGATCTTTGTTCAGGACGACGGTGGCGATTTAAGTGCGTATCGCATCACACCGAAGTAAATAATCCTTAAAGTCTGCTAAAATGGCTGCCCTTAAACCGGTGGCCATTTTTTTCGTCGGTACATTGCTCATCTAAAGAGACGGTTGCCACTGGCACCGCAAACCTAAACTGAGGTAACTCGGTAGTGAAACTGCCTGTAATCGCCCTTGTCGGGCGCCCCAATGTCGGTAAATCGACGCTCTTTAACCGACTCACCAGATCCCGGGATGCCTTGGTGGCTGACTTTGCCGGACTGACCCGCGATCGCAAATATGGCGAGGGGGAGATGCATGGCAAACGTTTTATGGTTATCGATACCGGTGGTATCAGTGGTGACGAAGAGGGCATCGACTCGGTAATGGCAGGTCAGTCACTGCAGGCCATGGATGAAGCCGATGTGGTGTTGTTTGTGGTGGACAGCCGCGCTGGCCTGACCCCGGCGGACCGGATTATTGCCCAGCACCTTCGCAGTAAGGGCCGCAAGGCGTTACTGGTGGCCAACAAAATCGACGGTGTAAACCCGGATATGGCGATGGCGGAGTTCTATGAACTCGGCTTTGAAACCGTTTTTCCGACCACAGCTACGCACGGCCGTGGTGTCCGCTCGATGATGGAAGAGGTACTCGAACCGTTCGAAGAGCCAATTCCTGAAACTGAAGGAGAAGATCAACGCGGTATCAAGATTGCCGTAGTTGGGCGCCCCAATGTGGGTAAATCGACGCTGGTAAACAGATTGCTTGGTGAAGATCGTGTTGTGGTATTTGATATGCCCGGCACTACTCGTGACAGTGTTTACATCGACTACGAGCGTCATGGTAAACGTTATACCCTTATCGACACCGCCGGTATTCGCCGCCGCAAAAACGTTAAGCTGGCCGTGGAAAAATTCTCCATTGTCAAAACCCTGCAGGCCATTGAAGATTCCAATGTGGCAGTGTTGCTGGTTGATGCCAGTGAGGGGCTCGTAGATCAGGACCTGCACATGATGGGTCATGTAATCGACGCAGGCCGTGCACTGGTGGTTGCAGTAAACAAGTGGGATGGTCTTGAGCCCGAGCAAAAGGACCACGTCAAAAATGAGCTGGAGCGCCGCCTGCGCTTCGCGGATTTTGCCGACATTCACTTTATTTCCGCCCTGCATGGCAGTGGCGTAGGCAACCTGTATAAATCCATTGAGCAAGCCTATAAATCGGCCACAGATAAACTGAGCACCTCGTACCTGACACGATTGCTGGAAGATGCAGTAGCCCAGCATCAGCCGCCAATGGTAAATGGTCGCCGAATCAAATTGCGTTATGCTCACTCTGGCGGATCAAACCCGCCCATCGTAGTTATTCACGGAAACCAGACCAGTCAGGTTCCCAATAACTATGTGCGCTACCTGGAAAAAACCTTCAGGCAGGCACTGGATCTTCACGGCACGCCAATTCGGATTGAGTTCAAGGGTGGTGAAAACCCTTATGCCAATACGGCATCGTCGGATCGGGAAGCCGCAAAAAAACGTCGTTTGCAGAAAACCAGGGACGCTCGCAAAAAGAAAAAGTAACAGTTTGCCGGGATTACCGACCGGAGACCGGTGATCCCGACCTCGTGGGGGGGTGAGACAATGAAACCACTAATACTCTTTTCAGCGTTTTTATCGTTGCCTGTCTGGGCCACAAACCTGGCTGAGACAGAAAATAAAAATCTTGATGTGGCAGGCTCTGAAGCTGCATCCAAAGCGGAACCTCCTGCCAAAATCTGGCATGGTATCGGTTCTCTCGGCTTCAATAATTCTACCGGCAATAGCCATGCAGAAAATCTGTTTGGCAAAATCAAGCTGGTCATCAATCCTCAAAAGTGGCGGCTTGAGTGGGGATTGGAAGCTGCACTGGGGTCAAATGGAGAGAAGCAGACTCGCCAGACTTATATAAATGATCTGCAGCTGGATTATGATTTTTCAGAGATCCGTTACGGATTTGCCAACCTGCACACTACGCGCAATAAATATGGAGCATTCCGTCACCAGTCGACTTTCTCTACAGGTATGGGTTGGCGCACAATCAAAGGTGAGCGCAGCGAACTGTCCTTGGAAACAGGTCTGGGTGTTCGCCAGACTGAAGAGAACGTATCCGGGTTGATCAGCACCGAAAAAGTTGTGCGGGGAAAACTCAACTGGGTCTATCAACTGAATGACACAGCCAAACTGGTAGAAAACTTTCGTTTTGAATCCGGTATGGGTAATACCACCATAGAGTCGGAAGCGGGGATGCATCTGCAGGTTTCTGAAAACGTAGGGCTAAAAGTTTCCTATCGAGTGATCAGCAATACAGAGGTGCCAGAGGGCGAGGCGGATACTGAAACATTGACTGCCGTTTCTCTGGGTTATCTTTTCTAGTACAAAGTCTCAACAAAAGAGGAAGAGCAATGAAGAAAAAGTTTCTCGTAGCCGTATTGGCAATCGTTCCGGCAGCGGCTTGTTTCGCAGAAGATAGCTCCGATAGTTGGTCTGGCGAAGCTGAGTTGGGTTTTACCCGATCTACCGGTAACACCGATTCTGAAAACCTGCTGTCTCGCATCAAGATCAATAAAGAATACTTGAAGTGGAGCAATGAACTGCGTCTGGAGGCAATCAATAGCTCCGAGGATGATGTTCGCACCAAGGAAAGCTACCTGATGGAGCTTCAAGCCAATCGTAAGTTCTCCGATCTTACATACGCTTTTAGTAACCTGCGTCACGTTGAAGACAAGTTTGGTGGTTTCCGCAAACAATCATCCGTCAGCTTCGGTATGGGTTGGAATGTACTGAGAGAGCCAGACCACAAACTGAAACTGGAAAGCGGTTTGGGTTATCGTCGCAGTGAAGAGCAATCTACAGAAGATATGCCAGGTGAGACGCAGGGCGAACCAGTCTTTGTTGGCAGTGCCGAGTGGGTTTACCAGCTCACTGAAACCACCACACTCAGCGACACCTTCCGTACAGAAGTGGGTAGCGACAACACCTTCACCGAGAATGAAATTGCAGCTCGCGTAAAAATTAACGCGTCACTGGGATTGAAAGTGAGCTACCTGGTACGTAACAACAGCGATGTGCCGGTTGATACCGAAAAGACCGACACGCTGACGTCGATCAGCCTCGACTACAAATTTTAATTGGTTCTAGAAAAACGTTTTCGAGGAAGTCAATGCAAGGCAAAAACAGGCGAAAAAGCGGAGTTTATATTTGATAAATGAGCATTTTGAGCCTGTTTTTAACGCCGCAGTGACAACGTAGATAGTTTTTCAATCGCTGATGGCATCGACGGTGCATGTAAGTGTACCGTCGCTCAATCGAGCGGTTACGGTTTGCCCGATTGCCACCTCTTTAACTGAATCAATCACCTGTCCCTGTTCAGTCAGGGTAATGCTGTAACCGCGCTCCAGTGTTTTCAACGGACTCACGGTATTCAGCATCTGCGCAACACCGGCCAGCGCTGTCTGGCGACTTTTAAGTTGCAGCCTAATTGCGTTGTGCAGTCTTTCGCTCAGGTAACTGGTGCGCTGTTTGTACTCGGCAATTTTTACTTCCGGGTGAAACCGTGACAGCCGCGCGGTTAACTCTTTTAAATTGCTCTGGCAGTGCTGAATCTTTTTGGCCTGGGCAGCCAGCAGGCGAATTTCCAGATGATCCAGGTGCTGTTGCTGTTCGCGGAGCCGTTCACCGGGGTGGCGTTGGCGGCGCTGCAGGTGTTCCAGCTTCTGGCGCAAAGCCTGAATCTGGCGTTTCACGGTATCCGCCAGTAATTGCTGGTAGCCAGCAAATGTCGCCATAAGCTCCGTGCCATCCGGGCTCAATAACTCAGCTGCCGCCGAAGGAGTAGGGGCGCGCAGGTCGGCAACCAGATCGGCAATGGTAAAGTCGACCTCGTGGCCAACGGCGCTGACGATGGGAATGTTGCTGTGGTAAATCGCTCGCGCAACACGCTCTTCGTTAAACGCCCACAGGTCTTCCATTGAGCCACCGCCGCGTCCGACGATCAGTACATCACAGCGGTTGTCGCGATTGGCAATTTCGATAGCGGTGGCAATTTGCTCTATGGCCTCGCGACCCTGTACCGCTGTTGGGTAAATGGATACCGGGATGGAGGGGAACCGTCGCCGCAGAATATTGAGGATATCCTGAATCGCCGCGCCGGTAGGGGAGGTGATCACACCAATGCGCTTGGGCATGGTAGGCACTGGCTTTTTGTGCTCAGCGGCAAACAAGCCTTCCGCCATGAGCTTGCTTTTAAGCTCTTCAAAGCGCCGTTGCAGTGCGCCCAGTCCGGCTTCTTCCATATGCTCGACAATCAGCTGGAATTCACCGCGGCCTTCATAAAGGCTAACCCGACAGCGCACCATAACCTGCATGCCATTTTGCGGCCGAAAGCGTACCAGGCCATTGCGGTTGCGGAACATTGCCCCGCGAACCTGGGCGTTGTCGTCTTTGAGGGTGAAGTACCAATGGCCGGAGCTGGGGCAGGCGAGGTTGGACAACTCGCCCTCCACCCAGATCAGTGGCAAGTGTGTTTCAAGCAACTGTCGGGTGCGACGGTTGAGCTGGCTGACAGTGAAGACCTGTCGTTCTGGGAGTTCGTTGATATCCATGGGGGCATTGTAAAGAAGGTGATTGTTGGGCGCTATGGTGGGTTTTGTTTGTGTTGTTGTGGTGCTTCGTAGCCGCCGCTACCTGCCGGGCAGTCTTTTCCCCTCATAATAAACACAAATCGGGGAAAAGACTGCCCGGAAGGTAACGGCTGAGTTGGGTTGAGGGTGAATGGTTCAGGCAGATGGTTTTGAGTAGGGGCTTCCAAAAATATCGAGACCTCGCTATCTTTGTTTATAGGAAAACTCACGTGCACAGGAGTGGATTTTTTGTCACTTCTGATCATCCTTTCCCAGCGACAAGTTATCGGCTAATGAAAAATAACCTCATTAGGCAAAGCAAGCGTTCGCGATATATAAATGCTATAGGCTAAATAGTCCATGAAACATATTACCTTTCTTTTAATATTACTAACCTTCAATAGTTTTGCATGTAATCAAGTTTCCGAAGCTAAAGAGGAGGTATTTGCAAAGATAATTAGAAGAGACTCGGAAGCAGTTGATATAGTAATTGTCTATCCGGATAAATTTGAAAATGCAAAGGTAGAATCTTTCTCGTTTGTTCTATTTCAAGATAATGAATTTTTCATGTATGTAGATTCGAGTATCTTGAAGCACGACTCTGGTGCAGTTGAAATCGACTTGGATCAGTGTAGCTGGTCTTATATTGCAGTCAAAGAAAGTGCATTAGACGATATTGAAATAGTCGTTAGTTATCGATGGCCTCCGACGGAGGATGGCACAGTAGTCGTGTGTGGACCAGAAAAACGACACAAGTTATCGGAAATAATCAAAAATTAAAGTGGGCAGATTTATATTCGATCTCTGAGTGCAGACTTTATACAACACTACCAGACATCTCCTATAGTTATATTCAACTAAAGGAGATACCCAAATGGCCATTCGAATATTAAAAATCATCTTGGTAATCTTTGTCGGTCTGCAGGGCTGGCTTTACGTCGCTGGCAACATTACTAATTGGGAATCCGGACTTGGCGCTGTTGGCTATGTGCTGGGAATGGAAGGGCACGAGGTCTACCCAAATCATATCTTTCCATCGATCACTAACCCGGCTTTAGTGACAATTGCTTTCATAACTATTATCACTGGAGAGTTTTTGGTTGGTGCGCTCTCGTTTAAAGGTGCTTGTGACCTGTGGAAAGCGCGAAATGGCAGTGCAGATGAATTCAATTCTGCGAAGACTTTTGCAATCTTAGGCTCGGGCATGGCAATGGTGGTCTGGTTTGGGGGTTTTATTGTTATCGGTGGAGCGCTTTTTCAGATGTGGCAGACCGCGATTGGTTGGAATTCGTTTGAGGGGGCTTTTGTTTATGCGGCCTGGAGCGCGTTTGTCCTGCTGTTTGTGAATAGTCCAGATAGGTAGATATCGAACCCGGCAACATTCAAGGAAGCAAGGCCTTTTACCCTTCAAAACCGTAGCCGGCATGGATGCCGGCTCCGAGCTTACAGGGATGTATTCACAGCGTGTTTTGAAGGGTAAAAGGCCTTGCTTCCGTTACTACGAAGCTCCAATACAAAAAAGCCTCGCAAGCAACCAGCAAATTACATCTGCTCCATCACCTCGATACCCAATAACTCCAGACCACAGGCCAGTGTGTCGGCGGTGCGCTTGCACAGCAGCAGGCGGCTGGCGCGGGTGGCGGTGTCTACGTCGTCTTTGAGTACCGGGCAGTGTTCGTAGAAGCTCATAAACTGGCTGGCCAGTTCGTAGAGGTAACTGCACAGAATGTGCGGGTAGGCGTCGGCGGCTACCTGGTCGAGTACTTCACCCAGTTGCAGCAGTTTCATGGCCAGGGCTTTTTCCTGCGGCTCGGCGATGGTGATGTCGCCATTCAGCTGTTCTGCATCGATTTCTGCGCGGCGGAAGATGCTGTGAATACGTGCGTAAGCGTATTGCAGGTAGGGGGCGGTGTTGCCCTCAAAGCTCAGCATGCTGTCCCAGCTGAAGATGTAGTCGTTAGTGCGGGTTTTGCTGAGATCGGCGTATTTCACCGCGCCGATACCCACTTTGCGAGCTACTTCTGTACGCTGGGCTTCTGGCATATCCGGATTTTTCTCGGTCACCAGTTTGGTGGCGCGTTCAACCGCTTCGGTCAGCAGTTCGGCCAGTTTAACGGTGCCACCGGTACGGGTCTTAAATGGTTTGCCGTCGTTGCCCATCATGGTGCCGAACGGGCAGTGTTCAAAGCTGAGGTTGTCGCTGGCAAAGCCGGCTTTGCGAGATGCTGTTATTACCTGCTTCATGTGCAGTGACTGGCGCGCATCAGTAAAGATCAGGATGCGGTCGGCGTTCAGCTGGTGACAGCGGTAATCCATTGCGGCGAGGTCAGTAGTGGCGTAGAGGTAACCACCGCCAGACTTCTGGACGATCATCGGGCTTGGATTGCCGTTCTTGTCGGCCAGCTCTTCCAGGAACACAACCTTGGCGCCCTGGTCGTCAACCGCCAGGCTTTTCTCTTCGAGAGTCTTGATAACGCCGGGCAGGGCGTCGTTGAAGGCGCTTTCCGGCTTGATGTCATCGTGACCCAGGGTCACATTCAGGGCGCGGTAGATTTCTTCACTGTGCTGAACCGAAATATCGATAAATTGTTGCCACAATTTCAGGCAGTGGCTGTCACCGCCTTGTAACTTGACTACATATTGACGCGATTTGTCGGCAAAATCGGCGTCATTGTCAAAATGTTTCTTGGCTTGCTGATAAAAAGTCTCCAGGTCTTTCAGAGCGAGTTCAGCCTGCTCACCTTCACCCAGATGTTCCTCCAATTCGGCGATCAGCATGCCGAACTGAGTGCCCCAGTCACCCATGTGGTTCTGGCGAACTACCTTATTGCCGAGGAACTCCAGTACTCGCACAACTGAGTCACCAATAATGGTGCTGCGCAGGTGGCCAACATGCATCTCTTTGGCCAGGTTTGGCGCGGAGTAATCCACGACCACAGTCTGTGCAGGATCGGCGGGTGTTGCGCCGAGGCGTTTATCTGCCTGTGAGCTATTTAATTGCTCAGCCAGAAAAGGTTGTGCCAGATGTATATTGATAAACCCGGGGCCAGCCAGTTCGACTTTGTCGGCGATGCCGTTCAGATCAAGGGTATCGACAACCTTTTGCGCCAATTCGCGAGGGTTGGTTTTCAGGCGTTTTGCGGCGCCCAATACGCCGTTGGCCTGAAAGTCACCAAACTCTGGTTTGGTGCTGTAGGTAACATGGGGGCTGCACTCGGCAGGAATCTCACAGGCAGTCATGGCGGCCTGGATACGATCGGACAGTAACTGTTTGATGCTCATGGAAATTTTGTCTGTTTTTACCGGCGGGAAATGACGTGTATTGTAGGGCTTTTTGCCTTTTAAACATAGTCTTGTAAAAAAATTTCACGAAAAATCAGAGGGTTGCGCGAAACTCGAGGTTGTTTGTACTATTCGTCAGATCCACTTCAGGGGCTTGATTCCTGAGTGGGTGAAACCTAATAACACCGAGGAGATTTCCCGAATGGCCGATCAGTTGTTTCAACAAGGCGTCGACCTGATGCTCTATGGCATGGGAACCGTATTTGTGTTTTTGGCGATCCTGGTGATCGCGACCGGAGGTATGACCAAGTTTATTGGGCGCTTCTTCCCGGAAGTGATCGAAATTCCAGAGTCAAAGCCGGTATCGCAAGGCAGTGGTCAACAGTCTGTCGATTCCAAAACACTGAAGATTATTCAAGCTGCGGTCGATAAGCATCGCGGTCGCAAATAACTTTAGGGCGCCTCTAAAAATGCACTTTTTCAGCGATAGCCGCGTTGGCAACGTACTCGACTCCTCATGTATGTCTTATACACTCCGGGTCTCCGTGCGCTGCCGCCTTGCTCTCGCAAAAAAAATCACTATTTTTAAAAGCGCCCTTTCGTTCTCTCATATTTTCACCTGGCTAGCTGCCGGTGGTTAACGTGTAAATTTGATTTCAATGCACATGGTCTAAAAGACACTGCATTGGTCTGATAGGGGAATTTACAGATGTCCGATTCATCTACCCAAACCCACAACAAGTTGGGTATTACCGATGTCGTATTGCGCGACGCTCACCAGTCACTGTTTGCAACGCGACTCCGTCTGGATGACATGCTGCCGATTGCAGAGAAGCTGGATAAAGTTGGCTTCTGGTCACTGGAAACCTGGGGTGGCGCTACCTTTGACTCCTGTATTCGCTACCTTGGAGAAGATCCTTGGGATCGCATTCGCGAACTGAAAAAAGCGATGCCAAACACGCCGCAACAGATGCTGTTCCGCGGCCAGAATATCCTCGGTTACCGCCACTATGCCGACGACGTGGTTGAAAAATTTGTTGAGCGCTGTGCCACCAACGGTGTAGACGTGTTTCGCGTATTTGATGCCATGAACGATATGCGCAACCTGGAAACTGCCCTCAAGGCTGTGAAAAAGGTTGGCAAGCACGCTCAAGGTACACTTTCATACACATTAAGCCCGGTTCACGATATTGAAACCTGGGTGAGCATGGGTAAGCAGCTTGAAGACATGGGCGCCGATTCCATTGCCATTAAAGACATGGCCGGTCTGCTCAAGCCTTATGAAGGCTATGAACTGGTTTCCCGCCTAAAGGCAGAGACCGATCTGCGCATACACCTGCATGCTCACGCTACCACTGGCCTGTCTACGGCAACTGCACTGAAGTGTATTGAAGCTGGCATCGACAACGTCGATAGCGCCATCTCTTCCATGTCGATGACCTACGGCCACAGCCCCACCGAATCACTGGTGGCGATGCTGGAAGGTACTTACCGCGACACCGGTTTGAATCTGCAGCTGCTGGAAGAGATCGCCGCGTACTTCCGCGATGTGCGTAAGAAATACGCCAAGTTTGAAGGCTCATTGAGGGGTGTTGACTCCCGCATTCTGGTTGCCCAGGTGCCGGGCGGCATGTTGACCAATATGGAAAACCAGCTGCGCGACCAGGGTGCCGAAGACAAGCTTGATGACGTGCTGGCCGAAATACCGCAAGTGCGTAAAGACCTCGGCTACCTGCCACTGGTAACACCTACCTCTCAAATCGTAGGTACCCAGGCGGTACTCAATGTACTGACCGGCGAGCGTTACAAGTCGCTGTCCAAAGAGACCTGCGGTGTTTTGAAAGGTGAGTATGGCGCTACTCCTGCGCCAGTGAATGCCGAGCTGCAGGCTCGCGTTCTGGATGGTGCCGAGCCGGTTACCTGTCGTCCGGCAGACCTGCTTGAGCCGGAACTGGACAAGCTTACTGCTGAGCTGCTCGACCTGGCGAAAGAGAAGGGCATTAACCTGGCTCAGGGCGACGATCAAATTGATGACGTGCTGACCTACGCACTGTTCCCGCAAATCGGTCTCAAGTTTCTGGAAAACCGCAATAACCCGGCGGCGTTTGAACCGGTACCAACTGGTAAGGATGTACCGACCACCGATGCCGGTGAAGAGATTTATACCGTTCAGGTTGAAGGTGTCGATTACACCGTAACCGTGAGTGCGGGTGGTGATGTCAGCGGCATTGTGCCGGTTGCAGGCGGCGCTTCCACTGCCACCCAGGCTGCTGCACCAGTTACCGGTGGTGAGCCAGTACCGTCACCGCTGGCTGGCAATATCTTCAAAGTGCTGGTTACTCCGGGGCAACAGGTTAAGGAAGGCGACAACATCATTATCCTGGAAGCCATGAAAATGGAGACGGCTGTGTCGGCTCCTCGGGATGGCACCATCGGCGATATCAACGTAAAAGAGGGGGATGCAGTCACAGTGGGCGCACCTCTGGTCACTATCGGATAAGGGGCGCTCGATGGAACCATTACTTAACTTATGGGCCGATTCGGGCCTGTCGCAACTGACTGCTGGTCAGGCAGTGATGATGGCCGTGGGCCTGACATTACTGTATCTGGCGATCAAGAAAGGCTTTGAACCACTGCTGTTGGTGCCAATTGGCTTTGGTACCTTGCTGGTAAACGTTCCCGGTGCAGGTTTTGAAGCCGCACCGGTCTATGATGCCCTGGGCCATATGGAGAGCCCGGGTGGTTTGATGTATTACATCTACCACGTAGGGATTGAGTCGGGTATGTTCCCGCTGATTATCTTTATGGGCGTGGGTGCAATGACCGATTTTGGTCCAATGCTTGCCAATCCGCGCACGCTGTTTTTGGGTGCTGCGGCGCAGTTCGGTATTTTTGCCACTGTAATTGGTGCAGTCGGGCTGAGTGCCGCCGGTATTTTCGATTTCAGCATTCAGGATGCGGCTTCCATCGGTATTATCGGTGGCGCCGATGGCCCAACGGCGATTTTTGTTACCAGTAAGTTGTCTCCGGATCTGCTCGGTGCCATTGCGGTAGCAGCGTATTCCTACATGGCGCTGGTTCCGATTATTCAGCCGCCAATTATGAAAGCCCTGACAACGCCGGAAGAGCGCAAAATCAAAATGGAGCAGCTGCGCCATGTTTCCAAAACGGAAAAGATTGCGTTCCCGCTGATTCTGTTGATTCTGGTTGCACTGTTTCTGCCAAGCGCCGCGCCGCTGTTGGGTATGTTCTGTTTCGGCAACCTGATGCGCGAGTGTGGTGTGGTTTCCCGCTTGAGTGATACCACCCAGAATGCCCTGATCAATATCGTAACGATCTTCTTGGGGCTGGGTGTTGGCTCAAAAATGAGCGCCGAGAAATTCCTCAACGCGGAAACGCTGGGTATTTTGGTGCTGGGGATGATCGCTTTTTGTATCGGTACTGCTTGTGGTGTGTTGATGGCAAAATTGATGAACCGCTTTGGCAAAACCCCGATCAACCCCCTGATTGGCTCTGCCGGTGTGTCAGCGGTTCCGATGGCAGCTCGAGTCTCCAATAAGGTCGGGCTGGAATCCAACCCGCACAACTTCCTGTTGATGCATGCCATGGGCCCCAACGTTGCCGGGGTAATTGGCTCGGCGGTTGCCGCTGGTGTCATGCTCTCAATGGTTGGCGGTCAATAAATAAAAAAAGCTGCTCGTAAGCAATTGCGAGCAGCTTTTTTTGCACTCAAATTTTTCTTTTATTTAACCTTTAATTTTCTTTTTGTGGGCCTATCCACACTTGTTGGGCATTCACAAATTCATGAATGCCATGAGGCCCCAGTTCTCGGCCAAACCCGGATCTTTTAATGCCTCCACTGGGTAGGCGGGGGTCTGTTTTAACAATTCCATTAATAGCGACCTGACCGGTTTCCAGTAGTGGAGCCATGGCTTCTCCGCGTTTGTGAGTGGTCCAGATAGCAGCTGCCAGACCATATTCGCTGTTATTAGCCAGCGATATAGCGTGCTGTACATTCTCAGCTTTCATCGCCACAGCGACTGGCCCGAATGTTTCTTCACGGCTGGCAGTCATCTCCTCGGTTACATCGGCCAGTAGAGTTACCGGATAGAAATAGCCATCTCCATCGGGTAATTCACCGCCGAGAAAACAGTGTGCTCCCTGGCTGATGGATTCGCAGACCTGGCGATGCAGGTTATCGCGCAGATCCTTTCGAGCGATAGGGCCGATATCGGTTTCGTCCAATTCCGGATCTCCAACCACCAGTTTTTCCAGACGTTCTTTCAGCAGGTCGATCATTTCTTCATAGACTGGAGCTTCGATAATTATTCGCTTTGCGGCGATACAACTTTGGCCGGCATTGATAATTCGGGACAGAACAATGACATCCGCTGCCTTCTCAAGATCAGCATCGGCCAAAACAATTGCCGGGTCTGAGCCACCCAGTTCGAGAACTGAATGCTTTATTTGTGAAGCAGCAGTGGATGCGACGGTGGCACCGCCCCGGTCGGAGCCGGTAAAAGAGACGGCCTGAATACGCTTGTCCCTGATTACCGCTTCAGCCTGTGAGCGCTCAATGGGCAGGTTTTGGAATATCCCGATGGGGCAGTCAGGGTGATCAAACAAATCTGCAATGGCGGCAGCACAGCCGGGTACATGTGGGTCGTGTTTCATCACACAGGTGTTTCCGGCCATCAGTGTCGGGGCACAGAATCGAAACGCCAGCCAGAAGGGCGCATTCCAGGGAAGGATTCCCAGAATGACACCCAATGGCAGGTACTGGACGTAACTCAGTGATGCATCTGATTCCAACACCTCGGGCTTCAGGTAGTGCTGGGCATGGTCGGCATAGTGCTCGGCGCACCAGGCGGCTTTTTGCACTTCGGCACGGGCTTCTTTGATCGGCTTGCCCATCTCTTCGGTCATGAGCAGAGCAAGTGATTCGATATTCTCGCGCATTCGTAGCGCGACAGATTTTATTACCTGGGCGCGCTCTTTGAAGGTGGTTTGCCGCCAGTTTTGGTAGGCAGATTCCGAGCTGGCCAGAATGTCTTCCACTTCACTCTCACAGGCAGGTTGAACTTCTCGAACAATACTCCCGGTGGTTGGATTGATCGCAGTTAGCATAATTTGACTTTCCTCCTGCAAAAGTTGGTTTCAGCAGATAATTTTTAACCCCCAGCTAAGAACTTTTACTGATGACTTTGGGGCACTCCAATTTGGTTGGTGCGTCGCTAACGCGCTCCGGTTTAACAAAAAAATCTTCGTCCATGGAAAAGAATGATTCACAGCCGCGCTCGCTGACTCGAATGGTGTCTGAGATTCCAACGGTTTTGTCGCCATCGACTCCCCACATCCAGGGAATAATGTGAAATGTCATGCCTTCCTCCAGCACTCGCGGTTCACCCTGTTTCAGGCTGATGATATAACCCTCATCCCAGCTTGGGGGAAAGGCAATGCCGATTGAATAACCCGAGCGGGTAATCAGGCGCGCGCCGACTTCGTTGTCGGTGATGATGTTGCGAATCAGATTGTCGATATCGGAGACAGTAACGCCGGGGCGAATCAATTTTTTGGCTTCAGCCAGCGCGTGCTTCATTCTCTCCTGAGCGGCGTACATACTGTCTGAGAGTTCGCCAAGCACCACTGTTCGCATCAATGCTGTGTGATAGCGGCGGAAACATCCGCCCACTTCAAGAAATACGTGTTCCCCGGATTGTACGGTTCGACCTTCCCAGGTGGCGTGCCCGATCATGGTGCGTGGCCCGGAAGTGACATAAGGCATTACTGCCGGAGGTTCGCCCCCAGCCGAAAACATCGCCTGAGAGATTGCCGCCCCGATCTCGTTTTCAGTAACACCAACCTGGCAGGCTTCAATGCCGGCTTTCATGCCAGCTTCTGTGGCTCTGGCCGCTTTTTTCATCACTTCAATTTCTACGGCAGATTTGCAAACTCGTCCTTCTTCCACAATGCCAAAGCAGTCCAACAGTTGGCCGTCGAGAAAGGTGGTGTGGATACTGTCCTGGTGATAGGCGGCAAAGTAGTAACTGTTTCGTTCGTAGCCGATATTTTTTCCGGACAGGCCAAACTCCCGCAGTGACTCCACCAACATCTGGATGGCATCACCGGTGTCGGGGTAAGGACGAGTATGTTCTACCCATGTACGGGCGTGGATGTTGGACTCCTCCATGTATCTGGTGATCATGAACGGCTCACTCTCCAGAGGTACCACCAGGCACTGGAAAAATGAGTAGCCTGTGGTTTGGTAGTCCGTCAGGTACATCAGGTTTTCCGGGTCGCTGATGATAACGGCATCGAGTAGTCGTTTGGCCATCCGCTCCCGCAGGGCATTCAGGCGGCGGACATATTCCTCGAAAGGGAAGGTCATATCATCGCGCTGTTTCATTCTGCCTCCAGAACGGTATCTATGGCTTTTGCGAGGATATTGAGTCCTTCACTAAGGTCTTCTTTGGAAATGGTGAGAGGTGGAATTAATTTAATAACCTGTCCGCCACTGCCACATGTGCCTACCAGCAGTCCCTGATTAAAGCTCTCCTGAAGTATTTTTTTGGCAATTGGCCCAGAGCCCAAATCAATGGCCTGCATCATGCCTTTGCCGCGCACCTGAAGCTTACGTTCACTGTGTTTTTCCACGCAGTGTTGCAGTTGCTCGTGCATGAGTTGACCTTTGCGCTGCGTATTCTGGTTAAGGTCGTCAGTATCGAAGTATTTGAGCGCCTCAGCCCCTGCTACAAATGAGATTCCCTGGCCTCGAAATGTGCCGGTGTGTTCACCGGGCCGCCAGTGTTTGTCGTGCTCTGGTTTGACCAGGTTCATCGCCAGTGGCGTGCCAAAGCCACCGATACCTTTTGCCAGGGTGATAATATCCGGATCCAGCTCCATACCGTCGAAGCTGAAGTAGCTGCCAGTACGTCCACAGCCGGCCTGGATATCATCGATAATAAACAGCGCTCCTAAATCGCGGGCAAGCTCCTGAACAGCGAGCAACCATTCTCGGCTGGCGACGTGAACACCGCCTTCGGCCTGAATGGTTTCAACCAGAAAGGCGGCGGGCTTTTCCAGTCCGCTGGAACTGTCATGGTACTGTTCGCGCAATTGCTGAATGGACTCGAGACCACATCCCAGATGGCAGCCCATGCAACGGGTTTCACAGCCAAAAGGTTGGCGCTGTACATTTTCAAGCGGTACACCGGCGGCATTTCGGAATACTTCGTTGGCGGTGCAAGCCAGTGCTCCAAGCGTCATGCCGTGAAATCCATGGGTGAAAGCCACGACTGTACGTCGCCCAGTGACTCGTCGAGCCAGCTTCAGTGCAGCCTCTACGGCATTGGTACCAGTAGGTCCCATAAACTGCATTTTGTAATTGAGGTTGCGAGGCTTGAGAATTGTATTGACAAACTTTGCAACAAAATCGCGCTTGGCAGTGGTGTAGGTATCCAGGCTGTGAGTAACGCCATCATTTTCGATAAATTCGATAACGGCTTTTTTCATGTGGGGGTTGTTGTGCCCAAAATTGAGTACACCGGCACCGGCGAAAAAATCGATGTAGGATTTCCCGTCCTCATCTGTTTGCCTGGCATTGGAGGCTGATTTAAAGACAGTCGGATAGAGTCTGCAGTAGCCGCGGATATCAGATTCCCACTGTTCAAATATATTCATATCGATTGCTCCTTTTTTGAAATTAAATTTCAAGCCAGTAGCTTAAAAACTAATGATGTTGGTGAATTTTTTATTTCTGGATAAATTTCGGGTTCACCATTTTTGACACGCTTACGGCAGTGGTGCTCCCACAAGCCGAGCGTAGATTCGGGTTACATGAGCAATTAACTCATCATTAAAGTCGTATTTAGCACTGTGGCAGGGTGGCGAATTTTGTGGGTCCCGGCTTGAGCCGATCAGTGCGAACGCCCCGGGGATCTCATTCAGGTAATAACTGAAATCCTCCGACGCCATGATTGGCAGCAGGGTAGTTGTGCTAATGGCATCGCTGCCAAACTCTTTCTGGAGAGCATTTCGATAGAGCTCTGCCTCAGCGCTGTGATTGAGCGTTGGCGGATAGCGGGGAGAAATTTCAACATCACAGTGAGTATTGTGTGCCGTGGCGACAGAGTGGCTGATCTCCTTAATCAACTGGATCAATTTATCCAGGTGAGTCGGATCTGCTATTCGATAGCTGCCAGAGAGCTTTGCCTTGTCGGGAACAATGGTGGGGCCACTGGGGGCGTCGAAACTGGTAATACTGACCACGGCGGCAGCTTGCGGGGGGAGACGTCGGCTGACAATTTGCTGTAGTGCCACAATAATCCCTGAAGCCGCCAGAACGGGATCGCAACATAATTCCGGCTGGCTGGAGTGGCCCCCCAGGCCATGAACAGTAATATCAATTAAGCCATTACCAGCCATAACAGCGCCTTCCGGGCAGACAGCTTGCCCAAAGGAAATTGCTGGCCAGTTGTGCCAGCCGAAGATGGCATCAATGCCCGCAAGGGCACCATCTTCAATCATTTTTTTTGCACCATAGCCACCTTCTTCGGCGGGCTGAAACAGCAGCGTCACTGGCCCCGGCAGGTTTTCTTCATGCAGTTTTAACCACTGTGCCGCGGCAAACAGTGTAGCGGTATGGCCATCGTGGCCACAGGCGTGCATACAGCCTGCTTCTTTTGACGTCCATTCAACACCACTCTCCTCAACAATTGGCAGGGCATCAATATCGCCACGCAGTGCAATGTGGCGTCCTTTAGCCTGACTGGCGATACGGGCAATCGTTCCAGTTTCTGCGCAGGCTTGCCATTCAATACCCAGCTGGCTCAGCCTTTGGCGAATCCTTGAGGCTGTTTGGTATTCAGACCATGTGAGTTCGGGATGGCGGTGTAATTCATGCCGGAAAGCTATGGCATCATTTATTAGACCCTTCCAGCTCTGTGCCAGTGTTTCGCTCAATTTACCCCTCCACCTTTCAGTGTTTAGTGCCTAGTACAAACCTAGTTTCTATATTGGGGTGCTTGCAAGTAATTGATCAGATGTTGTGAATTGGTATGGATTAGAGGATTCAATTAACAGGGTTTAGGGGGGATGGCGGGTGAGACGAAAATACGCCACCCGCAAGTGATTTATTTTCGTCTCAGGCCTATCCAGTTTCCGAAAAAGATTAACGAGACACCCGCTACTGCCGATATAGTCCATTGATAACCTTCGAATAATGTTGAGAGGCTTAACGCGACCACTGGAAAGAGCAGTGAAGAGTAGGCCGCACGCTCCGGTCCGATTCGCTTCAGCACGGTCAGATAGCAGCCAAATGCAATCACAGTTCCAAACAGACCCAGATAGAGCAGTGAACCTACGTATTCCATGGTCCATTCAAAAATAAACGGCTTGCCCATCCAGACTGCCAGCACCGCCATTGCGATGGTGCCATAGCTCATGCTCCAGAAATTGGTGGTGATGATGGGTATGTTGAACTTGCCATTGCGCGTGGCAGCGATATTGCCGAAAGATGCAACCAGCGGTGCGGCTACACAGAGCATCAATCCGTACAGTGAGGCATTTTGGTCAATTTTTTTCAGCTCGGGCCAATAAATCAGCCCGACACCAACGGCACCAATAAGCGCTCCCCAAACCACCATTCTGCTTACTGAATGTCGCAGGAACAGCCAGGCATTAAAAATATTAAAGAAAATAATGGTGGTAAAAATTACTGCCACGATACCGCTGGTGGTGAGTACTTCTGCACGGTAGACAAGCCAATAATTGAGGCCGTACAAGCAAATGCCTTGCAATGCCATAAAGGGGTGGTGCAAAAGCGGCGTTTTAAGAGACTTACGTTGCCATTTGCACCAGATAAACAGAATCAGTACCGCGAGGGCAAACCGATAGATCACGGAAACAAGCGGGTCTACGGTGCCCAGCTGAAAGGTGATCACCAAAAAGGTCGATCCCCAGATAAGCACCGTTGCAAGATACAAAAACCAGGTTGGCACTGATGTTTTCCTAGATGTTAGAGGAGCTGTTTTTAAAGGAATAGCTTTTCGAGAATCCGTCGGTAAATAGCGCTCAAGGTATTGAGGCTGTCCGCATCAACCTGCTCATCCACCTGGTGGATGGTGGCATTTACCGGACCGAGCTCAACAACCTGGGTGCCCAGCGGGGCAATAAAGCGGCCGTCGGAGGTGCCGCCCGCAGTGGAGAGTTCGGTTTCAATACCCGCAACATCACGAATACCGGCAACAGCGGCATCAACCAAAGGACCGCAATCTGTGAGGAACGGCTGACCGCTGAGATTCCATTCCAGATCATAGTTCAATTGGTGGCGGTTCAGGATCTCTTCTGTACGCTGCTGCAATTGTTCGGCGGTAACTTCAGTGGAAAAACGGAAATTAAATATCACTTCCACGCTGCCGGGTATTACGTTGGTCGCGCCAGTGCCGCCGTTGATGTTGCTGATCTGAAAGCTGGTGGCAGGGAAGAAGTCATTGCCGTTGTCCCAATGCTCGGCTGACAGTTCAGCAAGTGCCGGGGCAGCTTTGTGGATCGGGTTGTCGGCCAGATGCGGGTATGCGACGTGGCCTTGAATACCTTTCACAATTAGTTTGCCGCCGAGGGAGCCGCGACGTCCGTTTTTAATCACGTCGCCAACGGTGCTGGTGCTTGAGGGTTCGCCGACAAGGCACATCTCGGGGATGATATTTTGTTGCTTTAGCCATTCCACGACTTTTACGGTGCCGTTAATGGCGATGCCTTCTTCATCGCTGGTAATCAGGAATGCGATGCGGCCATTATGTTTGGGATGTTCAGCAATAAAGTCTTCACAGGCGGTAATCATCGCCGCCAGCGATCCTTTCATATCCGCTGCACCGCGGCCGTGCAAAATACCGTCGATAATCGCCGGTTGGTACGGTGGGTTTTGCCACTGTTGTTCCGGCCCGCTGGGGACAACGTCGGTGTGGCCGGCAAAGCAGAGAATGGGGCCATCGCCTTCGGTGATCGCCCAGAAGTTATCTACGTCGTCAAACCGCAGGTGAGTCACCTGGAAACCGATTTTTTCCAATCGCTCCACCATCAATTCTTGGCAGCCGGCGTCTTCTGGCGTTACTGAGCGGCGTTCAATGAGTTCGCAGGCTAGTTTCAGGGTGGGAGTGAGATCGGTCATGGTATTCAGGTCGCTTTATTCATTAAGTCGTTATTTTACTGAACGGGCGAAAAAAAGCCCGAAAAATATCGGGCTAAGGTTGTTGCTTGGGAAGTAATAAACACTTCCCGGGGACAATTAAGGTTACAACAGTGAGCGCAGCAGCCAGGCGTTTTTCTCGTGCAGGCGCATGCGGTCACCCAGCAGGGCAGCGGTAGATTCATCGTTGGCTTCTTGTGCGACGGTAATCACAACGCGACAGCTGCGTACAACGGCTTCATTAGCTTCGGCAAGGTGTCGAACCATATCAAATGCGGCCGGGATTCCATCAATTTCCTGAATGCTGCTCAGGGCTACGTATTGTTTGTAGGTACCTGGGGCCGGGTAGCCGAGGGTGCGAATTCTCTCGGCAATTTCGTCAACTGCAGTAGCCAGCTCGGTGTACTGCTCTTCAAAAAGCAGGTGCAGGTCACGGAAGTGGGGTCCTGTCACATTCCAGTGAAAGTTGTGGGTCATCAGGTAGAGGGTGTAGCTATCGGCCAGCACTTTGCTGACACCATTGGCGATCTGTTCACGTGCGGCGTTATCGATCCCGATATTTACCTGCTGTTCAATAGGCATTTTTCTAGCTCCTTGGTTTTTGCCAATAGTGTTGAATAGTGTAGAAGAGGAGCTGAGGAACGTGAAATTGATAAGATTTGTTGGGTCGATAGAAAATTAAAATAAGCTGATTGAATATCGAAGGTGACATTCTCTTGTTTTGATTAGCAGGCCCGCTCTTTCCCTGGCCTGACAGGCCACTCCTCATAATACTGACAAATCGTAGCGACCTGTCAGGCCAGGGTAAGAGCTACTTTGAGGGCTGGTAGCCCGTATAAAGTGTTAACGAAATACGGGAGCGATATACCGCGCTACGTGGTTGGTGCTGTCATTCTGAGCGAAGGGAGGGCGACAATCTTGGTCTAGTGACATTGGGTGACTATTCACTTTATTTGGTTGTGCGAATAGTGGACCCGCTATTTCCCTTGCCTGACAGGCTACTCCTCATAATACTGACAAATCGTCGCATCCTGTCAGGCAAGGGAAATAGCTACTTTGAGGTCTGGTAGACCGTATGGGTACTAACGAATTACCGGGGGGGCTTACTCGTTACTTTGGGAAAGTGTGTCATCCTGAGCGCAGCGAAGGATCTCAATTAACTTGTAGCAGTGAGATCTTTCGCTGCGCTCAGGATGACAGGTACTGGAAGGGTTGGCTGACTGTTAATTATTGCTGTGCAACTCGTCGTTCAGCTCAATGGCGGTGCGATTGGTCAGACACTCGGTAGCACCAGTCAGTGAGTTACGACGGAACAGCAGGTCATTTTTACCAGCCAGGTCACGAGCTTTGGCTTCACCAATTATCTCGCGGTTGTCATCAAGCATAACTATTTTGGTGCCGGCGGTAATGTACAGGCCGGCTTCAACGGTGCATCGATCACCAAGGGGAATACCGATACCGGCATTGGCACCCAGCAGAGACTCTTTTCCGACGCTGATAACAATGTTACCGCCGCCAGAGAGTGTGCCCATGGTGGAGCAGCCGCCACCGAGGTCTGAGCCAGCACCTACAAATACACCAGCGGAGATTCGACCTTCGATCATGTTTGGGCCTTCGGTGCCGGCATTAAAGTTGATAAAGCCTTCGTGCATTACCGTTGTGCCTTCACCTACGTAAGCACCCAAACGCACTCGTGATGTGTCGGCGATACGTACTCCGGCGGGAACTACGTAATCGGTCATTTTCGGGAATTTATCGACGCACTCTACGGTGAGGGTCTTGCCATTCAGGCGGGCCTGCAATTGGCGCTGTTCCAGTTCACGTAAGTCAATCGCACCTTCGTTGGTCCAGGCAACGTTTGGCAATACGCCAAATACACCGCTCAAATCGGTGCCATGAGGCTTAACCAGGCGGTGGGACAGCAGGTGCAGTTTCAGGTAACCCTCGGCAACTGTTTGCGGAGCGCTATCGGATTCCAGTGCGACAACTACCAGAGGGCGGATGCTGTCGATCAGGCTTTCGGCGAGGTCAGCCTGGCTGTTTTCGCCTGCCTCGCGCAGTGCCGTAGCCAGTGCTTTCAACTCTGTTGAATCCACGGCGATGGATTGATTGCCGCCCTGGTAATTGAGGGTGGCTTCCAGAGCTGAGGAAATAGATTCAGACGCGTTAAGTACTGGGCTAGCAAAGAATACTTCCAGCCATTCACCATTGCTGTTACGTGTGCCGACACCGATGCCGAAACTATAGAGAGTTGTCATTTCTAAATGATCCTGAAGTCTTAATGATTAACCGAACAGAGAACTGTACTGTTCGGCTTTAAAGCCAACCAGAAGTTCACCTTGAGCTTCCAGCACGGGCCGTTTGATAAGGGTTGGGTGCTCTAGTATGGCTGCGATAGCAGAGTTTTGATCGATCTGTTCACGAACTGTACTGTCGAGTTGCTTCCAGGTCGTGCTGCGTTTGTTCAGTAATACTTCCCAGCCTACTTGTTTGGTCCACATCTCAACTTGTTCTTTGGTCAGGCCGTCGTCGCGGAAGTCGTGAAAGTGGGCTTCAATACCATTTTGGTCAAGCCATTTGCGGGCCTTTTTGACGGTATCGCAATTTTTAATGCCGTAAATAGTCGTCACTGGGGAGCTGCTCCGTGTCGATCTGCGTAAGGCGCGGTAGGATAGCAAAATCAACCAGCATTTACACAGGTAGCCTACGATAAGCCGTAATTTTTGGTTAATTCGGTAATAAATCTGTTTAAAACCTGTCAAGTTGGCAATTTGTTTTGTCATTTTGATTGTTTGGGGGCTGCATAAAGCACAATCGGGGGCGAAATTGTTCTGATTTCTGCGTTAGATACAAAAAAATCTCTTGAAAAATTCCAAAAAGACATCTCTTGCGAAACTACTTTAAGTTCTTTGTCCACAGTTGATTTGATGTTTTCAAGTGGTTTATTTGAATATCTCCTAAGTTATTGATTTTACCTTTGAAGATTCGTAACTAATTGAAAAATATGAAAAAAATATTTGGCTGAAAAGTAGGCATTTTGCTGGGGGGCTACGAAATTAAAGGCGTCGGAGCAGTTTTTAAAATGTAATGCACAAAGTTATCCACAGAAATGGTGGATAACTATTTTGTCTGTAGGGGGGCAATGGGAGATTTTTGTCGGAAGAGAGGGGCTGTCTGAGAGACAGGTGGTCATGCTGCTGTCATAGAGTCTAGGCTAGCATAGCGGGCATGGGCCCCGGTACATCTATGAAACTTGGCAGGGAGTAGTTGGCAATGAAAGAGCTTTTACTGATACGTCATGCCAAATCGAGTTGGAAAGACGAGAGTCTGCCTGATATCGAACGGCCGCTCAATAAGCGTGGTTTTGCCAATGCGCCAATGATGGGTGAGCGTTTGCGTGAATCTGGGGTGGAGATTGATCGTTTTTACGCCAGCCCGGCATTGCGGTCACGAACAACCGCCGAGATGATTGTGGAGCAGCTTGATGACCGGCGACTCACAATTGAGGTTATATCAAGTCTATATACCTTTAACTACGAAGAGCTGCTTTGTTGGGTGCGCAGCCTTGATGATAGCCTGCAGCGTGTAGCCATGGTTTGTCACAATCCGGCGGTAACCGATTTGACCAACTTCCTGGCGCTTACCCACATTGGAAATATTCCCACGTGCGGTATTGTCACCCTGGGAATGAAAGTAAACAGCTGGCGAGATGCCGGTGCCGGTATGGCTGTTCTGGAAGAATACGACTACCCAAAGCGGGATAGGGACAATCTCGAACCGTGTCTTGTAAGTGGTGAATAGTAGTCGGGCCATATAAATGAGTCTGAAAATACAAAACTCAAATGTCCCAAACTATTAAAGTTGACGAAATTATAAATAAAACATTAACCCACGCCCTGGCCGAACAGGTGGCTTCAGCGGTTGAGCAGTTGATGTCTGTCGATCGTGCTCAGCATCTCGGTATTCACGAAGCGCGCATAGCACTGAAGCGTCTACGTGCATTGTTGCAGTTACTGCGTCCAATCAATAAGCGTCAATACAAGCGTCAGAATCGTGTAGTTCGTGAGTTGGCTTGGGAGTTGGCGCCATCCCGAGATGTTCAGGCGATTGCGGAAACACTCGACAAACTATGCCAAGACGACCCTTCGCTCGCGGATAATGAAGGAATGATTGCTGCCGCGGAGTTGATCGAGCGAATGCTGGCTGAGTTGTGCTCTTCCCCTAAGCTCACTGATGAGTTGCCAAGGATTTGCCATCATGTGGCCAGGCAGTTGAGCAATCAGGAAAAAGCTCTTGAAATTGCCATGGACGAGATTCAGGGCCCTGAGCAGCTGCTTACCGGGATGCGCTCAACTTACAAACAGTGCTACAAGCGGTTTAAACGCTGTTCGGAAAATGGTGCAAGTGATGAAATGCACAGTTGGCGGAAGCATGTGAAGTATCACTTATACCAGCTGCAGATGATTTCAGGGCTGATTGATTGTGATATAACGGATCGTATTCAATCCCTCAAAGAGCTCTCAATTGTGCTGGGTGATGATCACGATTGTGTGGTGCTGACCGCATGGTTGAGGCGCCACTTTGAGCAGCGACATCTTCCGACTCAATTGATTGTGGCTTCGGCCAAGCGGAGCCGCCAGCTTCGCCAGCGGGCCAGGGTGCTTGGCCTGAGACTGTTTTCATCGCGCCCGAAACTATTTCTCGAAGAGTTACCTTTCAGTTCGGGTTAAATCAATAAGCGTCAGGGTTTTTGGATCTTTTTCGGTTTCTTGCGGTTGGGATAACAGGTTTTGCAGATTTCGCATACGGTGCCATCACAGCCTCTCGCGGTGCAAAATTCCCGTCCGTAAAAAATTATCTGCAAGTGAAGGGCGTTCCAGCTTGCCTCTGGAAATAATCGTTTCAAATCTTTTTCGGTTTGAACGACATTCTTGCCGTTGGTCAGCCCCCAGCGTTGTGCCAGTCGATGGATGTGGGTATCCACCGGGAATGCCGGAACGTCAAACGCCTGTGCCATGACTACGCTGGCAGTTTTGTGGCCGACGCCCGGCAGTTTTTCCAGCTCGTCCATGTCGGCAGGAACTTCGCCTTGATATTTCTCCACCAGAATTTCTGAAAGTTTCGAAATGGCTTTGGATTTTTGCGGGGCCAGTCCACAGGGGCGAATCACTTCGTAAATTTTCTCAACGGGTACATTCGCCATATCGTGAGGGTTGTCTGCGAGGGCAAAGAGGTGCGGCGTCACCTGGTTTACTCGCTCGTCAGTACACTGGGCAGAGAGTAGTACTGCTACCAGTAAGGTGTAGGCATCCGTATGGTCCAGCGGCACAGGCTGTTCAGGATAAAGCTCATCCAGTTTGCGGTGGATAAAGTCTACGCGTTCCTTTTTTAGCACGAATTACCTCTCCAGAGTCTCTGCAAAACGGGCAATTCGTCTGGCGGCATCGACACATTCTTCCAGTGGGGCAACGAGCGCAATTCGAACTCTGTTTTTACCGGGGTTTCCGGTTTGGGTGTCGCGAGCGAGATATGAGCCGGGCAGAACGGTTACGTTTTCGGCGGCAAATAACTCGCGTGCAAATAGTTGGTCATCGATAGGTGTCTTCAACCAGATAAAGAAGCTCGCTTCGGGGCTTTCTGCGGGTAATTTCTCTGCCAGAATTGGCACAACTGCAGCAAATTTTTCACGATAGAGCTGTCTGTTTTCCACCACGTGCGTTTCGTCCTGCCAGGCGGCAATGCTGGCATGCTGCGTTGGCAGTGGCATGGCGCAACCGTGGTAAGTTCGATATTGCAGGAATGACTGAATGATTTCGGCATCGCCGGCGACAAAGCCGGAGCGAAGGCCCGGCAGGTTAGAGCGTTTGGACAGGCTCTGGAAAATAACGCAGCGTTTAAAATCTGTTCTGCCAATTTCAGCGCAGGCTTGCAGTAATCCGACTGGAGGCCTGTTTTCGTCTAGGTAAATTTCCGAGTAACACTCATCACTGGCAATAATAAAATCGTATTTATCTGCTAGTTCAATTACGGCTTTGAACTGTTCGCTTGAAGTAACGGCGCCAGTTGGATTTCCTGGGCTGCACAAATAGAGTAATTGACACCGCTGCCATACTTCGTCGGGAACTGTATCAATTTTGGGGATGAACCCATTTTCCTGTTCGCAGTTCATGAAGTAGGGTTCCGCTCCCGACAGTAACGAAGCACCTTCGTAAATCTGGTAAAACGGATTGGGCATCACGACCAGAGGATTTGGCTTAGAGCGATCAATGACTTCGTGAGCAAAGGCAAACAGTGCCTCGCGGGTTCCGTTTACGGGCAGAACCTGAGTCTCAGGATCAATTGCGTTGTCCACCAATAAAAAGCGTTTGGTCAGCCATTCAGAAATGGTTTTACGCAGCTCCGGTAAGCCTTTGGTAGCGGGGTAACCCGAGAGGCCGTCCATTGACGCGATCAGTGCATCGGTCGCCAGTTTTGGTGCGGCGTGCTTTGGTTCGCCAATGGAGAGGGCGATGTGATTGCGATCGGCAGGGGGTGTTACGCCTTCTTTGAGTTCGGCAAGGCGTTCAAATGGGTAAGCTTGTAGCTTTTGAAGATCTGGATTCATGTAGGTTGTTATCCGTCAAATATGCTGGTCAATACGCTGGCGAATCTGTTGTTGCAGGCTTTCTGCCAGTTCTTCATTAATAAGTGGAGAGCCGCTTTGGTCCGTAATAAAAAAGATATCTTCAACGCGCTCGCCCAAGGTGGCAATGCGGGCATTCTGCACGCGAATACCAAACTCCACAAAGATACGCCCGATACTGGCAAGTAGACCGGCGCGGTCTGCGGTGGTTACTTCCAAAATGCTGTGGCCACGCTCCAGGTTGTGGCTGAGCCGAGTGCTGGTTGCAATCGGGAAGTGTTTTAGTTGGCGCGGCGTACGGCGCTGAACAATATCCGAGTAATTGTCTCGCAAATCCAGTTCTTTATTTATGGTTTCGCGAATAAGGCGAAACCGTGCTTCATCGTGACCAATGGGCTGGTCGTTGTGATCCAGCACGTAAAATGTGTCGAGAGTGTAACCACCGGCGGATGTGTAAAGCCTGGCGTCGTGAATGCTTAAGTGCACCTGATCGAGAGCGGCTGCAATAGCTGCAAAAGTATGATCCCTATCGAGGGTGCGAATAAATATTTGGGTCACACCCTCTGCAGCATTACTTTCGTTTGATCGAATCAGGATCAGTGGTTGATCGCTGTTGTATTCGTCGATGGCCTCGGTGTGCCAGGCAATATCAATGGCACTTTCCCGCAGGAAATAGTCGTCACCCAGATTGCTCCAGAGTGCAAACACTTCTTTGGGGGTAAAACCCCGCGCCGCAAGAATGTCGAGGGCTTCCTCGCGTGTTTCTTTTATGCGTTGTTTTCGATCTGCAGGGTTTTCCAGGCCGCGGGCAAAAGCCTTGCTGGCTTCCAGGTAGAGCTGGTTCATCAGGCTGGCTTTCCAGCTGTTCCAAAGGCTCGGGTTGGTGGCATTGATGTCTGCAACGGTGAGAACATAGAGCATGTCCAGATGCTGCATATCCTGAACCTTGACGGCAAATTTGTTGATGACCTCCGGGTCAGTCAGGTCCTGTTTTTGCGAGGTTTGCGACATCAATAAATGATTCTGGACAAGCCAGGCCAGCAGGTTTACTTCCCGTTTTGTGAATCCGTGATGCTCTGCAAAATTGCGAATGTCCACGGCCCCCAAAGTTGAGTGGCAGCCACCGCGACCTTTAGCGATGTCGTGGTAGAGCGCTGCAATCAGCACCAGTTCTTTACGTTCCATTTTCTGGAACACTGACGCCGGCATCGGAAATTCTTTCTGGCCATTAGTGCGACCCAGTCGGCGAATGTTTTTCAGAACCTGCAGGGTGTGAACATCCACCGGATAAATATGGAACAGATCGTGTTGCATCTGCCCGATAATCTTGTCGAACTCCGGTAGGTATTTTCCGAGTACACCGTAGCGAGTCATGCGCTGCAAGGTGGTAGAGAGCCTGTAGGTAAGCTGGAAAATCTGCATAAACAGCGACCGGTTGTTTGGGTCGGCTCGAAAATTCTCGTCGATCAGGTCGCATTGGCTGTGAATCAAGCGAATGGTTGAGGCGCGAATGCCCTCCACATCAGCGTTTTTTCCGTATTCGAGAAATATCTCCAGTAGCGTCGACGGATTTTCCAGAAACACTCTCTTGTGAGTGACTTCCAGGTAGCGACCACGGCACTGTAATTGCTTGTTAATAGGGGTAATCGGTTCTTTGCTGGTGCCTCCGAGGATGGTTTCCTCCAGGTGGCGCATCAACACTTCGTTAATCAGTCGCAGCTGCATTACGGTGCGGTAGTAGTGCTGCATAAATTGCTCTACCGCCAGGCGCTCATCGTTATCCTCGTAGCCAAATAACTCAGCCAGCTCACGCTGGTGATCGAATTGCAATTTTTCCTGTGGTCGTCCGGCCAAAAGGTGGGCGCCGTATCGCACTCGCCACAGCAGCTCTTCGCCTTTGCGAAGATCGCGATATTCCTGGTCACTGAACAGTGCTTTGTGACGCAGTTCGGCAACGCTATCCGCGCGAAAATAGCGCTTGGCGACCCAGATGATGGTGTGAATATCGCGCAGCCCACCCGGGGACTCCTTGATGTTCGGCTCCAGATCGTATTCGTTGATGCCGTGACGCTTGTGACGTGCACTCTGCTCATCGCGTTTGGCAATAAAAAAGTCTGCCGCGTTCCAGATGTTTTCAGGCGCGATTAATTCGAGCATTTGTGCGCGGAGATCCTCGTTGCCACAGAGGGTTCGGCATTCCATCAAACTGGTAACGACGGTTATGTCATGGGCGGCGATTTCAGCACACTGCTGGGGTGTGCGCACTGAGTGGCCGACATTGAGTTTCAGGTCCCAAAGCAGTGTTAACAGCTCGGATATTTGCGTCTGGTATTTTTCTGCGTTTGCGTCGGAAAGCAGTAAAAGCAGGTCGATATCCGATTGGGGATGAAGTTCGCCGCGACCATATCCGCCTACAGCGATGAGACTGATTTCCTCATCAAAGCCCAGTTGCTGCCAGGCGACTGTGAGCAATTGGTCAATAATTTTTGCGCGAGCCTGGATCAGTTTTCGAATCGGAGTGCCATTTCTAAAGGCATTATCCAGCTGCAGGGTGGCATTGTTCAAAAAAGCCGACAGACTTTTTTTAAGACCCTGTTGGGATGCATCTTGGGTCAGTTGGTCAAAATCGGGAAAGGAGAGGGCTTCGGTCATAGTCGTTGGCCACTTACCCAGGGGTAAGTGGCCTGATTCCTCAGAAAGACTCTTCTTTGCGAGCGGTGAGAACTTCTACGCCTGTCGCGGTTACTGCCAGGGTGTGTTCCCACTGGGCAGACAGGCGACCGTCACGAGTTACAGCAGTCCAGCCATCTGGCTTAATTTTGGTGTGGTAGGTGCCAGCGTTAATCATTGGCTCAATAGTAAAGGTCATTCCTTCCTTCAGTGCCATACCTGTGCCGGGTCGACCGTAGTGAACCACTTGCGGATCCTCGTGGAAGACATCGCCAATGCCGTGGCCGCAGAAATCGCGTACCACTGAGTAGTGGTTATTCTCGGCGTGCTGTTGAATAACATGGCCAATGTCGCCCAGTGTGGTGCCTGGCTTCACAATCTCAATGGCTTTGTAGAGGCACTCCTGGGTTACCTTAATCAGTCGGGTTGCATGCTCTGGTGCCTTGCCAACACAGAACATCTTACTGGTGTCGCCAAACCAGCCATCTTTGATCACGGTGATATCGATATTGATGATATCGCCGTTCTTGAGCTTTTTGGTTGGCGAGGGAATGCCGTGACAAACCACCTGGTTGATTGAGGTGCAGATGGATTTCGGGAAACCCTTGTAGTTGAGGGGGGCCGGAATCGCTTTTTGCACATCAACGATGTAGTTGTGGCAGATGCGGTCCAGCTCTTCAGTGGTGACTCCGGCAACCACGTGCTCTTCAATCATCTCCAGTACTTCGGCGGCCAGACGGCCAGCGATGCGCATTTTCTCAATCTGTTCCGGGGTTTTGATGGATACGGCCATTATGTTCCCTGATGGTTTAGGCAAAAGCGATAGTTTATCTGATGGCGGTGGTGTAGTGCCACAAGGGAAACCCTGCAAGCCGTGTTCTGAAGGACCGTTCACTATACTTTGACTGGTTTGGTTGGTGTTTGGTCAGTAACGTCGCCAACTTTAATTATGCTGCCCCGAGAGCTTTATCGAGTTTGAGGGGAGTATATATGGTGCGCTGCTGGTATCTGGTCGGCGAATATGGTATAAAGCGCGCCGCTTCGTGAAGACTCGTCTCACGGGGCAATTAAACTTAAACGTCGCACATACATCGACACGCTGTTCTGGGTGCCCTTGCTCTGCCTTAAGAGTTGTGGGGTTGGATAGTGGGATGTGTGGAGGCCCAACCCGAGAGAACTTGCCCGCTTGCTATCACTCGCGGCAGTGGAACAAGCTCTCTGAATACAAAGGAAATAAATATGGCTACTGTTACCATGCGTGACATGCTGCAGGCTGGTGTTCACTTTGGTCACCAGACCCGCTTCTGGAACCCGAAAATGGACAAGTACATCTTCGGTGCCCGCAACAAGATTCACATCATCAACCTCGAGCAAACCGTTCCTGCCTTCAATGGCGCTCTGGAATCTGTTCGCGAAATGGCTTCCAACGGCAACAAGATCCTGTTCGTTGGCACCAAGCGCGCTGCCCAGAAAGCTATTCAGGAGCAAGCCGAGCGTTGTGGCATGCCTTTCGTTAGTCACCGCTGGCTGGGTGGTATGCTGACCAACTACAAAACTATCCGTGGTTCTATCCGTCGCTTCCGCGAACTGGAAGCTCAGAGCCAGGACGGTACTTTTGAAAAGCTGACCAAGAAAGAAGCCCTGATGCGCACCCGTATGATGGAGAAGCTGGACCGCTCCATCGGTGGTATCAAGGACATGGGTGGCTTGCCAGACGTACTGTTTGTGGTTGACGTTGATCACGAGCGTATCGCTGTTCAGGAAGCAAACAAGCTGGGTATTCCGGTAATCGGCATTGTTGATACCAACAGCAACCCGGACGGTATCGATTTCGTTATCCCGGGCAACGATGACGCTATCCGCGCTATCAAGCTGTACGCTGCAGCAATTGCTGACTCTGTTCTGGAAGGCAAGAATCAGAACAGTGGCGTTAGCAACAAAGACGAGTTCGTTGAAGTTGCTGAAGGCGGCGAAGCCCAAGAGCAAGCGGCTGAATAAGCCAGGCCTGGACCTGGAGGCTGTGACAGTTGTGCGACCCACAGCTGTCATAACCCCTCCCTAAGATGTCTGTGGCTAGTATGCGAGAGGGGGCCAATGGCCCCTTTTTCAAAACCCCGGCAGTGACCGGTGTTTGAGAAACGATTGAGAATGAGGACAGATCAATGGCAGCTATCTCTGCTTCTATGGTGAAAGAACTGCGCGACCGTACCGGTCTGGGCATGATGGAATGTAAAAAGGCACTGGCTGAAGCCGGTGGTGATATCGAAGTAGCAATTGAAGAACTGCGCAAATCCAGTGGTATGAAAGCCGCCAAGAAAGCTGGCCGTACCGCTGCTGACGGTGTTGTTGCTATTAAAGTGGCTGACGACAACTCTTACGGTGTTCTGGTTGAGGTTAACTCTGAAACTGACTTCGTTGCCCGCGACGAAGGCTTCCTGGGCTTCGTAAACCAGGTTGTTGAAAAAGCTTTCGCTGACAAGCAAACCGACGTTGCTGCCCTGATGGCTGGCGAGTTGGAATCTGCTCGTGAAGCGCTGGTTCAGAAGATTGGTGAGAACATCGGTGTTCGTCGTGTTGAGCTGGTTGAAGGTGCTGTTGTTGACGGTTACGTTCACAGTAACAACCGCATCGCGGTTCTGGTAAACCTGACTGCCGGTACCCCGGAAGTGGCTAAAGACGTTGCTATGCACGTTGCTGCGGTTAACCCGCAAGTGGCCAAGCCGGAAGAGATGCCGCAAGAGCTGGTTGAGAAAGAGAAAGAGATCTTCACTGCCCAGGCTCGTGAATCTGGCAAGCCGGACGAGATCATCGAGAAAATGATCGTTGGCCGTATGAAGAAGTTCCTGGCTGAAAACAGCCTGGTTGAGCAGCAGTTCGTTAAAGATCCTGAGCTGACTGTTGGCAAACTGATTGCCAACGCTGGTGGCGAGATCGTTGCATTCAGCCGCTTTGAAGTAGGTGAAGGTATCGAAGTTGAGAAAGTTGACTTCGCTGCTGAAGTGGCTGCCGCGCGCGGTACCACTGCCTAATATTGCAAGGTTATTCAGGCCGCCGGTAATATTCCGGCGACTTCTCGCTGAAAAGTGAGTAAAAGTCTGTACAATACGGGAGCCCAATTTTGGGCTCCCGTATATTTATCGGAATCAACAAGTTGGAGATGGTATGCCAAATAGCCAGATATCCAAGGACAAGAAGTACAAGCGAATCCTGCTGAAACTCAGTGGTGAAGAGCTGATGGGTGAGTTGGGTTTTGGAATTGATCCGAAAGTGCTGGATCGTATGGCGCTGGAAATTGGCCAGCTCGTGGGTATCGGCGTTCAGGTCGGCCTGGTGATTGGTGGTGGTAACCTGTTCCGCGGTCAGGCGTTGCACGCCGCCGGCATGGAGCGTGTCACCGGTGACCACATGGGTATGCTGGCGACAGTAATGAATGCACTGGCCATGCGTGACGCCCTGGATCGCAGCAATATTTCTGCTCGAGTCATGTCAGCTATCCCGATGAGCGGCATTGTTGAGCACTATGATCGCCGTAAGGCGATACGCTACCTGGAGCAAGGTGAGGTGGTGATCTTCTCTGCCGGCACAGGTAACCCGTTCTTCACCACAGACTCAGCTGCCTGCTTGCGCGGTATTGAGGTGGATGCCGAGTTGGTGCTCAAGGCGACCAAAGTGGACGGCGTATTCGATGCCGACCCGATGAAAAATCCTGATGCGAAATTGTACTCTCACCTGACCTACGACGAAGTTCTCGAGATGAAGCTCGGTGTTATGGACTTGACCGCTGTGTGCCTGTGTCGTGAGCAGGATATGCCGTTGCGTGTGTTCCGCATGTCCAAGCCCGGTGCTCTGCTGAATATCGTAGTGGGTGGTGACGAAGGCACATTGATTGAAGAAGGTCCGGCAAAAGAGGAATAACTGGATGATTAACGATCTTAAAAAAGACGCTGAACAGCGCATGGGCAAAAGTATCGACGCGCTGGTAACTGCATTTTCCAAAATTCGTACTGGCCGTGCTCACCCGAGCCTGCTGGACGGTATTTCAGTTTCCTACTACGGTTCCGACACTCCGTTGAACCAGCTGGCTAACGTTTCCGTTCTGGATGCCCGTACCCTGAGCATCAGTGTTTGGGAAAAGCAGTTGGTACCGGAAATTGAAAAAGCGATCATGAAATCCGACCTTGGCCTGAACCCGGTAACTACCGGTGAGCTGATTCGCATCCCGATGCCACCGCTGACTGAAGAGACCCGTAAGGGCTATACCAAGCAGGCGCGTAACGAGGCTGAAGGCGCTCGTATTTCAATTCGCAATATTCGTCGCGATGTTCTGTCTGATGTTAAAGATCTGCAGAAAGAAAAAGAGATCACTGAAGACGAAGAGCGTCGCGCTCAGGACGACGTACAAAAAATTACTGACAAGTATGTCGCTGAAGTCGACAAACTGCTGGCAGAAAAAGAAAAAGACCTGATGGCCATGTAAGGCCGCCGTGTCGACTCGGCACAACTGGGGCCTGTTAAGCAGGCCCTTGATATACAAGGAATCAGGTAAGGGCTCATTAATGAGTCCCCTTTGGGAGGTAGCATGACAGACCCGGTAGTTTCTGGCGCCGGTGATTGCCCGTTGCGGCATGTGGCCATCATCATGGATGGTAACAACCGCTGGGCCAAACAGCGCGGTCTTGCAGGGCTAGCTGGCCATCAGGCTGGTGTAGAGCGGGTGCGTGATGTACTCGAATCCTGTAAACGGCACCAAATTGATGTGTTGACCCTGTTCGCATTCAGTAGCGAGAACTGGCGCCGCCCGGCGGTGGAGGTTCAGGGGTTGATGTCGTTGTTTGCTTCCTACCTGAAGAAAGAGATCAAGCCTCTCAAGGATAAAGGTGTTCGCCTCAAAGTGATCGGCTCCCGCGAGCGTTTCAGCTCACGCCTGTGCAAGCTGATTGAGGAGGCGGAAGAGCAGACTAAAGATGGCAATCAAACCCTGGTGCTGGCAGTGGACTACGGTGGCCAGTGGGATATCACCCAGGCAGCTGTAAAACTTGCCCAAAAAGTTGAAAAAGGTGAGCTCAGCAGTGATCAGATTAATGAACAGCTGCTCGCCGAACAGATGTCGCTTGCGGACTTGCCGCCGGTAGACCTCTGTATTCGTACCGCTTCCCAACAGCGAATCAGCAATTTCCTGCTTTGGCATCTGGCATATGCCGAACTGTTTTTTTCCGATGTATTCTGGCCGGACTTTGACGACAGTGCTTTCAATGAAGCAGTAGAAGCCTTTTGTGGTCGTCAGCGTCGATTCGGTATGACCAGTGCTCAGATTGAGGAGAACGCGAGTGCTTAAGCAAAGAGTAATTACGGCGCTGGTGTTGGTGGCTCTGTTTTTGTCGGCATTGTTCCTGTTGCCTGCGGGCTGGTTTTGCCTGTTGGTTGCGTTAGTAGTTTTGGGAGCCTCGTGGGAGTGGGGCAACCTGGTGGGGTTGGAGCGTACATCCACTCGCCTCGGTTACGTGGCGTTGACTGCCGGGATTCTCTGGTTGACCGACTACCTGATGTCGGGCGCGTCCCGGGAAGTTCAAACCCGTTTTCTGGCCAGTGCCTGTACCTGGTGGGCGATTGCACTGCTTTGGGTGCAGGGGTTTCCATCCAGTGCGGTACTCTGGGGTAACAAGTGGGTCAAGGCGCTGATGGGCTGGTTTGTGCTCGTTCCTACCTGGATGGCGATGACTGTGTTGATGAGTGAGCCTCAGTATGGCCCGCTGATCGTATTGTATGTGGTGTTGCTGGTAGTTTTGATGGATACCGGTGGCTATGTGGCAGGGCGTATGTTTGGCCGTCGCAAGCTGGCTCCAAATGTGAGCCCTGGTAAAACCTGGGCGGGTTTCTTTGGTGGTTTGTTTGCCAATAGCCTTCTGGTGTTGGCGACCGGTTTTGCGCTCGGTGCGGATGCAAGATTGTGGGGGCTGCTGGCAGTAATAGTAGGTGTGGCCTCCTGCGCCTCGGTGCTGGGTGATTTACTGGAGAGCATGGTCAAGCGCCAACGCGATGTAAAAGACAGCGGCACCTTGCTGCCAGGTCACGGAGGCATTCTTGATCGGGTTGACGGCATGACCGCTGCATTCCCGGTATTCACCTTGCTCTATCTTCTCCTCGCTGAGGGTGTGTTGTAGGTTTATGCAGTCAATTACCGTACTTGGGGCAACTGGCTCCATCGGCGTCAGTACGCTCGATGTAGTTGCCCGTCACCCCGATCGTTACAAGGTGTTTGCTCTTACCGGTCACAGCCGTATTGAGCTGCTGGCTGAACAGTGTCGCCAGTTTGTTCCGCGTTATGCAGTGGTTGGCAGTGAGGCGGCCGCAGAGCGGCTAAAAGCCCTTGTTGCAGATCTTTCAACCGAAGTACTTCACGGTGATAAGGCACTGGCCGATGTCGCTTCCGATCCGGAAGTCGATATGGTGATGGCGGCGATTGTTGGTGCTGCAGGTCTGCTCCCAACCCTGGCGGCTGCTGAAAGAGGCAAGCGGGTATTGCTCGCCAATAAAGAGTCTCTGGTGATGGCAGGTGACCTGTTTATGGAGGCTGTTAAGCGCGGTGGGGCAGAGCTTTTACCTATCGACAGCGAACACAATGCCATCTTCCAGTGCCTGCCTGCGGACTATCGTGATACAGAACGTGCCGGGGTTCGCAAGATTTTACTGACTGGCTCAGGCGGCCCATTTCGAACCACCGATTTGAAAGAGTTGGGCGCGATGACCCCTGATCAGGCCTGTGCCCATCCCAACTGGTCAATGGGGCGAAAAATCTCGGTCGATTCTGCCACCATGATGAATAAGGGGTTGGAACTGATTGAGGCCTGCTGGTTGTTCAACGTTGGCCATGAGCATATTGAGGTGGTATTGCACCCGCAAAGCGTTATTCACTCAATGGTGGAGTATGTGGACGGCTCGGTGCTGGCCCAGCTCGGCAACCCGGATATGCGCACACCTATTGCTCATGCTATGGCCTGGCCTCAGCGCATGGAGTCTGGTGTTGCTTCATTGGATATTATCGCCACAGCAAGGCTGGATTTTGAAATGCCGTGTTTGGAGCGATTTCCCTGTCTTAAGCTGGCTCGCCAAGCTGCTGAAGTTGGCGGGGATGTACCTGCAGCTCTTAACGCTGCTAACGAAATTGCAGTTGACGCATTTTTGCAGAACCGAATTCGGTTTACCCAAATTGCCGAAGTTGTCGATGGCGTGTTGCAAGGCTGGCAGCGAAACGAACCAAATGGGCTTGCTGAAGTCCAAACAGCCGATGCGAATGCGCGTCGGCTGGCTCAGCAGTTAATTGTCGGGCAGGAGTAGGTCAGGAAAGCTTTATGGAATTTTTGCACACCATTTTCTACACGATTATTGCGCTCGGTGTTTTGGTCAGCTTTCACGAGTTTGGCCACTTCTGGGTGGCGCGTCGCTGTGGCGTAAAAGTGATTCGTTTTTCCATTGGTTTCGGTAAGCCGATATTCAGTTGGACTGATAAGCTTGGTACCGAGTACGCCGTTGCCTGGTTGCCACTGGGTGGTTATGTGCGCATGGTGGATGAGCGTGAAGACGATGTAGCTGATGAAGATCTGCCGTATGCCTTTAACCGCAAGTCGGTATGGAAGCGTATGGCTATTGTGGTAGCTGGGCCTGTAGCTAACTTTTTATTAGCCATTGTTGCCTACTGGGTGATGTTTGTTCACGGTGTGTCCGGTGTGGCCGCAGTTGTTGGTGAAGTACTGCCCGGGTCCATTGCTGAGCGAATTGGCCTCAAGCCGGGCTATGAAATTGTTGCAGTAGATGGTGAATCAATTTCTTCCCTTCAGCAATTGCAAGAGAGATTGGTGCTCAGGATTGGTGAGAGTGACACGATCAGATTCACTGTTTCTCCAGAAGGATCCAGACAAGAACTGAACCTGAGTGGATCTCTCGGCGAGTGGGATGTAGACAGTAAAAATCCAAACCTGCTTCGTTCCATTGGGCTGGTTCCAGATTACCCGCAACTGTTGCCGATTGTTGGCGAGGTTCTATCAGGTAGCTCAACGGAGCGTGCCGGGTTACAGGTTGGTGACCGCATTATAAGTGCCGATGGCATTCCAATGGACAGTTGGGTGCAGTGGGTAGAGTACCTGCAGCTACGCCCTGATCAGGAAATCAGTCTGATCGTGTCTCGCAACGGCGAAAATGTAACAGCAGATATTACTCCAGAGTCTTTCACTGAAGAAGATGGAACCCAATCAGCCCGAGTGGGTATGGGGGTTGTAACAGATCAAGTATTGAAGTGGCCTGAAGAAAGACGCCGCTATTACAGCTATGGCCCGGTGGAAGCAATAAGCAAAGCCGCAGGGAAAACCTGGGACACATCAATGATGACCCTGGGTGCTCTTAAAAAAATGGTCACCGGTTTGATTTCGCCCGAACACTTGAGCGGCCCCATTACCATTGCTAAAGTTGCTGGTCAGTCTGCTGAGGGCGGAGTGGTATCTTTCCTGAGCTTTATCGCTCTGCTCAGTGTCAGCCTCGGTGTATTAAACCTGCTGCCAATTCCGGTACTGGATGGTGGTCACCTGATGTATTACATCGTAGAGGCTGTAAAGGGGAGTCCGGTATCTGAAAGAGTTCAGGTGATCGGATATAAAGTAGGGCTGTTTTTGGTTATGGGCTTAATGGTATTTGCCCTATACAATGACCTGATGCGTCTTTAACAATAATTCAACAATTGATAATGATGGCCTTTATGAAGCGTCTAAATGTATTTGTTTTGCTGATGGTGTTGTCCAGCGCCGCCTTTGCCAAGGTATTCGAAGTCAAGGATATCCGTATTGACGGTTTGCAGCGGGTTTCAGCCGGTATTGTCTTCAGCTCCTTTCCAATCAGTGTTGGTGATCTAGTCGACGAAGAAGGACTTCGTGTGGCGACGCGCTCACTGTTCAAAACCGGTTACTTTGACGACGTAGCCCTGGCTGAAGAGAACGGCACACTGATTCTGAAGTTGACAGAGCGTCCAGCGGTTGACTCCATCAACATTGATGGTAACAAGGCCATTAAAACCGAAGATTTGTTGAATTCACTCAAAGACAATGGTCTTTCTGAAGGACAGATCTTCAAACAGGATGTTCTGGAAGGGTTAGCACAGTCTCTGCAAAGTGAATATGCGGGGCAGGGTCGCTACGGCTCCTCGGTGAAAACGCGGGTTGAAAAGCTGCCTCGTAACCGTGTTGCGCTTTATATGGATATTGATGAAGGCTCTGCAGCCGCGATCAAACACGTAAATATTGTTGGTAACAAAGAGTTTGAAGAGAGCGAACTGCTTGATCAATTCGAATTGAAAACCACTGGCTGGTTGTCCTGGATCTATAAAGACGACCAGTATGCACAGGAAAAACTTTCAGGGGACCTTGAGCGCCTGGAGTCTTTCTACAAAGACCGCGGTTATCTTCGCTTTACAGTGAAGTCTGTTCAGGTTGCGGTTAGCCCGGATAAAGCATCTGTGTATATCACCATCAACGTTGATGAGGGTGGTATTTATAAAGTTAGCGAAGTGGCACTTGGCGGTGAATTGGTAATTCCGGAAGAAGAAGTTCGTCGCCTGATTTTCCTGCGCGAGAATCAAACTTTCTCGCAGTATCTGATGACCACATCCAGTGAGTACATCACTGCCCGATTGGGTAATGACGGCTACGCATTTGCGGAAGTGGTCGGCCAGCCGGAAATTAATGATGAAGATAACACCGCCAAGGTTACTTTCTTTATCACACCGGGCAAACGCGTATATGTGCGCCGCCTTGAGTTCCGTGGCAATACCAAAACCGCAGACAATGTACTGAGACGTGAAATGCGTCAGATGGAGGGCGGTGTTGCCTCCAATGGTCGAATTGAGAGCGGTAAAATTCGCCTTGAGAGAACCCAGTTTGTTAAACCTGGTGTAGAAGTTGAAACGCCAGAGGTGCCTGGCACCGATGACCAGATTGATGTGATTTATACCATGGAAGAGCAGCCATCCGGATCTGTTGGCGCCTCTTTTGGTTACTCTCAATACTCCGGCTTTACACTGGGTGGTAATCTGCAGGAGTCCAACTTCTTTGGTACCGGTAAAGTGGTTGGAATCAGCCTTAATCGCAGTAAATACCAAAATAACATCAGCCTGACTTATCAAGACCCTTATTTTACGGTTGATGGTGTGAGCGCAGGGTTCACATTATTCGCACGTAAAAGTGATTATGCGGAATTGAACTTCACTTCCTATGAAACCGAGAGTGCCGGTATGAAAGTGAACTTCAGCTACCCGCTTTCCGATATTGAGCGCCTCAGTTATGGGTTTGGATTTGAAAACCTGAAGCTTGATACCTCCGACCTGTTTGAGTCTTCAGTGTCTCCGGAAATTCTCGACTTTATTCGCCAAAATGGTGATCAAAACGACCTGTTGACTCTGTCATTGGGTTGGGAACGGTCAACGTTGAACCGCGGTATTTTTGCTACTGCCGGTGGCAGGCAATACTTTTCTATGGAAGTGGCCCCCCCGTCGGTAGATGATCTGGCTTACTACCGTTTGACCTATTCCGGGCAGAAATACTTCCCATTGGGAGGGTTTGCCAAGTGGTTAAATGGCTGGTCTTTCCGTGTACGTAGTGAACTCGGATATGGTGAGGGGCTTGGCGATACACCAAGACTGCCGTTCTATAAAAACTTCTATGCCGGTGGCCCAAATTCTGTACGTGGATTTGAGAACAACTCGCTTGGCCCTCGTACAGTGCCGGTACAGGTTAGTGGCTTTGAATTGACGCCTGATAATACTGACCCATTTGGTGGTAACGTATTGGTAGAAGGCAGTGCCGAATTAATATTCCCTCTGCCTTTCATCAAGGATCAAAGCAGTGTTCAGGCCAGCATGTTCTTTGATTTCGGGAACGTTTTTGATACGTCATGCTCTGAAGATAGACCGCTGCTGCTTACAGATGGAACACCAGTTGTTGACTCTATGGGGAACGCTTTGACTGCACCAGGACAAGTCAATTGCCAAACACCTGACTTGGGCGAACTGCGCTATTCCGTAGGTATTGGTGCAACCTGGTTGAGTGGTTTCGGACCGATTACATTCAGTATTTCGAAACCGATTAATGCCAGTGATCTGGATGAGGAAGAGTCCTTCCAGTTCTCACTGGGTAACACTTTCTAAATTAGGGCCTGTAACAGGCTCCCAATAAGTAATATTTTTTGATTGGAGATATAACGTGGGTAATATGAAATCTGTAATTTTTGCATTGGCAGCAGTATTTAGCATGGGCGCTATGGCTCAGGAAAAGGTTGCCGTGTGCGATATCATGCAGGCAATCTTTGCATCTGATCCAGCTCAGGCTCGTGCCAAAGACCTGGAGGCTAGCTCAAACCTGACTACCCTTCAGGCAGAAGGTGAAAGCAAAGTCGCCAAGTTTAAAAAATTGCAGGAAGACAAAGAGAAAAACCAGCTGAGCTGGGATGATCAAAAGAAGAAATCCTACACCACCGAAGTTGAATACCTGCGCGCTGATATCGAACTGATTCAGCAGAAAATGAAAAACGAGCAGCAGAGCATTCAGCAGCAAATTGGTGCCGAGCTTCAACCGGTTGCACTGGCAGAACTGGATGCCTTGATCAAAGAAGAAAAAATTGACCTGCTGCTGCGCAAAGAAGCTGTGCTGTGGAGTGGTCCGGCTACTGATGTGACCAACAAACTGATTGACCGCATCAACAAAACCGCTGGTAAAAAATAACATCAGTCGTTAACAGCAGCTCAATTTGTAACTGTTGTTTAGCAGCTTACAGTTCTAGACCGAAAGTGGTCGATGATCTGTAAGCTGTTTTGCTTTTAAGGAGTCTTTTTATGTCCCGCCAATATACTCTGGCCGAGTTGGCCGACCACTTGGGTGCCGAACTGAGAGGCGATGCAGGCTGTGTAATTGAAAGCCTGGCGACATTGCAGGATGCAGGAGAAGGCCAGATCGCCTTTCTTGCCAATCCGGCCTACCAGCGTTATCTGGAAACCACTAAAGCCTCTGCAGTGATTCTCAGTCCGGATCTGGCGGATAAATACGCTGGCAATGCACTTTTGCTGAAAAATCCCTACTTGGGTTATGCCAAGCTATCCGGGTTGCTGGATACTGCGCCAAAAGTACCAGCAGGCATTCACCCCTCGGCAGTGGTTGCCGAAACCGCACAACTGGATGCCAGTGTGTCGGTTGGACCGAATGCTGTAATTGGTGAAGGCGTAATTATTGGTGCGAACGGCCAGATTGGTGCAGGAACTGTGATTGGTGACAACACTGTGATCGGTGAAAACTGTCAATTGGCAGCCAATGTAACCATCTATCATGGTGTGACTCTTGGTAATAACGTCATTATTCACAGCAGCACTGTGATCGGAGCTGATGGATTTGGCTTTGCCCCGGACAATGGCCAGTGGGTCAAGATTCACCAGCTGGGTGGCGTGGTTATCGGTAACAACGTTGAAATCGGTGCTTCAACTACCATCGACCGTGGTGCGCTGGGAGATACGGTTCTTGCCGATGGCGTCAAAATCGATAACCAGGTGATGATTGCCCACAATGTGAAAATTGGTGAAAACACAGCCATGGCGGCGTTTACCGGTATTTCAGGTAGTACCACAATTGGTAAAAACTGTACCTTTGCCGGCCGCTCGGGCTCTGTAGGACATATCGATATCGGCGACAATGTCCATGTGGCGGGTACCACGGTAATGATGAAAAGCGTCAGCGAACCAGGAGCATATGGTGCGGGAACGCCGACAAGCCCGATTCGAGAATGGCGCAAAAATGCCGCTCGCTTTAACCAGCTGGATGATATGAGCAAGCGTATTCGCAAGCTGGAAAAAGCTCTGGATCAGTAATAGGGCTGCATCTATCTGTCTTTTGAGTGTCAATGCCAACATAGACACCGCTCCCAGTTCCTTTATAATTCGCGCCTTGCCCTTCGGGGCGAGGTTCGAACGCCTTTTGGAGAAAGCATGGATATCAATGAAATCAAAGAGTACCTGCCGCACCGCTATCCGTTCCTGCTGGTAGACCGCGTTGTGGAGGTTGTCCCTGGTGAAAGCATCGTCGCTTACAAGAACATCACCGTGAATGAAGAGGTCTTTAATGGCCACTTTCCCGGCGCGCCGATTTTCCCCGGTGTAATGATTGTTGAGGCCATGGCCCAGGCATCCGGTATTCTCGGATTTACTACCGATGGTGAAAAGCCGGACGAGAACACCCTGTATCTGTTCGCCGGAGTGGATGAAGTCCGTTTCCGTCGTCAGGTTGTGCCGGGTGACAAGCTGGTTCTGGAGTCGCGCCTGATCTCCAAAAAACGCCATATCATGAAGTTTGAGACACGAGCTCTGGTGGATGGAGAGCTGGCTTGTGAAGCCAAGCTCATGTGTGCCCTGAAAAAAGTCTAAGGGGGCGTCAGTGATCGATCCACGCGCAATTGTAGATCCTTCTGCCAAACTGGCCGACGATGTGGAAGTCGGCCCGTTTTCCATTATTGGTCCCAACGTAGAGATTGGCGAAGGTACAGTCATTGGCCCTCATGTGGTAATCAAGGGGCCAACCACTATTGGTAAGCATAACCGCATCTATCAGTTTTCTACTGTGGGGGAAGACACCCCGGACCTGAAGTACAAGGGTGAGCCAACCACACTGGTAATGGGTGACCACAACACCATTCGTGAAGGTGTCACCATTCACCGCGGTACCATTCAGGATCGCAGCGAAACCACCATTGGTAACCATAACTTGTTTATGGCTTACGCCCATGTGGGGCACGACAGTGTGATTGGCGATCACTGTATTCTGGTTAACAATGTGGCACTGGCAGGGCACGTCAATGTCGGTGACTGGGCCATCCTGGCCGGTTACGCAATGGTGCATCAGTACTGCAATATCGGCGCCCATAGCTTTATCGGCGCTGCAGCCTTTGTAAACAAAGACGTGCCTGCCTACGTAATGGCTACCGGACATCCGGCTGAGCCAAAAACCGTTAACGTGGAAGGGCTCAAGCGCCGCGGGTTCAGCAAAGAGCAGATCCGCGAAATCAATCGTGCCTACAAGACCCTGTACCGTCGTGGTCTTTCTCTGGAAGAGGCCACAGCTGAGCTGGAGTCAATGGCCGCTGAAGAGCAGGCTGTCCAGTTGATGGTTGATACCATCAAAGCGGCTGAGCGCGGCATTATTCGCTGATGAACGAAACTGCTGTAGTTATCGGTATTGTGGCCGGTGAGGCGTCTGGCGATCAGCTGGGCGCCGGTCTTATCGCGGCACTGAAAAAGCGCTACCCCAACGCTGTTTTTGAAGGTGTCGGCGGCGACAAAATGATTGCCGAAGGCTTTAACAGTCTCTACCCGATGGAACGCCTATCGGTGATGGGGCTGGTAGAACCCCTCAAGCGCCTGCCGGAACTGCTGCGGATGCGCAGTAACTTGTTCAAGCATTTTCGCGATCGCAAACCGGCGCTGTTTATCGGTATCGACTCACCGGACTTTACCATCCATCTGGAAGGTAAGCTGAGGCGCTGTGGTATCGCCACTGCGCACTATGTCAGCCCATCCGTATGGGCCTGGAGACAGGGGCGGGTGAAAACCATTGCCCGCAATGTTGATCGCATTCTGACTTTATTCCCGTTCGAGTCCGAGTTTTACCGCCAGCACAACGTTCCAGAGACTTGTGTCGGTCACCACTTGGCTGATCGCCTGCCGTTAAAGCCGGATACCCAAGCTGCTCGAACCGAGCTTGGTTTGCAGGGTGATGCTCCGCTAGTGGCAATTATGCCGGGCAGTCGCGGTTCCGAAGTTGCCTCTCTGGGTAAGTTGTTTCTGGATGCTGCCAGTGAATTGGCCGCCAAAATTGACGGAATTCGATTTGTTATTCCCGCTGCCAACAGTCATCGTCGCCAACATATTGACGAGCTGATTCAGCAATATCCACATCTGGATATCACAGTTATTGATGGCCAGTCACTGACTGCCATGACGGCGGCGGACCTGGTATTGATGGCTTCCGGTACTGTCACCTTAGAAGCTATGTTACTGAAGAAACCGATGGTAGTGAGTTATCGTATGGGCAAAATGTCCTACGCGATCTTCTCGCGGTTGGTGAAAGTAGACCACGTTGCGTTGCCAAACCTGCTGGCGGGTAAGCGATTGGTGCCTGAACTGATTCAGGATGATGCAACGGTTGAAAACCTGACCGAAGCCGCCCTGGGTTTTCTCAATAATCCGGCTCAGGTTGAGCAACTGCAATCCGAATTTACCCGGTTGCACGAACTGTTGCGCAAAAATGCCAGCGAAGCTGCCGCCGATGCACTGATGCCTCTAATCGAAGGTCAGACTGTTGAGGTCAGCCGTGGCTAGACGCAGCAAGCAGACCCAAAAACTGACCGATCCATACATCGTTGATTACAACGGTCAGCTTCTGGCCGGAGTGGATGAAGTGGGGCGTGGGCCACTGGCTGGTGATGTGGTAACTGCTGCGGTAATTCTCGATCCGTTGCAGCCTATTGAAGGCCTTAACGACTCCAAAAAACTTTCCGAAAAACGCCGCGATGAACTCTACGATGAGATCATCGCCAAGGCACTAAGCTGGTCGATTGGCCGTGCAAGTGTTGCCGAGATCGACCGTTTTAACATTCTTCAGGCTACCATGATGGCAATGTACCGCGCAGTGCAGGGTCTTCATATCCAGCCTGAATATGTCGCGGTGGATGGCAACAAAATGCCGAAATGGCCTTATCGCGGTGAGACTGTGGTTAAAGGGGATGGGCGTGTTGCTGAAATCGGCGCCGCCTCCATTATTGCCAAGGTTACTCGCGATCGGGAGATGATTGCTTTTGAAGAGCAATACCCAGGCTACGGATTTGCCGGTCACAAAGGCTACGCAACCCGTGAACACACCGATGCCCTCAAAGAGCTGGGACCAACCCCTATTCACCGCCGCTCGTTCGAGCCGGTGCGCAGTATGACTGAGTCGGTGCAGTTGTCGTTGATCGGTGGTTAATTGACGTAACCCGCTTATCTGTGTTGCCCCATTGCATCACTTAACTATTCTGAACTTTCACGCTAAACCAAATGTCCTAAATTGCTCAAGCAATAGCTTGGCAGTTTGGTTTCTTTTTGGGTATCTACTATAAAGGTGTAATAACAACAGGGATGGTGCATGTTTCAGAGCTATTTTCAGACAGCCTTTCGCAATTTAATTAAAGATCCTGTCTACTCAGTCATTAGTATCCTTGGTCTCACTTTGGGATTAACCTGCGCGGTTACCATTCTTACTTATGTGATGTATATACTCAGCTATGATCAGGACTATCCTGATGCTGAGCGTATATATCGTTTGTCAGAAATGGTTCAGTATCCTGAGCGGGACAAATCTTGGAGGGATTATCTGAATCTGGAGTTGTATAAGCCTGTTCTTGAAACTACGAATGTAGTGGATAGTGTGGCTTATCTGTCTGGTGATAATGTGGAGTTATCATATGGCAATGAGGCATACACTGAAAGTATATATTATACGAATAACAGTTTTTTTCCCCTTTTGGGAGTGACCTTTATAAAAGGTCAGCCCCGGTTCGAGCAACCTGGCACCGTTGTTCTAAGCGAAACAGCGACCAAAAAATACTTTGGCAATATCAATCCGCTTGGAAAGACTCTGGGTTTGAAAGGCGAATTGATTACAGTCACAGGTGTTTTCAAGGATTTTCCTAAAAACACCCATCTTCATCAATTAAAACCGGATATATTTATTTCGGATCTGGGTATGCCTGTCTCTGAAGCTGATTATCAACGAAGAGGTTTGTTTTATGTGAAACTCAAGCCGGATGGCTTGATAGGAGATGTGGAGCGGCAGATTAATCAACGTATTGATTATAAAACACTGAAGGGATATGAGTTTACCCTGCGTTCGCAGTTTCGGCCAATCATTAATTCACACATGGTCAGAAAAGGCGATAGCTTACAAATTGGCACCAGTGGCACCAACCTTTTTGATTCCTGGTTTTTTATTTACGTCCTATCTGGGCTGGCGCTTTTAGTACTGTCTATTTCTTGTGTCAATTTTATCAACTTCTCTAACGCACGTTTTTTAAAGCGGAGCCGGGAAATTGGAGTGCGTCGAGTAATTGGAGCAGGCCGCTTGCAAATATTTGGCCAGTTCCTTAGTGAGTCGCTGTTGCTTAATTTGGTGTCAATTCTATTGGCAATAGTTATTTCACATGCAGTAATTCCATTGTTTGGCAATCTGATCAATACTGATCTGGAAGACGTTAATTACATAACCCCGTCATTTATCGCTGCACTAATTGGTTTATGGTTGTTCTCCACAATTTTGTCTGGCCTATATCCATCCCTAACCCTATCGAGGATGCAACCCGTTGCAGCCCTGCAAGGTGTAGGGGGCGGAAAAAGAAAAGGCAATGCATTACGGATTGTTAATATTACCCAGTTTTTAGCAGCAGGATTCTTGCTCACATTATGTATTTCTCTGGGGCTACAGGTGCATAAGATGAGTAATATTGACTATGGTGCGAATCTGGATGGCGCTTTGGAAATGCTGCTTCGTGGGCCGGGCTTAGAGGCGAAGAATGAAGTGTTGAGGGATTGGCTTGCACAAGTACCTAAAGTCGAGTCAGTGTCATCACCCATATCGTCTACTGGTAGACAGAGGTTTACTCTCCAGAAAAATAGTAATAGGGAAATTGAACTATCTTTTGGGTATGTGGAGGAGTCCTTTTTTTCACATATTCAAACTGATCTTTTGGCTGGCCGTCTATTTGATGGAGTTACCCCATCTGATGAGGCGTTAATTTCGCCAGACCCTTCGAAAACTAGGGGCGGGTCAGTAATTTTAAGTAAAGCTGGCCTCAACAAACTTGGCTATAGCAATGGCAAACAGGTTATAGGGCAGAAACTACATCTTGTTGGGCAAAATACTGAGTTCATAGTTGTTGGTGTTGTGAGTGCATTCCCGCAGATATTTTCGGGGTTTAGCATTGGTGCAGATTTGTATTTGCTCAATGAGCAGGCGGTGAGAGGAGTTAATGTGCGCATTGAAAGAGGTCATGTTGCTCGGGTTGTAAAAGAGTTGGAGAAAAAGTGTAAGGATTTTGCACCAAATACGACTCTTGGTCACATACCACCCACGCAACACGTGGACTATCTGGTTGGTGTGTTTTTAAGGGTATTAGCCAGTGTCGCAGTTTTTGCCTTTATCGCCATAGCCATTGCTGTGTTAGGGCTTTACGCAATGTCCACATATACACTTGGCCACAGACGTAAGGAGATCAGTGTTCGCAAAGTGCTGGGGGCTTCCAGCTGGCGCATTGTCAGGTTGCTGTTGTGGGACTTTAGCAAGCCGATATGGATTGCCCTGGCACTGGCCTGCCCAATAGCATTTCTGCTGGCTAACCAGATTGTCAGTCATTTCAACGATCAGATCCCACTGGGCCTGGTTACTTTTGTATATGTCCCTCTGGTTATCGTTTTGCTGGCATCGCTTACGGTAGCTGGTCACACCCTGAAAGCAGCTGGCACAGATCCGGTAGAGGGGTTGAAATATGAATAGCCAGTAAGCGGCTGATCACTGCCATTTGACGGGGAGCTTTGCCCCCCCGATTGCTATGACCTTATCGAACATCCCCCCCTGAACTGTTACACTCTCAGGCCGATTGAATAGACCTGCATAACGAGAAAAGTCCGGCCAATGACTTCACCATTTGTACACCTGCGCCTGCACACCGAATACTCCCTGATGGACAGCCTGCTGCGGATCAAGCCGCTGGTAAGCAGGGTGGCCGAACTGCAGATGCCGGCGGTGGCGGTAACGGATTTTTGTAACTTTTACGGTCTGGTGAAGTTTTACAAAGCTGCCCAAGGAACAGGCATTAAGCCAATTGGTGGCAGTGATTTTCTATTGGCATCGGATGATCCGGATACGGAACCGAGCCTGATTACCTTTCTGGTACAAAATGAAAAGGGGTATAAAAACCTCACCATACTGATCTCCAAGGCTTATCGCGAAGGGCAGTCGCAAGGGCGACCGCTGATCAAGCGCGAGTGGATAAAGGAGTATTCGGAAGGGCTGATTGTTCTGTCTGGTGGCCGCGAAGGCGATGTTGGCCGCGAACTGCTGATGGGGCATCAACAGCAGGCCGAGCAATTATTGGCAGGGTGGATGACTGATTTTCCAGGTCGGTACTACCTTGAGCTGCAACGTACCGGACGCCCTCAGGAAGAAGACTATTTGCACGCCGCGGTGACTTTGGCGGGGCAGGCGGGTTGTCCAGTGGTGGCGACAAACGATGTACGCTTTTTGCACGCCGAAGAATTTGACGCCCACGAAGCGCGGGTGTGTATTCGCGATGGTAGAGTGTTGGACGACCCGCGTCGGCCACGCAAGTACAGCGAACAGCAGTACCTGCGTTCGGCGGAAGAGATGGCAGAATTGTTTGCCGATATTCCGGAAGCACTGGAAAACACCATTGAGATCGCCAAACGCTGTACGCTGGATATTGAGCTGGGTACTTACTACCTCCCTGATTTTCCGATCCCGGATAACTTTGAAAGCGACCCGTTTTTCGATACCCACATTCCCTATGAGGTGATGGAGAAGCAGGCGAAAGAGGCGATGGCGACTAACTGGACTGGTCGTGAATCGGAGCCTGAATACGCAGCGATGCTGCGAACCAATGTGTTTTTCCAGAAGATCTCCTACGAAGGTCTCGAGTGGCGTCTGGAGTCGATTCTTGATAAAAACGACCCGGATTACCTCGCCGACAAAAAGCCCTATCTTGAGCGTCTGCAGTTCGAGCTGAACATCATCATGCAGATGGGGTTCCCGGGCTACTTCCTGATCGTGATGGACTTTATCCAGTGGGCCAAGGACAACGATATTCCGGTGGGGCCGGGACGGGGTTCCGGTGCTGGTTCATTGGTGGCATACGCCCAAAAAATTACCGACCTTGATCCACTGCAATACGACTTGCTGTTTGAGCGATTCCTCAATCCGGAACGGGTGTCGATGCCGGACTTCGATATCGACTTTTGTATGGAAAACCGCGACAAAGTGATCAGCTATGTAGCGGATGCATACGGACGTGATGCGGTATCCCAGATTATCACCTTCGGTACCATGGCTGCGAAGGCTGTGGTGCGAGACGTGGCGAGGGTTCAGGGTAAATCCTATGGTCTTGCCGACAAACTCTCCAAACTGATTCCACCCGACCCCGGTATGACTCTCGCCAAGGCATTGGATTCTGAGCCAATGTTGCGGGAGTTCCTTGAAGAGGATGAGGAAGCCCAGGAAATCTGGGAAATGGCCAAGCAGTTGGAAGGCCTGGCGCGAAACGTCGGTAAACACGCAGGTGGTGTAGTAATTGCGCCAACCTGTATCACTGACTTTGCACCGCTGTTTTGTGATGAGTCCGGCAGCGGCCTGGTTACCCAGTTCGATAAGGGCGATGTAGAGGAGGCTGGCCTGGTGAAGTTCGACTTCCTTGGTCTGCGTACCCTGACTATCATCGACTGGGCGTTGGAGATGGTAAACAGCGCACGCCAGCGACAGGGGCAGGAGCCGCTCGATATTGCCACTATTGAGCTGGACGACGTCGACACCTTCAAGCTGCTCAAGCGAGCGGAGACAACTGCGGTATTCCAGCTTGAATCCCGCGGCATGAAAGACCTGATCAAACGTCTCCAGCCGGACAACATCGAGGACATGATCGCCCTGGTGGCACTGTTTCGTCCGGGGCCGCTGGACTCGGGCATGGTGGACGACTTCGTTAACCGTAAGCACGGCCGGGCTGAAGTGGCCTATCCGGATGCGACTTATCAGCATGAGTGGCTGAAGCCGATTCTGGAGCCTACCTATGGAGTAATCGTTTATCAGGAGCAGGTGATGCAGATCGCCCAGACCCTGGCCGGTTACTCGCTGGGCGGCGCAGATATGCTGCGTCGTGCGATGGGTAAGAAAAAACCCGAAGAGATGGCCAAGCAGCGCGCCACCTTTGAGGAGGGCGCCAAAAGTCAGGGTGTTGATCCCGAACTGGCGATGAAGATTTTCGACTTGGTGGAAAAGTTCGCCGGGTACGGTTTTAACAAATCCCACTCCGCCGCCTATGCGCTGGTTTCCTATCAAACAGCGTGGCTGAAGGCGCACTATCCGTCGCAGTTTATGGCCGCCACCATGTCCTCGGATATGGATAAAACCGACAAGGTGGTGACCTTTATTGAGGAGTGCCGGGCAATGGGGTTGACCCTGTTGCCGCCGGATGTGAATACCGGTGAGTTCTACTTCACGGTGGACGAGCAGGATCGCATTATTTACGGTCTCGGTGCGATCAAAGGACTGGGTGAAGGCCCAATCGATAATATTCTCGAAGCACGCAAGTCCGGTCCGTTCAAGGATTTGTTCGACTTCTGCCAGCGAGTGGACTCTCGCAAGGTTAACAAGCGGGCGCTTGAGGCGATGGTGCGATCTGGTGCGCTGGACAGCATTGGTCCTCAAGGTGAACTGGGGGTTACGCGTGCGGTGATGCTGGCTGCTATTGATGAAGCGGTCAAACTGGCAGAGCAGAGTGCTCGCAACGCTGCCAGTGGCATGGGTGATCTGTTTGGTGAAACTCCTGCCGAGAGTGCCCCGGAAATCGGTTATGCCAGCTTTAACAGGGTGCCTACCCTGACAATCAAAGAGAGGCTCACTGGCGAAAAGGATACTCTGGGACTTTATCTCACCGGCCATCCGGTGGATGAATATGATAGCGAGCTGGATCAGTTTGTTTCTGCGAGGCTTTCCGGTCTGGCCCCGAAGCCACGAGAAGTACAGGTGGTTTCAGGTCTGGTGGTGGATATGCGAGTTCGCAAGAACAAGAAGGGCGAGCCGTGGGCCAGTATGACACTGGACGATCGGACCGGCCGCATTGAAGCGTTGGTGTTTGCCGACAGATTCCGCGACTGCCGTGAAAAAATTGCCAAAGATGTAGTGCTGGTGCTCGAAGGCGAAGTGCAGGCCGATGACTTCTCTGGTGGTTTGGCTATTCGTGCCGAAACTGTGAGAACCCTGGAGGAGTCGAGGGATCTTGCCGCCAGGGAGTTAACGATTGGCTATCATCCTGCCAACCGTAATGCCGAAAGTGCCAGACAACTGGAAAGTCTTTTGGCGCCGTATAGTGGTGGAGGCACCAAAGTGCGGGTGCGCTGTGCCAACACCGAAGCCCGTGGTGAAGTATTGCTGGGTGAACAGTGGCAGGTATCTGTACGTGATGATCTACTGCATCAACTGAGAGAATCGCTGGGGGCTGACCAGGTACAGCTTGCCTATGAGGGCGGTCGTTTGAAAACGGCTACTATCAAGGGAGGCGGGCGCAGGCCGCCCCGAGATAGCTCTGAATAGTAAAAAATGATCACAAAATGGTCGAAAACAACCGCAAGGGTCGGTGAAAACTGGCGTTATTGAGCCGTCAGTAGTACATTACGCCACCTTAGCGCCAGGACAGATGGAAAAGCATTCGAATGAACTTGAATTATCTCGATTTCGAACAGCCGATCGCCGAATTGGAAGCCAAAATTGAAGAGCTTCAGTTGGTCGGTAACGACAATGACCTCAATATCGCCGAAGAAATTGCCAAGCTGAGGGATAAATCCCAAAAGCTGACCGAGAGCATCTACTCCAGCCTGTCTCCATGGCAAGTGGTGCAGGTGGCTCGCCACCCTCAGCGTCCTTATGCTGTGGATTACATCAAGCGTGTTTTTACTGATTTTGACGAATTGCATGGCGACCGTCATTTTGGTGACGACCACGCGATTGTTGGTGGTACTGCTCGCTTGAATGGTGTACCGGTGATGGTGATTGGTGAAGAGAAAGGTCGCGGCGTCAGCGACAAGATTCACCGTAACTTTGGTATGCCCAAGCCGGAAGGTTACCGCAAGGCTCTGCGTCTGATGGAGATGGCTGAGCGTTTTAATATGCCGGTGATCACTCTGATTGATACTCCGGGAGCTTACCCAGGTATCGATTCGGAAGAGCGTGGTATTTCTGAAGCGATTGCCCAGAATCTGGCGGTTATGTCCCGTCTGAAAACCCCGATGATCTGTACGGTTATTGGTGAGGGCAGTTCCGGTGGTGCACTGGCTATTGGTGTGGGCGACCAGCTCAATATGCTGCAGTATTCCACTTACTTTGTAATCTCGCCGGAAGGTTGTGCAAACATTATCTGGAAGACGGTTGAGAAGGCTCCGGATGCCGCACAGGCGATGGGTGTTACTTCAGACAATCTGGAAAAGCTGGGTATTGTCGATGAGACTATTCCCGAGCCAATGGGCGGGGCACACCGCAATATTGATGTAATGGCTGCCACTTTGCGTGAGCGTCTGTCATCCCAGTTGACTGAGCTCAAGAAGGTGCCGATTGACCAGTTACTGGAAAAACGATTTAACCGATTGATGGCTTACGGAAACCCGGAAGCTTGATGGAAAAAACCGGAGTTTACTCCGGTTTTTTTATGCCTCTAATTTGGGGTTGCTCCAAGCTCCCCATTGTCTTCCTGAGCAAAGCGAAGGATCTCACTCTCTATGGCTCAGAGTATTAATTGACCCCGCTCTTCTCGCGGCCTGACAGGCCACTCCTCATATAACTGACAAATCGTCGTGACCTATCACGCTGTGGGAAGAGCTACTTTGGAAATTCGCTCAGGGTGGTAGTTGCTGGTCAAAGAGATGGGTTGATATGAAGAGTCTGGGCAAGTGCCATATTCTGGACCGTATGCGACAGGGACGTCGCATCCGAGCCTACAGGGATGTATACACAGCGTGTCCAGAATATGGCACTTGCCCAGGCTCGCCACCACGCTATAAGTAATCCCCCCCAGCAAACATTGTTTTTGTGTAAACTCACCACATGTTCACTTCAGACCATCTTGCTGCTCACGTCCCAGCCTTGGAATCCGCCAACCATATCTACGTTGGTTACAGTGGCGGCCTCGATTCGCACGTGCTTTTGCACTTGGTGGTTTCTCTCGTCGGTGCCCAAAAAGTTACCGCGCTTCATATCAACCACCAGCTTTCACCCAACGCTGATCAGTGGCAAAGCCATTGCTCAACTCAATGCAAACAATTTGGTGTTAATTTGCAAAGCTTTCGAGTGGATTTGAAAAAAAGTGGGAGTGGTGTTGAGCAGGCAGCTCGAGATGCTCGCTACCAGATTTTTGAGGCGGCTTTAGGGCGGGGTGATCTGCTGCTTCTGGCTCATCATGCTGACGATCAGGCAGAGACGGTACTCTACAGAATGTTGCGTTGTTCCGGTCCTCGCGGCCTGGCTGCCATGCCTGAGCACCGCGGGTTGGGCAAAGGACAGTTGCTACGGCCACTATTGAATATTCCCCGCGCCACGTTAGAGGGTTATGCAAAAGAGCATGACTTAAATTGGATTCACGATGAATCCAACGAGCTGCTGGATTTTGATCGCAACTTCCTGCGTCACAAGGTGGTACCGGTTTTGAAGGAGCGCTGGCCGGATCTGGCGGAGCGATTTTCACAGGTTGCACACCTCTGTCGCCAGACTGATGATTTAACCCGTGAACTGGCTGAAGCTGATTTGGTTAATGCGGGTGAGCGTAAGGAGCGACTGGGTGTCAGTATCGATATGGAGTCGCTGAAGTCCCTGTCACTCACCCGACGACATAATCTGGTTCGTTTCTGGTGTGAGCGTCGCGGATATCGCATGCCACCCCAGGTTCGCCTTGAGCGTATTCATCGAGAGTTAATTGAAGCCCGCGAGGATGCTTCCCCAATCATTGAATTTGGCGACTGCGAGCTGCGCCGATTTGCAGGGCGTATTTATCTGCTGCCACCACTTTGTCAGGCACCAGATCCAGATGGGGAAATTCCTTGGGATGGTTGTCAGGAGTTGGTGGTTGAGAGCGCAGGCTGTGTCCAGCCGATTTCTGTCCCTAAGGACGAGTACGTCGTTCGTTTTCGACGTGGAGGCGAGCGTTGCCAGCCAGTGGGAAGGGATAGGTCGCAGTCCCTGAAAAAAGTGCTCCAGGAGCTTCAGGTAGAACCCTGGTTGCGGGAGCGACTGCCTCTGGTTTACCGGAATGATCAGCTTGTAGCGGTGGCGGGTCTGTTCGTCTGTGAAGAGGGGTGTGAGATAGGTTGGAAGCCGGCCTTGAATTGATCTGTTTACCCGTAATATTGGTTCTGTTCTGGTGGCTTCGAGACACGCTTTCTGGTAATCTGCGCTCCCATCTTGATCGAGATGGTTGCAGGCCGCTTTCTGGCCCAAATCATTCTCTCTACACATTCTTTACCAGCTGTATTTACACAGACAAGCAGTCTCGGACGGGCTTTTATGACACGTTTTATTTTTGTGACGGGCGGTGTTGTTTCTTCTCTTGGGAAGGGTATCGCTTCCGCATCCCTTGGTGCTGTGCTTGAAGCGCGCGGTCTTAAGGTAACTATTCTCAAACTCGATCCTTACCTGAACGTGGATCCGGGCACCATGAGCCCGTTCCAGCACGGTGAGGTGTTTGTGACAGAGGATGGTGCCGAGACCGACCTCGACTTGGGCCACTACGAGCGTTTCCTGCGCTCCAAGATGACCAAGCGCAACAACTTTACCAGCGGTCGTGTTTACGAGACTATTCTGCGTCGCGAACGCCGCGGTGACTACCTGGGCGGCACTGTTCAGGTGATTCCTCATGTTACTGATGAGATCAAACGCCGCGTCAAAGTGGGTGGCGAAGGCTACGATGTGGCGATCGTTGAAATCGGCGGTACCGTCGGTGATATCGAATCACAACCTTTCCTGGAAGCCGTGCGTCAGCTCAAAGTGGAGCTGGGCATGGAGCGCGCCATGTTGATGCACCTGACCCTGGTGCCTTACATCGCTACCGCTGGTGAGGTGAAAACCAAACCGACCCAGCACTCAGTGAAAGAGCTGCGTTCTATCGGTATTCAACCGGATGTGCTGTTGTGTCGCTCTGAGATGGAAATTCCTGAGAATGAACTCAAGAAAATCTCTCTGTTCACTAATGTTGAGCAACGTGCGGTAGTTCCGTTGCTGGACGCCAAAACCATCTATCACATTCCCAGACATCTGCAATCCCGTGGCCTCGATCAGTTTGTGATCGACCGCTTGCGACTTGAATGTGGTGAAGCAGACTTGAGCGATTGGGACTGGGTGGCCGAGAATCATCTGCATCCGGAAAAAGAAGTCACCATTGCGATGGTGGGCAAGTACATGGAACTGCTGGACGCCTATAAGTCGTTGAACGAAGCACTCAGCCACGCCGGTATTCACAACAAGACCAAAGTAAAGATCCTGCACATCAACGCCGAAGAAGTGGAAGAGAAGGGCGTTTCCATTCTGGAAAAAGCAGACGCCATTTTGGTGCCGGGTGGCTTTGGTTCCCGCGGCCTTGAAGGCAAGATTGCCGCGGTGCGTTACGCCCGTGAAAACAAAATTCCTTATCTGGGTATCTGTCTGGGTATGCAGGTTGCGGTTATTGAATACGCCCGCAATGTGTGCGGCCTGGAAGGGGCGACCTCAACCGAGTTTGATCGCGACGCCAAGCACCCGATTGTCGGCTTGATTACCGAATGGGTAGACGAGACTGGCCAGGTAGAAGTGCGCGACGAGAATTCCGATATGGGCGGCACTATGCGCCTGGGTTCCCAGGAGTCTCTGCTGGTAGAAGGCTCCAAAGCGGCCGAGATTTATGGCTCTACCTCTGTGGTAGAACGTCACCGTCACCGTTACGAAGTAAACAACAATTACGTTGAGCAACTGGAAACCGCTGGCCTGAAAATTGGCGGCTGGTCCGAGCAGAACCATCTGGTGGAAACCGTGGAAATCGCTGATCACCCCTGGTTCTTCGCCTGTCAGTTCCACCCGGAATTTACCTCGACCCCGCGCGATGGCCACCCGATGTTCTCCAGCTATGTTCGCGCCGCATTGGCTCATAAGGGTGAATGATGCAGCAAATTATTGAAGTTGCCGGAATCGAAGTCGCCAACGACAAGCCGTTTGTGCTGTTTGGCGGCATGAACGTGCTTGAGTCTCGTGACCTGGCGATGCAGATTGCCGAACACTACGTGAAAGTCACCGGCGAGCTGGGCATTCCCTACGTATTCAAGGCGTCGTTCGATAAGGCTAACCGCTCTTCGGTGCACTCTTATCGCGGCCCGGGAATGGAAGAGGGTTTGAAGATCTTTGAAGAGATCAAAGAAACTTTCAATGTTCCGGTAATTACCGACGTGCACGAGCCGTATCAGGCCAAACCGGTTGCCGAAGTGGCGGATGTGATTCAGTTGCCGGCATTTTTGGCGCGCCAAACCGACCTGGTTGAGGCGATGGCTGAAACCGGTGCAGTAATCAACGTCAAAAAACCGCAGTTCATGAGCCCGGCGCAGGTTAAAAACCTGGCGGAAAAATTCCGCGAGTGTGGCAACGACAAAGTGATGCTGTGTGAGCGCGGTGCCTGCTTTGGATACGACAACCTGGTTGTCGACATGCTGGGCTTCCGCACTATGAAAGAAGTTTCCGGCGGAGCGCCTCTGATTTTTGATGTGACCCACGCCTTGCAGTGCCGTGACCCGATGGGTGCGGCGTCTGGTGGTCGTCGCCATCAGGTGGCTGAGCTGGCTCGTGCCGGTATGGCGGTTGGTTTAGCAGGCCTGTTCCTGGAGGCGCATCCGAACCCGGATAAAGCACTTTGCGACGGCCCAAGTGCGCTGCCGCTGGACAAGCTAAAGCCATTCCTTGAGCAGATGAAAGCTATAGATGATCTGGTGAAAAACCTGCCGGATCTGGATATTTCCTAATAACTCGTCATTCCCGCGAAAGCGGGAATCCACCAGATCGCGCTGTTCGCGAGATGGATCCCCGCCTTCGCGGGGATGACAAAGACTTACTTTACGTTCTAGAGAGACTTTTCAATGACTAAAATTGCTGACATTCGCGCTTATGAAGTGCTGGATTCCCGCGGTAACCCAACCGTTGAAGCCGACGTAGTTCTGGAAAACGGCATTGTTGGTACTGCCTGTGCACCATCCGGTGCCTCTACCGGCTCCCGCGAAGCACTGGAATTGCGCGATGGCGACAAGGCTCGTTACCTGGGCAAGGGCGTCTTGAAAGCAGTTAACAACATCAATACCACCATCCGCGAGCTGCTGGTGGGTAAAGATGTTACCGAACAGCGTGAGCTGGATCGCCTGATGATTGAAGCTGACGGCACCGACAACAAAGCAGTACTGGGTGCCAATGCTATTCTGGCTGTTTCCCTGGCTGCAGCGAAAGCAGCAGCAAAAGCCAAAGGTGTTCCTCTGTACGCACACATCGCTGACGTAAACGGCACCCCGGGTCAATTCACCATGCCGGTACCGATGATGAACATCCTCAACGGTGGTGAGCACGCGGACAACAACGTCGACATCCAGGAGTTTATGGTTCAGCCAGTTAGCGCTCCTACTTTCGCCGAAGGTCTGCGTATGGGTGCGGAGATTTTTCACTCACTGAAGAAAGTACTGAAAGTACGCGGCCTGAACACCGCCGTGGGTGATGAGGGTGGTTTTGCCCCGAACCTGGCGTCCAACGAAGAAGCGCTGGCAGTGATTGCTGAAGCCGTAGCCGACGCAGGTTACGAGCTGGACAAAGACGTAACCCTGGCTCTGGACTGTGCTGCTTCCGAATTTTACAAAGACGGTAAGTACGACCTGTCTGGCGAAGGCAAGGTATTTGATTCCAACGGCTTTGCCGACTACCTGGCCGAGCTGGTTAGCCGCTACCCGATCATCTCTATCGAAGATGGCCTGGACGAAAGTGACTGGGACGGCTGGAAAGTTCTGACCGACAAGATCGGCGACAAGTGCCAGCTGGTGGGTGACGACCTGTTCGTAACCAACACCCGTATCCTTAAAGAGGGTATCGAGAAGGGCGTGGGTAATTCCATCCTGATCAAGTTCAACCAAATCGGTTCTCTGTCCGAGACCCTGGATGCCATCCAGATGGCCAAGGACGCTGGCTACACTGCGGTGATTTCTCACCGTTCCGGTGAAACCGAAGACACCACCATTGCTGACCTGGCAGTAGCTACTGCCGCTGGCCAGATCAAAACCGGTTCCCTGTGCCGCTCTGACCGTGTTGCCAAGTACAACCGTCTGCTTCGCATTGAAGCCGAGCTTGGCAGCGAGAAAGCACCGTACCGCGGCCGCGCTGAGTTCAAGAACTGAGTGAGACGAGAGATGTGAGATGAGAGACGAGATGTCCGACTAACGCTCGGAGAAACTCGTCTCTCATCTATCGTCTCCCATCTCTCGTAAACGGCGAGGACTATCCTCGCCGTTTTTATTTAAATACACTACTAACAATGTACCAACACACCGAGAACCCATGCGCTGGCTTTTGGCTGTATTAATTGTCCTGTTTCTAACCCTGCAATATCGATTGTGGGTGGGAGAGGGCAGTCTCGCCCAAAAGGTGGAGTTACAGCGTGCCGTAGCAGAACAGCAGGCCATTAACGCAGAGGCCGAAGCCCGCAACGAAACCATTGCCCGAGAAGTTCGCGCTCTCAATGACGGCCTCGAAGCCATCGAAGAGCGTGCTCGCAATGATCTTGGTTTGATCAAGGATGGCGAGACGTTCTATATGGTGATAGAGAAAGAGCCGAAAAAACCATGACCGAACCTAAGTTTTGGGTAGTTGTACCTGCTGCAGGTGTAGGTCGCCGTTTTGGTGGTGATCAGCCAAAACAGTACTATCCCCTCAATGGCAAGACCGTGGCGGAGTGGACGCTTAGTCGTCTGCTTTCTGTAAGTCGTGTTGCCGGATGTGTTGTCGCGATCAGTGATGCGGATCAGCATTGGGCAAAGCTCGGAATTAACGACTCAAGAGTTATTTTGACTACAGGTGGTGCGGAGCGCTCCGATACGGTCTATCAGGGGTTACTCGCATTAACAGAATTGGCCAGCCCAAATGACTGGGTGCTGGTCCATGATATTGCCCGTCCCTGTGTGCGAGCAGCAGATATCGAGCGAATGATGGATGCACTTGCAGTAGACGCTGTCGGCGGTATTCTCGCTGCTCCTATGGCTGACACGGTAAAGCGGGTGTCCGGTGGTAATTGCATTGCTGCTACGGAAGATCGCAGCCAGCTTTGGGCGGCTATGACCCCACAGATGTTTCGTTATTCACTGCTGCGAGATGCTTTGTTACAGGCCAAAAATAAAGACTTTCAGCCCACTGATGAGTCCTCGGCTGTTGAGCAACTGGGTGTGTCGCCAAAAGTGATTGCTGGCCAGCGTGACAATATCAAAATTACCAACCGCGAAGACCTTGCAATTGCCGAGGCTATTCTGCAGGTCCAAATTCAACAGAAGGAAGACCACTGATCATGAGAATTGGTCACGGCTACGATGTGCATGCTTTTGGCCCAGGCGATCACCTGATGTTGGGTGGTGTAGCGATTCCTTATCGCCAGGGATTTGTTGCCCATTCCGATGGTGATGTGCTGGTTCACGCTCTCTGTGATGCGCTGCTGGGCGCGGCTGGCCTTGGGGATATAGGGCGCCATTTTCCCGATACCGATCCGCAGTACAAAGGTGCTGACAGTCGACAGTTGTTGCGACATGTCATGAAATTGCTGACAGAGCGCGGTTGGAAGTTGGGCAATGCGGATATAACCATCGTTGCCCAGGCACCGAAAATGGCGCCTCATATTGAAGCGATGAGCGCCAATCTTGCGGAAGATATGTCAGCCAATAGTGGCCAGGTCAACGTCAAAGCGACCACTACGGAAAAGCTTGGCTTTGAAGGTCGCAAGGAAGGCATTGCCTGTCATGCGGTTGTGTTGATTGTGACATAACATCTGTTGGGTGCGCCGTGCGCACCATTGTTGGTATGCCAGTTTAACTCGGTGCGCCTGGCGCACCTTACAATTACAGTTATTTTGAGTTACGAAGCCTTAATGTCAGACTATTCGTTGGATTTTCCTTTTGCCCACGGCGAGCCACTGGGCTCTGCTTCCTTCAGAAGTGTACCGGAAGACTTTGTTGTGGATGAGAGCCTCGGGTTTGAGCCACAGGGCAATGGTGAACACCTGCTGCTGCATATCCAAAAGCGCAACCAGAACACCCGTTGGGTAGCTGAGCAGTTGGCTCAGATAGCAGACATTAAAGCCATGGATGTTGGCTATTGCGGCATGAAAGACCGCCGAGCGGTAACCAGCCAGTGGTTCAGCCTGTATCTGCCCAAAAAGGAGTTAAACCTCCAAGCTGTTGAAGCCTTGGAGGGGGTGACCTTGCTGGCCAGTGGCCGTCATCCCAAAAAGCTGCGCCGCGGTGATCACCAGAGCAATCACTTCATTATCCGTCTGCGGGAATTGACTGCGGATCACTCTTTGCTCGAGCAACGTCTGGCATTCATAGCTGAACAGGGCGTGCCCAACTATTTTGGCGAGCAGCGGTTTGGGCATGACGCTGGCAACCTCCGGGAATTTGAACAGAAATTTGTTGGTCAGTCCGGTGATGCCCGATCCCGTAACCGACAGCGCGGCCGCCGCGGTGGTCGCTCCTCAGGTGGTGGTCAATCCGGAATTTATTTGTCTGCGGGGCGCTCGTACCTGTTTAATCGAATTCTGGCCACTCGTATGAAGCAGCATTCCTGGAATAAGCCTCTGGAAGGGGAAGAGCTGCCAACAGGTGCGATGTGGGGGCGAGGGCGTCACCAGGGCAGTGAGGCGAGAGTTGCGCTGGAGCAGCAAGTTGCCGACAGTCTGCCCGGTTGGGGAGATGCACTGGAGCACAGTGGGCTCTCACAGGAACGACGCGACCTGGTACTGCACCCGCAAAACCTGCAGTGGCAATTTGAGAGCAATGATCTGGTGTTGTCCTTCGGTTTGCTGCCTGGCTGCTTTGCCACCTCGGTACTGAGGGAGCTTACAGAGTTAAACACTGCACACTCGGGTCGTGATATAGTTGGTCACTTGGACAACCATAATAATTAATCTTGTGATACTCAGGAGTTACGTGTGAACAGCTTCGGGCTCTCTGCCAATGTCGGCGGTGTCGGCATGACCTCTCAGCGCACAAGGGAGCGCATGATTCAACGCCTGGTTGAGCAGGGCATCAAGAGTCAGAAAGTGCTCGATGTAATGCGAGTTACCCCCAGGCACCTGTTTCTGGATGAAGCACTTTCACATCGTGCCTACGAAGATACCGCACTGCCCATAGGTCACAAGCAGACCCTTTCCCAGCCTTATATCGTTGCTCGTATGACCGAGTTGTTATTGTCCCGCGGAAAACCGGGCAAGGTCCTGGAGATCGGCACTGGTTCCGGTTACCAGACGGCAGTGCTGGCACAATTGGTGGACAAGGTTTATTCGGTTGAGCGGATTGCTCCCCTGCTTTCGCGCTCTCGCGAATTATTGCGTCGTCTCGGCCACCGCAATGTTACAGCGTCACTTTCAGATGGCGGCTTTGGCTGGCCAGAATATGCGCCCTTTAACGGAATCATCAGTACCGCAGCCCCCCAGACCCTGCCACAGGAATTGCTCTATCAATTGGCACCTGATGGTATCCTGGTAATCCCGTTGGGGCCCGATGGTTATCAGGAGTTGTGTGTATTTACTCGCGAAGGTGATAGCAATAATTTTTCCGAAGAAGTTATTGAGCCGGTGCGTTTTGTACCTTTGCTCAGCGGTATCTCACGCTGAGTTGATAATTTTATTTTTAGTTGGAAGAGAATAAATTAAGGACAAGGAATGCGACGACCGGTCGATTACCTGCTGTTGTTTTTAAAAGGCATTGCCATGGGTGCTGCAGATGTGGTTCCCGGAGTGTCCGGTGGAACTATCGCCTTTATCAGCGGTATTTATCAGGAATTTCTCAATTCTATTCGCTCAGTTAACCTGCAGTCTTTAAAGCTGTTACGCAGTCATGGGATCGCTGCGTTCTGGTCGGCCATTAATGGTAATTTCCTGCTGGTTCTTTTTACTGGAATTCTGGTCAGTATTTTTTCTTTGGCCAAACTGGTCAGCTATTGTCTCGATGCATACCCGGTTTTGATCTGGTCGTTCTTTTTCGGACTGATCATAGCTTCAATTATCTGGATTACACGTAATCTCGGACGATGGGGTATCGCCGAAGCCATGGCGGTTATGGCCGGCACAATCCTTTCTGCATTTTTATTTTACCTTCCTCCACTTGTTGTGGGCAGCTCTCCGCTGGCGATATTTTGTGCTGGCGCCATAGCGATTTGCGCCATGATTTTGCCTGGAATATCTGGCAGTTTTATTCTGGTTTTATTGGGAATGTACGGTGTATTGATTGATGCCATCAGTGCACTTGATTTTACTACACTGGCACTGTTTGCACTTGGTTGCGTGGTGGGGTTATTGTCTTTCTCACGTGTGCTGAGCTGGCTTTTGGAACGCTATTACAGTGTTACATTGTCAACACTGGTGGGATTTCTCGCCGGGTCATTGGCCACAGTATGGCCGTGGAGAAATCCGCTGGAAGTGTTTTATACCTCTTCCGGAAAAGAGATCGTATTGGTGCAGGATAACCTGTTCCCATGGGAGTACTCTGAGCTATTGGGGCAGGATCCTCACACCTGGGTTGCTATGTTGTTAATGTTGTTTGGGGTTGTATTGGTTTTGGGGCTGGAACATATTGGTGGAAAGCGCGCCACCGTATAAAAAGTGAATATATTAAAGGGAAAGTCTACACACTTTTTTCTAATTTCTCTGCTGCTGTTCAGTAGCGGATGTGCCCGTCATGCACCCGCTCCCATTTCCAGTAGGCCTGCGCCGCCAAAGGATCTGATCGACTATCACGTGGTTTCCAGTGGTGAAACCCTTTATTCCATCGCCTGGCGCTATGAGCTTGATTATCAGCAACTGGCAAAGGCCAACGGTATTGCTGCACCGTACACCATTTATTCGGGGCAGCGTCTCAATCTGGACCTGACTAAATCGGTAAATACCAACACGCCGAAAAATAGCAGCAGGCAGGCGGTCGTTGCCACTAAACCCGGCGTTGCAGAAAGTAAGTCCAAGCCAACATCAAGTGCCAAACCTTCAGCATCGAAACCATCAGCTCCCAAACCGTCAACGGCCGGGACATCGTCATCAACCGGCAATACATCCAGTAAGACAATAAAAACCATTAAACCTGCAGGCTCCAGCCCTGAAAGTAATGCAAAAAAAGTGGCGTCACTACCAAAAAGCTGGAGTTGGCAATGGCCGGCAAAAGGGCGGGTGTCCCGGCACTACGATTCCTCAAAGGTTTTTAAAGGAATTTATATTTCGTCCGGAAAAGGATCGAAAGTCGAGGCTGCAGGCCCCGGGGTGGTTGTGTATGCCGGCAGTGGTTTGCGTGGTTACGGTCAGTTAGTGATTGTGAAACACAGTGATACTTTCCTCAGTGCCTATGCCAATAATCATCAAATATTGGTCGCTGAGGGGGAGATGGTGACCGCTGGTCAGAAAATAGCTGAGGTGGGTGGAGACATGGAGGATTCAAAGCGTCTCTATTTCGAGATCCGTAAAAACGGTAAACCCATAGATCCAGTAAGATTATTACCCCGGCAATAGGTTTTGACGCAGGAACTAATGAAATATTGCTAGACAATTGTTCATAAAGTGATAGTGTTGAAGTCAGGTCAAGGATGATTAATTACCTAAAAAATCACTGGGGGTTTGGCATATGCTGGATAATGATTTTTTGGAAGGCGATATGGAGCAACTGGACGATTCACTGAAAAAGCCAGAACAGGTGCTCGACGCAGCCAGTCTTTACATGAAAGAGATTGGTTTTGTGCCCCTTCTCACTGCGGAAGAGGAAGTTTTCTATTCCCGCAAATCCCGAAAAGGCTGTGAAGCCTCACGCAAACGAATGATCGAAAGTAACCTGCGCCTTGTGGTTAAAATTGCGCGACGTTACGTTAATCGAGGTTTATCACTGCTTGATTTGATCGAAGAAGGCAATCTCGGTCTAATGAGGGCTGTTGAAAAATTCGACCCGGAATTGGGCTATCGATTCTCGACCTATGCAACCTGGTGGATTCGCCAGACGATTGAGAGGGCGCTGATGAACCAGACCCGAACCATTCGTTTGCCGATTCATGTGGTGAAGGAGATGAATGTCTATCTGAGGGCGGCGCGAAAGCTGTCACAGGAATTAGACCACGATCCTTCTGCCGAAGAAATTGCCACGCTACTCGATAAGCCTATTCAGGATGTTTACCGCATGCTGGGTTTGAATGAGCGTGTCAGTTCAGTAGATATTTCCCTCGGTCACGATAGTGATAAGACGCTGGTGGAAACCATTGCCGATCAGCATCGTTCCGATCCAGAAGAGCTGGTAGAAGATGGTGATCTGGTGCATGCACTTGAACACTGGCTGGATGAACTGCCGCAAAAGCAGCGTGAGGTAATTGCTCGTCGCTTTGGTCTCCAGGGTTATGAAATCTCAACTCTGGAGGAGGTAGGTAAAGAGATTGGTTTGACTCGGGAGCGGGTGCGCCAGATTCAGGTTGAGGCGCTCAAACGGCTTCGGGAAATTGTCCAGAAACAGGGACTCGATAGCGAGACGTTGTTTGAGGAGTGATCGTCCGAGAGACGAGAGACGAGAGACAAAAAAGCCGCCTTAAAAGGCGGCTTTTTTGGTTTCTGGGGGGCGGGATTTTACATCTCCCATCTCCCATTCCCATCTCTCGATAATGTTATCTCTCGAGCAATGCCAGCTTGCCGGGCTTACCATCCCACTCAGCAGCATCTTCAGGCGCGTCTTTTTTCTCGGTGATGTTAGGCCACTCTTCAGCCAGTTCGGCGTTCAGTTCAATAAACACTTCCTGGCCCTCAGGCATTTCGTCTTCGGAGAAGATCGCATCAACAGGGCACTCTGGCTCGCACAGGGCGCAGTCAATGCACTCGTCCGGGTGGATAACGAGGAAGTTGGGGCCTTCGTAAAAGCAATCCACCGGGCACACTTCAACGCAATCTGTGTGTTTGCACTTGATGCAGTTTTCACCGACCACAAAGGCCATAACTCACTTCTCCTGACTAAAATCTTTAATGCGCCGCAACGGCTAAAGCCGGGCATTATACCTTTTTCGACAATTCTTGCAGCTCATACAGCGCATCCAACGCCTGCCTGGGTGTCAGGTTGTTGGGATCAATGGCGGTAATGGCTTCGCGCAGTTTTTGTCCGCCCTGATCGCTGAACAGTTCTGCCTGTGCTGGTTGAAGCAGTGCACTGGGCGGTTGTTTGGCAACATGATTTTTGGGGGTTTTCAGGCTGCCAGCTTCCAATACAGCCAACTCTTGACGAGCCAGTTCAAGGACCTGGTTTGGCAAGCCGGCGAGTTTGGCGACCTGTATTCCATAGCTCTGACTGGCCGGCCCCTCCTGAACGGCGTGCAAAAACACAATGCTGTCGTTGTATTCGGTAGCATCCAGGTGAACATTAACCACTGTCGGCATTTTTTCCGGCAGCGAGGTCAATTCAAAGTAGTGAGTCGCAAAGAGGGTAAAGGCGCGAACCTGCTCAGCAAGGTGAATGGCACAGGCCCAGGCCAGGGACAAGCCGTCAAAGGTGCTGGTACCGCGACCAATTTCATCCATCAACACCAGGCTGCGGTCTGTGGCGTTGTGGAGAATGTTGGCGGTCTCTGTCATTTCGACCATGAAGGTGGAGCGGCCACCGGCCAAATCATCGGAAGAGCCGATACGGGTAAAGATTCGATCCACCAAGCCAATAGAGGCGCTTTCTGCTGGGACAGGACTGCCAATATGGGCCAGCAATGTAATCAGCGCGGCCTGGCGCATATAGGTCGATTTACCGCCCATGTTGGGGCCGGTGATGATCAGCATGCGGCGCTGGTCATGGAAATTGAGGTCGTTGGCAACGAAGGGGGAATCCAGCACCTGTTCCACCACAGGGTGGCGCCCACTGCGAATGGAAATGCCAGGTTCGTCACTTAACTGTGGTTCCACAAAACTGAGGCAGTCCGCTCGCTCTGCCAGATTTGCCAGAACGTCCAGTTCCGAGACAGCGGCAGCACAAACCTGCAGTGGACCCAAGTCTTCGTTGAGGCGCTCAATCAGCTCTTCGTAAAGGGCCTTCTCACGAGCCAAGGCCCGGCTTTTTGCCGAAAGGGCCTTATCCTCAAACTCTTTGAGTTCGGGGGTAATAAAGCGCTCGGCATTTTTCAGGGTCTGGCGACGCTGGTAATCCATAGGCGCCTGATCAGAATTGGCCTTGGTGATCTCGATGTAGTAGCCGTGTACGCGGTTGTACCCGACTTTCAATGTGGAAATGCCGGTACGCTGGCGTTCGCGGGTTTCCAATTGAACCAGGTAATCACCGGCATTGGCGCTGATGTTGCGCAGCTCATCCAGTTCTTCGTCATAGCCTTCGGCAATGACGCCACCGTCGCGAATTACAACGGGCGGGTTTTCAATTACGGCACGGTGTAACAGGTCAACCAGCTCGGGAAACTCGCTGGCTTCTTCAGCTAGTTGCTTGAGTTGCGGGGCGGCAGCGTTTCGTAAATCGGATTGAATCTGTGGCAGTACTGCCAGTGAATCGCGAAGCCTGGTCAGGTCACGGGGACGTGCCGAGCGCAGCGCTACTCGACCGAGAATGCGCTCCATATCACCTACCTGACGAAGGGACTCCGCAACCACTTCGTAGCGATAGTTGTCCCGCAAATGGGCAATGGCCTGTTGGCGATTGACCAGGGTTTTCAGGTTGCGCAGCGGGCGATTCAGCCAGCGTTGCAGCAGCCGTCCACCCATGGCAGTGGACGTATTGTCCATCACCGACATCAGGGTGTTGTCCTGTCCGCCACCGAGATTGAGGTCAATCTCCAGATTGCGGCGAGTTGCGGCATCTAGAATCACGCTGTCGTCGCGGTTCTCGACGGAGATGCCGCGAATGTGGGGCAGGTCGGTGCGCTGGGTCTCTTTGGCGTACTGCAGCAGGCAACCGGCAGCCTGAATGGCAATGGCCAGCCCTTCACAGCCAAAGCCTGACAAGTCGTGGGTACCGAACTGGCTGGTAAGCTGGCGCTCGGCAGTTTCGGTATCAAACTCCCAGGGCGGGCGGCGGCGAACGCCGGTGCGGTGCTCAATATTGCTGAAATAGGGGAAATCTTCGCTGACCAATAACTCGGCGGGATTGAGGCGCTGCAACTCCCCCAGCAGACCTTCGGTGCCGATCAGCTCCTGAACCAATAGACGGCCGCTGCCAATATCCAGGGTGGCGATACCAAAGAACTCTCCCTGACAGCTTACCGCCGCCAGCAGATTGTCGCGCCGCTCTTCAAGCAGGGCTTCATCGCTGATGGTGCCGGGGGTGACGATGCGCATCACTTTGCGCTCCACGGGTCCTTTGCTGGTGGCCGGGTCGCCCACCTGCTCACAGATGGCGACAGATACACCTTGTTTTACCAAGCGGGCCAGGTAGCCTTCAACTGCATGGTAGGGGACACCTGCCATTGGAATCGGATTGCCACCGGATTTGCCTCGGGCAGTCAGGGTGACATCCAGCAGCTGGGCGGCGCGCTTGGCATCGTCGAAAAACAGTTCGTAAAAATCGCCCATACGGTAGAACACCATCTCGTTGGGGTGCTCTGCCTTAATGCGCAGGTACTGTTGCATCATGGGAGTGTGTTGGTCGAGCGAGGCCTGGAGTGCAGTCATGCGTTTTTATACTTGGTTTGAAGAATGTGAGGCTGCAAATTCTACGGGATTGCGCGGTCGGAAAAAACCGAGTGATCGCGAATCGTTCGTCAATCTTTGTTCACGGTGTTGGCTGGTGGGTAGGAATCTGCGGTCGGGATCTTCATAATTGGCATCTATGAATGAACAGCAAACTGAATTGGCAGCGCAGCTCGGTCAGGCACTGAAACAGCGCGGCTGGCGAGTGACTTGCGCCGAGTCCTGTACCGGTGGGGGTGTTGCCGCGGCAATTACTGCCATTTCCGGCAGCTCCGACTGGTTTGACGCCGGTTTTGTAACTTACTCCAATGCCATGAAACAGCGGCTGTTGAAGGTGTCGGCAGACACCCTCAATTCTCTTGGCGCTGTCAGTCAGGCAGTGGTTGAGCAGATGGCAAATGGCGCGATAGAGCTTGCCGGTGCCAATATTGCTGTAGCAGTAAGCGGTATTGCCGGCCCCGATGGCGGATCGGCTGATAAACCGGTTGGCACAGTCTGGTTTGCCTGGGCAGGGCCGGATAGCCTGGTCACAAAATGCTGTCTTTTTTCAGGTGACAGGGCGGCAGTGCGGGAGCAAGCTGTGTCCGAGGCGCTGCGAGGGCTGTTGGCTCTTTGCTATTAATTTTACTGTATGGCTGTACAGTTTGTTTTTTTTGGTTTATATTGCACGAAATTCCACGTTACTGATGATTTATACAGTTCTTTTCTGCGGTAGCGGGCGGCAATAAACAATATATAACGATGAGGTGAACACAGATGGATGCGAATAAGGAAAAAGCGCTACAGGCCGCTTTAGCTCAGATTGATCGTCAGTTTGGCAAGGGTACCGTAATGCGCATGGGTGAGCGTGAGCAGATGGCAATACCCAGCATTTCCACTGGTTCACTGGGTCTTGATGTGGCGCTAGGTATCGGCGGCTTGCCGAAAGGCCGTATTGTGGAGATCTATGGTCCGGAGTCCTCTGGTAAAACTACGTTGACCCTGTCAGTTATCGCTGAAGCCCAGAAGATGGGTGGTACCTGTGCATTTATCGACGCGGAGCACGCGCTGGATCCAATTTACGCTGGCAAGCTTGGCGTAAATGTTGATGACCTGATTCTGTCCCAGCCGGATACTGGTGAACAGGCGCTGGAAGTTACCGATATGCTGGTGCGTTCTGGTGCCATTGATGTTCTGGTTGTGGACTCGGTGGCCGCACTGACTCCAAAAGCAGAAATTGAGGGTGAGATGGGTGATCACCACGTCGGCCTTCAGGCTCGCCTGATGTCCCAGGCACTGCGCAAAATTACCGGTAACATCAAGAATGCCAACTGCCTGGTGATCTTCATTAACCAGATTCGTATGAAGATCGGCGTGATGTTTGGCAACCCCGAAACGACTACCGGTGGTAACGCGCTCAAGTTCTACTCTTCAGTTCGTCTCGATATTCGCCGCACCGGTGCAGTAAAAGAGGGCGACGAAGTACTCGGTAACGAGACTCGCGTGAAAGTGGTTAAGAACAAGGTGTCGCCGCCGTTCAAACAGAGTGAATTCCAGATTCTGTATGGTAAGGGTATTAACCGCCAGGGTGAGATTATCGATCTTGGTGTGAAGCTCGGTTTTGTCGATAAAGCCGGTGCATGGTACTCCTACGGTGGCACTAAAATTGGACAAGGCAAAAACAACGCCTGTGAATATCTGAGAGAAAACCCGGATATTGCCAAGGAGATCGAAGGCAAGGTTCGCGAAAAACTGCTGGACGCCGCGCCAAGCGCCAGCGAAGATCAGGAAGTTTATGAAGAGTCTGCTGAGTAAGCAGGTGAGCTAGTGTTAATGGCCCCACAAAAGCCTCGCCTATGCGGGGCTTTTTGTCGTTAGGTATGCAGTAAAAAAGTCGTTGCCGAAGTGTTAATTGGGAATTGTCATGGAAACCAGGGACGTCGATAAAGAGCGGAGTGAATTACGGTTTGCGGCGATGAACCTATTGGCTCGCCGTGAGCATAGTCGCCAGGAGCTGGAGCGAAAGTTGTCGGCACGCAGTTCAAATAACGCCTTGTTGGCCCAGGTCCTGGATCAACTAGCTGAGCAGGGTTTGCAGTCAGAGCAGCGTTTTGCTGAAGCATTTATTCGCAGCCGCATTACCCGTGGGCAGGGGTTGTATCGAATTCAGCAGGAACTTCGTCAGCGTGGAGTGGCTGATTCTATTACCGGGGTGGCGCTGGAAGAGATAGAGATTGACTGGTTTGAGTTGGCGAAGGAAACTGCATTACGTCGTTTCGGAGAGATGCCGGCAAAAGACCCGAAAGAACGTGCCAAGCGAATGCGATTCTTGCAATACCGCGGTTTTAGCAGTGATCAAATTCAGTATGCGATGTCATAAAATTGGTAAGAGTGAGGAGTAATTACTGATATAAGCAGTCTAACTGGTACCAAAAAGAAAATAATGGTGGCGGAGTCCAATGGGAAAGATGCTGGTCAAAACGATTATGTTCGTGTCACTGTTGGGGAGTGGCAGCATGGTAGTCGCCGAAAAGCCGACATTTGACGACGCTATTGACCCCGCGGAGTGGGGGATACGAAATGGCTGTATCCACACCAACAGAATAAAGTCGATCAAGTTTGAAGATGATCGCTTTGCTCTGGTTACAATACCCGGTGATAAAGTGATCATGCTGACCCTGAAAAGAAGATGCCCGGGGATCAGGTACAACGGATTTTCCTATACCGTCAGAAACGGTACACTCTGTGAAGGTTTTGACCACTTGACGGTATTGCGCACCGGTCTTAGCTGCCAAATCAAAAGTTTTACCCCTTATTTGCTGTTGGAATCACCTGATGATAATCAAGAAAAAGTCACGACAAGTGAGCCCTCTAAAGACAATTAACGGATTTACTACTGCAGTGGTCATTTCGTTATTGATGGTGGCCATGCCGTCACCCGCACAGACTCTCGAGTTAAAGGGTGAGAGTCGGCAGGGTGGATTGCTGGTTGGCAAGGTGCTGCCAGGGACTCAAGTCGAACTATCAGGTCGCTCTGTTCGTGTGAGTGACGAAGGTACCTTTGTTATCGGTCTCAATCGCGATGCGCCAGCAGAAATTGAGCTGGTTACACGATCAGCCGATGGTGAGCTCGAGACTCATAAAGTGGCTATTGCGGCGCGGGAATACAATATTCAACGCGTTGAGGGGGTACCACAACGTACCGTTAATCCACCGGAAGAGGCGCTGAAGAGGATTCGTGAAGAGTCCGCTATGGTGAAAAAAGCCCGTCAACTAGACGATAATCGCCTCGACTTCGGTCGCGGTTTCCGTTGGCCGATCGAAGGGTCTATTACCGGTGTTTACGGCAGTCAGAGGTTCTATAACGGCGAGCCGAAAAGCCCTCACTACGGCATTGATATCGCAGCCCCTAAAGGAGCCCCGGTCGTAGCGCCTGCAGCTGGGGTGGTGACCCTGGTCCATAAAGATATGTACTACTCAGGTGGCACGCTGATCATAGATCATGGTCATGGCGTATCGTCCACCTTTATCCACCTGAGTGAATCACTTGTGGCGGTAGGGCAGCGTGTGGAAGCTGGGGAAGTAGTTGCCAAAGTGGGTTCGACCGGCCGCTCGACCGGCCCGCACCTGGACTGGCGAATGAACTGGTTCGAAGTGCGCATAGATCCCCAGCTGGTCATTGACGCATTTCCGGAGAAATAACCAGAAGCTTATTCATGGCTTAGCGAGAGCAGGTAAAGCAAGGCTAAATGGGCGAAAAGGCGGAATTTACTTGAAGTAAATGAGCATTTTGAGCCACTTTTTAACGCCGTATTACCAAGCGCAGTAGTTATGCAGTAACTTCTATCCATTCATACTGCCGCCTGACGTGGTGTTGGGTGGCAGATTCCCGTAAAATTATCGATTGCATCCCTTCAGTACATGGTGGATTCCATGTGCCCACGGGTTAATTCTTTCTCAGGGCAGATGTCATGGACAAAAAACTTCTCAGCATTCTGGTGTGTCCGGTAACCAAGGCACCTTTGGAGTACGACCGGGAGAATCAGGAGCTGGTTTGCCGGGCGAGTGGTCTGGCATATCCGATACGCGATGGTATTCCGGTGATGCTGGAGTCAGAGGCGCGTCAGTTAAGTGCAGACGAAAAGCTTCATTCACACTCTTGAATTGACAGTTAGAAGGAATCACGATGTCTGAGCCAACGCTGTTTACCAGAATTATTGACCGCGAAATCCCGGCAGATATTGTTTACGAAGATGAGCATTGTATTGCCATCAGGGATATTGCTCCCAAGGCACCAACACACCTGCTGGTTATTCCCAAAAAGCCAATTCCGCGCCTGATTGATGCAACTGAAGAAGACAAGGCGCTACTTGGCCACCTGATGCTGGCAGCAGCAGAGATTGCCCGTCAGGCGGGTGTGGGTGAAGCCTTTCGGTTGATCGCCAATAACGGTGCCGGTGCCGGGCAAACAGTATTTCATCTGCATTTGCATATACTGGGCAACAAAGAATTCAGTGAAAGTCATCTTGGCTTTTAACCATTTTATAAACGGATGACCGCTCAGGCGGACCAGGAACTATTGATACATGAAAAGCGCAGAAATTCGCGAATCCTTCCTGAAGTTTTATGAGAGCAAAGGCCACACTATTGTGGACAGCAGCTCGCTGATCCCCGGCAATGACCCGACCCTGTTGTTTACCAATGCGGGTATGGTGCCTTTTAAAGATGTGTTTCTTGGTGAAGAGAAGCGCGATTACACTCGCGCTGCCAGTTCCCAGCGTTGTGTGCGTGCCGGTGGTAAGCACAATGACCTGGAAAACGTGGGGTACACCGCACGTCACCACACCTTCTTTGAAATGTTGGGCAACTTCAGTTTCGGAGATTACTTCAAGCGCGAAGCCATTCAATACGCCTGGGAATTTCTGACCAAAGTGTTGGGGCTGCCGGAAGAGCGCCTCTGGGTAACCGTTCATATCAGCGATGATGAAGCGGCTGACATCTGGTTGAAAGAAGTTGGAGTCAGTCCCGAGCGTTTCTCACGTCTGGATGAAGACAACTTCTGGTCCATGGGAGACACAGGTCCCTGCGGCCCAAGCTCAGAGATCTTCTTCGATCACGGCGCAGACGTGCCAGGTGGTCCTCCCGGAAGCGAAAACGATGACCTGGATCGTTACATCGAGATCTGGAATCTGGTCTTTATGCAATTTGAACGCTCAGCTGATGGCAAAATGACGCCGCTGCCCAAGCCATCTATCGATACCGGGATGGGACTGGAGCGTATTGCAGCCGTCATGCAGGGGGTTCACAACAACTACGACATCGACCTGTTCCGCAAACTGATTAGTGCGGCAGCAGAAATTACCGGTGAGAAGGATCTGGAAAACAAGTCACTGCGAGTGATTGCTGACCATATTCGTTCATCGTCTTTTCTGATCATCGATGGAGTTCTGCCATCAAACGAAGGCCGCGGTTATGTACTGCGTCGTATTATTCGTCGTGCTCTTCGCCAGGGACACAAGCTGGGTATCACCAAGCCATTCTTCTACCAGCTGGTAGCTACCCTGGTTGCCGAGATGGGAGAAGCCTATCCAGAACTTGCTGACAAGCAGGCTCAGGTGGAGAAAGTGCTTAAAGCCGAAGAAGAGCAGTTTGCCAAAACCCTGGATAAGGGCATGGTGGTACTGGAGGCCGCGCTGTCACAATTAACGGGTACCGAGCTTTCAGGGGAAGTAGTGTTCCAACTCTACGATACCTATGGATTCCCGACGGACCTGACCAACGATATCTGTCGTGAGAGAGGTCTGAGTATTGACCTCGACGGTTACCAGACTGCCATGGAAGAACAGCGCGCTCGCGCACGTGCCGCCAGTAACTTTGGCGTGGACTACACCGACTCACTGGATCTTGAAGGCAGCACAGAATTTACAGGCTATAAGGACTTGCAGCAGAAGGGGGCTGTGACCGGGATCTTCGTTGAGGGAGAGCCGGTTAACGAATTGTCTGCCGACAAAGATGCCATCGTAGTCCTGGATCGGACCGCTTTTTATGCAGAGGGCGGTGGTCAGGTTGGTGACTCTGGCTACCTGGAATTGTCTGAGGGGCGTTTTGAAGTACGTGATTGCAGTAAGCAGGGTGGCAGCCACTTGCACCATGGGCGTTTGCTGTCTGGGAAGCTTGCAGTTGGTGATCAGGTTACTGCAGTGGTTGATACCGAGGTGCGTCAGGCCACAGCCTTGAACCACTCAGCTACCCACCTGTTGCACGCTGCACTGCGTAAAGTGTTAGGTGACCATGTAACCCAGCAAGGCTCACTGGTGGATTCAGAGCGACTGCGCTTTGACTTCTCGCACTTTGAAGGCATGACCGCCGAGCAGATCAAGACAGTGGAACAGCTGGTTAACAGCGAAATTCGTCGCAATACAGCAGTTTCAGCCTCAAGCATGAGTATGGAGGAGGCCAAGGAAAGCGGCGCCATGATGCTGTTTGGCGAGAAATACGGAGATACCGTTCGCGTATTGAATATGGGCGAAGGTTTTTCTGTTGAGCTCTGTGGTGGTACTCACGTAACCCGCACTGGTGACATTGGTTTGATGCGAGTAACTTCCGAGTCCGGTATTGCCTCAGGTGTACGCCGTATTGAAGCGGTAACCGGTGCCAAAGCGTTGGCTCTGTTTGACCAGGCTGATGCAACGCTGGAAGCGGTGGCTAATACCGTAAAAAGCAATGTGGCCAATGTTCAGGATAAAGTGACTCAACTGGCTGACAAGAACCGCGAGTTGACCAAAGAGCTTGAGGCCCTGAAAGCCAAGCTGGCCAGTTCTGCTGGTGCAGATCTCTTGAGCAGTGCACAGAATATTGACGGTGTTTCAGTGCTGGCCACGAATGTGGAAGGCGCAGATGGGAAAACATTGCGTGACTTGATGGATCAGATGAAATCCAAGCTGGACCAGGGTGTCATTCTTTTGGCTGCGGTCAGCGATGGCAAGGTCAGCCTGGCAGCAGGAGTGACCAAGCCGGTTACCGATCGCGTCAAAGCTGGCGACTTGATGCGCTTTGTTGCCGAGCAAGTGGGTGGCAAAGGTGGCGGACGTCCGGATATGGCTCAAGGTGGAGGCACTGACCCATCAGCCTTACCGGCGGCCCTGGAGTCAGTCTACACTTGGGTTTCGGATAAATTGGGGGCAAATTAACAAAAACATGGTCATATCGATCGGTTATTGTTAACTTTTTGGGTAATTTGCTGTTTAATCGCGCCTCTTTGGTGTTATTAAACCGGTGTGGAATGATTAATGAGTCTGATAGTTCAAAAATATGGTGGTACCTCAGTAGGCAGCGTTGAACGCATTGAGGCTGTAGCCGATAAAGTTGCCAGTTTTCGCGATCAAGGTCACGATCTCGTTGTAGTTCTTTCAGCGATGAGTGGTGAAACCAACCGTTTGATTGGTTTGGCACGCGAAATTCATCCGGACCCAACTCCCCGGGAGATGGATGTGCTGGTTTCTACAGGTGAGCAAGTCACAATTGCCTTGTTATCCATGGCTTTGCAGAAGCGTGGCTACGATGCCCGTTCTTACACAGGCTCACAGGTAAGGATTCTGACCAATACCACCCACACCAAGGCGCGGATTGAAGAAATCGACTCCCACCGCATGCAGGATGACCTGAGTAAAGGGCGCGTTGTGGTAGTGGCCGGTTTTCAGGGTGTCGACCCTGAAGGCAATATCACTACGCTGGGTCGCGGTGGCTCTGATACCACAGCCGTAGCCTTGGCTGCTGCCCTCAGGGCGGATGAATGTCAGATTTACACTGATGTTGATGGTGTTTACACAACCGATCCGCGTGTTGTGCCAACTGCCAGACGTCTCGATACGGTGACCTTTGAAGAAATGCTGGAATTGGCCAGCGAAGGTGCCAAAGTGCTGCAAATTCGCTCCGTTGAGTTTGCCGGTAAATACAAAGTTCCCCTGCGCGTGCTTTCCAGCTTTGAAGATGGCCCGGGCACACTGATTACTCTCGAGGAGAAAGACAACATGGAAAAACCGGTCGTTACTGGTATCGCCTTCAATCGCGACGAGGCTGAAGTGACCGTGCATGGCATTCCGGATCAACCTGGAGTGGCTTACAACGTGTTGGCTCCAATTGGTGAAGCAGGAATTGATATTGATATCATCTGTCAAAACGTTGCACAGGATAACCTCTCTGCTGCACTGACGTTTACCGTAAACAGGGCTGACCTGCCGAAGGCGCTGGCTATTGCTGAAAAAGCAGCCAAAGAGCTTGGTGCCAAAGAGGTAGAGGGCGACCCGGACATCGCCAAGATCTCCGTAGTGGGAATGGGTATGAAGTCCCACTCTGGGGTTGCTTCCACCATGTTCAAGGCCTTGTCTGAACACAACATCAATATTCAGCTGATCACTACATCTGAAATTAAGATTACCGTTGTGATCGAAGAGAAGTATCTGGAGTTGGCTGTTCGTGCGTTGCACGATGCGTTTGGCCTGGCTGAAGTCAGCAAAGAGGAATGATCCTCAAGGGTTGGGATATTGATTACAGGACGACTCAAATCAATATCTTGACCCGAGATGCTGATATACTTTTGGACAGATGGTGCTTGCGCCGTCGACAATAACAGGCTGATCAACAATAAAACCAAAAGATCGGCTTTAAAAAAGCATGCGGTGTGGAATGCCGCAAGGAAAGCAGTATAGGAGAAAAGCCATGCTAATACTTACTCGACGTGTTGGCGAAACATTAGTAGTTGGTGATGACATCACCGTTACCGTCCTTGGTGTGAAAGGCAACCAGGTTCGCTTGGGTGTGAATGCGCCTAAAGATGTGTCTGTACACCGCGAAGAAATCTATCAGCGAATCCAACAGGAAAAGCAGATACAGGGCCAATCCTGATCAGGAAGTAAACAAAGTTGGGTGTCAGGGCCTGTTAACACCAATTTGATAGCCGCTGCTGGAGACCATTTTTGTGTCCAGCGAGACAGAAGGAGCGCGGTTTGGTTATTCCAAATAAGTGACTGATAACGAAGCGGGACGCTAAAATGGTTCCAGCCCACCGGGTTATGGCTAAAAATCCGCCACTCTTCGTTGCTTGTCGTTTATTTGGAGTCACCAAACTTCACTCCTCCCGCCTTGATTGGCGGATTTTTAGCCATAACAGCGACAATCAAATTGGTGTTAACAGGCCCCAAGCAAATTGATTGAAATTTAAAGCAATTCTTGGCGCCTAACCCCTTTGTTTTTCCTCCCATTATGGTATTATGCCGCCCTCGTTGCACAAGCTGACCAGCATATGTGTGGCAAATAAAATTAGGGTAAATTAGCCAAGTGGCTGACAAAGTGCACAGCACTTTGGGTGCCGAAAGGCAATCCCGTGAGGGACGAGAGCCAAAGGCTCGAAGCAATGCGCGATCAGGAGCGTCTTCCAAGGTTGGAAAAACTGCTGAAGAAAAATTTACGGTGAGGTGGCCGAGTGGCTGAAGGCGCTCCCCTGCTAAGGGAGTATACCCTAATCCGGTATCGAGGGTTCGAATCCCTCCTTCACCGCCATAAAGAAAAACCCGGCTTCGGCCGGGTTTTTTGTTGGTGGTTAATGAGAGTGAGAGCCCTCGTCGGGTTCGACAAAATGCGTTTGAGCATTTTGCACGAGGAGTGAAACGACGAAGCCCCGTAGGGGTGTTTGCAGCCCATAGGCTGCAGGCATGTAATCCCTCCTTCACCGCCATAAAGAAAAACCCGGCTTCGGCCGGGTTTTTTGTTGGTGGTTGATTTTGCTGAAAACCTCTCCAGATTCGACAAAATGAAGATGAATATTTTGCATGAGAAGTGGGGCGATAAAGTCCAGTGCAAATACGTATTGTAGACACCACAAGAGTTAGTGCCCCTAAAAATCCTTAACATAAAAAGATATGTTTATGCAGCGCTAAAAATTTTAATTAAAAGCTGAAGTTTTAAATATAGATAAAATTATTCCAAATAATATTGACAATTACTTTTGAAGTACTATTCTTTAGCCCAGTTCAAAAAGCTGCACTGCAGCAAAAGCATAAAGGAGCACTTAAATGTATCAATTCGTACCGAGTAGTAACTCCAAATAACCTTTTAAGTGCTGAAGCTTGGAAGGTTGTTGATCAATACCTTCCGGCCTGAAAATAGCTTTTATATAAGCCCCGGCTGGAATCAGTCGGGGCTTTTTCTTTTCTGATGATCTGAAAAAACCTGCCGGAAGGTGAGCTGGTAAATAGATGATGCCCGAATTTCAGGGCAGGGGATTGTTATGCCTGTAAAAATGGAATTAAACACCGGAAATAACGGATTTAAGCCGGTGAAGATATATACACGGGATGTGGATAATTTGGCGTTGACCCAGTTAAAAAGTCTGTCTCAGTTGCCATTTATTCACTCTCATGTGGCAGCTATGCCGGATGTGCACGCTGGAATTGGGGCCACAGTTGGCTCAGTTATTCCTACGCGATCAGCGATTATTCCCGCTGCTGTGGGAGTTGATATTGGCTGTGGAATGATGGCCGTTCAGCTGTCGCTAAATGCGTCTCAACTGCCGGATAACCTTAAGCCAGTGCGTGAAGCTATCGAGCGTGCTGTTCCTGTTGGTGCTCGTGCTCACAAGATGGTCTCCGCACGTGAATCCTCTTGCCGAGTGCTTGAGGTGGGAGTGAATAGACTGTTTGAGCAGCATCCGACGCTGTTAAAAATGCTGAAGCATCCGCAGCAGACTTGGGTGAAGCAGTTGGGCACTCTTGGAAGTGGTAACCACTTTATAGAGTTGTGTGTGGACGAAAGTGATGGTGTATGGGTGATGCTGCACTCCGGTAGTCGAGGAATTGGTAATGCTATAGGTCGTTACTTTATTCAGCTGGCACGTAAAGATATGAGTGGTCATATCCATAATCTGCCGGATCGTGATCTGGCCTACTTCGAGGAAGGTTGTAATCACTTTGAAGATTACATGTTTTCGATTGAGTGGGCTCAGGAGTATGCGCGAATTAATCGAGAAGAGATGATGGGGCTGGTTTTGAGGGCAGTTGAGCCAATGCTTCCGCCTTTTTCATTGCTGGAAAGCGCAATCAACTGTCACCACAACTATGTCAATCGGGAAGTGCACTACGGTGAGGAAGTTTATGTCACTCGAAAGGGAGCAATAAGCGCCCGTGCTGATGAACTTGGAATTATCCCGGGAAGTATGGGAGCGAAATCCTACATAGTTCGAGGCAAGGGAAATGCTGAGTCTTTTTGCTCCTGTGCCCACGGTGCCGGCCGAAATATGACCCGCAATGAAGCGCGAAGGCGTTTTAACCGGGATGACCTGATTCGCCAGACGCGAGGAGTTGAGTGTCGCAAAGACAGTGGCGTTCTGGATGAGATTCCGGCTGCATATAAAGATATAGATACAGTAATGAAAAACCAAAGCGACTTGGTGGAGGTGGTATACACCCTCAAGCAAGTACTTTGTGTAAAAGGCTGAAGATAGTTAATTGAAAGTAAACACAGGAGAGGCTGATGAAAACCATACCCGGTTTTAAAACTGAACGAACAATATCAAAAATAAATGGTAATGATTATGGACACGCAGTTACTCGACGAGGTAATCGATTGTCTGTCAGGGGAGCGCTACCTGTTTCGATATGGCAGTGATCAATATGCAGTCGTTTTGTTGCAGCGATTGCTACAGGAAAGTGATCAAAAAATATCTGAGCTTAGGAAAAGTTCTTTTGGCAGGCTGTTGAATAAACCAGTTATTCAAAAGGTTGTTGCCAGAAAAGGTGACGGGAAAATTAACCGCTATGATCTGGACAGGCTGTTAGCTGATGCCGATAGTCCGTATATCCTGACTCTGGATCGATGGGGTAACAAAAAGGATTATCGTTGGAGTCAGATCTCTCGCCCTGGTGAAAACCTTGTGTTGCAGATGAACTTCAATCGGCAACACGATCAGGATTTTGAGCGTTTACTGGAAATTGACAGGGAGGAATTCAACGGCTGGTCACATCCAACTTGTAAAACAGGGCGGAGCACGTTGTGTTGGGCCCGGCTAGATCTCGACTTTGAGAGCGGTCAGGCGTTGATCGAGGAAATTCAAACGGACTGGTATCGGGATGTTTTCCGTCTGTATCGACGAAAGGAGTGGGCAGAGAATCAGCAAAGGAAGCAATTTAAATTTTGGGGTTATGAACTCTCTGTTGAGAAAGTGCACGCATACTGTGCGCGTACTCTTGAGATACACAGACAATGGAATGAAGCCATGCTAACAGCGGTACTGAAGTTTCTGTGGGAGGAGCTTGGTATTCATGATGTCTACTACCACAGTTACGAAACAGGACGGATCCTGAAAAATATCGGCATATACAGTGGCCCACCACGGTCACTTTACACCGACCTCCCCAAACGCTTCTGCTTTGAGGAGGTGAGAAGGGGTCCGCAGTGGATCGAGAATTGCACACCTGCGCGCCGCAGATTAAAGAAGATCAAGCAGCCGAAGTGGTTTCGGCTGGCAATTTGATAAGGAGAAGCGAATATGCCCGATAGAAACCGGCAAAACCGGCGCACACAGCGTCAAGTCACGGGTAATCCCATTGCCCAGAACCCTCTGCTTCGCAGAGGTGGCGTTCACGAGAAATCCAATAGCGTCAAACGTCAAAATGCCAAGCGTGACCTGCAACAGCGGGTGCGCGCTTGGCGCAACCCTGTCAGTTTGGCTTTGTTGGCTGCCTGATGCATTTAAAGTTGGTTGTTTTTTGATCAATGCTTGCTTTTCTGTTAATATCCATGCAAATCAAAGAGTTAGTCTTAAACCCCTCTTGTTTGCCCATATTCCCGAGTTAAGTCTCAATTAACCTAAGTTCCTGACTGTAGGGTAATGGCCGACATGAACGTATGTTATTGGGTAACTATAATCGGGTAACACAATATGGCATTTTCGAGGCCAGCCAATGTGGTCTATTTGACGAGAGGCAAGGAAAATAACACCGAGGCACTGGATCGCCTCTATAAAGAGCATGCAAACCCTCTCAGGGGCATGTTCAACGCCTCTATGTGTGGCAGCCCTGATGTTGAAGACGTGATTCAGGATGTCTTTACACGCCTGTCGACTATGGAAGATCTGGCGGAAAAGTTCCCCAAAGGGAAGAAGGGCGTTCGCTCCTTCCTGTTTGCCATGGCTAACAACCTGATCATAGATATGGTGCGAGCAACGCGCGTCCGGGTGAAATATGTTCAAAATCAAATGGGCGAACAGGAGTTGGTAGAGGGGGTGATACCTCTGGAGAGTAAGGTTGAGGCCGAATATGAGCTGGAGCTTATCAAGGCATCTTTACTGTCAATGAATGAGCAGTGGCGTGATGCTTTTATCCTGAACCGGTTTAAGCATTTCAGTTACAGGGAGGTGGCTGAGGTAATGGGAGTATCCGTTAAAGCAGTAGAGAAATACATCAGTAAGGCGCTGCTGGTTATTAAGGGTGATCTAAAGGCTGGTAAAGCGGGAGCAGGATTATGATGGTTAATTTTAGACAGAAAGGAACTGAACGTCAGGCTGCCAGAGATTCCCTTAAGCTTTTTTCTGGCGATGTATCTTCAATTGAACTTAACAGAATGACTGAGGAAAGTGGCAAGTCGGACTCATATAAATCGCTCTTCAAAGAGTGTAACGACCTGCTGGCTAAAACCGGAAAGCTTTCTGAAGATGAAGATTTGCTAAGCCTAGTCAGCGGATATCCAGAGGCAAAAGGAGAGGCTGCCGAGATTAAAAAACCGGGCCGGAAAACGGAAAAAAGCTATGGAGCTTTCTGGTTTAGTGGGATCTCGGTTGCTGCAGCCCTCATAGTGCTTGCTGTTCATTTGGGCTACTTCAATATTGGTACCGGTCAGGACGCCACTATTCAGCGATATGTTACCCGTGTCGGCGAGCAGCGTGTAGTTACATTGCCAGATAATAGTGTGGTGAGCCTGAATACTGGATCCATTCTTCTGGTTGAGTACGGGGATGATTTTCGTCGGCTTAATCTTGAGCGCGGGGAAGCCTATTTTGATGTAAAACCGGATTCCGAGAGGCCTTTCAGTGTCGATGTTGGGTATCGATCCATCACCGTTCTAGGTACAGCATTCAACTTGCGAAGAGATCCTGACCAGTTTCAGCTTGCCGTTGTTGAAGGAAAGGTAGCTCTGCACCCTCGAGATGAAGCTATGATTAATGGCGCATCATTGTTGGCCCTGCCGGAAGGGGTGTACTCCTCGAAGGGAGGGGGGGCTTACAAAGTTGCAGCGGGTGAAGTAGTAGATTACAACAATCTTAAACATACCTACTCGGTAAAAGTGGATCCTGATATCGAATCCTACAGAAGCTGGACGGATGGTGTAATTCGTTTCGTCAAAGCGCCTTTTTCTGACGTAGTCCGGGAATTGAACCGTTACTCAGCCAAGAAAATTTTAATTGAAGACTCGAGTATTCTGAATCTGCCGGTTTGGGCGACTGTTCAAGTAAGTGATGTATCCAGTGCCTTGATGGGGCTGGAAAAAACACAGCCAATTAGGTTGGTTTTTTATCCCGACAGAATAGTTATTCGATCAAATATAAATTGAGTGTAGGGTAGTTAGTTAGTTGATTCGTATGTTGATTAGTGGGTCATCCCACATATCCACATAGAATCAAAGGGGTTTAAAGTGATAGGTAATAAGTCAATTTCCAGAAAAAAACTCTCCAGGGCAATTGCTTCAGGTGTGCTGATGGTGTGCGCGACCGCTGCCGTTGCTGATGAGAAAACAGTGGTTCTTGAATTAAAGTCCCAGAGTGCCGGACAAATGCTGACTGAGCTTGGTGAGTTGGCCGGTGTTCAAATCATGGTTGACCATAAAGTTCCGGAGACTCTGGTGCTGTCTTCTATCAGCGGTGAATACAAGCTGGAAGAAGCTCTCAAGAGAATATTGAAAGGAACCGGATTGGTTTATGAATTTGCTTCTGATCAGCTTGTGCTCATTAAAGAGGAAGATGTAGCGGAAGGTGGCAAGAGAGAAAAACAAGAAGTAGAAGAGATTGTAGTTACCGGTAGTAGTTTGATTAGTGACCCGGGAAAAATGACCCGGCAGGTAACAACGTTCACACGAGAAGATATTGAGCGCAGTGGCACCACCCGCCTGGATGAATTTCTTCAGCGTTTACCACAGAATGTGAATGCACCAACAAATGTTGCTTCCGGCTACCCGAATGGTGTAAGCCATGTCGATTTCGGGATGGGTGCCAATGTTTTTGCCGGCAGCAGTGTCAACCTGCGTGGTCTCGGTTCTCAATATACGTTAATTTTGATTGATGGCCGCCGTCCACCCAAAGGTGGTCAGTTCGGTGGTGTTACCGATATCAGTAATATCCCTATCGAGCAAGTAGAACGAATTGAGATTCTATTTGACGGTGCTGCTTCTATTTATGGAGCTGATGCTGTTGGCGGTGTAGTCAATATCATTACAAGACGTGAGTTTGCCGGTACCAATGTTTCCCTGACTTATTCCGATACCACTGAAGGCGGTGGTGCGCGCATAAATTTTGGCTTGGGTAAAACCTTTAACTGGGGCTCGGGTTCGCTTTCGGCAATGATCAACTATCAAACCCAAGAACAAATTGAGGGTGACCAGCGCGGAGGTTTAGAGTTTTCAGAGAGTGTCTACTTTGACCTGCCGACCTCAAACCCTGGAAATATCTCTGGTATTCAGAGTAATACCGGACATACATCTGCAGTGATGTGGGTGAAAGATGTCAATGGCGACGGCGATACTCTGGATGAAGAATTAAATGAGCGCATCCCAGGTGGCGTGTGGACAACCATAGAAAAGCGGAGTGCAAGTACTGGTTTTCAATGGGTAGCATCAGAGGGATACGTTGACCGGGAAAATGCGGCTGGTGATTTTTTTACCAGAATCCCTAATCCGCCTGCAAACCCTGCTGATGACGGATATACGGCGGTGAGGGGTGTTCAATTACCCCAGTACTCCAGTGATTCACTTTCCCTATACGATATCGATGTTGAAGGCGGGATGGGAGCAAACGAGTACGTTCCCTTCGATGGCATGGCGCTGAGCCCTGAAGACGAAACTATCACTGCCAGCATCAACTTAAGCCAGGATATTTCCGAAACTTTAAGTTTTGGATTATCTGTCATGTATGGAACGACGGATAAGGCGAGTAACACCAAAGGTGATGATGGAATCTTTAATATCGATGTCAATTCTGAAGCGAACCCTTTTAATCAGCCGCTTCGTTATGCATTCGTAAATGTTTTTCCCCAAGAAACCCAGAGTGTTCATTCCACTAATGCTTCAGTTGCAGGTAGTGTGAATTGGGATTTTCACGATGACTGGAGACTCGAGTTAGGGTTTGGTGCAGGAGAGACCAAAAGCTCGTCTGAGAACCGAAATCGTTTACGAACCGAGGGAACCACTTTTACCAAAGGGCAAGACTGGACCTGGATACCAAATCTTGAAGATCTGTTTAATGGCTATTTCACAGAGTGGGATGCCAGCGCTGGAGAGATGATCTACCATGACCTTGGAACCGATTTTCGTGATCCATATTTAGGCTATGGCAGCCCGGAAGCCCTGGCTGATGATGTGGTTATTCCGCTACTTTTGACGACAAATAACAGTTCGTCACGGGATGTAGATCTTCGATTGTCAGGAACGCTTTTTGAATTGCCGGCAGGTGCGGTAAGAGCCAGCATGAGTGCTGCGCATCGGCAGCAGAAGAACAGGGTTTTCAACTCGAACGACAGAATCTGGTCAAGTGCTCTGTCAGGTCAGGAAACTTCTCCAGATGTGTATTACGATGAAGAATACGGTGATAAAACCAATTCCGTAGCTACCGAAATATCTGTGCCATTGATTGGTGAAGAAAACGCCCTGCCACTCGTAGAAGACTTGCTGTTCAGCGCCAGTGCCAGAATGGAGGATTATACCAACACAGATGAAAATGGTCTGAACTGGTCCGCTGGTTTTAACTGGTCACTCAATGATTGGATGACTGTGAGGCTAAATCGAACCTATAGCCTTCGCATTGCCGAATCCGTTCGTTCCGCACGTGCACCCAAATACAATCGACAAAGTCGATGGTTAATCAGGGATCCAAATCTTGGTTATGTTATGTTCGATACCACCAGAGGTGATCCTGCTCTTTGGACTATTTCTGGTGGTTCTGATCACTTGAAGCCAGAGCGGAATTACGGAACAGCATTAGGCTTTATATTCAAACCTACATTCCTGGACGGTTTGAATATTCAGTTGAACCTCACTGAGTCAAACACGCATGACCAATTCGGCTCACCAAATATGGGGTCGCTCACGCTTGATGCAATGAGTCCTGAGAATGTGGCGAATAATCCACTGCTGACTTATGCAGACCCGGAAAACAACCCTGAACAAGCTTCTATTATTTTTGAGAACTTCTTCGGCGCGTTTCCTATGGCGACCGGTGATTTAATCAAGGATTCCCGTACTTACAATGTGGGTCATACATATAATCGAGGCGCAGATCTTCAGGTTCGCTATAATTTTGCTTCGGAATTTGGGCAATTTATGCTGGGCTGGAGTCATCAGTACTTGGATAAAAATGAAATTATTCAGTCTGATGTCTGTGCAAATGGTGCCTGTATGTTCCAGGGAGAAGGAACAAACAATGATCGCCATTATGATATGCCCATCGATATTGTTGGTACTATAGATCGCAGATATATCTCAGGTAGATTTGCATTGCCTAAAAACAGGGGTTCATTTGATTTTAGCTGGTATTACCGTGGTCTTGGTGTGAATTTAAATACTCAATACCAAGAGACTACATCAGTGATCAATAACCCAACACAAATAATGGCCATTGAAGACGGCCAAATAGTTACCAAGGTCAATCAATATCGTGTAGATACTACGCCGGGAAGAAGCGTAAACATGTCATTGAGCTACGAATTTAGCAGCGGTGACCTCCTTCCAAGAATTGAGTGGTTTGAGAACGCTACAGTCTCACTAACTATTTCGGATTTGTGGCGTAAAGAAAGGGAAGAAGAGCGTGTTTGGTTGCAGCACGATTATGAAGAGGGCGACCTTTATGATGCAATCAACCGATACACGGTTAATCCGCGCGGACGGGCATTCAGCCTGAACCTGAGGGGGAGCTTCTAATTTGAATGGCTAAGGATGAGCATGGACATGCGCTTTCCCGCATGATCAATAGTTCATCCTGAACAGCCATATTTCAATTTTGGAGCCAGGTTACCCCTGGCTCCATTTTTTTAGTGAGCAGCTTCACTCCGTATCTTGCCCCAAATGTCATCTCTTGAAGTTATTGCCCTGAAGAGCGTCTTCGCCCAAAAATCACCATAAAACAACCATTTACAAAACTTAACAAATGTTATGGGGGGGCTTTGTAGGGAGTTTTCGAGATCTATACGTTTTTTATATAAGAGACCGTTGAAACAAGCCTGTGCTTTATAGGTCTTTGAAACGGTTAACAAATCTTTACAAGTAACTACGCACTATTTCTTCAGGTTTCAGCATTTGGTGCGTCTTTATATAACAAGTCCGTTACTGGCAGCATGCAGTAACCACTTAATTTATAAGTAGATTGTCTATTGGAGAGGGAGAGTTTTGCAAAAAGCTGTTGAATTTAAAGCTGTGTCACCACGGAAAACCTGCAATCACTCGAATCAGCTTGCCGTGAAGAGCTTGGCCTTACTGGCAACCATTGACGCCCACATAGAAGGAGAGAGCAATGGATGCCAATGATCAAAAAAAACTAACCGAAGATCTGAATCTTCTATCAAGTCGGGCCGAAGCCGTATTGGCAAAAGCTTTTGTACGCAATCGCACTCAGCAACTACTTCATTGGGGGCTGTTATTCCTGGTTCTGTTCCCGCTGCCACTGCTGATCGTGGAGCTGTGTCGTTACGCCATGGGTGGAGAGCCTTTCGGGTTGTCCCTCTGGCACTATGCCGGATTATCACTCCTTGTCGCGGTACTGGTTATTACTGCTCGTTTGCTGGTTGGCTTTTTGAAACTGGTGATTTCACGTCAAAAAGCGCTTGGCCTGGTGGATGAGCAGCTTCAATTAACCAATCGCCTGACGACGGCCGATGAATTCTTGGGCGCAGAGACTCGAACTGGATTTATGGAAGCGGCCATTGATGATGCCGTAGAGCCCATAAATAAAGCGGTTTATCACAACATTTTGCCCGTTCAGGAAAACAGTAAAAAAGGATTTTCGCGCTGGTGCCTGGCGTCCGTGCCTGGTGCTGCGGCACTGGTGCTGTTGACTGCCTGGCTGGGTGGACTTCAGCTGACCAATGCAGATCAACTGATCGCTGAATCGCCGTTGCTGGCTGGTGCAGAAGTGCCCCGCCTGGAAGTGTTGCCGGAAGAGCTTGCATCATCCCTGGGTGACGAAGGTAAACGCGATAAGGACATGCCTCTGCGACCCAAGACCGAATCTGGAGGCTCGGAAAGCGCCGAGGGTGATCCGATGGAATCCCAGGCTGGCGAAGCCTCAAGCAATGCTGGCGGACAGCCGATGTTCCAGCCAAATCAAAACAATACCTCCAGCAGTCAGTCTGGTGGTACGCCGTCGGGTTCAAGCAGCCAGGCGCAGAGCGCTTCGGCCGGTGGACAGCAGTCTGCTGCTGGCGGTCAAAAGCAACCCAAGTCTCAATCAAGCCAAGCTAACCAGGATGGTGCCCAGCAACAGGATGGAGCTGGTAATGAACCAAGTGGTTCCAAGCAACAGTCGGGTAAATCCGGTCAATCTGGCGAATCAGGCAGCTCAGGCAGTCCTGGCAATTCGGGGCAGGCGGGCGAGTCGGGTGATAGTGGTTCCGAGGGTTCCAGCTCCGAGGGTGATGAGTCTGGTGACGGCGATGGCGACGGTGAGGGAGAAGGCGAAGGCGAAGGAGAAGGTCAGGGCGAAGGCGAAGGTGAAGGCGAAGGACAAGGTCAGGGAGAGGGCGAGGGCCAGGGTGAAGGCGAAGGACAGGGTGAAGGCAATGGTGGACAGCCTGGCTCCAGCCAGCAGAGTGGAGAAGGCACGGGTGAAGGCCAGTCTAGCGGCGAAGATGAAATCAAGAAAAACCGCGGTGCCGCCAAGGCAATGCTGGCACTACCTACGGGTGATCGCCTGATTGGTGTGCGCGGTAAAGGCCCGGAGCAAACCCGTCAGGAACAGACCGCTCCGCAGGAAGAGTCGGTTAATCAACTGACCGCCAGCCAGCGTACCTCTCGCAGCGACCGTATCGGTGAGCTGGAGCATGCCAGAGTGTCGGGTTGGTCCCGCAGTCTGGTCGAAAATTATTTCAAGCAATTACGCAACAAATCGAATTCCAATACAGAAAACTCCAAGAGTGAGGGAGAAGAGAAATGACATCAGCAGCAAATATGCCAGTAATGAATGCCGACGAAGCACGAGAAGCCGCAGAGCGTTTCCGCAGTATTTACACCAACATCAAAGACCAGGTCTGCGAAATGATGGTGGGTCAGGACGAGGTGATTGACGGTGTGATGACCGCGCTGTTTGCCGGTGGTCACGTGCTGCTGGAAGGTGTTCCTGGGCTGGGTAAAACCATGCTGGTGAACTCTCTGTCCAAAGCAGTGGGCACTGCCTTCTCCCGTATCCAGTTCACCCCGGACATGATGCCAGCGGATATTCAGGGTACCTCGGTACTGATGGAAACCCCGGATGGTGGCCAGGAGCTGCAGTTCCAGGAAGGCCCGATTGTATCCAACCTGGTACTGGCGGATGAAATTAACCGTGCCACTCCTAAAACCCAGTCGGCCCTGCTGGAAGCGATGCAGGAGCGTCAGGTTACTGTCGGTAAGCGCACCATCAAATTGCCAGAGCCGTTTGCGGTATTGGCGACCCAGAACCCGGTGGAGCAGGAAGGTACTTACCCGCTGCCGGAAGCCCAGCTCGACCGTTTCTTGTTCAAGCTTGTTGTTGGCTACCCGAAAGAGCAGGATTACTCCGTGATTCTGGATCGCACCACTGGTGGCCAGTCACCGGTAATCACCGCTGCGACTACCGGCGAAGAGATTGTTGAAATGCGCAATATCGTGCGTCAGGTGCCGGTGCCGGAAGTGGCGAAGAAATACGCCATTCACCTGGTGATGGGCACCCAGCCGGGCAGCGATTACGCCCCGGAGATCGTTAACGAGTTTGCCGCCCTCGGTTCCTCCCCACGTGGTGCCCAGTCCCTGCTGCTGGCCGGCAAGGTGCGTGCCCTGTTGAACGGTCGCTTTGCAGTGAGCTGTGAAGACATTCGCGAAGTGGCGGTACCGGTACTGCGTCACCGTATGGTGATCAACTTCCACGGCCAATCGGAAGGTATCAGCGACGAGATGTTGGTACGCGAAATCCTGAAAACCGTAAAAGAGCCGAATCAGGTTTGACCGTCATTGCGAGGGCGCGTAGCGACCGTGGCAATCTCGGACTTTGCGAGTACGAGATCCTCACGTCGCTGCGCTCCTCAGGATGACAGTAGCAAGTATTGACCTGAGAGGTAATTATGAGTGCAGCACTCACATTTGAAGAACTGTTTGACCCGGATTTTCTCAGCTCGCTGGGGCACCTGAGTATCACTGCCCGCCGCGTGGCCGGTGGTGGTCGCTTTGGCGAAAAGCTGTCGAAAGATCTGGGCAGCGGGGTGGAGTTTAAGGACTTTCGTCCCTACACCCCGGGCGACGACCTGCGTCGTATCGACTGGAATATCTACAACCGTCTGGGGCGTATTTTCCTGCGTCTTTACGAAGAGCAGCAGGACTTGCCGCTGTACCTGATGCCCGATCTGTCCGAGAGCATGTATACCGAAGGTGCTGTGCGTGCCAAGGCAGCGTTGAAAGCCAGCCTGGCGATGGCGACGATCAGCATGAACCAGAATGACTCTGCCGGTCTGGTGCCCTTTGGCGAAAATATGGAAATCATCACCAAGGGCAAATCCGGTAAAGCCAACATCATGAGTTTTGCCCGCCACCTGTCGGGGCTAAAACCCCAGGCACAAACCGATCTTGCCAGCTGTTTGAAAAAGCTGAGCAGCCTGAACCTGCGCCCCGGATTGCTGGTGATTGTCAGCGACTTTTTTGATCCGGCCGGGTTGGACGGAATCAAAAAAGCACTGGGTCGCCTCAAGCACAAGGTTCTGTTGATTCAGGTCACCCGCCCCTCGGATGCAGACCCGACCATGCAGGGCGAGCTGCGCTTGCGCGATTGCGAGACCGGTGAAGTGGCGGATATCGCCATGACCCCTGCGGTGATCAAACGCTACAAAGAAGTCTACGACGATTTTTGTGGGCGTTTGGCAGAGCTGGCGAAAAAGCGTCAGGCGGGGCTGTTGCGGCTGGATGCTGAAGGCGACGTGGTGTCGCAGATGGCAAAACTGTTTGAGACCGGCAGTTTGGCGGTGTAGAGCCGCCGCGTTGCGTCTGGCGGTCGGACGCAACCCCAACGTGCTTTCGTTATTCCCGCGTAGGCGGGAATCCATCTCACTACCTTGTGAGATACATGGATCCCCGCTTTCGCGGGGATGACGGAAGGGGAATAACGACGAAGCTGTAGGTTTTAGCGTCAGACGTCAGACGTCAGACCACAAATCGAGCGAAGCGAGAGAGCTATGAATTTCGCAAATTTATCACCACTGTCAGTAATGGCAGGCATCGCAGCCCTGGCTGGGATTTTGTACGCCCTGCAACGGCTGCGTATTCGGTTCCAGGAGCGAGAGGTTTCGACCCTGATTTTCTGGAAGGAGGCGCTCAATGAAGCGCCGGTTAGAACCTTTACCCAACGGTTTCGCCATTTCTGGGCGTACCTGTTGATTCTGGCGATCTGCTCCCTGGTGTGGCTGGCGATTGCCGAGCCCGAGTGGAAGAACGAAGCGGGCAGTGACTTTTATGTGTTGCTGCTGGACGGCTCAGCCGGTATGGCGCGAGGCGATCGCTTTGAACAAGTGGTGGCCGAACTAAAGGCCGACCTTGAACGCCTGCCGCCGAGCCAGCGTCAGGTGATCTGGTGTGGCGGCGAAGCCAAAACCCTGCTGAATCCCGGCGAGCACACGCTGTTGTTGAGCAAGCGACTGGACAATCTGGTGCCGGAAGCGGTGCCGGCCAGTATCGAGCGCCAGTTGGCGAATGTAAGCGCCACCCGTCGACAGAAATCCGATGTGCAAATTCGCGTCTATGGTGATGCGCCAGTGCGTGGCGAGATTCTCGAGCAACTGCCGAACGGCGTTGATGTGGTGCGTGGTTCCAGCGAGATCGAATCCATCGCCGGCAACTCCGGAATCACGGCACTGGGTGTGGCCGAAGCGGCCAGTGGTGAGTGGGGCAAGGTTGATGTGCTGTTTCGCATCGAAGGCGACGATGTGTATGCCCCAACGGTTGAAGAGATTGAAGTTCAGGTTAACTCACAGGTTTTGCCGAGCGATCAATTGGCACTGGACAGCGACGGAGTCACTTACCGCGTAGCAGACCTGCCAGCAGAGGGCGGTTTATTAAATCTGGAGATCACCAAGGCTGACCTGTTGCCGCTGGATAACCGCGCACAAATTCGTCTGCCCAATCAACAGCCAATCCGGGTATTGCTGTCTAACAGCCTGCCAGCACCAATGGCGATGGTATTGCGTGCCGACAGTGCGGTTGAGTTAGTGACTGAAAATCCCGACGTAGTTGTACGCGCCAAAGGTGAAAATCTGGGTGGTCGCGTGCCGGCGCTGGAGTTTATTGCCGCCAACTTGCAGGACGAGGCGTTTGTCCTTGGTTACCAGGGCGAAAGCGATGCCCAGGCGATGTTGATGGCCGCCATGCAACAGACCGGCCTAGGCAACATTGATATCACCGGACTGGCCGAAGCCGCCCAGCGTCCGATCCAGGTGTCAGCCGAGCAGGGCGACATGTGGAACTTCACTTTGTGGCGCGAATTGCTGGACAGCGAATACAACTTTGTCCAGTCGCGAGCGTTCCCGCTGTTTATTTCCCAAAGCGTTCGCTGGTTGGCGGGTGTGGAGCGTTGGTACCCCTACGCTGCCGCTTCACAGCCGTTGCCAGCGGCGTCGACCGGTGTTGAGTCCCATTTTGTGTCTGACGCTGGTCAGCTTATCGACACCCTCGGCGCCGATTTTATTCCCAACCGAGCGGGCGAACTGCGTCGGGCGGGTAACAGTGAGCCATTGATTGTCTCCCTGCTGAGCAGAGACTCCACCACCGGCGCAGGGCAAAGTGCCCTGACAGAGAAAGGCCTGGGTGCCTTTGATCTGGGCGTGGAGCGCAACAGCCTGGTGTGGCTGTTGCTGTTGGCACTGATCGCGCTGCTGGTGGAGTGGTGGCTGTATCAGAAAGGGCGGATGCCGTGATTTTTAACAGGTCGCACGTCGCACGTCTGACGTCGCACGCCAGTGCGGTGCCAGTCTCTCTGAAAGGAATGTTCTTTCAAAGTGTGCAGCGTAAAGACGGGCTGCGATTGATAAAGATTAGTGCTTTTGGCGTGCGACATGCGACGTCAGACGTGCGACCAACAAGGTTGTGATTATGCAAATCAGTTTTTTAAATCCGGGCTTTTTTATTTTATTGGCACTGATACCAGTGCTGTGGTTCTTACCCCGGAAAGTTGATCGAAAAGTTCAGGGAATATTGCGTTCTCTGTTGTTGGCCCTACTGGTCACCGCACTGGCGCGTCCGGTATTGCTGGCGCCCAGCAATGAGAGCTACCAAGTGATGATTGTCGACCGTTCCGCCAGCCTGAGTAAGGCGCAACAGGCCGAAGCAAGTCGAGTGTTGTCTGACCTCACCGCAAGCGCCACAGCCGGCAACAAGGTCACCGTTATCGAAGTCGGTGGAAAGCCGCAGCGCGATGGCGATTCAGACGCCGGTCAGGCACTGCGCGTGGACAAGCCCGGCAGCAGCTCATCACTCAGTGCAGCTCTGTCTGCGGCGGCGCTGCAGATTCCGGAAGGCGCCAATGGCCGTGTTGTATTGATTTCTGACGGACTGGCCACCGACCGTGAGTGGGGCGATACCGTTACTCAATTGATCGAACGCGGTATCACCGTGGATACCTTTGACCTCGGTCATCGCAGTGACGATATCTATCCAGCTGCGCTCTACACCAATGGCGAATTGCGTGTCGGGGAAACCGCCAGCGCCAACGTCACCGTTATCGGCTCCGGTGAAGTGACCGTATCCCTGACCGATGAAGAGGGCAACGAACTGGCTTCCGGTCGCACGGTGATTGATGGCCGTGCCGATGTGGCCCTGCCGTTTGAACCCAAACAATCCGGCTTTATGTCAGTGACCGCCACGGTTACCACACAATCAACCGATAGCCGCAAAGACAACAATCGCCTGACCTCAACCTTTGCTGTTCAGGAGCCCTTGAAAGTGCTCTACATCGGTCATCGGGTTCAGGGCAGTGGTGTGCAACTGCAAAAGCTGGTGGGTGCGGGTTTTGTTATTGAGACACCGACCCAGCCTCTGGATGGCAATTTCCCGCTCGACGATTACCAGCTGGTGATGATCGACGATGCACCAGCCAAACAATTGCCAAAAGCCTTTCAGCAACGTGTGAGTGACGAAGTCCAGAAGCGCGGATTGGGCCTGGTGTTTGCCGGTGGCCGCGGTGCTTTTGGTGAGGGTGGTTACTACCAGACCCCGGTGGCGGAAGTACTGCCTATTGAGTTCCAGCAGCGCAGTGAAAAGAAAGAGCCCACTGTGGCACTGGCGATCATTATCGACACCTCTGGCTCCATGTCCGGGGAACGGATTGAGCTGGCCAAACAGATGGCTCGGCTGTCGCTGAACAAACTGAAGAAGACCGACAAAGTGGGTGTGGTGGAGTTCTACGGTGCCAAGAGTTGGGCCGTGCCGCTGCAAACCATGAAAAGCCGCAGCAATGTTGAGCGCGCTATTGGCCGTATGCAGGCTACCGGCTCGACCATTCTGTTACCTGCTATTGAAGAGGCTTTCTACGGACTGCAAAACGTTAAAGCCACCTATAAGCACATTATGGTGATCAGTGACGCGGGCATCGAAAGTGCTGACTTTGAAGGGGCCATCCGGAAGGTCGCCAAAGCCGGTATTACCCTGTCTACGGTACTGCCAGCTTCTGGCGAAGATAATGCCATTATGACCAAGATGGCGCGAATCGGTGGCGGGCGTTTTTACGCGGTCCCGAGTCAGTTCAACCTGGTTGAGATCAACTTCCGCAAGCCCAGTGAAACCCGTTTGCCGGCTTACAAGGCTGGACACTACTCCGTGCAGGCACGCACCGGCAGTGGCTGGTGGGGCGAGGTGAATCCGGCTGACTTACCGGCGGTGAGTGGCTATGTAGAAGTGCAGGCCCGCCAGGGAGCAGATGTGTTACTGCAGACCGAAGGCAGTGCCCATCCGTTGCTGTCCAGCTGGCGCTATGGTCTGGGCCGGGTGACCGCCATGATGACCGAGCCGGTAGGTTCGGGCACTAACAGCTGGCAGGGCTGGGATGACTACGGTCGAATGCTGGCGCGAATACTGAGTCGCACCGCAGACGATGGTCGGGCCTTTGATTACCAAATTATCCGTCAGGATAACCAGCTCCATATTGATGCCGTGCGCAGCTTCGCCGGTATGGACACTGTCCCGTCGCTCAATATGGCTGAAGACGCTGAGAGAACCATTAACTTTACCGAAATGGCTCCCGGCTGGTTCCGCACCACACTGGCGGTTGATGCCAGTCAGGCACTGCAATTTGAGGAGACTGGGCACTCTCAAGCCCGTTACCTGAACGCGCCTTCACAACTGGTGGCAGAAGATCAGGTGGATCCGGAGCGCGGGCTGGATTTGGATCGACTGGCCAAAGCCACAGGCGGTGCCAGTCTTAGCTCGGGCGAGCAGGCCTCGGCAATGACCAGCAATGCCGACTCACTCTCGCTGCAAAAACTGTGGCCCTGGGTGCTGCTGTTGGCGCTGTTCACCTATCTGGGTGAGATTGTGTACCGCCGCTGGCCAAGCAAGAACTAATAACATTTATTGCTGAAATTAATGATCGTCATCCCCGCGCAGGCGGGGATCCACCTTCCACGGAAGTTGATGGATTCCCGCCTGCGCGGTAATGACGGAAAAACAGAATGTAAGTAGTGATGCCAAACGGCATCCTGGAGAGAGGGAAATAATTGTGGCAAAAGTGATTTCCAATGTATCGCTGGCGGCGCTGATGACCGTTGGCCTGATCGGCAGCCCGCTGGCTTTGGCCGAGATTGATGGTGTATCCGAAAAACCGCTGGTGCGTGCCATTAAAGGCGAGAGTCTGTGGGTATCGTTTGACCAGGCCGACGCCCAATACAACGCCATTATCAAGAGTGGTGAAAAAATCAACAAGCGCATCAGCGCACTCAAAAAAGACACCAGTGGCTCAAAGGAACAGCAGGCAGCGCGTTACTATCTGGCCAGTATGTTTCAGTGGCGCCACGGCAATCTTGACTCGGCACTGAAAAGCATTGATCAGGCATTGGAAATTGGCCGTTACGGCGAACTGTTACGCCAAAAAGCACGCTTGCTGGACGCAGCCGGTAAAACCAAAGAGGCCATTGCCAGCTATCAGGATGCATTGCCCCTGCTCAGTGGCCAAGTACGCCAAAATACCGAATTGCGTTTGGCGTTGTTACAAGCGGATGAAGATATTCAACCACTGCTGAAACTGGCCGAGCGCAGCGATGCCGAGATGAAAAATCGTGTGGCACTGATCCTGGCGATCTATGGTGAGACCGGTGAAGCCTCGCGTCTTTATAACCTCTCCAAAGACGCCAGCGAGCAGGAGCAATTGAAATACTACTTACGCATTGCCGAGTGGGCGCTGCAAGATCTCAATGTCCTGAAAGCGCAGGACGCCGCCTGGCAGGCGGTTCAGCTGGCGGAAAGCCGGGAAGACCGTTTGTACACGCTGGCTCTGTTAACGGAATCCCACCGCAAAGACGATACCCTGGATGCGCTGGTGGAAAAGCTGGCCACAAACAGCAAAAGCCTCGGCGATGATGCGCGCTCCCTGTGGGTTAGCTTGCTCCGGGAAACCGGCCGTGCCGATGAAGCCCTGACCAAATTGAAAGGCCGCGCCGAAAGTGAGTCCGATGCCGTAAAGCGCCAGCTGATTGGTTTGTACCAGGAATCCGGTAAAGTGACCGAGATGGAGTCCGAGCTCAAGCGCCTGATGTCGGTGGACAAAACAGAGACCATCTGGCCGCAAGGGCTGGCGGAGTACTATCTGGAGCGCGGCGACAAAGCCTCGGCCAAACAGGCCTGGAAACAGTTTGTGGATCAAAATAGTGATCCGGCTCCGCTGTTATCCGGTGCCAACTCGATGAAAAAACTCAACTTCGATGAGCTGGCACTCTCAGCCGCCGCCAAGGCCCAGCAGGACGGCAGCTCAATCAAAAAAGCGGCGATGTTTCGCTTTGACCTTTACCTCGATCGCGGCAAACAAAAAGATGCCGAGAAGGTATTGATCGATCTGGACAAGACCCTTGCGGCTTCCGATCCACTGCGAAAGGTCGTTGCCCAATCCTACGAGCGTCTCTCCATGCCCAAAGAGGCATTGCGAGTGATGACCGTGTTTGCCGAATCCGGTGCCGAGCAGGATATTTCCGCCAAGCAGTATCTGGCTGAACTGCAGCTGAGCGCAGCAGAACCAGCTGACGCGATCAAGAGTTTGATGGCGTCACTGCCTGGCGCGGCAGAGTCGCAAAAGCGCCTGATCACCAGCCGTATTATCCAGGCCGCCAAAGAAGCAAAAACTCTCGATAGTATGGTTGCCAAGCTGACCAAGCGGCTGTCTGAAAATGAACTGGCAGAGTGGGAAGTGGACTTTTTGATTGAAGTCTACAGTCGCCAGAATGAAGGCAAAAAAGCCCTGGCCCTGCTGGAAAAACGTTATAGCCAGCCCGGTGCCGATGACGTGGAAGGGCTAAAGAAAAAGGCCCAGCTGTATCGCGAACTCAAAGACTTTGTCGCTTATGACAAGGTGTTGGCGACGCTTGCAGAAAAAGACCCTGACGGTGCGGTGTTTCATATTCGTGGCCGTATCATGAACTACATCGACACTCTACGACACAGCGCCAAAAATGATCAGGAGGTATACACCACCCTGACGGGGTTGCTGGACGATTACAGCAAGGTGTCCGGCAAAGGCGCAGCACGGGAGTTTCAGGCCGGGGTTTTGTCTATGGCTGGGCAGCGTGAAGAGGCCTTGACCATGTTCAGGGAAATTCTGGCTGAAGACTCCTCTCGGGTAGACAATTACCTGGCTATTGGTAACCAGCTGAATGCTATGCGACAAAAAGACCAGGCGTTGGCGATGTACCAGTATCTGGTGGAAGGTACTGAGCGTACGGAAATCACTTGGGCGGCGCTGGATGGCATTCTCAATATGGAGCCGGGCAAAGGTCCGTTGAAGTGGGCCCAACGATTGGCATTGGAAAAACTCTCTGCATCACCCAATAAATTTGATTTTTATCGTCAGCTGGCGGATCTGTCCAGTGATCTGGGGGAACTGGATATCCAGCTCGCCGTGTTACAGAACGGATTGTCGGCAGAGCCGGAACTGCGCATGTCAACGCTTCGCGAACTGTTGCGCTTTACCAGCACCAAACAGGAAGCTGGCCCGATTTTCGGTGGAGCACAGCTGTCCCCAAATGCACAGAAGCATGTGATGTTTGGACGTCGTCTGTTGGCGTTGGGCTTGGCATTACCGCCGGATGTACATATTTCGCTGGGCAAGGCGATGATGGACGCCGGTGATACCGAAGCGGCTCTTACCGCCGTTAAACAGGCGGTGGAAAACACCGGCAGTGGTGAACTGTTACTGCAGGCAGCGGGAATTTTTGAGCAGGCCGATGATGATGTGTCTGCTTTGGTGCTGTATGAAAAAGCCTTGATCACAGATCCGACCAATATTTCGTTGCAGGTAAAAACCGCCTTGGTTAATGAGCGGCTGGGGAACAACGAGCGTAGCTATGAATTGTATCTCAATGGATTGACCAACTTATTGGAGCGCCAGCCAGCGAAAATTGCAGAGTTGGTTGTATCTTCATCTATTCCCGGTGCGCAAGTGGCTGAGTTGGATCCGATTTTGCTTGAAGAAGGTAAAGAAACTAAAAATGCTTTCTTTAGTTCAGGATCAACAAAAGCTGCGGATTTAAAGTATTACTATATTCCCCTGCGAAATGGTTTGACTCGTGCTCTGATGGGAAACTCGACAAAACAGGCCACTGTCGTTACCCAACTGGATCAAAATTATCAAAAAGCACTGTCTGAAGTGGAAAATATGGAAGGTGAACGTCTGGAGCGCCTTGCAAACTACCCCAGGCTGAATGAGTACGCACAGCTGATGCGTTATCTCAATTTTATTTATAGGAACATCAGTATTGTAAATACCATGGACGAAACGCTCTTTGGTCTTTTCCCAAATGATCCATTGCTGGCAGAAATCCTTGTTGCACATCACCTGGAATGGGGTAGTGCCGGCTATGGCAATTTTGTAAGTCAAAGTGATGTGATTGCTGATCACCAAAAGCAGCTGGTTGCAGAAAAATTGGCGGCTGCCCAATCAGAGAAAGTAGAGGGATTACCGGCAATAAAAACAATATCCAGTACACCTGCAAACAGCTTTGCACCACAAACAGCACCGCTGAAACCTGATCAGGAAGCTGCTAAAGAGACACTTAAAGCTGCACTGGCAGAAGGTGATCCAAAAGCAATCCTTAATGCCACCAAAAAGCTGATCGATCTTGGTTTGCTCTATCAGGCACTGGAAATGGCAGGGGATAAGATTCCTGTCGATCAACGCAAAAACCTGGCTCGCTTTGTTATTGCCAATATCCAGGGCGACAATCTTAAGGCAGTTCAATTGACGGCCAGTAATAACGGCAATTTCAACCCATATACCTCTCTCGATAGCCGCAAGTTAACCTGGAATGAAAAGTTGACCCAGTGGTTGGGAGAACCAGTGCTTACGGATGAACAGCTTATTGCTGTATCAACGCTGGACGAGCAAGAGCTGAGAAAAGTATTGGATTTTCAGCGAGGTGAGTGGGTTGATTACATCAGTCTTTATCGGTCACTATCTATAGATGCACGCCCGGAATGGTTAAAAACATTTATTAAACAGGCTGATCAGAACCTAAAATTTCAACTGCCGGGAATACTCAGTGCTTTACTCACTTTGCCATTAAGCGATGAAGAACAAAAGGCAATAAAAGCATCTTTAGATCTGTTGCCAGTCATGCCTTTTGCGGACACAACGCTTGCCCGGATTGATATTCACCCTGATAACATTGATACAGCAAGAAGCTGGGCGGAAATAATTAGTGCCAAGCAGGCAAAAATATTGCCGGACCCGGTATTTGAGCCGAACCTGCTGCGATGTGAAGGTAAACTGGATAAAGCGTTAGATAAATTGGTGGAAATCTACTTCGAGGGTGACTTGCCTCCACGCTTTCCTGGCCAGCCTGGAACTAGGCAGCCGCAGCAGTTTTTGCAGGATTACACAAGTACCCTGATTGCTGGTAATGAAGCGGAGTTAGTAAGCCTGGTAGAGTCATACAACGTGGAGAATGATGAACTTCTCAATGATAAAATTGAGTGGCTTGTTCAGCTATATAGGAACCTGTACGCCGATTCTTTGAGTAAACATCTGGATGCATTGAAAGCTCTTCAGGAACTGCAGCCGGATAATATCCAGTTGTTGGCCGCGTTACAGAATCTCTATAGACGTAATGGTGATTACTTTAAGGAAATTCAATCCAGATTGAGCCAGTACGAGGCGGCGGCAGTTGAGCAGAAGGGCTGGATATCTAATAGTCTTTCGAACAGTTATCAACAGTTGGATAACCCGATCAAGGCATTGGAATTTTCAAATTCGCAACAACCAGGTCGGAATCTGGTTGCATCTAAACCGGTTTACGATGTAAAAACGATAAAAGCTGCGCTCGAAAGCAAAGATCATAGTCAGCTTCGACGTGAGATGGCGTCTTTGTGGCAAAAAGTGGAGTCAACCGAACAGGCACCCAAAGACAATGTAAGTGGGAATGTAACCCAGGGGTTAACTGTTGATCGGTTGGTGAACTTAGAGCTTAGGGAAAGCTCCAATAACCCTTACTTACAAAGAGCAGAAAACATTCAAAGTAAACCCGAGAAACTGTTGCCAAGCTTGGTGAAACACCCGCTAGGTGTAGAAATTCTTTCCGGCTGGCTAAACGGTGTACGTGGGCGTCTTTTGGGCCAGGCAGAAGAGTTGGTGGGTGCACTGGCCGATGCATATGTTCATCAAGGTTCTACCGGTCAGAAGTTTTCAAAACTTGGTGAGCGCATTCTTAACAACCAGGTAAACGACAAGGATATTGCGCTTTGGTTAGCTATAGCCAGTCGAGTACCTGAGTTAGCTAAATCTGAAAGTGCCAGTAAGGTTTTTAACCACTATCAAAATATAGAGAACTCATATCGCCCACCGCTGGCTAAATTAATAGCGTCATTCCTGGTGACTCGTGGAGAGCATGAGCAGGCGAGAAAGTGCTATGAGTCCTTAATTAACTGGAAAATTGCATCCCGAGACCAAATGGAAAACTCAATCAGGTTCACGGGACAAATAGATACTGGTATATCAGGTGTTCTTCTCCAGGCTGAGAAAACTTTGGAACAATCACAATACCTGAATTTGCTTTCTTCGACATTGTCACAAGTGAAACCGGATAAATCCTATCTTATTTCGGAGTTTTCCAAATTGGTACTTGCTCATCTTTCGGTGAGTAAAGATCCTAAAGCATATTATCAACGTGCAAAGGATATTGTTGATAATGCTTTTGTGGATCTATTAAATGGCGGAGATAAAGGAGATTTTTCTGGATCCAGGTTTGCAAATTTACAGCTTGTCATGAGTGCCAGAATCAAACTTGGTAAACGTGAAGCGGCTTTGGAATCATGGATCGATATGGCTGTTGAGGCGGAGGAAAACAAGCGCAGAATGCAAAATCTCTCTGGTGCAAGGTATCAACAGCAAGATAGGGAATCAATGGAGCGTCAGCAAGAACAACGCTTTTTTAATATGTTTTTAGGGGCTAATACAGTTTCTCTGGATCAAGCCAAGAGCAAATCTTCATTGTTGGATGCCTCAGATCCTGATTGGTTGTCTCAAGTTGACCAGAGCTTACAGCGAGCTATTGAGCAGAGAGAGTTGAGCCGTGATGTTGGTATAGATTTATTGCTTCAGTTGGCAGACGCCTGCAAAAAAGGTGGTTTGGATACTCAGCTGGCAAATATCTTTGAGTTCCTCCGTCAGCAGATCTCCTATAAAGATGAGCTGTCAAATACAACCATTGCCACTGTATTCCAAAAAGCCAACGAATTTGGTCAACAGCTGAATGCTCCCAAACTGGAGAAGGAGTTACTGCAACAAGGTGCTATCAAGCCAGAGCATATGGCTGTGACAGTAGAACGAATTGCAGCGCGTGATGGAGTGAAAGAAGCATTTGATCTGGGTGCCAAATTGCTTGAATACACCCTTAACGATGCGTTGATGAGCACCATGATCAGTCTGGCTGAAAATGCTGGTGAGACAGAACAGGCTCAGGAGTGGCGGGTGCTTCAGAAGAAAGCGCAGATTGCACGTAAAGAGCTGAACGCAACCCGGGCTAAAGACGCATAATCCTAATAGTCATGTGTAATAACTCGCCTCTTAAGAGGCGAGTTGTTTTTTTGGAGTTAAAGTATGAATTTCAAGCAAAAAAAATTGCTAAGTTTTATAGCACTGGCCGGGATTTTAGGTGGCTGCACCCCGGGCTCTAATGTTGATACTGTAAGTCAGGCGGTAGATCCTTCAGCATATATTGTGCAAAGCTACCCTTTGGATACCAAAGAGTACCGTTATGTAGAGTTGGAAAATGGTTTGCGCGCTATTCTTATTTCCGATAAAGACGCTGTTAAAGCTGCCGCATCTTTGAATGTGGATGTAGGCTCCTATCAGGATCCGGATGGCTGGGATGGCTTGGCACATTTTCTTGAGCATATGCTGTTTTTGGGTACCGAAAAATATCCCGATTCAGATGAGTACATGAAGTATCTGGATGCCCATGGTGGTCAGCGCAATGCGTACACTGCATACGATATGACCAATTATCATTTTTCGGTGGATGCCAATGGCTTTGAAGGTGCCCTGGATCGTTTTTCCCAGTTCTTTATCTCTCCGCTGTTTACCGAGAAATATGTTGACCGAGAAAAGAATGCAGTGCACTCCGAGTACTTTACCCGCATAAACAATGATGGTATTCGCGGAGCAGAAGTATTTGAAAATATCATCAATCCACAGCATCCGGCCTTTAAGTTTAATGCCGGGAACCTGGATACATTGACCGATAAACCAGATCAGAAAGCTCGTGAAGTATTGATTGATTTTTACAACAGTTACTACAGCGCTGACCACATGACGCTATCTCTGGTAAGTAATCACAGTCTTGATGAGCTGGAAAAACTGGCGAAAGAGAAATTCAGTACCATTCCGGTGTTGAATAGTGTGCCGAAAACCAACTTTCCTGCGCTGTTTGCTGAAGGTGAACTTCCTAAAATTGTTGAAATCAAGCCGATTCAGGAGGCGCGTAGCCTGAGCTTGACCTTTCCGATGCCGGTGATGCGAGAACACTACCAGGAAAATCCGATAGGCTTTGTGGCCAGCCTGATCAGTGCCGAGGGTGAAAACAGTCTGCGGGATCGGTTAAAGGAAAAAGGCTGGATCTTGGGATTTAGTGCTTCAGCGGGTATGAGTTATGGTGGCAATGACAGTTTCACTATAGGGATTGGCCTCACAGAGGCAGGTGAACAGCATCAAGATGAGATTATTGCTGCCATTTTTGACCAGATTCAACTGGTGAGAGATAGCGGTGTTGAAGAGTGGCGCTACAACGAAATCAAAAACCTGGCCGAGATGGGATTCCGTTTCTCGGAGAATGGTTCGCTGGGAATGCAGGGTGCGATCAGTTTTGCCAATGCGTTGCAGCGTGTATTACCACGAGATTTGCTGGGTTCCGGATTTAGGAAATTTGATAGGGTACTGATCAATCAGGTTCTGGATCAATTGCGTCCTGAAAATATGGTGGTTACCTTTTCATCTCCGAGTGTTACACCAGACAAAACCACAGAGTTTTATGAAGCTGAGTATCGCACTTATCAGCCTACGGAAGATCGTGTGGCTAGCTGGAGTAAAACCCTCTTTGCAGATTTGACCTTGCCGGAAAGAAACCCGTTGATTCCAGAGAATTTTGATTTGGAGCAGGTCGTTTCAGCTGAGCAGCCGGTTAAATTGACTGAGAGCGGCTCGGTGGAGTTGTGGCACTATCCCAATATTGAGGATGGTATTCCCCGCACCACGGTAATGTTAGCGATTGACCGCCCTGACCGCCCAACTTTGGAGCAGGTATTTATTCAGCAATTCTACTTTGCGCTGATGAGTGAGCAGCTGCAGGATTTGGGTTATAACGCGAGTCGTGCCGGTATGAGCTATAGCGTAAGCGCTGGCGGCGTCAGTTTTGCAGGTTATTCGGACAAACTGGCTGAATTGTCAGATGTGATTTTGGCTGAGGTGCTAAAGCCACGATTTACCCAGCAACAGTTTGATCGACTGGTAGAAGGTACTGAAAGGCAAGTACGCAACTATTATAAAGTTGCCCCAACGGCTGGGGTGAATAGAGAGTTGCAGAACTTACTGAATGCTGACAGTTACCCTCTGGAAGAGCAGATCACTGTATTGCGTAGTATCACTCTGGAGAAAGTTATGGCTGCTCCCGAGTGGCTTTACGGCGAATCCCGGATGCAGATGATCGCCGCTGGCAATATTACTGAATCCCAAGCACGAGATTTTGCTGATCGTATTGTTAAAACACTGGGTATTCAGGGTACTGACAGAGCTATCCCTAAAGGAATGCGCTTGGTACGAGTTGAGGAGAACAAAAACTCCCCAGCAGTATTTGTATCAGAACTTGACCATCAGGATGCGGCTGTCTTGAGATATTATCAAGGCCGCAGTAATGACCAGAAAGAAATGGTTGCTATGAGCTTTCTGGGACAGATGATTAGTCAGTATTACTTCAATGACCTGCGTACAGAGCAACAGTTGGGATATATCGTTCAGGCTATGCCTGTTCAGATGGATAGAACGGCGGGATTGGGCTTTATGGTTCAGTCACCTACAGCGGATGCCAAGACGGTAGAAGCAGCGACAGATGAGTTTTTGCCGAAATTCCAGCAGATATTGGAGAATATGACCGATGAGCAGTTTGAGCCGCTCAAGCAGGCAACACTTGCCCAGCTGAGACAGCCGGCACAAAGCCTGGGCCAAAAGATAGGGATGTATTGGCAAGACCTGAGACTGGGCTATCCCGAATTTAACTCCCGCGAATTATCCATTGAGGCAGTAGAGAAAGTCACCTTGAGTGATATCCGTGACCTGTATCAAAAGACTATTCTGGATAACCCCCGAAGCCTGTCAGTGATCGCACCTGGGGCAAAAGGTGGGGTAACTGCCACAGTTGGTACGGCACAAGAGTATCAAGAGCAGAAGGAGATTATCACCCGCACCTGAAAATCTTGACCAGAAACTAACCGATCAGAAAGCCGGCAACAGGATGTTGCCGGTTTTTTTGTTTTGAACTGCAAAAAACTAAAAAAAATGAATAATGACACTTCACATTATCAAACCTGATGCGTCTATAAGGTGAGCTAGTCTAATTTGAGTCTATAGTGAGTAGTGCGTGTGAAGCTTCGCAGAGTGAAAACAGTGCCTGATAACAGTTCCCGGCGTATCGCCGATGTTATGGAGTTACTATATCGTGACCACGGGGCGGCTCTCCGGTCATTTTTGATTGGGCGTGTGCGAGATGTGTCCGATATCGAAGATGTTATTCACGAAATATTTCTACGCTTGTCAAAGCAAGATGATATTGAGGATCGACTCAAAGAGTCGCCTAGAAAGAATCGAGCCTATCTCTTTACGATGGCAAATAATCTGGTGGTTGATTGGGAGCGGCGATTGTCGGTGCGGCGCAGATATCAATCGGCTCAGATTTTATCTGAAGAATCAAATGCTTATGAATTATCTCCGGAAATTGTGATTGCTGCCACCCAGGAGTTGGATGCGGTTAAAGCGGCTATTCGGCAATTGGACCCAAAGTGGCGACAGGCATTTTTACTTGCAAGATTCAAGGGGTTAAGTCGCACAGAGATTTCAGAAATTATGGGAGTTTCAATTCGGCAAATTGAAACCTACCTATCAAGGGCATTAATTGAATTGCGGAATGCGGTACCCAATCGCGGAGGCGATTATGAATAGGAAAGTCAGTATGTTTAGTAAATTAAGGGCCGCCAAGAATGTAAATCGACTGTTTGAAGGGGAAGCTTCAGAGTCAGATCTCAAGCGAATGAATGGTTGGCAGAGTAGTGACTCCGAGTATAAGGCCGAGTACCTGGCTAATTTGCACTTCCTGGCGGATCTTGAACCATTGGTAAATGATGAGGAAATCCAGTCATATATGGATTTGTCTGCCAAAGCCACTACTTCAAAAAATCCTTGGAAGTGGGCAGGTGTAGCTGCTCTATTAATGGTCTCTGTGTTCGTTGCTTATAATCAGATTGTCATCAATCAGTCTGGAACTGATGAGGCTGCTTACCGTTATGTGACCCAAGTAGGTGAAACAAAAACAGTTGTTTTAGCGGATGGTAGCGAGCTATCGATGAATAGTGGAACAGAGCTGATGGTAAGCATGACCAATGAGCAACGAAATGTCATGTTGAGACGTGGTGAAGCTTACTTTAGAGTTGAAAAAGATAGTGATAGACCCTTTTCTGTATCAGTAGACGGTCAACAGGTGACGGTTTTGGGGACTTCATTTTTGGTAAGAAAGCACGCCAAAGGCATGAATGTAGCTGTTGAAAGTGGCCTGGTAGGGGTGCATCCTGAGGCAGTGAAAATGTCGTCAAACGCGCCAGAGGTTGGGAGTACAAAGGCTTCAATTACAACTGGGGATCTGTTTCAGGTATCGGCAGGCTGGTATGTTGAAATGGACCTCTCAACCGGCAAGGTGTCTTCTAGCAACAATATTCCTGTTGAAAACTACTTTAGTTGGAAGAAGGGCTATTTAGAATTTTCAAGACAACCTCTATATCTTGTTGTGAGTGACTTAAACCGTTATAGCCCGAAAAAAATAGTCATTGAAGATCCGGAAATTATGAATATGGAAGTTAATGCAGTTATCTACATTGACCGGTTATCCCAGTCAATTAGGGATTTGCAAAAAGTAATGCCGATAGATGTTATCAACGAATTCGATCGAATTATTTTAACGACAAAAAAATAGTGCACATTTTTTATCGTGATGCGTCTAGTTAGTGATCTGTCACAAAAGTGACCAATCAACTAACAGTAGAGGTAGGTTTACATGATTAGAAGAAAACGCTTGATGTTAGCTGTGGCTTCAACCGTAGCCATGATGGCATCCTTATCGTCTGCAAGTACATCTGAGGCCATAGAAGTTGACATTAAAAGTCAAAGTGCTGATTTGGCACTGATGGAACTGGCCAAACAGTCCGGTGTGCAAATAATGATGTCATCGGATGCCGCAGGTGTGGCCAAGCTCCCGGCTATCTCTGGAAGTCTTACCATGACTGAAGCGCTGGATCGGCTGTTGGCGGCCAGCGGTTTGAAATATGAGTTTACTTCGGAAGGGTCTGTTGTTGTCTCAAAAGATGAAGAAGAAAATAAATCTGACGCGACTAAAGATAGTGATGAAGTAGAAGAGTTAGTAGTAACAGGTAGCCGCTTAATCACTGAGCCAGGAAAAATGACTCGCCAGATGACGGTTTTTGATCGTGAAGAGATTGAGCGAAGCGGAGCGACTCGGCTGGATGAATTTCTTCGTCGTCTCCCTCAAAACGTCAACGCGCCAAGCAATATCGGGTCAGGCTTCCCAAACCCAGACAGGATCAGTGATTTTGGGCTCGGACAGAATGTTTTTGCCGGCAGCAGTGTCAACCTCCGGGGCCTGGGCTCTCAGTACACATTGATTCTGATTGATGGTCGCCGTCCTCCAAAAGGCGGTCAGTTTGGTGGAATAACCGATATCAGTAACATTCCTTTGGGAAGGGTTGATCGCATTGAGGTGCTCTATGATGGTGCCGCCTCAATCTACGGTGCAGATGCGGTAGGTGGTGTTGTCAACATTATCACCAATCGAGAATTTGAAGGTACAAATGCCACACTGACCTATTCTGATACCACTAAAGGAGGTGGTAAACGGTACAATTTTGATTTGGGGCATACGTTTAATTGGGACAGTGGCTCACTGACAGCGACTTTCGGTTATCAGACCCAGGATCAGATTGATGGTTCTGAACGTGATCTGAGGCTTGGTCTGGCAGAGCAATTTCCCTTGGGCCCATCGTTGCCGGGCAATATCAGGGGGGTAAATTCGAGACCGCTTATGTATGTCAGGGATTTGGATGGTGATGGCAATACCCTGAATCAGGACCTTGATGAAAGGTTGTCGGGTTCTGTGGAAGTGAATGTGGCTTATCAATTTGGTCCGTTCACTATTCCATTTGGTACCAGGGTCGTGGATCGAGGTGACCCTACCGCTAACCTTGGTTCTCTGGTTATTACATCAGATTTTGTCTCTGCCGATGGATATGATCCCGTTATTCAAGCTCAACTTCCAGAATACGACGGAGAGTTGACTCTTTATGATATTGATGATTCCGGGAACATTGGTGAAAGTCTTTACGTACCATTTCGTGGTAATGCGGTCTCCCCGGAAGATGAAACCTATAGCGCTGGGCTGTCCCTGAATCAAGAGTTGTCTGATAGTCTGGATTTATCCCTCTCCCTGGCGTACAGCAAAACTGAAAAAGCCAGTAATACCAGGGGTGACTCTACAAAATTCCAGGTGGACAGGGAGGCCTTTGGTAACCCCTTTGGTTATCAATTTGACTACGCATTTCAAAATGAATTTCCACAGGAGCATCAATTTGTAGATCAGTCCTCTATATCCCTTTCTGGTGATTTGAATTGGGAAATTAATGACAATTGGTCGGCTGAGTTTGGGTTTGGGTTCAGTGAGCAAAAAAACCACTCTGCAACCATCAATCGTTTTAGGCCAAGTGTTCCGACAATTTCCACTGGTGGCGAGTTTATACCAAATCTTTGGGATCTTTTTAACGGGTTTTATGTGACTCGAGATGAATTCTTTAATGAAACGGTAATTGATCTTGGCACCAGATTTAACGACCCTCTGCTTGGATACGATAGTGCCCAGGCACTTGCCGAGGCGGTGATTGATCCTCTCGTTAATACGTCCAATAATGGCTTTTCCCGAGATCTTGATCTCACTTTCCGGGGGAACTTGATGGCGTTGCCTGCGGGTGATATCACTACGAGTCTGACTCTTTCCCATCGACGTCAGATGAATGAAGTTTATAACGATAACGTCACGTTTTTCTCTGCTGTTCTGGACGGTGGCGCCCCTTTTTCGAACACACCGGATTACAACGAACGGTATGGGTCATCGTCCAATGCTGTTGGTGGAGAGATTGCGATTCCGTTATTGGGAGAAGCCAGCGGCTTGCCATTTGTACAGGATTTCCTCATAAACGCCAGTGCCAGGTATGAGGAATACAGCCATGTGGAAGACTCCGGAGTTAACTGGCAGCTAGGTTTTAACTGGGCCCTGAATGACTGGATGACAGTTAGGCTGAACAGAACGTTTAGCCAGATTGTGCCGGAGCAGGCTCGCTCAGCAAGACCGGAGAGAGGTCCGACATTTGGGTATCCATCCTTCTATATCGATGAAAACATACCGCTGCTTGGTGCATACCCGGATTACAGCACTCCACTCTGGACACTGAGAGGGACAAACAAGGGTCTCAAACCCGAGAAGTCAGACGGGTTGGCGCTTGGGTTTATTTTTACCCCGACATTTGTAGATGGCCTGGATATCCAGGTTAATATCTCCGAAGTGGAAACCAATGATCAAATCGGTAACAGCGGTTTAAGTAGCGTATGGAACTCCAATACGATACTACCGGAAAATATTGCACGGAATCCGGTGCTTCGAATTGCCGACCCGGATAATAATCCTGGTGATAGGTTTGATTTACTTGATAGCCTCGGAAATGTGATTGGCGGATCAGCAGCCGGTGATTATATTCTGGATGACCGTGTCCGAAATGTTGGCAGTACTTACAACCTGGGGGCGGATCTGGAGGTTCGATACGCAACTTCTACGGATTGGGGCGATATCAATATGATTTGGAGGCATCAATATATTCACAGGAATGAAGTTGTGCAATCAGATGTCTGTGCTGACGACGTCTGTGCGAGCGACCTGAATTCGGGAATGAGCCAGTTGTATGATGTTCCGGTCGATATCGTCGATACTATTGATCGCCAGAGCTTTCTCGGCAGAGTCGCGTTACCCAGGAACCGGGGTTCAGTAGAAGTTAACTGGGGATATCGTGGGTTACTGGTTGGGCTGTCGACCACCTATCAGCAGGAGACGTCCATTGTTCGGGAGCCTGTTTTGATGATTCCCACATTTCCTATTGATTATCCCGGGCAACAGGCAAATATAAGCCGTGAGGATACAAAACCTTATCAGGCGGTAAACATGGTGCTGCAGTATGATTTTGCCGGTGATATGTTCGATGCTCCGGATTGGTTGTCCAGCACCAGAGTCTCCTTGACTGTTGACGGTGTATATCAATCCGATAGTGAAACCAACACTACTTTCATTCGGAAAGACTTTGATCAGGAGGTTTCTCCCTATGAAATTAACCGCTTTACCTTAAACCCCAGGGGCAGAGCGTTCTCTTTGCGCATTAATAGCACATTCTAAGAGGTATGCTTTAGGGGAGTGGGTAACTCCCCGTGAACCAGGTTTGATCTGGCAGCTTCTCCGATAAATGGTTGCTGCCAGATTAAGCCGGCTACTGAGTTAACTGGAAATCTCATCTTGGTCATGGTGCTAAATTCTGGGGAAAGGTCACATCTCTTCTATTGTTTCAGAATTCAGAACTCCCAACCTCGCATTCTTATCGATCGAAAAAACAGATCAGCCTGTCCAAATTAATCAATTTCATCAATTTTTGTTCCTCTTCTACACTTCTCGATGAGAGTTTGCTTACCGTTATCTGATGAGTGGAGACAACAAAATGTTGAAACAAGCAATTTCTGCCGTTGTATTGCTGACCATTACAGCATCGCCGGTAATTTCAGAAGATAAAGACATTAACAACGATTACTGGTGGCCAAACCGACTGGATCTTGAGCCGCTACGTAAGAATGACCCTGCTTCCAATCCTTTGCATGACAACTTTGACTACGCGGCTGCCTTTAGCAGTCTGGATTTGAATGCAGTGAAAAAGGATATTGAAGAGGCAATGACTACCTCACAGGACTGGTGGCCAGCGGACTTCGGTCATTACGGACCTTTCTTTATTCGCATGGCCTGGCACAGTGCTGGCACCTATCGGGTAAGTGACGGCCGTGGAGGGGCCGATGGCGGTATGCAACGCTTCGCGCCACTTAACAGCTGGCCAGATAACGCAAACCTGGATAAGGCTCAGCGTCTACTTTGGCCAATCAAGCAGAAATATGGTCGCAGCTTGTCTTGGGGGGACTTGATGGTACTTACCGGCACTGTTGCCATGGAGTCCATGGGATTTAAAACCCTTGGATTTGCCGGGGGCCGAGAGGATGGCTGGGAGCCCGATGAAGTGTACTGGGGGTCTGAAGGTGAATGGCTTGGCGACAGTCGCCACAGTGGCGATCGAATGCTGGATAAGCCGTTTGGTGCAACCCAGATGGGGCTTATTTACGTCAACCCGGAAGGACCAAACGGTAATCCGGATCCGCTGGCGGCCGCTCACGACATACGCCGAACTTTTGGGCGCATGGCCATGAATGATGAAGAAACAGTCGCCCTTATCGCTGGCGGTCACACCTTTGGTAAGGCTCACGGTGCTGCAGACCCCTCAAAATATGTCGGCGCAGAACCAGAAGCTGCCAGTATTGAACAGATGGGGTTGGGCTGGAAAAACAAGTATGGCTCAGGGAAAGGGGCCGATACCATTACCAGTGGTTTTGAGGGCTCGTGGACTGTGAACCCCTCGCAATGGACCCACAATTACTTCCAAAACCTGTTCAATTTCGAGTGGGTGCAAAGTAAAAGCCCGGCGGGAGCCACCCAGTGGGTGCCAAAAGATGGAGCAGGTGATGGCTTGGTACCGGATGCCCATGATCCGTCCAAGCGCCATTCGCCCATTATGTTTACTACCGACTTATCACTGAAATTTGACCCATCCTATCGGGAAATTTCAAAGCGGTTTCTCGACAATCCAGGAGAGTTTGAGCTGGCGTTCGCAAAGGCCTGGTTTAAATTAACCCACAGAGATATGGGCCCACGATCCCGCTATTTGGGATCTCTGGCTCCCAAAGAAGCGATGATCTGGCAGGACCCGGTTCCTGCAGTTGACCATAAACTGGTAACAGAAAAGGATGTTGCCAAGCTCAAAAAAGAGATTTTGGATTCAGGGCTCACGGTTCCCCAATTGGTGAGAACTGCCTGGGCATCTGCTTCTACCTATCGCGGCACGGATATGCGTGGCGGTGCGAATGGTGCTCGTATTCGTCTGGCTCCTCAAAGGAGTTGGGTGGTGAATAACCCGGCGGAACTGGACTCCACTCTTGAAGCACTTGAGAAGATCCAAAGAGACTTTAACTCCAAACAACATGGTGGCCGCCAAATATCACTGGCCGACATGATCGTTCTGGGAGGTGCAGCCGCAATTGAGCATGCTGCCAAACAGGGCGGTGTGAGTATCGAAGTCCCATTCAGGCCTGGTCGTACAGATGCAACCCAAGCCCAGACCGACGTGCAGTCTTTTGAGGTTCTGAAGCCGACTGCTGATGGATTCCGTAATTACTTTGAGGCGGGAAACAGCCGTTCTCCGGCAGAGATGCTGGTGGAAAAAGCAGCTCTGCTGGGACTCTCCGTGCCGGAGATGACTGTTCTGGTTGGCGGAATGCGGGCAATGGATGCCAATGCCAATCGGGTTAAGCATGGAGTATTGACCAGTCAGCCCGGCATATTGGCCAATGATTTCTTTACTAATTTGCTCGCAATGAATACTTCGTGGAGTAAGTCTAAAGACAAGGAAGGAGTATATGAAGGGCGTGACAGTGCAAGCGGTAAGCTTAAGTGGACTGCCACTCCAGTAGATCTGATCTTTGGGTCAAATAGTGAATTGCGAGCAGTGTCAGAAGTCTATGCCTTTGAAAACGCTAACGAAAAGTTTGTTAAAGACTTCGTAAAGGCCTGGTCAAAAGTAATGACATTAGACCGCTTTGATTTAGCAGAGCGTTGAAACCAGAAAGGTTTTTTGGGTCACTATGGATTAGGGAGGGGCTTTCTTGAAGGCCCCTTTTTTTTATGGAAGGCCCTGGTGAATCAAATTCGTCTAAACTTTTTTCTGTAAAAGGGTAGGGTACTTCTTTTCTGAAACGATATGCCTAATGAGTAGACGTATCGGACAAAACCTGATGGCTGAAAGGCTGAAAAAAGTGGTCGAGATCTCACACTGGCGAGATAAGTCGCGTAAGCAGGTGCTGGAGCAGCTGTTCAGGGACCATGGTGCCGCCTTGAGTCGGTTCCTGAGGGGGCGGTTTGGGCCAGATGTGGAGCTTGATGACCTGGTGCAGGATGTTTTTGTGTGGCTGGCCAGCAGGGATGACTTATATCACAAAATATCTCCGGAAAGTGGCAGCAATCGCTCCCTACTGTTCACGGTCATCAACAGTATGGCGGTGGACCGGGAGCGACATAAGAAAGTGCAACAACGGTTTGTTCTCGAGGGACAGCAATTTGAAGATGATCAGGAATTGCAGCCATCTCCGGATCAAATATTGGAAAAAAGGCAGCAGTTGGAGCATGTGCACCGGGTAATCATGAATTTGAGGCCAAACTGGAGAAGAGTGTTTATTTTGAGTCGCTTCGAGCATAAAAGTTACCGGCAAATAGCCGAGGAAATGGGTGTGTCGGTAAAGCAGATAGAAAAGTATATGTCGAATGCGCTTAAGGAAATTCGTACCGCATGTAAGGGATTTCGTTCTTTTAAGGGAGGATCTAAAAATGAGTATTAAGAAGTTTGGTCGGGCCAGATCCTCTGATATATCAAGTCAGGCAGCTGATGATGTTGCCCTGTTGTTCTCAAGTCACCTAAATGATGATGATTTAGAGAGAATGCATAAGCATCACGGCGATAATCCAGAGCTGAAGGAAGAGTTTTTGGATACCCTGCATATGCTTGACGAACTCGATGAGCTAGCAAGTATCGAGGAGTACAGGAGCGAGTATAAAGAAGTTGCCCAGACGGAAGCCAATAAAAGCCGATCTGGTCACTGGAACGGCTGGGGAATGTCTATTGCGGCAGGTATGGTTTTGTCTGCCACGGTTCTCTTTTCATACGTATCCATGAACCCCGAGATAGCCGATGATGGAAATATCCTGAGATACGTTACCCGGGTTGGCGAGCAAAAAACTGTCGAACTGGAAGATGGCTCCGTTATTGATATGAATACAGGGAGTGAAATTCTGGTAGATATTGGCAGTGAGGAGCGAGTTGTAACCCTGGTCAGGGGGGAGGCTTTCTTTGATGTCGCGAAAGACCCGGAGCGCCCCTTTTCGGTTAAGGTGGACGGACGTGATGTAACGGTACTTGGCACTTCCTTTGATATTTTGAAAACGCCTGATGAGTTCACCCTCTGCGTCTTGGAAGGGGTTGTTTCTGTTCATAAGGCGGAATCAGAGGTTGTTCCGGAATCACCAGAGTTTGCAGTTACAAGCACCGAAGAGGTGGTTTTGGAGGATGTGGGCCAAAGGCTGGTTAAGAAAGGAATAGTAGTTTCATATTCAAGTTGGGATGATGAAGTAACCGCCAAATGTGTTAATAGTCCTGAGCGGTTGGTCAGCTGGCGTAAAAAGTTACTTAGTTACAATGGCGAAACATTATCAGATGTGATTCAGGAGTTTAACCGCTACTCTGCCAAGAAGATTCTTATTAAAGACTCTTCAGTGATGGATCTGAATATCTATGCAACATTCCGGTTGGATCGAATCGATATCGCTTTGTCGGATCTTGAAAAGATTCTGCCAATAAAGGTTACCAGGCATCACGATCGTATAGTTATATCTTCCAAGTGAAGAGTTTATATGTTTAATACCATTTCAGTGTGGTCCGTAAAGGGCCACCAATCATGATCAATAGTTCAAGCTGGATCGTTCAAATATTTCAGGCAGGAAGCCAATTGGTTTTGAGGCCTGATGGTCAACCCTCTTCAAGTCTCAAAATATTAAATCGTTGACACTGTTTTTCTCAGTGCTGATTTTATTGGTTGTTCAGGTGGTGAGCCAATTTAATTTTTCTGGAAATAAAAAAAATTGGTAGGGTGTTTTCGATCTGGCGCGCTATGAGATTAGTCAATCGAAAAAAATTGACATAATCCAAGTGAATTATGGTGAGGTAGGTAATGTTAAAGAATCGTCGAGAATTCCCTAGAAAGAGATTGATGGCAGGTGCGGTAGCTGCGACCTGTATTTCAATGTCTGCACTTTCATTTGCTGGTGATAAACCTCTGAATCTGGATATTGAGGGTAACTACGCAAATGTCACATTGATTGAGCTGGCTGAAAAAGCTGGTGTTCAAATTATAGTTCCTGAGTCCATCGCCAAGAAAACCTGGCTGAAAGGTGTTAAGGGTGATTATGATTTGGTGGAAGCTCTTAATGCCATGCTGCTAGGCAGCAATCTGAAGTACAGCTTTACATCTGACGATACAATTCTTGTCACAGAGTCAGAAGAAGGCAGTGAGGAGAAAGCCGAAAAAAAGGACCAAAAAGTTGAAGAAGTTGTTGTAACCGGCAGTCGCATCAGAAATGTGGCGCCAACTTCTCCCGTAATAGTGATTACACGTGAAGATATTGATAGACAGGGTCTGTCAACAGCAGAAGATATTGTCCGTTCTTTGCCTCAGAACTTTTCTTCAGTGAATATGGCAACCACTCTGTCAGAAGCGGGTCGGGACCGCGATACCCCCTACGGAGCAGAGGGTCACTCTTTTGCCAACCTGCGAGGACTGGGTAGCAATGCCACTTTGATCCTGATTAATGGTCGACGTACAGCATCTGCTGCTTCTTATGAGGATGGACGAGTAAACCTCGGTAACATCCCGGTTGGTGCAATTGAGCGTGTAGAGGTGTTGTTGGATGGTGCGTCAGCAATTTATGGCGCTGATGCGCTGGGTGGTGTGATCAACTTTATCCTTCAGAAAGAATATTCTGGTTCCAAGACCACTGTTCGCTATGAAACTTCCGCCAATGCGGCACGCCATTACTCCATTGATCAACATCTTGGTTTTGGCTGGGACAGTGGCAATGCGCTGGTATCTTTGGGTTTTCAGGAGCGTTCAAGTACCTCTGCTTACAAGGCCGGTTATGACAGCTATGATTTTACGGACAGAGGTGGTCGGAATTATTTGTCATCAAATCTCTATTGGGCTTATAACACCAGGGGTAACGTCAGGGGGGCTGATGGCACCCATTACGGATCCTTGCCCGTTGGTCATGATGGTGTCGACTGGACAATTGATGATTTGAGTATTGATAACGTCGAAAAATATGACCGCGCAAAATATTCTCCAGCGGGTAGTGTCAGCTCTGAAACCACCAGTTTTAATTTCAATGTTGAACAGGATTTAGGTCTGGGGGTCTCCCTATTCATGGATGGTGGATATTCTGAATCGGCCACTGCTGCAACTCAGGGTGCGTCTGCAATGTACCTAAGGGTGCCAACAACAAACCCGTTCAATAATACCGGTGAAGACCTGGTAGTTCTTTATCTAAACCAGAATGAAATCAGCTCAGGTCTTATCGATTATTCAAGTTACAGGAATACCTACAAGACCTATAACCTGACCACGGGGTTGAAAGTGGATTTGTGGGGGGATTGGCAGGCGAGTGGTGAAGTGGCCGCCAGTCGCTCCACAGCAGACATAGGCAGCTCTGGAACGCTTATTCCTGAGGAGGCTATTGCCGGGGTGGATGAAGAAGGAAATCGCATTCCCGCCTTCAACCCTTTTGGTGATCAGTTAGCCCATGAAGATGGATTCGACTTTTCTCAATATGCGTTTAACACCACCTACAGAAGTTCCGGAAATGATATGTTGCGTGGCACTGTCCATGCTGATGGTAGTGTGATGCAAATTGCGGGTGGTGATATCAAGTTGGCAGTGGGTGCTACGTATCGTCCGGAAGAATTAGATCTGTCGGACGATCAAACTCGTCAAAACGTTTATAAAGCCAATATGACAACCTGGAAACAGGAAGTGTATGGTTACTTTTTTGAAAGCTCCATACCGCTTATCAGCAGTGAAAACAGTAAGTCATGGGCAGACTCTTTGTTGTTAACAGTTGCTGGTCGATATGACGAATATGAATACAGTGGTTATTTTGACAGTGAAACTGAAAAAACAGACAAAAGCTACAGCCGTTTCAGTCCGAAATTTGGGGTTCTCTGGGAGCCTACCGATACTGTTAAAGTGCGCGCTTCCTGGTCAGAATCTTTCAGGGCACCTGACTTGAGAACCCTTTTTGAAGGGGAGACCGATTGGAGGACAGAAGAAGAAGTTCTTGATCCAAGAACGGGCGAATATGTGTTGGTACCATTTTTCCGTGGCGGTAACCCTAATATTAAACCGGAAACTTCGGTTACTCTCAGCGGTGGTATTGAATGGTCACCCAGTTTTGTACCGGGCCTGACTGTTTCCAGTACTTACACTAAAATCGATTGGACCGATAAAATTGGTTTGGGGCGCCCTTGGTATCCCTATATTCGAAATAATGTAGATGCATTCCCGGATGTGTTTATCCGCGATGAAAACGGTGTTCTGGTCAAGGTAAAACAGGTCAATGTGAACCTGGCCCTGAGGCTTGTTGAGAATGTTGATATCTCTGCTCGATATGAAATGGATACCGATTACGGTTATTTCATAGCCGAATTGGCGGGAACCGTAAACTTGACTGACGAAGAGCAGGCATTTGAGAACACCCCGGTTACAGAGCGTATTGAGACTGACCTTGGGCCAGACAAAGTAAACTACAACGTACGATTTGGTTGGGATAAAGGCAGTTACGGTGCCAACCTTTACTATCGCTACTCTAGTGGATACAGCAATGTAAACAGAACGGGTGGTCAGTGGGTATACGATGGTTCCTGGGTATTTACACCCAACCCGCCAGAGGCAGTTGAACACTGGTCTACCTGGGATCTGACCGGCTACTGGGATATGGGTAAGGGTGTTCGCATCAATGCGGGTGTTCGCAACCTGCTGAACAATAAATTCCCATTCTTTGATGCTGGTCGTGGCTATGATGGCTCCAGAGTGGATACCCGTGGTCGGGTCATGTACATGGATGTCACCAAAGAGTTTAACTTCTAGTTTATTCATCCATCTTTAACTCTTTAGGGGGAGGTAAAACTCCCCCATTTTTATCTTTAATTTCAATTCCTGTTTTCGAGGTAGTTATGGCGTTTTTTAAGTCTTCTATGAAAATTCCGGCTCTGGTTGCCGCTCTTTTGCTTGGCGCAGGCGGCTTTCTTTATGCTTCAACCACTGGGCAAGAAATGGTTGTAGAGGGAGATATTTCCGGACTTTCTAATCAAAAAATCTATATGAAGCTCTATAAGGAAGACCGTAAGCCTGTAGATTTCCTGGTGGCAGATATAGTGGATGGGAAGTTTATCTTCAATGGTAAAGTTGAGAATCCCCCTGCAATGGTTAGCTTTCATTTTGATGACCCCTCCATAAGATGCAGGGGGCAGTTTTTGATTGATAATTCCAAGATCCGTATGACATCAGAGGCAGGGGTGTCTGTAAATAAGAAGTGGACACACGTAAAGATATTGGAGTTTTCTGGTTCTAAAAGTAATGAAACCTACCAATTGTTCAATGATGAGATTAAAGGTGAGTTCTATAATCGTCGTGTAGAAATCAACAATAAAATTGGCGATATGAACTACGATTGGGAAACGCCTAAAGAGCAGTGGTCAGATGAGGATCAAGAGAGTTATAAAGCTCTACGTGCTGAATACGAGCAGGTAGACCAGGATGAAATTGCACGTCTTGAAAAATTGTCCAATGAGAAGTCTGATGAATTGTTGGGATTGATGGCTTTTTCCAGTCTTAGTGGAAAGAAGTCTTTTTCCAATGAGAGTGACCTGCAAAAATCAATTGATGGTCTTGGTAAAGAAGTTAGGGAGAGTCAGTTAGGTAAATACTATTTTGCTCGGATCAGGGCGGAAATAGAGCGTAAAAGGCTTGCTTCGGAAGTAACCGCAGGGAATAGCTTCAAAGATTTTACTCAAAAAGATGTTGATGGAAAGCTTGTGAAGGCCAGTAACCTCCTCAAGCCGGGAAGACTTCTGTTTATCGATTTCTGGGCGTCCTGGTGTGGCCCTTGTCGAGCTGAAAACCCACATGTATTGGCAGCTTACGAAAAATATCACGATAAGGGCTTTGATGTTTTGGCAGTATCATTGGATGACAGTCGTGAAGCCTGGTTGGAAGCGATTGAAGAAGATGGCATGCCCTGGATTCATGTGTCCGACCTGAAAGGGTTCGAGAATGCAGCGGCAACAATGTATGGTGTTAATGGCATACCCTCAAATTACCTTTTGAATGAGAAAGGGGAGATCGTTGCGACCCAGTTGAGGGGAGAGCGACTGCACGATAAGTTGGCTGAACTGCTGGACTAATCGAGTAGATAAGTTGGAGTCTTCGTATGCCTCTCCTTTCTGCAAGGGAGAGGCATAATTTTTTATGGCGGTGTTCAATAGGGGAACCCTATAATGAAAAGCCTGCAGGCTACCAGGGAATTTCACTGCCGTCGTAATTGATGAACTGACCCGACTGTTCCATTTTCAAATTATCAAGAACAGCTTTGAGGCCGCTGGCACTCTGTTGAGTATTAATGAGTGCATTTGGTCCACCCATATCAGTCAGTACCCAACCCGGATGCAATACCACGGCTTTGATGCCCAATCCTGATGCATCTATAGACAGGCTCTTCATCGCCTGATTTACAGCGGTTTTAGATGATCGGTACATGTAGTTACTGCCAGATTGATTGTCTTCAATGCTGCCAACCTTGCTGCTGATGGTTGCGATGGTTTTTTTATCGCTGGATGCAACCTGGTCTAAAAATACCTGTGCCATCAACAGTGGCCCAATGGTATTTACCTTGAATACTTCCAGCCATTGATCACTGGTGATGCTACCGAGTTTATTTCCAGAGCCACCATAAATGCCGGCATTATTCAGAAGTACATCAATCGACTTGCCTTTGAGCTCCTCGGCCAGTTGTTTGATACTTTGTTCATTGCCCACATCCACGGAGTGGATGGATAACATGGTGTTGTCTGACTGGAGTTGCTTGAGCTCATCAGCCTGGTCAGGCTGACGGCAGCAGGCCAAGACATTCCAGCCTCCTTCAAGGTACTGGCGAGTCAGCTCAAGTCCGATTCCCCGGTTTGCTCCGGTTATTAATAAAGTTGGCATATCGAACCCTTCCTGCTTTTGATGGATTGCGCTGGCATCCAAACTGGTAGGTTTGAATGGTCTGTTATTTATTTGGAAATTGATTGCCTGAGTGTCTGAGCCTACAGCAGGTCTTTGAGTTCACTATAGCTGTAACGCAAAGCTCTCAGCACATACTTGCGTACCATGCTCTCGGATATCCCCAGGTGCTCGGCAACTTCTGGGTAGCTATGGCCCTGTACTTTGTGCATATAAAAGGCTATTCGGCACTTTGGAGGTAGCTCCTGCAGAATATTATTTAACAGCTTCAGTATCTGCCTGCCGGATTCCGTCTGTTCGGGGGAAGGGGTAGCGCCATACGCAAAAGAGTCGCTCTCAATCTCTGTTGATTCCACTTCCGGGCTTCTCTGCTTCCTGCGGAAGCGGTCAATCGCGATGTTGCTGGCGATTCTCTGAAGATAGGAGCGCAGGTAACTGTGGGTGTTGGGTTCGTCCAGCTTGAGCAGGCGGACAAATGCTTCCTGGACAACTTCCTCAGCGTCGGCTTCGGAAACACCGAATTTCATGACATGACGAAGCATCCACACTCGATGCTGAGTGTAGAGTCGCGTGTAGTATGCGGCTTTATTTTTGTCGCCATGCTCCTCATTAGAGGAGAGCATTTGCGCAAACTGCTCTTCAGATGCCATGTTTGGTAAACTTATTTAAGTGCTGCTAGATTAGCTCAATAGCATCGAATTTGGCAATCGTGACCAATTTTTATCTATGGTTCCGGGTTAAGTGATCAAAGTATTCCCAAAATCCCCACCATCTTCGTTACTGAGGTAAGTAGACAGGATTGGTGCCTGTTCGTGTTTTGAGCAAATCTTCGTATAATGGCGCTCGTCCCGCAATTGTCGGGGTTACTACAGCTTCTTGGAATCATGATGAAAGCGACTACAGAGACAAACAGGGAAGACCACATTGAGGAGGCCGCCGCAGAGTGGGTGTTGCGCTTCAGTGAAGGTAGTTTGACCGATGAGACTATGGAACAGTGGAAAACCTGGATGGAGGCCCATCCGGATCATCGTCGCGTGTACGAAAAAATGTCCATGCTATGGGGAATGGCCGATGAGCTTGATGCCATTGGCATGGATAATGTTTCTGATTCTGCCGCTCAGCAAAAACCATCGATTGAGAAAGGACCTTCCTGGATCGAGAGGTTTCGTGGGTGGTTTACCGGCCCACGAGTTGCAATGGTTTCCTCTGTAGCCCTTGCCGCTACCGTAGCCCTGGTATTTGTCCCTTTCGAAAAAGATCCGATTGAGGCTTCCAAGCTTGAGATGGTGGCTGGAATGAGCACCCCTAAGGGCGAGCATCGGCAGGTAGAGCTTCCTGATGGCACTGATCTGGAGTTGGGCGCTGATTCCGAGTTGCGTTTTGCCTACAGCGATACTGAACGACGAGTTATCCTGAAGCGGGGAGAAGCGCTATTTAATGTCGCCAGCGATCCCAACAGGCCGTTTATTGTTGATACCGGTGTGGGTGAATACCAGGCTCTGGGTACCGCCTATAATGTGCGTCTCAGTGCTCAAGGCTCAACCTTGACCGTGTTGGAAGGTATGGTTCAAGCCAGTGTGAGTACACCGGATGCCGATTATAACGGGTTCACACCACCGAGATTGATTGCCGGTGAGGGTCTGTCCATCACCACTGATGGCCATATGGGTGAGGTTTACAAGGTAGATCTCAATGCTGTAGCCAGTTGGCGAGAAGGGCTGTTTTCTTATGTTGATGCACCGCTAAAAGAAGTTTTCTCGGACTTGAACCGCTATTCAGAACAGAAGCTGGAGCTGGATGCTGAAGCAGGTGAGCTGCGCTACACCGGAACCATTCATAAAGACAGAATAGAGGGTGCGATCTCTGCGCTTCCTGATGTCTTTCCAGTAAGGGTTATCCGTTTGGGTAATCGTATTTTGGTCAGGGCTAAATAACCTTAGCCCTGGCACTTCCCTCAAGACAGTAATTCTTCTGTCAGTTTCCTGATCTCTACTTTATTGATTGTGTTGGGTATCTTCACGTGGAGTGCCTGCATATCTGGTTATTTCACGCTAATAATAAATTAGAAAATAATTTAAAAAAAATTCCCAAAATCTTTCTCCCATTCGTATTTAAGAGTTGAACAGGAAATTTACATTCTGTTCGAACTTCAAGTAAACAACGAGGGGGGTTCCAAATGAACCACGACTTACAATCAAAAGATATTAATGCGTTTGCTGGTCTGAAGTTACAGCGCGCGATTCGTCAGGCAAGCATGAAGCTTGCTGCCACCACTTTGGTTGTGGCAAGTGCTGGTGTTATGGCTGCTGACGTGAAAGATACTGAGAAGAAAGAAGAAGTTCAAAAAGAGGTTGAAGAACTGGTTGTTACCGGTAGCCGGGTAGCGCGCAATCCGTCAGAAATGGCGGGTCAGGTGCAGATCTATGATGAGGCATATATCGAGGCCAGTGGTGAAACCACTTTGGAGCGTTTTTTAAGACGTCTGCCCCAGAATATTAATGGCACTTCGGATTTTGCTGGTTCCAGTCTTAATGGTGGCAGAAACCTGACCGGCGCATCTACTGCAAACCTGCGTGGGTTAGGAAGCAATGCAACACTAATTTTGGTGGATGGTCGTCGTATAGGTAGTGATGGCTTTTTAGGTGGTGTTACTGATATCAGTGGCATACCTATGTCACGTGTTGAACGCATCGAAGTAGTCCTGGATGGTGCATCGGCAGTTTATGGTTCAGATGCAGTAGGTGGTGTTATCAACATCATCACTAAAAAGGACTATCAGGGAGTAACAGCTGCTCTTGATTACACTATGCCAAGTAATGGTGGCTTCGATGAATATAAATTCAGTGTAAATGGTGGCATGAGCTGGGAAAGTGGTAATTTCCAGGGAAATTACCAGTACTACAAACATTCTGGTTTAGAGGCAACTGATAGCCAATTGGCACTCTCTGATCAGCCGGGAACCATAAATACGGCCAACCCACCTAGGCCTGGCTTTATTGGCATGGGTCTTGCCAACGGTGCAATGTTTTACACTGCCAACGGTAACAATATTACTGTTGCAGAGTGGAATGCACTGGATCCTATAGATCAAGCTATGTATACCGCAGTATCAGCGGCCTCTTTCCCTGTGGATTTTGATAATAACAGCGATATCAATGATATTGTTAATCACGGCATAATTGATAATACGGCGACAGGTAATGGCTCTGCTGATGCTGGTCGTTTAATGCTGCCGAAGCGTGATAGCCACACCTTTGGATTCTCGTTGACTCAAGACCTGTCAGATACAATTACACTGTCTTCAGCTTTGAGTTATGAGAAAAGGGATTCTGTTTCTGGTGGTGGGGTTCCTTCGGTTTCTTATCGAGTGGATGATGGTAACCCCTATAACCCATTTGGTGCCGACTTCACTTACATGGTTTTATTGCCAGATGTGCCAATTAGTTACAGCACAGCAGAGTCAGACCGCTGGAATTTTAACCTGGGATTAAATGGCAACCTTGGCCAGAACTGGACGTGGAATGTCGATACAACTTACAACAAAAGTAAATCAGATGCCTCTATAGCCCCACGTTTGGATACCGGTACGGTGGCCAATGGATTCGCATCAGATGGCGTTACTCCTAAATCCCTGAATGTTCCAGCAGGTTCTGCGCCTCCCGGGGATGACTGTACGCTGACAAATGCGAACGTTTGGGGACGCGACTACTACAGTTGTGCGCCTGCCGATCCAATTAATCCATTTAGCAACCTCAGCGGCTATATGCTGCCTCCGGAATTTGCCAGCAATAGCAATGAACTCTCTATTGTGACCGGTAATTTGCGCGGTTCCCTTTTCAACCTGCCAGCCGGTCCGGTAACTGTTGCGACAGGTTTTGAGTGGCAGCGTAAGCAGCTGACTTCCGCTTCTGAATTCCAGGTTGATATCAGTGGCCCGATTGGTCGTGACCCATACAGTGCTGAAGTAGGGCGGGATGTTCGCTCTGCATTTGTTGAAGGTCTGGTGCCATTAATTGGCGAGGACATGGGAATCACTGCAGTTCAATCCCTTGATTTGTCAATTAGTGGTCGTTATGACGAGTACTACAACACTAAAGCGGATCGTGACTACACCATCAGTGGAGAAGATGTTGACCTGACTAATGATCCGTTCAATGAGCTGAAAGATCCTGGTGGTGACAGTACCTGGGGTGCTGGTTTGATCTGGACCCTGAATGATCAGGTTCGAGTCAAAGTAAATACTCAGCAGGCCTTCGTTGCACCGCAATTAAACCAGCTGATTCGTCTGACCAACCCGGATGCTGATATTGGTTTTGCCTTCGTATTTATTGAAAATCCAGATGGCAGCTTGAGTTTTCAAAGTGTGGATGCCATCGCAGGTGGCAACCCGTCTCTGGAAAACCAGACATCAGACTCTCGCAGTATCGGCCTTGAGTTAACTCCTGATTTCTTGCCGGGATTAACGCTCACAGCTACGCACCACCAGACTGATTACATCAATATGATTACCGTGTTGAACAGTAATGGTGCGATTGTTGATCTGGATAATCTCCCAAGTGATATCGTTAAGCAGCCGGATGGCACGTATCTGATGGATACTCGTTATATTAATGCTGCATCGGTTGAGCATGAAGGTGTTGACTACAAGTTGCGATACAACTGGAGCAACGGCATGGGTGATTTTTACCTGGATGCTGGTTTGTCTCACGTGACTCGTCACGAAATGAAAAGAGACGTTGGTGATCAGGCGCTTGATGTTGTGGGTGCCAGTACTGAATCAACCTTCCAGGTCGTTCCCAAGTACAAGAGCAATATCCAGTTCACCTGGTCTTATCATGGGTTTAACACTTCTCTGGACCTGAGTCGTACCAGTGATACCAAGCAAATTTCCATGCTTGGAGATGAACCTAACTTTATTACCACAACCAGAGCGCCAGAGCTTTTGAACATGACTATTGGTTACGATGTTGATCAAGGTGACATGTTCAATACACCAGACTGGATGTCAGGTGCGAAGGTAGTTCTTGGTATCCAGAACCTGACAAATCAGTTCAGTGAAACCGAAGTCTTTGATGTTGACTCTGGCACAACTGAAGTTAGAAGTGCCAACGCCCAGACAGCTATTGGTCGGGGTCGTGTGTTTAACCTGACACTGAAAAAAGAGTTTTAATTTTTGATGTTTATTTGGCCAGTATTGCATTAGCAATGCTGGCCATTTTTAGGAGAGAGCGGGGCGAACTCCTATTTATCGATTCGCCCTGAAATTTAGGAGTAGTTAGCTATGAAAAAACTGAAAACAACAATCCTGTCATGCCTGATTGGCATTGTGGCAGTGAATGCTGAAGCAGGTGAAAAATTTGTTATTACCGGTGATATGTCATCTGTATATAAAAGCGGTGATATGGTGATTTGGTCACCGGAAAAAAAGAAGAGCAAAAAAGAAGCTGATGGTAAGAGCGCAGCTAAACCAGCGGCAGCCATGACTATGGGCAGTTCCATGTCGATGAGTTCGGCATCCAGTGGCAGCCAGTCCATGAGGGACAATCTTAATATTCTGGCTGAAGGCAAGCTGGTAGATGGCAAGTTTCGCATTGAGGGTGAAGTGGACAATGTGCAACAGGTCTACTTCTATGTGCTTGATGCCGTAGGTGAGGACGGCAGCAAAAGAGCGCCAACAAAAGGTCAGGGCTTTATTCTGGAGCCAGGTGAGCTGACTATGGCTCCATATAATGCTGGCTTTAGCAAATTTGCAGTAAGCGGCGGTAAATACAATGACGCAGTGTATAACTCCTGGAGAATGTCAGAGGAATACAAAGCGGCAGCGGCTGAGATGAAGCGCCTGTACACTGAAGTTGCTGGTGAGACCGAAGAAGAGAAGCGTACTCGTCTGGATAAGGCTTCGGAAGCGCAAAGCAAAATGTTTGACCTGGAAGCTGAAGGTCGTAACAAGGTAGCTACGACTCATCCGGATGTTTTGGCTCGTAAACTTGCCATCCAGACTGCTTGGTTGGGTGGGCGCTGGATGCTTGATGCGGCATATACCATTCGCGAAATGGCCCCTGAAGACAAGTGGGTTAATGAGTACATTGCCAGTCAGGAAGCCTATTACGCCAAGCGCGCCAAGAACGATCAAATTGGTCGTATTGGCAGTGGCATCAAAGACTTCGATGCTGAAACCCTGGAAGGAAAAGTTATTTCCCTGAAAGATGTTCGCAGCAAGAATAAATATGTGTTGTTGGAGTTCTGGGCTTCATGGTGTGGTCCTTGCCGCGCAGAGATTCCTCACATGAAAAAAGCCTATGAGAAGTATCACGATAAAGGTTTTGAGATTTTCTCATTCACCATTGATGATGATAAAGACGCTTGGGAAACAGCCTCTGGTGAAGAAAACCTGCCTTGGATCGATACCGGACACGGCAGCGAAAGTGAACCCAAAAAGCTGTATGAGGTAATGGGAGTTCCTGCCAATTACCTGGTTGATGGTGAAACAGGCGAAGTGATTGCCCGAAACCTGCGCGGTCATAAGCTGGATGAAAAATTAAAAGAATTGCTGGACTAAAAGGTTGTTGTAAAACGTTTTTAACGCCGTAGTGGAAACGCAGATAGTTTTTAAACAACCTGCTAATACCTACCTCTTTGGCCACTCTTTGCAGGGTGGCCTTTTTTGTGTTTGGAAAAAAATACTAGAGTAGCCCGGATGTCGCGAAGCGAAATCCGGGATATGTAGATGTCAGTAAATGACCTCCCGGATTACGCGTTTCCTTATCAGGACAATGGGGCTTACTTTTCCTGGCTCAGTTGGCTCAGGTACTCACGCTGATCATGAAATTGTTCAGCCAGTTTCTGGCAAATTAATCGAGCCTGGTCTGCTTTCAGGGTGATCTGGTTTGATAAAGTCGATTTGTGATTAAACCGACCTTTACCTGCCAGCAGGCAATACCAGGATGTACGAGGGAAGATCAGGTTATTTGTCAGCTGTTGAAGGATGTAGTCAAAATTGGAGTTGGAGTCGTCCCAGGCAGCCAGAATACTGTTAAGTGTATCAGAGGTATTTGAGCTTTCTCTGTTGGCTTTCCAGTAATCAGAGTCACTACGCGTATTAAGCTTGTAGTGAAGCGCAATGTAATCTCTTACTCCATCAAAAGAACGATTTATATCTTCGTTGTAAGCTTTTTGTGTTTCGATCGACAGTCCGGATTTTTGCAGCTTGTCGATAAAGAGATTGAGTGAAAACAGGGTAAAAGAAATTGCTGTAGCCTCTAAAGGCTCGACAAAGCCTTGTGCGAGCCCAATAGCAATGCAGTTATGGTTCCAGGGTGCTTCAACCCTGCCTATGCGCATCTTCAGGTGCCTGGCTGGTGCATCTTTTGAGCTTGCTCCCAAATGATTGCGTAACTCCTGCTCAGCTTGATCTGCTGACGTAAATGCCGAGGAGTAGACATAGCCATTTCCATTTCGGCTCGTCAGAGGGATCTTCCAGGCCCAACCATTGCTCAATGCAGTGGCAGTAGTTTCCGAAGGCAGCTTATTAGCTTCTATAGGAGTGGGAATAGCGATGGCACTGTCATTAAACAGGCAGTCATCAAATGGCAGGAAAGGGACATTTAAAACTTTATTTATCAGCAGTCCGGAGAATCCCGAACAGTCAATAAACAGGTCTCCTGCAATAGCCCCATGGGTTGAGGTAATCAGGGCTTCGATATCTCCGCACTCTTTTCGGGTAACCTCCGAAACGGTATCAACAATATGCTTTACGCCCTTACCAATGGCCTTTTCTTTCAAAAAATTACCCAACAACCCGGCATCAAAATGATATGAGTAATCATGGTTCAGATTTGAAGGGGTTTTGGTATGCGGTGCTTTACCCGTTCTTGCCAGCTCCGATGAGAGGAAGAAATCTCTGGCATTAACGTCAGCGGCTATGCCAGCTCGCCGTAAGTGGCAGTTACGCAAAAAATGTTGACCGATTGAACTGTCATGCTGTGAAAAAAAGGGGTGGGAATAGTGTATGTACTCCGGCTCTTCACACCAGTTGTAAAAACTGATGCCACATTTATAGGTTGCGTTACAGGCAGGCATCCACTCGCTTTCTGGGATATTCAGCTTTCGAAACAGTTCAACAAAATAAGGTGTTGAACCCTCACCAACACCTACTGTACCTATACTGCTGGACTCAATCAGGGTAATGTTGGATGTGTCGCCAAATTCATGTGCGAACAGGTTGGCCGCCATCCATCCGGCAGTACCTCCACCGAGGATGACGATATGGTCACCGATCGACTCTTTTGGCATCATGACAATTCTCCAAGGGCATTCGTAAATACAAACGAATAAGGAGACGATTTTGGGAATAGGATGTAGCAGCAGGCTCCAAGATAATAGTTAGCAGTAGTCCAGATGCGACTGTTTCGGGATAGGGACTATATGTTTCGAAAAATACAGAAAACCTGCAGAACAGTTGGGCTCGGTATGGCCTTGCTCTGTGCAGCCAATTACAGCCTGTCCTCGGACTTGTCTGAGAAAATTACATTTAATGTTGCTGCCCAACCCCTGGAAAAGGCGCTAGTCGAATTGTCCCGGCAGGCAGCAGTCCAGTTGGTAATGCGGGCTCGAATTGATGAAGGCAGCATGGCGCCAGCTCTAACCGGAGAATATACGCTTTCAGAGGCGCTTGATGCGTTGTTGGGTGAATCCGGTTTTGTATATTCGATAAAGGAAGACGGTACGCTGATTGTCCGAAAGGGCCAAAGCTTCAAAATGATGCGCATACAGCAGGGGCCTCAGCCAGAGGAGATAGTGGTAACCGGCACCCGCCTTGAACAGTCTTTCGAGCAACTTGCTGCCCATATCCTTGTGCTTGGCCAGGAGGAAATTCAGGCTACCGGTGAGGCAACTCTCGAGCGTGTATTGAGGCAGCTTCCTCAAAATATCAATAGTGTTACTGGGGTCGCTGCGGCATTTGGCAGTGACTTTAACAGTGCCCAAAATGTCACCTCCGCCTCGAGCGTTAACCTCAGGGGGCTAGGGGATGAGTCGACACTGGTGCTTGTTAATGGCATGCGAATTGGCAAAGCCGGGCTGCTGGGCGGAGTCTCTGATGTGTCCGGTATACCACTTCACGCGGTCGAGCGCATTGAAGTGTTACTGGATGGTGCCTCTTCCATCTATGGTTCGGATGCTGTGGGTGGGGTGGTCAATATAGTTCTTCGCGAAGATTATGAAGGTGCCAATGCTGCCATTCGATATGGGCGTCCATGGCAGGGCGGGTTTGAAGAGTTGTTGGCTGATATTGACGGGGGGCTTAGCTGGGAGAGTGGACAGCTAAGCGCCAACTTTGAGTACTACCAAACCACCGAGTTGGACGGTGGTGAGCGGGAGGGGCGGTTAACCACCAGTCGTTCGGCTAACTCGCCAGCTAATCTGTCAAATAGCACCCTTGGGGAGCCTCTTTTTTACCGCGTGGGTGATACATTGGTGCCCAATACCGGGTCTCCACCTGCCGGAGGCATACCGGTATTCCAGGCTTCGGTACCTTCCGGGCAGGACGGGACCCAGCTGCAACTCAGTGATTTTACTACCTTCTCAACAACCCTGAATGAGTCGCCTCAGTTGGGCGTCAGTCTGATATCAGAGATATCAAGATATACCCTGGGTGGTACTTTGCGCCAGGAGGTGAACAACGAGGGTGTGGAGTTCTTTTCCCACCTGTACTACAGCGCCCAACAAACCAAAGCCAATAGTGGCGTCTCCAGTTTTTCCGGAACAGTATCCAGCCAGAATCCATACAACCCTTTCGGTGTGGCGCATGGTGTAACCGGATTGCTTCCTGTAGTGGGTGTGCAGGGGAGTGATACAGACTCTCGTCGCCTGCGTTTTTCTGCAGGTTTTAGTGGCCAGTTCAGTAATTTTGGGGTTGGTGAGCTGTGGGATTGGCAGGTGTATACCCTTGTAAATCGAACATCGCTTGATTCGGGCTTTTATAACAACCTGGACTTGGCCGAGTTAAGGCGCCGGCTGGCTGAAAGCGATCCGGACCTGGCTTTTAATCCTTATGGTGACCCGGTGGGCAGCGGTAATTTCCCGGAGGTTCTGGATGCCATTCGACTTCCTGATGAAGAGGCCACCTCAGTGAATACCGAGTTCGATGTTGAGGGTTATGTTCGCGGGTATTTGGGAGGGGCTCCCGGTGGAGATGTTCAGCTGGTCATGGGCGGGGGGTGGCGCGATGAACAGTTACGCTCTGCCAATAAGCAGATTTTCAGGGGTATCAGCTCCCCGTTCGATTCTCCTGTGGTTGGTGCCTATGACGCCTCAGTTTCCCGACAGGTGACATCCCTGTTTACCGAGGCATTGGTTCCCATAATTGGTGATGACAATAGTGTGCCGGGCATAGCGCAGCTGGATGTGTCTGCTTCCGCACGCTATGACTCCTACAGTACGGTTGGCAGTGAAGTAACCTGGCAGTTTGGCATGGTATGGAGCCCAAATTCCCAGGTTCGCGCCCGAGCCTATAGAAGTACCGCTTTCCTTGCGCCTACCCAATCGCAAGCATTATTGGAGCCGCGCCAGGAAGATGGATTCATTGCCGTGCTTCGACAGGATCCACTCAGTATTACGTTTGAACCCGCGCTTTATACCCGAGGTGGTAACCCGGATTTACAGCCGGAAGAAGCGGATACACTGAGTGTGGGGCTGGAGTGGCTGCCAGATATGGTGCCGGGTTTGTTACTGGCCGCAACCTGGCATCAGACTGAATATAACCGACGCATTATTCCGTTTCCCTCGACCTTTATTACCCTGGGCGTGGATGATGTGCAGTTTCCGGATCGAATTCATTACGATCCGGATTTCAATAATGGTGAAGGCCGTTGGGAAGTAGACAGTCGGTTTATCAATTTAGCGACTGTGGATGTAAGTGGGGTGGACTTTCTACTGCGCTACCAGTTGGAGTCTGACTACGGTAATTTTATTGCTGGCCTGAATATCGCCTATACCGATAAATTTGATGTGTTGACCAAGCCTGGAGATCCTGTTGAGAGTCTCATTGGCGAGAAAGATACCAGTGTTTTTGAAATGATCCCGCGCTATCGGGCTAATCTGCGTTTGGGGTGGAATTATCGCGGTTTGTCGATGGACTGGGATGCCAACTTTTCGAGTAACTTAAAATCCCGGAACGTTATTGGAGGAATGCTTGAGAGTGAAACACCAAGGATAATCGACGTGACTCTGTCGTATGACTTTTCTGAAGGTAGCCTTTGGGAGACACCGGCCTGGTTTAAGGATGTGAGGGTTTTGGTAGGGGTCAATAATATCGGTAATCAATTCAGTGATTTGCAGTTTGCTGGAAGTTCGGATGATATCCCGGAAGAATTGGATGGCCTGAACTTGAATGTTGCCGACCCTAGAGGGCGACTGTTCTTTATGGGGGTTGAAAAGGCGTTTTAGGGCTCTCTGTAAAGAGCTATCCGCATAATCTGGCTGTTAATTCCCAAAATTCGCTTCTGATTCGTTTATCACAATGAGCCAGCTTGATTGCTGGCGCAGTGAATAATGAGTTAAATAATTTTCAGGAGTGGAGTGTTTTGAAAAAGTCAGTCGTTACGGCAGTGGCAATATTGATGGGACTTCTGGTCGCCATCGTTGGTTGTGCTGTGCAGAACCCTAACGCCTATGTTCTTACCGGTGATTTCTCTGAAATGTATGTCGGTGGAGAGGTGGTTATTTTTAGCGGATATAAAGATGATCAGCCAGTGGTGGTTGCTTCAGCGGAGTTGGCAGATGGTAAGTTCCGTGTAGAAGGGGAAGTGGATCAGGCTCAGCGAGTTTTTGTTTATGTAAAGAACGGCGTTGGTCCTAATGGTGAAAAGTGGGCTCCGATTAAGGGGCAGCAATTTATCCTGGAGCCAGGTGATGTCCATGTCACTTACACAACCAGAGATCACACCTCTGCCACTGGTCACTACAACGACATTGTGATGGGTTCCTGGAAAAACAGTGAGACCTATAACAAGGCAATGGATGAATTTCAGGCTGCCCTGAAGGCTTCCAGTGATAAAACACTCTCCGAGGAAGAGCTTAAGGCAGTGAGTCAGGCAATTGGTGAGGGCCAGATGGCAACCATCAATCTTGAAAATGAGGGATTGAAAGAAGTTGCCCTGAATCACAATGACCCGATGGCGAGCCTGCTGGCAATCCAGATGCTGCGCTATGGTGGTGGGTCTTGGGTATTGGAGAAAATGTATGAACTCGCAAAGGTATATCCCGAGAATGAGTGGCTTTCTGAATCCATTGCCAGTGCAGAAGCTCGCAAACTGAAGACAGATAAGGCAAGCGCCATTGCGGTAGGTACCAGTATTCTGGATTTCGAGGGTGAGAGTCTGAATGGTGAGACACTCAAATTGATCGACGTCCGTAAAAAGAATAAATACGTTCTGGTGGAATTCTGGGCTTCCTGGTGCGGTCCTTGCCGTGAAGAAATTCCACACATGAAAAAAGCCTATGAAAAATTCCATGGAAAAGGTTTTGAAATTTTTGCGTTTTCACTGGATGACGATCGTGATGCCTGGGCACAGGCTTCAGAAGAAGAGCAGCTTTCGTGGGTAAATACCAGCGACCTCGTAGGCTGGGACAGTCCTGTTGCCGAACTGTACGGTGTTGCAGGTGTACCGGCAAACTATTTGGTTGAAGCAGCGACTGGCAAGATTGTTGCCAAAAATCTGCGTGGCTATGCGCTGGATGAGAAGTTGGCGGAGCTGCTGGAAGAGAAAGTGCAAATGGCGCCAGCAATGATGATGTCGATGTAGTTTTAAAAGCGGTAAGGTGAGTGCGAGAACCGTGGCACAGTTGTGTCACGGTTTTTTTATGGGTTTTTGTAGGGTGCGCCGTGCGCACCGTTCTGCATTTGGTGCGCACGGCGCACCCTACATCTTTTAATATTTTCTTGCTTCGTTATCCCCGCTCAGGCGGGAACCCATAAATACCGAGAATTTTTCACGATGGATCCCCGCCTGCGCGGGGATGACGAGCATAATTTGTCATCCTGAGCGTAGCGAAGGATCCCTGTATTTATGTAGGGTGCGCCGTGCGCACCTTTTGCATGTGGTGCGCATGGCGCACCCTACATCTTTTAATATTTCTTTACTCGTTATCCCTGCTCAGGCGGGAACCCACAATCACCGAGAATTTTTCACGATGGATCCCCGCCTGCGCGGGGATTACGAGTATATTTTGTCATCCTGAGCGTAGCGAAGGATCCCTGTATTTATGTAGGGTGCGCCGTGCGCACCTTTTGCATGTGGTGCGCATGGCGCACCCTACATCTTTTAATATTTCTTTACTCGTTATCCCTGCTCAGGCGGGAACCCACAATCACCGAGAATTTTTCACGATGGATCCCCGCCTGCGCGGGGATGACGAGCATAATTTGTCATCCTGAGCGTAGCGAAGGATCCCTGTATTTATGTAGGGTGCGCCGTGCGCACCTTTTGCATGTGGTGCGCATGGCGCACCCTACATTTTTTAATATTTCCTTGCTTCGTTATCCCTGCTCAGGCGGGAACCCACAATTACCGAGAATTTTTCACGATGGATCCCCGCCTGCGCGGGGATGACGAGCATAATTTGTCATCCTGAGCGTAGCGAAGGATCCCTGTATTTATGTAGGGTGCGCCATGCGCACCTTTTGCATGTGGTGCGCATGGCGCACCCTACATCTTTTAATATTTTCTTTTTTAGTCATCCCAAGCGCAGGCGGGAGCCCACAATTACCGAGAATTTTTCACGATGGATTCCCGCCTGCGCGGGGATGACGAGCATAATTTGTCATCCTGAGCGTAGCGAAGGATCCCTGTATTTATGTAGGGTGCGCCGTGCGCACCTTTTGCATGTGGTGCGCATGGCGCACCCTACATCTTTTAATATTTTCTTGCTTCGTTATCCCCGCTCAGGCGGGAACCCATAAATACCGAGAATTTTTCACGATGGATCCCCGCCTGCGCGGGGATGACGAGCATAATTTGTCATCCTGAGCGTAGCGAAGGATCTGTTGTTGTTGTCGTGTTTATATCGGAAGGGTTGATCAAAAATACTATGGGATTTTCTGGCCTTGCGGGCTTCGTCTGACGCATAAAAAAAACCGGTCATTTCTGACCGGGTTTTGTATATGGCGCATCCGGGAGGATTAACTCAAAACAGCCTGTGGGCTGTTTTGCCCCCTATGGGGCTGCGCAGCCGTTGGCTGCTTGGTTCAAATTCCTTTCGGAATTTGTCGAACCTGGGGAGGTTCTCACCTCCACTCCTGCGCATAAAAAAACCCGGTCATTTCTGACCGGGTTTTGTATATGGCGCATCCGGGAGGATTCGAACCTCCGACCGCTCGGTTCGTAGCCGAGTACTCTATCCAGCTGAGCTACGGATGCGTCGTTGAGGTCGCGTACTATAGGGATGCGACCTGTATGAGTCAACCCTGTTTTGATAAAAAAATGAAAAAAATCTTCCTATGAATCAAGTTGTTGAAGTTTTATACAGTTTTGGGGGGTGAAGAGGTTTTTGGGCTCTTCAGGGTTTTTGCACCGGGATCTCCAGGGTCTCTTTAAGCTGTTCCATTACCACGTAACTGGTAGACTCCTGCACCCCCGGAAGTTGTAACAAGGTTTCCCCAAGAAACTTACGATATGCTGACATGTCGGCGACGCGAGCTTTGATCAGGTAGTCGAAATTGCCGGTAACCAGATAGCACTCCTGAACCTCAGGCAATGAAACGGCAGCTTCACGGAATGCTTCAAACTTTTCCTGAGAGGTACGTTGCAGGCGGATCTGAACAAATACCACCAGTGCTGCGTCCAGGAACTCGGGATTGATCAGGGCGGTATAGCCGTTGATGACACCTTCCTTCTCAAGTCGCTTGATTCTATCTATACAGGGAGTGACAGAGAGGCCTACATGCTTAGAGAGCTCGGTGTAGCTCATTCGGCCGTCTTTTTGTAACAATTTCAGTATGTTACGGTCTATTTTGCTGAGTTCTTTGGCGCGCTTCTGCATAAAATTTCTTGAATAATTTGTTTAAACAGGAAAATTTTCGGATAAAGTCGGTAATTAATCAAACAATTTTGTGGCCAATCCATATAATGGCCACCATCTGAAGAACTGCCTGAGCTGTAGTCAGGCAAAGTCCAGACAACCATATATAGAACGATATATATAAGTCCCAATATCCAGGATTCAGGAGCTATCTCATGCTGATTGGTGTACCAAAGGAAATCAAAAACCACGAATACCGCATCGGTTTGACCCCGGACTCTGTTAAAGAGCTGATCCGCAATGGTCACCAGGTAATGGTAGAAAACAACGGTGGCGCTGCCATCGGTTTTGACAATGACCAGTACGAAGCTGCTGGCGCCGAGATCGTTGCTACTCCGCAAGAGATCTTCGAACGTGCCGAGATGATCGTTAAGGTTAAAGAGCCGCAGCCGAACGAGTGTGAAATGCTGCGCGAAGGTCAGGTTCTGTTCACTTACCTGCACTTGGCTCCGGATCTGCGTCAGACTGAGCTGCTGGTTAAGTCTGGTGCTACCTGTATTGCTTACGAAACCGTTACCGACAACGCTGGCACTCTGCCGCTGTTGGCGCCGATGTCAGAAGTAGCTGGCCGTATGTCTATCCAGGCTGGTGCTCACCACCTAGAAAAAGCACAGGGTGGCCAAGGTGTACTGCTGGGTGGTGTACCTGGCGTTGCTCCGGCTAAAGTACTGGTTATTGGTGGTGGTGTGGTTGGTGCCAACGCGGCAACCATGGCTCTGGGTATGGGTGCAGACGTTACTATTCTGGACCGTTCTGTTCCGCGTCTGCGTGAACTGGACAAAGAGTTCGAAGGTAAGGTTAAGTGCGTTTACTCTACCGCTGCTGCTATTGAGCAATACGCTCTGGAAGCAGACCTGGTAGTTGGTGCTGTTCTGATCCCGGGTGCTGCTGCCCCGCGTCTGCTGACCCGCGACCAGATTTCTCGCATGAAAGACGGCGCTGTTGTGGTTGACGTTGCTATCGACCAGGGCGGTTGCTTCGAAACTTCCAAGGCAACTACTCACCAGGATCCAACCTACGTGGTTGACGGTGTAGTTCACTACTGTGTGGCTAACATGCCAGGTGGTGTTGCCCGTACTTCTACCATGGCACTGAACAACGTAACCCTGCCTTACGCCATCTCTCTGGCTAACATGGGTGCCAAGGCTGCCATGCTGAAAGACGTGCACCTGCTGAACGGCCTGAACGTTCACAAAGGCATGATCACTTACGATGCAGTTGCTACTGCACACGGCATGGAGTTTGTTGCTCCGGCTGAGGCACTGGAGAAGTAATAACACTTCTTTATAGCTCTTTTAAAACGCCAGTCTCGAAAGGGGCTGGCGTTTTTATTTGTGGGTAGCAATATCGGCGGTTGCACCTGCTTGGGCGAACTGGGAAAATTCCCTCCTTTATAACGAATATCAGGATCGCAGCACGTGGAAAAGATTGGCCTGTTCTTTGGCAGTGACGAGGGGAATACCGAAGGTGTGGCGCAGCGAATTGCTGCCAGGCTCGGTGAAGATGTGGTAGATATTCACGACATTGGTGAAGTAACCCAGCTGGAGTTCCTCGACTACGACAAGCTGATTCTGGGCATACCAACCTGGGACTTTGGCCAGATTCAGTCTGACTGGGAAGATTTTTGGGGCGATCTGGAAGAGATCGACTTTTCAGGTAAAACCGTGGCCTTTGTCGGGCTGGGTGACCAGTTTGGCTACGGCGACTTTTTCCTGGATGCCATGGGTATGTTGCACGATGTGGTCATCAAGAGTTGTGACAAGGTGGTAGGGCACTGGCCTACCGAGGGTTATGAATTTGAAGCTTCCAAGGCTGAAATTCCCGGTGAAGCTAAATTTGTAGGCCTTGCACTGGATGAAGACCAGCAGGAAGAGTTGACTGCTGACCGCCTCAACCGCTGGTGCCAGCAGGTGCATGAGGAGTTTGGTTTGACCACGCCGGTTGTGGTTCTGGACGACTGATTTTTCTGTCATTCTTCGCGAAGCGAAGGGTCTCTGGATTGATGCTACTACGAGATTCTTCGCTTTGCTCAGAATGACAATGACGATGCACCTACATGCATAGTGTCATCCTGAACGGAGTGAAGGACCTGAGGACTTATGTGCATCGGGATTGTCGCCTTTGGCGCCCAGCGCTAATCTCGTACTTCGATCTAGTTTGAGATTCTTCGCTTTGCTCAGAATGACAAAAAATAATACTCAGAATGACAAAAAATAATACTCAGAATGACAAAAAATAATACTCAGAATGACAAAAAATAATGCTCAGAATGTCAGTTAAGGCGCTTCTGCTACAAACACCGCTCTAACTGGAGCTGGATGTCCTTCTACTGTTTTGCTGTCATCATTCGGGTCAAGAAAATCCGGCAGCGATTCAAAGGTCATCCACTCGGTAGCGCGCTGCTCATCAAGAGTGGTTTTACATTCATCCACCACGCGTGGGTTTTTAAACCCGCACTTGCGCATCCAGCTCAGCATGGTCGCGGAAGAGGGCAGATACCAGACATTTGGCATTTTCGCGTAACGTCCTTCCGGTACCAGCACATAGCCTTCCGGCCCTTCGACAATCAGGGTTTCCAGAACCAGTTCTCCGCCTTGGCGCAAACAGTCTTTCAATTCGCGCAGGTGATCCATTGGTGAGCGTCGATGGTAGAAAACTCCCATGGAGAATACCGTGTCAAAGGCGCGCAGATTTGCCGGTACCTGTTCAATACCCACCGGTAAAACATCACAGGCCAGCTCTTTATTCTGAGCTTTATTGATAAAGTGCTTCATGGTGTAGAACTGGTGTACAAAGCGTGGAGATGGGTCGATGCCAATTACGCGATGTGCACCTTCGCCCATCATGCGCAGGCAGTGATAGCCGTTACCACAGCCTACATCCAGTATCAGGCGATTGGTTAAAGGCGACAGGTGAGGCAATACGCGATCCCATTTCCAGTCGCTGCGCCATTCGGTATCGATATGAATACCAAACAGGTCGAATGGCCCCTTACGCCAGGGGTGCAAACCTTTGAGTATTTCGCTTAGCTGTTCGCGAGTGCTTTCGTCACAATCTTCCGCTGTGCCAATAGCAACTTTATCCAGCAGTTCCACTTGGCTGGGTGTTAAATCCGGTAACTGTTTTAACACCGCTTGCCAATCCGGCAGGTCGCCCCAGCGAGCTTCACTTAATCCCTGTTCTATTTGCTCGGGAAGAAGTTCGGCCCAGCGTTTCAGTTTACTTTTGGCGATGGCGTTAATGAGTGGAGAAAAATTGATCATTTATTTAATCTAGGTTATTCGTCATTGCGAGGGAGCAAAGCGACCGCGGCAATCCAGTGACTTACGCAAAAGACGCTGGATCGCTTCACTGTGTTCGCGATGACAAAAAGGGTTACTTAATCGCAATCATCGAGGCAAAATTAAAACACTGGAACCACACATCAACACTGGAAAAACCGACCTTTTTCAATCGATCACGATGATTTTGCAGTGTTTCCGGAATCAATACATTTTCCAGCGCAGTACGCTTTTGGCTTACTTCCAGGTCACTGTAGCCATTGGCTTTTTTGAAGGCGTGGTGCAAATCAATCATCAGCTCATCGTGGGGTTCGTCGTCGAATACCACTTTTTCTGACAGCACCAGAACACCGCCTGGCTTTAAGCCGTCGCAGATATTTTTCAATATCATCTTGCGATCGCTCAACGGAATAAATTGCAACGTGAAATTCAGTACCACCATAGAGGCATTGGAGATGTCGATGTCCTGAATGTTACCCAGGGTTAATTCCACCGGAATAGTGCTGCTATCGGCATTAATAATGGCCTGACTGCGATCCAGCATGGCCTGGGAATTATCAACGGCAATAATTTTGCAGTCCGGGTGCTTGATATGGTGACGCATTGCCAGTGTGGCGGCACCCAGCGAGCTACCGAGGTCGAAACATTGGGTGCCGGGTTGCACGTAGCGTTCTGCCAGGGTTCCGATCATTCCGATAATGGATTCATACCCAGGCACAGAACGTTTGATCATGTCGGGAAATACAGCAGCTACACGATCGTCAAATTTAAATCCGGCGATTTCAGCCAGCGGGCTGGCAAATACTTTGTCGGTAGTTAAGTCGCTCATGGTGTCTGTCTTGGTTAATTGTCATCCTGAAATCGTGTAGCGATTGAAGGATCTCATGTTGAGGAAGCGGAGATTCTTCGCCGACGGCTCAGGATGACAGTAAATTCAATTTGGTTCTATCAGCATCTCGGCCAAACGCTCGCGTACTTCACTTGGCAGAGGCTTGGAGCACTGTTCCTGATAATCAAAATAGACCATTACGGTTTTCGCGCAGGCTGCCAGAATATCGTTCTGCCAGGCCTCCTGGTATACAACCACGGAGCTGTTACCGATTTTTTCCAGTCCGGTCCTGATAATGACATCATTTCCAAGATGAATTTGCGCTTTCAAATCCAGCTCAATGCGCGCCAGAATCAGTGGCCAATCATGCGTGGTCATCGCCGGGTGTACGCGGCGAAAAAAGCCATCTCGACCCGTTTCGAACCAGACGGGCAGGGTGGTATTGCTGATATGACCCAAGATGTCTGTTTCAGAAAATCTTGGTGTGATAATGGTTGTGTCCATCATGCCTCTATATTGCTTATAACAGATAACTTGTCATTCTCGCGCAGGCGGGAATCCATGTGATTTGGTGTATCTATTCACAATGGATCCCCGCCTGCGCGGGGATGACGACCTTAACAAGCTTCTTGATTCTGTCATCCTGAGCGCAGCGAAGGATCTCATAGTCAGAGGTTTTGAGATCCTTCGCTGCGCTCAGGATGACAGTTTCCGTAACCTGTATGAAGCGAAGCGCAATGCGGGATGACTCAATTAACTACAGCGCAATTCGCTCCAGCTTCAACTCATCCAGCTTCGCCGCTTTATCGGGATTGGTGATAATCGCAATGCTGGCTTTATCTTCGGTCAGATACGTTTTTGCCACGCGCTTGAGATCATCGATGGTTACTTCCAGCACCCTGTTGCGGAATTTCTCGCGTTTTTCACGAGTGCGACCATAAAGCTCAGCGTGATAAGTCTGCTTGGCCTCGCCGGCAGGGGAGCCAGGTTTATCGATACTTGATATAACGCCCAGTACTGCTTCTTCCAGTCGGCTCTCTTCGTGCGCTTCAGTGTGCAGCCACTCAAGAGCGGCATCGAAATCTGCCAAGGTACCTTCAATGCGCGGGTCGCGGTAAGAGAAGAAACGGAAGGCACCAATGTGGTTGTCCTGGCCGGCACCGCCGCCATAGGCGCCGCCCTGCTCGCGAATGGTACGGTGCAGATAACCGTTGCGCAGGAATCCACCCAACACGGTCAGTGCGGCAGAATCCGGGTGATCCATTGGTACAGTCGGATAGGCCTTGGCGCAGAAATTCACCTGGGTACTGGTGGTCCAGCACTGATGGCGCTTCTCGTTGACTGGCAGGCGGGAGAAGTTATCGAAACTGTCTGCAGAGTTACTGCCGGCGATTTTAGCGAAGGATTGCTGGTAATCGGCCAGTTTGTCTTCGTCTGCGACCAGCAATAACTTGCGAGGTGCGGCGAGAACTTTCTGGTGAATACCTTTGAGTTTTTCAGACAGCTTTTCCAGTTCGGCTTTATCCTTGATAGCGTTATCCAGTTGTTTGATCAGCTGAATACCTTTCAAGCCACCCCAGCGGTGAGCAAGTAGTGCGCCGGGACCTACGCCGCTTGCCGCTGCCGTCATAGCCAGTTGGTGGCCGCTACCGGTAACGCCCATTTCACGACGGGCGCGGCTTTGGGAGACCAGCTCGCGAATACGCGACAGCTCATCAAAGCGTACGTTGTTCAGGGTGTCGTGCATCAGTTCGGTCATTGCTTGCTGGTTGCTACCAAGGCCTTTGGCGCTCAAGGTCAGGTAGCCACTCAGTTGTTGCACATTGTCCGGGGTGCTGCGGGCAGTGGCGTATGCATTGATGGCTCCGCACAGTTGTGACTGGCGCATCTGGTTTTGCAGATAGTCCAGTTCGCCGCAACCCAGTTCAGTCAGGCAGTTGGCGTACACCGGCAACAGATCCAGCTCGTCGTCGCTCAGGTTCGGCAGTGGCATGATAATTTGCTGGTAGACCAAACCATTGGTGCCAGCCGCGTAGCTGGTTTGCAGGTCATTCTTTTCGGTGGCGGCAATGTAAGCCATTTCGTGAGGAATATCTTCACGTCCCACTTTCGGCAGAATGGATTCGTCATCTTTCTGCTGTTGGCGAGCGGTGAGAGCAGCAGCGCGTTCAACGATACGCTGTTTATCTTCGTCGCTCAGCTCATTTTTAATTGCTGCAAGGCGTGTTGCCTCGGCTGCGTCTTTAAGCTCTGCCAGCTGCTGGTCAGGGCGCATGGTCAGGCGCACGCGGTGGCGGTTTTCAAGCAGCAGATCGCGCGCCAGGCCTTTGATAAATTCCGGATCCTTGATGTTGTCACGCAATTTGTTCAAAACCGGGTCCAGATTGAGCAGGGCAATCGGGTCGCCGCGGTGAGTTGCGCTGGTCAGCGAAGTCAGAATCAACTGCAGGCCGTAAGGGTAGCTGTCACCGCCAATTTCGCGCTGCTGTAATTCCAGCTGGTGCAGGGAGGCGGAGACTTGATCGTAGGGCACGCCGTTTTCGCTGACGTCTTTCATTACATCGAGAATCATTTGCTCGACGGCGTCGGCGTTTTCGACTTCGCTGCCTTCCAGGCCGCAGACAAAACAGAGCTCGTATTGGGAATCATCCAGCCCGCACAGCGGTGATGGCGCAGTGCCAAGCTCGCTGGTTTCCAGGGCTTTTTGCAGTGGTGACGCACTGTTGTCCAGCAGCACGCTGCACAGCAGGTGTGCTTTCATACTCGCTTCAAGGTCGGTTGCCTTGCCCAGCAGCCAGCCCATCACGATATGGGTTTTGTTGTCGGTGCTGCCTTCTTCGGTCAGGGCGTAGGCTTCTTCAACGCGAACCGGTGACAGGTAGCGTTTTTCATCCGGTACGGAAATATACTCGTCCAGCTTTTCAAAACGGTTCAGTGCCTGATCTTCAAACTTCTGCTGATGCTCTACCGCCGGAATATCACCAAAGGTCATAAAGATGGCGTTGGACGGGTGGTAGTGGGTTTTGTAAAAGTCCCGCAGCTGTTGGTACGTCAGGTCGGGAATACACTCCGGCTCACCGCCACTGTTGTAGTGGTAGGTGGTGGTGGGGTAGAGGTACTTGCACATGGCCTGCCAGAGAGTAGAAGGCACCGAACTCATTGCACCTTTCATTTCGTTAAATACCACACCTTTGTACACCAGCGGTGACTCAGGGTTGGTCGGCTCTTCAAACTCCACGCGGTGGCCTTCCTGGGCAAAATCCAGTTCGTCCAGGCGGGAGAAAAATACCGCATCCAGATATACATCCAGCAGGTTGTTGAAGTCTTTCTTGTTCTGGCTGGCGAACGGGTAAGCGGTCCAGTCGGAACTGGTGAAGGCGTTCATAAAGGTATTCAGGGAGCGGCGAATCATCATAAAGAACGGATCGCGCACCGGGTATTTTTCACTACCGCATAGAGCGGTGTGCTCAAGAATATGGGCGACGCCGGTAGAATCTTTGGGCACTGTGCGCAGGGCTACCAGAAAAACATTCTCTTTCTTGTCGCTGGAAAGGTGAATGTGTTGGGCGCCGGTTTTTATATGGCGATACTCTTCAACAGTCAGGTTTAGTGATTCAACGGGCTCACTGCGGATAAATTCGAAAGCAGGGTGTGACTGTTGACTCATAAAGCGGTGTCCTTAGTTTTTCCGGAATTTCTTGATAGTTAATTCGCCATTCTACCTGATATACGTCTTCCACCCCATAGGTTGGCGTACCGTCATTGCGAGCCGTGAAGCGGAGAAGCAATCCAGTGACACAGGGTGCGCAACGCACACTGGGGCAAGGGGCTGTCATCCTGAACGTATTGAAGGATCCCGGTGTTTCTTGGTGATATGTAACCGTTGGGCCCGCTCCATTCGCAGCCTGACAGGCCGCTCCTCATAATACCCACAAATCGTCGCAACCTGTCAGGCTGCGCATGGAGCTACTTGGGTTCGGCCAACCATCTTTCTTTCCTGTCGTCCTTCGTTACACTCAGGGTGGCATGGCTAAAATGAGCATAAATAAGTCCAAAATAGACGTTACATTTATTGCCAGTTCACCTAACATATTTTCTGTTTTAGCAGATTGACAGGAAGGGTAAGAGGCGAAAAGCGTTGATTTTGCTGGTGATGCGTCAGGTGGCACACTGTGTTGCGAATATCGCCGGACAATACGGGTTGACCCTTTTTCATTCAATCCGTAAATTGTCCTGACTAATAGCCAATAGCAAGCAATATTTTTATGTTCCAAAACGCTCTTAACGTCGTTGTCCTTCTTGTCGTGGTGCTTCTAAAGTGTCCGCGGGGGACTTCTGTTATCTGAGCTTAGGCTAAATAGAGATTTCAAAAACCCCGCTCCCAACAGGATCGGGGTTTTTTTATGGGTGTTAGAAGCTGTTTCATAACGCAACGAAAGCAGTAGTTATGAAACAGCTTCTAGCAAGAGTGCTTTACTGAAAGTAAATCAGAAGGCACAAAAAACAAAAGAGGGTGACAAAGTGGAACGCTTATCTGGCGGTGAGATTATTACCCGGGCTCTGAGAGACTCAGGTGTAAAACAGGTATGGGGGTATCCCGGTGGGGCAGCCCTTCATATTTACGATGCCCTCTTTCAGCAGCAGGATATAGAACATATTCTGGTACGTCATGAGCAGGCAGCTGTTCACGCCGCAGATGGTTTTGCCAGGGCAACGGGTGAAGTGGGTACCGTTCTGGTGACCTCAGGCCCGGGGGCAACCAATACCATTACTGGTATTGCTACTGCCTATATGGATTCAATTCCCCTGGTGATTATTTCTGCGCAAGTAGTGCAGGAAAAGATTGGCGAAGACGCGTTTCAGGAAACCGATATGATCGGTGTCTCCCGACCGGTGGTAAAACACAGCTTTCTGGTAAAGCGTCCAGAGGATCTGGCGGCAACTATTGCCAAGGCTTACCACATTGCCAAAAGTGGCAGGCCCGGACCGGTTGTTGTGGACGTGCCCAAAGACGTAACCCGCCCGGATTATAAAATCAGCTACGAATACCCCAACGAGGTGAATATTCGTTCCTATCAGCCTCGCGATAAAGGCCACCCTCGCCAGATCAAAAAGGCAATGGCGCTGATCGCTTCAGCGAAAAAGCCCATTATTTACGCAGGTGGTGGTGTGGTTCTTTCAGAGGCCCATAAAGAGCTGACTGAACTGGCGCATCTGGTGAAGTGCCCGGTAACCCTGACTCTGATGGGGTTGGGGGCATTCCCCGGTAATGATCCCCAATTCCTGGGGATGCTCGGTATGCACGGTACGGTAGAGGCCAACATGGCCATGCACGAGGCGGACCTGATTCTGGCAGTTGGCGCCCGTTTTGATGACCGGGTAACCAATGGTTGTGACAAGTTCTGCCCCAATGCGCGCATTATTCATATCGATATTGATCCGACGTCAATTTCCAAAACCATTGATGCCGATGTTCCCATCGTGGGCGACTGCAAACTGGTTCTGGAAGAAATTGTTAACCGTGTGAAAATCGACCTGGATGAATCCAATACCGAAGGTCGCAAGCTGGATCAAAAAGCCATTGATGCCTGGTGGCAACAAATTAATCAGTGGCGGGAAAAATACGGTATTTACCATGAGTCCCGTTACCTGCCCAGCGAAAGTGAATCCATCAAACCGCAGGATGTAATCAAGGCGCTCAGCAAAGTAACCAGCGGTGATGCCTATGTCTGTTCCGATGTTGGCCAGCACCAGATGTTTACCGCCCAATATTACCTGTTCAATCAGCCGCGCCGTTGGATCAACTCCGGTGGGCTCGGCACCATGGGCTTTGGTTTGCCGTCGTCCATGGGGGTGAAAATGGCGTATCCCGATCAGGATGTGGCCGTGGTAACAGGCGAGGGCAGTATCCAGATGTGTATCCAGGAGCTGTCCACCTGTACCCAATACAATCTGCCGGTAAAAATTATCAACCTCAACAACCAGGCATTGGGAATGGTGAAGCAGTGGCAAGACATGCAATACGCCGGTCGCCATTCCAGCAGTACTTACGAAAACTCACTGCCAGACTTTTGCAAACTGGCCGAAGCATACGGTCATGTGGGAATTCGAATCACCCGATTTGAAGATCTGGAAGCAGGGCTGCGAGAAGCCTTTGCCATGAAAGATCGCCTGGTATTTGTCGATATTCAGGTGGACCGCAACGAACACGTTTACCCCATGCAGATCGCTGGCGGTGCCATGTGCGATATGAAAATCAGTAAAACGGAGAGAATCTGATGCGCCGAATCCTTTCATTGACTATGGAAAATGAGCCTGGCGCACTGTCTCGCATTGTGGGGCTGTTTTCCCAGCGCTGGTATAACATCGACAGTATGACGGTAGCGGCAACCGATGACCCGACCCTGTCCAAGCTGACCATCACCACACACGGTGACGATAAAGTGATTGAGCAGATCACCAAGCAGCTGAACAAACTGGTAGATGTTTTAAAGGTGGTGGATCTCACTGAGAGCAAACACATTGAGCGGGAGTTGATGCTCATAAAAGTGAACGCCGTAGGCTCCAGACGTGATGAAGTTGCGCGCTGTGTCGAAATCTTCCGTGGCCAGATTGTGGATGTGTCACCCACCAGTTACACCGTGCAGATCAGCGGCGATACCGCAAAAGTGGAAGCCTTTATTGCCGCAATGAGTGAGCTGGGAATTATTGATATGTCTCGTTCGGGAGTTGTGGGAATTCAGAGGGGCTAAGTTGTCATCCTGAGCGTAGCGAAGGATCTCGTAATAACATCAAACCAGAGATCCTTCACCCGCTTCGCGAGTTCAGGATGACAGACCTGATTTTTGCACTTCAATTCGCCATCTCCCATCTCCCATCTCCCATCTCCCACTTTTTTACTCTCAAAAGGTGGCAAGAATCGCCAAATGCCACTCTATACTAGTGATACGTATTATTCCGGGTGGTACTGGTTGATTGTGAAACCTTCTCCAAAGTCGCTAATTGGTAGGCTTTTCGCCGAACATCGCGGCCGTTTGCAGCAGTATTTGCGTAGACGGTTGTCTAACGATGCTGATGCCCAGGAGCTGGCACAGGAGGCCTACTTGCGCCTATTGAGAGTAAAAAAGGTGGATTTGATCCGGCATCCTGAGGCCTATCTTTATCGAATTGCTCGAAATCTGGTCCATGAGCTCTATAGCGGCCCACCGAGAATTGACGGAAAAGCCTTCGACGAATTTGCAGAAGAGGAAGAGTCTGTACTCCAGGTGCCATCCCCCGAAGAGCAAACCGATAAAGTACGCCGTCTGGAACGTATAGAAAAGCTGCTGGGTGATCTCAAGCCCAAATGCCGGGCAGTGTTGATTCTGTACTGGCGTGACGGGTTAACCCAACAGGAAATTGCTGAAGAGCTGGGAATTTCCCGGTCCATGGCACAAAAGTATATGGCGCAAGGACTGGCTTATTGCCAGAAGCAGTTGGATGACATCAATGATTGACAATAGAACAGGATTTCTAGGTGCAGGAGTTCAGAGATGAATACAAGCACAGAAAAGCGTAAGCAACATCGTTCCATAGATGAGGCAGCAGAATGGTTGGTTCTGCTGCAGGATGATGATGTTTGCACTGAAACCAAAGAAGCATTTGCCGAGTGGCTGCTAAGCTCCCGGAATCATGTCCGGGATTATTTGAAACTCGCCATGCTGAGTGAAGATATCGCCTCTTTGGATGCCTCCATTCTGTCAGCAGAAGAGCTTAAAGCGGTATTGGCTGAGAAAGCTGAAGTGGCCGACATTGTTAAATTGTTTGATAGACCAGCATCAATACCAGCGACCAGTCAAAATGGCAAAGTAAATTCCAAAAAGCAAAAAGCATGGTCGTCAGGTTATAAGTTGTTTGCGGCTGCTGCAGCAATGGTGATGGCTGTAGGGGTTGGACTGTTTTGGCCGGCAGCTGATCCGGTGATAATTTACCAGACAGCTTTAGGTGAACAGTCGTCAATGGCCCTTGATGATGGATCACTGCTGGTAATGAATACCCAGACCGAAATTCAGGTGGATATGGATCAAGAACATCGTAATCTTTACCTGAACTCGGGAGAGGCATTTTTCGATGTGGCTAAAGACCCGACCCGGGCATTTCGCGTGATAGTCGACGGGGCTGTTATTGAAGCGCTTGGAACATCCTTCAATGTCAGGCATTTTTCAAACTATACCGAGGCAACCTTGCTCGAAGGTGCTATCTCGGTAAGTGCCAAGCCTGGAGTTGAGCCGATCATAGTTGGCATTTCAGAACGAGTCCGGATAAATCATGAGACGGGATCTGTCGATGTTTCATTGGTGTCTCCAGATGCCATTCTTGCCTGGCAGAACAGAAAGCTGATTTTTGATGGCGAGTTACTGAGTGATGCCATCAGTGAGTTCAATCGCTATAACAAAAGGAAGGTAACTATTCTGGATGCAGTATTGGCCTCCAAAAAAGTCAGTGGTGTGTTTAATGCGGATGACCCTGAGTCTTTTACTTTGTTTTTAGAGGCGGCTGGTATTGCAAGAGTCAATGTAAGCGCGTCTGGTATTGTTCTTACGTCAGTTAAGAAATAGTGAAATTATTTTCTGAAATAGGTGGCAAAAATTTTGAAAACCCACTCTTGTTTATTGAGATTAATGATCTCAATTGATAATCGATAAATATGAGGGGTCAGGTATATGAAATTGTTTTACAAAAGATCTGCTTTAACGTTGGCGATTCTGGCGTCAAGTGCCAATTTGGCAGCCATGGCTGATGATGACAGGCAAGTTAATTTCAGTGTTAAAGCTCAACCTTTGGTTTCAGCAATAAAAGAATTTTCCAAGCAGTCCGGTATCCAGATTGGGTATGATTCCGATCTGTCAGTTGGGTTGAGTTCTCTCGGTGTTAATGATTCCATCAGTATAGAAAAAGGGCTTGAGAGCCTCCTTAAAGGAACCGGCCTTACTTATGAGTTTATAAATGATGCAACTGTAATCCTGAAAACAGTTGTAAATCCTGATGAAAATGACGAAGGGGAAAGGCAACCAAAAGTAGTAGAAGAGGTTGTAGTTACCGGATCAAGAATTCGCAGCAATGCTCAACCCACTTCTTACCTGAAAGTGGTTCACCGGGAAGATTTTGAAAAGCTGGGCTTGGCGAGTGCGGAGGATATCGTACGCTACTTGCCCCAGAACTTTTCCGCCGTAAACTCTGGCACTACAAGTACTGGTCAGGGAAACAATACGACTCCTATTGGAACTCTCGGACAATCTGCGGCCAACCTTCGTGGGTTGGGAAGCAGTGCAACATTGGTGCTGGTGAATGGTCGCCGTATTGCCGGTTCTCCTAACTATGAGGGCGACGGCACAATCAACCTTTCAACGATTCCCTCTGCGGCCATTGAACGTGTTGAAATCCTTCTGGAGGGTGCATCTGCTATATACGGTTCTGACGCGCTGGGTGGTGTAATCAACTTTATCCTGCGCAAGAACTGGACGGGTTCAGAAACCACAGTTCGCTATGAAAACAGTGCTCACGATGGTGATATCCGCTCGATTAATCAGGTGTTGGGTACAACCTGGGAGACTGGTAATGCGACACTGACTCTTGGTTATAAAGAGAGTGATTCGGTAAATGGCCACAAAGCGGGTTACAACTCTTCTGACTACTCATCGAAAGGTGGTAGTGATTTTAGAACCTATCCTATTAGTCCAACCTCTGGTCGTCCCGCCTATTATTTGCCTTCCCGAAACGGATATGCTGTTTTTTTAGGTGCGCTGCCTCAAGGTTATACTGGTTCCGATTGGACGATAGATGATTTGAGTTTTGATAATCTCGATGTCTACGACAGCGTTGCCGTTAGGGGTGTCAATGGCACCTCAATCAGTAAAGACAAAACGGTAACGCTAAACTTCGAGCAAGAATTGGCAGGTACTTTTGTTGCTTTTGGTGACTTTCTATACAGCGATAAAACAAATAAAACCACTAGTAATATCAAGGCAACACCTTTTTTTGGTCCAGAAATGGGCGCAGATAATCCGCACAATAATCTCGGAATCCCTGTCACGGTAGACTATCTGTTTGGCGATGAACCTCTGCCGGCCATGGATAACCATGTAGATCTAGATCGTTTTAACGCCAATTTGGGTGTGAGATTTGACCTGTCTGATAGTTGGCGAATGTCAGTGGTTGCATCCTATGGTACCGAGCGGAATCGTTCCTACTCGACCGAGCTGGGTGGCGCAGCATACCTGTCTGCACTGGCTGGATTTCAGGTGGATGAAGAAGGTGAGCTGATATTGGATGGCAGTGGAGACCCAATACCTGTACCAGCAATTAACTATTTTACTGGTGAACATGATGAAGGGTTGGATTGGAGCAGTTTTGTAGTTCCGAGATTTTCAAATGGCGAAACTACCAGTAAGAATGAGTCTCTTGAATTCAGTGCCGATGGTGATTTGTTCTCTATCGCCGGGGGCGAAGTAAAACTAGCAGTAGGTGGGCAACTGCGTACCGAGTCTTACGACTTGAGTGATAACGGATTTGCCAAATTAGTGAACAACCTTGATGGTGTAGATCCACTTTTGGAGCGTGATGTACAGGCAGCATTTTTTGAAGCCAGTATCCCTGCCATCAGTGAGCAAAATTCTTTACCGGGTATCCAGGCACTGGTCTTTACTGTGGCAGGGCGCTGGGAAGAGTACACCATGGAACACCAGTTCAATGGACCGGACTCACCCAAAGAAGAAAAGGTATTTAACGAATTCAGTCCTAAAATCGGCTTTATGTGGCAACCCATAGATGAAGTGCGTGTCCGAGCCAGCTGGGCCGAATCGTTCCGGGCACCTTCGCTACTTGCTTTGGCGGAGCCGCCCACATTTTGGGGAAATTTCGAATACGAAGATATTGATCACCCGGACTTTCCCGGGGAAACAGTTACTTACAATGTGGATCAATATCGTGCCGGTAACCCCAATCTTTTGCCTGAGACCGCAACCACAATATCTGCGGGCGTTGAGTGGATGCCGACGTTTCTTGAGGGTTTGACGATTTCGGCTACCTATACCGAAATTGACTGGGAAGACAAGATCGAAACCCTTCGCTACAGCGATGTTCGCCTTGCATCCAATACTGAGCTTTATCCCGATATTTATATTAGGGGCGAAGACGGTTACCTCGTGGAACTGTATCAGCGCGCAGTCAATCTCTCGCAAAGTACAACCGAAGTGGTCGATCTCAATACGCGGTACGATTTCGATACCAACCTTGGTGCGTTCTATGTTGGTTTGGCAGCGGTTTATACGCTGGATGCCAGCAATACTATTTTGGAAGGAGAAGCCCCAACTGAATTGGTAGCAACAGATTTTGGCCCTGATGAACTGGTATTGCGTGCCGAGATGGGTTGGAACGCAGGGGGCTTCGGTCTCAATCTGCTGGCCAGTTATTCCAGCAGTTATGACTATACAGACTTTGGTCGTAGAGAGCTGACAGGTCAACCTTTTGATCCTGTAGAACACTATTCAACCATTGATCTGACAGGTTTCTACAATGCGGATAATAATTGGCAAATAAAAGCAGGTGTTCGAAACCTGTTTAACAATCAGTATCCTTTCGTAAATAGCTTTCGATCACCTTATGACCCCCAGCGGGTAGATACTCGTGGACGTATCATTTACATGGATGTCAGAAAATCATTTGATTTCTGATGATGTTGTCAAACCTGTGCTAAACCAGCCGAGGGCGGGGATTTCCTGTCCTCGGTTGTAAAGTTGAGTTGAAAGTGAGTTGTAAGTGAGTTTCGCGAGGTAATTATCTTGAAGCAGTTGATGAGTCTCCTGGTTGGTTTGTGCTTTTTATATGGCCCTGGGCTGTCAGCGAGTGACTTGCCTGACCATCTGAAAAATCTGTCTGTTGCTGGACCCACAGAGAGGGATCCTGTAACTGTGGCAGCTATGGTATGGCCAAAAGAGGCCAGTCCTGGTGATGAAATCACGGTTGCGCTCAAGGTTCGTATTAAACCCGGTTGGCGAATTTATCGATATGTTCCTGCATCAGAGCCGTACATAACCGCCAATTGGAAGTTGGAGTTGAGTGACAATCTTGAAAAGCTGGGGGAGTGGGAAAAGCCGGCGCCAGAAGCCTACCCGGAAAACCCCGAAATTTATATTTACCAGGGTGAACAAGTCTTTACGCACAAGATAAAAGTGCTAAAAGCAGGCAGTGGTGATCAAACCGTTAAAGCGACTATCAGCTATCAGACATGCAACCGGGATATTTGCTTGAGGCCACAGGAAAAAAGTAAAACGATGAAAGTCGTTATCAGCGGTAGTTAACAACTGATGTTTAGTGAGGGAAATGATCGGTATGAAAACAATGAATAGTAAATTAGTGCGAATAGTAAAGGGGCTGTTGGTTCTGGTCGCAGCCACATTGTTAATGGCTTGTGGTAAGCAAGTGGAAGCACAGTCAATTGAGAAGTCTGATTTAAGTATTTTGTACGTTGGACCGGATCCATCCAAGCCACTATCTGATCGAGACAGGCAATTCTCGGTAGACCCGGATCGCTCCGAAAAACTGCAGCAGAAACGAGCGGCCGATTTCAAAAGTTTGCTGAGTCAATACTTCTCGAATGTTGAGGTTGTTTATAGTGACAACTACAAAGAGAACATGTCTGCTAAATACGATGTGACCATTTTTGATGCGCTTCCACCAAAGTTATCCGGTGGCAGGGTTGTTGACCCTGAAACAGGCGAGGAAACCTACGAACGGCGTCAGTATTTATCAGAAGAGTACAACCACGCCACTGTTATGATTGCCGAACCATCGGCATTTATCGGTGAGGGTCGACAATTAAAGATTGATCATTTGTGTCTTTGCCTGGATGCCCATGCGCATGGCATGAAGCTGAATCATCCGATTTTCCATACACCCTATAAAGTTGATATCACCTACGAAGAGCGAAAAACCCCCGGCAATTATGTTGCTCGTTATGGTGGGCGAGACCTGGGTGAAACTATGCCAATGTGGCGTATGCAGACGGAAGGGTTTGATGACGGCAAGGGCTTTCCTATCGGGCTTGTGTCCACAGGTTATGGCTTTGGTAACGGCATCGATTCTGAATGGATCTCCAGCGGAGCTTGCCAGAAGGGTGTTGAGGCAACCGCCATTGGTCGACATGCCAACTTTTTTCACTGGGGCTTTGTGGCAGCACCGGAGTATATGACCGAGAGCGCCAAGCTGGCATTTATCAACGCCATTCACTATATCGCGCCTTATAAAGGTGCCAGACAGGTAACGCGCAAGATTAAGGGTGTCCAGTTGAAACCTTACTTGAGGGAGCAAGAGTGGACTGTTTCTGACCGGGGTTCAGCCCAGTGGCTTGCTTACCTTGAGAAGGGGCGTCAAAAATCCCTGAAAGAGCGCAAAGAGATGCAGGCGAAAAAAGATGCTGGCGAAGCGCTAACCGAACTTGAAAAAATGAAGCTGGGCTTCCCGGAGCAAAAGCAAGAGACACGCGCCTGGACAATTCGCCATGAACCGGAGACCCTAAAAGAAAAGTTTGGAGAGGACTGGTCCGCGTATGAGCGTTATTACGCAGAAAACCTCGATTATTTTTATCCAGTAGCCGGTGAATGGTACAAAGTGGCGGTAGATGAAGATGCCAAGTCTTTGGAAATTCCTAACAACGATATCAAGTTGCTGGACACTGCAGTTGCAATGGTAGCTGAAGGTAATCGCAAAGATATGGCCATGGGCATACTGACTCGATACACCAACGAATCCTTCAAGACCGCAAAAGAGTGGGAGAATTGGTTGAAGGCCAATCGCGATCAGCTCTACTTTTCAGAAGGGGATGGATACAAATTTGTTGTTGTTCCCAAGTAGTAGAATTGCTTTACCTCGCAAGTTGTCATCCTGAGCGTAGCGAAGGATCTCGGTTTTTGTTTTGAGATCCTTCACCCGCTTCGCGGACTCAGGATGACAGTGTCGGGATGGCAGGGCTCGCCAGCTGTCATCCTGAGCGTAGCGAAGGATCTCGTTTGTAGCTTCAACTTGTCGCTTTTGGTGCATAGCGGGCCGAAGGCGACAATCTCGGCCTCAATCAACAACGAGATCCTTCACCTGCTTCGCAGATTCAGGATGACAGAAATTGGGATAACTATTTTTCCACCAGCAGCGACCAAAACGCCGCAACCAGCGGATTCTTTAATTTCTTTTCCAACACACACAGCCCAACATCATAAGGCTCAAGCCCCGGCTCAATATCCAGCACCCGAACCCGATCTGCAATCGGGCTATGATCCAACACAATCTTCGGCACCACACCCACGCCAAAGCCCAAACTCACCATGCTAACAATCGCCTCGTTGCCACTGACCTGAGCATAAATTTTTGGCTTGATTTCCTGATCATGAAACCAGCTGTCGATATGTTTTCTCGATACACCACCTTCGGGAAAAATGACCGGAATCTTTTGCCAATTAATAAATTTGTCGGTGATCTGATCACTGAAGTCACAATTTTCGGCAGGAGCAATAAACAGTAAAGGGGTGTTCACGATGGGTTTAAAGGCCAGGCCGCGCGGCAGCCGATCCGGGCGGGCGGCGATGGTTATATCTTCTTCCCCGGCGGTAATTCTGGAAATGGCGTTCTCAGGGTCACCGGTATGCAACTTCAGATCAATGCCCGGGTACGCCTTTCGAAAATCCGCCAACAGGTTGTAGAGAATGCTGTAACTGGCCGTTACCGAGCAGTACATGCTGATCTCACCGCTGAGGTTGTCGCTGTTCTCAATCAAATCTGTTTTGATCAGATCCCACTGCTCAATGGCATCGCGTGCGTATTGCTGAAACTTTTCCCCTTCCTGGGTGAGCTCAACCGTACGATTGTCGCGGGTAAACAACTCCACGTTCAGCTCTTCTTCCAGCTGCTTAATGCTACGGGACAGGGCAGAAGGGCTGATATGACAACTTTCACTGGCGCGACCAAAGTGCAGGCAATCAGCCAGAGTGAGAAAGTGTTTTAGTGTACGTGTATCCATGTGATTGCACCGTAACTCAGGTAGTTTCGTCATTCCCGTGAAAGCGGGAATCCAGTGGTTTGCTTCTTCAAAAATATGGATTCCCGCTTTCGCGGGAATGACGGAATGAGGAATTGAGGCAACTATAGCTTATGTTGTGGAAAATGGCACATAACATTGCATTTATATCATTTTACGCAACGCCAGACTTCGACTATGGTTACTGCCATCCGGCGTTACCGCCCAAATCAGACAACCCTTTAACCAGGTAAAAGACCATGCAACTGTACTACGACAAAGACTGCGACCTCTCCATCATCCAGGGCAAAAAAGTATCCATCATTGGCTACGGCTCACAAGGCCACGCCCATGCCTGCAACCTGAAAGACTCCGGCGTTGACGTTACAGTTGGCCTGCGCGCTGGCTCCTCTACCCGTCAAAAAGCAGAAGCCCACGGCCTCAAAGTTGCTGACGTTGCCGATGCGGTAGCTGCCGCGGATCTGGTAATGATTCTGACCCCGGACGAGTTCCAGGGCCAGCTGTACAAAAACGAAATCGAACCAAACCTGAAGCAGGGCGCTACTCTGGCGTTTGCTCACGGTTTTGCTATCCACTACAACCAGATTGAGCCGCGCAAGGATTTGGACGTGATCATGATCGCCCCGAAAGCACCGGGTCACACTGTACGTTCCGAGTTTGTGAAAGGCGGTGGTATTCCTGACCTGGTTGCCGTATTCCAGGATGCTTCCGGCAACGCCAAGCAAGTAGCCCTGTCTTACGCCATGGGTGTTGGCGGTGGCCGCACCGGTATTATCGAAACCACCTTCAAGGACGAGACCGAAACCGACCTGTTCGGTGAGCAGGCTGTACTGTGTGGCGGCGCTGTTGAACTGGTGAAAATGGGCTTCGAAACACTGACCGAAGCGGGTTATGCGCCGGAAATGGCTTACTTTGAGTGTCTGCACGAACTGAAACTGATCGTAGACCTGATGTACGAGGGCGGCATTGCCAACATGAACTACTCCATCTCCAACAACGCCGAGTATGGTGAGTACGTGACTGGTCCACGCGTGATCAACGAAGAGTCTCGCAAAGCCATGCGCGAAGCACTGAAAGATATTCAGAACGGCGAATACGCCAAGAAGTTTATCCTGGAAGGTGCCTCCAACTATCCGTCCATGACCGCGTACCGCCGCAACAACGCTGCACACCCGATCGAGCAGGTGGGTGAGAAGCTGCGCGCGATGATGCCTTGGATTACTGACAACAAGATTGTTGATAAGAGCAAGAACTAAGAAACTATTGGTCGCACGTCGCACGTCGCACGTCGCACGTCGCACGTCGCACGTCGCACGTCGCAGCCAAGCTGTCATCCCCGCGCAGGCGGGGATCCATCTTGTTAAATTCACATGGATCCCCGCTTGCGCGGGGATGACGAATTAACATCAGAGGCAGCCGCCTTTAGCGTGCGACGTGCGACGTCAGACGTGCGACCCTATAATCAAAACTGAAGCCCTACACTGGCACCAAACCCATTCGGAGTACCCCATGCCCAAACTAAGATCCGCCACCACCACCGAAGGCCGCAATATGGCCGGTGCCCGAGCACTGTGGCGCGCAACCGGTATGAAAGACGGCGACTTTGGCAAACCGATTATCGCCATCTGTAACTCCTACACCCAGTTTGTGCCGGGCCATGTTCACCTCAAGGACCTGGGCGACCTGGTGGCTGAACAGATCGAAGCCGCCGGTGGTGTTGCCAAAGAGTTCAATACCATTGCCGTGGATGACGGCATTGCCATGGGGCATGGCGGAATGCTTTACAGCCTGCCATCCCGCGACCTGATTGCCGATTCCGCCGAATACATGGTCAATGCCCACTGTGCCGATGCCATGGTGTGTATCTCCAACTGCGACAAAATCACCCCGGGAATGCTGATGGCCGCCATGCGCCTCAATATCCCGGTAGTGTTCGTGTCCGGTGGCCCGATGGAAGCCGGTAAAACCAGATTGGCCGAAGCCAAGATTGACCTGGTGGATGCCATGGTGGCTGCTGTTAAAGATGATGTCAGCGACGAAGAGAGCGAAGCTATCGAGCGCAGCGCCTGCCCGACCTGTGGTTCCTGCTCCGGAATGTTTACCGCCAACTCCATGAACTGCCTGACCGAAGCGCTCGGGCTGTCACAGCCCGGCAATGGCAGCATGTTGGCTACCCACGCCGATCGCGCCGAACTGTTCCGCAGTGCCGGTCGTCGAATCGTCGAACTCTGTGAACGTTACTATCGCGATGATGACGAGAGTGTATTGCCGCGTAATATTGCCAATAAAACTGCTTTCGAGAACGCGATGGTGTTGGATATCGCCATGGGTGGCTCGTCGAATACCGTATTGCACCTGTTGGCCGCAGCCCAGGAGGCCGGGGTGGATTTCACCATGGCGGATATCGATGCCTTGTCTCGCAAAGTGCCGCACCTGAGTAAAGTGTCCCCGGCAACGCCGCTCTACCATATGGAGGACGTCCATCGTGCTGGTGGCATTATGGCGTTGATGGGTGAGCTGGATCGCGCTGGCCTGATCGATACCTCAGTTGGCCATATTGCCGGTTCAAGCCTGGCGCATGTCATCGACCACTGGGATATCAAAAGCCCCAATTGCCCTGAACATATCAAAGAGTTCTTCCGCGCCGGTCCGGCAGGGATTCGCACTACCAAAGCATTCAGTCAGGATTGCCGCTTCGATACCCTGGATGATGACCGCGAGAATGGTTGCATCCGTTCCATCGACAACGCCTACAGCCCGGAAGGTGGCTTGGCGGTATTGTTTGGTAATATCGCCGAAGACGGCTGCATCGTAAAAACCGCTGGTGTGGAAAAGACCTGTTACCAGTTCACCGGTAACGCGCGTATTTTTGAAAGTCAGGAAAGCGCTGTTGAGGCAATTCTTGCTGATCAGATCAAACCTGGTGATGTAGTAGTTATTCGCTACGAAGGCCCCAAAGGCGGACCTGGTATGCAGGAAATGCTGTATCCCACCACCTATCTTAAATCCAAAGGTCTGGGCACCAGTTGCGCACTGATTACCGATGGCCGTTTTTCAGGCGGTACCTCTGGCCTGTCCATCGGGCACGTGTCCCCGGAGGCTGCATCCGGCGGTACTATCGGTCTGGTGGAAGAGGGCGACAAAATCGAAATCGATATTCCTGCCCGTCGTATCGAGCTGAAAGTGTCAGACGACGAACTGGCCAAACGCCGCGAAGCCATGAACGCCCGCGGCAAACAAGCCTGGAAACCCGTCGACCGCCAACGCACCGTATCCGTAGCCCTAAAAAGCTACGCCATGCACGCCACCAGCGCCGACCGCGGAGCGGTCAGAGACTTGAGTTTGTTTGACGAGTAGTCAAGCACTCTCATTCTGAACTTTGCCTCACTGTCATTCTGAACTTTGCCTCACTGTCATTCTGAACGAAGTGAAGAATCCCGTGGTTGATTGAACCTAGAGATCCTTCGCTGCGCTCAGGATGACACGATTGATGTTTTGCTTCTTTGTCATTCTGAGGAGCAAGGCGACGAAGAATCTCATAGTTAGAAAGCAAACCAAAACCCGTCATTGCGAGCCGCAAAGCGGCGAAGCAAACCAGCGTCTTCCACGCCTGAACCTATCCAACCGTAGGGTGCGCCATGAGCACCAAAAGAAAAAAGCTCAATAGTGATACCTAACCTGAGCAATCAAAATCGACTCCCCCTGAGCTTTATAAACAATGCGATGCTCATCATTGACCCGCCTCGACCAGTACCCCGAAAGCGCATGCTTTAAAGACTCGGGCTTGCCAATACCATCAAAAGGATCTCGTTGAATGGCCTTAATCAGCAAATTGATACGCTGCAAAACCTTCTTGTCCGTTTTTTGCCAATGCAAATAGTCGTCCCATGCATTCCCTGCAAAAACTATTTTCATTCAAGCAACTCCCTCTCTTCGCCAGCACCTGATTCCAGCTCTGCAATTGCCTGTACCAAAAGTTGCGCGTTCTTTGGGCTCCGCAATAAATAAGCGGTCTCTTCCAGTGCTTGATAATCCTCCATAGAGATCATCACTACAGCGCCTTCACCTTTACGAGTAATCGCAATAGGGGCGTGGTCCTCGCAAACCTTGGCCATAGTCTTGGCAAGATTGCCTCGGGCAGCGGAATAACTAATGCTTTCCATAATCAAAAACCTGTACATGTACAAAATTACGTACATAGTATCTCAGGACCGCCCCAAACGGTAGCTCGTATGCAGCGAAGCGAAATGCGGGAATATGTAGGCCCATCAGTACCCCTGCATTACGCTTCGCTCCATGCAGGCTACAAAGTTACATACCGTCTTTGCGAGCCGCAAAGCGGCGAAGCAATCCAGCGTCTTATATGGCCAAGTCCCTGGATTGCCACGCTTCGCACGCAATGACGAAAATCCACAAAACCTGTAGGAGCGGCTTCAGCCGCGAACCAATCAGCCGCACCAAACCATCCTCTCCCCAAAAAACCTCCTTTAGCCATCCCCCCAAATCAAGTAAAATCCCGGCCGCTCAGACTCAAATCTTTATATAAGGACTCCCATGCCCACCGACTCCAAGATCATCGTCGCCCTCGACTACAACAACGCCGACGCCGTTTACCAACTGGTCGACCGACTGGATCCGAGCCTGTGCCGCCTGAAAGTGGGCAAAGAACTGTTCACCGTTGCCGGGCCAGACGTAGTACGCCAACTGGTCGCACGCGGATTCGATGTATTCCTGGACCTGAAATTTCACGACATCCCCAACACCACCGCCAATGCCTGTGCAGCGGCAGCGGACCTCGGTGTATGGATGGTAAACGTCCACGCCTCCGGCGGCCGCAAAATGATGGAAGCCGCCAAGGCCAAGTTAGACGGGCAGGGCAGTGATACTCTGTTGATCGGCGTAACCATCCTCACCAGCATGTCTGCCGAAGACGTCGCCGAAATTGGTATTCAACGCTCACCGGCAGATCAGGTTTTACATCTGGCCAATCTCGCCAAACAAAGCGGCCTCGACGGCGTAGTGTGCTCTGCACAAGAAGCAACCTCGCTTAAAGCTGCCTGTGGAAAGGAGTTCAAACTGGTAACCCCCGGCATTCGCCCGGCTGGCAGCGACGCAGGTGACCAACACCGCATCGTCACCCCCGAACAAGCCATAACCAACGGCAGCGACTACCTCGTAATCGGCCGCCCAATCACCCAAGCCGAAGACCCAATCGCAGTCCTCAAGGCAATCAACAGCACCCTGAAATAACACAATTGCCGCTCCTGCAATAAATCCCAAGCCCCCGTAGGAGCGGCTTCAGCCGCGAACCCAATATTCACCGTCATTGCGACCCCACGGGACGCAGCAATCCAATATCTCACCCACACAACCTGATCCTCCCAGTGCTTCCCCAAACCCCCTAGTACTCAATATACCCCTGTGATTAAATACTCCAATGACCACTCAAACAGACCCAGTCATTCTCCAAATTATCGAATTAGCTAAAAAAGATAATTCGATTGAACTCCTATGGTTGTATGGCTCACGGGCAACAGGTAAAAGTACCGAGTCAAGCGATTACGATTTGGCCGTAGCGTACAGGGAGTTTGAGAAAGACCCCTATCAGGCAACAATCCGTCCTCACTTACTTGCAATGGATTGGCGAAATGAACTTGGACTCGGTGAAAGTCAGTTGTCCGTCGTTGATATCAATCGCTGCCCGATTCCATTGGCGTACAATATTGTTGATCAGGGGCAGTTGCTTCTGAGTAAAGACGACTTGCGTCAAGCGCGGGAACAAAGTCGAATTTGGGGTTTGTGGGCAGACCAGGAAGAGTGGGTCAAAGTTATGGAGAGGGATTCGAGGTGACATTCAATGCCTATACCAAAGCAATTCGTGAACAAATGTCTATTCATACAGCCATTCTGGATGAACTTAAGGGTAAGTAGTTGCCCTATTCGGCCCTAGAACGGGCGGCTGCAGAAAGAGCGTTGCAACTTCTGGTAGAGGCCCTGATAGGCTGTTGTAAACATTTGAATAAACATTTCGGCCTGCCAAGCCGAGGTGACGCCTATCAGACGATATTGCAGCTCTGTGAGCACAGGCATATTGATCCCCAGCTGCTTCCTAAACTCAAGGGAGCCATTGGAATGCGAAATGCCATAGTGCATGATTATTTGAACCTCGACTGGGGGCTGATTGGAGCGGTTATCGGTAACAAGCAATATATGGTAATTCAGGAAACCACAGAAGCTATCTGCCAAAAACTAGACAGTCCCACCCCGTAGAAACGGCTTCAGCCGCGAACCCACACCGTAACCGTCAGCTTAAGGTAGCCCGCATACAGCAAAGCGAAATGCGGGAAATAACCCGATGCCCCGCAAATCGCACCATACCCACCGCAGCTTCCCAATCCCCCCGTCATGGCGAGCCTCCAAAGGAGACGCGGCAACCCAGCGTCTTCCCAGTCCCCACATCTAGCAGGCTGTTGAAAAACGTCATCGAGGCAGTCAATGCAAGGCAAAAATGAACGAAAAGAGGGAGTTTATTGCAATAAATGACCGATTTACTCGCTTTGCTCGCCCTTCGGGTCGCCTTCGGCGCTCAACGGCTACGACTTTTGTGAGGCCATTTTTAACGCCGCAGTGGCAACGCAGATAGTTTTTCAACAACCTGCTAGCACTAAAGCAGGATTTACATCTCCCTCCCTTTTATATACCTTGCTTCCCAAATGAATACGGAAGTTCATCAACCACACCACATGGAGGTGTACCATGAAGCAAGCAATTGCAGCTTGTCTGATCGCGCTTAGCGCAACCCTGCCAATGACCGCCGTACAGGCCGCTGATGCAAAAGCTACTGCCAAAGAACCGGCAAAAGCTGAGCAAACAGTAACCAAGGTCAACATCAACACCGCTGACGCCCAAACCATAGCCGACAACATCAAAGGCCTTGGTCTCAAAAAGGCTCAACGAATCGTTGAATATCGTGACCAGATCGGTGGGAAATTTGAGTCCCTGGACCAGCTACTGGAAGTGAAGGGGATTGGCGAGAAGACGTTGGCAAAAATGCGCCAACAGCTGACGCTGTAGCCCAAGTAAAGCCGCAGCCATTCGGGTTGCGGCTTTTCCCTATATTTATGATTTTTAAGGAAAAAATTCTAATTTCGACCGTCTTCAAGAGCCATCTAGTCTCTTAATCTGTTTTCATCACCCAAAATCAGTCCTTTTCATGGCACTGTCATGCCTCAGTCGGTATAATTCGCGGCTTGGTTTGTGGGGTGTAGCTCCACAGGAAGCTTGCAATGGAAGAGTAAGACTTAATTATAAGCAGTGGAGGCATGACCTCTGAGTCTTACAGATATTCCTATTTGTGATAACGACTCCAGATGGTCAAAAAATTATATGTCTAAGAAAGTGTTACTGGTTTTTGGAACCAGGCCTGAAGCCATTAAAATGGCCCCTTTGGTTCATAAGCTAAAAGGCGATGAGCGGTTCGAGGCAAAGGTGTGTGTGACTGCACAGCACCGCGAGATGCTGGATCAAGTACTCGAGCTTTTTGAAATCGTACCAGACTACGATCTGGACATTATGAAACCTGGACAAAACCTGTCTGAGGTTACATCAAAAATCCTTCTCAATATCAAGCCAGTTCTGGAAGAGTTTCAGCCGGATGTAGTGCTGGTGCATGGTGATACCACAACAACTCTTTCGGCCGCTTTAGCTGCATTCTATATGCAGATTCCTGTAGGTCATGTAGAAGCTGGTCTGAGAACTGGAAATCTTTACGCCCCTTGGCCAGAAGAAGCTAATCGAAAACTTACTGGAGCCATTACTGAGTTCCACTTTACTCCCACTGATACATCCAAGCAGAATTTGCTGGCCGAGAATGTGGCGAGTAACTCTATTCATGTCACAGGCAATACAGTAATCGATGCTCTGATGTGGGTAAGAGAAAAATTAACTAGTAGTGATCTCACTTCAGATTTATCAAGCAAATATCCATTTCTTGATCAAAACAAACAAATAGTTCTGGTTACAGGCCACCGACGTGAAAACTTCGGACAAGGTTTTGAGGATATTTGCCAGGCACTTAGAGAAATTAGTCAAGCACACTCCGATGCTCAAGTGGTCTATCCAGTACATCTAAACCCAAATGTACAAGAGCCTGTAAACCGTCTATTGGGTGATTTAACAAATGTGCACCTGATTCCACCGCAAGATTATTTGCCATTCGTTTATTTAATGAACAGTGCAAGCATAATTTTGACTGACTCTGGCGGAATTCAGGAAGAGGCTCCTTCGCTTGGTAAGCCTGTTCTGGTTATGCGCGAAACTACTGAAAGGCCTGAAGCTGTCGAGGCTGGTACTGTAAAGCTAGTAGGAACATCTCCAGAGAAAATTGCATCCGAAGTAGGTCGCTTACTTACGAATAAGAAAGCTTATGCTGAAATGAGCATGGCACACAATCCTTATGGTGATGGTATGGCTTGCCAGAGAATAGCTGACATTCTTGCATCGTAAGAAATTAAATCAGAATTAAAAATCAGGAAGTAAATAATGTCATTTGAAACAGTATCCGTAATCGGGCTTGGATACATAGGGTTGCCAACTGCAGCAGCTTTCGCTTCTAGACGGAAAAAAGTAATTGGTGTTGATGTCAATCAGCATGCAGTCGATATCATTAATAAAGGTGAGATTCATATTGTCGAGCCCGAGTTGGATATGGTTGTACATGCTGCTGTAACAGAGGGTTATTTGAGGGCGACTACGACTCCTGAGCCTGCAGATGCATTTCTGATTGCTGTACCTACACCCTTCAAAGGAGATCATGAGCCAGATCTTAGTTATATTGAAGCTGCTGCAAAATCTATCGCACCTGTTTTGAAAAAAGGTGACTTGGTGATTCTTGAGTCTACCTCTCCAGTTGGGGCGACGGAGAAAATGTCTCAATGGCTTGCTGAGGCTCGAAGTGATTTAACTTTTCCTCAAGCTCTGGGAGAAAATTCTGATATTCGAATAGCGCATTGTCCAGAGCGAGTACTGCCCGGCCATGTTATGCGCGAACTAGTGGAAAATGATCGAGTCATCGGAGGGGTGACTCGTAAGTGTTCAGAAGCTGCAATAACGCTTTATAAAACATTTGTGGAAGGTGAGTGTGTTGTTACTAATGCCCGAACTGCAGAAATGGCAAAATTGACTGAGAATAGTTTTAGAGATGTTAATATCGCCTTTGCAAATGAGCTTTCAATTATATGCGACAAAATAGATGTTGATGTTTGGGAGTTAATAGAGTTAGCGAATAGGCACCCTCGCGTGAATATTCTGCAACCAGGTGCTGGAGTCGGTGGTCACTGCATTGCAGTTGATCCTTGGTTTATCGTGAGTGAAACGCCAGATGAAGCAAGGTTGATCCGTGCTGCACGTGACGTTAATGATAGTAAGCCAAATTGGGTTGTTGAAAAAGTCGAAATGGCTGTTTCTGAAGTTCTGAAGGGAAGCCCAAATAAAAAAATTGAAGATGTAAAAGTTTGTTGCTTGGGCTTAACTTTTAAGCCGGATATTGATGATTATCGTGAAAGTCCAGCTTTGCAAATTGTGGAAAAACTCTCTAGAGAATTTAAGGGTGATCTGATTGTTGTTGAGCCTAATCTAGAAAAGTTGCCTGCTATTGTTGAAAATAAAGTTGTGTTTTCAAATTCTTATGGCTCTCTCATGGAGTCCGATGTTGTGGTTATTCTGGTTAAGCATAAAGAATTTTATTTTATTCCAGATGTTCTGAAAAAAAATAAGAAGTCAGTAATTATTGATTGCACTGGCATATGTAATAGTTGAGGCAAATGTATGAGAGTGGCCGGTCCTTGTGCTTTGTTTCTAATTTTAGTGTCTATTTATGGCTATTATTTTTTTTCAATAGGTGTAAGTGATCTTGCTGCTGTAAGTTGGAGCTTGAGTTATTTTGTTGGTTCTCTGCTTTTATTCCTATCATATATTGATAAGAATAAAATTTTATTTTTAATCAATAATGTCCTTTGGTTTAAGTTCTGTTATGTTCCCGCTGTAATCTTGGAGAATAATCCTGATTTTGCGTCGTTTGGAATTGATGTCAGCGCGGGGTACTTTTGTGCAAGCCTTTATGCCATGGCTTGCATGGTTTCTTTAAATTTTGCTTTTTACTTTGTGAGTAGATATCTATGTGCTGTCGATAAAAATAGGCTTTTCTATAATAATATTGTCCATGGGCAAGATTTTAAATGGGGATTATTTGGGCTTGCATTTTTTGTTTTTATTTCTTCTGTTTTATACAAGGTGGGTAATCCCGTGGAGGTGTTTTCCCATCGATTGATTGAGAATCAAGGTAAAGGTTTTTTGCAAATTGGTGGGTTCATTGGGTATGGGTTGTCGTTCTTTTTTGTGTATAAGTATCTGCTAACTAAAAGAAAAAGATTTTTGTTGTCCGGATTTCTTGTTGCTGCAGTTGGTGGGGGATACTTTGCTTTATTGGGGTATAGGGGTGGGGCTCTATATTCATTAATTATATTTATTGTTTTGATTTTTTTTAGTGCTGATAAGAGGTGGGGGTTTGCGGTTTTCCTTCCGTTGTTTTTTCTTTTAATCAATGAGGTGAATTGGGTTACGGGGGCGGTTAGGATGATCGTTTCCGGTTATGAAGGCTCCTTTTCAGAGTTGTACGCATGGTATAAAAGTCAATACTTGATTCCGTTGGCCTTTAATCATTATGAGCTTGTTTCGTATCTGTTTGAAAGTAGGGGGTTGCAGGAATTGTTTTTTGGTGGTTGGGAAACGGTATGGTCATCATATACGAATTGGATCCCGAGGTCGCTGGTTCCTGATAAGGGGTTGACGAGTGGTCCAATGATCGGTCTTGAGGTTTTGCCAGATATTGTAACTAGTGAAGGGCGAACTTCGAGTTTGACGACGGGTGTTGTTTTTGAGTCTATATATAATTTTGGGGCTGTTGGTGGTTTGATTTTTGTATTTCTATTCTACTCCCTATTTTCGTACTTCTTAAGGGCGTTTAAGGTGGATTCCTTTCCTCGGATGTACCTTTATGTTTTGTGTTCGTGGGTTTTTGGTTTTTCAATTTATTTTGATGACTTAGGTGGGGCAATCAATAAGGTTGTCCTCATATTGGTTGGATATTTCATCTTGCTTGCACTGTCAAAGGTTTTGAAGAGGGTTTCTTTTGGGTAGTAAGTGGGACTATGCAATAAATATTGTTGGAGCAATTCTAGCAAGGGGTTGTTTCTTTTTGGTTAATGTTGCTCTTTCTTTTTTGTTGAGTGTGGGAGAGTATTCTGAGTATGGATATTTTATTGGATGGATTAATGCTCTGTCTGCAATTGTGTTTCTTGTTGTCGATGTTCTTCAGAAAATGGATCTTTCCAGTCATGGGTATTTTGTAAAGAATAAAGTTTTTTTGATGTTTCTGTGCCTGACAGCTTCCCTTCTTGTTGGGTCGGTTGGTTTGGTGTTTTTATCTTCTGAGTATGGGTTTCGGGAAAAGGTTCTCTTTTGCTTCGGTGTCTTTTCTATTTCTATGCTTCAGGTTCTGGCAACCAACTACTCGATAAATAATAAAATTGTTAGATTTAATGTGGTTCAGTCCGTATTTATGGGGCTATATTTGTTCTCAGCTTTGTTTGTGTTCTATTTGGGTGGGGGGGTGTTTTCATATGTTTTAATTTATTTAGTGTCAGTGTTTTTTTGTGGGCTTTGTCTTCTGTTTGGTGATGGCTTTTTTGAAGGCGGCTTTTCTATTTTGGGTGGTTTTAAGGCTTTTGTATTTGGAGCGCTTACATCCCATATTATTCCCTTATTGATTCAGTCTTTAATGGGATTGCCATTACTAATGGTTATTCAGTATTTCATAAAAAATACTGAAGGTGGGGATGTTGCTATATCGTTGATATTTTTGGGGTCACAGCTTGTAAATGCGATTAATATTTTTTCCTCAAAGTATCTTCAGGTTTTGCTCCCCAAGGTTATATTAACGGTCAATAGTGAAGGTGGAGGGGCTGTTAATGGGTGTTTTTGGGGGTATTTGAAAACTATGGCTCTTGTTTTGCTTGTGGTCATGGTCCTAATCCTCTCGGGCTTAGAGTGTGTGGACTTTTGGGCAAAGGAATACAAAAGCTTTTTCTTGTTAATAGTCACATTTTCAATCTTCAATGTAATTTATTGGTGGTACTCTGATGTGGTTAATGCATTTGGCGGTGCCAGATATGTTCTTGCCTCAAGTCTGATTTGGGGGACGCTTGTCCTTCTGATTTTTCTTCTTATTTGGGAAACTCAATGGATGTCATTGTATCTAGGGTATTTTTTGGCACTTTACCTTTCCAGAATACCTTGTTCTTTGTTTCTCAAGTCTCGAATTGGTAATGTTGTATGAATCGTTTTTATTTGTTGCAAATGCTAGGTACGCCATGTGTGAGAGCCCGTAAAATTATAAGTATGGCCTCAAGTGAGTTTGATGTGACTTATTTAGGTGTTAAGAGATCGATTGAGGATGTGTCAAATGATGATGTGATTCATTTGGGCGTGCCAATAAGGAGGGGCAGTTACGGGAAGATATTTTTTCAATTCTTCTATTTTTTGCATGCGGTATTTGTGCTAGTTAAAAAAAAGCCTAAGGTTGTTTATGCAGCTGATTTTGATGCTGGAATTCCGGCGTTTCTTTATAAGTTGATTGTTAGAAAGAATGTGTTTTTTGTTTATGACGTTTTAGATACGTACGCTGATAGGTATAAGGTTCCTAAGATTGTATCTAATGCTTTAAGGTGGTTGGAGTGTTCTGTTGCAAGATGTGCAGATTTGGTGGTTCACGTTGATAAGATTAGGATTCAAACGTTACCTGTGAAATTAAAACAGGTACTTATAGTACGGAATCTTCCGATGCTAAAAGATCTTCCTGGTTCTGTAATCAACAGGCGTGAGGTTGCAGGAAGTGAAGATAAAATTAAAGTTTTATTTTCTGGTGGTGTTTTTTGGCACAGAGGGTTGTCTCAAATTGTTGAAGCAATTCGTATTATTAAAGAAAAATATGCTCAAGATGTGGCTTTAGATGTAATTGGATATGGTGGTGATAGTGAAATTGAATTTTTAAAACAAAATAGTGATATCTGTAACTATCATGGTGTTGTCACAAGTAAAGAGGCTCTTGAATTTTCTGCTAGGTCGGACTTTTTGGTAGCTCTGTACTCTCCTGATTCAGAAATAAATAGGCTTGCCTGCCCGAATAAAGTATATGATGCATTTTATACAGGTATACCTATTATCCTAAATAGGGAGTTGTATATTTCTGCTGGATTTGAAGGGTATAAAAATGTGGTTGTTGCATCTTATGATAACCCGGAAGAAATTGCTGATAATTTGTATGGAGCCTTTCTGAGACAAGATGAGGTTTTTTTATTTGGAATGGAGCTTTCTGAAAGGTGGTTGAAGGGATGCTCGTGGGAGTCTGAATTTGAAGCTGTTATTCGTGAGGTGAAGGGGGGTGTATGTATAGAATAATTAATAAGATTTTTAAAGGTGTTGTGTTTTTTTTGATCAATCTGTTTTGGCATTTTAGGCCAGAGCTCTCTACGTCAATTTATGCGTGGCTGTTGAGGAGAGGTGGGGCCGAAATAATAGGTACTCCAAATTATCTTTCGGCAAAAATATGGTTTGATGGAAGTGATTATTCAAGAATTTCCTTAGGAAAAGATGTGACTATATCAAGTAATGTCAGGGTGCTGACGCATGATTGGTCTATTTTTACTGTAGGGAAAGGGCTTGGTTATGAATTTGAAGGGCCTGTGGGTGTCCATCGTAAAATTAAAATTGGTAATTATGTTTTTGTTGGAACTGGCTCTATTTTGATGCCGGGTTGTGAGATTGGTGATTGCTCCATAGTTGGTGCAGGCTCAGTTGTAAGAGGCATTATTCCACCAAATTCAATTGTTATAGGTAATCCAGCTCAAGTGGTCGGAAATGCAAAAGAATATGTGGATAAACAACTTAAGAATCTTGGTGGAATCTAGTATTCCATTTTAATTTTTAAATGGTAAATAAAAGTGAAACAAATTTTGCAAAATATCTCCAATGGAGAAACACATCTTTCTGACGTTCCGTGCCCTGAACCTAGAAGTGGTCAGATTTTGATAAAAACAGAATCATCTTTGGTATCAGTTGGCACAGAAAGGATGTTAATTGATTTTGGCAAAGCAAATTGGATTGAAAAAGCACGTCAGCAGCCAGATAAGGTCAAGATGGTGCTTGATAAAGTTAAGACGGACGGTCTTTTGCCTACTCTCGATGCAGTTAGGTCCAAGCTTGATCAGCCACTACCTCTTGGGTATTGTAACGTTGGCACAGTCGTCGATTCTGGTGGATCAAGCTTTACCAAGGGAGATAGGGTGGTCTCTAATGGTCACCATGCCCAGATAGTTAGGGTGCCTAAAAATCTAGTTGTAAAGATACCTGATTCTGTTGATAACGAAAGTGCTGCTTTTACTGTTTTAGGTTCAATTGCCATGCAAGGTGTGCGTTTGGCAGAGCCTACAATTGGTGAAACTTTTGTAGTTACAGGATTGGGTTTGATTGGTCTTCTGACTGTTCAAATACTCAAGGCCAATGGTTGTAGAGTCATTGGACTCGACTTTGATTCAAAAAAATGTGAGCTAGCAAGAGAGTTCGGCGCTGAGACAGTTGACCTATCTAAGGGAGAGGATCCTATACAGATAGCTGCTTCTTACTCCAGGGGGAGTGGTGTTGATGGAGTTATTATTACAGCCAGCTCTAAGAGTAATGAAATTATTCACCAAGCTGCAACAATGTGCCGGAAACGTGCCAGGATCATACTGGTTGGTGTGGTTGGTTTAGAGCTAAGAAGGTCTGATTTTTATGAGAAAGAGCTGACATTTCAAGTGTCATGCTCGTATGGGCCTGGCCGTTATGATGATAGTTATGAACTGAAGGGGAATGATTATCCACTTCCGTTTGTTCGCTGGACAGAGCAGAGAAATTTTGAAGCAGTTTTAGATTTAATGGCCAGTGGTGCGCTGAATGTTAAGCCACTTGTCAGTCATACGTATAGCTTCTTTGATGCTCTTGATGCCTATAAGGTATTAGAGGATCGTTCATCACTGGGAATTCTTCTGACTTACCCTCGTTCTCCTTTACCCGAACTCCTTCAAAAATCTGTACAGTTGAAAGATGTTTGTGTTGAGGCTAGTAGTCTGGCAAAGGTGTCATTTGTAGGAGCTGGTAATTACGCTTCAAGAGTATTGATTCCTGCATTTAAGAAAGCAGGTGCAACATTGGGTTCAATCATCACCAGTGGTGGTGTTAGTGCAGCTCACCATGGAGCTAAAAATTCTTTTCAGGAGGCTTCGACAGAGTTCTCCAATTGCTTGAAAGAGGATGTTGACGCTGTTGTCATTGCAACCAGACACGACCTGCATGCGGCACAGACAATAGAATCTATTAAGTCAGGTAAACATGTCTTTGTCGAAAAACCATTAGCATTGACATTGCAAGAGCTTAGTAATATTGAAAAAGAGTATAAAGCCCAAGCTAAACCGCTCAGTGTTATGGTTGGTTTTAACCGGCGCTTTGCGCCACATATCAAAAAAATGAAGGAGCTAATTAGTAGCAAAAAAATGCCAAAAACATTCATCATGACGATGAATGCCGGTAACATTCCATCAGATCACTGGACACAAGATCCTGAAGTGGGTGGTGGGCGTATTATCGGTGAAGCTTGTCATTATATCGACTTGATGCGCTTTCTAGTTGGTGCACCAATCACAGGGTGGAATGCAATTAAAGTTGCAGATGACAAAGGACTTGATGTAACAGATGATAAAGCAATTATTACTTTATCATTTGAAGATGGATCTATTGGCTCCATTCACTATTTTGCAAATGGTGGAAAATCCTTTCCTAAAGAAAGGGTAGAGGTATTTTGTGACGATGCAGTGCTTCAGCTTGATAACTTCCGTAAACTCAGAGGGCATGGTTGGAAAGGTTTTTCCAAGCTAAGCAGTCTATCCCAGGATAAAGGACAGAATGCATGTGCTGAAGCCTTCATTCGATCTTTGAAGCAAGGAGGTGAACCTCCTATTAGCTTTGAAGAGATTTTGGAAGTATCCAGAGTGTCAATAGAAGTCGCTAATTCGCTACGATAGTAAGTATGTGTGATTCAGGAGAGGGCACTTACGTGCCCTTGTTCGTTTATGGAAAAATTTCTTAAATACTACAATACTTTGAAATATGTTAAGCCTTCCCAGTTGGTTTATAGGGTGTGGAGGCACTTTTTCCGCCCAAAAACTCGTGAGGTTCATGTCGTCACTGCTGAGAGTTTAAATTTTGGCTCGTGGGTGAAGCATGAGCTTTATGAGCCGAAACTTTTGAGTGACCAATCAGTTAGCTTTCTGAATGAAACTGGCATTATCGATAGTGTGGAATCCTGGAATTCGCCAACACATTCAAAATTATGGCTTTATAACCTTCATTATTTTGATGAATTGAATTCATTTGGTGCACATAAGAAAAGGGCTTTACATGATGGTTGGTTAAAACGATGGGTAAGGGAGAATCCACCTGGTGCCGGTAATGGATGGGAGCCTTACCCAATATCTTTGAGGTCTGTTAATTGGATAAAGGCATTTTTGTCAGGATTACAACCTGATGCAGAATTAAACAAAAGCTTGGCTTTGCAAATAGATCATCTATCTCAGGATTTGGAAAAGCACCTTCTTGGCAATCATCTCTTTGTTAATGCCAAATCCTTGATATTTGGTGGGTGTTATTTTCAAGGTGAAGCTGCAGATAGATGGCTGAAGTGTGGTTTATCAATTTATAAGCGTGAACTTAATGAGCAGGTACTCAAGGATGGGGGGAATTTTGAGCTAACGCCAATGTATCATGCAATCATGCTTGTCGATTTACTCGATTTGATTAATTTGTCTCGAGTGTATCCAAATCGAATTCCTGACTCAATTGTGATCAAGACACAACAAGTAGCAAACAAAATGATTACTTGGCTTCAGCGAATGTCCCATGCACAGAAAGAGATAAGCTTTTTTAACGATAGCGCAATGGGTGTTGCACCCGAAAATTCTTGCATTTTTGATTATGCAGAAAAGCTAGGCCTTTCATCAAAGGCGTTGAGTGTGGGAAAAGAGTACAAAGTCTTTGATATGCCTGATTCAGGTTATGTATCAGTGCACTCTGAAGAGTTGACACTGATTGCTGATTTGGCAGCTATTGGCCCTGATTACATACCTGGGCATGCCCATGCAGATACCCTTAGTTTTGAAATGAGCTTGGGAGGGCAAAGATTATTTGTAAACTCAGGGATTTCAGAGTACGGGCTAAGTAAGAATAGACTGATCCAAAGGAAGACATTGTCACATAATACAGTTTCAGTTGATTCATTGGATTCTACTGAAGTATGGAGTGGTTTCCGAGTGGCACGAAGGGCAAGAATTCTCAATAGGTTTGTGTTAAACCAAAGCTCTGATGGAATATGCTTTGGCGCTACTCATGATGGTTTCAGAAAACAAGGTTGTCCAGTTCTTCATCGAAGAGAATGGCGATTATGTAAAAATGAGTTAATAGTCAAAGATTTTCTTGAAGGCTCATGGAAGACTTCTGTTGGCTTTTTGCATCTTCATCCAGACGTGAAATTATTGAACTTCTCTTCATCGATGGCGCTTCTTCAAGTTGGAGAGTATCACGTCGAGCTTAAGGTTGAGGGTGGAAAGATTAATGTTGTGCCTTCCACATATCACCCTAGGTTTGGTGTTGTTGAAAATAATGAGAAGCTTGAATTGTCTTTTACTAAGGATCAGATGTCCTCATATATCAAGTGGGAAAAAGTGGCTTAAGAAATGCATATTTTATTTTTGACAGATAATTTTCCACCAGAAGGGAATGCTCCTGCAACAAGAACTTATGAGCATGCACGGGAGTGGGTGAAAGCTGGTCATAGAGTGACGGTTATTACTGGTGTGCCAAACTTTCCGGAGGGGAAGGTCTTTGATGGCTATCAGAATAAGTGGTATCAGAAAGAGTGTGTTGAAGGAATAGAAGTAAGACGAGTTAAGACCTTTATTACGGCAAATGAAGGCTTTGTAAAACGTACTCTGGATTTTATGTCCTTTATGGTTACGGGTTTCATCGCTGGGCTCTTTGTGAAGCGGCCAGATGTTGTTGTGGCGACGTCGCCTCAATTCTTCTGTGCAATAGCTGGCTGGCTTTTATCCGCGCTGCGTAGGAAGCCCTTCATCTTCGAGTTGCGAGATATTTGGCCTGCCTCCATTACAGCAGTAGGGGCTATGGAGAGATCTATAGTAATTCGTTTCTTGGAAAAACTTGAGATGTTCTTATATAAGCGGGCTGATCATATTATTTCAGTGACTCATGCTTTTAAGAAGGAGTTAGGTGAAAGAGGAATTGACACAAGGAAGATATCAGTAGTTTTGAACGGTGTAGATCTTTCAAAGTATGAGCCTCAGCCCAAAGATGTAGAGCTTTCCAATCTCTATAATTTAAATGGAAAATTTGTTGCTGGCTACATTGGTACCCACGGTATGGCGCATGCTTTGGAAACTATTGTTGAGGCAGCGGAAAGGTTACAGAAACAGCAGGATATTGTCTTTTTGTTCGCTGGAGGTGGTGCCGCTGTTGATAATGTGAAAGATCTTGTAGAGGCGAAAGGGCTTACGAACGTAAGAATGCTTGGGCGTCAAGATAAGTCGCTTATGCCAAAGATATGGTCTCTTTGTGACGTATCAGTTGTTCACCTTAAGGATGTTCCACTTTTTACAAGTGTGATCCCATCCAAGATTTTTGAGTCTATGGGAATGGGGCTACCAATTTTGATAGGTGTGCCAGAAGGTGAGGCAACAGAAATTGTGGTTTCTTCTGGTGCTGGCATTGCAATTGCACCAGAGAACAGTGATGTTATGGCAGAGTCTATATTGCAGTTCTATTTAGACAAAGAGTGTCTCTCTGCTCTATCTGAGAATAGCTTAAGAGCAGCTTCTCAATATAGTCGTAGAGCTCTAGCGAATAGTATGCTTGAAAGTCTTGAAAAAGTTGTTAAGCCGGCAGTTGCCAAATCAATTGTTAATTGACTTGGTCCAATTAAGGAGCTTATTGGATAGGCCACGTGTAATTACAATAAGTCGCTTAATTTGCTTTGATGCTTTATAAGCATGCCTAAAAGCATAAAGGTGGCACAGGAAAAGGACAATAAACAGGGCTGCACTAAAATAGCTTGGCGCAGAGGATAGGGCTCCACCTATTGATGCACAAGTCCCTCCATAAATAATAAGAGAAACTAGTGCCTGTCTTCTAGAAAGTCCACCTTTAACAAGGATGTGGTGTAGGTGGGTTTTGTCGGCAACAAATGGTGACTGTTTCTTAAGTATTCTTCTGACCATCGTACTAATCATGTCGATCAGCGGCACTGCAACGAGCCACAGGGCTGTTGCAGGAGTGAACGCGGCGTTCTCACCTTGCGAAAAATAGATCATTAGACCAGCAATGGTGAAGCCCATAAACATACTGCCAGCATCACCTAGAAAAATTTTCTCATGTGTACTAGGGATTATTTGTAAATTGAATAAAAGGAAAACAGCCAGGGATGCTGCCATGAAGGAGAGAAGGTTAATCTCAGAGTCAGATGCAGTTGGGTATGTTAGAACTAGCAAGCCTAGAATAGCTATCAATGACATTGATCCAGCAAGTCCATCTATCCCATCAGTCATATTGTAGGCATTAGTAATGCCAGCGATAGCAATTGCAGTTACAGGGATTGTGGCGATACCCAGCCCAATATTACCAAGTCCGAACAGGTTGCCTAATGAGCTAAGGCTGATACCAATCCCGCTAGCTAGGGCAATGCCAGCCAGTATTTGAATCCACAATCTAAATTTGGCAGGTAAGTCGTATTTGTCATCTAAGGTTCCAACTAGGGTTATAAGGCCACCAAGTGACATTAAGCCCATAAGTTGAGTGTTTAAATCACAAAAAATTGCACTACTTAAGATCACAGAAATATAAATTGAAATACCACCAACAAGGGGAATGTTCCCGGCGTGGTCTTTTCGTCCCTGGGGGATGTCTAACAGCCTGACTTTGTGTGCTAAAGGCACTAAGAGACTTGTTGTCAAATATGAGACAACACAAATGAAGGTAACTGGAAGCCATTGCATTAGCATGTCTGGACTCTATCTTCCCTGGTGGTTCTTTTTAACGATTTGTGAGCGAATTCTAATGTGTTTGACGCTTTGGGGCTAGTCAGAATGTATTACGGTTATTGTCTGTGGGTACTATTTCAGTTTCATTAAGCAATAAAAAAGGGGTGACTAAAAGTCACCCCTTTGTATTTGGCTCCGCCTGCTGGGCTCGAACCAGCGACCCAATGATTAACAGTCATTTGCTCTACCAACTGAGCTAAGGCGGATCAGCATGTTGCTGAGGTCGCGTATGTTAGGGGGGAGGCCCTTAGTCGTCAACCCCTTTTTTCAAAAAAGTTACAATTTTCTAAGTTGTTGATTTTTTGAGCAAAAGGGTGGTGTGGAAGAGGTTGGATCGCCACGCTTCGCTCGCGATGGCGGGGTGGGAGTGAAAGACGCTGGGTTGCCGCGTTCGCTTTGCTCACTCGCAATGACGAGTGGTGGTGGGTTGTGATGGAGAGGTATGTTGTTTAGGTTCGCGGCTGAAGCCGCTCCTACAGGAGACGGGTGGTGGGGGCCGGAGGTTTGTTGTTTGGTGCGCGCGGCGCACCCTACAGTGTTGAGGGGCCTGTTACGGCGTGGTGGGTGGTGATGGAGGGGTGGTATAGTTACCGGCTTGGTGTTTTATGGGTAGGGGTATGGAAAAGCCGTTTAAGGTAGTTAGCAAATACGCGCCTGCGGGGGATCAGCCAGCGGCTATTGATGCGTTGGTGGAGGGTATTGAAGCCGGATTGGCCAGTCAAACGCTATTGGGTGTGACCGGTTCTGGGAAAACGTTCTCAATTGCCAATGTTGTTGGGCGGGTACAGCGGCCAACTATTGTGCTTGCTCATAACAAGACTCTGGCAGCTCAGCTCTACGGGGAGTTTAAGGAGTTCTTTCCGGAAAACGCGGTTGAGTACTTTGTTTCCTATTACGACTATTACCAGCCTGAGGCTTATGTGCCTTCCTCGGATACCTTTATCGAGAAAGATGCATCAGTAAACCAGCATATTGAGCAAATGCGCCTGTCAGCCACCAAGGCCTTGCTGGAGCGCCGCGATGTGATTGTGGTGGCAACGGTTTCTTCTATTTACGGTTTGGGAGACCCGAAGTCCTATCATCAGATGGTGATTCACCTGGTTAGAGGGGAGCGTATTGATCAGCGAACCTTGCTCCGGCGCCTGGCTGAGCTTCAATACGCCCGCAATGATATGGATTTTCGTCGTGCCACTTATCGGGTCAGGGGGGATGTGATTGATATTCACCCGGCTGATTCTGAGTATGAAGCACTCCGTGTAGAGCTGTTTGATGATGAAATTGAACAGTTATCGGTGTTTGACCCGCTGACTGGTGAGGTGCTTCGTAAGGTACCTCGATTCACAGTCTATCCCAAAACGCACTATGTAACCCCTCGCCAGACCATTCTTGAGGCAATTGAGCAAATAAAAGAGGAGCTTCGGGAGCGGTTAGAGCAGCTTAACTCGTCCAGCAAGCTGGTAGAGGCTCAACGGCTGGGGGAGAGGACGCGATACGACCTGGAGATGATGCAGGAGCTGGGTTACTGCACGGGTATTGAAAATTACTCCCGCTATTTGTCTGGCGCTAAGCCTGGCGAACCGCCACCTTGTCTGTTCGATTATTTGCCGAACGACTCTTTGCTGGTGATTGATGAGTCCCATGTGACGATTCCCCAGTTGGGCGCAATGTACAAAGGGGATAGGTCCCGCAAGGAGACTCTTGTTGAATTTGGTTTCCGCTTGCCGTCGGCACTGGATAACCGTCCGTTGCGATTTGATGAGTGGGAGCGATTGGCGCCTCAGGCGATTTTTGTGTCCGCGACTCCCGGTAAGTATGAGGCTGCGAATGCCGGGCGGATAGTGGAGCAGGTGGTTAGGCCTACTGGGTTGATTGATCCGGAGCTGGAGGTACGGCCAGCACTTACCCAAGTAGATGATGTGTTGTCGGAGATCCATCTGCGTGTTCAGGCTGAGGAGCGCGTGTTAATCACGGTTCTGACCAAACGCATGGCTGAGGATTTGACCGAATACTTAGCCGAACATGGGGTAAGGGTGCGTTACTTGCACTCGGATATTGATACCGTGGAGCGAGTGGAGATTATTCGGGATCTTCGAATTGGCGAATTTGATGTGTTGGTGGGGATCAATCTGCTTCGAGAGGGGCTCGATATGCCAGAGGTCTCTCTGGTGGCCATTTTTGATGCCGATAAAGAAGGCTTCCTGCGATCGGAGCAATCCCTTATCCAGACAATTGGCCGTGCAGCTCGAAATGTTAATGGTAAGGCAATTCTCTATGCTGACCGGGTCACCGGCTCCATGCAGCGCGCCATGGATGAGACTGAAAGGCGCAGGGCCAAGCAGGTTGAACACAATTTGGAGCATGGCATTACGCCGCAGGGCGTGAAAAAGGCGGTGGCAGATATTCTGGAAGGTGCGGTAACACCGGGTGTGCCAGGCATGGGGCGAAGCAGGGCGCGTAAAGTGGCTGAATCTGCAGCTGAATACGATGTCGCTAAATTGGTAGCCGACCCGAAAAAGTTGGCAGCCAAGATTGAGCAGCTCGAGAAGAAAATGCATCAGTGTGCCAAAGATCTGGAGTTTGAGGAGGCGGCGAGAGTTAGGGATGAGATTGAGCGGTTGAGGAAGCCAGCCTGAGACGTAGGGTGCGCCGTGCGCACCGAGAAGCGATATATGCCGTGCCCAGCGGTGCGCACGGCACACCCTACAAAATCTGCCATTGCCCACCGTCTTTGCGAGCCGCGAAGTGGTGAAGCAATCTAGTGGCTTATGTGTAAAGGAGAAGTCGCTAGATCGCCACGCTACCGCATGCGATGACGAATCTGTGATCGAAACTTTACCCGCGTACCAAATCCCATTGCATCGGTAGCATTCCGTAACAATGCCTTGCTACAATCCGCCTCTTAGCCGCTATCGGCATGCTTTGTACTTGAGAACTCGGAAATCATAAAGATGAATCAAATGGAAGATCGCCAGGTAATTCAGTCCTATCAGCAGAACGACGAAATTGATCTTAAATCCCTGTTAAGGAATATGTGGGCAGTTCGCGGCCCTGTAATTTTGGCGGTGATTATCGTCACCTTGGGGTACTGGGGTTTTTGGGCTGCTAATCAGTTACTTGCTCCATCGCCATCAACTTACAGTCGGGTGATTCAGTTTACCTTCGAAGGGGCTGAAAAAGGGGAATATCCTAATGAAACCCCATTTCGTATTGCAGATGTAGTGTCTCCAGCGGTGCTGGCTCAGGTTTACGAGATAAATCAACTCTCAGAGCTTGGGATATCCCAGGCAAATTTTGTACAGAGCTTCAATATTCAGCCATACGCGCCAGACTACAACATTATTGTTGCTAAATACGAATCTGCCATGAGCAGAAAAAATATCACTGGCGAAGAAATCAATGCCCTTCAGGCAAATATGAAATCAGAGTTGGAGCAGGCACAGGGTCGTTCCGCGCTGATCTCATTCAAGCCCATTAAAAAGATTCGTCTGAATGAAAATGTAATTGATAAGGTGCTTCTTGATGTGCCGCGCCTTTGGGCTGAAAAGGCGATCAATAGTGACGGTGTTACCAATTTGGATGTCACTATCTATTCAAGCAAAATGTTTGACGATCAACGCTTTGAATCACTTGATTACATGATCGCTATGGATCTGGTTCAGGATAACGTCCGGTTGATTAAAAGTAATATCGAGAAATTACTCGAGCGTCCAAATGGCGCCGTTGTAAAAGATGACCAATCCAGTTTTGGCTTGCCGGATCTTGAAAAAGCCATTGACGATGTTGTGACTTACGATCTGCAGCAGTTGATAACTCCCATTCAGGATTTGGGGGTTACCAAGAATGCTGAAATCGTAAAGCTTTACTATCAAGGTGAAATGCGAAAAGTAGAGCAGGAGCGCCAGTTTGAGTTGGATCAGGCTGAATTGATTCGTGAAACGCTTAGTCAGTATGGGCAGAATTTGGCTGGTGATAGGTCTGCGGGTGGCTCTGGGGCAGTAGCCGGTTCCCCGCAGTTGGGAGATGAGTTCTTGGATCGAGTGATTGATCTGACCCAGAAGGGGGCTGACATGGAGTACCGTCAAAGTCTTACGGATAAAATTTTAGAGCATAGGCAGAATGCAGCAGAGCTTAAGTATAAGCTGGAGCAGATGCAGGTGGTTTTGAATGCAGTGTCCAGTAAACAGGAAAAAAGTGAGTCAGAAGAGCGATATATTGAACTGCTTGAAAAAAGCTTTCCGGCCATACTGGGCAAGCTTAGAGATTATGTTGACATCACTAATCGTATTTACTTGAAGTTGGGTAAAGAGAACTACGGTTACAGTGGAATGTTATACAAGGTCGGTGGCTCTGATGAGCTTAAAATAAAAGGTGCCGCTGTATCCAAGCGGGAAATCTTGATATTTGTATTGCTAATGTTTGTTGCTTTCTTTGGAACATTGGTTACTGCAATGATGATTCGGTGGCTGAAAAGAGCTGATTGATCTTTCATTGATTGATAATTTTTAATCGGCCCCGTTGGGGCCGATTTGGTTTGTGGTGAAATGTATGAAAAAGGAACTACCCCCCTTAAATTGGACTTTTGATCAAAAGCTAAGAGGGTTGTTGGCATTAATCAATATTGCCCTTACTGTTCTGGCTGTTTGGGTTAGCCCGGTTATTAACGATGATGGCGCTTTGTATCTTGCTCAGGCCAAGGCTTTTTCAGAAGGTGGATTTGAGGCGGCGTGGAAGGTTTATAACTGGCCGTTTTATTCATTTTTGATTTACATCGTGCATGCCGTTACCTGGTTTGGCTGGGAGTGGTCTGCGTATGTGGTCAATATGCTCTGTTATGCCCTGCTGTTTGATTGTCTGTACAGGTTGTTTCGGTTAGTTGCGCCTGACACCTCTCTAGGTATTTGGTTTGCTATTTTATTGCTGTGTTTTACGCCGTTGAACGACTACCGGGATATGATTGTTCGGGATGCGGGGTATTGGGCTTTTTTAGTGGCGGCTATTTATTATTTTTGCCGATACATTGCTCAGCCGAATGCAAAGCGCTTGCTGGGCTGGCATGGATGTGCGCTGATTGCGGTGTTGTTTCGTGTTGAGGGGGTGCTTGTTTATATATTCCTGCCGTTTTTAGCCTTATTGCTGCCGGAATACCGCAGAAGGGTGATTGGCAATGTAATTTCACTTAAGCTGCTGCCGTTATTGTTGCTGGTTGCTTCTGTGGTGGCTGTAATGGTTTTTGATTATCAGGCCAGAGATTTTAAAAAATTTAGTCAGTTGTTCAATTCTGCTACAGGATTTATTAATGGTGTTGCAGGCCATGTTGAGGGCTTGACGGAGCATGTGTTACCGAAGTTTTCCAGGGATCTTGCGCCATTTATTTACCTCGGTGCGATGGCTTTTTATCTGGTTGCCGTTATTGTGCAGGGGGTAAGTTACGCTTGGTCATTATTGTTTGTGTGGATGTTCTGTCGTGGTAAAGCAAATTCGGTAGTTGAGGGACGGCTTATGGTTACACGGATTGTATTGTGTGCCGCGATCATCTCTATGTTAACGCTGTATTGTTTTGCCTTATACCGGTCGTTTACGACGGTTAGATATATGATGCCGGTAATATTGTTGCTGTTTTTTGTAGCATCTTTTGGTTTGGTAAGGCTTGCTCTTAACGCTGGAAATGGCAAGTGGTGGGCGCGAGCTGGTTTGTATTTGTTATTGTTTTATGGATTTGCCGACCCTTATGTATCATCAAATATTTCGAAAGAGGCTTGGCCAGAAGTTGGTGATCAAATATCTAATGTTATTAACTCTGAAATGACACTTTCGAATGATCAATTGCTAAGTCACTATGCTGAGTCTAAGGGTGTGGTTTGGTCTTCAAGTTATTTCACCCAAGATGCTGATTGGTTTAAATGGTTTTCTGGGTGGCTCGTAAAAAAAGGTTTTAAATATCTTATGCTGAAGGAAGGTGGTGGTGTTACAGAGGAGGCGTTAATGGCTAAAGTGCCATTCAAGTTGGTGGAAACCTTTGAGCTGAATAAGAGGGAGAAGGTCCTCCTCTTCAAGGTCGAGGCAAAGTAACTATTGCATTTTACTTCTCTTATGCTAAATTACGCGCCCTCTCCCAGAGAGACACTCTAGACGCGTAGCTCAGTTGGTTAGAGCACCACCTTGACATGGTGGGGGTCGTTGGTTCGAATCCGATCGCGTCTACCATCTTCTGAAAGGCCCGCCAATTGGCGGGCCTTTTGCTTTTTTGGCTTCAAGGCTCCTGTTCTAATGCGAGCCCTGCGCTCACTCTTACTGGCTCAGGGGTGGTGTCTGACTCCAGATATGCCGCCAGCATTGCTTCGCTGGAGTGGCCTGTTAGTGCCTGAATGTACTCAGTTGAATAGCCGGCCTCGGCGTAGAGTCTTGCGCCGAGCGATCTGATCTCATGGAAGCCCGGGCGTTCCTCAGGTGGAAGATGGCTGTAGGCGCCGCTTCTGTCCCGGTATTTTCTGAACTCTTTGCTTAAAAAGTCATCCGTCATGGAAAACGGGTGGAGTTTGGCCCTGCGAGTCTGTTGAGTTAGGCGTCGGGGTTGATAGTGAAGTAGGTAAGGGCAGCGGATTCCTGTGTTAAGGCAGGTCTGCACGGCGCCGAACAGCTCGCGACCCATTTCAATTTCCAGATATACGGGATTTTGGTAAGTGCGGGTTTTGCGCTGCAGGATGCGAATGGTGGATTTTGACCAATCCTTGTTATCGATATGGATCTGGTCGGCAGTGTGGATTCGGGTAATGTCACCACGGCGCTGTAGGGTGCGTAGAGCAATATCCATGGCGCGTTTTAGGTGGTCAGGCGTGTCGCTGTGATTGTAGATGGTGTTAAACCCTTCTTTGGTGTGCCGCTTGCGCTTCTTGCGGCGCTGGGTGTCGGACTTGGCCATTGTCATAGCTACAGGGTTGGTGTCGATATAGCCCTGGTGGCCAGCGAAGCTGAAAAGATCCAGTAATAACTTACGGTTTTTGACATATGAGGAAATGCTCAGGCCGTTCAGAAACCGGGCTATCTGCAGGGTGGTGAAAGACCGGATGGCTTGATCGCCCCATTCACGTTTAAAGCGATTGAGTTTGTAGTGAATCTCTTCGATGCTGCGAGAGCTGTAACTTTTGGCTGTCAGGAATAATGCTTCGAACTCTCTGATGACCGTGGTCAGGTCTGGATTTAGGTGTGATGCTGAGGTGTTGTCTTGTTCAAGGATGACCTCTTTAAGTATTTGTGCGGTGTGCTGGCTGGAGTTGAAATACAGGTTGAGTAACCTGGATATCTGTATCGCCTGGCTCTGGTTTCTCCCCAAAGACTTTGTCTCGCCGTTCGGAAGAAGATAGCAGTATTCGCAAACGCGCTTTCCATCTCCATCTGGTTTGCGGTTTGCTTTCAGGTTTTCGGGCAGATTGGTATTTTTGAGGGGCATTCGTCCTCCTTCCTTGGGGTTGTTCGCCAGTCCTTTGGCGGTTTGCTGTTTCAATCCTAAAGTCTTTTCTTTGATCATGCATTAGTGGTGTCTTGGCTTCTTGAGGAGGAGCGCTATGTTGTATTTAAAAAGTGGCCATTAAAGTGGTTGTATTTTTTGTTGATTGCTGATTTGTGGGTCACTATAGTGATCCGGGAACATGTGTTTGTCATCATGCCTAATAGAGAAAGGTTCTGAACTGATAAGATGAAGCGGCCGGAAAATACTACCGAGTTAAAGGAGCAGCTAAAAGCAGACATTGAAGCTGGTAACCTTACTTTAGGTGAGGCAATTAAACGGATGCGTAGAATTGTTGGTATGAACCAAAAGGATTATGCCTCCAAAGTAATTGGCATATCACCCCGAATTCTTATGGATATTGAACGGGGGCGAGGCAACCCAACTATTGAAACACTAAATAAAATTGGTCGTCCGTTTGGTTTTGAAGTTGGCTTTGTTCCCAAAAAGCTTCATTGAATAGTCTTCGGGGTTAGTAAGTGCATTACCTGTGCCTGTAAGTAAGATTTTCATGTGTGCCGGTATGGCATACAGTTTTCGTGTTGCGATCTGTGTGATCGGAAGGTGGCTCAGGCTGCAACAGTCAGAGGCAGACTGAAATCATTTAATTGTGAGGTAAGAGTGATGACCCTAGCAGCACCAAAAGAAGCACGCCTTGTTGCGCGTGTATCTCAGGATGTGCGGGAGTTGATTAAGAGCGCTGCGGAGATATCTGGTGCTACCTTGTCTCAATTTATTGTTGATGCAGTAACTGCAAAAGCGACAATGGTAATTGAGCAGGCGAGAACAATCAGGTTGACTTGATGGTGCCAATCGAGTTTTTGATGCACTGGATAACCCGCCGGCACCCAATAAGGAACTTGTGGCGGCAGCCAGAAAAATGAAAGAACAAGGTGGATTTCATTATGCCAATGGAGCTGGCTCGACTGAATAAAAAGGCTCATGATCGAAAGATGTTTGATTGCGCCCCCTCCCGGAGTTAAGAGGCTTTAGATAAAACTGTCTCCCGCAATCTGAATCATTGTTATATTTTGGGGCAGGCTTGATCTTCAGTAGATGCAAGTGCAGTAGTGTGTATGAATTTTAACAGCAAGGAAGCTATCAGTGGTCAAATTCCGTCATCATGGCGCAGTAACTGGCGTCACCGGCTCGTGTCACGAGCTGGTTCTTGATTCTCAGAGCAGTGTTCTTATCGATTGTGGCCTATTTCAGGGGGCAGAGTCGGCGGGGCGTGAGCTTGGTGAGAAGCAAATCGATTTTCCTCTCGATACCTTAAAGGCACTGTTTGTAACTCATTGCCACATTGATCATATTGGCCGCATTCCCTGGTTGTTGGCGGCAGGTTTTACCGGGCCGGTTTTTGCCTCGGAGGCAACGGTTCAGTTGCTGCCTTTGGTAATTGAGGATGCCCTGAAGGTTGGAGTTACCCGCAACGACAAGCTGATTAAGGCTGTCTTGTCTCGACTGAAGCGGCAGTTGGTTCCGGTTCCATATGGCGAGTGGGGGCAGTGTGAGGTGGTGCCGGGGTTGCGGTATCGCTTTAATCGGGCGGGGCATATTCTGGGGTCGGCGTATATCGAATTTGAATGGGAGCGGGAGCGTATTGTGTTCTCCGGTGATCTCGGGCCTCCCTATACGCCGTTACTGCCTTCTCCAAAGTCGCCCTGGCGAGCGGATTATCTGGTGATTGAGAGCACTTATGGAGATCGCTTGCATGAACAGCGCCGGGAGCGGCGGCGTAATCTTGAGCGGGTGGTTCGTCGCTGCCTGAAGGATGCGGGTACGGTATTGATTCCGGCGTTCAGTATTGGTCGAACCCAAGAGCTGTTGTATGAGCTGGAGGATATTCTGGGTGATGCAACCGATGATTTGGCTCAGCTCGATATCATTGTGGATTCGCCGTTGGCGGCAAAGTTTACCAGGCACTACAGGCGTCTGAGTCAATTGTGGGATGAGGAGGCAAGAAGGCGTCTTTCGCAGGGGCGTCATCCTTTGTCGTTTGATCAGCTGATCACAATAGATACCCACAGTCAGCACCAGAAGCTGGTGAATCACCTGGCGCACTCCGGTCGGCCAGCGGTAGTTATTGCGGCCAGTGGCATGTGTGCTGGTGGTCGAATCGTCAATTACCTGAAGGCGCTGTTGCCTGACTCCAGAACCGATGTGTTGTTTGTTGGGTATCAGGCGGTAGGGACGCCGGGTCGCGACATTCAGAAATACGGCCCATCGGGCGGCTATGTGGAGCTTGATGGTGAGCGAATTGATATTCGTGCCGGAGTGCATACCCTCAGTGGCTATTCCGCTCATGCGGACCAGAAGGATCTGGTGAATTTTGTGAAGCGCATTCGCCGCAAGCCGAAGCAGGTGAGGGTGGTTCACGGGAGTGATGAGGCTAAACAGGAGTTGGCGAGGTTGTTGGTGCCGGTATTGGAGGGTGGGGAGGTTGTGATTCCCGCCGCGTAGGGTGCGCTGTGCGCACTGCAAGTTTGTTTGCCAGGGGGGGAATGGTGCGCATTGCGCACCCTGCAAAATCCACCCTGTAACCTCATCCATCGCTAAGGTATACTCACCGGCTCATTTAAACCCGATTAAATAAACCATGTGACCCTTGGTATGGGCCACCACTGGAAAGGACAGTTCAATGCCTGTAATTACTCTTCCTGACGGTAGTCAACGCACTTTTGAAAGCCCGGTTTCCATCTACGACGTAGCCGCTGATATTGGCCCTGGTTTGGCCAAGGCGACGCTGGGTGGCCGTGTAAATGGTGAGCGCCGCGATGCTCACGACCTGATTACCGAAGACGCCGACCTGGTGATTTTTACTGCTAAAGATGAGGATGGCCTGGAGATTATTCGCCACTCCTGTGCGCACTTGATTGGCCATGCGGTCAAACAGCTTTGGCCTGAAGCCAAGATGGCTATCGGCCCGACCATTGAAAACGGCTTTTACTACGATATCGATCTGGATCACCGTCTGACTGACGAGGATATCGTCAAGCTTGAAGCTCGCATGCTGGAGCTGGCCAAAACTGATTACGACGTGATCAAGAAGAAGGTTAGCTGGAAAGAAGCTCGAGATACCTTTGAGGCTCGTGGTGAGCCTTACAAGATGGAAATCCTGGATCGCGATATCCCTGAGGATGCGCAGCCGGGTCTGTACCATCATGAAGAATACATCGACATGTGTCGCGGCCCTCACGTGCCGAACATGCGTTTCTGCCACCATTTTAAGCTGATGCGCGTATCCGGTGCCTATTGGCGCGGTGACTCCAACAACAAGCAGTTGCAGCGTATTTACGGTACTGCCTGGGCGGACAAGAAGCAGCTCAAGCAGCACCTTAACTTCCTGGCAGAAGCCGAGAAGCGCGACCACCGCAAGATCGCCAAGAAACTGGACCTGTTGCACCTTCAGGAAGAGGCGCCGGGGCAGATCTTCTGGCACCCGCGCGGCTGGAGCATTTACAAAACCATCGAACAGTACATGCGCGACAAGCAGAATCGCCATGGCTACAAAGAGATCAAAACGCCTCAGTTGGTGGATTTCAGCTTGTGGGAGCGTTCCGGTCACGCTTCCAAGTTCGGTGATGACATGTTCTCCCTGCAGTCGGAAGAGAAGCAATTTGCTATCAAGCCGATGAACTGCCCCTGTCACGTTCAAGTGTTCAATCAGGGGCTGCGCAGTCACCGCGACCTGCCATTGCGACTGGCGGAGTTCGGCTCCTGTCACCGCAACGAACCGTCCGGTTCGCTGCACGGCATTATGCGTGTTCGCGGTTTTGTGCAGGATGATGCTCACATCTTCTGTACCGAAGAGCAGATTCAGAGTGAAGTTTCGGCCTTTACCGACTTCCTGCATGAGGTCTACGCTGACTTTGGCTTTACCGACATCATCTATCGTCTGTCGACTCGCCCGGAACAGCGTGTGGGTACTGATGCGGACTGGGATAAGGCCGAGAAGGCGCTGGCTGAAGCGCTGGATGCCAAAGGTCTGGAGTGGCAGGAGCTGCCGGGTGAGGGGGCTTTCTACGGGCCCAAGATCGAGTTCTCCCTGAAAGACTGTCTGGGCCGTGTATGGCAGTTGGGCACCATTCAGGTGGACTTCTCCATGCCGGGTCGCCTGGATGCCCAGTATGTGGCGGATGACGATACTCGTAAGGTGCCGGTAATGCTGCACCGCGCGATTCTGGGTTCGTTCGAGCGCTTTATCGGTATTCTGATCGAGCACTACGAAGGGGCGTTCCCTGTATGGCTTGCGCCTGAGCAGGCGGTAGTAATGAATATTACCGATAATCAGGCCGATTACGTGCTTGAAGTGACTGAAAAGCTGCAAAATCAAGGTTTTAGGGTCATTAATGACTTGAGAAACGAAAAGATCGGCTTTAAAATCCGCGAGCACACAATTCAGCGCATTCCGTATTTGCTCGTAGTGGGCGATAAGGAAGCCGAAAGCCAGACCGTGGCCGTCCGTACCCGTAGTGGGGAAGATCTGGGCAGCATTCCACTGGATGCCTTTGCCGAGATGCTTTGCAAGGACAATGAGAGCCGCGGTCGCCTGCGTTCTGAAGGCGCTGAGTAAAATTAATTAGCGGAGAAAGAAGCTATTAAGAAAGATTACAAAAAGGGGCAGCAGAAGCGAGCCCGCCTGAACGACGAGATTACTGGCCTGAGTGAAGTACGCCTGGTTGGCGTAGACGGCGAACAGATTGGTATCGTTTCGATGGACGAAGCCATGTCAGCCGCGCAAGAAGCGAAGCTGGATCTGGTTGAAATTTCTGCTGACGCCAAGCCGCCAGTCTGTAAAATCATGGACTACGGCAAACATGTGTTTGAACTGAAGAAGCAGCTGGCTGCACAGCGCAAGAAGCAGAAGCAAACTCAGGTTAAAGAGATGAAATTCCGTCCGGGTACGGACGAAGGGGACTACCAGATCAAACTGCGTAGTCTGAAACGTTTCCTGGAAGGTGGGGATAAGGCCAAGGTGACTCTGCGTTACCGCGGTCGTGAAATGGCCCACCAGGAACTCGGGATCGAGATGCTGAAGCGCATCGAAAAAGATCTCGAAGAATTGGGGCAAGTAGAGCAGTTCCCGAAAATGGAAGGCCGTCAGCTGACCATGGTGCTCGCCCCGCGTAGCAAGAAGAAGTAACCATTTATCGTCGTTCCCGTGAAGACGGGAACCCACCATCGAAAGATGGATTCCCGTTTTCGCGGGAATGCAGGAAAGGCCCAGGCCTTGACGATAAGATGGCTGTATCGCCCTCAGCCTATTGGCTGGCTGACCGAACAGGCTTCTTCATTTATTAACTGGACACACCTCAGAAACTGAAATTCGTTATCGAGGCAGCCAGTGCAAGGCAAAAGTGCGCGAAAATTGGGAGTTTATTGAAATAAATGACCGATTTGAGCCCACTTTTAACGCAGCAATGGCAACGCAGATAGGATTTCAATTGGGGAATAAGTGTCACATTGTGGAGTAGATACAATGCCAAAAGCCAAAGTACATAGCGGTGCTGCCAAGCGTTTCAAGAAAACTGCTTCTGGCTACAAGCACAAGCACGCTAACAAGAGCCACATCTTGACCAAAATGAGCACCAAGCGTAAGCGTCAGCTGCGCGGCACCGATCTGATGAACGCTGCCGACAAGCCGCTGGTAGATCGTATGCTGCGCGTTTAAGCGCACCGGTAACCATTTTAAGTTTAAGAGGATAGAGTAATGGCTCGAGTTAAACGTGGTGTGGTTGCGCGTCGCAGTCACAAGAAAATTCTGAAGCAGGCCAAGGGTTACTACGGTGCCCGTAGTCGTGTATTGCGTGTTGCCAAGCAAGCAGTAACCAAAGCTGGTCAATATGCATACCGCGACCGTCGTGTTAAGAAGCGTACTTTCCGTCAGTTGTGGATTACGCGTATTAACGCTCAGGCTCGCAACGAAGGTATCACCTATAGCCAGTTCATCAACGGCCTGAAAAAGGCTGGTGTGATTCTGGACCGTCGCGTTCTGGCCGACCTGGCTGTTCACGACAAGGCTGGTTTTGCGGCAGTAGTTGAAAAAGCGAAAGCCGCCCTTGCCTGATCAATCTCGTTAGAGGTTGAAACACTTGCCGACAATGTCGAACAGGTGTAACAAAAGAAGTACCAGAATAGGGAAAGGGCTTGCGCTCTTTCCCTATTTTTTTTGCATAGTGTCATCCTGAGCGCAGCGAAGGATCTCGGTGTTACCAAGAGGAAAGAGATCCTTCGCTGCGCTCAGGATGACAGTATGTTTAGAGTGAAACTGCTGCGTATTTGAGGCTTGAGGTTAGCGATTCCCGAAAGATTGCTAACCTGAAGTTTTAATGCAAACCGTGTCATTCTGAGCAGGGCGCAGGATTCCAGTGTAATAACAACATTAGATCCTTCGCTGCGCTCAGGATGACAATAAAAGTATTTGTAGGGTGCAAAGCGCGCACCCAAAGTACCAACGCGACTTAGGAAGGCACGTGGAAAATCTCGACATTCTGGCCGCAGAGGCCAAACAAGCAGTAAATGCGGCCGCCGATGCAGCTGCACTCGACGAGATCCGGGTTGAGTACCTGGGTAAAAAAGGCCAGCTGACCGGCCTGCTGAAAAGCCTCGGCAAACTCTCCCCTGAAGAGCGCCCGCAAGCCGGTGCCCGCATTAATGTGGTTAAGCAGGAAGTTCAGGAGCTGATCAATGTTCGCAAGGCAGCCTTTGATAAAGCTGCAATCGACGCCCAGCTGGCCAGCGAAACTGTTGACGTTACTCTGCCAGGCCGTGGCCACAAACCGGGTGGCCTGCATCCGGTTACCAAAACCATGGAGCGTATTGAAGCCTTCTTTACCAAGGTGGGATACGACATCGCCGAAGGTCCGGAAATCGAAGATGACTACCACAACTTCGAGGCGCTCAATATTCCGTCGCACCACCCGGCGCGTGCTATGCACGACACTTTCTACGTTAATGAGCATACCGTACTGCGTACTCACACTTCCCCGGTGCAGATTCGCACCATGGAAGGAAAGGAGCCGCCGATTCGCGTAGTGTGCCCGGGTCGTGTATACCGCTGCGATTCCGACCTGACCCACACCCCGATGTTCCACCAAGTGGAAGGCCTTGTGGTAGACAAGAACATCAGCTTTGCCGACCTGAAAGGCACAGTTGACCAGTTCCTGAAAGCGTTTTTTGAGGCGGATCTGCCGGTGCGTTTCCGTCCTTCCTACTTTCCGTTCACCGAGCCGTCCGCGGAAGTGGATATCCAGTGCACCAACTGTAAAGGCGCTGGCTGCCGTGTTTGCAGCCACACCGGTTGGCTGGAAGTAATGGGTTGCGGCATGGTTCACCCCAACGTATTTAAACACTGCGACATCGACCCGGAGCAGTACAGCGGCTTTGCCTTTGGTATGGGGGTAGAGCGCCTGGCCATGCTGCGCTACGGCGTAAATGACCTGCGACTGTTCTTTGAGAATGATTTGAATTTCCTGAAGCAGTTTTGATTGACAGGTCGCACGTCGCACGTCTGACGTCGCACGCGGTGTGGCAGTTGGTAAAGCTAGGCGAAATAAAACGAGAGCGTTCTGGCTATTGAATTACATAGTTGAGATAGGTGGTTTTAGCGTGCGACGTGCGACGTGCGACGTCAGACGTGCGACCACTTTCAAAAAAGTAGAGAGCTTTGAGCCTGCAAATTAGGCCAAACAAAGGATGAAATAATGAAATTCAGCGAATCCTGGTTGCGCGAGTGGGCGAACCCGCAGATTACAACTGATGAACTGGTGGCCCAGGTCACTATGGCTGGCCTGGAAGTGGATGGTGTTGAGCCTGCTGCTGCGGAATTTAGCGGCGTTGTTGTTGGTGAAATTGTTGCGATTGAGCAGCACCCTGATGCAGACAAGCTGCGTGTTTGTCAGGTGACTGGCAACGGCGACGAAACTGTACAGGTGGTTTGTGGCGCGCCTAATGCGCGTCAGGGCTTGAAGGTGGCGTTTGCCACTGTCGGTGCCAAATTGCCGGGTGACTTCAAAATCAAGAAAGCCAAACTGCGCGGCGTTGAATCCAACGGCATGCTCTGCTCGGAAGATGAGCTGGGTGTTTCCGAGGCGGCTGATGGCATCTGGGAATTGCCGCTGGATGCTCCAGTTGGTACCGATATTCGTGAGTACCTGAAGCTGGACGACCAGCTGATCGAAATCGACCTGACTCCCAACCGTGGTGACTGCCTGAGTGTTCGTGGTGTGGCCCGTGAAGTGGGGGTACTGAACCAGGTTGACGTTAACGAAGTAAGTATTGAGCCGGTTGCTCCGCAAATCGACGATGTATTTTCGGTTGAGCTGCTCGCTCCCGAAGGTTGCCCGAATTACATTGGCCGGGTTATTCGCAATGTGGATACCACTCGCCCGACACCTTTCTGGATGCAGGAAAAATTGCGTCGCAGCGGTTTGCGCCCAATTGATCCGGTAGTGGATGTTACCAACTTCGTTCTGCTGGAACTGGGTCAGCCAATGCACGCCTTTGATCTCAGCAAGCTGGATGGCGGCATTCGCGTTCGCATGGCGGAAGAGGGTGAAGAGCTGAAGTTGCTGGATGGTTCCGAAGTGAAACTCAACTCCGACACTCTGGTAATTGCCGACCACAGCAAGGCGGTTGCCATGGGCGGAATTATGGGTGGTGACGACTCGGCAGTAGCGGAAGGCAGTAAGGATATTTTCCTGGAGTGCGCCTACTTCAACCCGCTGGTTATCGCAGGACGTGCCCGTAATTACGGTATGCACACCGATGCGTCACATCGCTACGAGCGCGGTGTTGATCCGCAGCTTCAGGAGATGGCAGTAGAGCGTGCCACTCAGCTGCTTATCGATATTGTTGGTGGTCAGCCTGGGCCGTTGGCGCGCAGCTGCTCCGAAGAGCACATGCCAAAGCCGGCTCAGGTTGAGCTGCGCAAAGCTCGTCTGGAGCAGCAGTTGGGCCTGACACTCGCCGATGATGTAGTAGTTGAGATGTTGACTCGCCTCGGTCTTGAGCTGGTATCCAGCAGTGACGACAGCTGGACATTCAAGGCGCCAAGCTGGCGTTTTGATATTGCTATTGAAGCTGACCTGGTTGAAGAGATCGCCCGAGTCTATGGCTATAACCGCTTGCCAACTACCACGTTGGAAGCGCCGCTGCCGATTCTTCCCAAGCTGGAAGCCAAAGTTGGATTGCCGGCTTTGCGTGAGCAATTGATTGGTCGTGGCTATGAAGAAGCGATTACCTACAGTTTCGTTGATCCTGCCATGCAGGAATTGATTGAGCCAAATGCGCCGACTGTCGCATTGGCAAATCCGATTTCAGCCGATATGGGCGTAATGCGTCGCAGTTTGTGGTGCGGTCTGCTGGGAGCGTTAAAGCGCAACCTGAATCGTCAACAACCCCGTGTTCGCCTGTTTGAGTCTGGCCTGCGTTTTCTGCCGACAGCCCAGAACTCACTGGATGGCCTCAAGCAACAGCCGGTAATTTCCGGTCTGATCTGCGGTCGTCGTCTGGAAGAAAACTGGACCCACGATAAGCAAGGCGTCGATTTTTACGATCTGAAAGGCGATGTGGAAGCGCTGTTGTCACTGACTGGTGATGCAGAGTCGTTCGAATTTGCCCGTTGCGAGAATCCGGCTTTGCACCCGGGGCAGAGTGCAGCAATTTTGCGCAATGGCCAGCAAGTTGGTGTGTTAGGTAAGTTGCATCCTTCTGTTCAAAAGCAGGCGGATGTCGGTCCAGACGTATATCTGTTTGAGATTGAGCTGGATGCTGTTTCTGAAGCGCGCCTGCCTGCCTTCCATGAGTTAAGTAAATTCCCTGAAGTGCGACGCGATATTGCCCTGGTTGTAGATGCCGATGTGGCCGTTGGTGACTTGAGTAAAACCGCTCAGCAGGTTGCGGGCGACACTCTGGTTGACTTAAAGGTGTTTGACGTCTATCAAGGCAAAGGTATTGAAAACAATAGAAAAAGTGTTGCACTGGGCTTGATCTTTAGGGATTTATCCCGCACCCTTAACGAGCAGGAAGTCAACGAAGCGGTTGAACAAGTTCTAAAAGCGCTTCAACAACAATATGGTGCCACTCTCAGGGGCTGACTCTCCCGGGAGGGGAAAGCTTAGGTGGGAATGACTCCAGGTGGGTAAAATATGACGGCACTAACAAAAGCCGATCTTGCCGAAATGTTGTTTAACGATCTTGGCCTCAACAAACGTGAGGCCAAGGAAATTGTTGAGTTGTTCTTCGAAGAGATCAGAACCGCCCTCGAAAATAATGAACAGGTAAAACTGTCCGGATTTGGCAATTTCGATCTGCGTGACAAAAGTACCAGGCCAGGCCGCAACCCAAAAACGGGAGAAGAAATTCCGATTTCTGCTCGCCGGGTTGTAACCTTCAAGCCAGGGCAAAAGCTCAAGGCACGCGTCGAAAACAGGGTAGATGACTATGCTGGAACCGAGCAATAATAACGAGTTGCCTGCGATACCGGGAAAGCGCTATTTCACAATTGGTGAGGTCAGCGAGCTTTGCGAAGTGAAGCCGCATGTGTTGCGTTACTGGGAGCAGGAGTTTCCAAATCTCAGCCCCGCAAAGCGCCGCGGTAATCGCCGTTACTATCAGCGTCAGGATGTTTTGCTGATTCGCCAGATTCGCTCTCTGCTGTACGACCAGGGTTACACCATTGGTGGCGCCCGTCAGCGTCTTGGCGGTGGCGATGCCAAAGAGGAGGCCACCCAGGTTCGTCAGCTGATTGGCCAAACTGTTAAAGAGCTGGAAGACGTATTGGAAGTGCTTAACGCCTGACCAGACGGCGAAAATTCAGTTGCAAAGAGACGCCCAATCCGTATGATAGGCGCCTCTTCAAGCGGAGTGTAGCGCAGCCTGGTAGCGCACCACACTGGGGGTGTGGTGGTCGTCGGTTCAAATCCGGCCACTCCGACCAATTAAAAAGAAAGGGGCTTCTCGAAAGAGAAGCCCCTTTCTTTTTAACCGACCGAAGGTCGGACGTTGTTCTGTAGCGAGCGCCAAAGCGCGAGCGTATCCTTGGTTCACAAAATCGCCGGGAGCGATTTTGAGCGCCGTAGGCGACCCGAAGGGCGAGGGCCAGGACGGCCCGAGTAAATCCGGCCACATTCTTTCAGTTCTACCTCAGCTCTCGAAAGAGAAGCCCCTTTCTTTTTAACCGACCAATTTTTATCTTTCATACAAAACCGCTGCCCCTCCGACACCTCGCGATGACATGCAAGAATGTATGGTTAACGGTTGAGGTGCTCAAGAGCGGTTTCAACCTGCCGACGATAAGCATACTGCTCAAACCAGAGTGTTGGCATTCCGGAAAAGTCTCGGGTTGACGAATCTTTAAAGCGCCAGTGAATCCATCCATCCTGGCAAAACGTCTCCACATAGAAGTGAGAGCAATCTACGTCGCCACAGGTGCAGCCGAGCAGGATGATATGGCTTTTACCTGGTTCTGTACTCTTGCGCCAGCCATCTACTGAGTAATATTGCACATCCTCTGCCGGGAGATAGGTGTCATTGAAATGAGAGTAGCCGCTCGTGCTCTCAAAGTCGTGCACCATTGTCATTAGGGGAGTGTCGTTGATACTAATGTGCAGTATGGGTTTACCTAAGTTTCGTGACCCTGGTTCCATTTCGGTCTGCCACTGCAGGGATAGGTTATTCACGAAAATTCCTGTTACGTTGTTTAGTCTCGAATATGAAATTAATAGGTTATGCCTTATTCAGGTGCTGTCAATAAAAAAGGTTAAGTTCTCATCAAGGGCGTCAGTTTCTGCTTATTCTTTTGTATTGAGATTTGTAGCACTGTTAATCAAGACAAGAGGGTATAAAAATGGATAACCGGCAATGTGGTATGTATTTGCCGAGTGGCAATATTTGGCCGTCAAAATATTGGCTGTTTAGTCGATGTAGATTGAAAGCATCCTCTGGAGCTGAAGCGATTGCGGTCATGAAGTTGCTCACAGTATCTGTGGATAAATTCGTAGATAACCATCAGATAAATAGCTGTGAGCCTTTAATCGCAGGGGTTTCAGAGGATTGTTTGATTATTGCGCAAAGCAAAAAAATCTGTATGCTAATTAGTCATTCGAGCACGCCCCCAATCCTCAAATAACAGTTCCTTTCTCCTCTGTCTACACCGGCAGATATCGAAAAATCTTTAGTCTTATTTGTAAACACCGATTCAAAGTCGGTTCACAAAATTCCATTTCGTGATGAATTAATAATGTATATGTTTGGCGCTCGCGGGGTTCTGTCTGCCGATTGTTTCATGGGTTTTTAGCCTGCTGGATAAAGGATCCATCCATCCTGGTTTTTGCTGCCTTAGGGGAGGTGGTGTGGAAACAGGGAAAGGCAAGTGCCAAAAGTGGCATGAGAGCTGCATATCGCCAGTAGACAGTTTTATAAAAAAGACAACCAAGAAGAACAGCTTATGCACAATACAGTAGCATCCAGCGATTCCATATCAGATGCAGGAAATGGCGAGTTCAAGAAGGCGGCCCGATTATTGTCGGTCTTGCCGTTTTTTGTGCTGATTCCGTTTGCTGTATACGTCGCCGTTGGCACAAAGGCCGGTGCCGTTGAGTTTTCTCTGTTGGCCGTCAGTGTGGTTGCTGCCGCTCTGGTGGGGTGGCAGGTTTGCCGGATTTTTCATAGTAACTGCCAGGAGTTGGTCAGTTTGCGCGCGCAGGCACTGGATAATTGCGCCCAGCGTGATGCGGCTATCAATACCCTTGGCAACTTCTTTTCCGAGGTGCTGCCCATCTGGGCGCGCCAGATCAAAATGGCTCAGGAGCACGCCCGTGAAGAGGTGGAGATTCTGGCTGAGCACTTTGACACCATCGTGAATACGCTGGATGAGCATTGTGATAATCAAAATGCTCAAGGTTTTTCGATTGCTGCCGATACTGTGGTGGAGGAGCAGGGTTTGCCTGCTCTGAGTAAGGAACGACGCCAGGACATTCGCGATAGTCTGGATAAGATTTTGGTGTCGCTGCAGTTCCAGGATCGGGTTAACCAGATCCTGGAAGCGGTCGGGTTGAACCTGGAGCAGATTGCTGCACACATTGACCAGATTCTGGATACCGATTCGGAAGCGTCTTTGGAAGAGCTGTTGAGTTTGACCAGTTGGCTGGAGTTGATGCAGGAAAACTACACCATGGTCGAGCAAAAGCTGGTGCACAGGCAGGACCATGTAGCTGTAGTGCCCAGTGCCGACAGTAATGAAGTTGAATTCTTTTAATTGAATAAAGAACGGTTCCATCAGAACTTTCATTCAAGAATAAATCGCGATGACAACAAGGGTGTGATATGTCCAAAACAATTCTAATCGTCGATGACTCCATGCCACTGCGCAAAGTCGTTTCCATTTCGCTGAAAGGTGCCGGTTATGAGGTTATCGAAGCGGAACACGGTCAGGACGCGCTGGATAAGCTCAAATCAAGCAAGGTCAATTTGATCGTCAGTGATATCAACATGCCGGTGATGGATGGCATTCAGTTCGTTACTGAGCTGAAGAAAATCCCGGAGTACAAATTCACTCCGGTAATTATGTTGACCACTGAATCCGAAGTGGAAAAGAAAGAGCAGGCCAAAGCAGCAGGCGCACGTGCCTGGATGAACAAGCCGTTCAAACCGGATCAAATGCTCAACGCTGTTGAAAAACTGATGATGTAAGAGACCTTCCTATGCCGGTAGTACTGAGAAAACGTAAACGGGAACTGGCTATCGCCTTTACCGACGAGATCACCATCTACCAGGCAGAGGCGGTGGCCGCTGACTTGAAGGGAATTTTGGGTTCGCTTCAAAGTGGCGAAGAAAAAGCTGTGGTGGCGGATTTGAAGGCCGTCACCGATATCGACTCTTCCGGTGTGCAGCTGTTGCTGGCAATGGAGAAGTCGCTAGCTAATAAGCAACTGGCTCTTGCTCGAGTGGATCACTGCCAGCAGAGCCAGAGTCTGTTTGATCTCTACAAATTGTCGAGCAGTGATCAATAACAACAAGAAATGTCGAATTAAGCGATTTGAGAGGTTAGCTGCATGAACCTGGATTTGGGGCCAGCGATTGAAAGTTTTCTGGAAGAGGCGACCGATTTTGTCGCCCAGCTGGAAAGCGACATTATGGCGTTGGAGTCTGCCCCGCAAGACCAGGAGCTGATCAACTCAATATTTCGTGCCGCTCATACCATTAAAGGTTCTGGCGGCATGTTTGGTTTTGACGGTCTTGTGGCCTTTACTCATGTTTTTGAGTCTGTGTTGATGCGCATGCGCGACGGCCAACTCGTCGCTAATAAAGAGATGGCCGAGATTCTGCTTGCCGGTGTCGATCATATCGGTCAGGTACTGAGCTACATAGATCTTGATGGTGAGCATACCCCCGAGGATATTTGTGAAGCGGGTGAGCAGCTCGGAATGATGCTGGCCATGTATCTGGATGAGCCTGCTGGTTGCAGTGCAACACCAGAGCAGGATAAGTCGCAAGACCAGTCTGGGCAGAAGGGTTCAACACCAGCTGTTGCCACGCAAAGTGATTGCCCTAACTGGTTGTTGTCACTGCGATTTGGTGAAAATGTGCTTCGCGACGGCATGGATCCTTCTTCTTTCCTGCGCTATCTGCAGCGCCTTGGTGACATAGTCACCTTGAACACCCTGTCATCGTCACTACCAGCTCTGGAGGAGATGGATCCGGAGCAGAATTACCTCGGCTTTGAAATTCAGCTGCAAAGCGAATCTTCACGAGAAGAACTGCTCGATGTATTTGAGTTTGTTCAAGAGCAAAGCCTGATACTGTTGGTAGAACCCAAGGCATCGTTAAGTGATTACCGGAAACAACTGCACAAGCTGCCTGAGTCCGTAGAGCAAATTGTCGATCTGTGGTGTGAAAGCGGTGTCCTAACCCCAGAGCAGGCGCGTTGGTGCCAGTCTGATGCTGAGCTTCCTGCTGAATCAGGAAACGTCCAATCTCTCGGTATTGAATCCGGAATTGCCTTGGAGAAAACCGACACTGGTTTGTGCCTGGCGATTGCCGAGCCAATGAATATTTACAACGCAGAACAGCTGACCAACCAGTTAAACCAGACCCTGACAAGCTATCCGGAAGCCGTAGACGCGATTCAACTTGATTTAACTGGTGTTTCGGAGTTGGACACAACCGGTATGCAAATTCTGGTATCACTGGAAAAGACATTATCCGCTACAGGGCAGGGAATTACCGGTGTTCTGCACAGCGAAACATCCCGTGGGTTATTTGATCTCTATCGCATTCAACTGAATGCGGCGGCACAGTAAAAACAAGCAGAGATAAGTGATATGGATCTCGATTTAGCGCCAGCCATTGAAAGTTTTCTCGAAGAAGCTGCCGATTTTGTTGTTCAGCTGGAAAGCGACATTATGGCGCTGGAAGAGTCGCCGGATGATCAAGAGCTGATCAATTCGGCTTTTCGTGCAGCTCATACCATCAAAGGTTCCGGTGGTCTTTTTGGCTTCGATAAGCTGGTCAGTTTTACCCATGTGTTTGAATCAGTATTGATGCGGATGCGTGATGGATCACTGCAGCTCAATAAAGATATTTCGGAAGTGATGCTGGCGGGTGTCGACCACCTTGGCCAGATGCTCAAGCATATTGACCTCGAAGGCGAGCATATCCCTGAGGATATCAGCGAAGCCAGTGGTCAGTTGTGCATGATGCTCGAAATGTTTTTAGATGGCGGGCAGGCTCAGCAATCTGTTAGTAAAACTACAGCAGAAACTGCGCCGAATTCTGCCTCTGCAGATGAAAATGTTGCCACCAGCGCTAGTGATTATTGGCATCTTTCATTGCGTTTTGGTCCGGACGTCCTTCGCTGTGGAATGGATCCACAGTCGTTTTTGCGCTATTTGCAGCGCTTGGGCGAGATTGTATATCTGGAAACAATCACCGATTCAGTGCCAATGCTCGATACGCTCGATGCTGAAACCAGCTATTTCGGTTTTGAAATTGCCTTGAAAAGTGAGGCGACTCGCGAAGAAATTGCCGAAGTATTTGAGTTTGTTGAAGACCAGAGCATTATTCGAATTCTTCCGCCAAACTCTCAAATCACTGAATTCCTGGAAAACATGGAAATTTTGCCGGAATCCTCAGTTCGACTGGGAGATATTCTGGTGCAGTGTGGCGCCTTGACCGAGGCGGATTTGCAGTGGTGCCTGACCAAGCAAAACAGTGAAGCAGAAGACTATAGCGAAGCTCCGAAACTTGGCGAAGTAGCCGTTACCAACAAAATGGCTACTGAAAAAACAGTCGATGGTGCACTGAAAAAGCAAAGTGAAGTACGTCGAGCTCGCGCTGCAGAGAGTCAAACACTGCGTGTCGATTCCCGCAAGCTGGACCTGTTGATCAACCTGATTGGCGAGTTGGTTATCTCCGGTGCCACTACCCGAGTAAAAGCGGAGCGTACCGGCGATGAAGAGCTGCTGGAATCCCTGGATACCATGGCTCACCTGATTGAAGAGGTGCGCGATTCAACGCTGAATCTGCGAATGATGCCAATTGCACAAACCTTTTCACGTTTTGGGCGTGTAGTTCGCGATGTCAGCAAGCAGCTCGATAAAGATATTCAACTGGTCACTTCCGGTGAAGATACCGAAGTGGACAAAGGCGTTCTGGAAAAAATCGCCGACCCGCTGATGCACCTGATGCGCAATGCCATGGACCACGGCATTGAAATGCCGGATGAGCGTGAGGCCGCTGGCAAGCCACGCCAGGGAACGGTTCGACTGAGTGCTCATCACGAATCAGGCAACGTCATCATTCAAATTAAAGACGACGGAAAAGGGATTCACCGCGACCGCATCATTGCCAAGGCTATTGAGAATGGCCTGATCGAATCCGGTGAAGGCATGAGCGACAAAGAGGTCTACAACCTGATTTTTGAAGCAGGGTTCTCCACTGCCGCCCAGATCAGTGATCTCTCAGGGCGTGGTGTGGGCATGGATGTGGTGCGTCGCAATATCGAATCCCTGTCCGGTGAAGTGACAGTAGACAGTGAGCAGGGCAAAGGTTCCACGTTCACGATTCGTCTGCCGTTGACCCTCGCGATCATTGATGGTTTCCGTCTGGGTATCGATAACAGCATTTATTTGATCCCGCTGGATAACGTTACCGAATGTGTCGAAATTGACGCGAGCCGCCGCAAGGAAGAGCTGGATAAAGGCTTCCTGAATTTACGTGGCCAACTGCTGCCGGTATTGAAACTGCGTGAGATGTTCGGCGTTGAAAGCGAGCGTCCGGTGCGGGAAAACATTGTTGTTGTTGAGTTGTTCGGTCGCAAAGCCGGAATTGTTATCGACCGCCCGCTGGGGGAATTCCAGACCGTTATTAAACCATTGTCGCCAATCTTCCAGAAATTGTCCTGGGTAAGTGGTTCCACCATTCTGGGTACTGGCGAAGTGGCATTGATTCTGGATGTAGCTGGTTTGCTGGACAGGGCGACCCGCACTTTTGATGACAAACAGATTCGCAACCAGAACGTAATAAACAATTAATAAGCAGACCGACCACACTTGACTGTGAGTGAGGCAACCATGAGTGAAGTGAACGATATCGTGAGTGAACAAGAGAGCAGCCAATTTCTGACTTTCCTGCTGGGTGACGAGAGCTACGGACTCAACCTGTTGCGGGTAAAAGAGATCATTGAATATGCACCGCTGACGCAAGTCCCGATGGTGCCCGATTACATCGCCGGGGTGATCAACCTGCGGGGCAGTGTGATTCCGGTTATTGATGTGTCGATTCGCTTTGGTGGTGACGTTGCCGAAATCTCCAAGCGCAGCTGTATCGTTATTGTTGAGGTTAACTGCAATGGCGAGACCCTGGAAATGGGCGTGCAGGTGGACGAGGTTCACGAAGTCATCAACATTCATGCCGGGGAAATTGAACCGCCGCCAGCATTCGGTACCCGAATCCGCACCGACTTTATTGCCGGTATGGGCAAGGTAAAAGACAAGTTTGTGGTACTGCTGAATATCGACCATGTTCTGTCGCTGGAAGAATTGACGGTGGTTGAAAGTGCTGCCCGCAAGGGAAACGCAGACATTGAAGAGCCGGCGACGGTTTAGAAACATCGATAACTGTCGCTATTAATGTGACGGATTAGAAGAAAAGTAAAAAGACAATTACAAGAAGGTACAGCCAAATGAAATTGCTACGCGACTTGAAGCTGGGGACCAAGGTGACTATCGCCTGCTGTCTGCTGACGGCGATTGCGATCGGTACTACGGCACTGATCAGTTTCACCAAGGCTAACGCGGCGTTAAATGCCAGCGTTTCAGCGCAGCTGCAGTCTGTAATGACTGTGAAGGCCGCTCAGGTGGAAGAGTTTTTCGCCAGTTTAAATTCCCAGGCAGACTCCATGTCCAAGAATTTCATGGTGGTTGAAGCAATGGAGGCATTTAAGGCTGGTTACAGCGAAATTGCCGAGGAGCTGGATTACGACAGCGATAAATTGGCCGAGTCTCGCACGGCTGTCGCCGGTTACCTGGATAACAAATTTCTGCCGCAGCTGGATAAATCTCTGGGCTATACCGCGTCGGATTTCATCCCAAAAAATGATAGTGGTGTGATTCTGCAAGACCTTTATCTTGCTAAAAATGATAATGAAGCCGGATTTGAGATATTTCTGGAAGATGCAGAAGATGGCAGCTCCTACTCAGAAGCCCACGCTAAATATCACCCTCAATTCAGTAACTATATCGACAACTTTGGTTATGGTGATATCTACCTGATTGATAGTGAGTCCGGCGAAGTTGTTTACAGTGCCTATAAAGGTATTGCCTTTGGTACTTCACTGAAAAGTGGCCCACACAGCGGGTCCGGTCTTGCCGTTGCATTTAATAATGCCGTCGAAAACGAAGAGCTGACACTGGTTGATTTCAAGCCGTTTACTCCGGCACTGGAAGCACCATCTTCTTTTATTGCCAGCCCGATTCAAAACGAAGATTACGAAACAGTAGGTGTGTTGGTTCTGCAATTGCCGGTTGAACAAATCAACAGCATGATGACGCACAACCAGAACTGGGAACTTGCTGGCCTGGGTAAAACCGGGGAAACCTATATCGTTGCCAACGATAAGACTTTGCGCAGTGAGCCAAGAAAGCTGGTGGTAGAGCTTCAACAGCAGTTGAGCCAGGCGCGCGAGGACGCCGTAGAAATTCCGGAAGATGAACGCGTAGACTACCAGGCCCTGTTGGAAGAAGTCGGTGTTGATGCACAGATTCGTGAAAAAATTGAAGCGTCCAAGTCGGCGATTGGTTTTCAGATTATCGATAGCCCGGCTGTTAATACCGCACTTTCTGGTAAGTCCTGTAATGATGAAGATGTGACGGTAGAGCAGCGTGAATTTGTCGGCTATCTGGGTGAAAAAGTATTGTCAGCTTTCCGTCCGCTCACGATCTCCGGCCTTGAATGGGTAATTGTTGCTGAAATGCAGGAAGATGAAGCGCTGGCGGCAGTTTATAACCTGCGTAATACAATTTTGGGTGCGGCGGTGATCTTGTTGCTGGCGGCTATGGGTATTGCGTTCTGGCTGGGTGCGTCGCAAATTCGTCGTCCGATGAAAGGGCTGCTGGATGCTGCCAATGATCTGCGCGCGGGTGATGGCGACCTGACCAAGCGTATCCCGGTAGTAAGCCATGATGAAATTGGTGAAACAGCGGTAGCCTTTAATGGCTTCCTGGATAAACTCCACGGTGTGATCAGCGAGGTGTACAGCTCCATTGCGTCGCTGCAAACCGCTTCTAACGAAGTAAAAGGCACCGCGCAATCGGTCAGTGATGGCGCCAGCCAGCAGGCCGCCAGCGTCGAACAGACCAGTGCATCATTGGAAGAAATGACTGCTTCCATTAACCAGAACGCAGAAAATGCTCGTCTGACCGACGATATTGCGGCTAAAGCCGCAGATGATGTGAAGCGTGGTGGTGAGTCGGTATCGGCAACAGTTAAAGCGATGGAAGACATCTGCGAGCGTATCAGCATCATTGATGACATCGCCTACAAAACCAACCTGCTGGCCCTTAACGCAGCCATTGAAGCGGCGCGAGCCGGTGAGCACGGCAAAGGTTTTGCGGTGGTAGCTGCAGAAGTTTCCAAGCTGGCAGACCGAAGCCAGGCCTCTGCGCAGGAAATTGGTGAGCTGGCTAAAAACAGTGTGAAAGTTGCCATTGAAGCCGGTGAACTGCTGGAGAAAGTAGTGCCGGATGTGTATCGCACTGCCGATCTGGTTCAGGACATTGCCAATGCATCGGATGAGCAGTCCAGCGGTGTGGGCCAGATTACCGATGCCATGAGTCATGTGGATCAAAATACTCAACGCAGCGCTGCCGCTTCTGAAGAGTTGGCTGCTACTGCCGATCACATGGCACAGCAGATTTATCAACTGGCGGAACAGGTTGGCTTCTTCAAGGTGGCAAATGCCGCAAGAATTGAAGGCGACTACGAGCAAAAAGCACCCCAGCCTGCTGTAGAAAGAAGAGCTGCAAACAGCCCTGAAGCAGCATCAGCCGATGTGGCTCAAGCGGCAAATTTCAAACCGTTTAGCTAATAACGGTCAGGCAGCCGCAGTCCACCGGACTGTGGCTTGCCAACAAAAGTTGGCATAACAGAGATAAGCCTTTGATCGCATTTAATCCATTAACCATTGCATCTGACCTCACTCCCGAGCTGTATGGCAAGTACTGTCAGTTTATTTATGAACGAGCCGGTATCACTCTGCCTAACAACAAGCAGACTTTGGTGGCAGGGCGGATTACCCGTCGAATGCGCGATCTGCAACTGCATTCGACTGGGGAATATTGGGATTATGTGTGTGAGCATGAGGAAGAAGCTCAATACCTGGTTGATGCGCTGACCACTAACGAAACCCGTTTTTTTCGCGAACAGCGTCACTTTGATCGCCTGACAGAAATTGCTGCCCAGCATACCGGGTCGGAACCGTTTAAAGTCTGGAGTGCGGCCTGTTCCAGTGGTGAAGAGCCATACAGCGTCGCGATGGTGTTGGCAGAATCACTTGGCACTCGTCCATGGCAAGTGCTTGGCAGCGATATCAATTGCCAGGTGCTGGAGCAGTGTCGTTTGGCGCTTTATCCAATTAATGCCAGTGAGTTAATCCCACGGCCGCTGCTAACCAGATACTGTCTGGAAGGTGTTAACCAGCTGAAGGGACGATTTACCGTTGTTTCTGAATTGAAGCAGCGAGTTAATTTCAGGCAGATCAATCTAAATACCAATCTTCCGATGGACGATCTGTTTGATGTCATCTTTTTACGCAATGTGTTGATCTATTTTGATCCCAATACAATTCGAACAGTTATCAACAGAGTCGTGCAACGTTTGAAGCCTGGTGGATACCTGTTTATTGGTCACTCGGAAAACCTGCGTGGTGTTTCGCCGCTTTTGCAGAGTGTAGAGCCTTCGGTTTATCGACGGGTGTAATGATGGTGATTCGACCGGATTCAAGAAGTATGCAGCTCAGCGATACCAGCTGCTTTTTACATCCGGGAGATTGGCTGTATTCAGCTGAAGCGATGACCTTGAAAACTGTATTGGGGAGTTGTGTGGCGGTGATAATCTGGCACGGCAAAACCCAATCGGGAGGAATGTGCCATTTTGTTCTTCCTGAGGTGCCAACCGGATCCATGCAGCATCGGCCAGCCGGATATTACGGGGATAGTGCGGTAAAGCTATTAATTACTGAAACTAAAAAACTGAATGCACACCCCGGCGAATTTAGGGTCGGGGTTTACGGTGCGATTTGTCGATCAGGCGATGAGAGCGGTGCACTTTCAAGGAATATTGGCAAACGTAATGTTGAAATGGCAAAAAAGCTGTTGGCTCAAAATGGTTTTGTGATCGCTGAAAAAATTGTGAGTGAGCCCGTTGGTTATCTGTCGGTATCACTTAATCTGCGAGATGGGCATGTCGATGTAAAGTCGGGACCACTCACCGATTCAAATCAGAATGAAAATTACACCCCGATAGGGGACATTGGAGTGAAGTCATGTCGCCCATTCGCGTCTTGATTGTCGATGACTCTGCGACGGTTCGCAGTGTAATCAGCCAGGTACTGTCGACTGACCCGGAAATAGAGGTCATGGGTACGGCGGTTAACCCGGTTTTTGCCTTTCGGAAAATGGAACAGAATTGGCCGGATGTGATTATTTCCGACGTAAACATGCCGGAGATGGACGGGCTGACTTTTTTGAAAAAAGTCATGACCACTCGACCAACTCCGGTGATCATGTGTTCAACCGAAGTTGGCGATGGCGCACGGGCGGCTGTTGAAGCGTTGTCGTGGGGCGCTGTGGAACTGGTTCAAAAGCCGGAAGTGGGTTTGAAAGGGTTTCTCAATGATCACGCCCGGGATTTTGTGCGTGCGGTAAAAGCTGCAAGTACGGTTGATGTGACCAAGCTTGGAAAGAAAAAACGCCCGGCTGCTAATAGTTTGTCTGCCACTCCGGAAAAAAACAGTGCCGATGCAATTTTGCCTCCGCTGGAGTTGGGGCGTTTGCGTAACACTGACCAGAACCCGATTATCGCCATTGGCAGTTCTACAGGCGGTACCACTGCTATTGAAGAGGTGCTGAGTATATTACCGAAGACCACTCCCGGCATTGTGATTGTTCAGCATATGCAGGAAAAATTCACGGCGGCTTTTGCACAGCGCCTGAATACGCTTACCGAGTTAGATGTAAAAGAGGGAGCTACCGGTGATGTGATTGAGCCGGGCAAGGTGTTCGTGGCCCCCGGTGGCAAGCATATGATGGTGAAGCGTATCGGTGGTCAACACCAGATTGTTGTGAAAGATGGCCCTCCTGTGAACCGTCACCGTCCGTCAGTGGATGTGCTGTATCGCTCGGTTGCGAAGGAGGTAGGCAAGAATGCCATTGGGGTTATTCTGACTGGTATGGGTGACGACGGCGCAGCGGGTATGCTGGAAATGCGCCAGACTGGCGCGCTGACGTTTGCCCAGGATGCTGCCAGCTGTGTGGTGTACGGTATGCCGAAGGAGGCTGTTCGCCGTGGAGCGGTGGTGCGGCAGTTGCCATTGACGGAAATTCCCGGTGCTATTTGTCGGGAATTGACCAAGCGGGCTCTGAAATAATATTTATTGAACTCTTTTATTGAGATCTTCTTCGATCACCACCCAAGCCATGGATAGAGTCTGACTTGCTGTGACACGTCGTTGACCCATCCATGGGGACTCGAGGCCAGCATCCTTGCTGGCCACGGTCACAGCAAGTCAGACTCTATCCATGGCGGCACTAACTAGTTTTCCTCGTTACTTGTCGAAATCACTCTTCGGACAGTTTGGGACTCACTACTGATCAATTCGACTGCTACACTGAAAGTGTTTCAAGCGAGTTAGAGGTGCCCTTTGCGACGTGTATTGATCACCGGCGGTAGTGGTTTTATTGGTAGCCACCTCTGTCAATCTCTGCTGGCAGATGGCTATGAAGTCCATGTGCTGACCCGTGATAAAGCCAAAGCCAGAAATTCTCTTCCCGATGCAGTGAAGCTGTACCAGTCTCTCGCGGATATGGATGCCGATGCGCCAGTTGATGCGGTGGTTAATTTCGCCGGAGAGCCATTGGCCGCCGGTCGTTGGAGTAGCCAGCGCAAGCAGCGCTTTTACGATAGTCGCGTGGGTACAACCGATGCCCTATACGATTACTTTGTTCATGCACCGCAGCCGCCCTCGGTATTGATCAGCGGATCGGCAATTGGTTACTACGGCCCCCATGGTGATGAGCAATTGAGTGAACAGGGAGCTGTGGTAAACAGCTTTTCTCACAGGCTTTGTGATGCCTGGGAGTTGAGTGCCAAACGGTTCGCCGATATGGGCTGCCGTGTCTGCTGCATTCGTACAGGTGTTGTATTGGGCAAAGGTGAGGGTGCTCTGGCTCGAATGATGCCGGCTTTTAAGATGGGACTGGGAGGGCGACTGGGCAGCGGTAAGCAGTGGTTTTCCTGGGTTCATATTGCCGATATGGTGGAGCTGCTTAAATTCTGCCTGGAGCATAACGAGCTGCGAGGGCCGGTAAATGGTACTGCGCCTGAACCTGTTACCAACCTTGAACTCACCCGCCAATTGGCTCGTAGTTTGAATCGCCCGGCAATTTTCCCTATGCCGTCACCGGTAGCACGGTTGCTGTTTGGTGAAATGGCTCAGGAGCTGCTACTGACCGGGCAGCGAGTGGTGCCGACAAAGTTGCAGAAAGCAGGGTTCGAATTCAAGTATCCAAAATTGCAAGATGCGCTAAAGCAAATAATTGTTTAGTACCAGCGCACCCATAGATCTGGTGTTACCGTTTCAGCTTGTATTTTTGCAGTGCCAAATAGCGGCTGCCTTCACTGTGCAATTCACTCTGGAAAAGTACGGCTTGTTCGACCACAAACTCAATATCAACCGGTTTGTAATGGCAATGAATCGCTGACTTTGATCGCGCCAAAGTGATATGGGGTGAAAAACGTTTATGATCACAGGGCAAGCCATTGTTCCTGAATTCTTCTGCAAGTTTTTTTTGAAGTTCATTTAAATGCGAATTTGGTTCTACAAATGCCGCCAGTATTTTTGAGGAGTTTTTGGGGAAGGGGGCGATACGCGTAGTGTGTAAATTCAACGGTGCAGGCCACTGAAAATTAGCCAGGGTATTTTTCAGTAAGCTGAGTTGCTCTGGCGTGGTGTCACCAATAAACAGCAGCGTAATATGTGGATGGTTGGTACGCCTGCAATGAAGCGGTATCTCCTGAGCTTTAAAGAGCTGCTTTTCAGTATTGTGGCTTACCGGAAGGGCCAGAAAAGTTCGAATGGTATTCATGAAGCCTCCGCTTCAGATTGTTATTGAAGTGTATGCCGTTCGATATTCACTACGTAGCCATCAATGGCTTCGTGCAAATAGTTTTCTATCTGAGAATAGACCGGTTCTACGCTGGATGCGCTATTTCCCGCAATCGTGAATGTCCACTCACTGCGAGTCAGGTTGTCCTGGTAGTTGGATTCAATAACTGCGGTAGAAGGGTGCTTGCCAAATCGCTGGCGCAAACCGCTTAGGCGTTGGCGCTTCTCTTTGAGGGAGGTGCAACCCGGCAGATGAAATTGAACAATCAGTTGAATGATCACCATGCCGGGAAGTATAGAACACTGCTGGGCTTAGTCTCCGGTGTAAACACAGCCACTGGTGCAGGTTTCACGAATTACAATCTTGGAGAGTTCCGGCAGTTCCGGTTTCAGGTGTTGCCAGATCCAGCGGGCAATATTCTCGCTGGTGGGGTTTTCCAGACCTTCAATATCGTTCAGGTAATAGTGGTCCAGCTGATTGTAGATCGGCTTGAATTTGGCTTTGATATCGCCGAAATCCATTACCCAGCCGCTGGTGTCACCAACCGGCCCTGAAACATGGATGGAAACCATAAAGGAATGGCCGTGTAGACGGGCGCATTTGTGACCCTCTGGCACATTGGGAAGACGGTGGGCGGCTTCGAAGTTGAATTCCTTGTAAATTTCCATGCTGAACGGACTCTTTGATCGCTATTTGAACAGGCGCGCTATGGTAGTCGCCGCCTCGCGATAAGTATAGATTTTATTACCAAAAAAGTTTCACAAAGTGTTTGACAGCTCTGAGGAATTGGGTAGAATGCGCGTCTCTTTCGAGGGGGTGGTTAGCTCAGCTGGGAGAGCAACGGCCTTACAAGCCGTAGGTCACAGGTTCGATCCCTGTACCACCCACCAGATACTTTAGCCTTATTGGAGTATCGATCGAAAGTGAGCGATTGGTGTATGACAGGCCACCATGTTAAAACGCTCAACACACTGCGGCCCGGTAGTTCAGTTGGTTAGAATGCCGGCCTGTCACGCCGGAGGTCGAGGGTTCGAGTCCCTTCCGGGTCGCCATACAAACAAAAAAGGCCATCTCTTTCGAGATGGCCTTTTTTGTTTGTATGCAATCTGGACTATGGACAAGAACCCCGTTCGACAAATTTGTCTGGAACAAATTTGGGCGCCGCAGCGAAGCCAAGGCGGTCCGAAGGACCGAGGGCCATAGATGGCCCGAGTCACTGATTTGTCTGGAACAAATTTGGGCGCCGCAGCGAAACGAAGGCGATCCGAAGGATCGAGGGCCATAGATGGCCCGAGTCAGTCCCGCCCCTCAGTAGGCACCACAGCTTAACGAAACTGCCAGATTAATTTGGTTAATCTAGCGCCTTTTAAGTTAGAAGCTGCATTCTCCGCAACCCAGAATCGCCCTTACCCTGTTTTCAGAACACGCTGCAAGCACATCCCTGTGAGCTCGACGACAGCATCCATGCTGTCGACGGTTCTGAAAACAGGGTAAGGGCAATTCTTCACATGGTGCCAGGCCAACGCTCAGGCGCAATAAAAAATCTTTCCTGTTCATCCCAGCTGCCTAATTCAGTCTTACAAATCCGCGTCACCATTACCGGAAAATCAGGCATGTCATTAATTAAACATTCATTTAATTCGCTACCCGATATTGTGTTTTCTTCAGCCAAATTTATCACTGGTCCCAGCCATTCCCGCTTGGTCAATGCACGCCAGCGACTTTCTGAAAAAGCGGTTGTTAACTCAGTTATTTTATCCCGGTATAACCACTGCCCATTGCAGTGATTATCAGGTGCCCACTCCGGCTTTTGGGTTGATTGCTGCCAGGGGTAAAACAGGTATCCCTTTAGGGCGGCGCTAGAGGTTATTTGGTGTTCTTCTGTAATCCCGGCAAGTGCATCACGCCCCTCAGCGGTTTGTGGCAGTTTTAATTGGTGGGTGGTTAATCGATTAACTTTATTGCCGAGATTGTCTTTGGGGTTTGGCCCTGGCCACAGCATTTGATTCGAGCTGAGCTCTGAATGCTCGCCAATAAACAGGTAAAATTTTACCGCGACTTCCAGGTGGTGAATCGAGTTGGTGGGAATGTATCGGTAGATAAAATCAAACGCGCCCAGAGTGCGACGGTCGCTATTCTGTACTTGCAGGTTGTGGCCCAGTAACTCCAGTTTCGGGTGGTGTGAAAGGTAAAAAGCCCATAATTCTTCAAAATAGTAACCGAGACGATGACTGCTGCATTTGGCCAGATGTTGTTGCAGGGGCTTAGGGTTGGCATCCAGTGCGGTAAGAAAGTCGATAGTTTCTTCGTCTGAAACAGGCAGCTGGCTATCCATGGTTTTCACCAGTGGAGCACTTAATAATGCCCAGGCAAGGGTGCGAACTTCGGTACTGGAAAATTGAGAACTAATGAATGATGCTTTTTCACAAGGCATAGCAGCGAGCCGGTAGCGGTTTACTGTGTATAATCGTTTCTATATTGAGCATTGCAAGAGTTTTTCATGGCACAGTTTCAACGCATCGGTTTGATGGCGCGATTAACCTATCCGGAAGTGGCGGAGTCGATTCAGCGTTTGGCCGCCTATCTGGCGGCGGATCATACGGTTGTTGTAGAGTCCCAAACAGCCACTTTACTGGACGGCGAGGCGATTCAGTATCAGGTGTGTGATCAACTGGAATTTGCTCGCCAGATTGACCTTGCCATAGTCGTCGGTGGTGATGGCAGCATGCTGAGCGCTGCTCGTGAGCTGATTGACAGTGAAGTACCCATGCTGGGTGTTAACCGTGGCAGGCTTGGCTTCCTCACTGATATCCATCCGGACGACATCGAACAGCGGGTGGGCAAAGTGCTGGCTGGCGAATTTGTTGAGTCCAAGCGCTTTTTGCTTTCTACCGAAATCACTCGCGACGGCGAAACCATCGGTCGAGGCGATGCCCTTAATGATGTGGTGCTGCACCCGGGGCAATCCATTCGAATGATGGAGTTCGAGCTCTACATTAATGGCCAGTTTGTAAACAGTCAGAGGTCTGATGGCTTGATTGTATCCACGCCAACGGGATCTACTGCATACGCTTTATCCGGTGGCGGGCCAATTCTGCACCCCGATCTCGATGCAATTGTGTTGGTGCCAATGAACCCGCACACTCTCAGTAGTCGCCCAATTGTTGTCCACGGTAACAGCGCTATAGAGATTCGCGTGGGTAGCCGCAACGAGCTTCACCCCTCGGTAACCTGCGATGGCCAGAATCATGTGGAGACCGAACCGGGTGATGTAATTCGCATAGTCAAGCGCCAAGGTACTTTGCGATTGATTCACCCGGCGGATCACAACTTTTACCAGATCTGTCGCAGCAAGCTGGGGTGGGGTAGTCGCCTTGATTCGCTGCACGACCATGAAAAAGATAGTTAATCTTTATACGCTTTTATGAATGAATCCAGTTGGACTCTGGTGGCGGAACTGCCACTGTCGCAGAATATTGAGCCGCTCTTGAAGCGCCTTGAGCAGTTGGGTGTCGCTCACAATGTAGTGACTGACAACGCTCGTCAGTCACTTTGGGTTGAAAACCCGGAGCATATTCCGCTGGTGGATGAATTGCTTCAACAGTTATCCAAGCCGCGCCGTCCCAGCGACCCCTGGTTTGACGAAGCGCCCCGAAAAGCTCGAACCAGCTTAAAGTCCTCCGGTAGCATAAAAGCTCTGTTCAGAGAGTTTCCAGTCACCATGTACAGTATTTTACTCAGTGCCATCGGAGCGCTATTGGTGTATGTGGATCTGGGCATGGGGTTGGATTATTCGTTGATTGGAGCGCTTACCTTCCAACCTCTGATAGCCCCGTATTCACCCTTGCAAAGCTTTTTGGATGGTCAGTTCTGGCGCCCGATATCGCCGATATTCCTGCATTTTGGTTTCACTCACTTGGCATTCAATGGTATGTGCCTGTGGCTGTTTGGCGCCCGTATTGAGCGTCTGCTTGGGGCGGGGCGACTGGTTGTGCTGATGCTGATAACTGCCCTGATCAGCAATGTGGCCCAGTATCTCTGGCTTGGCCCACATATTTTCGGCGGCATGTCCGGGGTAGCCTTTGGCTTGGCAGGGTTTGTCTGGGTGCGCCATCAGTTCAGACCTGACCCGTTAACCGAGTTGCCGGCGGTGCTGGTGTTTATGATGCTGCTGTCGCTGTTTCTCGGTATCAGTGGAGCGCTCGACAGTTTAGTCGGTGGCAAGGTGGCAAATGCCGCTCACCTGGGCGGTTTGTTGAGTGGGGCGATACTCGGGTGGTTTTCTGCGCAGGCAGCCGACGCCCGTCGCTGATATAATCGCGATCCTAACTGATCGACCAGAGATGCAGATGGACTATCAACAGCTGTTAAATACCCTCACCCCGGAAATCTACCAGAACCTTAAACGCGCCGTTGAGCTGGGCAAATGGCCTGACGGTAAACGCCTGAGCAGCGAACAGCGCGAAACCTGTATGCAGGCAATGATCGCCTACGAAGCCAAGCACTTGTCACCTGAACAGCGCACAGGCTATGTGCCACCCAAACCCACCGGTTGTGATACCGACCCGCAGCTGGATACGGAAGAGACCCTGAAGTGGAAGCAGTGAAGTGGAAGTAGTAATGACGGAAAACAACCAGGCAGGGCATCTGGGCAAGATGAAGGTAGCGCTGGATACTCAGGTGCGCTACCAGTTGCCACTGAATGACCAGTTGGTAGAGCTCAACCCTCTGATTGGTCAGCACATTCGATTGGAGTACAGCGGTACCATTCACTGCACCCACTGTGGCCGCAAAACCAACAAGAGCTTCAGTCAGGGTTACTGCTACCCGTGCTTTACCAAACTGGCGCAGTGCGACAGTTGCATCGTCAGCCCGGAAAAGTGTCACTACCACGAGGGTACTTGCCGCGAGCCATCTTGGGGTGAGCAGTTCTGCATGACCGATCATATCGTCTATCTGGCGAACTCCTCCGGTGTGAAGGTGGGCATTACCCGTGCCAGCCAGATCCCCACCCGCTGGATTGACCAGGGTGCAGTACAGGCACTGCCGATATTGCGGGTGAAAACCCGTCAGCAATCCGGGCTGGTGGAAGATGTTATTCGTCAGTATGTAGCTGACAAAACCAACTGGCGAGCTATGCTGAAAAACAGTGTGGATGCAGTGGACCTGATTGCCAAGCGCGACGAATTACTGGATCTCTGCAAAGACGAGTTGAACGAGCTGACAGACCGGTTTGGCATCAATGCCATCCAGCCGATCAGCGATGCGGAAGTGGTGGAGATCAATTACCCGGTGATTGAGTATCCGACCAAAGTAACCAGTTTCAATTTTGATAAAGCACCGGTGGTGGAAGGCAAGTTGATGGGCATAAAAGGCCAGTATCTGATCCTGGATACCGGTGTCATCAATATTCGCAAGTTCACTGCATATGATGTAACTATTACTTACTAACACGTCATCCTGAGCGCAGCGAAGGATCTCGTAGAAGCAAGGCCCTGAGATCCTTCGCAGCGCTCAGGATGACAACTGTAGAGACAAGCCTAATGAAAGACGCACAGCCAAAAACTATTTTCCTGAAAGACTACCAACCACCCAATTACCTGATCGATACCACCGACTTACGTGTGGAACTCGAAGAGCAGGGCGCGGCGGTATTTGCCAAACTGAACATGCGTCGCAACAGCGATGCTCCTGCCGGTACCGAACTGGTTCTGCACGGTGTGGACCTGGAGCTGCGCGAACTCAAAATAGACGGTCGTGCATTAACACCAGGCGAATACTTCACCGAAGAAGAAACCCTCACCATCAAAGAGGTGCCAGCCGAATTTGTGCTGGAGTCCGAGGTTTACATCAAACCGCAGGAAAATACCTCACTGGAAGGCCTGTACAAATCTGACGGAATGTTCTGCACCCAGTGTGAGGCGGAGGGTTTTCGTAAAATTACCTACTTTATCGATCGCCCTGATGTAATGAGCGAATTCACTACCACTGTGGTGGGCGATAAAGCCAGTTGCCCGGTGCTGCTCAGTAACGGTAACCCTGTCGATAAGGGCGACCTGGATGGCGACCGTCACTTTGTCACCTGGCACGATCCGTTCAAAAAGCCCAGTTATCTGTTTGCTCTGGTAGCCGGTGACCTGGAATACATCGAAGACACCTTTACCACCATGAGCGGCCGCGAGATTGAACTGCGCATTTTTGTCGAGGAGAAAGACATCGACAAATGCGACCACGCCATGGTCTCACTGAAAAAGTCCATGGCCTGGGACGAAGAAGTCTATGGCCGCGAGTACGACCTGGATATCTTTATGATCGTTGCCGTCGACGCCTTCAATATGGGCGCGATGGAAAACAAGGGCCTGAATATCTTCAACACCTCGGCGGTACTGGCCAAACAGGAAACCACTACCGATGCGGCATTCCAGCGCGTTGAAGCTATTGTTGCTCACGAGTACTTCCACAACTGGTCCGGTAACCGTGTAACCTGCCGCGACTGGTTCCAGTTGAGCCTGAAAGAGGGTTTTACCGTGTTCCGTGATGCGGAATTCTCCGCCGACATGGGCTCGCGCGTGGTCAAGCGGGTGGAGGATGTCAGCATGCTGCGCACTGCCCAGTTTTCTGAAGACGCCGGCCCGATGGCGCATCCGGTGCAGCCTGCCAGCTTTATCGAGATCTCCAACTTCTACACCCTGACCGTGTACGAGAAGGGCTGTGAAGTGGTGCGTATGTACCACACCTTGTTGGGGCCAGAGCTGTTCCGTGAAGGTACCGATCTCTACTTTGATCGCCATGACGGTGAGGCGGCCACCATTGACGACTTCGCCCGCTGCATGGAAGAAGTGTCCGGCCGCGACCTGACCCAATTCAAGCGCTGGTACAGCCAGGCGGGTACCCCGCGCCTGAAGGTGACTGGTGAATACGATGCCGCCGCCCAGACCTACACCCTGAACTTTGAGCAAAGCTGCCCGGCAACCCCGGAAAGTGCCGAAAAGCAGACCTTCCTGATCCCGGTTACCGTCGGTTTGGTGGGTAAGGATGGCGACCTGCCGCTGACCTTGCGTGATTCAGGTACCGATGAAACCTTTACCGACATCGTGCTGGAAGTGACCGAGCGCGAGCAGAGCTTTGTGTTTGAGAACGTTACCGAGCAACCGGTACCGTCATTGCTTCGCGATTTCTCGGCACCGGTGAAGCTGAGCTTCCCGTACAGCCGTGAAGATCTGGTGTTCCTGATGAGCCGTGACAGTGACGGTTTCAACCGTTGGGATGCCTGTCAGACACTGGCTACCCAGATTCTGCAGGGGCTTGTGGAGGACCGCCGCGCCGGCCGAGCAATGGAACTGGCCGATGACCTGGTGGAAGCGTTCAGGGCTGTGCTGAACGATGAGAGCCTGGATCCAGCGATGGTTGCCCTGATGCTCAGACTGCCAAGCGAAGCGTACCTGGCAGAAGAGGCGGAAGAGATTCACGTGGATGATATTCACGCTGCCCGTGAGTTTGTTCGCACCCAGTTGGCCCAGTTGCTCAGCGATGAATTCCGTGCCGCCTACGCCAACAACCAGGTGGAAGAGTCTTATCAGCCGAGCGCCGAGCAGATTGCCAAACGCAGCCTCAAAAACGTTGCGCTCAGCTACCTGATGCTGGCCGACGACAATGCGGTTGCCATGACCCGCGAGCAGTACGACAACGCCACCAACATGACCGACAGCAGTGCCGCTCTGGCCTTGCTGGTACACAGCGAACGCGACCAAGCCAAACAACCGGCTGCCGAGATGCTGGCAGGCTTCTACCAGAAGTGGCAGAAAGAGCCACTGGTGGTGAACCAGTGGTTTACTCTCCAGGCAACCGCACCGCAGGCGGGTGCGGTTGAGCGAGTTCGCGAGCTGATGAAACACCCGGCGTTTGATATTAAAAACCCCAACAAGGTGCGTTCATTGGTTGGTGCGTTCTGTGCCAACAACCACATTCACTTCCACCGTGCCGACGGCGCTGGCTACCAACTGCTGGCTGACGTGGTACTGGAGCTGAATACCCTTAACCCGCAAATCGCTGCACGTCTGCTGGCTCCGCTCACCAAGTGGAAGCGCCAGGTGTCTTCCCGCCAGCACCTGATGCGCGAGCAGTTGAGTCGTATTCTGGCTGAGCCTAAGCTGTCCAAGGATGTATACGAGGTGGTTTCCAAGAGCCTCAAGTAAGCTCGTGGCTAGCAGCCCGCATGGAGTGATAACGAGATGCGGGTAGTTCTTCCCGTATTACGCGTTGCTTCATACGGGCTACAATATGTCATCCCCGCGCAGGTGGGGATCCATGCCACTACGGAGCTACAGACCGCATAGCGCCACAATTTCTGGATGCCCGCCTGCGCGGGCATGACGACGTCTCAGACGCCACCTAATTTCAGCAACACTTCCAACTCTAAGCCATACTTACCATACCGCTTGCATAACAAGGGGAGTGATTTATGCGCTACAAAACGGTGGGTGAGATTCTGGCATTTTCCCGTGAGCTCCACGAGGCACTGTCACGGCAGTACGCAGAACTGGAGCAGTTGACCACCTCCGAGCGAGCCTCGATGCTGCTCGACTACCTCAATCGCCATGAGCATCAGTTGTCAGTGGTGATGGAAAACTATGGCAAGGACATCCACAACGGCGCGCTGAACACCTGGTTACAGTATGCACCGGAGTTCAATATCAATGAGCTGACCGAAAAAGTTCGTGAAGTTGATCTCGAAAGTGTGGATAGCATCGTCCAGACCGCTTTAGAAGTGGATGATTTTCTGGTTAGGCTTTACACGATCATGGCCGAGAAAGCGGATATCGAGAGTGTTCGCGACTTTTTTCAGAGCCTGTTGAAGATCGAGGACAAAGAACGTCATCGTATCGCTCGAAATGCCTATAGCAGTAATGATATGTAATATTATTACCTGTCAGGCCGATTACGATTAGGTTGAATAGGTATTTAAGCCAGAGCCAGGCATCGGAAATAAGAAAAGTTCAACGTTTCTGTGCTGGTAGTTTTGTGCCGGTAGAGAGTGTTGCCATACTTCCTGAGGTTTCTCCGAGAAGGGTCAGGAAAAACTGCTGCCTCAACTACAACTACAGGTTTTCTGAGCCACTAGGGCCCAGCGCCACCACTGGGCAAAAGCCCCATGTCGCCAAGGCTGGAGTCAACGTGTACAAACGCTTTGCAGGCGAAACACCCATTCACAGGATGTAGTCGGTTAACCTTCATTACGTCTTTTGCACAACTACGCAATAAAACTTACCATGTTTCTATGAGGTGGTGCCCCTGTACGTTTTATCGTGGGTACACTCCAATGTATCCACAGTTGTTTCTTCGGCAAGGGTTAAAAAATGTTATTGCAATTTGTCACTCGACTTGCAACTGCCACGCAAAAACCACTGGTTATCGCTTTGCTCGCTTTGAGTCTGGCGGCACCATTGCTCTTGGCCAGTCCCGACCAAAATCATCATCATGAAAATGCCGAAGATACCTGCTTTATCTGCGACCCCGCCAAGCGTGAAAAGGGCCGATTGTGGTGTCGCGAGCACAGCCGCTACGAAGACCGATGCTGGCTATGCCATCCCGAGCTGGAAGATAAAGATCGCCTCTATTGTAATGAGCATGGTTTATATGAAGATGAATGTGCGCTTTGTCATCCTGCCTTGGCCAGCCCCGACCAAAACCATCACCATAAAAATGCCGAAGATACCTGCTTTATCTGCGACCCCGCCAAGCGTGAAAAGAACCGCCTGTGGTGTCGCGAACACGGCCGCTATGAGGACCGGTGCTGGCTTTGCCACCCCGAGCTGGAGGATAAGGACCGCCCCTATTGCAATGAGCATGGGTTATACGAAGATGAGTGCACGTTTTGTCATCCTGAACTAAAGGGAAAAAATGCTGCTCTTGGAGTTGATAAACAAAACTCAACTGAAAGGGGGTTGTTTTGCAACGAACACCAGGTTTACGAAGAAGAGTGCGGGATCTGCCACCCGGAATTGGTTGATGAACTGAAGCCTGGTGAAAGCATGAAGTTACGTTTCGCATCGACTGAGTCAGCGCAAAAAGCCGGGATCAAAACCGCCTTCCCGAAGCATGAGGATTCATTCTCGGTGGTCGAAGCGTATTGCGAAATTGGCTACAACCAAAATCGATTGGCTCTGGTGACTCCGTTGACAGAGGGAATCGTTCGACGAGTGCTCGTGGATGTCGGAACTGAGGTTGAGGAGGGAGATGTATTGATTGAGCTGCATTCGTCTGCAATTTCACAAGCCAAGGCCGACTACCTGTCTGCCATTGCTGATCACAAATTAAAGCAGCTGATTTACCAGCGAATGAAAAAACTCGCCGGGATGAAAGTTTCCGCAGAGCAGGAGTTTGAGATCGCTCAAGCGGAATTTGAGATGTCCTCTTTTGCCGTCGAGCGAGCTCGGCAACACCTGTTTAATCATGGGTTTAATGCGGACGAAGTTGCAGCTATTGAAAAAGATCATGACAGCTCATCTATTTTGCGCATTCGCGCGCCTTTCTCGGGAACGCTGGTTGATCGCAATGCTGTCGTGGGTGAATCCGTAGAAGCCAGTCACACGCTGTTTAGAATTGCTGATTTGTCCGATATGTGGATTGAACTGTCGATTCCCGCCGACCGCTCTCAGCAGGTAAAGACCGGGGCACAGGTTGACGTGTCGTTTGATGATTTTCCCCAGCTTTCCGTCAGTGGCCGCATTACCTGGGTGGCGACATCCATTGATGAACGCAGCCGAACCTTGAGGGCACGTGCTGTCGCCGATGTGCCGCAGGGTACACTGAAGGCCGGCATGTTTGGTAACGCCCGAATTATGGATAGTTGGAGTAACAAAGGAATTTCTATTCCTCGCAATTCCTTACAGTATGTGAATGGCAAGCCATTCTTATTTGTCAAAGTCGAAGACGATCTCTACGACTTGAGGCGTGTTGATGTCGGTAATAAATCCGACTCCCAGATGGAAATAGTAAACGGTGTTTCATCGGCTGATCAGGTAGTTACACAGGGCTCTTTTATCGCTCTGTCAGAATTTTTAAAGTCGCACCTGGGTGCGGGATGCTGTGAGCCGGGTAAAGGTACTGATAAATAATGATAAATGGAATTGTCCGGTTTTCCCTGAATAACCGCCTGCTGGTTATATTGCTGTTTCTGGTTGCTGTTGGCACAGGTGTTGTCTCACTGCTCAATATTTCAATTGATGCCTTTCCCGATACCACTCCTGTTCAGGTGCAAATAAATACCACTGCACCGGCGCTTAATTCGGAAGAAATTGAACAACAGATTACGCTGCCGGTGGAGCTATCAATTGGTGGTCTTCCCGGCTTGGTGGATGTTCGCTCGGTCTCGAAGTTTGGTCTGTCGCAAGTGGTTGCCACCTTCGATGATTCGATAAGTGTTGTCGATGCCCGGCAATATATTTCGGAGCGATTGAGGACGGTGGAGTTGCCGCAAGGCATCAAGTCACCGGAACTCGGGCCTATTTCTACCGGTCTTGGTGAGGTTTTTCACTATACGGTGTCTTCCGAAAACCCGGAGCGGACTCTGGAGCAATTGAGAACTCTCCACGACTGGATTATCAAACCTGAATTGCGCAAGGTGCCCGGTGTTGCCGAGGTCAACTCCTGGGGGGGGTATGAGCGTCAGTACCACGTGATTGTCTCCCCGACTGCGCTGGTTAAATACCACCTCACACTGGATGATTTATTCACGGCTCTGCGCAAGAACAATCAGAACGTTGGCGGGGGCGTTGTCACGGAAGCCGGGCAGTCAAAGTTGGTACGGGGTGTGGGTCGTGCCACTACGGTGGAGGAGATTGAAGGTATTATCCTGGCGAGCTTTGATGGTACGCCGGTCAGAGTCAGGGATATTGCCAAAGAGGTCAAAATAGGCCACGAAATCCGCCGCGGAGCGGTGACCGCGCAGGGGCAGGGTGAGGTGGTGCTTGGTCTGGCCTTTATGCTGATGGGTGAAAATGGTCAAGAGGTAACCGAGCGACTCAAAACCCAACTCGCCAATGTTAAAAAATCGATCCCCGACGATGTTAACGTTGACATTGTTTACGACCGTACCGAAATGACCAAAGAAGTGGTCAAAACTGCACGCCACAATCTGTTTGCCGGTGCTGTGCTGGTCATTCTCGTGCTCTTTATTTTGTTGGGAAATCTGCGTGCCGGTCTTTTGGTGGCGCTGGTGATTCCTACCGCGACACTTTTTGCGATCATGGGGATGTACGAGTTCGCAATTTCGGCGAGCCTGCTCAGCCTGGGAGCGATTGATTTTGGCATTTTAGTGGATGGCTCGGTAGTGATTACCGAGGCCAATATGCGAACCCTTAACGAGCGTGCACTCAAACTGGGGCGCCCGCTGACGTCGGAAGAACGAAAAGAAGCCATTATTCAGTCGGGCACACGTGTGACGAGACCGATCGTATTTGGTGTTGGCATCATTCTGGTGGTTTTTATCCCTGTACTTACCCTGGAGGGAACGGAAGGCAAACTGTTTGGGCCGATGGCCTGGACCTTTATATTTGCTCTGGCCGGTGCGCTGATAACGGCACTGATGCTGTCTCCGGTGCTCAATTATTATTTTCTTCCGCGTCAGCGGCCAAAGCGTGAGGGGCGTTTTATCTCTGCGCTGGTACGGGTCTATGTGTCGTCTTTGCAGCGAGCCTTTAAATACCGTCGTACCGTATTTGCGGCCGTACTGGTGTTGCTGGTATCGGCAGGGTGGATGGCAACCCGACTGGGGGGAGAGTTTATTCCCCGACTGAATGAGGGAGCCATCGTAATTAACACAATCCGGCTTGCAGGAGTGTCGATAGAAGAGTCCACTGCTTACAACACCCGGATAGAATCACTGCTGTTGGCGGAGTTTCCCGATGAGATTCGCTCAATCTGGAGTCGGATTGGTACCGCGGAAGTTGCTACGGACCCCATGGGCATCGAATTGACGGATACGTTTATTTCTCTGAAGCCGCGCGACGAATGGACCAATGCGTCCAGCCAGACAGAGCTGGTGGCCGCTATGCAGACATTTGTTGGAGATCTTCCTGGTGCCAATTTTGTCTTTACACAACCGATTGAAATGCGTCTCAACGAAATGGAGTCGGGTATTCGGTCTGATCTCGGCATCAAAATTTACGGCGATGACTTTGATGAGCTGATCCGGATCAGTGACCAGGTCCAACGTATCCTGATACAGATTGAAGGTCAGTCCGATGTGTCAGTGGACCAGATTACCGGTCAGCCTACCTTGCAGGTTGTGATCGATCAGAACGCAGTAGCTCGATATGGGGTGCCGGCAGAGCATGTTCTTGAAATGGTTGAACTGCTTGGAGGCAAACAGGTAGGCGAGATTTATGAGGGCCAACGCACCTTTCCGCTGGTGGTACGGCTGGCCGAAAATCACCGGGTTGATAGTGACTCCTTGAAGCGACTGACTGTGCCGACGGAAGAGGGGTATCAGCTGCCTTTACATGTGCTTGCCGATATCACTGAAACTGATGAGGCGGCTACCATCAATCGCGAGTGGGGGCGACGCCTGATTCGCGTACAGTGCAATGTGGTAGACCGTGATGTGGCGTCATTTGTGGAAGAGGCCCAGCGACGTATCGGCCAGGAAATAGATCTTCCGGATGGTTACGTTATCGACTGGGGTGGGCAATTTGAAAATCTGCAGCGCGCTGAGCTGCGCTTGTCGATCATCGTACCGGTTACTCTGCTGTTGGTGTTTTTCCTGTTGTATTTCAGCTTGAAAAATATGCGCGATGTTTTGCTGATTTACACTGGTATTCCTCTGGCGTTGATTGGTGGGGTATTTGCCCTGTGGATTCGCGGCATGCCTTTCAGTGTCAGTGCGGCGGTTGGCTTTATTGCACTTTGCGGTATTGCGGTATTGAATGGTCAGATTCTTGTTTCCGCTATTCGCGAGTTTCGAAGTGCCGGTGAGTCGTTGCGCGACTCTGTCACGCGTGCTGCGAGTCAGCGTCTTAGCCCGGTATTAGCAACCGCAATTACTGATGCAGCCGGATTTTTGCCCATGGTTATGTCGACGGCACTTGGAGCTGAAGTGCAGCGTCCTTTGGCGACCGTGGTCGTTGGTGGTGTGTTGACCTCAACCCTGCTGACGTTGTTTGTGTTGCCGCTGTTGTATACCAGGTTTGGTAAAGGCGAACAGCCGGAAGCCGTCAGACCAGGTGGTGGAAATGCGATGATGTTGACCGGGTCGACCTCGTAAGCCCGTTATATATCGATTCGATCAAACTGGCACACCCGGTTGCGACCACTTTGCTTGGCTTGATATAGCGCCTGATCCGCGTGTTTAAACAGAGTTGCGTAGTTGTTGCCTGGTTGCAGGGAGGCAATGCCGATACTGATGGTGATATCAATCCCGCAGGGCGTAAGTCGGCTTATCGAGTCGCGCAATTGCTCGCTGGCCAACTCAACTTGCTCTAAGTCCATTCCGGTAGTCAGGCGTACAAATTCTTCGCCACCAATACGCGCTGCAACGGTATTGGTGTTACAAACCGAAGCGAGCTGGTCTGAGACCAGTTTCAAAACCTGGTCACCCACCGGGTGGCCGTGACGATCGTTGATTTGCTTGAAGTGGTCGATATCGAGAACAGCCAGTGCCAGAGGGGTATTGTTGGCCTGCGCTTCGGCTACTTTTTTCTCTGCCATATGTGTAATAAAACGGCGGTTATACAAGCCGGTAAGCTCGTCTAGAATCGCCAGTTGGGTCAACTCGTTATTTCGGCGCTGGAGTTGATCAAACAACTGTTTCGAGTTGACCAGGTTGCTGACCCGGGCATAGAGCTCATCAAACTGGGGCGGCTTGTTGACGTAGTCGTTGGCGCCGGCTCGATACAACTCTGCGGTACGGGTTTTGTCGTCAAACCCGGACATCACCAGAATAGGCAATCGTTGATCATTGCACTCATCGCGAATGGCCCTCACCAGCCCCAAGCCGGTCATTCGCCCCTTGAGAATAACATCAGTCATCAACAGATCGTATGAGACCTGTCTATAGGCCTCAAAAGCATCTTCGGCATTATCGAACGGATTGACTGTGTAACCATGTGACTCAAGAAACCGGGTTACCAGGTCACACTGGGCACGACTGTCTTCTACGTAAAGGATCTGGCCACTTTGAAGCTTACGGTGTTCAATGGAATTAATCAGCTTCTGGGTGTATTCCTCAAAGGAGGCGAGAGAATTTTTGTAAAACACCTCGGTGGCACCGGCTTTCAAGCACTGGGCAGCGCTGTCGCTGGCACCGGAGCAGAGTACCAGAAGGGGTGTTTCTCGAGTTTCTGCCTGGTGACGTAACTTCCCGCAAAGCTCGTAGCCCTGCATATCCGGTAACACTACAGAGATACAGATCAGGTCAAAATGTGCCTGGGTTGTCAAAGCCAGGGTTTCTTTACCCGAGTCGCTGAACTCGACCTCCATATGAAGGTCGGACAGAATGTTTGCGAAAATAAGTCGCTGGGTTTGGGAGACTTCTACAATAAGGGCTTTCATGAATGGTTTATTGTCAGTTATAAGAGACAGCGACTAATTAGCGGCCGAATTGTATAGAACTTAACCACTTCGGGAGTCAGTCTTTAGGGTGGTTTTTATTGATTTCACTCAATATAGGAGAGAGGTATGAAGGTCTGGACGGCGTTGTTATGTGGATTACTGAGCTGGACTGCTCACGCAGGTTCCCTGGGGGATGAGCATAAAGCGGCGCTAAAAGCGGCGTTGGAACACAGTAATCGCCCTGTAGAAGATAAAGCGCGGGATGCCGACCGCAAACCCGCTGAGCTGCTGGCTTTTTACGGGGTAAAGCCGGGCATGGATGTCGCTGACATGATGACCGGTGGTGGTTATTACGCCGAGATTTTGTCCCGCTACCTCGGGGCTGATGCCAAAGTGTATGCCCAGAATAACCAGACCGCTTTGCAACGGTTTGCCTCGGCGGCCATGGACAAGCGATTGAATGGCAGGGATCTGGACAACGTTATTCGCCTGGACCGGGAACTGGAAGATCCGGGCCTGCCCTCAGGTGCGTTGGATGTGGTGATGATGGGGCTGTTTTATCACGATACCTACTGGATGGGGGTGGATCGCCCGGCAATGAATAAGGCGATTTACGATGCGTTGAAGCCGGGTGGGGTATTCGCTGTGTGGGATCATCGAGCCGAACAGGGCAGTGGAGACCGTGATGTGAAGACCCTGCACCGGGTGGAGGAATCAATTGTCGCCGAGGAAATTCAGCAGGCTGGCTTTGTTCTTGAAGCACGTGGTGACCTTCTGACACACCCGGAAGATGATCACACTATCAATGTATTTAAGCCGGAAATTCGCGGTAAAACAGATCGGTTTATGTTGTTGTTCAGAAAGCCGGTCAGTTCAGAAAATTGAGTTGTGGTGGAGCTACGAATCTGATCCCGAGCAGTCGGCAAGGCATTACTGTTCAAAACACGCTGTAAATACTTCCCTGTACGCTCGGAGGCGGCATCTGAACGCCATGGATGGTGGGAATGTCGGTTTTGCAGGAGCAAAAACCGACCATGCCGGCTACGGTTTTGAACAGCAACACCTTACCTCCCTAAGCTTTTCTGGCGTACTACCGAAGTTAGCCTTTGATTATCGGGAGCTGTTTCCCCCGATTTGTCAGTATTATGAGGGGGAGGCAGCACGCGGTAAGCAAAGGCGGTGTGCTTCTACGGGCCTTCCTTAAGGCCAATACAGGCTAGTCCAGAGGAGTCGGCAAAGCACCAAAATTTCAAGTACAGGTAGACCTTACTGTGGATAGAGCGGCTTAAGTCCGTCCTCAGATTTTGCGGTGCCGGAGCCATTAGCACGCCATCGCTTCAATTCGGTTGCCAGGGCTGTGAGGTCTGGTGAATCGCTAGATTGTCCGTAGAGTGATCTGTCCAAATTCATTAATTGCTTTTCTAATTCACTATCTGCCAATCGCTCGGCGATTTCATTCAGCGTGCTGATTGCCGGGTTCTTCCAATAAGTTTGTCCCCAGACCAGAATAGCCTCGCGCAATTGTTTGGCATTGTTGTCCCTGGCGGCGTTTCGAATTGCAGAGAACAGCTCGCGCTCATTGCCGGTTGGTTGCTCGGTCGTGGTGGTTTGTCTGGACTGTGCTGCTGGGCGTTTAAACAGCAACCACAAGATGCAGATCAATAATACGCCGTTAACGGACAATGAAATCCACAACAGCTGGTTATCACTTTCGGCCACTGGCGGCAATGCCACGTCTTCATTGGGCATTGGGGGTGTAAAGCTCTTTTGCGATGCAGGCAGAATATTAAATCGTCGCTCCGGCAAGGAGGCGGTGCGCAGGGTCTGTTTGGCAGTGTCCCACCATTGCAGGGTTACTTTCGGCAGAGTCAGCAGTCCCGGTTTTGAAGGTACGATTGCAAAAGACTGTTGATTGATTCCGGTCACACCGCCGGAGTCGAGTTGCTGATTGCGCTCGGGCCTGTCAGGGTAAAGTGTGTAGCTGTCGCTCTCTTTTAACTCGATATCGGGGATCCGCTCTGCGGTAGCTCCTTTCGCTTTAATAGTGATGGTTCGAGTGATCGGCTCGCCAACGCGCCAATCTGAAGATTCGTCACTCCACTGGTCTATAAGCTCTACGTTTTGGGCTGGTAGCCAGTTCGAACCGCTGTTGGCCGGCTGCGGTTTAACTTGAATTTCACGGGGTTGACTCAATGCCGAAAAGCGATTGCCATTGCGGTATAAGTCGCCAAAGAAGGTTCGTCTGCTGCTGGGCAGATAGGCAGAAAAACGCAGCGCAGGAATGTTGATTGTTCCATTGCTGGTTGGGAAAATCGCGTATTTCAGCTCCATTACCTGGAAACGCTGGTTATCAATCACTTTACTGAATTGACTTTGGTGGAGTTTTTCAAAGTCAACGCCAGGTAACTCCAGAGTGGTCATTTCCGGATTTTGTAATCCTTCTGCCAGATAAATTCGATAGGTAAGCAGCAGTTGTTCACCAACATAAACGGCATCCTTGTCAGTGATAAGCTCCACAAACAGCGGTACATCATTGCCAATGTCAGTTGGTTTTCGTTCCGCATTTACCTTAATTGTTAATGACTTGGATTTATCACCGTCCAGCTCAAAAACGGGAATGGTGAATGTACCTTTTACTTTCGGTTGCAGAACCAGAGTCCAATTGGAACTGGATTCAGTTAGGCCATTGATATTTCTGTAGCTTTGTTGTTTAAAAGGACCTTGGACAATATGGAAGTTATCAGAAAGCTCTGAAAAATCTGGCTCATCCAGCAGTACCTGCTCATCATAGCTGACCGTCAATTCAAAGGTTTCGTTAAGGCTGAGTTCGGTACGGTCCACATTCGCAGTGAGTGTGCCTGCGCCAGCTACAATTGATAGTGTCAGTGACAAAAATAATAAAATGGCTTGGTTAATAAAGTTCATAACTGCTTTGTATCCGTAATTATTTACCAACGCTGCTCATCCTGTTGGGGAGGGCGGCGGTGTTCATCTCGCTGGCGATTGTTTTTCTGATAATTAAATTTTCGACGCAAAAAAGCGCCGGGATCGTCCGGTACCTTGCGCAAAAACTGTTCCATGGCATTGCGTGCCTCTTTTTGTTCTGGCGTTTCCTCGCTCTCTGCAGCATTGGCCTGTTGTTGCTGTTCGTCACCTGATTCAGGTTCACCCGGCTGGCCTTGCTGCTGTTTTTCCTGTTGCTCCTCTTCCTCTTCACCATTCTCCTGGTTAGCATCCTGCTGTTCGCCACCCTGATTCTCTTTGCGTTGAGAGGTGGAATCCTGCTGTTGGGATTCGTTGCTGCTATCTGATTGTTGTTGAGAGTTGGAGCTGTTTTCCGATGAGCTTTCCTGTTCAGACTCGGATGAGTTCTGTTTCGATGACTCTCCACCTGAAGAATTCTCATCAGATGAATCCTCTCCCGATGAGTCTTGGGATTGAGAATCGCTCTGGTTTTGATCCTGATTCTGTTGATTTTCTCCATTCTCAGATTGAGACTGATCTTGCTGTTGCTCTTGTTGTTTCTTTAAAAGATCTTCAAGTAGCTTTTTATTGTGCTCGGCATCTGCAAGGCCAGGTTCTTTTTTCAGCGCTTTTTTGTAGGCTTCAATTGCCTCTTCCAAACGCTGCAGTTGGGCCAGTGCATTTCCCTGATTGTATAAACCGGCGGCGCTGTTATCTTTTTGATACTCACTTAGAGCCGTTTCATAATCGCCATTGCGATAGGCAGCAGCGCCTTTCCAGTTTGGATCTTTAAAGGTCTGTTGTGCGTTTTCAAATTGCTCTTTTTCAAAAGCTTGCTGACCCTGTTGGTTGGGTGTTTTCCAAAGGTCTTTCCAGTCAAATGCAGCCGCTGGTTCGCTGAACAATATTGGGGCTAACAGCAGAACCGCCAGCATGCCCTTGCGAAATGCCGCGATAACCAGCGGCAGCAAAACAATAGCCATCCAGAAACCCTGGTCATCCCAACTGTCGAATTCGCGTTCCAGACGTTCAGTGTTGTTATTTATGGGCTCACCAAAACCGTTCAACAGGTAGTTTAGATCACTGCTGTCGGCGGAAAGGTCGCTGTATTGACCGCCATTGCGATGAGCCAGTTCTAGCAGCGCACTCTGATCCAGGCTTGCCACCACAATGGTGCCTCTGCTGTCTTTGGCAAAGCCGCCATCGGGCAGGGGAATGGGTGCACCTTTGGGTGTGCCAACACCGAGAATGGAAAGGCGATAGCCGCTGCTGCGCATTAAGTCACTGACTTCTTCTTGCGCCTGTTCGGTCACTTCGTCGGTAATTAATAAAATATCGCCAGTGGCATGGCCACCATCCCGAAGCAGTTGCTGGGCCAGGCTGATTGCATCTTCGGTATTGCTTCCCGGTGTGGCAATCAGGCTGGGGTCAAGTACAGGTATCTGGGCAATGATGGTGTCGGTGTCATCGGTAAGTGGTGTGACCATATGGGCTGTACCACCATAAACCAATAGGGCGGTGACGCCTTCAGTGCGGGCTTTAAGGATATCGGTCAGTTTGTAGCGAGCTCTCGTCAGACGACTGGGCTTTAGGTCTGTACTCCACATGGAAGGAGACAAATCCAGCGCAATAACTAATGCGCTGTGCTCCTTGTGAACCGGCAGTGGCAGTTGTTGCCAGGTTGGCCCTGACAGCCCTATGCTGGTGGCGATAATACCTATTCCCCACAGCAAGCTGTGATTTCGACGTCGGCTTTGCTGGCTATCAAGCATCAACGGCAACCAACGAGGGTTGATTACTTTCGCCCAGTTGCCGAGCGATTGGCTGCGTGAGCGCAGCCACCAGAGCAATAACAGGCCAACGGGAATAGCGAGCAGCCAAAGTGGGCGAAGCAGATGAAATCCGGTTTCAGTCATAAGTCGCCTCCTGTCGTCGAATCATCAGTAACAGGCCTGCGAACAGGGCGACACCCAAGGGCCAGTGATAAAGCGCTTTTGTCGGGCGAAGAGTCTCTGCTTCCTGTTCTATGGGCTCCAATTTGTCGAGTTCCTGATAGATCTGGTTAAGTTCTTCAACGTCACGTGCACGGTAGTAACGACCGCCGGTTTTGTCGGCGATGGCTTGCAGGGTATCTTCATCCAATGCGGTATTGTGAACTCGCTGAACGCCAAACAGAGAGCGTTGTAAAACGCTGTCTGCTCCGACACCCACAGTGTAAATTTTTACACCCATCTGCGCGGCAGCTTCTGCCGCCTTAATGGGATCTAATTCACCGTAGGTGTTGCTGCCATCGGTCAGTAAAATGAGTATGCGGTGATTTTCTGGTCGATCAATCAGTCGTTTAACCCCTAGGCCAATGGCATCGCCGATGGCGGTTTTATTCCCGGCGAAACCTGCTTGTGCCTCTTCCAGCAGGCGAGTTACTGTTTGGCGATCAAAGGTAAGGGGCGACTGTAGGTAGGGCAGGCTGCCGAACAGGATCAATCCCAGCCTGTCGCCTTTGCGGCGTTCCGCAAATTGGCTGAGTACTACTTTAACCGCCACGATACGCTCGGTGGTTCTGCTACCCAGTGGCATATCATCCATTCGCATACTCTCGGAAATATCCACACACAACAGCAGATCACGGCCGGTGGTGGGCAACTCGATTGGTTCGCCAACCCAGGTTGGGCGCGCAGCTGCAAACAGAGCTGTAATCCACAGCAATATCAGTAGCAGGTAGTTCAGTTTGTTTTTTGAAGTAGCTGTAAATGACTTTGTACCCGTACCCAGCAACTGATCGTAAACCGGAATCGCAAGTGCCGGGTTTTGTGACTCAGCCGGTTTGCGAAAACTGCGGTAAATCCAGGGTAGAGGTAGTAAAAACAAAATCCACCACCACTCAAAAATCACACTTGTTGATTCGGTCATGATTTGCCTCCAAGCTGTTTTAACATCCAGAGGCGGGCGTTATTTTGAAATTTCAGACGTTCGTCGTCGCTTAGTGGTTGAGGTTGCTTTTGATAAGCAAGTTCGTCAATTCTGGCGATTAGTGCTTCATCGAATAATGGTTTCGTGGCTTGATGATTCAGGGCCGATAAAAACTGGCTGGCCGACTGGCTGGTGAGTCGTGAGTCTGAATGAACAGTTAGCAGGCAGCGGCGCATTATGGTTACCAGCTGCAGGATAAACAGCTGATCATTGTCTGAGGGATTAAGCCCTAATTCTGACCGTGAACGATGTTCGTCGGCACAGCGTTCTAATTCGGTCAATGCGGATCGTTTCAGCTTTTTCTTGTTGGCAATTTTCAACAGCTGTCTAACGGCAAAAAGAACGAATACCGCAACAATGACAGCAACCAACCACCAGCCGGGTGCCAATGGCCACCAGCTGACAGGATCGGGGAGGTGAATATCTTTTAATTCATTCATGCTCTTGCCCTCCGCTTACCATAGCTGCGTTGTAACAGGGCAGGCACAGACTGGTCGGTACAGAGTTCCAGCCAGCCCATACGCAGTCTGGCGGCGAGTAGCTTTAATTGTTCGCGACGATTGCTGAAAACCTCGACACAGTGTTCCCGCATTTTTTGATTGCGGGTGTTCAATGACTGGCGGATTCCGTTCACAACTACCGGGTAATTTCCGGGTGGCGGCAACTCCTTTTCCAGGCCGTCGAAAATATGGCAGAGCGTCACGTCACAGTGTTTTGCCAATTCGTACAGATTTTCCTGGCAGCTGTCGTCAAGATCATGAAAGTCACTGACCAGAAACACCGATGTACCCGGATGGGCGATACGACGGGTTTCTTCGATGATATTTGATAGTCTGTACTTATCTTCCGGCTGCTCAATAAGGTCCGCGCATAAGGTTTGCAGTGAATTAATCAGCTGCAATACCGTGTGATGACTGCGCCTTGGTCTGATGTCAATTTGTTGTCGGGTACCAAAAAGCATGGCACCCACACGATCATTCGCCTGTATGCCAGACCAGGCGAGAGCGGTACTCAATTGGCAAACGCTTTGCGCTTTTAATTGTTCGCTGCCAAACAGCATCGGTCGTCGCAAATCGGCGATCACCAGAATTGGCCGTTCGCGCTCCTCACGAAACACTTTGGTGTGGGGGGTGCGTGTTCGTGCGGTTACCCGCCAATCGATGGATCTAACATCATCGCCAGGTTGGTAGTGGCGCACCTCTTCAAAATCCATGCCGCGCCCACGAAACGCCGATCGTTGATTACCGGCCAGTTGGCTGCGGGCAATTTTTTTCGGGAAAAAGACCAGATCCTTCAAGGCATGGCGAAGTTGTACCAGCTCGGAAGGATTGGCAATTTCCTGCGCAAACTGCTGTGCAGTGTGTTTTTGCTCACTCATAGAAAAACATCAAGCCGAGGGAACTTCAGCAATCAATCGGTCGATAACCTTATTGGCGTCGATGCCTTTCGCTTCTGCTTCGAAGCTCAAGATCAATCGATGACGCAGCACATCATGAGCGACAGCGCGAATATCATCCGGGCTGACATAGTCGCGCCCCTGCAACCATGCGTAGGCTCGAGCGCAACTGTCGAGGGCGATAGTGGCACGGGGGCTGGCGCCGTAATCCAGCCAGCTGCCGAGTTCTTCGTGGTACTTCTCAGGGGTACGTGTGGCGAGTACCAGTTGTACCAGATACTCCTCAACTGCTTCGGTCATGTGCAGGCTGGCGATTTCCCTGCGGGCATCAAAAAGCGCTTTTTCGGTAACTTCATTTGGTTTGGCAACGGTTTCGGAGAGGCTTTCCCCGCGTGCCAGGCGCAGAATGCCACGCTCGGCTTCCGGGTCCGGGTAATCCACGAGAACATGCATCAAAAAACGGTCCATCTGAGCTTCCGGAAGCGGGTAGGTGCCTTCCTGTTCGATGGGGTTTTGGGTAGCCATCACCAGGAACAGCTTGGGAAGCGGGTAGGTTTTGCGTCCAATACTGATTTGTCGCTCTGCCATGGCCTCCAGGAGCGCGGACTGCACTTTGGCTGGTGCGCGGTTGATTTCATCGGCCAGCACCAGATTGTGAAAGATCGGTCCGGGCTGAAAGCGGAAGCTGCCGTCTTCATGATGGTAGATGTCACTACCGGTGATATCTGAAGGCAGAAGGTCCGGTGTGAATTGCACACGGTGGAAATCGCCCTCAATACCATCGGCCAAAGCCTTGATGGCGCGGGTTTTTGCAAGCCCCGGTGCGCCCTCAACCAATAGGTGGCCGTCGGCCAGCAGGGCGATCAATAGGCGCTCGGTGAGGTGGGTCTGGCCGATAATCTGACTGTTCAGCCAGTCCCGTAAGCCCTGAATTTGTTGCTGAGTACTGTTTGAAATGTGCGTTTCTGTTAGTTCCATGAAATTTTTCACTGAATTGTCAAATTATGTTCATTTGTGGTAGTGCGGCGGGATGCGGAAAATTGTAAACTTCGCCCACCCAGCATACCAGTCAATGGATTTGGTTATATCCCGAATGGCAGTACACCGAAACAATGGGGTGCCAGAGGGTAACAAAGATCATTGCTGACAGGGAAAGTTCCCTGCCTGTTGGTGCTGTAAGTAGAGTCAATAATTAAATTTTCAAGTTAACAGCCGTATTGGGAGTGTGAGTGTGGATACCGGTCGTAGCGAGCCTTTTTTCCAAAAGCTCGAAGAGAAGATCAACAATAGTTACGAGGCCAGTCTTTCGGCGCAACTGATACCCTTTGCCCGAAGGGTGTTTGATCTGCTGCCACTGGAAGAATATATCGACACTCCACTGGCCGATCTGTCCGGCTTTGTTGGCAACTTATGGGACTTCTTCCAGCATTACGACGGAAAGGGTCCAAAGATTCGCGCCTTTAACCCCAGTCTGGAAGAAGATGGCTGGTTGAGCCAGCATTCCGTTATCTTCATCGCCCAGCGCGATATGCCTTTCCTGGTTGACTCCCTGCGCATCGAACTCAACAACCGCGGCCTTAATATTCACACCAACAAAAGTACTCTTTTCAACGTAAAACGCGATGAAAAGCACAACTTGATTGCTCCGGTATATGATGGTGATGGCACTGGTCGTGAAGCACTTATGGTGTTCCTGGTAGATCTGCACTCATCTCAAGAAGAGCTGGATGTATTGGCTGAGAGCATGGTCGATGTACTGGCTGATGTTGAAGCTGTGGTGGAAGACTTCCACCCGATGCTGGATCGCGTTGAGCAACTGATTGAAGAGACGGCTCAGGTTCGCAGCGGAACGTCTGTTGAAGAGCGCGACGAAGCTGTTGAACTCCTGAAATTCCTCCACAATGGTTATTACACCTTCCTTGGCTGTTCCGAATACGAGCGTTATGAGGAAAATGGCCAGCAAATGCTGCGTGAAAATGAAGAACGTCGTCTCGGCCTCTTCAAGCTGCATGGCGGTGAAGCCAGTGCTGAAGCACTGCAGGACCTGAACCCCGGGGTTCGTGGTTTTTACGAAAATGACAATCTGCTCGGGTTTACCTACTCTTCCGTTCGCTCGCGCGTTCACCGCAATATTCACGCTGATTATGTGGTGATTAAGCGTTACAACAAAAACGGTGATGCTATTGGTGAAGTTCGTTTGCTGGGTATGTTTACCTCCCCGGTGTACACCCTTAGCCCGACCCAGATTCCTGTGCTGCGCCAGAAAGTTAAAAGAGTATTTGAGCGCTCCGGCCTGCGCCCGGAAAGCCACGACGGCAAAGCATTACGTCAGCTGCTTGAAGTTCACCCACGCGATGAGCTGTTCCAGAGCACAGATGACGATCTCTACAACACCATTATTCGCGTATGGCAGCTGAATGAGCGCCGTAAAGTGCGTTTCTTCATGCGTACAGATCCGTATGAAAAGTTTGTTAACTGCATGGTGTACATCCCTCGTGACCTGTACAACACCGATGTGCGCGAGCGGGTTGAAAAGATGCTGGAAGAGCAGCTGGGTGCTACTGAACGCGAGTTCTACACCTACCTGTCGGAATCAGTATTGGCACGTATCCAGTTTATTTTCCGCATCGATAGTGATCGCTACAAATCACTGAATGCCACTGAGCTGGAACAGCGCATTGTCCAGATTACTCGCAATTGGAGTGACGACCTTCAAGCCGCCGGTCTGGAGCACTGGGGTGAAGATGAGGGACAGCGCCTGTTCCGCATTTACGGCCGCGGATTCTCTACCAGTTACCAGGAAAGCTTTGATCCGCGTTCAGCAGTCAACGACATTGAGCTGATGGAGTCACTGAAAGACAACAAACTGGCGATGAGCTTCTATCAGCCGCCAGCTGTTGCCAAAGATGTGATGCGCTTTAAGGTGTTCCATTGCGACTCTCCGCTGGAACTCTCATCCATGGTTCCGCTGCTGGAAAACCTGGGTTTCCGGGTTCAGGGTGAACACCCGTATCAAATCAAAACCGTAGACGGCAAGCAGATCTTCCTGTCTGACTTTATCCTGAAGTTCCGTCTCAATATCGATGTGGATGTACCGACAGTTCGCAGTAACTTCCAGGATGCTTTCCGTGCTGTATGGCTGGGGGAGGCGGACAACGACTCTTTCAACCGATTGGTGATTGGCGCTCGTCTGGACTGGCGTTCAGTGGCGATGCTGCGGATGTACGGCAGATATATGAAACAGTTGGGCTTCAGCCTCAGCCAGAAGTTTGTAGCCAATACACTCGCTAAAAATCTTGAGACCACTCGTAATCTGGTGGCACTGTTCAAAAGTCATTTTGAGCCGCGCTACGAACAGGACGGTCGCGCCGAGCGCCTGACCAGCAAGATTCTGTCGGCTCTGGATGAGGTGGATAACCTCAACGAAGACAAGGTTCTGCGTACCTACCTGAACCTGATCAATGCCACCTTGCGCACCAATTTCTTCCAGCTGGATGCTGAGGGCAACCACAAGCCTTACATGTCCATCAAGTTGGCAACCCGCCAATTGGCTGAGGCGCCTAAACCGCGTCCGATGTTTGAAATCTTTGTTTATTCACCGCGCATGGAGGGTGTTCACCTGCGCGGCGGCAAGGTTGCTCGCGGTGGCTTGCGCTGGTCCGATCGAATGGAAGATTACCGTACCGAAGTACTGGGTCTGGTTAAGGCCCAACAGGTTAAGAACGCGGTAATTGTGCCTACAGGCTCCAAGGGTTGTTTTGTGGCCAAGCGCCTGCACCTCACCCATGGGCGCGAAGAGTTTATGGCGGAAGGTATTGCCTGCTACCAGACCTTTATTCGTGGCCTGCTGGATCTGACCGATAACATCGTTGGTGGTGAAATCATTCCGCCGAAAGATGTTGTACGCCTGGACGAAGATGACCCCTATCTGGTGGTTGCAGCGGATAAAGGTACCGCGACGTTCTCTGATATCGCTAACAAGATCTCTGAAGAGTATGGTCACTGGCTGGGCGATGCTTTCGCTTCTGGCGGCAGTAACGGATACGACCACAAAGGTATGGGTATTACCGCCCGTGGTGCCTGGGTGGCGGTTCAGCGTCACTTCCGTGAACGCGGCCTGAATACGCAGGAAGATGAATTTACCGTTATTGGTATTGGCGACATGGGCGGTGACGTATTTGGTAACGGCATGCTGTTGTCAGACAAGATTCGCCTGAAGGTGGCATTTAACCACCTGCACATCTTTATCGACCCGAATCCGGATGCAGCGGCGACCTTCCCGGAGCGCAAGCGTCTGTTTGAAACTCCGCAAACCACTTGGGCGGATTTCAATCCTGAGTTGATTTCCGAGGGTGGTGGTGTATTTGATCGCAGCGCCAAGTCCATCAAGCTGACGCCTCAAATCAAAGAGTCGTTTGAAATTGAAGCAGATGAGCTGTCCCCGACTGAGCTGATTCATCAGTTGCTGAAGTCAAAAGTGGACCTGATCTGGAACGGCGGTATCGGTACTTATGTGAAGGCCACCGGTGAGTCCCATGAAGAGGTGGGCGACCGCGCAAACGACAGCCTGCGGGTGAACGGTAAAGATCTGCGCTGCCGCGTATTTGGTGAGGGCGGTAACCTGGGGATGACCCAGCGTGGCCGCGTTGAGTTCTCCCAGAACGGCGGCTCCTGTAATACCGACTTTATCGATAATGCCGGAGGTGTGGACTGTTCCGACCACGAAGTAAACATGAAGATCCTGCTGAACGAACTGGTCAGCAGCCAGGATCTGACCATGAAACAGCGCAATGTGATGCTGGAAGAGATGACTGACGATGTGGGTCATCTGGTGCTGGAGAACAACTATCAGCAAACCCAGGCAATCAGTGTTGCCGAATTCCATTGCCCGAGTAACCTCGCTGAATACTGGCGCTTTATCTCCACATTGGAGAGCAAGGGCCGCCTGGATCGCGCGCTGGAATTCCTGCCAAGTGATGAGGAACTGGGTGAGCGTAACGTACGTGGTCAGGGCCTGGTTCGTCCGGAGTTGTCTACCTTGATCTCTTACGCCAAGGTGGAGCTGAAGGAGGCGTTGATCAATTCCGACGTTGCGGATAATGCTTACATGGCGAAAGCGGTGGAAACCTTGTTCCCGCAACGGATGCGCAATGAATACAACGCCCAGATTCATCAGCACAGCCTGCGTCGTGAAATTATCGCCACGCAGTTGGCTAACCAGCTGATTAATACCATGGGCCTGACGTTCTTTATGCGTCAGCAGGAGTCTACGGGTGCCAATGCCGGTGAGACCCTGAAGGCCTACGCGATTGTCCGTGACATCTTTGGCTTTACTGATGTCTGGAGTGATCTTGAAGCCCTGGACTACAAAGTTTCCGCCGCACTGCAGTTGGAACTGTTGACGATCTATATGCGCCTTGGCCGTCGCGCTACCCGTTGGGTGTTGCGCAACTGGCGAGGTAACCTGGATCCAGCCAAGCTGATTCCAAGACTGCGTCCGCAAATTGCCATAATTGAAGATCTGTTGTCGGAGATTATGGTTGGTGAGCACGCTGAACAGTGGCATAGCCTGCACGATAACCTGATTGAAAAAGGTGTCAGTGAAAGGGCTGCCAAGCTTGCAGCCAGTGCCAGCAGTTTGTTCTACGTACTGGGTGTTGCCGAGATTGCGCTCAACACTAATGTGCCGGTGGATTATGTTCTGCGCCTTTACCACTTGCTGGGCCACCACCTGTCCCTGGACTGGTTTGGTGATCAGATTGTGTCACTGCGTCCTGAAACCCGTTGGAAGGACTTCGCGCGTGAGTCTTTCGTGGATGAGCTGGAAGCACACCGCCGCAGTCTGACTCTTGCTGTACTGCAGGAGTATGACCAGAAAGATGATATCAATGGTGTCGTGAAGAGCTGGAGCAGTAAGCACAGCCAGCTGGTAGGTCGTTGGCAGGATACCGTTCAGGAACTGCGTTCTACTACTACCCAGGACTTTGCTATGTACTCTGTAGCACTGCGCGAACTGCAGGATCTGTCCCGCAGTACTGGCAGTCAGGTGACTCTTGCTGCCGAGTAATTGAAGGCATTTTGAGGTACCATTGCGCCGGCCTACTTGGCCGGCGTTTTAATAATTGGTGTTAGGGCCTGTTCACACTAATTGAATATTTACTGCTGAGGGCCATTTTTTGGGCCAGCAAGGCAGAAGGAGTGAAGTGTAGTTACTCTACATAAACGACTGATAACACTGCTGGGCGAAAAAATGGCTTCAGCCCTTCGGGTTGTGTCTAAAAAAGCACCACCCTGCGTTATTCGTCGTTTATTTGGAATGACCAAACTGCTCTCCTCATGCCTTGATTGGCACTTTTTTAGACACAACAGTAAGTATTCAATTAGTGTGAACAGGCCCTGGTTAGGTGCCACGATTCCGCCCATTGGCAAGTGCCGGGAAGTGGTTCCTCATATACACACAAATCGTCACAACTTCCCGGCACTTGCCAATGGGCTGATCACGGAGAAGGGAGAGGCCTGGGGGACAATTTGAAAAATACCGAGTTTTTTAGTTATAGGACACTGTTGTCTAACAAATCTAAAGACGTGGGTTGGGTATTGCTTGATGTGACCGTGGCCAGCATGGATGCTGGCCTCGAGCCTACATGGATGTATTTACGGCGTGTCACAGCAAGCAATACCTAATCCATGTCCGGGAATACTATCAGGAACTAGTTATGTACGATCTGGCCCGCAAAGCCCTGTTTTTATTACCTGCTGAAACTGCACATGAAGTGGCGTTGGATGCAATTGGTTGCGCAGAGCGGCTGAAGTTCACCAGCCTGATGAAAGCACCGGTTTCGGCACCGATTACGGTAATGGGGCTGGAGTTTCCTAATCCGGTCGGGTTGTCCGCGGGACTTGATAAAAACGGTGATTTTTTCAACGGGCTTGGTGCCCTGGGTTTTGGTTTTGTCGAGATTGGTACTGTAACGCCGCGACCACAGCCGGGTAATCCCAAGCCACGTCTGTTTCGCCTGCCGGAACACGGCGCAATTATCAATCGCCTGGGCTTTAACAATCTGGGTGTGGATCACCTGGTTGAACAGGTCAGGCACCGTCGCTACAAGGGGGTGCTGGGGATCAACATCGGTAAGAATTTTGATACGCCGGTTGAGAATGCAGTGGATGATTACCTGATTGGCATGGAAAAAGTGTACGCCCACGCCGACTACATCACTGTTAATATTTCATCCCCAAACACACCGGGATTACGTGATCTTCAATTTGGTGAGAGTCTGGATAAGTTGCTGGCGCGTTTGAAAGTGGCCCAGCAGGAGCTTGCTGATCAGCATGGCCGCTACGTACCGCTTGCCGTGAAAATTGCTCCTGATATGGACAGCACCGGCTTGGAAGATATTGCGCGAATCCTCACCAACAGAGAGCTGGACGCTGTAATCGCGACCAACACCACAATCGACCGTGAAGCGGTTGCGGGCTCACAGTACGCCAACGAAGCCGGTGGCCTGAGCGGAATTCCGGTCAGGGAAAAGTCTACCAAGGTCATTGCTGAACTCAGCAAGCTGTTGGATGGCGCGCTGCCGATCATCGGTGTGGGCGGTATTTCCTGTGGTGCGGATGCGGTGGAAAAAATCGAGGCAGGTGCGAGTCTGGTGCAGGTGTACACCGGATTTATCTATCGTGGGCCAAAATTGATTAGAGAAGCGGCGGACGCTATCGCGTCCTCACACCGCTTCCAAAGCCTCGTTGCAGGCTCGTAGTTGGGGCGTTTTAGCCCCGTTGGTATCCGGGTAGTACCCGGAAAATTGAATTGTGTTAAGGACACCTCTAAAAATCACTATTTTTAGAGGTGTCCTTGAGTCGAGCTACATATTGGCGGCTTTCTGGTTACCGGTAAATTGGTTATAACCAGACCAGTGATCTTCCCGGCCGACTCGCCAACCACGATTCCACTCCATAGAGCTTTCGGTTTCTCCACTATGTGGGCAGCTGGATTTGGATTTTCCGTTGAAACCGGCTTGATAGCCTTTGATAAATGCGCGGTGGGAAAGGTCACGTTTTTGCCTTCTCATACTTATTGGCTCCTCGCGTTGTTCGGGTTGTGTTGTAATGATTTACCGGACAATTCACAGTTCAACAAATTCTTCAGACACTGTCGAAGATTTAAATCGCCTTAATTGAGTCATTTTTATTACGACAGGGAATGAAAGCGCTAGTGTTAGGCCAAATGTTTCTCGAATAGATGGCTTGGCAGCACTTTAGTATATGAGTACTGAGTTATGACTGGAAAAATGAAATGGTTGGTCAGCTGTCCCAAGGGGCTGGAGCAACTTCTGTCGCAAGAATTGACCGAACTTGGTGCCGATGTCGAGCGGGAGACTGTTGCCGGGGTTTACTGTGAAGCGAGCCTCGATAATGCCTACCGCATTTACTTGTGGTCACGACTGGCCAACAGGCTGTTGCTGCAGTTGGGCAGTTTTCCGGCAGAAGATTCTGAAGAGCTGTATATGGCCGCACGCCAGCAGGACTGGATGCAGCACTTTGCACCTAACAAAACTTTTGCAGTACGTTTTACCGGTAGCAACCGGGCCATTACCCACACCCAGTTTGGCGCCCGACGCATCAAGGACGGCATAGTTGACTATTTCCGCCACCAGATGGGTGAGCGCCCGGATGTGGATGCCAAAAAGCCGAACATTTGGGTTCAGGCCCACCTGACCAAGGGGACAGTTCATCTCAGTATCGATTTTGGCGGTGACAGCCTGCACCGTCGCCGTTATCGCAGTTCCAATGTGCCTGCGCCCCTGAAAGAGAACCTTGCCGCTGCGCTGTTGATTCGAGCTGGTTGGCCGGAGCTGGCCGCCCAGGGTGGCGCACTGATCGACCCTATGTGCGGTAGTGGCACACTATTGATTGAAGCTGGCCTGATGGCAGCTGATATTGCTCCGGGACTGCTGCGCGATGACGTGGACGGCAGCCATGGCTTTGAGCACTGGCGTGGCCATGATGCCAATATTTGGGGGCTTTTATTGGCGGAAGCACGCCAGCGTCGAATTGAGGGCCTCTCCAAAGAGCTGCCGGAGATTCGCGGTTACGACCAGGATGGACGGGCAGTACGGGCCGCCCAGGAAAATATTGAAACAGCTGGACTGGATTCTTTCGTTCGCGTGGTTCACAAACCACTCGACGAGCTGAAAAAGCCAACTCATAAGCCATTGCCGCTGGGATTGGTGATTACCAACCCGCCTTATGGTGAGCGACTGGGTGAGCAGGAGGCTTTGCGCAGTCTGTATTACCAACTGGGTGAACGCCTGAAGGCCGAATTTGCCGGTTGGCAGGCTGCGGTCTTTACCGGCAACCCGGAGCTGGGGCCGGAGATGAACCTGCGTGCCCACAAGCAATACAAGCTGTTTAACGGTGCAATCCCGAGCAAGCTGCTGTTGTTTACGATCAGTGATACTCCTCGTGAGTCAGCACCTCAAGAACCTGAGGCATTATCCGAAGGCGCACTGATGTTTGCCAACAGGATAAAAAAGAACCAACGTAAACTGAAGAACTGGCTCAAGCGTGAAGATATTCACTGCTACCGACTGTACGACGCGGATATGCCGGAATACGCTGTGGCAGTAGATATTTACGATGGTGAGAAGGGGCTGGCAGTACATCTGCAAGAGTATGATCCCCCCAAAACCATCGATGAACGAGATGCCCGCCGCCGTCTGCGCGAGGCTCGAATGGGGTTGCTGGAGGCACTGCAAATCAGTGAAGAGCAACTCTTCTTCAAACAGCGCAAACGCCAGAAGGGGAGTTCACAGTATCAACGCCAGCAACAGACTCGCGATAACGCGGTAATGGTAGTACGTGAGGGTCCAGCGCGTTTGGAAGTAAACCTGCAGGACTATCTCGACACCGGACTGTTTCTCGATCATCGTCCTTTGCGCAAAATCGTTCGCGAAGAGGCTCGTGATAAAAAAGTGCTCAACCTGTTCTGTTACACCGCCAGTGTGAGTGTGCAGGCTGCACTGGGTGGCGCGAAAGAAACATTGAGTGTCGATATGTCGCAGACCTACCTGGACTGGGCGCGTCGTAATTTTGATCTCAATGATCTGGACCCGCGCCGTCATCACCTGCAACGAGCGGACTGCCTGAAGTGGCTGGATGAAGCCAGTGAGCGGGAAGAACGCTTTGACCTTATTGTGCTCGACCCGCCAACTTTCTCCAACTCCAAACGGATGGAAGACGTGTTGGATGTGCAGCGCGATCACGGTCGTATGATTCGTCAGTGTGTTCGACTGTTAACGCCGGGCGGAACGCTCTATTTTTCAAATAACTTCCGCAAATTTGTAATGGATGGCGATGTGCTCGATTTTCTGGATACAGAAGATATCACTCGACAGACAATCGACCCGGACTTTGAGCGTAACCAGAAAATTCACAACTGCTGGCGGATTCGTCGGCGCGGCTAATAGGTATTACCTGAGTTATGAATTTAATTCTCTACAGCGGCCCCCATTGCACTTTGTGTGAAAAGGCCAAGCAGGTGATCTGGCCGGTAATTGCTGCTACCGGGCATCAATTGCAAGAAGTGGATATCACTACTGACGTAGAGCTGCTGCGTCGCTATCGCCTGAGTATTCCTGTGCTGGCCCAAGAAGCAGGTGATGAGCTTTTCTGGCCTTTTGATAGTGAGCAGTTGGTAACCTGGTTGGAAACTAACTAGATAGCGGTTCAATTCAATAAAAGTATGAAAAGTTATGGAAGAATTTATTGATAGCGTCTGGCGAGTAAAACTGCCTAATAAATGGCAGGGTGAGCACAGCGATGAATGTGCGACTTTTTATCACACCGATGGTGTTGGTGCGCTGCAAATCACAACCTTTGAAAAAGAGGGTGAGGTGCAGCCGGAAGATTTACAGATGTTGGCCGATGAGTTGCTGACTCCTGAAATAGAAATCAGCGAATTGCGTATCGGCGATTTTCGTGGCTTTAGCTTTGAACTTGAAGACGATGCTGAATGCTGGCGCTACTGGTTTGTATCAGCCGGTGAATTTGCTCTGGCGATAACCTACAACTGCGATATAGAAGATCGCGACAAAGAGGCGGGTGTGGTGCTTGAAATCCTTCGCTCACTTCGCGTTTTGATTGAGGAATAAAACAGTATGCAAACGTTCGAACTGGAAGGCCGTGAATTTGTTGAACTGCACAACCTGCTGAAATTGACCGGAATGGTCCACAGCGGTGGTACCGCCAAGTTGTTGATTGGTGAGGGGCAGGTGACGGTTGATGGCGCGGTAGAGTTGCGCAAGCGCTGTAAAATTCGCCCCGGTCAGGTGGTGGAGTTTCAGGGGGAAACGGTTCAGGTTGTTGAGTAAGCCAGCTTGGGTTCCTCTGTTACCCTTCACTTCGCTCAGGGCGACAAAAGCCTAAAAAATCGCCGCGCCGTCTCACTGGTAGCGCAGGCAATTTCCTCCTGACTCACTCCCATATGCTCACTCAACACCGGCAACAGCCATGGCAAATATGCCGGCTCATTACGGCGATTCTTCGGCTTCGGCGTCATATTTCGCGGCAGTAAGTAGGGGGCATCGGTTTCGATCATCAAGCGATCGAGAGGAATGTTTCCAACAATATTTTGCAGCTCCAGGCCGCGGCGTTCGTCGCACACCCAGCCGGTAATGCCAATGTGTAAATCCAGGTCCAGATAGTTAAACAGTGCTTTTTTATCACCAGTGAAGCAGTGAATGACACCATCAACTAGCTGATCACGATAAGCATTCAGAATTTCGAATTGACGCTGGTGAGCGTCGCGTTCGTGCATAAACACCGGCATCTGAAGTTCGATGGCCAACTCCAGTTGAGCTTCAAAGGCTCGCTGCTGCTCTGCAGGGGTAGAAAAATTGCGATTAAAGTCCAGGCCGGTTTCGCCGATGGCTTTTACCTGCGGGAGGCTGGCTAAATCCTTCAGCGCTTTGATGGTGTTTGGGTCAAACTCACTGGCGTGGTGAGGGTGGACGCCAGCGGTGCAGGATAGCAGGCCGGGGAACTGTTCAGCGTACTCCTCACAAAGTTTGGCAACCGCTTCGCTGCCACCAAGATCGGTGCCGGTCAGTACACAATGTTGGATACCATGCTCAAGCGCCCGCTCCAGAGCCTGTTCCGAATCTTTGGCAAACTGCTCACTGGTTAGATTGACACCGATATCGATCAGTGGCGGGTGATTTTGGGCGGGGGATTGGGACATAGCTGATTAAATATTCTGTTTGCTTGTTGGGCGGCGAGTATAACCTGTCGCCGCCCCCAAGACAGATTACAGCAGCATCTGCTTTTCCTGGTTGCTCAGGATGCGAGTGTTATTTCCAAGCAGATGGGCGTAAATGGCCGAAAATGCCAGCACATTCTGTACGTAATTGCGCGTTTCCCTGAAGGGGATGGTTTCTATCCAGGTGTCATAGCTGAGCTGCTTGCCACTCTCCTTGAGCCACTGTTGTACTCGATGTGGGCCGGCATTATAAGCAGCGGTGGCGAGAATACGGTTGTTGTCAAAGGTGTCCAGCAGTTCTTTGTAGTACCGGGCGCCCAACTCAATATTCTTTTCAGCCAACAAAAGATCGCTGACACCAGAATACGTGATGTTGTGGCGACGGGCTGTTTGTTTGGCAGTTGCCGGCATCAGCTGCATCAAGCCGCGTGCTCCGGCCGGTGAAACAGCATCTTCAGCCAAAGCGCTCTCCTGGCGAGCCAGGGCCAACAGCAGGTGGGTATCCATCTTCAGAGGCTGTGTGTGCTTTTGCATCTCTTCGAGATACGTGAGCGGAAAGCGAATCTGGATATCGTTCCAGTAACTGGCCTGGACCATGCTCATAATCGACTGATTGATCCACTCCCAGCGATGGGTGAGTACGGCGGCAGCGATCCATTGCTTCTCACTGAAATTGCGGGTTGCGTCAAACCATTCCCGGCGAGCGTTAAGGGTCTCACCGTGGTAGTGCAGTTCACGGGCCATTTGAATGCCTGGCATTGCGGCAATCGCCTGGATATCTTCTTCGCCTGGGGCGATGGGCTTGTGTTCCATGGCGTAATGGCCACCCAGGTGCTCGCTGGCCAGAAACCCGTAATAGCTGCGTTGCTGCGCCAACTCTGCGTAGATAATTGCCGGATCAGTGCCGTTCAGATGCTCGGAAAGGCGGGCATGCCAGTAACGCCAACGGTTCTCCTGCCGGTATTCACTGGGCAGGTGTTCAATCCAGGTAAGTGCAGTTTGCCAGTTATTGGTTTGCAGGGATTGGCGAATGCGCCACTCGATCAGATCCGGGTCGACCAGATCAAGGCTGCTAAGCAGGTATTCATCAGCAGCTTTCAGGTCATTCTGGCGATACAGTGCCTTCACCAATCCAGTAGTAATTCGATTCTGGCTCTTAACCGAAAAAGGATGAGTCTGATGGTAATGTCCCCAGTACTTCATCGCTGTGCGGCCATCCTGATAAGCGAGCCTCAAAAGGAAGTGCTCAAGAATTGCCAGTGTTTCAGGACTCTTGTCGTTGAACTCCTGGTATTTACCAATTTTGCCAAAGTTATTGGTGGCAGCAACGGCATTGTTGGCTTGCTGTTTGTAGGGCTGCTCTGTAATGAAGCGCTGCAGGTACTTGGCCAGGGAATATTCCCGGTTACTGAGAGCGAGACTGAAGCGTTTCCAGGCAGCAGCGGTATCTATGCGATTGTTATCCTGAAGCAGCTCAAACAGCTTGTCGCACTCTTTTGGCTGTGACTCACCAACCATCCAGAGCTTCATGGCATCGTCCAGTGCGGCTTGTTGCTGTTGCTCGTCACCAGTGCGATATCTTGCGTAGTGGTAGTAGCATTGGTACTCGGTGTCGGCCAATGACGAGTGGTAATAGTGAATAAAATCACTGCCGCGGTGACGGCGCTTCATTTCATCGAGCCATCGAACACGAAGCCGGTCGGCAACCCGGGTACCGTCGTTATCGGCTAAAAACTGTTCAACCTCTTTTTTGGGGAGTCTGCGAATTCGCACGGCGATATCGGCATATTCCAGATAAGGGTAGAGAGGATAATCTTTCAGCTGCTTTTTAAGCCGCTGGAACTCCGGGCCTGGTCCTTTTTTTAATGCTTTAAGCGCCTTCTGGTACAGCTCCCGCTGATCTTGTAGCTGCTGGTCAGCCTGGTCGTGTCGAGTAAGTCTGTCAGAGGCGACAGTTTGCGTGGCAATAGATTGGTCTGCTACAGCAGGGTGAGTGTGTAGCGAGAGAGTCCCGGTCAGGACGACAGCAAATAAGGCGTACAACTTCACTTTTTTCTTAATCCATTTAAGTAAATGGCGGGTCATCTATACAATTAACATCGGGTGGTGCGACACCGCATCACCCGGTAAACTCAACTTCAGTGTAGTACTCTATCGAGTTGTACGCCCATTACATAGGCCCGCTGGTCAATCTTCAGTTTTCCTCCTTAATTCGCACGGCCAGCACATCACAGGTAGCACCGTGCAAAACTCCGTTGGCGGTGGAGCCAAACACCAGGGCAAGACCGTGACGGCCATGACTGCCAACCACAATAAGATCGACTTTGTTCTCGCGGGCAAAGCGGTGCATCTCGTGAGACGGTTGACCGACGATGACATGTTGATCGGCCACCACTACACCCAGTTGTTCGCCGAGTTTGGCCAGCTGGCCTTTGGCCTGGTCTTCAAGTTGGGTTTGAATTTCAGAGAGATCCATAGGAATATCGCCGCCGTAGGCGAAGGAGAGTGGCTCCTGAACATGGATCAGGCTGATACGAGCCTGGCTACAATCTGACTCGCTGTCGGAGAATAACGCTTTAACTCGATCCACCACCTGTTGGGATTCATTAGATAGATCAAGTCCAACCAATACATGTTTATACTGTGCCATAGTCACTACCCCGTGATTTTTTTGGCCATTTGAACAAAGTGTAATCAATTTATGAAGTTTTTTTGGATTTTAGTTGCTATCGCATTAGTTTTGTCACCTCTTGTGAGCCTTCGTTCCTCACCCCGTCAAAAGCGAATAGAGCAATTACGGCGGGCTGCGGCGGCGCAGGGCGTCAAGGTTCAGCTGGCCCGACGAGCGGATGCCAGGGACGACGAACGTTCTCTGGATTCAGTCAGTTACCGCCTGCCTTGGGGGCCGGTTGAGCCAAAAGAGTTCCGTCCCTGGACATTGGTGCAGAATAATCAGCGTGGCATGGAAACTCAATGGGGCGACTGGCGTTGGTTTAAGGGGCCGTCTTCGGTGCCGGTAGAAAGAGAGTTGGGCGCACTACTCGAGCAGCTCCCACCCGGTGTTACAGCGCTTCTGGCGGATCGCGCCGGGGTTGTAGTCCATTGGACAGAAGAGGGCGAGGAGCAGCAAGTAGACGCTATAGTAGAAGGCTTAAAGGCTGTTCGAAAGTTAATGTTAAGCCAATAAGGTGGTTGTTTTTTAAGCATCAGGAATTGGGCTAAATCAACACTTTTTTCAATTTTTCCTTGACCTGTTGTCGGTCACTCCGTTTATATTCGCGTTTTTAGCACTATACATATAAAGAAGCAGTAACCGGTCAAAGCATAATTTTGATCGGATCCTCCGAAAAAAATGGCAAGAAATTCTATGGGCAAATCACTGGTAATTGTGGAGTCGCCAGCCAAGGCGAAAACGATCAATAAGTATCTGGGTAAGGATTTCGTGGTGAAATCCAGCGTGGGTCACATAAGGGACCTGCCCACTGGCGGTGGTACTGGCAAGCCGGTGGATGCCAAAGCCAGAGCTCAGGCTGCTGCATTGACCCGCAAAATGTCGCCGGATGAAAAGGTGGCCCATAAAAAACGCAAAGCCAAAGAGCAGCTCATCACCCGAATGGGGATTGACCCCGAGCACGGCTGGAAAGCGAACTACCAGATTCTGCCCGGCAAGGAAAAAGTAGTTGCCGAGTTAAAGAAACTTGCCAAAGACGCAGACCATATCTATCTCGCAACGGACTTGGACCGCGAGGGAGAGGCCATTGCATGGCACTTGCAGGAGTCCATTGGTGGCGATCTGGATCGCTACAAGCGTGTAGTGTTCAACGAAATCACCAAAACCGCTATCAAAGGTGCATTTGAGAAGCCAGGTGATCTGGACCTGAACCGGGTTAATGCCCAACAGGCGCGTCGCTTCCTGGACCGGGTGGTGGGGTATATGGTTTCCCCGCTGCTGTGGGAAAAGGTTGCCCGGGGATTGTCTGCCGGTCGTGTTCAGTCAGTAGCAGTAAAAATGCTGGTAGAGCGTGAGCGGGAAATCCGTGCGTTTATCCCGGAAGAGTATTGGACAGTGCAGGCTGACCTGGACAGCCCGGTGGAAGACAAGGTCCGTTTTGAAGTGGCCAAACAGGCTGGCAAGGCGTTCCGTCCAACAAACAAAGCGACAACAGATGTTGCCCTTGAGGCACTGCGCGCCGCTGATTATCGCGTCAGCCAACGTGAAGACAAGCCAACCAGTTCCAAGCCAAATGCCCCGTTTATTACTTCGACGCTGCAACAGGCAGCCAGTACTCGTCTGGGCTTTGGTGTTAAGAAAACCATGATGATGGCCCAGCGTCTCTATGAGGCTGGTTACATCACCTACATGCGTACCGACTCAACCAACTTGAGTAAAGAGGCGGTTGAAGCCTGTCGCGAATTTATCGGTATTCGTTTTGGCGATAAATATCTGCCGGAAAATCCGAATATCTACAGCAGTAAATCCGGCGCCCAGGAAGCGCACGAAGCGATTCGTCCTTCCAATATCGATATCATGCCCGGCGACCTGTCGGAGATGGAAGCGGATGCTCGCAAACTCTATCAGTTGATATGGCAGCAGTTTGTCGCCTGTCAGATGACCCCAGCGCAATTTACCAGTACGACAGTAACGGTTGAGGCGGGTGACTTTGAGTTGCGTGTGAAAGGGCGGGTAATTCGCTTTGACGGTTTCCTGAAAGTGCTGCCGGCCTTGCGCAAGAAAGACGATGACGTTGAACTGCCGGAGCTGCAGGTTGGCGATGAAATGAAACTGAATGTGCTGATTCCAAACCAGCACTTCACCAAACCGCCAGCGCGTTACAGCGAAGCTTCGTTGGTTAAAGAGCTGGAAAAACGCGGCATTGGCCGTCCTTCTACATACGCTTCAATTATTTCCACGATTCAGGATCGCGGTTATGTGCGTGTGGAGAACCGTCGTTTTTACGCGGAAAAAATTGGCGATATCGTTACTGACCGACTCAATGAATCCTTCAGTGATTTAATGGATTACGGCTTTACGGCGGCGATGGAGGAGTATCTCGATGAGGTCGCCGATGGTGAGCTGGATTGGCAGGATGTTCTGAATCGTTTTTATAAAGACTTCTCGGCCAAACTGGAAAAAGCGCAAGCCGCTGAAAATGGCATGCGTCCAAATGCGCCGTCGGAAACCGATATTCCATGCCCGACCTGTGGCCGTCCAATGATGATTCGCACCGGTTCTACTGGTGTGTTCCTGGGTTGTTCCGGCTACAACTTGCCGCCCAAGGAGCGCTGTAAGGGAACCCTGAATTTACAGCCCGGTGATGAAGCGGTAAATATCGACGAAGACGATGAAGCAGAATCCAAGTTGCTGTTGGAGAAGCGTCGTTGCCACAAGTGCAACACGTCGATGGAAAACTATTTGATCGACGATAAGCGCAAACTGCACATTTGCGGTAACAACCCGGATTGTGATGGTTTTTACGTGGAGCAGGGCACTTTCAAAATCAAGGGCTATGAAGGCCCGACGCTGGAATGCGATAAGTGCGGCAGCGAGATGCAGCTGAAAACCGGCCGCTTCGGCAAGTTCTTTGGCTGTACTAACGAAACCTGTAAAAACACTCGCAAGCTGCTGAAAAGCGGCCAGCCTGCGCCGCCGAAAATGGACCCGGTACCAATGCCGGACCTGAAGTGCGAAAAGGTGGAAGATCATTATGTGCTGCGTGACGGTGCCAGTGGTCTGTTCCTGGCGGCCAGCCAGTTCCCGAAACACCGGGAAACCCGCTCACCGCAGATTGCCGAGATGTTGCCGTTCAAGGACCAGATTGACTCCAAATACAACTTCCTCTGGAGTGCACCGGTTGCCGATCCGGATGGTGTGCCGACCTATGTGCGTTACAGCCGTAAAACCAAGGAGCAGTATGTGCAGTCGGAGGTTGATGGTAAACCGACCGGCTGGCGTGCCTGGTATAACAATGGCAAGTGGGAAATTGAGGATAAGCGTAAGAAGAAGTAATTTTTTCGTTTATTGAGCTTATGAAAAAGGCCGGGATTTCCCGGTCTTTTTTATTTCTGGTGTCCCGTCCTGAAATAGTGTCAATCTATATCAGGACAAGTCACTGTCATCCTGAGCGCAGCGAAGACAAAAGCGCAACGCGCGTTGGGCGCCGAAGGCGACAATCTCCGCTTTTAGGTTTTGTTTACTCGAAAACCTTTAAGTGCCCTAAATCCGCCCTTACCCAACCGGAACAGGCCCGCCCTCATATACCCACAAATCGGGCAAACCTGTTCCGGTTGGGTAAGGGCTCAATTGGGTGCCATCCATTCTCCGTCATCCCCGCGAAGGCGGGACAAAAGCACGGAGTGCATTGGGCACCCGTAGGGTGAGCGTAGCGTACAATCCATATTGATTATCATCCTGAGCGCAGCGATGATAAAAGTGCACCGCACGTTGATCTCCGAAAGCGACAATCTCGTATCCAAGCATTGGGTGTCAATCTGCCTCTTTAACCCACCTATGTCTTGATCCAGCAAAGATATCCCTTTATTGTTCAACAACTGAAGTGCCTGGTGAGCAAGTGCTCATAGATTGATCGAAGGAATGGTAGCTGGGTCATTTGGATATCCTCTCCAAATTGTGCTGTAACTCTAAGCAGTATAATTTTCCCTCCTTCTTTCAAGGGAAATTCCCGAATTAATTTCCCGTTTATCAGAATTAAGAATATTTCATTTTGATAAACATGTAATAAAAACAATGAGTTTTTAGTGGAGCGGGTGGTCAGATAATATATTAAATGGGAAGCCCGATAATAATTGTTATGAGGCCGAAGGCCTCTTAAACAGGCTGTTAAATTGCAAACATGAACGAAGAGCAAGATGTGAAAAAAGTCTATTTGGTAAATCCGCCAATCCAAGATCCTTGGAGGACTCGCCAAGAATATATAGACGAGCAAAATCAATCGAAATGGCAGTTTCGGTTAACTATCGCTGCGCTTGTGGTTAGCATTATCGCTTCACTTGCAGCTGTGGCTTCGGCCTATGCTGCAATTAAAGCATTAAATAATCTCACTCCTACAATAAATGCGGTGCCAGCGGAAAGTAAAAGCAATTTAACAAGTCAATCTAGTTCGCAGCCTGCGGCTGCTGGGACGCCGCAAAGCGGCGCCCCTAATTGAAGCGTTAAATTTCGAGAATAAATATAGATATGATAAAAATAATACTTTCTAGTTTAGTGGTTTCGGTGTTCATATCTGCTGTGATCACCTTTGCGTCTGTTTCAACGTCAACAGTAGAGGCATCTGAAAATCTAGCGAGCTTAGAGCTCGCAGAAGAAGAGCTATCTGATTTATCCGAGAAAATGGGAATTTCTGTTGAAGAAATAAAAGAGGGGTTTGAGCAAGCTAAGACTTCTGACAGTCCGTTTAATTACCCTGGGTTTTACAGATACTGGTTTCAGGCTTTCCTGTGGGTTTTTACAGCATGTTTCGCTTCAAGTCTAATTCAAAGTTATTTAGTAGTGTCACAATTTAATAAGACAAAGCAGGTAGGGACGCCGTAATCGGCGTCCCTGTTTGCGGCGTTAAGTTTTCTCCGTAATTATGTGGTTATCAAGAGTAGTATGAGTAAGACGAATTCAGCACTGGCGGTGGCCAAAAGAGAGTTAAGAGCGGCAGAGCGATACCATGATGCAATGGCGAAGTGTAATTCATTTGAAGATGTGGATATTGAGTGGAGAGGGTTCTTAGTTTCAATCGAGAAAGTCTGGAAGAAGATTGAGAGGGCGGGTGTTGCGATAAATCAGGGTGAATTTAGTCAGTTTCAGAAGCCTTTCAAGGAACGAAAAAAAAGTGACCAATTGTTAAGCTATATTCTCCATGCGCGCAATAGTGATGAGCATAGTGTTCAAGAGGTTACTGATTATCTCAATAACTACTCGGCCATCCCGATTGGAATTATGCAGAGGAGCATGGGGCGGCCAGATGTGTTTGTGCCAGTGAATCCTGCTGGTAGACCGATGGCTCAAATGGATATTAAGTTTGAATTGCTTGATGTTGTCGATCGAGGAATAACATATAGGCCCCCTTGGGGGAATTGTGTTTCAGGGCCAATTTCGCCAATGGAAGCGGCAAGAGAGGCACTTGTTTTTTACCGTGAATATATGTCTTCTTTTGAAGAGTGGTTCACAACCTAACAAGAAAGGGCAACTGACGCCTACGGCGCAATTGCCTTGAACGCTATGCACCCAGTTACTATGGAGAGGTGAAATGGAATTTACACTTTTAGAATGCAAGCACTGCAATGAGACTGGAACTTGCCAGCTCGAGGACGGTGTATCGTGCGGAACCTGCATCAAAGAAGCTAAAGCCAAGAAGGGATCTAAAGTTGTTGCATGCGGGGTTTGCGCTGGTGTAGGAAAGGTTGAACCAAAGACATCCAGGCTCAATAGTAGGTTGCCATTTCTTATTGTGATGTTGGTTCTACTGGTTTTCTATTTCTATAGCTTCGTCAACTTAGGCGATGATTCAAAGTTTGATCAAATATTTCCACTGGTGGCCTCATTAACAACAATGATAGTAACTTTTTACTTCACCAAGAAATAATGCATAGCACGCCGCTAAAATATGACCTAGCCGCAACAAAAAGTACGATTTCTACTGGACTTGCTACGTGTTGATTCGTATACCAGTTTAGCTGGATATTAATAAATATATTTTTAATCGCAATGGAAATAGGCCTCGGAACCCCGTCAGCTAAATACCGGATTTATATCGGTAATCGACCGCCGCTACCCGAATATCAGGCACTGGATCAACTGCGCCCGGTATTACCCGGTGAAGTTGCCCATATTGTCGAACAAACCGGAAACCACTGGCGGAAAATTTTTAATCTGTTTGCCAAGTTGATGTTTGAGTTGAATGCTGAAGGTCACTCAACTTGGCAGGCTTTTCGGGATAATCGCCTTTTACAGTCTGGAGCTGATCACGCATTACTCTTCAGTCAGCCCGGTTTTAGCCAACCGGATACGATCCATATCGTCAGCGGCAAGAGCCATGCGCTAGCACTGGGGTTTGAGCAGTTGTCAGAATTGAAACAAGACTTTGCCGTTGATAAAAGCCGGAAGCTGATTGTCTCGCCGTATTTTGATTATCGACAGTTGTCGAATCAGAAGTTGGCGGAGTTGGTGGGGGTTGTTAAAAAGTTGGATGGGTTGTAAGACGCTGGATTGCTTCGCTTTGCTCGCAATGACGGGTAATTCACCAGAGCTGTCATTGCGAGTGTAGCGAAGCAATCCAGTGGCTTTATTCTGAACTGGTCTGGGGCGCTTCCAGCTCCAGTGGCACCAGCAAGCGATGGAAATCCCGCGGAGCTACATATTGTAGGGTTTCTTTCCCCTCGTCATTTAAAATCACATCCACACCTTTGGCTTCGTAGAGGTAGTGGTGGCTTTCGCCGCGGTCAATGATTTGGTCGGGTTTGCCAAATAGTTTTTCAATAACTTCGGCATCAAGGCTGGCAGTTGGCAAAAATGTCAGGTCGCTGACCAGCAGGGTCTCGCCTATGTTCATCATGTCCTGACCGAGTGTGAATTTTCTGGAGCCGGTGCCGAGGTATTCGGACTCCACTGCATTCTCTGCCAGGTAAGTAACCATACTCGGCTCGGCTTTGGCGGAAATCACCAGTTTTCCGGCCAGTGGGCCTGACTTGAAGTGGCTGTAATACATCTCCAGGTTGGCATTGTCCTGCTGGTCGATCATTACAGCGATTTCATAATCAATACCAAATTGTGTGGCGGCTTCTTTAAAGGTGGTGGCTCCCAGATTGATTCCAAATACATCGCTGGTTCCGTCATCCCGAACATCAATTTGCCAGGGTAGGCCAGTAGCAGCCACGTCTGAAACGTCAGGCTTTAAGAATTGGTATGCGGTAAATGCTGTAGCCAGCACTAAGAGAATGATCAGTAATTTTTTCACGAGGGCTTGTTCCTGTTTCGGCTTCCTTGACGACGCTGTTTGCGGGCGGCTTTTTTCTCTGCTTTTTCCGCGCGAATTACTTCCAGTTCAGCCATTTCTCTTTCCATCTCGGTTGGCGTTTCCAGCGTCAGTCGCCCAATGGTCCCGGCACGGAGTTCGGTCAGCAGGATTTTGGAAACCTTATCCAGGTCAACACGGCCACCGGCACCCAGGCAGCCTCGGCGGGCGCCGATTAATTCCAGCAGCTCCAGAGCGGGACTTGGGCTGTGAGCGTCGGGGAGCTCGGCAATACCATATCGCTCGCTGACCATTTTCGGGTAGTTCTCCAGCAAAAACTCGGCGGCGAAGAACGCTATATCATCGTGCTCAATAGCGGTGTCTTTGATGGCGCCGGTGGTAGCCAGGCGATATCCGGTGTTGCGGTTCTCCAGATTGGCCCACAGCACGCCTGGGGTATCATGCAGAACGATTCCGTTGCGAAGGTTGATGCGTTGCTGCCCTTTGGTAACCGCCGGCTCGTTGCCGGTTTTGGCGATGATACGACCGGCCAGTGTATTGATCAGGGTGGACTTGCCAACATTGGGGATGCCCATGATCATGGCGTTGATGCTTTTCACGCCCTGATCTTTCTCCGGCAGCATTTTCCGGCACAGGTCGATAATCTGCAGGGCTTTGGATGGCTCTTCTGTAGTGATTGCGAGGGTTTTAACCCCTTGCTCCTGTTCAAGGTAGTGTTGCCACTGAAGGGTGCGCTCCGGGTCGGCGAGATCCGACTTGCTGAGCACCTTGATGCAGGGTTTGTCACCGCGAATACTGCGAATCATCGGATTTTCGCTGCTGAAAGGAATGCGCGCATCCAGCACTTCGATGATCATGTCTACCTCTGGCAGAAGCTGTTTCATCTCTTTGCTGGCCTTGTGCATATGGCCTGGGTACCACTGAATTTGTTGCATGTCTGGAAAACCTTTGAATTAGCCCGTTATTTTAGAAGCCTGGGGCCGATTTTGATATAGTGCCGCCTCTCAATCTGAAACGAGTTGACGATGAATTACCTGCCGCTGGATCAATACAAATACGCCTGGGTGTTTCGCCGCCAGGATATGGCTGTGACGCCGGACGATCTGGCGCAGATCAAGCCGTTAACCGCCAGTCGCTCTGCAGAAGTCTGGCGTGGCCAGATTAGTCCGGTATGTCTCTATCCGAGCCACTTTGGCTCGGGCGATTGGGCAGGGCAGGAGAAGACCTGGAAGGCAAAGGAGCAATGGCAGGGGGCTTGGGATTCCGATAGCCCGGAACTGCCAGAGCTGCTCTCTGGGCATATTAAGTGGGAGCCTAATGTCACCGTCTATTTCTGTTACAAGCACGACCATGTGATTGAAACCACTTGGGGCGTTTTTCGCCGCAACTGGAAGTGCTTCCTGTTTTTTGATGACGGACCTCTGCTGGTTGGTCGCAAGCGTAAAGAAGTGGCGCAGTTCTTTGAGGATGGGACTTTGCAGGTCGGCATACGCGCCTGATTGCTCCCAAGCTTCTCTCTGCCATTAGCACAGACCGAGTCACAGAAACAGACTTGTCATCACCACTTCAGATTGGCCATCATAGCGACCTTTCAGAGATTCCCAAGATAACAAGACAGAGAGCAGCCATACCCATGTGGTTTAAAAACATCCAGGTTTACCGTTTTACCAAACCCTTTCAATTCTCCGCAGAGGAGTTGGATGAGAAGCTGGCCGAGCAGGCGTTTGTGCCCTGCGGCAGCCAGGATATGCACCGCACTGGCTGGGTACCCCCTCTGGGTGACCCGGAAGGCTCATACATCCACAGCGCCAACGGTTACATCATGCTCAGTGCTAAACGTCAGGACAAGGTTCTGCCTGCCGCTGTGGTGAACGAATTTGTGCAGGAAAAGGTTGAAGAGCTTCAGGAGCAGGAGAGTCGCAAGATTGGTCGCAAGGAGCGCCAGGAAATTAAGGACGAGATGATTTTTACCCTGTTGCCACGTGCGTTTACCCGTTCCAGCAAACTCTTTGCATACATCGATTTGAAAGCACAGCTGCTGATCATCAATGCTGGTTCCGCCAAAAAGGCTGAGGATTTCTGTCATGTACTGCGCGAAACACTGGGTACGCTGCCTGTGGTGCCGGTAACCACCAATAATATTCCCCAGCAGGTAATGACCAACTGGATGCGCGAAGGCATTCACCCGGAAGGCTTTGAGTTGGGCGGGGAGTGTGAGTTACGCGATACCAGTGACGAAGGCGGTGTGATCCGCTGTAAAAACCAGGTGCTGACCGCAGCGGAAATCAACAACCACGTTCAGGATAGTATGTACGTGAGCAAGATTGAGCTGGCTTCTACCAACGGAATCGAGTGTATCGTTGATGAAAACTTTGCCATCAAGCGTATTCGCTATGGCGATATGATTCAGGACAAGGCCGAAGAAGTGTACACCGGCGATGCGGCCGAACGTTTTGATGTGGACTTCTCGATTATGACACTGGAGCTGTCGGCGCTGATTGAATCACTGCTGAGTGCTTTTGGCGGTGAAAATCTGGATGCCATTGAAGATGAAGTGATTGCTGCTTAAAGGGGCAGTCACACCATGTAATTTTCAGCACATACTTATTTATCTATGTGTGCCAAATGCCCGTGTCCTTAGGGCTTTTTACTGTGTCATCCTGAGCGTAGCGAAGGATCTCGTTGTGAATAGTTAGGCAAGAGATCCTTCGCTGCGCTCAGGATGACAGATGATAAGATTTTTCGCTGCGCTCAGTTATGCGGGGATTATTGCTGTCACGAGACAGATAGCGCGGAACCCCAGAGGCTTTGTGCTACGCTCTTTTTATTTCTACACCCCGGAATGCACTATGACCACAGCCATTGTTCGCCATATTCTGGTCAAGCACAAAGACCAGGCCGAAAAACTCAAACAGCAAATCGCTAAAGGCGCTGATTTTGGCCAGATGGCCAAGAAGCACTCCATTTGCCCAAGCAAACGTCGCGGTGGAGACCTTGGCGAAGTGCGCAAGGGTGATATGGTGAAGCCGTTTGAGGATGTGGTGTTTAAGAAGCCTACCAATGTAGTGCATGGTCCGGTGAAAACCCGCTTTGGATATCATTTGATTGAGACGGTGTTTCGGGGGTAATAGCTAATTACCGAGCAGTGTGACCCGACCAAAGTTACCAATTCTTTGGGTAGAACCGTCAAGGAACAATGGATATAGCAGTGCCACTTGGGGAGTCAATAAATCACTAGGGGTTGCGCAATTCACTGCCAAGAAAGTGAGGCGCTTTTAAGGCTCTTTCTTTTGCATTCTTTTCTTTGAGCCAGCAAAGAAAAGAATGTTGCCCCCAGTGCACAGAAGTAGCTCGCCGCAGGCGCATGCGAAACTTTCGGGGGCGAAATTCAAAGAGCAAGTACAACAATGTGTAGATACCCGCCTGAGCGGGCACGACAAAAAATTAAATCTCTGAATCTTGCTAAAGGCTGTGTATCGATGGAGGAAGTCAGGGCATATTCTCAATTTCAGCCAATCGGTTCTTAACCTCAATCCATTGCCCCATAAACTGGGTGCTGCGATGGTTATGATGTCGTAGCATTGCGCCGGTAAAGTTATTGAGCCGGTGCTCTTGCAGGTTATCTTTCACTACTTCAATTCGATCGACTAACGCATCGCCAATACTCTTTTTATCAAACAGTTTTTGGGCAATGCTAATACCTTGCTGCTGAGCCTTTTGCCAGTACTCAGCACTCTGATACAGCTGCACTGCGGCATTGGCAAATTCTTGTGGATCATCTGTAGTGTCACCTCCCCAAGGCAGCCCGGCAGTCATGGCCTCGGCTCCAACAGACGTGGTTACGCTGGGGATGCCGCACAACATGCCATCGGCAAGTTTTCCTTTAATACCTGCTCCAAAGCGCAGGGGAGCCAGGTTTACTTTTCCCTGACGAAGTACTTCAAAGGCATCAGGTGCCCAGCCCTTAACCAGAAAGCCTTCCTTTGCATTGTGCAATGCGGTGGCTTTTGGAGGTGGGTAGGCACCGTAGATATGCAGTTCTGCACTAGGAAGCTGTTTGCGAATGAGAGGCCAGATAATTTGTTTCAAATAAAGCACGGCATCCCAGTTGGGGGCATGCCGAAAGTTGCCAATTGAGACAAAGTGCTGGCGTTGCTCAAAACCTGGCAAGTTGTCTGAGTTCAAACCTCTTACATCCAGCATAAACGGGCAGTGCTGCAACAGCATTGATGGCACGTTGAACTCTTTCTCGAGAAGCGCAACTTCGGCCTCGGAAATCATCAGTGATAGGTCGCTGCGGTAAATCGAGGCGATTTCACGCTGAGCCATCTCACTCATCAGATCAGCTCTGCTCACATCGCGATTCTGTTTGTAAGCGGCGTGGCGAGCATTGCGAAGACTGTGTAAATCTTCGGTGTCTAAAAGACGCAGGGCGTTGGGATAGTGCTTTTCGACACGCCAGCCGAATTGTTCTTCGATAAAAAAGCGATCAAACATCACGATATCCGGCTGAAGCTCGGAGATATACTGGTCAAAGCCGGAATCGTTAATTTCGAGCTGCTTTACGGAAACACCCATTTCCGGCAAATTTACCATATGCTCGGTCTCTGTAGCAGCACTTGCAAAATGCACTTGCCAACCGCGCTCCAGGAAAAGGTGGATAAACTCCATCATATGGGTGCCGGCTGCCGAGGAGTTTGGTTCAGGCCAAACATAGCCGATGATTAATACGCGATTGCTGGGCATAATGGTTGATGTCTATGGAAGCATTCTTAAAACGGGACAGAGAGTATGATAACAGCAGTCTATTTTGTTGTGGCGGCGGTTTTTGTCGGGCTGATGGTCTGGTGGCTGTTGTTCAAGCCTGGAAGCGAATACCGAAAGGCGGTTCAAAAGCCGTTTCCGGCAGAGTGGCAGACTATTCTGTTTCGTAACCTGCCGATTTACCGCAATCTCTCCAAAGAGCAGCAGAGTGAACTGCAGGATTTGATCAAAGCATTTCTGCATCAAAAGAATTTTGTAGGCTGCGACGGGCAATTGATCACCGATGAGGTTCGAGTCACTATTGCCGCGGAAGCCTGTCTGTTGCTGCTCAATCGCCCTCACACTCTGTATCGCCAGCTCAAGTACATTTATGTCTACCCGTCAGCCTACCTGGCGCCACACACCGAGGTGGCGGAGGGAGGTGTGGTGACCCATCGAAAACAGGGACGTTCGGGTGAGTCGTGGCAGAATGGCAAGGTGATTCTCTCATGGGACGACGTTGCCCATGGCGCTCGTAACTTCAGCGATGGCCAGAATGTTGTTCTTCACGAGTTTGCGCACCAATTGGATCAGGAATCCGGTACTGCCAATGGCGCACCGCTATTGAACCAGGTGTCCAGCTACCAGAGCTGGGCAAGAGTGCTGTCCCGTGAATTTGAAGAGCTGCAGGATGATCTGATGCGTGGTCACCGGGGACTTCTGGATCACTACGGCGCCACCAACCCGGCTGAATTTTTTGCGGTAGCCACCGAAACGTTTTATGAGCGACCGGACAAAATGATGCAGGAGCATCCAGAGTTGTTTGAGCAATTAATGGCTTATTTTCAGGTTGATCCCAGGAAGTGGCAGTGAAGGTTTTTTAATTTCCGTGACACTTCTTAAACTTCTTGCCACTCCCACAAGGGCAGGGATCATTGCGTCCTGCATTGACCTGAGCAGGTAGTATTTCCCCGTCCAGATAAAACCAGCGGTCATCCTCTTTTGTAAAGCGTGAACGCTCATGAAGTTGTCCGAGTTCACCCTGGTCTTCGTAGGTGGCAATAAACTCTACTTGATCAGAGTCGCTGGAAATCACTTGCAGATTAAGCCAGTGAGTACTGGCTATGGTTTGAGCCAGAACCTCGCGATCATCGACTTGCCTTTTATCGGGATGGTGAGTCTCTACCAGGTAATCCACCAGTCCTTTGCAGAATGCGCTGTAACGAGAGCGCATCAAAGTTTCGGCAGTCGGGGCTGGTGTGCCATTGTGATAGGGTTGGCAGCAGTTGGCGTATGGCTTTGCTGATCCGCAAGGGCAGATTGTCATCAGGCAGTTTTTCATTAAGTTTTGGTTGGAGCGCGCACACCAAAGTAGAAGTTCTCGCGCTATAATCGCGTCAGTTTATGACCCTCGAAAGGAATACACAATGAAAGCCAGTGACCTGAAGCGTGGCATGATCGTTGAGATCAATGGCGCTCCGCATATTGCCAAGCAAATTGATGTGAAAAGCCCGTCTTCACGTGGAGCGAATACTCTCTACAAGGTTCGTTTCAATAACCTGAAAACCGGCCAGAAGCTGGATGAAACTTACAAAGGCGATGACATGCTCAAGGATTGTGACTGTCAGCGTCGCGAGGTTCAGTACTCCTATTTTGATGGCGACAACTATGTGTTCATGAACATGGAAGATTTCAGTCAGTACAGTCTGGGTGCGGATGATCTGGAAGGGCAGCTGGAATATTTGATTGATGGTCTTGAAGGCATAACCGCGCTGATCCTGGATGGCAATGCCATTGGTATCGAATTGCCGCAATCGGTGAATATGACCATTATCGAGACCCCGCCCTGCATTAAAGGTGCCAGTGCTACTGGCCGCACCAAACCGGCGAAAATGGCCACCGGCCTGGAAGTTCAGGTGCCGGAGTACCTGGAAGAGGGTGAGCTGATCAAAATCAACACTACCACCAATAAATTTATGTCTAGGGCATAGTACTTAGTTTGTGACTGGGGCTGTTTTAAACAGCGTCAGATTTCTCCCCCTGCTACAGGACTGCTAAAATAGCAGTCCTGTTTGTTTTTATGCCGGCTATACATCACCGGCCCCAGCTGTAGTGAGAGTCTTTTGAGCACTTTACGTTTTATTCCCGGCCAGCGCTGGGTCAGCAATACCGAATCCGAAGCCGGTCTCGGCATCATCGTTGAGGCCGCTGGCCGCCGTGTGACAGTCAGTTTTCCTGCCATTGGAGAAGAGCGGGTCTATGCGGCGGATAATGCACCGTTGAGCCGTGTGCAGTACAACGTAGGTGATCGTATTCGCAGTGATGAGGATCTGGTGCTGACCGTTACCGAGGTGCGGGAAGAGGGCAGTATTTTCAGCTACATGGGGCTGGATGGTGACGGAAAAGAGCACTGTATTGATGAGCTGGAGTTGGACAGCTTTGTCCAGTTCAGTAAGCCACAGGACCGACTTTTTGCCGGACAGGTGGATAAGCTCAGCCAGTTTGAACTGCGTCAGCAGACCCTTGCTCATCGCCACCGCTTGCAGCAAAGCGACGTGTTGGGCCTGTTGGGGGCTCGAGTGCAGCTGCTTCCCCATCAGCTTTATATCGCCCATGAAGTGGCAAACCGCCACGCCCCACGTGTATTGCTGGCCGATGAAGTAGGCTTGGGTAAAACCATCGAGGCAGGCCTGGTCATTCACCAGCAGTTGGTGTCCGGTCGCTCCCGTCGTGTATTGGTAGTGGTGCCAGACAGTCTTGTGCATCAGTGGTTGGTGGAGATGTTGCGCCGCTTCAACCTGATGTTCACGATTCTCGATGAGGACCGCTGTCAGGCACTGACACCGGAAGACGATGACGGAAGCGCTAATCCGTTCGAAAGTGCACAACTGGTTCTGTGCAGCTTGTCCTTCCTTTCTAAATCGCCAAAGCGCCACCAGCAAGCCTGTGATGCTGGCTGGGATCTTATGGTGGTGGACGAAGCACACCACCTGCAGTGGAGTGAGAAAGAGGCCAGCCTAGAGTACCAATGCGTAGAAGCGCTGGCGAAAAATGTACTGGGACTGCTTCTGCTTACCGCTACTCCAGAACAGCTGGGTATCGAGAGTCACTTTGCCCGTTTACGCCTGCTGGATCCCGACCGTTATTACGATTTGCAGAAATTCTGTGACGAAGAGGGCGAATATCAACGGGTCAGCCGTTTGGTTGAACAGCTGACCAGTGAGGATGCTGCCGATCAGCTACGCCATAGCGATGAGCTGAAAGCAGAATTGCAACATTACCTGGGCAGCGATGCGGACAAGTTGCAAAAAGAGTTGGATGACGATGGCTGTGAACAGGCCATTGACGATGTGGTACGCACGCTATTGGATCATCACGGCACCGGCCGAGTACTGTTCCGCAATACACGGGATGCCGTCAGCGGTTTTCCGGAGCGTCGCCTGGTTCCGCACAAACTCCAAACGCCTGCTGCCTATCGAAGTGCCAGTGAAGGTGCCAGTATTGAACAGCTGCTGAAACCGGAAATGTTACTTGGTGGCGGCTGGCTAGCTTCTGACCCTCGTGTGAAATGGCTTGCCAACTGGCTGGCAGACTTGCGCGAGGAGAGTCGCAGTGACAAGGTGCTGGTAATCTGCGCCAATGCCGACACCGCCCAACAACTGGAAAATCACCTCAATATCCGTTGTGGCGTTCACTCGGCAGTATTCCATGAAGGAATGAGCCTGGTGGAACGGGACCGCGCTGCCGCCTATTTTGCCGACGAGGAAGAGAGCGCACAGGCACTTATCTGCTCGGAAATTGGCAGTGAAGGCCGCAACTTCCAGTTTGCCCGCCACATGGTGCTGTTCGACTTGCCGCTTAATCCGGATCTACTTGAGCAGCGTATCGGTCGTCTCGACCGGATTGGTCAAAAGTACACAGTCAATATTCATGTGCCGTTTTACGACAGTGGCGCCCAGTTTGCCCTGTTGCGTTGGTATCACGATGGCCTTAATGCCTTTGAGCGGGTTTGCCCGGTGGGTGGTGCAATCCAGGCGCAGGTGCGGCAGGAGCTGGATGCTTGTTTGGTGAATGATAATGTCCAGGCGTTGGACAAGTTGGTGGCTCAAACCTATAAGCTGACCGAGGCGGCATTGTACGAATTTCAGCAAGGTCGCGATCGTCTGCTGGAGATGTCCTCCTGTAATCCGAAGCGAGCCCAGCAGGTTGTCGATTCAGTTGCTGAGGCTGAGAGCCCGGAAGTTTTGACCGAATACATGGAAAAGGTATTCGACCAATACGGTGTTGATCACAACCACCACAGTGCTGATGCGGTGATCCTGGAACCGAGCGATCATCTTCAATGCGAAAGTTTTCCGGGGCTGTATGAAGATGGTATGACTGCCACATTCAATCGTGAGAAGGCACTCAGCCGTGAAGATATGCACTATCTGAGCTGGGAACACCCCATGGTCAGTGGTTCCATGGAGATGATTCTGAGCGGCGAATTTGGCAACACCTCTGTTTGTACCATGAAGCTGCCACCACTCAAGCCTGGCAATCTTTTGTTGGAGACGGTGTTTACACTGCACTGCGCAGCACCCCGTTCACTGCAAGTACCTCGCTATATGCCTTCAAGAAAGGTGCGGGTGGTGGTTGAGAGCAATGGTAAAGACTTAAGTGCCGTACTGACCCCGCAACACTACCAGAAACTCGCACAAGGCGTTGCCAAGGGAACAGCCCAAGAGTTGGTGCGTCATGCCAGACCACAGATTACTGCGTTGATTGATAAGGCAGAGACCATCGCTTCCTCTCAACAGCAGGGACTGATTGATGCCGCCATTGCCAAAATGGAACAGTCACAAGGTGTTGAGCTGCAACGCTTGAAGTCACTGGCGAAAGTGAACCCAAATATTCGCCAGGACGAGATTGATTACCTGGAAGAAACCAGGGATCAGTTGCAAAAATACCTCGAAGGCGCAGAACTAAGGCTGGACTCGCTGAGAGTTGCGATTACCGTCTGACTTTCCCCTAGTCATCTCTTCAACGACCGGGTGATATGGTTACCCGGTCGTTGAGTAATTTCGTATCAACCGGCCACTCATCTGACCAAATTCAAGATCAACAAATTGGCACTCTCCCTAAACTGTGCTAAAAAGTCCTTTCAATATAATAAATATGGAAGGAATCCAAATGTCTGTAGATATACCTTCAGATCAGCCAGTCACTCCCGGCACTCCCGAATCTCCAGTTAATCCGCAAGTTGAAACCCCAGAATCCCCACCAAGACGCATCCAGATGGAGTTTCGTGGATCTGGTAGTGAATTCTTTCGTATATGGATCGTGAATGTTTTGCTCTCTATTGTGACCCTGGGGATTTACTCCGCCTGGGCCAAGGTGAGAACCAAGCGATATTTCTACGGGAATACCTATCTCGATAATCACAATTTTGAATATACCGCCGATCCAATTGTGATTTTGAAGGGGAGAATTATTGCTGCTGTCTTATTGGTCGGTTATATATTTGCACAGAACTTTTTCCCTGTAATATCTGGTTTGCTTGCTTTGGCAGGTATGATTATTTTCCCGTGGTTTTTTGTGCGAGCCTATGCATTTAATGCTTATCACAGTGTGTATCGTGGTATTCGATTTCGATTTTCGCGCAGTTATGGCGAGGCTGCCAAAGCCTATATTCTATGGCCATTTTTGGGTGTAATTACTTTTGGAATACTCTATCCAAGTGCTATTTTGCGTCAGGAAAAGTTGCTGGTTGAAGGACACAGCTATGGAGAGAGCCAGTTTTCGCTGAATATCAGAGTGGGTCAGATCTGGGCAATTGTCGGGATAATGATTGCGCTCGGTGTACTGTTTGCTATTGGCACATCTGTATTGACCGCAATTATCGCCGGAGTGTCAGGTTTGGAAGGCGCAGAGAACCGAAATGGTATTTTTGCAATTATTTCGATGATTCCGTTATTCCTGTTTTATTTTGTAATGATGGCCTACTTTACCGTAGCAATGATGAACTTGCGTTATGGAAATATGTTGATTGCAGGCAACCAATTTAATGCCAATTACAAATTTGGCGCCTGGTTGTGGTTGCTGGTTTCCAACACATTTATGATCGTACTGACTCTGGGGCTGGCTATTCCCTGGGCGATGGTTCGCGTGGTTCGTTACCGTGCCAGTTGCACCAGTCTTAACGCCAGGGATATGGATCACTTCGTTGCCGGTGAAAGCAATAAAACCAGCGCACTGGGTGATGAAGTGGGCGAGGCCTTTGATCTGGGCTTTGGCATATGATGGATATTCAGGGCTTTTGGCAAGATGGAAAAATTTCGGCTTCTCCGGAAGCCGTCCTTCATGCTGATGCAGTGGGGCGACTTACGGTTAGAGTTGGAAATGAGGCTGTTGTCAGTGCAGAGATCAAGGAAGTAAAAATCCCTGATCGCCTGGGCAATATCCAGCGACAACTGCGGTTTCCGAATGGCGGTACTTTTGTTACCGCCAATAATGAAGCCGTGGATCAATTACAGCGCAATTTGGGCAAAAGCAGCGGGGGGCATAAGCTTCACGCTGCGGAAAACCGCTGGAGTCTTGCGCTTGTTTGCCTGACTTTGATTGTAGGTTTAATTGCCTGGTGTTTGATCTGGGGTGTGCCGCTAGCCGCACAGGGTGTCGCTAAGGTTATTCCTGATGCTGTGGTGGAGTACACGGACCAAACGTCGATTGATTTTTTTGACGATGTTTGGCTTGATCCGTCGAACTTGCCTGAAGCTCGTCAAAAACAGTTGCTCAATTATTTCCAGCCCTATATCCATACTCTGCAAAGTTCCAGTGATATGCCGGAAATTGATGTTCAATTCCGTGATGGTGGACCACTGGGTGCTAATGCGTTTGCATTGCCGGGCGGCACGATTATCTTTACAGATGACATTGTTGAATTGGCAAAGAGTGATGCCGAGCTACTTTCAGTCTTGTTTCACGAAATAGGGCATGTTGAACATCAACATGGAATGCGGTCTGTACTGCAAGGCTCAATCATTGTGTTGTCACTTGCGTTCGTTACCGGTGATATGAATGGTGTTGCCGAATTGCTGTTGGGCATTCCGGTGTTACTGGTAAACAGTGCCTACTCCAGGGATTTTGAAACCGAAGCAGACGATTATGCTTATCAAAATATGAAACAGGAGGGCATTCCGCTACATCATTTTGCCGATATTCTGAGCCGTATGGATCATCAACATCATCATGGTGATGAGGCGAATAAGGGGGAAGAAAATAAATCCACAGATCAAGGCCCTGTAAGTCATGACACTTCCGATGAAAGTTCAGACAAGGATGTAATGGGGTATTTTTCTACCCACCCCTTGACTAAGGATCGTATCAAGCGGTTTGAGACAGAAGGCGACGAGTAGTTCGTTGAGATAAAAAAAGAGGCTTTGGTATTGATACCAAAGCCTCTTTTTATTGTGCCAGGTTTTTATGGCATTAAGTGCGTTTGACCAGTAGCGCACCACACTCAAGGTGATGGGTGTAAGGGAATTGGTCAAAGGCTGCAAATTTGGCAATCTCGTGAGTGTCTTGCAGTGCTTCAAGGTTGTTTTTCATGGTCTCCGGATTGCAGGAGATGTACAGGATATTGTCAAAACCTCTTACCAGCTCCACGGTGCCGTCATCTAGTCCGGCACGGGGTGGGTCTACAAACACGGTGGAAAAGTTATAGCTGTCCAGGTCAACATTGTTCAGGCGTCTGAACGGGCGAACCTTATTGAGGGCATCGGTAAAGTCCTCGCTGGACATGCGGACAATTTCGATATTGTCCACACCGTTTTCTTTCATGCTCCATTGCGATGAATTTACCGAAATCTTTGAGATTTCTGTGGCCAATACACGTTCAAAATTTTGTGCCAGTGGCAGAGTAAAGTTGCCGTTACCGCAGTAGAGCTCCAACAGGTCACCGCCTTGTCTCTCAGGTGATAAGTTGCGGCTGGTTTCTACGGCCCAGCCAAGCATTTTCTGGTTTACACCGGCGTTTGGTTGGGTAAATCCGGTTTCTACCTGTTTGTAGCGATATTTATTGCCCAGTACATCCAGTTCTTCGATGACGTAATCGCGTTCCAGCACCACCTTCTGCTTTTTGCTGCGACCAATAATGGGGGCACCTAATTTTGTACTAAGGGCTCTGGCTTCGTTCTGCCACTGATCATCGAGAGGTTTGTGATAAATAAGGGTTATTAACGCATCGCCACTCAAGGTAGTTAAGAACTCAACTACATAAAGCTTGCGGCGCAGTAGTTCATTATCTTTGATTCCTGTCATCAGCCGTGGCATCAGCTCACCAATTCGGGTGGAACCAATCGGGAACTCCTGAATCGGAATAGGGCGACTGCCGCCTGGCAGGTGCATGGCATAGTGGGATTCGTCGCCTTCATGCCATATACGAAACTCGGCTCGCATACGAAAGTTGATTGGCTCCGAGGTGAACACCTCTATTTCCGGCAGGTTCAGTGCTGCAAAGTCTTCACGCACCTTGCTGATCTTGTCGGTGAGCTGCTTGTCGTATTGGCTGGTGTCGATGGTATTCAAAATGGGGTAACCTGAATCTGGTGCAGGGGCCTGTTAAGAGGCCCTAAGTGGGTAAGCTGCGGCATTATACGGCAAACCGAGTGGTATGAGGAATTGAGGTGATCCAGACAGTTTCAGTACCTGTTTCCGGGCAGGGGCTTCACGATATAACCAACAGGATTCAGTCGGCAGTGGCCGCTGCAGGGCTTTCTGAAGGGCTTTGTACATTGTATATCCAGCACACGTCGGCCAGTCTGTTGATTCAGGAGAACTACGACCCTTCAGCCAAAGCGGATCTGGAGAGTTGGTTGAACCGCCTGGTGCCGGAAAATGATCCACTCTACACCCATACCCTGGAAGGGCCGGATGATATGCCGGCACATATCAAGTCAGCATTGACTGCCACATCGCTCTCAATTCCTATTATGAATAGCAAGCTGGCGTTGGGTTCATGGCAGGGGATTTTTCTGTGGGAACACCGTCATCACGCGGGTGGTAGAAAAGTATTGGTGCATACTAGTGCTTAATCGGCGGTGCGCACCATTATGGAGGGTTTATATGGATAAAGACATTCTGCTGGTTTACGACAAAGAATGCCCGATCTGCGATTACTACTGTCTTAAAGTGCGTATCGAGGAGTCGGTCGGTCGACTGGTTTTGGTGAACGCCAGAGAGTCCTGCGAAGTGATGGATGAAATTACTGCTCAGGGGCTCGATATTGATCAGGGTATGGTATTGAAGCTAAATGGCCAGATATATTACGGCCCGGATGCCATCTATATGCTGACAAAAATTGGTGGTAAATCGGGGATGTTTAACCGGTTAAATTCGTTGTTTTATGGTTCACAAATAGGGGCCGGGGTTTTTTATCCGATCAGTCGGTTTTTTAGAAATCTGTTACTGAAGGCTTTGGGGAAAACCAAAATCAATAATTTGAATTTTGAGGATAATGAAAAATTTTAATGACCTTCATTATCCTCAAGGGCATGGCGACACTAAAGAACCAAGTTACCTGACTTAAAACCACTTCAGTAAATCATGGCCGAGGAAAATAAGTATTTCCACGGCAATCAACCAGATAATAATCCACTCCAGCAATGATGAGTGCTTGTGCTTTTGCTCGTCCGCCAGCATTTCAAACAGTTTGTGAATCATGCCGAGCTTTTTGTTGAGCACTTCAACGCGAGCCTGTACGTCCAGGTAGCGAGCCATCTCCAGATAGAGGCTCTCCAGCTCCGAGTACTCCCAGAAAAATTCGGGGGTATCCAGCAGCGCGTAGTGGTGGTTAATGTCGCTCTCTACCAAAATCAATTTACCGCGCATACGGCCAATATCTCGTCGGGTTAAGCGAGTGCTGCCTGTCTCAGCCAGGTTGCGGGGAATGTGGGCGGTTTCATCGATAGTCCGGCTGGCGCGTGCTTCCAGTTCGGCCAGTTTTACCGATTGAGCGACGCCTTGGGAGAGTGCCAGCATTTCCAGAGGGCTGCCGTCGGTCAGCTGAATGTGATCATCCCGAATACGGATCGTTTCTGCACCGATGTCAAACGTGAAACGATCCTCTTCGGGCTTGAGAAGAGGATCGATCATCATCGGTGTTAATTCGTCCCAGAGGCGTTGTTCGCTGTCGGCATCAACGCCCCAAAGTACGATACTGCCAAACGGGAATAGAAAAACATCGCCGTTAGTATGTAATTGGACATGAAAAACTTCCCGGTACTCAGTGACCCGATAGTTGGTTTGCAGATGAGTACGCAATTCACTGACGTCAAAACCTTTGGCCAATCCGTAAGCGATGCAGCTTTTCATGTTTGTTCCTTAGGAAGCGTCCGGTTGGTTCTCCGGTAAAGCATTTTTAAAGGCATCCAGGCTGTTGCAGTGCTCCCAGATGCTGCTGAGTAAAGGGTAATTGCTCATGTCCAGTTTAAATCTCAAAGCATTATAAATCTGCGGAATTAAAACTACATCAGCCAGAGTGAGTTGATCGCCAAATAAAAATTTACCGGTTGAACCGTATTTTTTGGCCTGGGCCTCCAGCGGCCCAAAGCCTTTGTGTAGCCAGTGGTGATACCACTCGGTTTTCTGCTCTTCAGTTGCACCCAGCTCACCGGTCAGGTACTTGAGAATACGCAGGTTGTTGAGCGGGTGAATGTCGCAGGCGATATCGTTGGCCAATGCCAATACCTGGGCTCGTTCAGCAATATCTGCTGGCAGAAGAGGATGCTGCGAAAATTTGTTCTCGATGTAATCAAGGATTGCCATGGACTGGTTGAGAGTCAGCTCGCCATCCACCAACGTAGGCACCAGTTGCGCCGGATTCATGGCGGTGTAGCTGTCACTGAATTGCTCGCCGCCATCCTTAACCAGGTGAACGGATTCCTGCTCGTATTCAACACCTTTTAGGTTGAGAGCGATGCGAACGCGGTAAGCGGCAGAAGAGCGCCAGTAGCCGTAGAGTTTCATTGTGTTGTCCTGTTGTTTTGGTGCCGGTAAGACAGCGGTGATTGTCTGCGGCATTGGTGTTTTTAACAACAGGTCGGAGGTCGGACGTCGGACGTCGGGCGCTAAAACCCAAAGAGTTATTGTCATACCCGCGAAAGCGGGAATCCATCTGGCTACATCGTCAGAACTCTTTTTCAAAAAGAGTGGATCCCCGCATACGCGAGGATGACAAAGTGCTTGGCTTTAGCGTCAGACGTCAGACGTCAGACGTCAGACCAAAATAAATACAAAAAAGCCCCGCACAAGCAGGGCTCTTCCTTACTACCTTACAAAGCTCAAACCCGAGCCGGAAGAACAGTACCAGTCACTTCACCAAAACCGATACGAACTGCGCCATCACGCTGGCAGTAGCCGCGCATGATTACGGTGTCGCCATCGTTGAGGAAAGTGCGCTGTTCACCGTTTGGCAGGGTGATTGGCTCTTTACCACCACGGCTGAGTTCCAGCAGGGAGCCGGCTTCTTCGTGTTGTGGGCCGGATTGGGTGCCAGAGCCGAGCAGGTCACCTGGTTGCATCGCACAGCCGTTAACGGTGTGGTGCGCGACCATCTGTGCCACTGTCCAATAGGAGTGCTTGAAGCTGGATTCAGACAGTTTGGCTGGCGCGTCGCCAGCGGCACGCATTTGCTCGGTTTCGATCAGGCACTCAAGATTGACGTCCATACCGCCATTCTCGGTGTTGAAATCGCTGGTCAGGTAAGGCAGTGGCTGAGGGTCACCTTCCGGGTGGGCGAAGCTGCTGCGGAACGGAGCCAACGCCTCGGTGGTAACAATCCACGGTGAGATGGTTGAGGCAAAGTTCTTGGCCAGGAATGGGCCCAGTGGCTGGTATTCCCAGGCTTGCAGGTCGCGAGCAGACCAGTCGTTAAACAGGCACAGGCCAAATACGTGGTCTTCAGCCTTTTCGATGTCGATGCGGTCGCCCAGTTCGTTACCCTGGCCGATAAAGATGCCCATTTCCAGCTCGTAGTCCATACGCTTACATGGGCCAAAGCTTGGCTCATCAGCGTCTGGCGCTTTGGTTTGACCGACTGGACGAGGGAATTTCTGGCCGGAAACGCCAACAGTAGAAGCGCGTCCGTGGTAACCGATCGGAACCCACTTGTAGTTCGGCAGCAAGGGGTTGTCCGGACGGAACAGGGAGCCTACAGCTGTAGCGTGGTAAATGGAGGTATAGAAGTCGGTGTAGTCGCCGATTACGCAGGGCAGGTCGTATTCAACTTCGTCCATAGGAATCAGGCATTTTTCCAGCTCTGACTGTTGCTCGGAACCGCTGCGCAGGGCGCGAGACAGAGCCAGACGCAGGGCGGAGTTGGCTTCTTTACCCATACCCATAAGCAAGTTCAGGATCGGCTCACCAGCGGCTTCACAGGCTTCCTGGGCCAGATCGTCGAGGATGTCGGCATCTGCCAAGGCGTGCATGTCGATTACTTGGTCGCCGATGGCAACACCACCACGGAATTCTTCCTCGCTGCCAGCGCGACGGAACACGGCAAATGGCAGGTTCTGAATTGGGAAGTCACTGCCTTGTGCGGATTCAACCCAGCTGGTCAGCTTGGGATCGTGGGTTTCGTTCAGTAGGGAGGTCATTATCGTCTCTCTTTCTATATTGTTGTCATTCTCACCTTACCTTGGTGTCATTCTGAGCGTAGTGAAGAATCTCTGTGTTGGCTATGTATGAGATCCTTCGTTGTACTCAGGATGACAACGGTGAGGATGAAGATCATTTCTCGCCGGTAAAATGCTTGTTTAGCCCGTTCCAACAGTCCAGATAGTCTTTCTGGCGGTGTTCGGTTTCCAGCGCGTACTTGGTTGGCGCGATCACGTAGCGTGATTCAAACATAAAGGCCATGGTGGCTTCTTGTTTGATTGGCGACAGCTCACCGTTGCTGGCTTTTTCAAACACTGCAGCTTCCGGACCGTGAGGTGACATGCAATTGTGCAGGCTTGCACCGCCTGGCACAAAGCCTTCTTCCTTGGCGTCGTAAACACCGTATATCAGGCCCATAAACTCGCTCATCACATTGCGGTGATACCAGGGCGGACGGAAGGTGTCTTCAGCCACCATCCAGCGGGGTGGGAAGATCACAAAGTCCACGTTGGCCACGCCTTCAGTATCGGACTGCGAAGTGAGTACCGTAAAGATAGATGGGTCCGGGTGATCGTAGCTGATGCTGCCCATGGTGTTGAAGCGCTCCAGGTCGTACTTATACGGCGCTGAATTGCCAACCCAGGCCACCACATCAAGTGGTGAGTGGTCGATGTCACAGGCAAACAGGTTGCCGCCAAACTTACTTACCAGCTCGAAGTTACCTTCGCGGTCTTCATAAGCGGCGACCGGGTATTTGAAGTCGCGATCGTTGGCGTATCCATCAGAGCCAACGGGGCCTCGCTCAGGCAGGTGCATGGGTGCACCGTAATTTTCACAGATATAGCCACGAGCCTGACCTTCCAGCAGTTCAACACGGAATTTCATGCCGCGAGGAATCACCGCAATTTCACCGGCCTTTATCGCCAGAATGCCACACTCGGTGTGCAGGGCAATGGCGCCAAGCTGTGGCACAAACAACATTTCGCCATCGGCGTTGTAGAAGAAGCGATCTTCCATCGACTTGTTGGCGAGGTAGGTGTGAATGCCAATACCGACCTGGGCATTTACATCACCATTGGCGGCCATGGTGGTGAGACCGTCAACAAAATCAGTGGGTTTGGCGGGAATGGCTAGCGGGTCCCAGCGATACATGGTGGGTGGAGTTACCACTTCGGTAATCGGACCGCTGCGCACCAGGCCCTGATCGAGCTGGCGGTAATCACCTTGCGCCACGGATGGGCGAATTCGATAGAACCAGTTGCGACGATTGCTATGGCGCGGTGCGGTAAATGCCGTAGTACTGAATTTCTCCGCATACAGGCCATAAGCCACTTTTTGTGGCGAGAATTGGCCTTGCGGCAGGGCGCCGGGCAGTGCTTCGGATTCGTGCTCATTTCCGAAACCGGACAGATAGCTGAGATCGTCGTATTTGTTTGCGCTCATACGAAAGCTAATCCTTGTTGATATTCTTTGTGTGTGCTCACGGCTGTGACTGAGTGTCATTGCGAGCGTAGCGCGGCAATCCAGTGTTTTAAAGTCGCTGGTTTGTCGCGTCACCTGCCGACTCCATGGAAAGAGGAGTCAGCAGGGGCCGGTGGGGCAGTCTATCAGTCCAGAACGCCGCGGCGAATCTGGTCTTCTTCGATGGACTCGAACAGGGCCTGGAAGTTGCCTTCACCAAAGCCGTCGTTGCCTTTACGCTGAATGATTTCGAAGAATACCGGACCGATAACGGTCTGGGTAAAGATCTGCAGCAGAATGCCTGAGCTCTCAGGATCACCATCGACCAGAATCTGCAGCTTGCGCATCTCTTCCAGGTTTTCGCCGTGGCCTTTTACGCGGGAGTCCACTTTCTCGTAGTAAGTGTCCGGGGTGGGCATAAAGTCCAGGCCCTTGGCGCGCAGGTCGCGAACAGTCTGGTAGATGTCTTCAGTAGACAGTGCAATGTGCTGGATACCTTCGCCTTTGTATTCTTTCAGGTACTCTTCGATCTGGGATTTGTCGTCTGAAGATTCGTTAATCGGAATACGAATCTTGCCGCAAGGCGCGGTCATGGCCTTGGAAACCAGGCCGGTTTGCTTGCCGGTGATGTCGAAGTAACGGATTTCGCGGAAGTTGCCGATGTTCTCGTAGAAGCCTGCCCACTTGGCCATATTGCCCTGGAATACGTTGTGGGTCAGGTGGTCGAGGGTTTTCAGGCCACCTTCGTTGGCGGCGACTTTTTCGCGCCAGCCATTGTAGAAATTGAAGTCTACGTCGTAGATTTCGCCTTTGTCGCCGTAACGGTCAACAAAGTACAAGGTGCTGCCACCGATACCGTAAACGGCCGGGATGTGCAGCTCCATTGCGCCTACAGAAGACGTGAAGTTTTCAGCGCCATGCTCCAGAGCGTATTTGTGGGAGTGAGCCGCATCTTTAACGCGGAATGCCATGCCGCAAACGCTCGGGCCGTGTTCCGCAGCGAATTCAGCCGCTTGTGAGGAAGGCTGGGCGTTGATGATGAAGTTGATGTCGCCTTGCTTGAACAGCCAGGCTTCCTTGCTGCGATGTTTGGCGACTTCAGAGAAGCCCAGCAATTGAAACAGTTCTTTCAGGGCTTCGATGCCTTTGGCATCTGGAGCAGTATATTCAACAAATTCGAAACCGTCGGTGCCGAGCGGATTTTCTTTGGCGAGTTCAACACTCATTTGCGTACCTCTGAGCTGGTTGTCATGTTATAGCTTTGATGGTCAAAGTATGAGATTTTCTCAAACAGAGCTTTTTATTGACCAGTATCAATGCTTGAAAATGCCTATTATAGACTCTTCGTTTTTGTAAACATTCCTTTACGGCTCTAGTTGCTCTCGGGTTTGCCAATGTCGTATTCACGCAGTTTGTTTGCGATGGCGGTGTGGGACACTCCAAGTCGTTTGGCCAATTTTCGGGAGGACGGGTAGGCGGGATAAAGCCTTTTTAAAAGCTCTTTTTCATATTTTTTGATTGATTCCTCCAAAGTGGTAACAGATTCACGATCTACCAGCCCCCAACCCTCTGCATATCCGGGCAACTGAAAGTCTTCCGGTTCCAAAACTGCACCCTCAGCAACAGAGGCGGCCTGCTGTATGGCATTTTGAAGCTCGCGTACATTGCCTGGCCAGTTGTAGCGCTCCAATATGCTGCGTGACAATTCCGAAAGATTAAGGCGTCGTCCACTAGCTACATTGAATTGCCTCAGATAGTGGCGGGCAAGGGGGAGGATGTCTTCACGGCGCTCCCTAAGTGGCGGGATCTCCAGGGTAAGGACATTTAGCCGATAATAAAGGTCCTCCCGGAACTTGCCGCTTTTAGCAAGAGCGCGCAGGTCTTTTTGGGTGGAGCAAACAACCCGGACCTGACTCTGTAGTTCCTGTTCACTGCCAACCCGACGGTAGCTGCCATCTTGTAAAAGGCGCAGAAACTTGGCCTGAAGCGACATGGAAAGTTCGCCTACTTCATGCAGAAAAACTGTGCCATTTTCAGCAGCTTCAAACACGCCACGGTGCTGTACATCATCGTTTTCAGCTTTACCAAACAGCTCGCTCTCAGCGCTGTTTTCCGGCAACCCTGCGCAGTTAACCGCAATGAAAGGGTAGTCCTTACGATGGCTGAATTGATGACAGGCTTTCGCCAAAAGCTCTTTACCGACTCCGGTTTCGCCGCAAATCAACAAGGGGGCCTCAAGCTCTGCAATTTTCTTTGCCTGCCTGACAACGCGCTTCATTTTGGGGCTGGTAGCTTCAATAAACTCGAAGTGACCTACCTGCTTTTTCCAGGCGGCCATCTGCTGTCCCAGTGATGACGGAGCTTTAAAGTAAACCACTGCTCCTGCAAATGCGTCACCGCTATCATCGGCCACGCTGATTGGGTAAAAGCTGGCCAGATAGGGATAGCCTGCAAACTCCAGCTGGCAGGTGTGAGGTTCTGCAGCATGGCTGTTTAGCCATTGGGAAAGGTTGAACCCGCGCAACCACTGCTTGAGTGCTTTCCCTTTGGTTTCCTGGGTGTCGAGTTTCAACAGGCTCAGTGCAGCGCCATTGGCGATACTGATTTGTCCCTGTTGATCAATCGAGATTACCGGGTCTGGCAGGGTGTTGAGGAGTGTATGCACCTCTACATGTTCCCGCTCAAGAGGGATGTAGGGGATAATTACGACATCTTTAACATCTTCAATGCGGCGGATTTCCGGCATCAGCTGCTGGGTGATATTAAGATCCGGCTCCTGGAAGCTGAGGTAGATTTGACCGGTTGGTCCAAATTCAATTCCTCGCAAATCAATATCGTGGCGGACTAATGCGTCCAATACATTGTGAGCAATTCCCGGGCGGTTTTCACAAGCGATGAATAATCTCATGTCACTATTTCTGTACAGATAGGCTTGGTTGTGGAATATACAGAAATTGTAATTAATTTTTTACACTGGTGATAGGGAGGGGGAACAGCCCGGCAATACCGGGCTGGGGCGCTTTAAAGCTGTTCGTCTGTTCGGGCGGCCATAATAAAGTCGTTGCGATGCAATCCATTGATCTTGTGGGTCCACCAGGTCACCGTAACTTTTCCCCACTCCAGAAGAATGGAGGGGTGATGAAACTCTTCTTCAGCTATGGTGGCAACCTTATTGGCAAATACTAAGGCGTCCTTGAAGTTACGGAAGTTGTATTCGCGTTCTAACTGCATGACGCCGTCGCGTACCGGAGCTGACCACTCAGGGATCGATAAAACCAACTCTTTTAATTCTTCGTCAGAGACTTTGGGTGCATCCGCGCGGCAAGCTTCACAGCTCTGTTTGGCTAAAGACATTCGGGTATCCTCAAAAAGGTTTGATAATTTCTTTGGTTAATGCTGATTCAGCAGGCAGTAATGGCCTGAACTGCTTCACGATCTGTGATCAGGCCATGCCGTATGGCCTCTTTGACGTAGGACATAATATCCAGCTCGCACAATCCGTATAAATCTTCCAGATTGTTTATCAGGTAGTAGAGCGGCTGCATGGTATCGATACGATATGGGGTGCGTAGCACTTGCAGAATATCGAGCTCCCGGATTTCTGGGGCGTCGCTCAATGCATGGAGGGTCTCGCCGGGGGAGGATAGGATGCCTCCGCCGTAAATCCTGAGCCCCTGGCTGGTCTTCATAAGTCCAAATTCAACAGTGAACCAATAGAGTCGGGCCAGAAATACGCGTTCCTTGTGGGTGGCATTCAGGCCGAGGTTTCCGTAATGGTGAGTAAAGTCTGCAAAAGATTGGTTGGTTAGTAGTGGGCAGTGACCAAAAATCTCATGGAAGATGTCTGGCTCCTTTAGGTAGTCAAGTTCCTCCGGGGTGCGAATAAAGGTCGCTGCTGGGAACTGTCTGTCAGCCAGGAGGGAAAAGAACCGATCGAAGTTGATCAGCGCTGGTACAGGAGCTACTCGCCACCCGGTGGTATCCAGTAGAACTTCGTTGACTTCAGAGAGTTGTGGAACCCTTTCCTTTGGGAGCTGAAGTGTATTTGCCCCTTGAATGTACTCGTCACAAGCCTTGCCTTCTATGGCGGAAAGCTGACGGTTTATCAGTGTTTTCCAGGTTTCATTTTCAGACGCAGAGTAGTGGATTACCCCACAATCATCAGGTGTCTTGGTAATGTACGATGTGGCTGATTTCATGTTTGATCTCAATATGTCAAGCTGCGGAGTCTATCAGAATGAAAATAAAAATCATTAAATATGTAATCATATATTTACACGATGCACGGAGTCTGCCTTGAGCTGAGCGAGGTCTGAATGGTTTGAGGGGACGTTGGAGGGGTTGTATGCTGCGGGCAGCAAACCTGTCAGGTCTGCTGCGGCACTTGGGGGAGGGGGTTAATCCTTGATAATTACCGGCAGCTGTTCGGTGCGGGCAGCCATAATAAAATCATTGCGATGCAGGCCGTGAATCTTATGGGTCCACCAGGTCACGGTGACTGCGCCCCATTCAACAAGAATGGCGGGGTGGTGATTGGCGGTTTCGGCCAGCTCGCCCACCTGGTTGGCAAAGTTCATTGCCTCGGCAAAGTTCTTGAAGGTAAAGCGACGCTGTAACTGATCAATGCCGTTCTGATCCACGATTTGCCAGTCATGCAGTCGATCCAGCAGCATTTGGCGTTCGTTGCCATCATCAACCCTGGGGGCATCGGCACGGCAGGCTTCACAGGTTTCCTGGGAGAGTCTGGTGGGCATGGTGATTTCCTCCGTTCTGCTTAAGTAATAGCAGAAATCTAAAGGATGGGTTTGGCTGCTAGATGCAGCCCTCTGGTTTGGGGAGTCCGGCAATCTTGCTGGCGATCTTGGCTGGGTTGGGCGGGAAGAGTCTGGTTAGGTAGATACTTTTGCCCTTGTCTGCTCCCAGGTGCAAGGTGACATACTTCACCAGTGGGCGCATGGGTGGTGAGATGTCAAACTCCTGCTGGAACTGCCGAAGTAATTTCAGTACTTCCCAGTGTTGCTCTGTTAGTGTCAAACCTTCAGCTTCGGCAAGGGCCTCGGCCACAGTTTCGGACCAGTCGTTGAGGTCGGTCAGAAAGCCCTCTTTGTCTGTAGCAATTTCACGGTTTTTCACAATTAGTGTCATCAGTACCAACTTTGTACAGCAGAAGCCTTGGTGGTCAGTTCCACAAATGTGGAGTGGTTAATCAGTTTTACGTTGTCGGGCAGTTTATCGCTTAAGCCCCGTGTCTTAATGTCGTCTTCCAGCGCCAGTAACTCTCTTTCAGGCTGTGCAGAAAGTATTCCGTAAACACCATCTTCAATCAGAAGGATTGTGTCTTCAGGTGCGGCAACTCGCAAACAGGAGGTGAGTGCGCCGTGATCAAAAGGTGACTTGTTAACCGTGTGCAGAATCATCAGAAGCTCACAATGTGATCGTGGTCAGCCATTAGCTTTTGAATGCCTGAAACATTTATTGGCTTAATGCCTGCAATAATTTGCTCATTTTTCATATTGCGGTGTTCCAGTGAAGTTTCATCTACGTACAGGTCTTCAACTTCATACATTGGCAGTGCCTTGAGCATGGCGGCATGATTTTTGGTGCCCTGTCCAGGAGATTGCTGGTCGATTAATTGCAGTACACCGTCATCCATAAAAAGAACGCTTACCGATTGCTCAAATGAGCCCGCTGCCAAAACGGCTTCCGCCGCTTCGCGGGCAAGGCTGGTTCCGTAAGGTGAATGACGCAGGATAAAGAGAGCTTTTTTATTCACGTAAAACTCCGTCAGTTACCAAAGGTGATAATGCGATCGGAATTTTCGGTGGCATCCACCAAAAGCCCCAGGCCGGAGAGGTCAAAAGCTGGCTCATCAAGATTGGCAGTGGGCTTTTCAAAGCGGTCAGCTTCTTCGCGATTGATGACGCCACGTCGCAAGGCGGAAGCGATGCAGGCAACCAGATCAATATTGTTTTCTTTGGCCAGTTCGTGCCACTCGCTAGGGTAATTTACTTCGCCTTGTGGTGGCGTGGTCAATGTGGAACCGTTATGAACACCGTCGTGATAGAAAAAAATACGATAAATCGAATGCTGCGCAGCTACAGCTGCCTTGGCAAAAGCGAGGGCTGTTTGTGTGCATTGGTGGGTGCCGGGGGCACCGAGAACTATTAGGGAGAATTTCATTAGGAAATTGTAGGCGCTTAGCTGCAAACAAAAAAGCCCGGCGATCGCCGGGCTTTTTGATGCCGGTATTTAGTCGTCAGCAAAGCCAATAAGATGTAGCAGGCTCGTAAACAGGTTGTGAATATCCAAATACAGGGCAACTGTGGCCATAATGTAGTTTTGTTCGCCGCCGTGAATGATTCGGCTGGTGTCGTACAGGATGAAGCCTGAGAAAAGCAAAACGCCAACAGCATTAATGGCAAGAAACACACCGCTCATTTGAACACCAAAGAAGCCGGCAATAATGTAAGCTAAAATAGCCAAAAGTAAAACAATCAATCCAGTTATCAGGAATCCACGCATAAAAGAAAAATCTTTGCGTGTGGTTAAAACATAACCTGAGAGGATCAGAAAAACTGCGGCCGTGGCTCCCAGCGTTTGCATGATTATTTGAGAGCCATTATCCATTGCCAGATAGTGGTTAAGTACTGGGCCTAGAGAAAAGCCCAATAGGCCGGTAAACAAAAATACTACAGGAAGTCCTGCAGCGGATTTGGCTACACGTGGCAAAACAAACCAAACAATTGCAAGTGCTGCCAGGCTGCACATTAAAGCGGTCACTCTGCTGACTTCCATTGCAGTGGATGCCCATGCAGCAGTAGCACTGACCAATAGAGTCATTGAGAGTAGTAGATAAGTATTTTTCAGTACTTTGTTTGTGCTGAGGGTTGACTCAATGCCTCTAGGGGCGATGTAGGCTTGTTCAGACATTTTGGGTCTCCCTTGACCTAAATGAAGTTTGTCGCCCCATAATACAAAGCATCTTGGCTAAATCAAGGAATTTTTAATTGCCCTAAATTCAGTGTGGAATTGGAGTTTCTGGGAATTTAAATGCGAGAAATGAAAAAGGCCACCCGTATGGGTGGCCTTTAAGTAGTGGCGGAGGGATAGGGATTTGAACCCTAGATAGGCTATTAACCTATGCCGGTTTTCAAGACCGGTGCTTTCAACCACTCAGCCATCCCTCCGTTGTGGGGTGGCATTATAGCGACTTAAACAAAAGGCACAAGAGTAAAATGGTTTTCCCTTGTGCCTTTTTTACACTTTTTTTACCAAGTGCAATCAGTCGTTATTCTGCAGATGTTTCCTGAGATTCTGACGCTGCATTTTCGGCGGCGGCTTTACGTTTCAGGCGCGGATCGTTGGCTGGACGTTTCAGTTCGTTGGCAACGATTTCTACCGGTGCAGGTTTGGCAGTATCCAGTGCCGAGGGCAGAGGGCGCTCACGAGTCACGGTAGTAACTTCAACAGCCTCAACTTTGCGTGGCTTGTTACGTGGGTCGTTGCTCGGGCGAGCTGGAGTGCCCGCTTCGGTTGCTTGAGGCGCTTCTGGTTGTTCGGCTTTGGCAGCTTCGTTTTCAACTGGTGCTTCCGGTTGAGTTTCTGTGGTAGCAATCGAGGCTTCGCCAGTAGCTTCAGGCTCCGAAGTGGTTGCCTCTGTCGCTACGGAAGCTTTAAACAGATCGTGCTGTTCGGCCTTGTTGGCAGAAGAGGGCTGGCTTGCCTTTTTCGCTTCCACAATTTGTGGTTGCTCAGCTTTGGTCGACTCTGCTGGCGCTACTTCTTCAGTCGAAGTGGCAGCTACTGTTTCGGCAGATTGAGGTTCAACCTCTGCTTCTGGCTGTTCAGCGACTTTGGTCTCTTCTTCGGTTTGGTTTTTAGCCTGTGAAGAGCCCTCAGCCTGTAAAGTGCCTTCAGCTTGTAAAGAGCTTTCAGCTTGTAAAGAGCTTTCAGCGGATACAGAGTCTTCAACCAGTGAAGGGCTTTCTGCCTGTACAGGCTCTTCAGTTGCAGGAGTGGTTGCTTCTGCTGCTGGTTGTTCAGTGGCAGTAGGTGCTTCCTGCTCGACTTGGGCGGCCGCCTTTTGCTTCTCTGGTTGATAGGCTGGGGCTGCTTCAGTGGCTTCAGTTTTCTCGGTTGAAGCTTCTTCACGAACCGGTTGTTTCTCGGTTGCTTTCTGCGCTTTCTCGGCTGCCTTGCTTTCTACTTGAAGGGCGGCAGCTTTTTCGGTTGCGTCGTCATTGCTTGCTTCCAAATTGGTTGAAGTTGCATCAACTGCTTTCAACAGTTCATCGTTCACCGGGCGTCTTTCGCGACGGCGACGAGGGGAGCGGCGTGAACCTTCGCTGCGGCGTGGTGGGCGCTGCTCACTGCTGTCCTGATTGCGCTCCTGATTTGAAGTCTGTGTTTTTGGCTGTTGCTTGCTTTCGGCTGTTGCCTGAGCCGCTTTTGCCTGAACCTGTTGGTCTTTTTGGCGCTCAGGCTGGGTGCTGCCGGGTTTTTTGCGGCGATTCTGGTGGCGACCTTCCTGAACGTCACGTTGCTGTTGGCGTCCCTGGCCCTTGTTGCGATTTTGGTTGCCGCTGCCGGACTTTTTACCGCGGTTATTGCGGTTTTCTGCCGATCTTGCGTATTGCCCTTTCTTGCCTTTGTGCGAGGACTTTTTGCTGCGCTTGTCTTGCTTCTCCTCGCTGCCGAACAGAGCGTCGATTATGCGGCGCAGCAGTCCTGGCTTCTTGGTGCCAGTCTTTTTCGGTTCGCTCGGCTCGGGAGCTGGTTGGGTGCGGGCAACACTTTCAACAGCTGGTCGGGCGATCTCGGTAGGTGCGCTTTCTTTGTTGGCGTCGTAATTGGTGGCTTCCGGAGCAATGCTTTCAGCCAGGCGGTAGCTGTACTCCTGAACCACGCCGTCCTGTTCGCGGAGGCGTTGAACCTCGAAATGAGGAGTGTCCATGTGGTTGTTGGGGATAACCACCACGCGAATTTTATTGCGCTTCTCGATTTCGCCGATTTCACGGCGTTTTTCGTTGAGCAGGAAAGTAGCCACTTCAACCGGTGTGATGGCGCGGATCTCAACACTGAACTCTTTCTGTGCTTCCTCTTCCACAAGGCGCAGGATTGACAGTGCCAGTGAGCGGGTGCCGCGAATGGTGCCTTGGCCAGTACAGCGAGGACATACCTTGGAGGTGGTTTCTTCCAGGGATGGGCGCAGGCGCTGACGAGACATTTCCAGCAGGCCAAAGCGTGAGATGCGGCCAACCTGAACGCGGGCGCGGTCCAGTTCCAGTGCATCTTTCATGCGGTTTTCTACTTCGCGCTGGTTCTTGGCGGAGTTCATGTCAATGAAATCGATAACGATCAGGCCGCCGACATCGCGAAGACGTAGCTGGCGAGCAATTTCGTCGGCCGCTTCGAGGTTAGTCTGCAGGGCAGTCTCTTCGATATCGCCGCCCTTGGTGGCGCGCGAGGAGTTGATGTCGATTGAGATCATTGCCTCGGTCGGGTCGATCACAATGGAGCCGCCAGAAGGCAGTTTTACTTCACGCTGGAAAGCTGTCTCGATCTGGTTTTCGATCTGGTAGCGGGTGAACAGCGGAATGTTGTCTTCGTAATCGCGAATCTTGCTTTGGAAGTTTGGCATTACCTGCTGGATAAAGGTGCGAGCCAGGTCGCAGGCAGGTTTATTGTCGATGATGACTTCGCCAATGTCCGGGCGCAGGTAGTCGCGAATGGCGCGAATAATGATGTTGCTTTCCTGGAACAGGAATGAAGGCGCCTTCATGCCCTCTGCTTCCTTGACGATCTCTGTCCACAGGTTTGACAGGTAGTCGAGGTCCCACTGCAGCTCTTCAGAAGAGCGTCCAATCCCGGCGGTGCGAACGATGGCGCCCATACCTTTGGGGACATTCAGGTCGCGCATGGCTTCGCGCAGTTCAGCGCGGTCGTCGCCTTCAATGCGGCGTGAGATGCCGCCAGCACGTGGGTTGTTTGGCATCAGAACCAGGTATCGGCCGGCCAGGCTGACAAAAGTAGTAAGTGCGGCGCCTTTGTTGCCACGCTCTTCTTTTTCGACCTGAATAATCAGCTCCTGACCCTCTTTGAGGACGTCCTGAATGCGAACGCGTCCCTGAATTTCTTTAGGCTGCTTGTTGAAGTATTCGCGGGAGATCTCTTTCAGGGGGAGGAAGCCGTGACGCTCTGCGCCGTAGTCAACAAATGCGGCTTCAAGGCTTGGCTCAATGCGGGTGATTTTGCCTTTGTAGATGTTGGCTTTTTTCTGTTCGCGATTGCGGTTTTCAATGTCCAGGTCATACAGCTTTTGGCCGTCAACCATGGCAACTCGCAACTCTTCTGAGTGAGTTGCGTTGATTAACATACGTTTCATTTTGGTTCCTGTTTACTGCAAAGGCACAGCAGTAGCGGGACGTATGTATTCGGCGGGCAGGTGGTTTAGCAGGGCAGAGGAGGCGATAAAAACAGGGTTACACCAGCGGCTTGGCTGGTGTTCCGGGCACTATTTGTGGTGGTGCCTGAAGGCCTCTAAACTCTTGTGTCATCTGGGTTTCCAGTCGACTCTAACTCTTCTCTGGTGCTTGTCAGAGATGGAGTTCCGTACGTCGCCTTATCGCTTTCTGTTTCGTGCCGGGGAGTTCTCTAGAACTCCCGGGAGGACGACGGATCCATCTTTTTAGCCATTGTTCTGCGCTCTATGGCAGTCAACAATTGGCAACCTGTAACTGCGTGCTTTCTCGTATACGTTCCGCACCGTTGTGCGGTTAAGTTCGGTGCTTGCAGGGCCTGTCAATCGTGTGGGCAGGGGCTGCAAGAACCTTTCAAATTCACTCTTCGGTAACGTCTACTTACTAACTATTAGTAAAGCGGGATACCGGTACAAGGCGCCGCCGTGAAAAAGACCCGGCTGGCGCGGTTGCTGACTATATCAGTATTTGCTAACCCCTTCAAATTAAAGAGAACATTCTGTCAAGGGCGAGTTTCTGGTTTTACTCACATTAGCCGGTCAACCTGTTAGAATGCGCGCCTGTTTTTACTAACCAAGCGGCTGACATGACTGATCAAAAGGCAAAAGAAGGTTCTACGGGCGGGGTGCGCTTTGTAGAGGTTACGGAAGATCAGGAAGGTCAGCGGGTCGATAACTTTTTGATGACCCAGTTGAAAGGTGTGCCCAAGTCGCTGATTTACCGCATCCTTCGCAAAGGTGAGGTGCGAGTAAACAAAGGCAGGGTGAAGCCAACTAACAAGCTATCTGCTGGCGATATTGTGCGTATTCCGCCGGTTCGTGTTTCCGAGGAAAAGGTTGTAGCGGGGCCCGGGGTCAAGCTGCAGCGTTTGTTAGAGCAGAGCATTGTTTACGAAGATGACCTGCTGATGGTGGTTAACAAGCCGGCTGGCCTTGCGGTGCATGGTGGAAGTGGCATTAGTCTTGGGCTGATTGAGTCATTAAGGGCAATGAGGCCGGATCAGCGTTTCCTTGAGTTGGTGCATCGCCTGGATCGTGATACCTCGGGATGTATTCTGCTGGCCAAGAAGCGCAGTGCATTACGTTGGCTGCAAGAGGAGATGCGTGCTCGCCGGATTGATAAAATCTACACTGCTCTGGTTAAGGGGCACTGGCCCAAGGATCGCAGGCGCATCGACGCGCCACTGCGCAAGAATGAACTGAAGTCCGGTGAGCGGATCGTGAAAGTAACTCAGGACGGCAAGCCGTCCGTGTCCAACTTTTCGATCCTGCAGAAATTTGATCGGGCTACCCTGGTCCAGGTCAAGCTTGAGACTGGTCGTACACACCAGATTCGTGTGCACAGCCAGTTTGCTGGTCACCCGCTGGCTGGTGATGACAAATACGGTGATACCGAGTTTAACCAGTACGTGAAATCTGCCGGGCTAGGTCGAATGTTCCTGCACGCCAGTGCGCTTGGCTTTCGGCTGCCGGAATCGGAAAAGAAATTGCTGGTTGAGGCGCCGCTGCCGCCGGAGCTGGAAGAGCCACTTCATAACCTTTAAGCCTTTAGTTACATTGATTATTTGTCGGATAAGCCCTGATTTACTATGACTGAACTACTTATATTTGATTGGGATGGGACGCTTTCGGACTCGCTGTCGAGAATTGCGTTCTGCATGCAAAGGGCAGCCGAAGATTGCGGTATCGAGCCCCCATCCGATAAGCAGGTTCACGAGATAGTGGGGCTGGGGTTGCGAGAAGCGTTGATGGCGCTTTATCCGCATGTGCAAGACGAAGACCTCATCCAGCGACTACGCGAAGGCTACTCCAGTCACTTTATGTCAAACGATAAGGTGCCATCCCCGTTCTACCCGTATGTTATGGAATCCCTGGAGCGGTTTCGCGATACCGGTTACAAGTTGGCGGTGGCAACTGGCAAGAGTCGCCGTGGGCTTGACAGGGTACTGAAAGAGAAAGGGCTTGAGGGTTTCTTTCATGGCAGTCGCTGTGCTGATGAGACCCGATCAAAGCCGCACCCGCTGATGCTGAACGAGTTGCTTGATGAGTTTGGGCTGCAAGCTCATCAGGCAATTATGGTTGGGGATACCGAGTTTGATATGGAGATGGCGCAGCGCGCCGACATTCCTAGATTAGCGGTCAGCTACGGTGCCCATGAGGCCGAACGGCTGAGTCGTTATCAGCCTATTGCAACGATTGACTGCTTTTCATTGATGGAGGGGGTAGTTGAGAGGCATCGTCAAAGTCAGGGTGCCTGAATCCCCTGGTTGCGCAGCATTTCGCACAGCCGGATCAGTGGTAACCCAATCAGTGCTGTGGGGTCTGGTCCCAGCATGGACTCAAGTAGGCTAATCCCCAGCTGCTCGCACTTGAAGCTGCCAGCACAATCAAATGGTTCTTCTTTATATAGGTAGCGTTCTATTTCGCTGTCGCTCAAAGTTCGAAAGCTGGCGGTTGTTGTAACTACATCGGTTTCTGACTCGCCGTTTGAGCTGTTGAGCACGCAAAGCCCGGTGTGGAATCTGACGCTGTTGCCGGATTGTTCCTTGAGTTGCAGTCTGGCGTTTTCAAAACATCCTGGTTTGGTGATTATCTGGCCATTCAGCTCGGCTACCTGGTCGGAGCCGATGATCAGGTGGTTGGGATGGGTTGCTTGCAGGGCGGCGGCTTTTTCCCGCGATAGTCGACGCACCAGCTCGAGTGGCGTTTCGTTTCTCTTCGGGGATTCATCGATCTCCGGTGACTGGCAGGTATAGGGTATCGACAGTCGGTCCAGCAGTGACTTTCGGTACGGTGAGGACGAGGCGAGAACCAGGGTAGTCATAAAGGTGTCTGAGTGCTTGTTTGCCAGTCATTCTATACTGCCTGACAAAGCCGTTAACAGCTTGATTTTTCTTTGACTTATCAAAGTGATATCACTATCATTGCGCGCCTATGTTGACTACCCCATCCAAAAGAGCGTTACCCCAGACGGTTGATGCACGTAAATTGACCGGTCAAGGCGTACATCTGACGGGCGTTTTTACCGGGGAGCAACTGCCTCGTCTGGCTGCGGCTGTACTGAATATCGATGAACCTGTCGATGTTGAGTTGAGCTTCAATATGGACGAACAAGGAACCCGAACTGTTGTCGGTACGGTGTCGGCCAAAGTGGCTGTAACCTGCCAGCGCTGCATGGAGGGCATGCCTCTGGAGCTTAGCTCCGATGTGGCGCTAGGGCTGGTTTGGGATGAAGATGGTGCCAAGCACCTTTCCAGTGAGCTTGAGCCCTGGATTGTGGCCGATGAAAGCGCCCAACTGAGTCGCCTTGTAGAAGATGAATTGTTGCTGGCATTGCCGTTTGTGAATTATCACGATGAAGGCGATTGCCAGGGCGTCAGTCACTTCTCCACCGGTGAGGTGGAAGAGTCGTCTGAACCGAATCCGTTTCAGGTGCTGGAGCAACTGAAGCGAAAAGATTGATGGCGCCGATATGGCTCCGCCAAGAACAGATTAACCTTATTTCAGGAGTTCAATCATGGCTGTACAAAAAAGCCGTAAAACCCGTTCCAAGCGTGGCATGCATCGCTCTCACGATGCTCTGAGCGGACCTACTCTGTCTGTTGATCCAGTAAGCGGTGAGAAGCACCTGCGTCACCACGTTACTGCTGACGGCTTCTACCGCGGTAAGAAAGTAGTCGAAACCGGCAACGAATAAAAAGCAACTTTAAGAGGGCGCCTCTTATAAGAAGCTTCTCTTTGGCAGATTCCATTTGTCTTGCCATCGACGCCATGGGCGGGGACTTTGGTCCCCGCGTCACGGTTCCCGCCGCTGTCGACTTTCTTCGTCGGCACGCTGATGTGCGCGTTATTCTCTTCGGTGACGAATCCGTCATTCGAAAGCAACTCTCCAGTCTCAAACTAGCTGCCGCTGCAAAGCCGGTACTTGATCGTATTGATGTTCACCATTGTGAACAGGTGGTCACAGCAGACGATAAGCCGTCAATTGCCCTGCGCCGAAAGCGCGAGTCGTCCATGTGGGTGGCTGTCAATGGCGTTGCAGATGGCGGTACACATGCCTGCGTCAGCGCAGGTAATACCGGCGCTTTGATGGCAATGGGTTTGAGTGCATTGGGATTGTTTAAAGGTATTGATCGGCCGGCTATCTGCACTGCAGTACCGTCACTGGGTAAGCGCAGTTATCTACTGGATGCCGGTGCCAATCTCGAGTGTTCCCCTGAACAGTTACACCAGTTTGCCACCATGGCCAATTGCCTCGTTCAGGCGGTTGAGCAAAAAGACCGGCCGACGATTGGTTTGCTGAATGTCGGCTCGGAAGAGCTGAAAGGTGGCCGCGAGTTGCAGGAGACGGCTAAGCTTTTGGAGGCTGACCGCGCGCTGAATTACTTCGGCTTTGTTGAAGGTGATGATATCTACCTTGGCACTACCGATGTGGTGGTGTGTGACGGTTTTAGCGGCAATATCGCGATCAAGGCAGGTGAAGGTGTCGCAAAAATGATTGCCCTGCGTTTGCAGAAGGCATTTTCTCGCTCGCTGGGCGCTAAAATTGCCGGAGTGATTTCCCGTGGAGTGTTACGTGCGTTCCAGCGTCGCATAGATCCAGCTGGTTATAATGGCGCGAGCTTTTTGGGATTGCGTGGGGTGGTGGTTAAAAGTCACGGTTCGGCAAATCAGAAAAGTTTTGCCTGTGCACTAGAAGTGGCCTTGGGTGAAGCCAGGGCCAGGCTGCCGAGTTTGATTGAAAAGAGCCTGCAGCAGCGATAAAGAATTAACTGAATCAGATTAGAGTGATTAGAGAGTTATCATGAAAAAGAATCTCGCATTTGTTTTTCCGGGGCAGGGTTCCCAAAAAATTGGCATGCTGGCTGATGTTGCTGAGCAATACCCAATTGTTAAGCAAACCTTTGCGGAAGCATCAGAGGTGCTGGGCTACGATCTTTGGGATCTGGTTCAAAACGGAGAGCAGGAAGCGATCAACCTGACTGAGCGCACCCAGCCGCTGCTGCTGACTGCCAGTGTTGCCTTGTGGCGTATCTGGAACGAGAAAAACGGTGCCCAGCCTGCGCTGATGGCTGGCCACAGCCTCGGTGAGTGGTCTGCTCTGGTTTGTGCCGGTGTGGTTGAATTTAAAGATGCAGTTGAGTTGGTTCGTAGTCGTGGTGCTTACATGCAGGAAGCGGTTCCGGCTGGAGTTGGAGCTATGGCTGCCATCATCGGTTTGGATGATGATGCCATCAAGGCCGCTTGTGAAGCCTCCTCCGGAGATGAGGTGGTGGTACCAGTAAACTTTAACTCCCCTGGCCAAGTGGTTATTGCTGGTCACGCCGGTGCAGTTGAGAAAGCAATTGAAGCTTGTAAGGAAGCGGGTGCCAAGCGTGCTTTGCCGCTGCCAGTAAGTGCGCCTTTCCATACACCGCTGATGCAGCCTGCAGCTGATAAGCTGGCGGCCCAAATTGAAGCGACTGAATTCAAGGCTCCGCAAGTTCCTGTGGTTCACAATGTTCACGCCAAAACCGAGACGGATCCTGCGGCTATTAAAGCGCTGATGATTGAGCAGATTTACAGCCCGGTACTCTGGGTAGATTGCGTAAACAGCCTGACTGCTGCTGGTGTTGATACGGTTGTTGAATGTGGCCCTGGTAAAGTCCTCAGTGGCCTGTGCAAGCGCATTGAACGCTCTTTAAGCGCTCTGGCTACTGAAGATGTAGCCTCTCTGGATGCTGCGCTGGCGGAAGCCTGAAATAAATTATAACGAAGGAGTTAACTATGAGCTTGGAAGGAAAAGTTGCCCTGGTTACCGGTGCCAGCCGTGGTATCGGTGCGGCGATTGCCGATGAACTGGGTGCTAAAGGGGTGGTAGTAATTGGTACGGCAACCAGCGAATCCGGTGCTGAAAAAATCAGTGCGCGTTTTGCCGAGAAAGGTATCAATGGCAAAGGCATGATGCTGAATGTTACTGACCAGGAGTCAGTAGATTCCGTGGTTAAGGCTATTACTGGCGAATACGGCGCACCGACAATTCTGGTCAATAACGCCGGTATCACCAAAGATAATATTCTGATGCGCATGAAAGATGATGAGTGGTTCGATGTGATCGATACCAACCTCAACTCTATCTATCGCGTCTGCAAGGCCTGTGTCCGTGGTATGACCAAAGCTCGCTGGGGGCGCATCATCAACATTACTTCTGTGATTGGTTCAATGGGCAATGTTGGCCAGAGCAACTATGCTGCTACCAAAGCGGGTGCTGCGGGTATGACTCGTGCGCTGGCAAAAGAGCTGGGTTCTCGTGCCATTACAGTTAATGCTGTAGCTCCGGGCTTTATTCAGACAGACATGACGGATGAGCTGGGTGAAGATGCCAAAACCTCTCTGTTGTCCATGGTGCCGTTGGCGCGTCTGGGACAGCCGGAAGAGATTGCCCAGGTGGTAAATTTCCTGGCTAGCGATGCAGCAGGCTACATTACCGGTGAAACCATTCATGTGAATGGTGGTATGTATATGGCGTAACCTGTTGATTCTCAACGGGTTACTCCCTGTTTTTGAAAATGGGTTACGCATTGTGAATTTTAAGGTACAATGCGCACCCATTGTCTTCGGACAAACACTTTTTAAAACCGTATCGACAGCGCTGCGCGGTCGGGCGGTAGGACAAACTCTTACTAATATTTAGGGGTGAGATTACTCATGAGCAGCATCGAAGAACGCGTGATAAAAATGGTTGCTGAGCAACTGGGAGTTAAGGAAGAAGACGTTAAGCCGGCTTCATCATTCGTTGAAGACCTGGGCGCAGACTCCCTCGATACCGTTGAGCTGATCATGGCTCTCGAAGAGGAATTTGATACTGAAATTCCTGACGAAGAAGCTGAGAAAATCACTACTGTTCAGCAGGCTATCTCGTACATCAACGAGAACCTCGACTGATAGTCGATTTCTAAAAAAGGCCGCTCCTTTATCGGGAGCGGCCTTTTTTTTACCCTCGAGAAAGGCGGGTGAATCTGGTTTAATTCCTCTATGTCAAAAACTCCGATCGACACTCAGCAAAGTACTGCAGACCAGCAAACAGTTTCTGTTATGGACAGGGGCTTTGCCTATGGCCATGGTTTGTTTGAGACGGTGCGCGTTCATGATGGTCAGGCGCCATTGTGGGTCAAGCACCGAGAGCGATTGCTGGCTGGGTGTGAGCGTTTGCTGATTTCAGTTGACCCATTGGAAATTGATCGAAAATTAAATGAAGTTTTGGCAAGTGGAGACGGAAAATCCGGCATCGCCAAGCTGATTGTTACTGCTGGGGTCGGTGGCCGAGGTTATCAATTCTCGCAATCATGCGAGCCGGTTATCAGTGGCCTTTATTTGCCGCTGCCTGAGTTACCGTCAAAACGTGCAATTGAGGGTGTTGCGGTAAGAGTTTGCGATTATCGTCTTCCGGATAATCCGGTGCTGGCTGGAATCAAGCACCTTAATCGCCTTGATCAGGTGCTGGCCAGGGCGGAGTGGAGTGATTCTGCTGTTTTTGAAGGGTTATTGATGGATGCGAGAGGTTCGGTGATCGAAGCTACTTGCAGTAATCTTTTTGCCCGGATAGACAATGAATTGATTACGCCAAAGTTAAATTGCAATGGTGTTTCCGGAGTGATGCGCAGGGTGGTGCTGGAGGAGCTTTGCCAAAAAGCCGGCATTCCCTGTGTGGAAAAAGAAATTTCTTTGCAGCAACTTATTCAGTCATCCGAGATTTTTATTACGAACTCTCTGTTTGGTATTTATCCTGTTCGAAAAATTATTGAGCATTGTGAACTCCCCGTGGGGGAGTGGACTAAGCAATTACAACAAAAATTAGGGGAACGCTGGACGTGCTACCGAGTTTAGGTCGTCAGTTTATTATTGGTTGTACCCTGTTGGCAGTTTTGGCCATGGGTGTTTTGTGGTGGGTAGATCGTTATTTACAGGCACCTCTGGCAGTTGTGGAAGCTCACCAGTTCAGCGTTGCACCAGGGAGTAATCTTACCAGGGTGGTGAATGGTTTGGTTGAGTCTGAAATACTGGATCATCCGGAAGTGTTGTTGGGTTATGCCCGAATTTCTGGTCAGTCAGAAATAAAGGCGGGAGACTATCGATTAAATTCGGAGGATACGCCGCTATCCCTGTTAGGAAAGCTTTCCCGAGGGGAGGTGATTGAGTATCAGGTGACCTTCCCGGAAGGGCTGACGGCCAAAGAGTGGCTTCTGCGACTGACAAATAGTGAACAAGTGGAACTGGGGATATCAATAGCTGCAGTGCCAACTTTGCCTTTTGTGGATGGTAGCCCTGAAGGGTGGCTCTATCCGGATACCTATCAATACCATTCAGGCGCTACTGATGTTGAAATTCTTCGACGAGCTTATCAGGTAATGCGTCAGGTGCTGGATGAAGAGTGGCAAAACCGTTCAGCAGATTTACCCTACAAAACACCGTATGAGGCGCTTATTATGGCGTCCATTATTGAAAAAGAGACGGGTGTCCCGGAAGAGCGCCAGCAGATTGCCGGTGTTTTTGTGCGCAGGCTGCAAAAGGGCATGCGTTTGCAAACTGATCCGACCGTAATTTACGGTTTGGGTGATCGTTACAGTGGCAATTTGACTCGCAGGCACCTGCGCGAACATACCGCGTTTAATACCTATGTGATCAAGGGATTGCCACCAACGCCGATAGCAAATCCCGGGCGTGCGGCAATTCATGCTGCACTGCATCCGGCGGAAGGGGATGCACTCTATTTTGTCGCTAAGGGTGACGGTAGCCATGTTTTTTCGGCGACACTTGCGGAACATGAGCGGGCGGTAGATAAGTATCAGCGTCGTAAAAATAATAATTACCGCTCTTCGCCATCTAGCTGAGCCAGAGCCTGTTAGCACTAATCAAAACCATAAGGAACGCATTGAATGCGAGGCAAGTTTATTACCATTGAGGGCACGGAAGGGGTCGGCAAGACCACTAACATTGAGTTTATCCGTCAATGGCTTTCTTCCCGGCAGCTCGATTTTATTGCCACCCGTGAGCCAGGGGGCACTCCGCTTGCAGAGGATATTCGTAATCTGCTGCTGTCGCCCCGGGATGAGCCGGTGGATGAGGCTGCTGAATTGCTGCTGATGTTTGCCGCTCGCGCCCAGCATATCGATCAGGTGATTGAGCCAGCATTGGCTAAAGGTGATTGGGTGCTGTGTGACCGATTTACTGATGCTACCTATGCCTATCAGGGTGGTGGTCGTGGTCAGGATATTGAGCGAATTAAGGTGCTGGAGCAGTTGGTGCAAGGTAGCTTGAGGCCGGATTTAACCCTGATTCTTGATTTGCCGGTAGAGGTGGGGTTACAGCGGGCTCATAAACGCAGTGAACCCGATCGATTTGAGCAAGAGCGACACGCCTTTTTTGAACGGGTGCGTGGCGCCTATAGAGATATTGCCGAGCGTGAGCCAGGGCGCTGTCGGTTAGTGGATGCATCCAGGCCGTTGGAAGAGGTACAGCAGCAAATATCCCATATTCTGGAAGAGTTCTATCGAGATACAGAGGTGTCCGGCTGATGGCGGAAGAAAAACTCTCACCACCAGAAATGCCATATCCCTGGCAGGGACAGCAGTGGGACAGCCTTTTGAGGCTTCATCAAAATGGCCGAATACCTCATGCAATTATGCTTAACGGCCCGGCAGATGTGGGTAAGCACCAGTTCGCCCAGGCTCTGGCACAGCTGGTGTTGTGCCTTGATCCGTTAGGTGGCTACGGTTGCGGTCGTTGTAAGTCATGTCGCTTATTGGCGGCGGAAAGCCACCCTGATCTGCTTTCGGTCGAACCGGAAGAGGTGGGTAAGGCGATCAAAATTGACCAGATTCGTGCTACCCGTGATTTTGTTACCAAAACCTCGCAGCAGGGTGGCTGGAAAGTGGCCATTATCGATCCTGCCGAGGCGATGAATGTGAATGCGGCTAACGCTCTGTTGAAAAGTCTTGAGGAGCCGTCGGCTAACACTCTGTTGATCTTGATTTGTCACCGAGTGTCTGGTGTGCCGGCAACCATCAGAAGCCGCTGCCGCATGATACCTTTTTCGGTTCCTTCAATTAATCAGGGGCTAAACTGGCTGACTCAAGTGGTGGCCAGTGACAACAATCCTCAATGGTTGTTGGAACAGGCCGGTGGTAAGCCGCTGTTGGCGCTAAAGCTGGTCGAAGGTGATTTGCTGGAGCAGCGGGCGAATTTTGATGAATTGCTGGATCAGGTAGCTTCTGGCAGCCTGTCGCCAGTGGTGGCAGCCGAGAAATGCAGCCGCCTCAATGCTAGTGAGCTCCTGGAGTGGCTTATCGGTCGGGTATCCAGCTCAATACGGACCCAGCTTGGCGACAAGGCCTCGCGTCCTTTGTTCAGCTATCATGACCGTCTGGTCACAGCGAGACGTGAAATACTTGGCAGCAGTAACCCCAATCTACAACTATTATGGGAAACACTACTGCTTGACTGGCAGACGTTGCGGTCATCAAATTGATTTCGCACACCCTGTCCGGCTTGCGGTAGAATGGACTAATTCCATAAATTAACAGCCAAAATTGGCCTTTTGTCGAATAACAACAGATACTTACCTATATGAAAACAATGGCAGTTGATAGTCTTGGCGGCGGTGTGCGTAACGGGATACTGAATTTAAAGCTGATGACTGAAGACGAGTTGTATCAGTCCTACATGCCTTTTGTGGTCAATGGCGGTCTGTTTATTCCGACCCGCCAGTCCTATCTGTTGGGTGATGAAGTCTTTGTGCTGCTGCAGTTGATGGACGAGCCTGAAAAGATCCCCATTACCGGTAAAGTGGTCTGGGTTACCCCCAAAGAGACCGCTGGCAGTCGTCGTCAGGGTATCGGTATTCAACTGGGCGAAGCCAACAGTGATCTGGTGGGTAAAATCGAAGCCTATCTGGCGGGTATGATCCAATCCGGTGATCGGACTCACACCATGTAATTGGACTGCTTCCAGGCAGTCCAGGCCAAACATATCTTTTTATCTGAGTTTTCATGCTGGTAGATTCCCATTGTCACCTTAATCATCTGGATGTTTCGCATTACGAAAATGGTCTGGATGGTGTTCTTGATGCTGCCCGGCAGCGTGGTGTTAAGCAGTTTCTGAGTGTTGCGGTAAATCTAGATTCCTCCCGCAAATTACAGGATCTGGCTGAGCGTTATCCCGATGTGGTGATCTCTGCAGGTGTCCATCCACTGCAAAAGAATCTGCCACCCTTACCCGATATTGATGAGCTACGCGAACTTGGTGCTCACCCTAAAGTGGTGGCGATTGGTGAAACCGGGCTCGATAACTTCTACAGTCCGGACTCTGCCGATTGGCAACGGGAGAGCTTCAAGCGTCACCTGAAGGTGGCAGGGGAGCTTGAAAAACCGCTGATTATTCACACTCGCGATGCCCGCGACGAAACCATTGAGCTGATAAAGCAGTATGGCAACCCGCAAGTGGCGGGGGTGTTGCACTGCTTCACTGAATCTCTTGAGATGGCCGAGGCTGCCATGGAGATGGGTTACTACATTTCGTTTTCCGGCATCGTTACGTTTCGCAATGCTTCTGAATTGCGTGAAGTTGTAAAGCGTGTGCCGCTTGATCGCATTCTGGTAGAGACCGACTCGCCCTGGCTTGCACCGGTACCGCATCGGGGTAAGCAGAACGAGCCTCAATATGTGGTTGAGGTGGCGAAGTGTGTCGCGGAGTTGAAAGGGGTGACCGAGCAGGAGTTAGCTGTGGCTACTACAGATAATTTTAAGCGGTTGTTTCGTTGTTGATGGATGTTATTCCAAAAGTCCTTGATGACTCAGCCCAAGCTAGCCTTTGATGGTCAGAAGTTATTTGTCCCGATTTGGGGTATATGAGGGACGGATAACTTGTGGCTGGCAAAGGCGGAGTGTTGAATGGGCCCGCCTTTTGGCCGGTACCGAAAAGTGGTTCCTCATATAACTGACAAATCGTCACAACTTTCCGGTACCGGCCAAAAGGCTGCTTGGGTGTTAGCTAAAAAATAGTTGATTCACTAAGACGTCGATCATTGCTGGCTGATATGATGCGTCTTCGAATCTGAATATGACGGGAATTACATGATCCTCGAAACCTTTCCTGTTGGGCCGCTGCAGTGCAACTGCTCAATAATTGGAGATCCGGTAACGGGTAAGGCGTTGCTGGTGGATCCCGGTGGGGATGCTGACAAAATTCTTGCTCGTCTTAATGAACTGAACCTGCAACTTGTGGCGATAATTCATACCCATGCCCACCTTGACCACGTATTGGCAGCAGGGAAAATTAAAACCGCAACCGGTGCGCCAATTTACCTGCATCGGGATGATCAGTTTTTGTGGGATATTGTCGATCAGCAGTGTGCGATGTTTGGTGTGCCTTACGAAGACAAGTTGCCAGCACCGGATCGTTACATTGAGGATGATCAGGACTTGGGTTGCTGTAGTGGGGTGGCAATACATACACCGGGGCATACTCCCGGCTCGGTGAGCTTCTGGTTTGAGGATCACAAAACCCTTATCGCCGGCGATACCCTGTTTCGTGGCAGTATCGGCCGAACGGATTTGTGGGGCGGCGACTTCAGCCAAATAGAAAAGTCGATTCGCGAGAGGCTTTATTCTCTCGATGATGACGCGACCGTTATTACCGGCCATGGTCCAAGTACGACCATAGCCGATGAAAAGCAGCACAACGCTATTATCAGGGCCTGTTAAAGGCTTACAGGGGAAATGATGAGACAACAACTTTTGACCATGTTGCAGTTGCAGGATGGCATGAACAGCAAGGTAAACAGCGACTGGAAATCCCGCAATCACGAATGGTACCGGGCAATCTGGGTTGAGTGTGGTGAGCTGATGGACCATTACGGCTGGAAGTGGTGGAAGCACCAGGCACCGGATGTGGATCAGGTAAAGCTGGAGCTGGTGGATATCTGGCACTTCGGTTTGAGTACCTTGCTGCAGCACGATCAGTCAAAAGAGCAGATGGCTCAGCAACTGGAGCAGGGGCTTTTGGAATCTGTGCAAGTGGGTGAATTTCGTGAAGACCTGGAAGCGTTCACTCTGTGCACTCTGGAAACCAAAGCTTTTGACATCACCGGTTTTACCCGACTGATGGCCGGGGTGGAAATGGATTTCGAAGAGCTTTACGTCCGCTATGTTGGTAAGAATGTGCTCAATTTCTTCCGTCAGGATCACGGCTATAAAGACGGCACCTACATCAAAATCTGGCACGGCAAGGAAGATAACGAACATCTGGTGGAAGTGGTTGCCGAACTGGATCATAGTTCGAAAAGCTTCAGTGATGATTTGTATGACGCTCTGAAGGAGCGCTATCCAGTCTGATTTTGGAGCTTAAAGTTGATTAATGAGGTTGGGGAAAAGCTCAATCTCATTTCAAATGCGGGAGGTCATTTAGAAATTCTGGCCAATCCCGTATAATCCGCCCCGAATTTTACCTACCCAAACGAATTGACGGAGAATTCCCGTGAAAGCACCTGTACGCGTTGCAGTGACCGGCGCCGCCGGCCAAATCAGTTACTCCCTGTTGTTCCGTATTGCCTCTGGCGACATGCTCGGTAAAGACCAGCCGGTTATTCTGCAAATGCTGGAAATCACTCCCGCACTGGAAGCCCTGAAAGGCGTTGCCATGGAGCTGGAAGATTGTGCATTTCCGCTGCTGCAAGGCATGGTTCAAACTGACGATCCTAACGTTGCTTTCAAAGATGCTGACTACGCGCTGCTTGTTGGTGCTCGTCCGCGTGGACCTGGCATGGAGCGTAAAGATCTGTTGGAAGCTAACGCGGCTATCTTCTCTGTTCAAGGTAAAGCCCTGAATGACAACGCTTCTCGCGATGTAAAAGTTCTGGTGGTTGGCAACCCGGCTAATACCAATGCCCTGATCGCCCAGCGCAATGCGCCGGACCTGGATCCGCGCAACTTCACTGCCATGATGCGTCTGGACCACAACCGTGCTATGTCTCAGCTGGCTGGCAAGCTGGGTGTTCACAGTAGTGCTGTTACCAAAATGACTGTGTGGGGCAACCACTCAGCCACTCAATACCCGGACCTGCACACTGCAATCGTTAACGGCAGTGTTGCTATCGATCAGGTTGAGCAGGACTGGTACGAAAACGACTTTATCCCGACTGTTCAGCAACGTGGTGCTGCCATCATTAAAGCCCGTGGTGCTTCTTCCGCTGCCTCTGCTGCCAACGCTGCTCTGGATCACATGAGAAGCTGGGCCCTGGGTACTGCTGAAGGCGACTGGGTAAGCATGGGTATCTACAGCGACGGTTCTTACGGCATCGAAGCTGGCCTGATTTACTCCTACCCGTGCGTTTGCAAAAACGGCGATTGGGAAATCGTTCAGGGCCTGGAGATCAATGAATTCTCCCGCGCCAAGATGACTGCTACCGAGCAGGAATTGAAAGAAGAGCGCGACGCGGTTGCTCATTTGTTGCCGTAAGTAGTCTTCGTAAGAAGGTTCGAAAGAAGGGCGCCTCTATGGCGCTCTTTTTTTATGGTCGCACGTCGCACGTCAGACGTCGCACGCTAAACCAAGCAGCATTATTCCGGGGGTTGGGCTTGTCTTGTTATGTGCTACGTAGTGATAAGCTCCAATTTATTAAAAGGCTTACTACAGAGTGATTAAAAAAGCGTGCGACGTCTGACGTGCGACGTGCGACCCCAACAAAAAAGCCGCCCAACTGGACGGCCTTTTCATTCTTGCTAACGAAGCTTAACCCGGATAATCACGCTTGGTCGGTCCGGTGTACAACTGACGCGGACGGCCGATGCGGTATGGGTTGCTGATCATCTCGTTCCAATGGGCGATCCAGCCTACAGTGCGGCCGGTTGCGAAGATAACGGTAAACATCTCTACTGGAATGCCCAGCGCTTTCAGGATGATGCCGGAGTAGAAGTCTACGTTCGGGTAGAGTTTCTTCTCAACGAAATACTCGTCTTCCAGAGCGATCTCTTCAAGACGCTTGGCGATTTGCAGCAGTGGGTCGTTCTCGATGCCCAGTGCAGCCAGTACTTCATCACAAGTCTCTTTCATCACTTTGGCGCGCGGGTCAAAGTTTTTGTAAACGCGGTGACCAAAGCCCATCAGGCGGAATGGGTCGTTCTTGTCTTTGGCGCGAGCAACAAATTCGTCGATGCGGCTAACGTCACCGATTTCCTGCAGCATGGTCAAAACGGCTTCGTTGGCACCGCCATGGGCTGGTCCCCACAGTGCAGCAATACCGGCTGCGATACAGGCGAACGGGTTGGCGCCAGAAGAGCCTGCCAGACGTACAGTTGAAGTTGAGGCATTTTGCTCGTGATCAGCGTGCAGCAGGAAGATGCGATCCATGGCGCGTGCCAGAACCGGGTTGATCTTTTTCTCTTCACAGGGAGTGCTGAACATCATGTGCAGAAAGTTTTCTGCATAGCTCAACGAGTTGTCCGGGTAGATAAATGGCTGACCGACGTAGTGCTTGTAGCACATAGCGGCAAGGGTAGGCATCTTGGCGATCAGGCGGTGAGCGGAGATCATGCGGTGCTCCGGGTTGGAGATGTCCAGTGAGTCGTGGTAGAAACTGGACAGGGCGCCAACCGCCCCACACATCATAGCCATCGGGTGAGCGTCGTAGCGGAAACCGTTCATAAAGGTTTCGATAGAGCGATTCACCATGGTGTGATGAGTGATGGTGTCAACGAATTCGGCCTTCTCATTCTCGTTGGGCAATTCGCCGTTGAGCAACAGGTAGCAGGTTTCCAGGTAATCGGATTTTTCTGCCAGCTGCTCAATCGGGTAGCCGCGGTGCAAGAGGGTACCTTGGGCGCCATCAATATAGGTAATCTTGGACTCGCAAGAGGCGGTCGAAACGAACCCCGGGTCAAAGGTAAAGAGACCGTTTTGGGTCAGCGGGCTGACATCGATGACGTCTTGACCGAGAGTGCCGGAGTAGACCTCCAGATCAATTGGCTTCTCAACGCCCTCGATAGACAGGCTTGCTTTACGTTCAGACATATGGGACTCCACTTCAAACACCCGAAAAAAAGGTGTATGTAAATAAACAACAGGCTTAGTTTAACTAATTGAGCCTTTAAACTGGATTACAAACGCCGGAAAGCTATCGTTTGTGCTCTGATAAGTCAAATTTTATTGGCTTTTTGTAATATTTTTACAGGTTAAAAAGTGATCAGCGGGCTTGGCGTCTGGCTGATCTGACGATGAATTAGCCAACTTCATCGAAAAGCTTGGGAATAACTGAAATTCATGGCCTTGTGGATTTGTAATCGACTATCAAGAAACCTATAATCACGGCGCTTTTTACAGGGCTGGTCACTAACTGGTCGGCCCACGAATTCTTTAGTGGATCAGGTGGTCATTTAGTTGTTAACCAAGATGCAACAAAAATGTTCAAAATCGGCGTTCGATGCCGGTTTGTTTGCGCTACCTGGTATCACTGTAGTCTCTACTCTTGATCGTATTCTGAGGGGAAACAGAACCCATGGCTGATATAAGAACCATCTCCTTCGACGGTATTGTGGTTGGCGGTGGCGGCGCAGGCATGCGTGCCGCACTGCAAATGGCGCAATCCGGTTTTAAAACTGCGGTAATTACCAAGGTTTTTCCAACGCGCTCTCACACCGTATCAGCCCAGGGCGGTATCACTTGCGCGATCGCAAGTGCTGATCCCAACGATGACTGGCGCTGGCACATGTACGATACCGTTAAGGGATCTGACTACATTGGCGATCAGGACGCTATCGAATATATGTGTCAGGTTGGCCCGGAAACTGTTTTTGAGCTGGAGCACATGGGGCTTCCGTTCTCCCGTACCGAAGAGGGTCGTATCTACCAGCGTCCATTCGGTGGCCAATCCAAGAATTTTGGTGAGGGTGGCCAGGCTGCCCGTACCTGTGCTGCTGCTGACCGTACCGGCCACGCGCTGCTGCACACTCTGTATCAGAACAACCTGAAAAATAACACCACCTTCCTGAATGAGTGGTTTGCCGTTGATCTGGTTAAAAATGACGACGGTGCTGTGGTTGGTGTTATCGCCATCAATATTGAAGATGGTGAAGTGGTTTATGTGAAGTCCAAAGCCACTGTATTTGCTACTGGTGGTGCGGGCCGTATCTACGCCTCTACTACCAATGCCCACATCAACACTGGTGACGGTGTTGGTATGGCCCTGCGTGCCGGGTTCCCGGTTCAGGATATCGAAATGTGGCAGTTCCACCCGACCGGTATTGCCGGCGCCGGTGTGCTGGTTACTGAAGGTTGTCGTGGTGAGGGTGGTTACCTGGTCAATAAAGATGGCGAGCGCTTTATGGAGCGTTACGCGCCAAACGCCAAAGATCTGGCGAGCCGTGATGTTGTTGCTCGCTCCATGACTCTGGAGATTATCGAAGGCCGCGGTTGTGGCGAGAAAGGGGACCATGTGTTCCTGAAGCTCGACCACCTCGGTGAAGAAGTTCTCAACAGCCGTCTGCCAGGTATTTGTGAGCTGTCCAAAACTTTTGCCCACGTCGATCCGGCTAAAGAGCCAATTCCGGTTGTTCCAACCTGTCACTACATGATGGGTGGTATTCCAACCAATGTTAACGGCCAGGCGCTGACTCACGATGAAAATGGCAACGATGTTGTTGTTCCAGGATTCTACGCCTGTGGTGAAGTGGCTTGTGTTTCTGTGCACGGCGCAAACCGTCTGGGTGGTAACTCACTGCTTGACCTGGTTGTATTTGGTCGCGCGTCTGGTCTGTTTATCGAGAAACAACTGCGTGAAGGTATTGAGCTGACTGATGCAACCGATGCCAATATTGAAGCGGCTATGGCTCGTTTGAATAAGGTGAACGGTTCAACTGAAGGTGAGTCTGCTGCCGAGCTGCGCACTGAACTGCAAAACATCATGCAAAACCACTTTGGTGTATTCCGTCGTGGCGATTACATGCAGGAAGGCATCAAGAAGCTGGCTGAGCTGCGTACTCGCATTGAGAACGTTCGCCTGGACGACAAGAGCTCTGCGTTCAACACCGCTCGTATCGAAGCGCTGGAACTGCAAAACCTGTTGGAAGTAGCTGAAGCGACTGCGATTGCCGCAGAAGAGCGTAAAGAATCACGCGGTGCTCACGCCCGCGACGACTTCCAGGATCGTGATGACGAGAACTGGTTGTGTCACTCCCTGTATTTCCCGGCCGACAAGCGCGTTGCCAAGCGTGACGTGAACTTCACTCCGAAGACTGTCGATACCTTCAAGCCGAAAGCGCGTACCTACTGATTTGGGGAGCCGAGAATAATGAGCATGTTGAAAGTAGAAATTTACCGCTACAACCCTGAGACCGATAGCGCTCCTTATATGAAGAGCTACGAGCTCGACACCCAGGGTCGCGACCTGATGGTGCTGGATGTTCTGGAGTTGCTGAAAGCCCAGGACCAGTCCCTGGCTTACCGCCGCTCATGCCGTGAAGGTGTGTGTGGGTCTGATGGTATGAATATCAATGGCAAGAACGGCCTGGCTTGTATCATGCCGCTTTCTGAAGCTGCGCCAAAAGGCAAGCTTATCCTGCGTCCTCTGCCTGGCCTGCCAGTGATTCGTGATCTGGTTGTTGATATGAGCCAGTTCTATGACCAGTACAAAAAAGTTGAGCCATATTTGCAGAACAGTGCCCCGGTATCCGGCATTGAGCGTCTGCAGTCACCCGAAGAGCGTGAAAAGCTCGACGGCCTGTACGAGTGTATTCTGTGTGCCTGCTGTTCCACCTCCTGCCCATCTTTCTGGTGGAACCCGGACAAATTTATTGGCCCGGCCGGCTTGCTGCAGTCCTACCGCTTCCTGGCGGACAGTCGCGACACCGAAACTGCCAAACGTCTGGAGAACCTGAGCGACCCGTTCAGCGTGTTCCGCTGCCAGGGCATCCAGAACTGTGTATCAGTGTGTCCAAAAGGCCTGAACCCAACTCGCGCCATCGGCCATATCCGCCATATGCTATTGTCAAATAGGGCCTGATAAGGAACCGACAAGTAGGCGTAACGGAACTAGATTATTTGAGTAACAGGTGTGTCAGGTTTTTACCGACACACCTTTGATTTTATCCGTAAAGGAAACCGAAAAGATGCCAGACAGCATCATGGAGCAATTTCTCCGCAGCAGCCACTTTTCCGGTGGTAACGCTGACTATGTGGAAGCGCTCTACGAGCAGTACATACATGATCCCAATAGCGTTGCCGATGAATGGCGCGCTTTCTTTGATTCTCTGCCACGTGTAGATGGGGCCGCTGGTCCCGATACTTCTCACGCGACCATTCAGCAGCACTTCGAGCTGCTTGGCCGACGTAAGGCACGTATGGCTCCTGCACCCGGCTCCGGCGGTATAAATATTGAGCACGAGCGCAAGCAGGTAAAAGTCCTGCAGCTTATTGCCGCTTATCGCTCACGTGGCCACACCAAGGCCAAGCTGGATCCGTTGGCGCTTCAGAAGCGCGCTGGCGCTCCTGACTTGCAGTTGCAATTCCACGGCCTTACCACGGCAGACCTGGATACTACATTCCAGACCGGCTCGCTGTTTATGGGTAAGCCGGAAGCCACTCTGCGCGAAATTATCGACGTACTTGAGAAAACCTACTGTGGCAGTATCGGCCCGGAGGTAGGGTACATAACCGACCTCACCGAGAAGCGTTGGTTGCAGCAGCGTTTCGAAAGCGTGCGCTCCCGTCCAAGTTACGACGACGCAGCTCGCATTGATGTATTAAAGCGTCTTACCGCAGCAGAAGGTCTGGAAAAGCACCTCGACTCAAAGTATCCGGGTACCAAGCGTTTTGGTCTGGAAGGAGGCGAGAGCCTGATCCCGATGCTGGACGGTTTGATTCGTCGCGCGGGTGAATACGGTGCCAAAGAGATTGTGATGGGCATGGCCCACCGCGGTCGCCTGAACGTTTTGGTTAACGTGCTGGGTAAAAACCCCGCCAAACTGTTTGAAGAGTTTGAAGGCAAGAAGCTGGTCAATACCTCCGGTGACGTAAAGTACCACCAGGGCTTCTCTTCCAACGTTATGACTCCGGGTGGCGAAGTTCACCTGGCATTGGCGTTTAACCCGTCGCACCTGGAAATTGCCAACCCGGTAGTGGAAGGTTCCTGTCGTGCCCGTATGGATCGACGCGATGATCCGGAAGGGCGTCAGGTAGTACCTATCCTGATCCACGGTGATGCGGCGTTTGCCGGTCAGGGTGTGGTGATGGAAACTTTCCAGATGTCCCAGACTCGCGGCTACAAGACCGGTGGCTCGGTACATATCATTCTGAATAATCAGGTGGGCTTTACCACCAGCCGTCAGGATGATGCGCGCTCTACTGAATACTGTACCGATGTTGCAAAAATGGTTCAGGCGCCAATCATTCACGTTAACGGCGATGATCCGGATGCAGTGATGTTTGCCACTTTACTGGCAATGGATTACCGCTATGAGTTCAAGAAAGACATCGTTATCGACCTGATTTGCTACCGTCGCCGTGGCCACAACGAGACTGATGAGCCGTCGTCAACCCAGCCGTTGATGTACAAAAAGATTCGCGGTCACAAAACCACTCGCGCCATCTATGCTGAGCAACTGGTCTCTGAAGGTGTGATTAGTGAGGCGGAATCCACTGATTACCTGAACACCTACCGTTCAGCGCTGGATAATGGTGAGCACGTAACTCATAACCTTGTGGTTGAACCGAACGAGAAGCTCCATGTCGACTGGACCCCTTACCTGGGTCATGACTGGACTGCAGAGGGTGATACTGGCTACGACATGCACGCTTTGCAGGAGATTGCCAATCGTATCAGCCAGGTACCGGAAGGTGTGGTTATTCAACGTCAGGTAGGCAAAATTTACGATGACCGCCGCAAGATGGCGGGTGGTGCGTTGCCTCTGAACTGGGGTATGGCAGAATTGCTGGCTTACGCCACCTTGCTTGAGCAGGGTTACATGGTGCGAATGACCGGCCAGGATATTGGTCGCGGTACCTTCTCGCATCGTCATGCCGTGGTTCACAACCAGAAAGACGGTAACGCTTATATTCCGTTGTGCCACCTCAAAGATGATCAGCCGCGCTTCGATATCTACGATTCTCTGTTGTCGGAAGAGGCGGTACTGGCTTTTGAATACGGCTATGCCACAACCACGCCGAATGGTTTGGTGATCTGGGAAGCCCAGTTCGGTGACTTTGCCAACGGTGCCCAGGTTGTTATTGACCAGTTTATTACCTCCGGTGAGCACAAGTGGGGTCGCCTCTGTGGCCTGACAATGCTGTTGCCACACGGTTACGAAGGGCAGGGGCCTGAGCACTCTTCAGCGCGTCTGGAGCGTTACCTGCAGCTTTGTGCTGAGCACAATATTCAGGTGTGCATTCCTACGACTCCGGCCCAGGTATTCCACATGCTCCGTCGTCAGGCAGTTCGTCCGATGCGTCGTCCGCTTGTGGTCATGAGCCCGAAATGGATTCTGCGTCACAAACTTGCGACTTCCTCACTGGAAGAGCTGGCTAATGGTGAGTTCCTGCCAGTGATTGATGATGCCCAAGTTGATCCTGCCAAGGTCAAACGCCTGGTAATGTGTAGTGGCAAGGTCTACTACCATCTGTTGGAAGAGCGCATGGAGCGCGAACAGCAGGATGTCGCCTTTGTGCGCATCGAGCAACTCTATCCGTTCCCGGATGAGGCGCTGTCAGCAGTACTGGCGCGTTACGAGAACCTGGAATCCGTGGTTTGGTGTCAGGAAGAGCCAGTCAACCAGGGAGCGTGGTACAACAGCCAGCACCATATGCGTCGTGTTCTGGCGGAGAGCTACCCGGGTATTTATCTCGATTATGTGGGACGTGAAGCTTCAGCTGCACCGGCAGCGGGTTACATGTCGACCCACCTGGAAGAACAGCAGCGCTTCATTAACGAAGCATTAAAGACTAACTAAGCGAACCTCCTTAAGGAAAAAATACGATGTCAGTCGAAATCAAGGCCCCGACATTCCCTGAATCTGTGCAAGAGGGCAGCATTGCCACTTGGCACAAGCAGCCTGGCGAAGCCGTCAAGCGCGATGACCTGCTGGTGGACATCGAGACCGACAAGGTGGTTCTCGAAGTCGTTGCGCCCTCCGACGGCGTTATGAAAGAAATCCTGAAAGCTGAGGGCGACACGGTTCTGAGTAATGAAGTGATTGCCCGCATTGAAGCTGGTGCAGTTGCTGATGCTCCGGCTGCATCACCTGCTGCAGAATCTGCCCCTGAAGCAGCTCCCGCTGCCAGCGGTGAGAAAGCAGTTAGCCCTGCAGCTCGCAAAATGGCTATGGAGCGCGGCATTGATCCTCAAGTAGTTCCGGGTACCGGCAAAAATGGCCTGGTTACCAAGGAAGATGTAGCTGCTTATCAGGTTCCGGCTGCTCCCGCAGCGCCTGCACCAGTTGCTTCTGCAGAGCCAATGGCCGCTCTGGCCGGCGATCGTGTAGAGAAGCGCGTTCCAATGACTCGTATGCGCTCTCGTATTGCCGACCGCTTGTTGGAGGTTTCCCAGAACACTGCCATGTTGACCACCTTCAACGAAGTGGACATGCATCGTGTGATGGATCTGCGCAGTCAGTTCAAGGACCAGTTTGCCAAGATTCACGATGGCACCCGTCTTGGCTTTATGGGCTTCTTTGTTCGCGCTGCGGTTGAAGCGCTGAAGCGTTTCCCGTCTGTAAACGCCTCTATCGACGGTAACGACATTGTTTATCACGGTTATCAGGACGTCGGTGTTGCAGTTTCTACTGAGCGCGGTCTGGTAGTTCCGGTTCTGCGTGACGCCGATCAAATGAGCATCGCCAATGTTGAAGCTAAAATTGCTGAGCTCGGTGGCAAAGCACGCGACGGCAAGCTGACTATTGAAGAGATGACTGGCGGTACATTCACTATCACCAATGGTGGTGTGTTCGGTTCTCTGCTGTCTACGCCAATCCTTAACCCGCCACAAACCGCGATCCTGGGTATGCACAGCATTCAGGAGCGTCCGGTGGTTGAGAATGGCCAGATTGTGATTCGCCCGATGATGTACCTGGCGCTCTCTTACGATCACCGTCTGATTGACGGTAAAGAGGCTGTTCAGTTCCTGGTGGCGATCAAGGAAATGATTGAAAATCCAGCCAAGATTCTGCTTGAAATTTAATCTGTAACTTATTGATATAGGTATAAAAATGTCTGATAAATTCGACGTAATTGTTATCGGCTCCGGACCGGCCGGTTACGTGGCTGCTATTCGTGCAGCCCAGCTTGGCCTGAAAACCGCCTGTGTTGAGAAGTGGCAGAAAGATGGTAAAGGTGTTAACGGTGGTACCTGCCTGAACGTAGGTTGTATCCCGTCCAAGGCGCTGCTGGACAGCTCCCATAAATTCCACGATGCCGCTCACGCATTCAAGGCGCACGGTATCGAACTGGGTGAACCCAAAATCGATGTTCCGGCAATGATCGCCCGCAAGGACAAGGTTGTTGCCCAGATGGCTGGCGGTATCTCCCAGCTGTTTAAAGCCAACGGCGTAACTTCCATCTTCGGCAGCGGCAAGCTGCTGGCTGGTCGCAAGGTCGAAGTTACCGCTGCTGACGGTACTGTGCAGACTCTGGAAGCGGACAATGTAATCATTGCTACCGGCTCCAACCCGATCAACATTCCGGTTGCCCCGATTGATAACGATGTAATCATCGATTCCACTGGCGCTCTTGAGCTGCAGGAAGTGCCGAAGCGCCTGGGTGTAATCGGTGCTGGTGTTATTGGCCTGGAGTTGGGCTCCGTGTGGAAACGCCTCGGTTCAGAAGTGGTTCTGCTGGAAGCGTTGCCAGACTTCCTGGCGATGATGGACAAGCAGATCGCCAAAGAGTCCCAGAAAATCTTCAAGAAGCAGGGGCTGGACATTCGTCTGGGCGCCCGTGTAACCGGCAGCGAAGTTAAAGATGGTCAAGTGACTGTAACTTACGAAACTGCTGAAGGCACCAAAGAAGAGACTTTCGACAAGCTGATCGTTTGTGTGGGTCGTCGCCCGTTCACTGAAGGCCTGCTGGCCCCGGATTGTGGTGTAAACCTGGACGAGCGCGGTTCAATCTTCGTCGACGACTACTGCTCAACCAATGCCCCGGGTGTATGGGCTGTTGGTGACGTGGTTCGCGGCCCGATGCTGGCTCACAAGGGCTCTGAAGAGGGTGTAATGGTTGCCGAGCGCATCGCCGGTCAAAAGACTGCGATGAACTACGACATCATCCCTAACGTGATCTACACCCATCCGGAAATTGCTTCTGTCGGTCAAACCGAAGAGCAGCTCAAGCAATCCGGTGAGTCGTACAACGTGGGAACCTTCCCGTTTGTCGCCATTGGTCGCGCAGTTGCTGCGGATTGTGCCGAAGGTATGGTGAAAATCATTGCTCATGCCGAAACCGATCGCATTCTGGGTTGCCACATTGTGGGCCCAAGTGCATCTGATCTGGTTCAGCAGGTAGCTATTGCCATGGAGTTTGGCTCCAGTGCAGAAGATATCGGTATGACTGTATTCGGTCACCCGACCTTCTCTGAGGCGGTAAAAGAAGCGGCGTTGGCAGTACACGGTCACGCCATTCATATGCCTAACCGCAAAAAGCGTTAATCGCATATAGGGTAAGGGTGGGTAGCTCTGCATATTTTGTGTAGAATGCCCGCCGTTTTTATTCGAGAGCTGAGGGGTCTGAGGTTAAGGGCAAATCATTTGCCTTTTATCTTGTGTCTCTCGTCTCCCATCTCACGTTCAACAGAGATTTGACGATATGAACTTGCACGAGTATCAAGGTAAGCAGCTGTTCGCCGAATATGGCCTGCCTGTTTCCAAGGGTATTGCTTGTGAAACTGCTTCTGAAGCAGTGGCTGCAGCAAAAGAGATCGGTGGTGACATGTGGGTTGTTAAGGCCCAGGTTCACGCAGGTGGTCGCGGTAAAGCCGGTGGTGTAAAACTGGTTTCTACTACTGAAGAAGTGGAAGCTTTCGCCAAGCAGTGGCTGGGCAAGAACCTGGTAACTTACCAGACAGACGCCAATGGTCAGCCGGTTAGCCGCATTCTGGTTGAAACCTGCACTGACATCGCCAACGAACTGTACCTGGGTGCAGTAGTTGACCGTTCTACTCGTCGCATCGTATTCATGGCCTCTACCGAAGGTGGTGTAGAGATCGAGAAAGTTGCTGAAGAGACTCCGGAAAAAATCCTTAAAGCCGAAATCGATCCGCTGGTAGGCGCTCAGCCTTACCAGGCTCGCGAACTGGCTTTCAAACTGGGTCTGGAAGGCGTTCAGATCAAGCAGTTCACCCAGATCTTCCTGGGTCTGGCGCAAATGTTCCAGGACAAAGACCTGGCTCTGCTGGAGATCAACCCGCTGGTTATCACCGACGAAGGCAACCTGCACTGTCTGGATGCCAAGCTGGTAATCGACAGCAATGCTATGTACCGCCAGAAAGGCCTGAAAGAGATGCACGATCCTTCTCAGGAAGATGCTCGTGAAGCTCACGCTGCCCAGTGGGACCTGAACTACGTAGCTCTGGAAGGTAACATCGGTTGTATGGTGAACGGCGCCGGTCTGGCGATGGGCACCATGGACATCGTTAAGCTGCACGGTGGCCAGCCAGCCAACTTCCTGGACGTTGGTGGTGGCGCGACCAAAGAGCGCGTTATCGAAGCCTTCAAGATCATCCTGTCTGATGACAGCGTTGAAGCGGTTCTGATCAATATCTTCGGCGGTATCGTACGCTGTGACCTGATCGCCGAGGGCGTGATCGGTGCAGTTGAAGAAGTGGGCGTTAAAGTACCGGTTGTTGTTCGCCTGGAAGGTAACAATGCCGAACTGGGTGCCAAAGTACTGGCCGAGAGCGGCCTGAACATCATCGCGGCCACCAGCCTGACCGACGCTGCTCAGCAAGTGGTTAAAGCTGCTGCAGGGGAGAAATAAGATGAGCGTATTGATCAACAAAGACACTAAAGTAATCTGTCAGGGTTTCACTGGCGCTCAGGGTACTTTCCACTCTGAACAAGCCATTGCTTACGGCACCAAAATGGTTGGTGGTGTAACTCCGGGCAAAGGCGGCCAGACTCACCTGGGTCTGCCGGTATTCAACACTGTGAAAGAAGCTGTTGAATCCACTGGCGCAGAAGCTTCTGTTATCTACGTTCCGGCTCCTTTCTGTAAGGATTCCATCCTGGAAGCTGCCAACGCGGGTATCAAGCTGATCGTATGTATCACTGAAGGCATTCCGACTCTGGACATGCTGGAGTGTAAAGTTAAGTGTGACGAGCTGGGCGTACGCCTGATCGGCCCAAACTGTCCGGGTGTTATCACCCCGGGCGAGTGCAAGATCGGCATCATGCCAGGTCACATCCACCTGCCGGGCAAAGTGGGCATCGTTTCCCGCTCTGGTACCCTGACTTACGAAGCGGTTAAGCAAACTACCGACTTCGGCTTTGGTCAGTCTACCTGTGTTGGTATTGGTGGCGACCCGATCCCGGGCTCCAACTTCATCGACATTCTGGAGATGTTCCAGAACGATCCGCAAACCGAAGCCATCGTAATGATTGGTGAAATCGGTGGTACCGCTGAAGAAGAGGCTGCTGCCTACATCAAAGCGAACGTAACCAAGCCGGTTGTATCCTACATCGCTGGTGTTACCGCTCCTGCCGGTAAGCGTATGGGTCACGCTGGTGCCATCATCTCTGGTGGTAAAGGTACTGCAGATGAGAAGTTTGCTGCCCTGCAAGACGCTGGTGTTAAGACTGTTCGCAGTCTGGCTGACATTGGTCAGGCACTGAAAGAAGTTACCGGTTGGTAATTTTTGGTCGGACGTCGCACGTCGGACGTCTGACGCTAAAAAGGCAGCCTTCGGGCTGCCTTTTTTGTAACTGACTTTGTATCTGAATTGTAATTGTTGGTGCGCACAGCGCACCCTGCGGAAAAGCAATGTCTGAATTGAAATATATTGAAGTGGAAACCGGTGCCAATCCAGTGGCGTCGGTGATTTGGCTGCATGGCCTTGGTGCCAATGGCCATGATTTTGAGCCGGTTGTGCCGGAGCTGAAACTGCCTGCAGAAATGCCAGTTCGCTTTATCTTTCCCCATGCGCCGGAGATTCCGGTAACCATCAACGGTGGTTACATCATGCCGGCGTGGTACGACATTCTTGAAATGGATGTTGAGCGCAAGGTGGATGAGGCCCAGTTGTTTGCTTCTGCTGAGGCAATCAGTCAGCTGATTGATCGTGAGCTTGAACGAGGTATTCCGAGTTCTAAAATTGTTATCGCCGGGTTTTCGCAGGGTGGGGCGGTTGCCTATCAGTGTGCCCTGACGTATCCGCAACCCCTGGCTGGCTTGTTGGCGCTCTCAACGTATTTTGCGACCAATAACACCATTCAGGCAGCATCTGCCAATGAGTCGCTGCCGATACAGATAATGCACGGCACTATGGATCCTGTTGTGCCAGTGTCGCTGGGTCGCAAGGCTGCTGATTTGCTGGCGGAGCGCGGTTATTCCGTTGAGTACCGGGATTATCGTATTGAGCACAATGTCAGCCTGCCGGAAATCAATGATATCAGCCAGTGGCTGCAAGCCGTTCTGGCAAAATAAGCCTATTTGATCTTCGCAAAGGCAATTTATGGGTGTCCATTGGCGGTCGTGATTGGTAAAATGCCGGCCTCCGTGGGGAAGGCACGCCAAGCGTGCGCAGTTTGAGGAAAACAAATGAACAACAGTCGACCTGTCAATCTCGATTTGGGTACGGTTAAGTTCCCAATTACCGCGATTGCGTCCATTTTGCATCGTATTACCGGCGTTATCAGCTGGATTGGCCTGGGCTTTTTGCTGGCTGGTCTGTGCATGGCGGTGGAGTCTCAAGAGAGCTTCGCTTCCCTCAAGGATCTGTTGGCAGGCAACTTCCTGATCCAATTCCTGAGTTGGGGATTTCTGACCGCTTTTGGTTACTACTGTCTGGGCACTGCCAAGCACATTATTCAGGACTTTGGATTTTGTGAAGACTTGCCGGGCGGTAAAGCGATCTCTTGGGTAGCCATCATCGGTGGCGTGGTATTGAGCGTTCTGGCGGGAGTATTGGTATGGGCGTAATGAATGGCGTTCGTCAGTGGATTTTTCAGCGCGTTAGCAATGCTCTGTTCGTGCTGTTTGGTATCGTGTTGCTGAAGCTGTTGTTGACTACTGAGTTCAGCTACGAGGCTGTAACCGCATTGGTCAATAACTCGACTTTCCAGATCTATGCCTTGATCACTCTGGTATTTGCCTGCCTGAACTCAGTGTTGGCTGGATGGCAAATTGAAGGGGATTACTCCAAGAAGTTTGGCATTCCATCCAAGCTGATCACAACAGTAGTTGCTGTGGTGAGTGCTGGATACCTGTACTACGGGATCAAACTGCTGGTTTGATTCGGCCTGAGTAAAAAGTCAGTGCATCAAAAAAGGAGCCATCTGGCTCCTTTTTTGTTTCTGAATACTCTTTTGAAGAGTGATCAGATGTCCATGGCTTTGATGGACAGCTCGCTCAGTGGCTTTTTAACCACTTCGTCAGCAATGTAGTTTTGAAGTTCGTCTACAGAGCTGAAGTGGCGAGCCATATCGTACTGGCCTTTATAGTCATTGCCGGTTTCGTCTTCCAGCTTGGCCAGCTGGAACTTCAAACCGTCTACGCCGCGGCCGCGGATAATGTAATACTCAAGTTTCATTGCAGTCTCCACAATGGTTGTGCTGTACGCGTTTATTCCGGCGCGAATGTTACCAATAAACGGGGTGATGCTCCACGTTTGGTGACCAGAAACGGGCTGATGAAGTTGAGGTGTTCTGCGCACCGTCCCTGGTGCACAAAATCTCGTGCAGATAGCAGTAGCGATTGCCTAAGGATTACTGCAGCTTAAATTGAATTTTCTTGACGATTTCTGAGGTGGCGCTGCCTTTTGGGTATTTCAGACGTGTAACAGCTTTAGTTGCTGCCTTGTCGAAGACCTTTGCAGGTTGGGAATCAAGAATTTCTACATCCACAACTTTGCCTTCATCGTCGACTGAGTACTTGATCTCAACATAGCCCTCAATGCCCCTCTGCAGTGCGCGTCTGGGATACTCAAGCCTGAAATCATTCACAGGCTCCAGTTCTTCAGCAAAAGAGGGTGTGCTGTAAGAGCCGAGCAGTAGGGATGACAGGAGTGCGGCTGCTGAAAGGGTCTTGAGTTTCATAATAAAATTCCGGTTGCCAGTTTGTATTCAAGGCATCTTCGTGCCATTAGAAATAATCCATCTCAACCTCAGTAGCGACAGGGACAATTAAATCTTTAGGGGAAATTCATATTTTTTTCTGATCGACTCGCATCCGTAGATATTGTCTACACTTGAAATAGGATTATCTCACTGGGAGTGGTCTGATGATTAGAGCCATGATGACGTCGGATGGGCACTGTGGTCGAATTCTGATCGCCCCTAATCGCTCGATGAGCACTCGCGGTAATGTGCAGATGTTGGCTGCCGTATTTCTGGTATCGCTAATACTGGGAGTTGGATTTGCCATTGCTGGAGCCTGGGTGACGTTACCGTTTTTCCTGCTTGAATTCATATTGTTGAGTGTGGCTATGTATTGGCTGCTGAAGCGTCTTCACAGTCATCAGCTGGTGGTGATTGGGCCATCAAAGATCGTAGTAGCACATTGGCATTGCCGGGTCGTTCTCAATCGTGATCAGGCGAGGTTCCTGGTTGAGGCGCCTCAACGCTTTACCGATCCGCCGAGATTGTTGATAGCCGGAGAGGGGCACAGTATCAATCTTGGTACTTTTCTCAATGAGCGTGAAAACTCTGTGTTGCAGCAGTTGCTGAGAGAAACGGGCTTGCGTTCCATTCATGAGTTTCCCTGTCAGCGAGAGTTTTAGTGCTTTTCGCTTCACTTCTCTCTTCACTTTAGTGCACTGGCCGTTAGAATGAACGCATACAAATCCAGTGCTTTGAAGGAGAAATCATGGCATTTCCAAAAGTGGGCAATATGGCTCCGGCTTTCACCTTGCTCAACCAGAATGAAGAAAAAGTCAGCCTGAAAGATTTTCGTGATAAAAAGAACGTCGTTCTTTATTTCTACCCCAAGGCCATGACGCCGGGTTGTACGACCCAGGCCTGTGGCTTGCGCGATACTCAGGCGGAGCTGGATAAGCATGATGTGGTGGTGTTGGGGGTAAGCCCGGATGCGCCCAAGCGCTTGGCTAAATTCATTGAGCGCGATGAACTTAATTTCGACCTGTTGTCAGACGAGGATCACGCCATTGCCGACAAATACGGTGCCTGGGGGCCCAAGAAATTTATGGGACGTGAATTTGATGGCATATTGCGCACCACCTTTATCATTGGTAAAGATGGTCGCCTGAAGCATGTGATGGATAAGTTCAAAACCAAAACCCATCACGATGACCTGCTGGCCTGGCTTGAGGAAAACCTTTAAATTCATAGGGTTAAATAAATTTATTAAATTAATATATTAAGCCAGTTTTTTCGCTCGCATATAGACTGCGAGCCGTTCAAACGCTAAAGTGTCGGGCTTAATTTTTTGAACTGTCGACTCTAAGAGAGAACTGTATGGATTGGTTGATTCCTGCTGCTCACGCAGCACCTGCCGCTGGCCAGCCACAAGGTGGCTTCATGGGCTTTTTGCCGTTCATTATTATTTTTGTGATTTTCTGGTTCCTGATCATTCGCCCTCAACGCAAGCGTCAGAAAGAGCACCAGGCTCTGGTCTCTGCTCTTGGCAAAGGCGATGAAGTGGTAATGACCAGCGGTATGCTTGGCTCCATCAAGAAGGTAGATGACAACTACGTGGTTGTTGAGATTGCGGATGGTGTTGAGATGAAGTTCCAGAAGGCTGCAGTTCATGCTGTTCTGCCTAAAGGCACTATCAAGCAGATCTAAATGAAAAAGGCGGCTAGTGCCGCCTTTTCTTATTCTTTCTATGATTAGTCTTCCAAAACACCTTTCACTGGCTCAACGGAATACTCCGTTGCAACTACTCACGCGTCTGTCCGCTGAATTGGGTGGGCCTCGAATTTGGGTCAAGCGGGATGATATGACCGGCTGCGGCCTTTCTGGCAACAAGGTGCGCAAACTGGAGTTCACACTGGCGAAAGCCCTTGATGAAGGTTACGACACCTTGATCACCAGCGGTGGCGTTCAATCCAATCACTGTCGTGCAACTGCACTTTTAGGCGCCCAGTTGGGCCTCAAAGTCAGGCTGATTTTGCGAGGCGAGCCAGAAGCTCTGGATGGTAATTTGTTGCTGGATCATCTCGCCGGCGCAGAAATCAGTCACTACGCCCCCAAAGAGTATTTTGCTCGTTTACCGGAGCTGTTTGCAGAGTGGGAAGAGCACTACCGCAAACAAGGGCGTAAAGCATTATCAATCCCAACGGGGGGGAGCGATGGTGTGGGTTTGTGGGGCTATATTGGCTGTGCACAGGAGCTGGCTGAAGACTTTAATCTGGCTGGGATTACACCCACTGCGGTAATTTGTGCTACTGGCTCAGGGGGAACCCAGGCCGGATTGACTGTGGGCATTGCGGATGCTGTTGACCCGTCTTTGCCGGTAATTGGCATGGCGGTTTCGGATGATACTGCCTATTTCCAAAGCAAGGTCAGGGCTGATATCGATGATTGGCAGCAGCTGTACGGTGCTGCTGATCCATCCTGGTTGTCGTCTCTTAGTATCCATACCAACGACGACTACATTGGTCCCGGTTATGGGAAAGCAACACAACCGGTTTTTGATTTGATCGCTAAAGTTGCCCGAACAGAAGGGCTTTTGCTCGATCCAGTCTATACCGGAAAAGCGTTTTATGGCTTGATACAGCAGATTAAAAAAGGTCAGTACAAAGCCGGTGAGGACGTAGTATTTATTCATACTGGTGGTATTTTCGGGCTCTTCGCCCAGCGACAAAATTTGAATCTATAACAAGTGCCTGGCGCCTTGAACGCCGGCCATACATATATAACAACAGGGGATTGTGATGGACTTTGATGTTGCCCAGATAATTGCTCAGCTTAACGAGTGGGTTTGGGGTTCAGTGATGCTGTTCTTGCTGATCGGTACCGGGCTTTACCTGACCGTTGGCTTGAAGCTGATGCCACTTCGTAAAATCTGTTATGCCTTCAGGCAACTCTTTATCGGCCGCAAGCGAGAAGGCGAGGGTGATATCAGCCCATTCAATGCTTTGATGACTTCTCTTTCTGCGACCATTGGTACCGGTAACATTGCCGGTGTTGCCACAGCAATTGGTGTGGGCGGTCCCGGTGCGCTGTTCTGGATGTGGATGACTGGCCTGGTAGGTATGGCTACCAAGTTTGCCGAAGCCGTACTGGCGGTGAAATACCGTGAGGTAGATGAAGACGGACGCCATGTGGGCGGCCCGATGTACTACATCAAGAATGGCTTGGGCAAGAAGTGGGCCTGGATGGGTGTTTTGTTCGCTATTTTTTGTGCATTTGGTGGTACCGGTGCCGGCAATATGGTGCAGGCCAATTCCATCGCCAACGCCATGGAAGGAACCTTTGGTATAGACCCGCTCTATACCTCGATTATTCTGGTGATCCTGGTTGGTATGGTGATTATCGGCGGGGTAAAACGAATCGCTCACGTAGCTGGAGCATTGGTACCCTTTATGGCCTGCACATATATTCTGGCGGGTCTTATAGTATTTGTAATGCATTTCGATGTGGTGCTGCCGACCCTTGGCTTTATCGTTACCTCTGCGTTTGATCCCCCCGCAGCGGTAGGTGGTTTTGCTGGTGCCATTGTAAAAGACGCCATGCAGCGCGGTGTTGAGCGCGGCCTGTTCTCGAACGAAGCCGGTCAGGGCAGTGCGCCTATCGCACACGCTGCTGCCGAAACCGACAATCCGGTGCGCCAGGGTATTATCGCCATGCTGGGTACCTTTATTGATACCCTGATTGTATGCACGATCACTGGTGTGGTGATTGTTGCCACCGGTGCCTGGAGTGGAGCCGAGCAGGGGGCGAATATGACTTCTGCCGCCTTCGGTAGCTCAATTCCGGGTGGTGAATATGTAATTGCAGTGGCACTGTTGCTGTTTGCTTTCACCACCATTCTGGGGTGGGCTTATTACTCTGAACGCTGTTTCGAATTCCTGTTTGGTGTTAAATCCATCGTGGTATTCCGTCTCTATTGGGTTGCGGTTATTCCGTTGGGAGCGATGATGGATCTGCACACCATTTGGGACTTGGCAGGTGTTCTCAACGGATTGATGGCATTCCCGAACTTGATAGCGTTGTTATTGCTCAGCCCGGTAATTTTCAAGCTGACCCAAGCTTATTTCGATAAGCCTGATCCGGTAATGGGTGTTGCAGCAGTCAACAACTCCAATAAGTAATATTCCTCCAGGCCGCCGGAACCCATAAAGTTCCGGCGGCTTTTTATTACCTGTCAAATCTCTTTATTCAAAGAAGTGTTTGCATCAATTACTGTCCTTACTTACAGTGTTGGCATTATTTGGAGCACATTTTATGGCGGGACATTACGGCGACAAACTGGTTATCGCACTGTCGAGCAGGGTTCTTTTTAACCTTAGCGACAGCCATAACGTCTTTGAATCAGATGGTCTGGCAGCGTACTCCCAGTACCAGATAGATCACGAAGACGAGCTGCTCGAACCCGGTGAAGCTTTTCCGCTGGTAAAAAAACTGCTTCGCATTAATGAAAAACTTGGTGGTGAGCCGCGGGTAGAAATTATCCTGCTGTCTCGCAATTCGGCCGATACCGGTTTGCGTATTTTTAACTCTATCGAGCATTACGGGTTAAATATCACGCGCGCAGCGTTTTGTGGTGGCGAAAGTCCATATCGATATGTGTCGGCGTTTGGTTGCCACCTGTTTCTGTCAACCCACGCTGAAGACGTTCGCAGTGCTTTGAGTCATGGTGTTGCGGCAGCTACCTTGATGTCTTCAAAGACCGCTAACTCCAATGACGATGAACTTCGGTTTGCCTTTGATGGTGATGCGGTGATTTTCTCCGACGAGTCAGAGCGCATTTACAAGCAGGAAGGCTTGCCTGCCTTTACCAACAACGAAGTGGCGTTGGCAAAGCAGCCACTCAATGGCGGCCCTTTCAAAAACTTCCTCCATGCCCTGCAGGGATTGCAATCCGAATTCCCCTCCGATGAATGTCCAATAAGAACCGCACTGGTTACGGCTCGTTCAGCCCCGGCTCATGAAAGGGTGGTGCGCACTTTGCGACACTGGAATGTACGCCTTGATGAGTCACTGTTTCTGGGTGGACTCAGTAAAGGTGAGTTTCTAAAGTCATATGGTGCCGATGTGTTTTTTGATGATCAACAGCAGCACTGTGAATCCGCCAGCCCCCATGTGGCTACCGGCCATGTTCCCCACGGCGTTGCAAATGAGCTGACGAAGTAAAGAAAGTCTCACTTTTTATTGGTTTTCTGGCGCAGGTTGATTTTCAGTTCTATTCTGAAAGGTAATAGAAACGGTATCTTTTATAGCTTACGGACGGCATAAGGGTATTCGTGCACACTGAGGTAGATCATGAAACTACAGCAGCTTCGTTATATATGGGAAGTGGCGCATAACAACCTGAATGTATCTGCAACAGCGCAGTGCCTTTACACATCACAACCCGGTATCAGCAAACAGATCAGGCTGCTTGAAGACGAGCTGGGTGTAGAGATATTTGCCCGCAATGGTAAGCACCTTACACAAATAACCCCCGCGGGAGAGAAGATTCTGCAGCTGGCAGGCGAAGTGCTTCACCTGGTTGAAGGAATCAAACAGCAAGCACAGGAGTTTAATGAGCCGGACAGGGGGGCGTTAAATATTGCGGTAACCCAGAATCAGGCAAGTCATCGACTGCCTGAAATTCTGCACTCATTCGGTAAACAATTCCCCCGGGTTTCACTGAGTGTCCAGCAGGCGAGTCCCGATCGTGTCGCTGAACTTCTGTCAGAAGGAACTGTGGATCTGGCCTTGGCTTCCTCAGGATTAAACGTCTCCAATGAGCTGGTTTTGTTGCCTTGCTATCACTGGAAGTTGGGTATTTTTGTTCCATCCCAGCATCCGTTGATCGAGCACAGTAAAATTACCCTGGAGCAACTGGCTGAGTATCCGTTGATTACCTACGCTGCCGGCTATGCCGGGCACGCCTTGATAGAAAAGACCTTTCAGGAGAAAAACCTGAATCCCCGATTTGCCTGTACCGCCACCGATACCGATGTAATGAAAACCTATGTCAGCGCAGGAATGGGGGTTGGGTTGATGGCTTCATTGGCTTATCACCCCCAGCGAGACAATGATCTAAAAGTGCTTTCGGCAGATGATATTTTCAAGCCCTGCACTGCCTGGCTAGGACTGTGGCGCGGCGGTGGATTGCGGCAGTTCACCTTTAAATTTATCGAACAGCTAGCGCCGCACCTGACTCGCGATTGTGTTGAGGAATTATTGGCTCAGCATAACAGCGAACAACTGGACAATATGATTAACAGGCTCGATGTTCCTGTTTACTGATCTCCGTCGCTTCTTTGTAGGGTACTTCTAATAATAGTGATTTTTTGCGAGTGCAAGGCGGCAGCGAACGGAGACCCGGAGTGTATGTGGTATACATGAGGAGTTGAGTACGATGCCAACGCCGCTATCGCGGAAAAAGTGCATTATTTAGATGTGCCCTTCATCGCTTCGAGGGTATTCATCAACACCTGAACCTTGTCCAGTGACTCCTGGTATTCGGAGTTGGCATCGGATTCATCGACGATTCCACCGCCTCCCCAGCAGTGCATTTTGTCCCCGTCAAACGCCAGTGTCCGAATGGCGATATTGGTATCCATACGGCCACAGTGGCTCAGGTAACCAATGGTCCCGCAGTAAATGGAACGCTGCTGGTGTTCCAACTCTTCAATAATTTCCATGGATCGACGTTTAGGTGCTCCGGTAATGGAGCCGCCTGGGAAACAGCCTTGTAACAGCTGCAGGGGAGTACTTCCCTGATCCAACTGACCGGTGACCGTACTCACCAGGTGGTGAACATTTGCGTAACTTTCCAACGCAAACAGCTTGGGTACACGAATGCTGCCGGGATGGCAGGATTTACCCAGATCGTTGCGCAACAGGTCGACAATCATCAGGTTTTCTGCGCGATCCTTGCCACTGTTGAGCAGGGTCCGGGCATTGGCCTGGTCTTCTGCTTCCGATTGCCCGCGCCTAATGGTGCCTTTAATCGGCTTGGTTTCAACCCGGCCTGACTCGTTCACTTCCAGCAATCGCTCAGGGGAAAGTGAAACCACCGCTTGCTGGCGGCCATCTGCATTACACCAGTCCATATAGGCACTGAATGGTGAGGGCAGTGACTGTCTCAGCTGAAGGTAGGCTGAGAGTGGATCGCCTTCACAGGGCGCGCTGAAGTGCTGCGCGTAATTCACCTGATAGCAGTCACCGGAACGGATATATTCGTGAATCCGGTCGATCGCTTTCAGGTAATCCGGCTTTGTTTGCGAAGGACTGAATGGTGCTTTCAAAGAGAATGACTGCTGATCACTTTTATCGCCATTCAGGTGTTCAAGTACAGCCTGACGGGTATCTGAGTTGCAGGACTCGAGAAAGATCAGCTGACTCTGTTGTGCCTGGTGATCGACAATCAGTGCCCAATGATAGAGCCCCAAGCGTAATTGCGGAAGTTGGGCAACCACGGGGTTGTCATTGGCTACCTGCTCCAGACGCTTGCCAAAGTCATAACTGATGTAGCCGGCAAGGCCGCCGCAAAAAGGCAGTCGACGCAAATCTTCCGGTGCGGGTGGAAGGCTGTCCATCAGCGATTGCGCCAATTCCAGAGGGCATCCACTGTGAGACGTGCGACTACCATCGAACTCCAAAAACGCATCGCCATGCGCAGACACTTCAATCAAAGCTGACGGACAGGCAGTGATAATGTCGTAGCGACCAACTTGCGGCGCCTGTAGACCACTGTCCAGCCAGACTGCTCCATCGAGGTCACGCAAAGCCAGAAAAAGGGCTTCGGTATCACGACGATAGGGGAGGGTAATTGATTGGTACATGGGCGCGGCTTTTGGAAAAGCGGCAAGGGTAGTCATTTACTACTGCAAAGGCAATGCCGCTGGTTGATCTGGGGCTTTCAATCAGAGTGGAACATGCCTGGTAGCTGGATGCTGAACACTGTTATTCCATAGGCTTCTGAATTGATCAGTCAGGGTTCTGCATCTGGCGCGGTAATTCAGGGTTAAAACGCCACTACCATAATCATTTTCATTGATTGGAGAAAACAGGGTCGCTTCATCAAACACTATAAAAAAGTCACTTTCCGGTGTGTCTTTGGTAGTGACACGAATTTCACAATGCTCGCTGAGTTTTTGCTGGAGCGAAATAATTGCCGGAGTGCTGCGCCGTTCCAAATCAGTTTTGTCCACCAGCAGCTGCAGTTTGCAGTGTGGGTGACGAAGGCAGAATTGCGCGATATTCTCAAGCAGACTGGAATCACGTAAATACTCCAGATGCAGACTGGGCAAGTAGCCCATAACCTGGCGGTTTACCTCTTCAAACCGGGTGCCCAACTCTTCAGCGATACGATTCGGAGTTTCCAGCGTTGTGCGAACTGAACTGTCTTTATCAGCAAGGTGGCGATAACTGCCGAGGTCGATAGCCATTTCTATATGATCAATGCCTGCTTCGTCAAAGATGTCGCCGTGAGGTTCAAATCCGAACTGCTGATAAAAGTCGCGAGCATGGCACTGGGCGTGAAGGTGCAGGTTGGTCATACCCATGGCGCTGGCGTCGAGAATAATCCGGCGCATAAGTGCGGCACCAATTCCTTTGCCGCGGTGGGATTTCATCACCGCCATGCGCCCCACCTTTCCATTGCTTTCAAGGCGAGCGGTGCCAATGGCCTCTCCCTCGGGGCTGTAGGCCAGCCAGTGGTGGCTGTCGGCGTCGTGTTCATCAATCTCGATTTCAGAGGGCACCTGTTGTTCATCGACAAAGACGGTAAAGCGAATCCGTTTCAGTTGCTCGGAGTCTTTTTCCCAGGAGGCCGGTGATATTTTAATGCTGTAAAAATCGAGATCGTTCATGGCAGCTGGTTCTCTGACAGGTATTTTGCAGTGGCTATACATAAGAGTATACGAATATGGGATCGCAAGAACGACCCCGTATTCGAATATGCCAAAGCGCTTACCCGCAGTAGAATAGTAGAGCAGTAGAGTTAAGCCAGTTCAGCTCTCGCCTGTTTTGCTGCCTCAACCATTTTTACCAGTGCAGCTTCTACTTCTGGCCAGCCACGGGTTTTCAGGCCGCAATCAGGGTTTACCCAGAGTTGGCTGGCAGGAATCCGTTGGCTGGCTTCGCTCAGCAGCTCAACAATAGAGTCAACCGTTGGCACATTGGGCGAATGAATATCGTAAACCCCCGGACCAATCTCATTGGGATAGGTGAACTCCTCAAAGGCCTGCAGCAGCTTCATTGCCGAGCGAGCGGTTTCGATGGTGATTACATCGGCATCCAGCTCGGCGATAGCCTCGATAATGTCATTGAATTGCGAGTAGCACATGTGGGTATGTATCTGGGTGGCTGAGTCTGCCACAGCAGTGCTCAAACGGAACGCATCCACAGCCCACCGCAGGTAAGCGGGCCATTGGGATTGCTTGAGCGGCAAACCTTCACGCAGTGCTGGCTCGTCGATCTGGATAACTTTGATCCCAGCGGCTTGCAGGTCGGCAACTTCATCGCGCAGTGCCAGGGCAATTTGTCTGGCACAGGTTTCCCGGCTGATATCTTCGCGCGGGAAAGCCCAACCCAGCATGGTTACCGGGCCGGTCAGCATGCCTTTAACCGGCTTTTCGGTCAGTGACTGGGCGTAGCGGATCCATTCAACGGTCATCGGCTCCGGACGGTGTACATCACCGTAGATAATCGGCGGTTTTACACAGCGAGAGCCGTAACTTTGTACCCAGCCAGTGGCGGTAAATGCGTAGCCCTGCAGCAGTTCGCCAAAGTATTCCACCATGTCGTTGCGTTCCGCTTCGCCGTGTACCAGAACGTCGAGACCGATTTGCTCCTGACGCTCGATAGCAAAAGCAATTTCATTCTGTATGACCTGTTGATATTCAGCGGCAGAGATATCACCTTGGCGATAGCGGCGTCGAATCGACCGGATTTCACCAGTCTGCGGGAATGAGCCGATGGTTGTGGTGGGGAATGCTGGCAGAGTAATCTGCTTTGATCTGCGTTTGGCAAAGGGCTCACTGCGTTGCAGCCAGCTCTGGTCAATTTTCTGAAGGCGTTGCTGGACGTCTCTGTTGTGAACACGAAGCGAAATGCTGCGCTCCTCAACGATTTTATCGACAGTCGCAATCAGCGTGGCAGTAGTTTCGTCACCTTTGCCGGAAAGCACCTGGGCAATGGCGCTGACCTCAGCGAGTTTCTGTTTGCCAAATGCCAGCCAGCTGCGAATTTCCGGATCAAGGTTTTCCTCAACATCCAGATCAATCGGGCTGTGCAGCAGCGAACAGGATGGGGCAATCCACAGGCGATTACCCAGCTTTGCATAGGTTGCCTCGAGTCGCGCTACCGATTGACTCAAATGATTGCGCCAGACATTGCGACCGTTAACGATACCCACAGAGAGAATTTTGTGTGGTGGCAGCTGATCGGCAAGCTTTTCAAGCTCGTCCGGGGCGCTCACTGCATCGAGGTGCAGGCCGGCAACCGGCAGGCGGCTGGCGGTGTAGAGATTATTGCCGTAACCACCAAAATAACTGGCCACCAGCAGCTTGATATCGCGGCGCTGCAACTGGTGATAGCTGCGTTCAAACGCCTGCTGCCACTGAGCTGGCAGGTCCAGTGACAAAATCGGCTCATCCAGCTGTACCCACTCGACATTGCTGCTGGCCAAGCGGTTCAGAATATCTGCATACACTGGCAAAAGTCGCTCCAGAAGTGCCAGCTTATCGAACTCATTGCCGCTGCACTTGGCCAGCCACAGGTAACTCAACGGTCCAAGCAAAACCGGCTTTGCGTTGTAGCCCAGCTGCTGTGCCTGCTCCAGTTCTTCAAACAATTGCGTCCACTGCACACTGAACTGCTGATCTTCGCTTAGCTCAGGAACAATGTAGTGATAATTAGTGTTAAACCACTTGGTCATATCGCTGGCGGAGCAGCAATCTCCACTCGGTGCCTGACCGCGAGCGCAGCGGAACAAGGTGTCCAGATTAATTTTGCCGTCGGCTGGCAGGTGACGAGCCGGAATCGCACCAAGCAGGGCAGAGGTGGTGAGCACTTGGTCGTACCAGGCGAAATCGCCCACCGGAATCAGGTCAATGCCAGCGGCTTTTTGTAGTTGCCAGTTTTCTGCACGGATTTCAGCACCGATTCCCAGTAGTTCGTCCTGGGTGATTTTTCCTTGCCAGTAACTTTCCTGGGCAAATTTTAGCTGCCGCTTTAAACCAATTCGCGGAAAGCCAAGGTTGTGGGTTGTGATGGTCATGGGTCACCCTTGTGTTAGTCATATTTAGTGTTATTCATATTTCGATGGACGCCATTCTGGATTTCACCTAACATGAGTGCAAATCAAGTTTTAAGATTTAAACATGAGATAAATTTATGATTGATTTGAGACACCTCAGAACTATTCGAGCACTGGCCAAAGGCGGTTCGCTGGTGGAGGCCGCGGAAATGCTGCACCTGACCCAGTCCGCATTGTCCTACCAGCTGAAAGAGGTGGAAGATCGTATCGGTATGCCGCTGTTCGTGCGCAAGTCGAGGCCGTTGCAGCTGACCGGAGCGGGGCAGCGCCTTCTGGATTTGGCGCAACAGGTTCTGCCGCTGATTGAGCAGGGTGAGCGCGACCTCAAACAGATCAGCTCTGGCCAGGTGGGGCGTCTGTATATGTCCATTGACTGCCACAGCTGCTTTGACTGGTTGATGCCGTCGATCAACTATTTTCGCGACAGCTGGCCGGAAGTGGAGGTAGACCTGAGCAGTGGCTTCAGCTTTGCGCCATTGCCAGTGTTGCAGCGAGGCGAACTGGATCTGGTGGTCACCTCAGACCCTGAACCTATGGACGGGATCGCTTACGAACCGCTGTTCCGCTATGAGGTGATGCTCGCCATTGCCAAAGACCACCCTCTGAAAGCGGAGCCCTATATTCAGCCGAAGCATATTCAGGATCAGACTTTGATTACTTATCCGGTGGAGCCGACTCGTATGGATGTGTTTAACCACTTCCTGACTCCGGCTGGTATTGCACCTGGGGCAGTTCGCAAAGCAGAGTTGACCCTGATGATTGCCCAGCTGGTCGCCAGCAACCGCGGTGTAGCGGCGCTGCCAAACTGGGCGTTGGCCGAATACGTGCGCAACGGCTTTATCGAGGCGCGCTCACTGGGTGAAGGTGGTTTGTGGCGCACGCTCTATGCGGCGATTCGGGAGGAAGACAGGGAGTCTGCGTATATCAGCGATTTTATCAACAGTGCCCGTCGAATCAGCTTTGATAACCTGAAAGGTATTCGCAGGCCATAGAAGCCATTTCATAACGTAACGAGCGCAGTAGTTATGAACCAACTTCTAAAAAAAACGCCCGACTCGGGCGTTAGAGTGTGTCGCTTTGCGACCTTTGGGGGTAGGTAATAGCAACAGCAATAAATTCAGTCTAGTAGGAGATTTCGAGAGTGCCAGTTTTTTTGCCCCCTTTTTTATCGTGGGGTACTCTTACGCAATTCGTGGCAAGGATGGGAAGAGAACGATGATTATAAAAAGAGTTGGATTGGCTGCCTTCAAAGGTTTTATAGCCTCATTAGCCTGTCTGCTGATGTTGCTAGCACTGCCGGCTATCAGCGCCGAAAAAGCCATTCTCGACTACGGCGTTTCGGCTCACCCGGTAATCAGCAAATCAGGGATGGTGGTCTCTCGCGATGCCATCGCCAGTAATGTGGGCGCGGATATTCTCGCCAAAGGCGGCAATGCCATAGACGCGGCAGTGGCTACCGGATTTGCCTTGGCAGTGACCTTCCCGCAGGCGGGTAATATCGGCGGTGGTGGCTTTATGATGGTCTATCTCGCCGAGGAAGACCGTACTATCGCTCTGGACTATCGGGAAATGGCACCGGCAGCGGCCTATCGCAAACTGTTCCAGGACGAAGAGGGCAATGTAGTAGAAGAGCGTGCCCGTTTCAGTCATAAGTCCGCCGGAGTACCGGGCACCGTTGCTGGCTTTGCCCATGTGCTGGAAAAGTACGGCACCTTGCCCCTGAAAGAAGTGCTCCAGCCAGCTATTGAGCTGGCCGAACAAGGTTTTGTTGTTGGCTATCCACTGGCCCAGTCGCTGGAATCCCGCTCGGAGCGCTTTGCCAAACACGCGGCATCGGCCAAATACTTCTTGAAAGATGATGGTGACAGCTATCAGCAGGGGGAGACCTTCATACAGGCTGACCTCGCCAAAACGTTAAAGCAGATTGCCAAAAAAGGCGCTGCGGGTTTCTATGAGGGTGAAGTTGCCGACCAGATTGTTGACGAAATGGAACGCGGCAATGGCCTGATTACCCACGAGGACCTGAAAAACTATCGAGTTGTTGAGCGTAAGCCGGTAACAGGCAGCTACCGTGGCTATCAAGTCGCCTCTATGCCACCGCCATCATCCGGTGGCGTTCACCTTATCCAGATGCTCAATATTCTCGAAGGCTGGGAGCTGAACAAACTCGGCCACAACAGCGCCGCCTACCTGCACGCCCTTACCGAAGTAATGCGCCGCGCCTACGCCGACCGCAGTAAATACCTGGGTGATCCGGATTTTTACGATGTGCCAGTAGAGAAATTATTGGATGCCAATTACGCCACAACTCTGCGCGAGTCCATTGACCTTGCCAAAGCCACTCCCTCACCATTGATCTCACCAGGGCTTGATCTGCCAAAAGAAAGTCCGCAGACCACTCATTTCACGGTCTGGGATAAACAAGGCAACGTAGTCAGCAATACCTACACGCTTAACTTTTCCTACGGCAGCGGCATTGCCGTTGAAGGTGCAGGCTTTCTGCTCAACAACGAAATGGATGACTTCTCATCCAAACCCGGTGAACCCAATGCCTACGGCCTGATCGGCGGCGAAGCGAATTCCATTGAACCTCGCAAACGCCCGTTGTCATCCATGACGCCCACCATCGTATTCAAAGATGGCAAACCTTGGCTCGCCACCGGCAGCCCAGGCGGCAGCACCATTATCACCGTGGTGCTGCAAACTATTCTGAATATGGTGGACTTTGATATGAATGTGGCCGAAGCCAGCATCACGCCGCGCATTCACCACCAATGGTTCCCGGACGAAATCCGCCTTGAAAAGGGGATCAGCCCGGATACCCAGATTTTACTCAGTCAGCGTGGCCATCAGTTGAAGGCTGGTGGGGTAGTGCTGGGGCGTACGGCTAGCATCATGATTAAAGACGGCGTGTTGTATGGGTTTTGTGATCTGCGCTGGCCGGGTGGGGCGGCGGTGGCAGCGGGGGATAGTGAGCGGTGATTTATTGCTTCGCAAAGGGAGTTTGGAGGTGGCGTGATTGAAATATTGTTAGGCCTTGGTCTTTTTCTTGGGATTGCTCTGCTTGTATTGGTTGTGGTTTTTGTTGTTCCGATGATTATTGATTTGGTTACTAAATCAGAAGGTGACTCAGATCATTTGTACACAATCTTCATGGAGGAAAGTGGCTACAGAGGACATAAAGTATTGTCAGCTGCTGGGTGTTTGTTTCCTTTTATTTTGCTCACAAAATCATCGAACGATATAGGCGTCTGGATGTTGGTGGTCACTATATGTGCCACCTGTTTTCTCTGTCATTTATCGGTCTACAAACACTATCCAGTTCTAACAAATAAAATGAAAGTGGTGCTGGCGATAATGCTGGGATTTCTTGCTGTGATGAGCTTTCTTGTGAGAGTGGAAATTTTGTCCAAAAATATTCTTGTATTTATTTTGGTTGCTTCAGGGTTGATCTGGGGCGGTTATGCTGTCTTTCGGCGTTCGTTGTTAGTCCGTATTGCAAGGAGAAGCTAAAAGGCCGATAAATAGCGCTTTTTTCCCTATAACTTGTGACTTGTTGCTAGTTGCTGAGGTCTAGATGAACTTTACAGTGGGTGGATAAAGTGATGGTAGTAGTCTTTTCTTGGTAACTATTGCTTTGATTATCGTAGTAGAGGTGTGGCTTGCAAGTAGAAAGCAAGTATACAAGCCATTGCGAGAAGTAGACGAAGGAAGGTTATAAACTAAAGGGGATGGCCCCCTTTTTGCTCCTAAAGTAGGGTGGTCACCTTTTTTTAAGAGAAATTTTACTCATGACTATTTTTGTAAAAATTATTGGTTGTGTTGCTTTCGTTGCTCTGGTGCTCCTGATGTTTATGTCTGAAGGGGTGGAGAGGCTCTTAATTCTATTATCCAGTTTTTTGTTTTTTTATCTGGTCCATGTGGCTTTATATTTATTTGATTCACTTAAATTCTTGGGGCGAGATGTTGTTTTTCCGGTTGGAGGGGGTGCAACTTCACTGTCGTATATATTGACATCGTCAGAGTTGACGAGAGTCTGGTTCTTCTGTTGTGTTTTGTTGTTTTTTTGGTTTTCTCGTTTGGTCTTTAAAGATTATGTTTGGGGGTCGACAAGATATGTGGATGGAGAAATGCCTGTGTCTCAAGGGATGCGAGCAGCCTTCATGATGCTGCTATCGTTAGGGTTCTTTATAGCAGGTTTTAAAGGTGACTTTCCACTCTGGTAGAGTTATAAGAACTCTTCAACAAACAACGTCCCATACTCCACCAATTGCTCAATCACATTCTTACTCTCTGGCGACAGCAGATGCGACTGCAGGCTGTAAAGTCCGGAGCTGCTGAGTTGTGTTTTTCGCCAAAGATGGTCCTGTTTGCTGCCGATCTTAATAAATACCTCATCCAGAAACCAAGTATCGTCGGGCTTCCCGGTGGACTTGCTTGGTATAACCAGTTGAAAAATTCAAACACCACAGACGAATGGTTTCATAGATGACGGTTACGTCGCAGCGGCCAATAGTTCTTCAACTTCTCTGAAGCTCAATGAGAATCGATGGTAAAGCAACGCCGTGTGGCCATTGCTGTGCGACAAAAAATGGATTTCCACGATTTGCCGTTGTCGAATAACTTCGTCCGCTTGCTATACAAATTCCCAGTTTGGCCTATATTTATATCTAACGCATTTGCAGTCCAGCCTTAGGTGGAAATGCGGAGGAGACAACTTGAGGAAATTAATTGCCTCTCTCAGATGCGCCCTGATTTCTGCAGGTGCCATCTTTATCAGTGCGCTATTACCCGCGCAGGCCGATCCTTTTGCTTATATATCCAGCCAAGAGACCGACAGTATTACGGTCATTGATACGGCTACTGACACCGTGGTCGACGTTATCAACTTTGAATCACTGGGGTTTGCAGTTGCCGTCGACCCTTCCGGTTCCACTTTTTACATCGCCAGTGGTGGTAGCGCTTGCGCAACCTGCATTTCGGTTGTGGATACCACCACCAATGCGGTAGTCAACACGATCGAACTGGACCACAATCCAATTACCTTGGTCGTTAGCCCTGATGGCAGCAAACTCTATGCCTCCAGGAATGAAAGCAATACTAACTCGGCGACAGTGACGGTTATTAATACTGTCACACTTACCATCGACACCGTAATCGAACTGCCTCGTTCGGCATTGGACAATCGGGTAAACCCCCGCACAATGACACTTACGCCAGACGGCATGACGCTCTACGTCAACGACTTTACCGGTCAGCGGGTCATACTGATAGACACTGCCAGTCACACGATCTCTGGCGAAATCCTGGTCAATACTTGCCCGCTGGGCATGGATATCACACGCGATGGATCCAGGGTGTATGTGGCGAGCTTTTGCGCCCATGCGGTCAATGTGATCGACACATCGAGTAACACCGTTGTAGACACTATCTTCAACACTGGAGCCAGAACAGCCTACCTGGCAGTCTCACCGGATGGGTCCACTGTTTACGTCACCAATATCATCACCGACCATACGGTTACTGTTATTGATACCGCCACCAATTCCATCGTTGACACCATAGCGGTAGGTACTGAGCCCATCGAAGTTGCAGTGACGCCCGATGGGGCTAAGGTCTATGTACCCAATAAGGAAAGCAATTCAGTGTCTGTTATCGACACAGCTTCAAATACTGTCGTCACCACAATACCGAACATTGTCGCACCGAACTTCCTTGGTAACTTTATTGCCCAGGGAGTACCGCCTCACAGCCTGAATATTACGGCTGGCCCGTCCGGCATTCCTGACCCGGTAGCTTCCGGGGGCGGGGTAGAGTTGGATGTTACCGCTGTGGACTCCGAGGGCCATGAGCTGACTTACGCCTGGATGGCGGACTGCTCAAGCTGGACCGATGACAACGGCACATTTAACGACGCCGGTCTTCGTCAGCCCATCTGGACTGCGCCTGTCAACGAAACCGGCGACCCGCGTGAGTGCCTGATTAGCGTCAGGGTAGAGGATGGCAAAGGGCTTTTCGACCAGGGCAGTTATTCACAACGGGTTACCGAAGTTCCGCATAATTTGTCTATTACGGAAGGACCGAGCGGCACCCCCAACCCGGTCGCTACCAGGGGTACCGTCAATTTGCATGTGGCTGCGACAGACAATCGCGGCCATGCGCTGAATTATCTTTGGACCTCCAATTGCCCCGAAAGCAGCTTTAACGACAATACCCTGCAACAGCCTGTATGGACCGCGCCGCCCAACAATACCGGTTCCACCCTGGAATGTGTTATCTCAGTCACTGTTGACGACGGCACAAACGGGTTTAGCGATGAGGGCTTTTTCGCTCAGCGGGTGTCTTCGGGGCCGACAGGGCAGGGCGTTCTTGATGTCAAACCGACTACTGGCGCTGTAATCCCCCCATTTATAACCGAGCTTTTTAGTAGAGGATTAAGCCGCCAACATTAATTGCCTTGGCGGCACACCGCCAATGGCGGTATTTGGTCTTTCGTTATTGTATTGCCATAACCATTGGGTGGCCAATAGCTGGGCATGAGCAACGTTCTCGAACTGGTGCATATCCAACCATTCATGCCGAACGGTTCGGTTAAATCGCTCTATGTACGCATTCTGAGTTGGCTTGCCAGGTTGGATGTATAGCAGAGTAATACGTTGCTCGGTTGCCCAGTCAATTAGCTTCTGAGAGATATACTCCGGGCCGTTATCACAACGTATCGCCATTGGCTTCCCTCGCCATTCAATAATCTGCTCAAGGCTTCGTATCACTCTGCTGCTTGGCAAAGAGAGGTCAACCTCAATGCCTAAGCCCTCACGATTGTAGTCGTCCAGTACATTGAACGTACGCAATGAGCGACCATCAATTAGCCCATCGCTCATAAAGTCCATCGACCAGACCTGATTAGGCGCTGTGGGCACATCAAGTTCGCCAGGATGGTCGCGTTTGATAAGTCGTTTGGGCTTTATTCGTAAATTTAGCTCCAGCTCCCGATAAATACGGTAAACCCGCTTATGATTCCAGGGAAAACCTTTTACATTCCGCAGGTAAAGGAAACACAAGCCAAACCCCCAGCGTCTGTGGGCCTCTGTCAAACTTAATAGCCAGCCTGCAATCTGTTGGTTCTCACATGAGAGCTTTGCCTGATAGCGGTAGCAAGTCTCACTAATGCCGAAGGTCGCACAGGCTAGACGGATGCTGATGCCATCCCGCTGAACAGCCTTTTGGGCCATTGCTTTGCGGCAGGATGGCCTTACAGCTTTCCCTCGAGGGCCTCTTGGCGAAGCTCTGCTTTGATGCGCTCCTCGGCATACATCTTCTTCAGGCGGGCATTCTCTGCTTCCAGCTCTTTGAGGCGCTTCATCAAGGCGGCGTCCATACCGCCATATTTTGAACGCCATTGATAAATCAGGGCTGTGCTGACACCGTGTTCACGAGCTAATTCGGCAACGGAAACGCCAGCCTCATGTTGCTTCAGTATCGCCAGAATCTGGTGATCCGAAAACTTCGACTTCTTCATAGATAACTCCTTCTGATTCACATCATAAAAGTCTCTACTTAAAAGCGCGATTATTTTTCGGGGGGATTACAGCGCGAATTTCAGGGGGCCTATAGGCGGGCCATTTACCCGCTCGCTGCCCGGAGACATTATTATTCTGCCAGCCATTCATACATTTCTTCTCGAAAATACAGGCGGAGAGCCCATAACCGCCACCGTACAACGAACGCCGGCAGGAGCCGACTGGGTGAGTCTTACCTCCTCTGGCGGGGGCTGCGCGCTTGGTATTGCCTGCATCATTGAAATTGATCCCCAGGAAAAGAGGGATGTCACTGTAACGACCAATGGACAGGCTAATCTACTGGCGCTCGGTGAATACAGCGTCAACATCCAGTTTACAAATGGCACCAATCACAATGGCGATACCATCCGCCCCATTAATCTTACGGTTGAACCGGCGGACCACATTCCCCCGATCGTCGTCGGGCCAGCTGATGTCACCATAAAAGCCGAGGGCTTGCTCACCGATATCACAGGTAAGGTCGGCGAGGCGGTGGCAATCGACAATATCGACGGTGTACTACAGGCTGAGCCCTTTATTGGAGGCCAACCGGGCTTGGGGGCTTTTGGAGTGGGCGAGATATTTATCGAGTGGCGCGCAACAGACAGCTCCGGCAATACGGGAAACGATTTCCAGAAAGTGACTATCGTGGATAAAACGCCGCCGGAACTTACCCTGCCGCCCGATAAAACCAGGATTGTGACCACCATGTCCCAACTGCCTGTTTTCGTCAATATTGGAGATGCAACCACGACGGATATTCATGATCCTGACACGCCGACTCTTTCAAATGACGCGCCCACGAATTCCATGTTCCCGCTGGGGGAAACCTTTATTACATGGACCGCGGTAGACTGGAAAGGAAACAAAAGGGTTGCGGTGCAGAAGATCACTGTGGTGCTTCAGCCTGGTGACCTAGCGGGCGTCGAACTGATTCAGACCTCTCAGGATCTTGAGAATAGTGTGCGGTTGATAGATGGAAAGACCACTTTGTTGCGCGCTTATTTTAAAAGTCTCAACGGCAGAAACAATACCTTCCCGGGATTGAAATTAACAGCCACCCGTAATGGCCAACCGTTGTCACCGTCGGTATTATTCCCGCGAAACTTCAATGTGATTTCCACGGCATTTCCCAATGTATTGGATCTGCGGGCCAACCCACAGCCAGCTGATGGTACTAACCCGGATGGCAGCAGACTAAACAATGGCCGCACCCGTCGAGCGAATTTGGCCAATCTGGCATCCGAGTTTATTTTGCCCAATGACTGGACGACGGGAACAGTGACATTCAGCTTGGTGTTCGATGATTTTGTTGACGTGGATTGCGCGAATGTTGTCGGACCCGTAAACCCAGACTGCAGCATCACCAAGACCTTTGCTCTTTCCGAAGAGATGGAGCTGAAAATGGTCACGGTCAGTTTTACCCCGAGCGATGACAGCTCCGCACCTTTTTCCACCACCATCCAGGATCTGATCAACGAGCGCAATCATATTATGGCGCAATTCCCGGTAAGCGAGATTGATGCCACCGTAGGCGCCATCTCTTATCCGGATATCCTTCAAGTAGGATTTGATATCTTTACTATCGATTATGATGGCCGGGACCTGTTCGATGACATTCTGAGTTCGCTGGATGACATGCGGGACTCGGATTCCTGCTATGAGACATTTGGAGACTGCCAGAGAATTTACTATGCACTCGCCACCAACAACAATGGTGAGGATCTTGATGGCGACGGTGTATTTGATCGTACAACCGCGATATTCAACAAAGAGGGCGGTGGAACGGTATTAGGCCTCGGGCAAAACCCTGGCAGGGCGTCTGCCGGCCTGCGCGGCAGAGTCGGTACCAGCGGTCAGGAGATTGGCCATAACTTTGGTATGAGTCACACACTTTGGAAGGATGAAGGTACTATCTTTTTCGATGGCATCGGCCCCTGCGATGCCCCGGTGAGTGACAGTGACGAGCCGTTTTTCCCCTATATCAACAACGTTGACGGAAGCCGCAGGTCCACGCTCGGCCCGCTGTTACCAGACAAAGATGTGGTCATCGGCTGGGAATCCGACAGGGACCGCATGCTGCCCATTGTCGATGCGTCGGACACCATGAGCTATTGCCCCGAAACGGCATGGCCCTCAAAATTTACCTATCACCGCTTCTGGTCCAATATCCTCGCCATATTCGGGCTTGGTGCCTCGCCTTCGTCGAGCGCACTGTCCGCCAGTGAGTTTTCGTCTTCAGCAGAAGTGACAGCCGAGTCACTGGAATTTGCTGAAGCCATCAGTTTCGTACGCGGCTTCGTTCGCCACGATAACGAAGAAGATGAAGTCATTTTCAAACCGACCGGGCTGCTAGTGGATCCGCCGGTAGCGCCTCCGATGCAACCCGCAGGTGATTTTGCTCTGCGGCGCTTTGATCAGTTCGGGGCTCTGGTGGATGAAGTGAATTTCGCGGCCTCTCATGTGGATTACCGATTGTCCCCCGGCTCTACTCCAATACCCGCATCTGATTACTTCTCCATTCCATTCCCATTCAACCAGCGGGTGGAAAAAGTCGAATTGTTCCACGAGGGCCACCTTTTGGGCCAGATGGAAGCCAGTGACAACGGGCCTGAAGTCGAGCTGATGTTTCCAAACGGTGGCGAGACCCTGTCTGGCGATTCGGTAACCGTAACCTGGAAGGGACGAGACAGGGATAGGGATGAACTGGTCTATGATGTTCAATTCAGCCCGGACGGTGGCAGTACCTGGGAGACCATCATTGTCAATTACGCGGATACCTCCCTTGATGTGAACCTGAATAATCTGCCGGGTACTGACAACGGGCTGATACGGGTCTATGCAAAAGATGGCTTCCATGTTGCTCACGACACCTCCGAAGGCACCTTCATCAAATCCAACAGCCCGCCGCTGGTCAGTATTTTGCTGCCTTACGGCAACGAGATAATCGCGGGTGAGCAGCTACTGGTCTTGAAAGGTACTTCCGACGACAGGGAGGACGGCCATCTGCCAGACAGCAACCTGAACTGGACATCTGATATTGATGGTTTGCTGGGCAATGGACACAATTTGAATGTCTCTGCAGCCTCACTCACACCCGGCGAACACAGGATTACTTTGCATGGAGAGGACGCTGACGGCGCCAGTAGTTCGGACAATAGAAAAGTCCTTGTCTTTGGCCATGACCTTCCGCCTATGGTAATTGCCGGCGTGAATGTAAGCCCCGATACTCTTTGGCCGATAAACCATAAAATGATACCCATTCAGGTCGAGGTGGATGTGCGATCCATCCCGCTGCCAGAGGCACCCGAGTGCACTATCACGTCGATTGTAAGCTCTGAAGATGCGGATGGCCTTGGGGACGGTCACACAGCTGTGGATTACAGAATTACCGGACCACTGACGGCTGAAGTTCGGGCAGAGCGCTCTGGCAAGGGGGGGGCAGGAAATATTCCATCCATGTCGAATGCTCTGCCAACGATGGGGAGAAGCAGCTTAACGCCAGCAGCGTGGGCATCATAACTGTTCCACACAATCGCTAAACGGTATTCATTGCTTTGCTGAAAAGCGAGCCCAGTTTCTATATTTGCACAACATACACCCAAGCCATTAGAGGCATTCACCCAATATTGAATCGTTAAACAGCGTCATCCGCAGGTCATTAAAAAGCGAAAGCTCTTTCCCACAGATGATTCGGCTCGAAAGGTGATTTATCTGGCAATCATGGATTGTATCAAAAAGTGGACGATGCCAATACGAAATTGGAAAGCGGCCCTGAGAGACTTATGATCGAGTACGAAGTCTGCCTGAAATGCTACGTTTAACCCGCGGCAGTTACACAATTAAAATTACAAGAACCGTTATTGAGCTGCTCAATATTCGATAAATAACGCCCCATACTCCACCAACTGCTCAATCACATCCTTACTCTCTGGTACCAGCAAATACGATTGCAGGCTATAAAGCTCCAGCGGCTCGTCACTGCAGAGCAGCTCAGCAAAAGCAAGATCGGTTTTTACCGCTTCGCCATCAACAAACAGTTCCGCCTTTTTCTCGTTCAGTTTCGCAAACGCAAAACGTGATGCAGGGTGGCGTTCGAGGTGGGCGCCTTGTTCCAGCGCGTCCAGCCATTGTTGTGGCTGGCCATCGGAAATTTCCAGCTCCGGATATTTGCGCATTGTCATGTAGCGGCCGAGCCAGTTGCGGAGTAGTTGTTCGTCAAGCAGGGCTTCGCTGAGGATTTCCTTCAGGCGATTGATTGCCGCCGGGGTTACTTCACCGGGGTGTTGGAGGATCTCGTTCGGGTCTGTATAGCGCTGGTGGTCACGATGCTGTGAAATCGCATCGGTGGCGACATCGTCAATAATTTCGCCAACGCTGGGTGCACGGAAGCCGATGGAGTAGGTGAGGCAATCATCTACTGCAACACCATTATGGCTGTATTGTGGCGGCAGGTAGAGCATATCGCCGGCTTCCAGTGTCCACTCCTGTTCGACTTCAAACTGATCCAGAATTCGCAGTTTGGTGCCGGCAACGCGGGGACTTTCATCGTCGGCTTTGGGGCCAACCTGCCAGTGGCGTTTACCGTAACCCTGAATCAGGAATACATCGTAGTAATCAAAATGAGGGCCAACGCTGCCGCCTTTGGGGGCGTAGCTCACCATCAGGTCGTCCAGTCGCCAGCTTGGCAGAAAACGAAACTGTTCCAGCAGGGCTTTGGCTTCCGGTACCCACTGGTCCACGGCTTGGATCAACAGGGTCCAGTTCTCTTCCGGCAGTTTGGCAAAGGTCTCTTCGTCAAATGGGCCATTGAGGAGTTGCCAGGGGCCTTCCGGGCCTTGCTCCATCACAATGCGGGATTCCACGTCTTCTTCCAGCGCCAGGCCGGCCAGTTCGTCTGGCGATAGTGGCGATTCAAAATCGGGGAAGGCGTTGCGGACCAACAGCGGCTTTTGCTGCCAGTAGTCGCGGAGGAATTCTTCGATTGTGATATTGCCGAGGTGGGTAAGCATCGTTGGTTCCGCTTGTGAGTGTGGATTTTTAAGCATCGAAGACGCTGGTTTGCTTCGCTGCGCTCGCAATGACGGGTGCCATTTTACCGGAATATCGTCATTGCGAAGGAGCGGAGCGACTGCGGCAACCTAGTGACTTTTAGTGCCTATCCCCGCGAAGGCGGGGATCCACTTTTTAAACCATGGATTCCCGCCTGCGCGGGAATGACGTGCGGTTTATTCCCGCTTTCGCGGGAATGACGGTATGGCTTAGATATTTTGCGCCTGTGCTACAGCGTTACCAATGTAGTTGGCCGGAGTCAGGGCACGCAATTCGGCTTTGGCTTCTTCCGGCAGTTCCAGGGAATCGATAAAGGTCGCGATGGACTCTTTGTTGATGGCCTGGCCGCGGGTGAAGGCTTTCAGCTTCTCGTACGGCTCTTCGATGGCGTAGCGACGCATTACGGTCTGGATCGGCTCGGCCAGTACTTCCCAGGCGTTGTTCAGGTCTTCGGCCAGACGCTGTTCGTTCAGCTGCAGTTTGCTCAAACCTTTCTGGGTGGCTGCGTAGGCGATCATGGCGTAACCGATACCAACGCCCATGTTACGCAGTACGGTGGAGTCGGTCAGGTCACGCTGCCAGCGGGAAACCGGCAGTTTAGCCGCCAGGTGGTTGAACACGGCATTGGCGATGCCCAGGTTGCCTTCGGAGTTTTCGAAGTCAATCGGGTTAACCTTGTGCGGCATGGTGGAAGAGCCCACTTCGCCAGCAATCACTTTCTGCTTGAAGTAACCCAGTGAGATGTAGCCCCAGATGTCGCGGTCGAAGTCGATCAGGATGGTGTTGAAGCGGGCAATGGCGTCGAACAGCTCGGCGATGTAGTCGTGCGGTTCGATCTGGGTGGTGTACGGGTTCCAGGTCAGGCCCAGCTCCTGCTCGATAAAGTCCTGGGAATTCAGCTGCCAGTCCACATTCGGGTAGGCGGAGATGTGGGCGTTGTAGTTACCTACGGCGCCGTTGATTTTGCCCAGCAGCTCAACGTTTTTGATCTGCTCTATCTGGCGGAACATACGGGCTGCCACGTTGGCAAACTCTTTACCAACGGTGGTCGGGGAAGCGGTTTGGCCGTGGGTGCGGGACAGCATCGGGATTTCGGCGAAATCGTGCGCCATATCGGCGATAGTGTCGGCGATATTTTGCAGGGTCGGAACCAGAACCTCGTCACGACCGGCGCGCAGCATCAGGGCGTGGGACAGGTTATTGATATCTTCGGAAGTACAGGCAAAGTGTACGAACTCGGTTACCGCGTTCAGCTCGGCGTTGTCCTTGATGCGCTCCTTGATGAAGTACTCAACCGCTTTTACGTCGTGGTTGGTGGTCGCTTCGATGTTTTTGATGGCTTGTGCATCGGCTTCGCTGAAGTCATCAACAATGCTGTTGAGCAGGGCATTGGCTTCGTCAGAGAACGGTTTAACTTCGGCGATCTCTTCGTGCTTGGCCAGTTGTTGCAGCCAGCGGATTTCCACCTGAACGCGGAATTTGATCAGGCCAAACTCACTGAAAATAGGGCGCAGGGCGTCGGTTTTGGAACCGTAGCGGCCATCGATTGGGGTAACGGCGGTAAGCGTCGAGAGATCCATGATGTTCTGTCTCTTGAATAGTCGATTTAGGAAGGCGCGCATGATACCCGAAATGGGGTCAAAATGCAGCGTTGGTGTGGCTTTGTGGCTCTGTTATTGCGTGCGTTGCCCAAAACATTTGAGATCCTTCGCTTTGCTCAGGATGGCTGTGGAGAGGCAGCTATTTGGGTGAGGTCGAAAACAATAGAGATCCTTCACTTCGTTCAGGATGACAATTAAGGTAAGGGCTGCGTTTAGTGCGACTTGCCCCCAATAATGGTTGTCATCCTGAACGAAGTGAAGGATCTGGGTATAGTTTCGCTACGCTCAGAATGGCACTCGACGAATACTGCCTAAATTTCTTCCAACCGATTAATCAGCGGAAAGTAGAGCGCCAGCTTGGTGGGCCTGCTTTCCAGTTGACTGAAAATCCAGCAATAGCGCGTGAGTTGGGACTGGTAGTGCTCCTTCTGCTCTGCCAGAAATGCATCAAGCGGCTGATCTGCCGAGGGGGCTGCGCTTTTGTAGTCGATAATCCATCGCACGTTGTTTTCGTCCACAAAAGTGCGGTCGATTACGGCTTTGCGCTGGCGACCCTGTTGGTCGACGTACATCAGTGGCAGTTCGCACTGGCTGTCGGTATAGCTGTTTGCCAGTAGCCAGCGGCCGGTTTCGCAGCTGCTGATCACCTCAATGGCCTGGCGCAGTTGTTCTAGGGCCTTGGTGGTTTCCTGAATACCCAGCTGCTGCAATTGGCTGCGCCAGAAGGTCTGTTGGCTGGCGATTCGCTCCTGGTGCCAGCTGTCTATGCCATCAGCCACCATCTGCTGGAGGGTTTGGTGCAGAACTGTCCCGGTATGGCGAGCCTCGGCGTTGTCCGGCTCCTGAGTTTCCTCATCGTAACCTTCAGCACGGCCTCGAAAGTTCGCAAGCAGTGGGTTGTCTTCAATGGGTTGTGGCTGCCACTCTTCTTTCAAGCGAGCGAAGTGGCTGAGGGTCGTTGGACCGGGTTGCTGTTCAAGATTTAAGGTATCGCGGTGCACGATGCAGCCCTGACCTGGGGCGAGCAGCTTTGGCTCAATTACTGGCCACAACGGTGCCAGCAAGCTGTCTGCTCCGGGCGCTTTAAAGCTGTCTTCTTTCGCGCTTTTAACATTAAAGATCAGGTGTAGCTGTTTGATCGCGCGGGTCGCTGCTACGTAAATTACACGGGTGTTTTCGAGGCGTGTCTTTTCCTTGGCTTCCTGCTTTAGGTGTTCAAACAATGGGTCTTTGTCACTGCCACTGGCTTGCAGTGGGCCAAGCAGAAGCTGGGTGTCGCCGAAAGAATCGATGCGCTCGCGCCACAGCAGCATCTCGGAATCACTGCCAAAACCAGTTTTATCCAGCCCCGGGACAATAACGGTGTCGAACTCCAGGCCTTTGGATTTATGTATGGTCATTAACTGCAATTTTGGGTCACTGTTAGCAGCGGGAGCGGCGTAAAGGCTGTCTACCGCACGGGTAAAGGTCTGCCAGTCGTCGATATCGCCACTGGTGCTGTGCTGTTCCAGCAGGTCGAAATAACGGCGGGCGTGTTGCAGGTCGTTGTGATCGAGTAGCGCTTCAGCGCCACCCAGTGCAAGCCAGATACCTTCCACCCAGCTGCGCAATGGTTTGCGGCCTTTGTGGGCAATGGCGGGAAGTAGTACTTCGCAAAGGCGATTCAATCGAGCGCGGCCGGAGTCGGACAAGCCGGAGATTTGTTGGCGATGCAGTAATTGGCCGAAAAGCAGCGGGTATTGCTCGCCTTCAATGGGCGGATTTCCGTCGACGATTGAGTTGGCCAAGGTATGCAGGTCGTGCAGATCCAGACCGCACCAAGGCGCGCGCAGTATCGATAGCCAAGCGATGCGATCTGCCGATGAGCGCAGTGCTCGCACCAGGCTGTGAATATCAATCACTGCCATTTTTTTCGACAGCGGTTCAATATCAATGGCCTGCCAGTTCAATCCTGCCTGATACAGTGCCGGAAGAATTTCCCGCAAATGACCGCGATTGCGAACCAGTACGGCAATACTGCCCTCGGGATTTTGGGCTTTTGCCTTGTGAATTTTTTCTACCACCAGAGCGGCTTCCTGCTGGCGATTTTCGGGGTCCACAACGGCATCGATAGTAACGGCATCGCCGGGCAGGGCGTCATTGAATGCTATGGCATCGGTGTAGCGAACGGCACCGCGGTCAATATCGTCCTGACTTGGAAATGCCGCTTTAAAATGTTGATTAACCCATTCCACCACTTGATTCTGGGAGCGGAAATTCACCGTTAAATTCAGCGGCTGCAGTTGAATTTCGCCAATTGGGTGACGACGCGCCTCCAGAAACAGACCGACATTGGCACTGCGGAATCCGTACAGGGATTGCATGCCATCGCCTACGATAAACAGTGTGCGGCCATCGTCGGTTTGCCAACCTGCAGTGAGTTTTCTCAACAGCTGAAACTGGCTGCTGGAGGTATCCTGAAATTCGTCAATCAGAATATGACGAATACGATAATCGAGTCGCAGGGCGGTATCAGTTGGCGCATCTTCATCGCCTAATGCTCGCAGGGCTGCCAGGGTAACTTCAGTAAAATCACAGGCGTTATTGCGCAGAAATACCAGACTTAAACGTGCGCTTAATTGGGGTAGTAACTGAGTTAGCGCGGAGAGCACTTGCCACTGTTTGGCGGGATATTCCGGGTAGGGCAACGAGCGGATTGCCAATAAGTTATCCAGTAGGGCGCTGTTTTGTTTCAGTTCACCAATCAGTGCCAGCAGTTGATCCTTGCGCTCTTTGGGTTCGCCTTTACCTGCCGGAAAACCATCGCGTACGGTGACGGTTTTGCGCCAATTGCCTTCTTTAGTAAGCAGCAGATCAATAACGATATTCCAGATATCACCGCAATCGCTGTCGGGTGGTGGCAACTCTGTGATTCTTTGTAATTGGCACAGTGGGTGATTAGGATTGGAGCTTGCCAGATTACTGGCGGCAAAATCGACCAGTAGTGCAAGGTCACTATTGCAAGGTTGCAGTTGCTCGTAAGCGGTTCCTAAAGTATCGCTGATGGTTTGTTGTAGCTGCGCTTCGAGGTAAGGGCGCGCGTCAATGGCGCTTAAAATATGACCGAGCCACTGTTCACGCTTTGCCAGCAAGCCAGACAACAGGTTTTCCAGACGTTGCATATTGTTGTCGAGATGGCGCAACAAATTAGAAATCGCATCGGCATTGCTGCCACCGGATTCCAGTTCGGTCATTAACTCCTGAACGGCTTCGCGATAAAACGGTTCGGCATTTTCGGCAGGTTGCGGCAATTCTCCGAGGCCATTTTCCAGTACCAGTTGGCGTGCGAGGTCGCGGCACAATCCATCAATGGTTTGCAGTCGCAAGCGATTGGGCGCGGACAGTAATTGCCAGTTTTGTTCGGCATCACGCTCCAGAACTTTACGCGCCAAAAGCCAGGTCTGTTTTTTGAACTCTGCTTCCGGTTCCGGATTGTTTTGTGCATCTTTCAGTGCGCCAATTATCCGGTGGCGCATTTCCGCGGCGGCTTTTCGGGTAAAGGTAATTGCCAGTACTTCTTCCGGATTTTGACAGGTGGCCAAGAGGGTTAATACCCGCTGGGTGAGCAGACCGGTTTTGCCGGAACCAGCTGGTGCGGCCACGGCAAATGAGCGGCTTGGGTCGAGTGCTTCCAGACGCTGCTGGTGGTCGGCTGGGTAATTATTGGCCACTTGTGTTCTCTGTCTGTTTGGTGATATGTATTTGGTTATTGTTTGGGCTTGGTGTGTCAGCAGTTTCAGTATTCCGGTCAGTGACACGCCGTAGACCCATCCATAGGGGCTCGAGGTCAGCATCCATGCTGACCACGGTCACTGACCGGAATACTGAAACTGCTTCTGGAAGCTTGGTGCTGAAGGCATTTAGCTTAAAAAAAGAGCTCAGTAAGCTAGATTGGCTTTTAAATTTCATTATTACCTTAAGGGAACTCTGATTAACGTCATTCCCGCGAAGGCGGGAATCTATAAGCTTTTGAAAAACATGGGCTCCCGCCTTCGCGGGAGCGACGGAAAAGTAATTAATCAGGCTTTCCCTTGATAGTAAATTTCGAATCCAGCTAGAGGCACGGGCAAGTTCACAATTAATAGCCGTGACCGTGGCCAGCAGGGCCGATTTATTGCTCCTGCAAAATCGGCATTTCCACCATCCATGGCGGTCAGATGCTGGCGTCGAGCCCCCATGGATGGGTTTACGGCGTGTCACGGCTATTAATTGTGAACTTGCTACCACAGTTAAATACGAAGCAGCCATTTAAGACGGATCCCCTTTCAAAAGCCTTTCCATCTGCACCTGCTCAGGCCACCTATTGAGAGGCAAAAGCTCATCCTGATAATTAAACGCCTGATTGTTATAGGGCGTAATTTCAGCGTCACCCTGTTTGTAACTGATCGCGATAGAGGTAAGTGTGCTCTTCCATTGTTCAATCAGTTCACCCCATGATTCAGGCAGCTCAGCATTACGTGGAATACGGTAATTGGGAATAAGTGCAGGATTTTCTGCAAGGCCGGTCATGCTCTGTTGATCGGCATTGATAATGGCGAAACTGATGGCTGCCGGTGGTTGTTTCAGCAGCAGGGAATAGAGCGGTAATTGGGGTTCAGAAGGGCGATCACCAAGCCAGCTGCTTACAGAAGCATTGCCGGTTTTGTAGTCAATCAGGATTTCTTCGCCGTTTTCTGATGTGTCGATTCGGTCAATGCGCAAATCCAGTGGTAATCCAGCAAATTCGGCTTTTACCTGTGCCTCTCTTGCGGCTACTGTGAAAGCAGTACGTTGACGCTCCACATCCAGCCAACGTGAAATTAAATTGGTTAGTCGTTCTGCTTCCAGCTGAAAAAACTGATCGCCGAGTTCCGGCTTACGGCTACGCCATTTATTCAAAATGCTGTTGGCAATTTCGGTAACCTGATTCGTGGATTCTTCGTTCGATAAATCATGAAGAGAAGCCTGAGACCCGATTTTTTCCCAAAATGTATCGAGAATATTGTGCAGGATGATGCCGCGTTCCAATGGCGAGAGGCCGCTGCAAGGTTCGCTGGGTTCCAGTGCACCCAGGCGCCAGCGAGCGAACGCATTGAACGGGCAGTTGGCCTGGTCTTTAAACAGGCTGCTGCCGCCGCGCACTGTTTCGGTTTGTGGATTTAATTCTGGTGCTGAGCCGACTGGAATGAACTCCAATTCTGCACTTGGCGAGTCTGTATTTTTCAGTGGTTCAAAATCTATCGGCTCCATTCCGGCAATCAGTGAACTGGGCGACAGTTCGGCATCGCCGTCAAACTGGCAGTAGCTGAATATCTGCTGGGTTGCGCGGCTCTGGTAGGTATCCAAAAGCTTTTGAGCTAAAACCAGTTCTCGCTCTGCGCTGGCGCGAGGCATTTGTTTTTCGCGCTGTAATGCAATGGGTAATAGAGGGTTAGGTTCGGTGGCGGGCGGCCATTGGCGGTCATCCATGCCCATCATCCACAGGTGATCGAATCGCAATCCGGCGCCTTCCAGTAAACCGAGAATCTGAAGAGGTGAGTCTTCGGTTTCGGCCTGGAATGGTGTGGTTTGAGCAAGACGCTCAAGTTGTTTGAAGGCTTGGGCAAATGAAACCGGTGGCGCGACAGCACCTAAGGCCTCAAATTGCTCGAGCAATTTACGCCAATGGTTTCGCTGCTGAAATTCTATACTGTCGATCGGGCGCGGGCCTGGCCAATTAAAAATGGTCAGTTGGCTCTCAATCAGTTTGCGCCAGTTGCTGTGTGTATCTGAGTAAGGGCGCTGGCGTCGCAATTGTTCAGCGTGATTTAACAAGCTGGACAATTTGTTTTCGGATTCTTCAACATCGCCGGACAGAGAGGAAATCCTATCTTCAATTCTGGCAACGCACTCGCGAAACTCTACAGATCGAATGGTTGCTTTTTCGAGGGTCAGTAAACGTTTTTCTGTAAGGCTGCGGACCAGTTGCCCAGAATCGGTATTGCCCCAAAAGGGCGAATTCAGCACCCTGCAAAAATCCGCCAATGCTTGCTTCGGTTGATTGAGCTTCAACAGTTGCAACGCACTGGCAATCATCGGTGTGTTTGCCAGCGGGGTTGCGGTGGAGATGTTAAATGGCGGTGCGTAACGTTCTGTTTTGGGCAGTTTGTAAAGCGGCTCAAACTGCTCGCGAAACACTCTTTCAACCTGTTGGCGGCGATTGGGTAGGTCAGGAATGATAATGCCGACACGGGCATTAGGCTCCGCGTGCAGTTTTTGCTCGGCCCAGTGTGCTGCTTGCTGTAATTCCTGCGATGAATCGTTAAACGTCGCTTGTCGGCTTTGGTGGCTATTATTTTTTGGCCACTGGAACTCTACGAGGTTGTTGGTGGCGGATTCAACTACTTTACGGTGTAGCGGTGCCAGGGTCTGGAAGTCCACCAGAATAATTTTTTCGATACCGGTGATTTTTCCGGATTGGAATGCATCGACGACGTTGGCGATTAATTTAGGGTGGGAAATCAGTTTCAGGTCGTCACAGCGCTGCTGAAATGTCTCCTGCCAACGCAATAAAAGTTGTATGCCTGGCTCGTCATAGGAGCGCAGTTCGTCCAGCTCAATTGCCCACATAGCCAGATTCTGGTTTGCGCGCATGGCGCTCTGCGCCAGACCGGCGGCATTCAGCAAAAGAGGTTTGTCATCGTCCGCTTCGATAATCTGTTCCCAGAGCAGCAGCTCTTGTGCACCGCTAAGTTCGGCGCGGTCACTGCCTTCCATAGCACCGGTTACAAGCTGTTGCCAGTATTCTGAAATCCAGTTCTCGATCGCAAAAACCGCCGGCATTTTCCAGGCCAGCTTGCCCTGTTGCTGCTGGATAAGCCCCCAGGCATCGAGCAATTTGCTGGCCAGACGGTTGTTGGGTGTCAGAATGGTTGCACCGGACTCAATGGCTGGCAGCAGGGGTTCGATATCAAACAGTGGCTTTAACATATTGGTATTATTGCATCCTTGAGAGAGCGAATAATCGCATAACCAAGAGTCTGTTAACACTAATTGAATACTTACTGTTAACAGACACATACGCCATAGCGAATACCAAGATGACGAACAAACCACCAAAAGCGATCCCATCTGCCAGCATGATTGTACTGCGCGACAGCAGTAACGGCATTGAGGTTCTGGTTGCCCGACGCAACCCGGAGCTGCGCATGGCTGGTGACTTCTGGGTTTTTCCTGGTGGTGTACTGGATAAGCAGGATCAGGTCGAGGGTGATGAGCCACTGTCGGCATTTCTGCGCAATGCCAGGCGTGAAACTCTTGAGGAGGTTGGCTTGAATGTGGCCCAAGACACTGTCGTTCACTTTGCCCACTGGATTACTCCGGTGGAGCTGGCGATGCGCTTTGATACCCACTTCTTTGTCGTTCAAATGCCCAGTGACCAGCAGCCGGTGCCAGATGGCAGTGAAATAGTTGAAGTACGCTGGCTCACCCCGCAATCATTAGTTGAGGGCTGTGATAGAAGTGAATTCAAGCTGATGTTTCCCACCTTGATGAATGCTCGTCGCCTGATAGGGTTTGATTCCGTAAAGCAGGCTTTGGATCGGGCTCGTCTGGAAGAAGTAAAGCCACTGATGCCGGGTTTAGGTTTTACCAACGGCAAACCAGTGGCGCTGATTCCCGAAGAGGCGGGCTATGGGATTACCGAGTGGGAGTTTCCTTATCCCGTAAAGATCGTCTCTGATTGAGATTGGTTTAGGACCTAAACCTGCATAATTTCTATGCGGGTACAGCCAAAGTTCTTCAGACCAATCGACATACTGTCCAGCTGATCATGGGGGCCTGTGAAGATCGCCAGACTCTCCTGTACCTCAGGCAGCCCTGTATCCAGCGAAGGCAACAGTGAGTGAACACGGCGGGCGATGGCTTCGCCTGAATCTATCCAGCGGATATGTGGCTTGGCGAGTGCGCTCAACTCTTCTTTCAGCAGCGGAAAGTGGGTGCAGGCCAAAACGACGGTATCGATCTCGGTTTCAGCCAGCAGGGGGGACAAAACCTCCTGCAGCTTCTCCGCTGAAATCGCTTTGCCTCTGATTTTCTCTTCAGCCAGATGCACCAGTTCCGATGAGCCAACGCGCACCACGCGACAGTCATTGGCGAAATCGTCAATTAACTGCTGGGTGTATTGGCGTTTAACGGTTCCGGGTGTTGCTAACAGGCCAATACATTTGGTCTGACTCATGGCAGCAGCAGGTTTGATGGCGGGGACAACACCAACTACCGGTCTGACGAAGTGTGAGCGAATTCTTGGCAATACCAGTGTGCTGGCGCTGTTGCATGCAACCACCACAATATCCGGATCAACCTTTCGAATCAGGGCCTTCAGCACCTGATCTACACGCTCCACCAGCGTCTCTTCGTCTTTAGTGCCGTAGGGGAATGCCGCGTTGTCGCAGGCAAACACCAGTTCGCACATCGGCAGGGCGCGACGCAGTTCGGCCAGAATGCTCAATCCGCCGACACCGGAATCGAACACCAGGACCTTGGGGGCAGTTGAGGGCGTAGCAGAGTGGGGCATGTGGTTACAGGTCAATGAATGTCGGCAAATTGTACACTTTGCTTTGCTGTGCTCGCCAGACTGTTAGAATAGCCTCCATAACTAAGATGCACTTGGGAAGGAATTGTGGAAAACGTAACCCTGATAGACTGGATCGCTTTAGTCCTCGCTCTTGCAGTGGGTGGGCTGGCTGGCTACCTGATGGCCAGGCAGAAGCATGGTGGCAGCGAGAGTGAGGCCATTGCCAGAGCATCCACCGCCGAAGCCAACAGTACTATGCTGGGAAGCGAACTCGAGAAGCTGCGTACTGAACTGGCAACCAAACAATCCCGGCTGAGTCAGGCAGAATCCGAAATAGCCACTCTTACCGAGCGATTGAGCGCTTCCACAGAGCGTTACGAGGAACGATTGGCTGAGTTGAAAGCTGCTCGCGAATCTCTGGCCAAAGAGTTTGAAAATCTGGCTAACCGGATCTTTGACGCCAAGCAGCAGAATTTCTCGCAGCAGAGCAAGGCAGCACTGGATACCACGTTGGCACCGGTTCGTCAGGAGCTGAAGGACTTCCGCAAAAAAGTGGAAGATGTCTACGATAAGGAAAACGCCGACCGCAACAAACTGGCCGGACAGATAGCCGAGCTACAAAAGCAGGCTATGCAGATCAGCCAGGGAGCGGAAAACCTCACCAACGCCCTGAAAGGTGACAGCAAGATGCAAGGCAACTGGGGTGAGGTGATTCTGGAGCGATTGCTGGAGGAATCTGGCCTGCACAAGGGCAGGGAGTACGAAACCCAGGCATCGTTTGTGGACAGCGATGGCAAACGCAGAATGCCGGATGTGATTATTCACCTGCCGGACAATCGGGATATTGTTGTCGACTCCAAGGTGTCGCTGACCGATTACGAACGCTATTGCAGTGCCGAAAATGACGAAGACAGGCAGCAGTACCTGAAAGCCCATGTCAATTCGGTGCGCACGCATATTACCGGCCTGTCCCGTAAAGCTTATGAGCAACTGGACGGTATTAATACGCTCGATTTCGTGCTGATTTTTGTGCCGATTGAATCCGCCTTTATGGTGGCGCTGGAGCAGGATCAAACCCTGTTCCGCGACGCCTATGACAAGGGGATTATTCTGGTGAGCCCAAGCACCTTGTTGGCCACCTTGCGCACCATCCACAATATCTGGCGCTACGAGGACCAGAACCGCAACGCGGAAAAAATCGCCGAGAAAGCCGGCGGGCTGTACGATCAGTTTGTGCTGCTGGTTGAAGCGTTTGACGATATTGGCAAACAGCTTGAGCGCAGTCAGGCAGCTTGGGATACAGCCAATAAGCGACTGCATAGCGGGCGTGGCAATCTGGTGAAGCGGGTTGAAGATATTAAAGTCCTGGGTGCCAAAGCCAAGAAGCAAATTGCCAAATCCAATCTGGAACAGGCGGTGGTGGATGGCGCGCCACGGCTTGAGTCAGAGGTGGAATAACTTTTTAATATTTGGATAGAAGAATATTTATGTTGATCTGGATTTCTCTCGCTGTTTTGATTATCACCGGTTTGGGTTTTTACGCTTGGCATTTACACCAAAAGGTAAAAACCCGTATTGCTGAACAGGAAGCTTCCCGCAAAGAGGTTGAAGCTTTTGTGAAGGAGCGCAGTGACAACATTACCAACAGCATTGTGGTTATTGCCGGTGCTATGCTGGAAGAACAAATGTCGCTTAGCGAGTGCTGCATTCGTTTGAGTTCATTGCTAAATCAGTTGGGGCCGGTAGGGCAGCAGGATCGCTTTTTGTCACTACACAAAGCGGCGGAAGAGTTGGGGCATATTCCCATTCTGGATGAGTGGAAGCAGCTGAAATTCAAGCAGCAAATGACCTACCTGAAAGAGATGGAAATCATCGAAGATAAATACGGTGATTTTATTCTTGAAACCTGCAGAACAATTCACCTGAATGGTTTGAACTTGCCAAAGCAGGAAGAAAAAGATGGCGGCGTCGGCTTCTATCAACCATAAATTAAAGTATTAATCAGGTATCCAGTATGTGTGAGCTTCTCGGTATGTCCACGGATGCACCAACAGATATCTGTTTCAGTTTTACCGAATTAATGAAGCGTGGCGGTGAATCTGGTCCCCACGCCGATGGGTGGGGAATCGCTTTTTACGAAGACAAGGGCGTTCGCACTTTCCTCGATCCGTCCCCTAGCCACTGTTCACGTATTGCAGACCTGGTACGTGATTACCCGATTCGAAGTTGCAATGTGATCGGTCATATTCGTCAGGCAAATGCCGGAATGGTGGCTCTGCAGAATACACATCCATTTGTTCGAGAATTGTGGGGCCGATACTGGGTGTTTGCCCATAACGGCCAGTTTAAGTCGGTAAAAAAATGGCCGTTGGGGCGTTTTAATCCGGTAGGAACCACCGATTCAGAACATGCATTTTGTTGGCTGATGAGTCAGATAGACAATACGTTTCAGGGGCCACCAAGTTCTGTGGTCGCATTTCACAAACAACTTAAAGAGTGGTGTGATCAGCTCAGGGAGCAGGGAGTCTGTAACCTGATTTTCAGTGACTCTCGCTATACCTACGCTTACTGCACAACCAAGTTAACCTGGTTTACCCGTCGGCCACCATTCAGTGTTGCCAAGTTGAAAGATGCCGATGTGACTGTAGACTTTAAATTGAAAGATACTCAGGTTACTGCCGGAACAATAATTGCTACTGCTCCGCTGACTGATAATGAAGATTGGCAGGTAATGCAGCCAGGAGAGTTTCTGGTTTTCAGGAAAGGCGAGATTGTTCGACGGCTATTGTAGCCGCCACCTTCAAAATGAAGGTGGCGTTTTGATTTAAGGATTAGAACAGCCCTTCAATCTGCCCGTTATCGTTAACATAAATATTGTTTGCAGCAGGAACTCGCGGTAATCCCGGCATCCGCATGATATCGCCACAGATAGCCACCAAAAACTCCGCGCCGGCTGACAGTGACAACTCACGAATAGGCACTACGTGGTTGCTTGGCGCACCCAACAGATTCGGGTCAGTCGAGAAACTGTACTGGGTTTTCGCCATGCAGATCGGGAAGTGGCCATAGCCCGCCTCCTGGAACTGTGCAAACTGATCGCGAATCTTTTTGTCGGCGATAATGTCATCCGCGCCGTAAATGGAACGGGCGATATGGCGGGTCTTTTCCCAGAGCGTCATGTTGTCATCGTAGAGGGTGCGGAACTGTGAATTCTCGTGCTCGGCAAGCTCTACCACCGCTTTCGCAAGTTCTTCAGCCCCGGCACTGCCATTGGCCCAATGAGTGCAGACATAAGCCTTGGCACCATGGGATTGCACATACTGCTCAATGGCCTCGATTTCGGCCTTGGTGTCACCGGTAAAGTGGTTGATGCAAACCGCAACCGGAACTCCAAACTGGCCTACGTTGCGAATGTGGCGGCCGAGGTTTTCCAGGCCCTTTTTAACAGCGTCAACGTTTTCACCACCGAGGTTGTTCTTGGCGACACCGCCGTGCATTTTCAGGGCGCGAACAGTGGCGACAACTACTGCAGCATCAGGCTTCAGGCCAGCCTTGCGGCATTTGATATCGAAGAATTTTTCGGCCCCCAGATCGGCACCAAAACCGGCTTCAGTCACGACATAGTCAGAGAGTTTCAATGCAGTTTTGGTGGCAATCACACTGTTACAGCCGTGGGCTATGTTGGCGAACGGACCGCCGTGGATAAATGCCGGGTTGTTTTCCAGTGTCTGGACCAGGTTGGGTTGCAGGGCGTCCTTAAGCAGGGCAGTCATGGCACCCGGCGCATCCATTTGAGCAGCAGTTACAGGCTGCTTATCTCGGGTGTAGCCGATCACGATTTTCCCAAGGCGCTCCTGGAGGTCTTTCAGGTCGTTGGCGAGACAGAAAATCGCCATTACTTCTGAGGCCACGGTAATGTCAAATCCACCTTCCATCGGGTAACCATTACCGGGGCCGCCAACACCAGTCACGACCTGACGCAACTGGCGATCATTCATGTCCACAACACGCTTCCAGGTAATGCGACGCAGGTCGAGGCGGACTTCGTTGTGCCAATGCACATAGTTGTCGATCATGGCTGACAGCAGGTTGTGTGCCGCGCCAATGGCGTGCATATCGCCGGTAAAGTGCAGGTTGATGTCTTCCATTGGCACTACCTGGGAGTAACCGCCCCCGGCGGCGCCACCCTTCATGCCGAAGCAGGGACCAAGGCTGGGCTCGCGAATACAGACTGAGGCTTTTTTGCCAATGCGGTTGAGGGCATCGCCTAGGCCAATAGTTGTGGTGGTTTTACCTTCCCCGGCAGCTGTAGGGCTGATAGCAGTTACCAGTATCAGCTTACCGTTGGAATTTCCGTTCAACCCTTTGATGAAATCCTGATGAACTTTGGCCTTTGTGTGGCCGTAGGGAATCAGCATGTCTGACGGAATACCCAGCTTTTCACCAATTTCATTGATATGTTGCATTGATGCTTCGCGGGCGATTTCTATATCGGATCTCACCATGGTTATCCCCAAAAAATATTTGTTGTGTTGTTGTAAGGATCGGTCGACAGACCCTATTAAGTCGAGCTATGGTAACAAAAAACGATCTAAGTAATAGGGCGGTAGGCCCAAGCTTTCTTTCAATGACTTTGAGGGATGACATGACCACCTTGCAACAAGCCGTTAACGACGCACGTCGACGTTTTGGTATCAGCGAGCATCTTCCGGAAAACCTGCCGGAAACCATTGTGGAACTGTTAACTTCTGCAGTGGCCAAGAGTCCGAACAGCCCAGCGTTTTCGGCACTGGGAGGGACTCTCAGTTACCGTCAGATTGATGAGTTATCGAATAACTTTGCTGCATACCTGCAGCGGCACACCGGTCTCGAGCCCGGTGACCGTATTGCAATTCAGTTGCCTAACCTGCTGCAGTATCCCGTAGTGGCATTTGGTGCCATCAAGGCCGGGTTAATTGTGGTGAACACCAATCCGCTCTATACACCGAGAGAGCTGGTCAACCAGCTGGGTAACTCCGATGCAAAGGCTGTGGTGGTTCTGGACAGCCTGATTCACAACCTCAAAGAGGCTCTTCCGCAGACTGACATTACTACTGTAATCAGTACGGGCGCGGCAGATTTGCTGGGTGATGGCAGGCGCCTGATGTTAAGCGCATTGATCAAAGTCACCGGCAAAGGTCGCAAAGTCAGTGCCCTGGCCGAAGAGGTTTCATTTAAAAAAGCGCTTCAGCTGGGTAGAAAGAGTCATTATTCCCCGGTTGAACTTAAGCAATCGGACATCGCATTGCTACAGTACACTGGAGGCACTACAGGTGTCGCTAAGGGCGCTGAACTGACACATCACAACCTGATCTGTAACACTTTTCAGGTGATGGAGATTTTGAAAAACTGTGGACTCAAGGCAAATGAAGAGCAAATTATTGCTCCTTTACCGCTTTACCACGTCTTCTCTTTTGTGGTCAGTATGGTGATGATGGTGCACATTCGCGGCCATATTCATTTGATCCCCGATCCGCGCAACATACCGTCTCTGATTAAAGTCCTGAAAAACACCAAGGCAACGATTTTCTTTGGGCTAAATACGCTCTTTACCGCACTGATGCGCCATAAAAGCTTCAGGGAAGTGGACTTTTCCGGACTCAAGCTGACTGCCTCTGGCGGTATGGCGCTCAGTGAGTCGGTGGCTCTGGAATGGCAGGGGATTACCGGTTGCCCGATCACTGAGGGTTATGGACTTACCGAAACATCACCAGTAATTGCGGTTAATGTCCCGGGGCATGAAAAGCTGGGAACCATAGGTGTTACGGTTCCGGATACCGAAATCAGGATCGTTGACGATTCGGGTGTTGACCAGGGAATAGACGGGTCGGGTGAGCTTTGGGTGCGTGGTCCGCAGGTAATGCGTGGCTACTGGAGCGAAGGGGTAGAGCTTGCAGGCAGCCCCGACAATGAAGGCTGGTTTCATACCGGCGATGTTGCCTGTGTAGGGGAGGATGGTCGCTTGCGGATTATGGACCGCAAGAAAGATATGATTATCGTCTCCGGCTTTAATGTCTATCCAAACGAAATTGAGAATGTCTTTAATGGCCACCCGGATATTAAGGAGTGTGCCGCTATCGGTGTGCCAGATCAGTTAACCGGGGAAGCGATTAAGTTATACGTGGTATTAAATGGTAAAAGCCTGGATGCTACAGAGCTTAAGAAGTGGTCACGAAGCTATTTGACTGCATACAAGGTTCCTCGCCACTTCGAGTTTTGTGAAGATTTGCCTAAATCTAACGTAGGTAAAGTACTTCGCGCCAGACTCCGTGAGGCGTCCTAGATCCTTGGCTATCAATAGACGGGTCAACCCGATAAAATCCTGAATCGCCTCGTATCCGGCAGTAACGAGGCGCAAACCTGTGCCGTGCTGCCTTATCGTGGAAGAATGTCTGAAAGTCCAACCCAAATCGCCAAACAAATCTCCCAACAGCTTGATGTTTGCCTGAGCGCTGATCGAGGTCGGCTGATTGCCGGTCTGAAAAAAGTTCGGGAGCGAATTGCGAACAAGCAGCCGTTCGACAAAGACCTTGAAAGATTAGCAAAACTGGTTGAGTCATCCAGCCAACAGGTCGCATTGCGTCGCGAAGGAATTCCCCAAATAGATTACCCGGACCTGCCTGTTAGTGGTCGTCGCGATGATATTGCCAAAGCGATTCTCGAAAACCAGGTTGTGGTGATAGCCGGTGAAACCGGTTCCGGTAAAACTACGCAGCTGCCAAAAATCTGTCTGGAGCTTGGGCGTGGCAGTCATGGTTTGATTGGCCATACCCAGCCGCGCCGAATTGCAGCTCGCACAGTGGCCAGTCGAATCGCTGAAGAATTGCATACTTCTCTGGGCGATAAAGTGGGTTATCAAGTCCGGTTTAACGACCAGTGTTCCGAAAATACCTATATCAAGTTGATGACGGACGGTATTTTGCTGGCGGAAATTCAAAATGACCGACTGCTTAATCGTTATGACACCATCATTATCGATGAGGCCCACGAGCGAAGCCTTAATATTGATTTTCTGTTGGGATATTTAAAACAGATTCTCCCCAAACGCCCGGACTTGAAGGTTATTATCACCTCTGCCACGATCGACGTAGAGCGCTTTTCCCGACACTTTGATAATGCGCCTGTTATAGAAGTGTCCGGGAGAACCTACCCGGTTGAGCTTCGTTATTGCCCGCCGTCGGAAGATGAAGAGTTAAGCCAGTCGGTGCTCAATGCATTGGATGAAATTCAATCACTGCCGCAGCGCGGTGATGTGCTGGTGTTTTTGAGCGGTGAGCGGGATATCCGTGAAGTTGCCCTTGCACTTCGCAAAGCTCAGCTTCCTCATATCGAAGTGCTGCCGTTGTATGCACGCCTCAGTCTCGCCGAGCAGAATAAGGTTTTTGAAAGTCGCGGTCGTCGTGGCACAAGGGTTGTATTGGCGACCAACGTCGCGGAAACCTCAATCACTGTTCCCGGAATTCGCTATGTGATTGACCCTGGTACGGCACGTGTCAGTCGATACAGTTATCGCACCAAGGTTCAGCGTTTGCCCATTGAGGCAATTTCACAGGCAAGTGCCAACCAGCGCAAGGGACGCTGTGGCCGCTTGAGTGACGGGGTCTGTTATCGACTCTATTCGGAAGAGGATTTTATCAATCGTGCCGAATTTACTGACCCGGAAATTGTTCGCACCAATCTTGCGGCGGTTATTCTGCAGATGATGCATTTGCGAATTGGTGATATTCGCAATTTTGATTTTGTTGATGCGCCGGATCAGCGCTTGATCAGCGATGGCTTTCAATTACTCAAGGAGCTTGGCGCTATTGATGCCAAAGATCGTCTCACTGCCGTTGGTCGTCAGCTCTGCCGTTTACCCCTGGATCCGAAAATGGGTCGAATGCTGTTGTCAGCAGCCGATGAAGGAAGCCTGCGCGAAGTACTAATTATTGTTTCGGCCCTCAGTATCCAGGATCCAAGGGAGCGACCTGCAGAGAAACAGCAACAGGCCGATCAGGCACATGCCCAGTGGCGTGATAAAACTTCGGACTTTATATCGCTGTTAAATCTATGGGACCACATGGAAGAACAGCGCCAGCTATTATCCGGCAACCAATTCAGTAAATACTGTAAGCGCAATTTTATTTCCTATCTGCGAATGCGGGAGTGGCGTGATCTGCACCATCAGCTTCACCATTCAGTTCGGGAGCTGCAGATAAAAAACAGCTCAGCACGTATTAAAAGCGAATCCGATGAAGGCTTTACATACAACGATGCAGCAATTCATCGTGCATTGCTTACCGGTCTGCTTGGACAGGTAGCGACCCTGCACGAGGGCAAAGAGTATCTCGGAACCAGGAATCGCAAATTTATGATTTTTCCCGGCTCTGGTGTCTATAAAAAAACGCCTAAATGGTTGATGTGTGCCGAGCTGATTGAAACCAGTAAATTATTTGCCCACACCGTCGCACAGATAGATGTCGGTTGGCTGCCCAAGTTGGCGGCTCACCTGGTAAAGAAAAATTATTCCGAGCCGCATTACGATGCGAAGCGCGGTGAGGTGATGGCTTTTGAGCGGCAGACTCTCTACGGTCTGACAATCGTCGAGCGTAAGCGCTGTTCATACTCACACATCAACCCGAAAGAATGCCGAGAGGTGTTTATTCAATCGGCATTGGTAGAAGGGAGATACGGTGAGCACAAGCGAGCAAAAGGGAAATTTTTCAGCCATAACCAACAATTGCTGGATGAGCTGGAAGATATTGAAGCGCGGGTGAGGCGGCGGGATATTGTTGCCGAAGAGATAGCCATCTATCAGTTCTTTGATGAACGGGTGCCGGCAGATATTGCCAACTTAACCAGCTTTGAAACCTGGCGCAAACAAGTGGAACAAGAAAATCCCGAACTGTTGTTTATGGATCGCGAGCTGCTGATGCAGCGCTCTGTAAGCAATGCAACAGAGGCCCAATTCCCCGATAGCATTCAATGGCAGGGGATCTCTTATCCTCTCAGTTATCGATTTGAGCCGGGTCATCCGCAGGATGGCGTTACCGCAACTATTCCTTTAGCAGCGCTCCATCAGGCACCGCGGTTTCGCTTTGAGTGGTTGGTGCCAGGGTTGTTGCGGGACAAGTGCATCAGTTTGGTAAAGGCCTTGCCCAAGCCATTGCGCCGCAACTTTGTGCCAGTACCGAGTTTTGTGGATAAGGCACTACCAGGTATGCAACCTGACAATAAGCCGTTGGGCGAGGCTCTTGGATTTCAATTACAGCGTCAAACCAGTGTTGATTTGACCAAGGCAGAATGGCGAGTAGATCAACTGGATCCATACTATTTAATGAATTTCAGGTTGATTGACGAGGATGGAGCCGAACTGGCGGTGGCGCGAGATTTGGAAGAGCTGCAAATTCGCTATCGTGATCGAGTACAAAAAACTATCCAGCGTGCTGCAGATCCCGGTATCGAAAAATCCAATTTGACCAGCTGGAATTTCGGTGACTTGCCGGAAATCTACCAAAACGATCAAAACGGTTTGAATGTCCGCGCCTGGCCGGCATTAATTGATGAAGGTGAAAGCGTCTCGCTGAAATTGCTCGATCATCCAGATGCAGCACGTAACTTGAGTTGGACAGGTGTACTTAAGCTTGCTCTCATACAGCATTCGCAGCCAGCCAAATACCTGAAAAAGCAGCTGTTAAAGTCTGTAGACCTGAAATTAATGGCCGCGGGGTTGGGCAAACGCGAGCAATTGATCGAGCCGTTAGTTACAAATGCCTACCGGCAGGCGCTGTTTGCTGATCGCGATCAAATTCCGCGGGATCAGCAGACATTTGAGGCGCTGATTGAGCAGGGCAGTGGCGCTATTGTTGGATTTGCTAATGAACTGGAGTCAATAGTTGAATCAATTTTGGAACCATTGGCCCAGATTCGTAAAGCACTCAAGAAGTTGGGATTGGCTGCTATTCATGCCGCCAATGATATTAATCAGCAACTGGATGAGTTGTTAAGTCACGAAAGTTGGGCTGATCAGTCTTTTGATGTGCTCAGGCAATATCCTCGATATATCAAGGCAATTCAACTGCGCCTGGAAAAAGCTCCGCTCAACGTACTTAAAGACCGGCAATTTACCCTTGAGCTTGAAAAGCTTCAGTCGAAGCCAGGCTCTTTGCCTGTAGAACAGTCCGAATGGTCTCAAACACAGCTGCAAAGAGTGGCACATTATCGCTTTTTACTACAGGAATATCGGGTTTCCCTGTTTGCTCAGCAGCTCAAAACGGCAATGCCAGTATCTCTCAAACGTATTGAGGATTACTGGAAGGAGGTAAATGAGGCCTTTAGTTGAATTACTGTGAGCAAGCTCTCATCAACAGGGTCGGTCATTCCCCAGATTGCAAATCTGAAGATTTAAAGCTAAAAAAATGAAGATAGTATGGAAACCAACCGGCGTTAGACCGGTCATAAGACCAGCAATCTGATCTAGGACAGGTTGCTTTCATAACCAAGATTAGGAGAGTTCCCTCATGGCTAAACAAGCTACTAAACCTCTGGCGGCCGCTGTTGGCGCAGCATTTCTGGCCTCTGTTGCTGTTGCCCCAATGGCTATGGCATCTGATAACCCGTTTCAGGCCAGTGAATTGACTTCTGGCTACAACAACATGAGCTCCAAGCTTGCCGAAGGTGGTTGTGGTGAAGGCAAGTGCGGTGAAGGCAAGTGTGGCGACAAGGATAAAGGTAAGGAAAAAGACAAAGACGGTAAGTGCGGCGAAGGTAAATGCGGCGAAGATAAAGAGAAAGGTAAAGAAGAAGGTAAATGCGGCGAAGGTAAGTGCGGCGAAGATAAAGAGAAAGGTAAAGAAGAAGGTAAGTGCGGCGAAGGTAAATGCGGCGAAGATATGAAAAAAGAAAAAGACAAAGATAAAGAGAAGGGCGAATAAGCCCGGCTTGTGTGATGTCTTTAAAACGCTACCCCATTAAGGGGGCGGGTCTGGGGCTGCGGCGTTGTCAACTCGACAACCTGCAGTCCCTTTCTTTATCCGATGTTGATTTTATGGAGGTTGCTCCGGAAAACTGGATCAATGTCGGGGGCCGGAATGGCCGCAAGTTCCGCGAATATACCGAGCGCTTCCCGTTTGTCTGCCACGGGTTGTCATTATCCATTGGATCACCGTCACCGCTTGATTTTGATTTTCTTGCAGATGTTAAGCAGTTTCTCGCTGAGCATAACGTCAAGACTTACACAGAGCATCTTACCTACTGCAGTGATGATGGGCACTTATATGATCTGCTGCCAATTCCTTTTACCGAAGAGGCCGTTCATTATGTGGCCGAACGTATTCGACAGGTACAGGATTACCTGGGTATGCGAATCGGAATGGAGAATGCGTCGTACTATGCCGCGCCTCACCAGGAGATGTCTGAAAGTGACTTTATCAATGCAGTCCTGAAAGAGGCGGACTGCGATCTTTTACTGGATGTGAATAACATTTACGTAAACAGCATCAACCACCGTTATGACCCTTTTGAATTCCTGGCGTCTTTGCCGGGTGAGCGTGTCAGCTATGTACACATCGCTGGCCACTACAATGAGGCTGAGGACCTGCGAGTGGATACCCACGGCGCTAACGTGATTGATCCAGTCTGGGAGTTGCTGGATCGAGCCTACGAGCTGTTTGGGGTAATGCCAACGCTGCTGGAGCGGGATTTCAATATCCCTCCCGTTGAGCAGTTATTGGCCGAAGTTAACCAGATCAAGGCAGCACAGGCCAAATTCAGCACTGTTGAGCCATTGGTAACTAGCAAGGCAGAGGTCTGAGGCCGTGGTAAAAGCCTTTCAAAAAAACCAGTATCAGTTTGCCGCTCACTTGCGTGATCCAGAGCAAAATGCGGCACCGTCTGAAATCGAAGATCGCCGAATGGGCATCTATCGGGAGTTGGTCTACAACAACATCGAATCTTTCATATCAAGTGGCTTTCCTGTCCTTCGAAAAATCTACAGTGACCAGGATTGGCACGCCATGGTGCGAGACTTTATTCGCTGTCACCGGAGCAGCAGTCCGTATTTTCTGGAGATCTCCCAGGAGTTTCTCCGCTATTTGCAGGAAGAGCGTGGGGTGCAGCGGGGGGATCCAGGGTATCTCCTTGAGCTGGCTCACTACGAGTGGGTCGAGTTGGCTCTGGATGTCTCCACTGAAGTACTGCCAGCTGAGCAGAAGATCAGTACTGAGCAATTAATGTCAGAGCATCCGGACGTGTCGCCCTTGGTTTGGCGTTTATCCTATCAGTACCCGGTTCATATGATCGGCCCTGATTACCAGCCGGAATCACCACCAGAGCAGCCAACCTTTTTACTGGTATACAGAAATCCAGAAGAACGAGTACGGTTCATGGAAGCCAATGCGGTAACCATACGGCTTTTGCAGCTTTTGGAAGAAAATGACGAGATGAATGGTTACAGTGCGCTCGATCAAGTTGCAAAAGAGCTGAATCACCCACATCCTGAGCAAGCTATCCAGGGCGGCATACAAGTTTTGGAAAAACTGGCAAACCTAGGTATCATCTGCTCTACGAGGCCGCTCACCGAGCCATCTTGAGTCTGTTTCTCAATTTGTTTGCTTGTCATTACTTGGCAAAAAACTTGTCATATATCGGTAACATTTCATCCCCACAATACGCCCCGATCCGAACTTAACCTTTTGTGGATCGGCTACGTCCAAACAAATTAGGGGACTTAAACTGATGAAAAAGAATATTCTTGCTCTGGCAGTTGCCGCTGTAGCTTTCAACGCTAACGCCGGAACTGTTAAAACTGACGGCGAAGACCTGGTAATCAGCACCAAAGGTGGCCTGAAAGTTAAAACTGAAAGTAACAGCGCTTCTTTCCAACTGGGCGGTCGTATCCAGTGGGACTTCGATCAAACTGAAGTTGATGGCGGCAATGCTACTAGCGATACCGACTTCCGTCGCGCTCGCATCTTCGCTAAAGGTCACGTTGGCGACTGGGGCTACAAGGCTCAGTTCAACATCGACGGCGATGGCGTAGAAGACCTGTACATCCGCTACATGGGCTGGGGCAAAGGTGCCAACGTAACTATCGGTAAGCAAAAAGAGCCGTTCGGTCTGGAAGAGCAAACCAGCTCTAAAGACATCTCTATCCTGGAACGCTCTGCTCTGACCGAAACTCACGCTTTTGGCCGTAACGTTGGTGTTCAGCTGCACGGTAAGAGCGGCAACTTCACCTACGGCATCGGTGTATTCGAAGATGGCGAAGGCAAAGACGAGTCTGGCGATGTAGCTCTGACTTCTCGCTTCACTTACGCTCCTGTTAAGACTGACGACACTGTTGTTCACTTCGGCCTGGGTCTGTCTGAGCGTTCTGCTGACGTTAGCGCCTACAACCTGGAATTCGCTGCTGTAATGGGCTCTTTTCACTTCCAGGCTGAGCAGTTCGAAACTGAACTGGCTGACATGGACGTAGACGGCTTCTACATGCAAGCTGGCTGGATCCTGACTGGCGAACAGCGCCCATACAAAGACGGCGTATTCAAGCGCGTTAAGCCTTCTAAAGACGCTGGTGCTTGGGAACTGGTTGCCCGTTACGAAGACGGTTACGGTAAATACTCTGACGTTGGTCTGTCTACCGTTGAAGGTAACCAGCTGTCCCTGGGCATCAACTACTACCCGAACGACAATGTTCGTCTGGGCCTGAGCTGGATGACTGCCGAAGAAGACGAGTCTGGTCTGGAAGGTGATGAACTGCGTGCACGTGTACAATTCGTATACTAAGGCACACTTTCTGACCATTACTGGCCAGTAATAAAAAAGCCCTGCTAAATGCAGGGCTTTTTTGTTTGCGATTCATACTTTGAGCATTTGGATTGAGGGGAGTACAATTTGCCAAATCCAAGGACGCACAAACGAGATTCCATCATGAAAAAAAGCGCCATTATCCTTTCGCTGGTTGTTTCCCTCTTTGCTGGTGTTACCCAGGCTGAAGAGTCTGAAACCACCATGCTGGATGGCTACAATCGCGCGATGTTCAAGTTTAATGACAAGGTGGATGGATGGGTGCTGAAGCCCTTGGCCAAGGGGTACAGGGCAGTTACCCCTAATGTGGTTGAAACCGGCGTTTCCAACTTCTTTTCCAACCTGGGCGAGCTGATCAACATCCCCAACGACCTGCTTCAGGGCAAATTTAAGCAGGCAGCTAACGATACGGGGCGGTTGCTGGTCAATTCAACCATAGGTATTGGCGGTCTGTTTGAGGTAGCCGACAAGATTGGTCTTGAAAAGAGTGATGGCGAAGACTTTGGACAGACGCTTGCAACCTGGGGAGTTCCTTCTGGCCCATATGTGGTGATTCCGGTACTTGGGCCAAGTACGTTACGTGACTTCCCTGGAACGGTTACAGACAGTGTATTGTTTTCGCCAATAGGTGAGATTGAAAATGTCAGTGTGCGCAACTCACTCTATGGCCTCAAGACTGTGGATACGCGGGCTGGGCTGTTGGAATCGGAAGAATTGATCACCGGAGACCGCTATACTTTTATCAAAGGAGTTTACCTCCAACGTCGTGAGTATCTGATTAAAGATGGTGAAGTTGAAGACGATTTTGGCGATGATTCTGGTGAGTATGGCTCAGAAGAAGAGTTTTAGGGGCTTTTGACCCCTAATCGCTGACTGCGAGGCTGACTCCATTAATAACAATATCAAGCAGCCGTGAGATTATGGATCGCTATAATCGCGAGATTTTATTGATTGCACCTGATAGCCCGGAGCGCCAGCTTTGGGTCGATGGTCTTGCCACCAATGGTTGGAATATCCACTTTGCGACAGAATTGTCGCAACTTAATGCCTATAAAAACAGCCTTGATCCTGCCGTTATCCTTGCAGATTGCGAACTGCTAAACAGGAAAGAGGTGACTCAACTGTTGGCAGTGTGTCAGGAGTTTGGCGAGGGTACTGCAACTGTCCCGGTTTTGGCTGAAGATTCTACCGACCACGTAATTCACTGCATTCGTCATGGCGCAAATGATGTTTTGATCAAGCCTTTCCAGATCGAAGAGTTAATCTCAGTGCTTTCTCGTGCTTCAGGCTTAAAGCAGGCGCTCAGGGATCGCCAGATGTACCGGGATCAATTGGAGCTGGCCAACCACGAGTTGAAAGAAAGTTTAAAGGTTCTGCGACAAGATCAGCTTGCCGGGCGACAGGTTCAGCGTAGTATGCTACCTAAAACCCCTCAGCATCATAAGCAATACACTATCGCTCACCATATCATTCCATCCCTGTATCTGAGCGGTGATTTTGTTGGTTATCACGTCCTTCTTGATCGCTACCTGATTTTCTATTTTGCAGATGTTTCAGGGCACGGTGCCTCCTCGGCATTTGTGACGGTACTCCTGCGCTTTATGCTGAATCGGATTATTCGCAGGCATGTGTTACACCATGAAGAAGAGAACCTGGCCAAAGCGCCACTGGGGCTTGCTGAATCATTAAACAGGCAGCTGCTGGCCACCGGTCTGGATAAGCACATGACGCTGTTCGCGGGCAGTATTGATACGCGAAAGCATGTTTTACGCTATGTGGTTGGTGCCCAGATGCCAATGCCAATCATTGTTACAGACGGAAAGGCTGAATTCCTGCCTGGGAAGGGTAAGCCGGTTGGTCTGTTTGAGGACGCAAGCTGGGATGTTCAGGAGATGTCGCTTCCGGAGCAGTTTTCCCTATTTGTTGTCTCAGATGGTGTGTTTGAACATATGGAAGGCGATTCACTCTCCGATAAAGAACAACAACTGTTGCACCTGGCAGAAACCAAGGGTTCCACCCTCGAGGGTATTTGCGAGGGCCTTGGGCTGGAGGGTGTGGTTGATGAAGCCCTTGATGATATCTCATTGCTTTTTGTATCGAGAAATTGAATGTAATGCGTGGCCGAATACTGGTATCTGAAGAGCAGGGTACTTACGACATTAAGCTGGAAGGGGATGTGCGCATGGTTTTATGCACCTCCCTGAATCGATATATCGAATCTATTTTTCGTGAGGGAAAAGCAACCCAGGTTTTAATTGATTTACTGGATGCAACCGGTGTTGATAGCACTACACTGGGACTCCTGGTTAAATTAGCCATTCACTGTAATCGAGAGTTTCACCTTAAGCCGAAAGTATTTTGTGTTGATGATGGCCTGAACCGAACTCTCGTTACGATGGGTATTGACGAGATCTGTGAACTGCATCGTGAAGCGCCAAATAGTTTTAATGGACTCATAGAACTGGAATGCGGGGATGCTGACCCGGAAGAATACCGCCAACAGGTTTTGGAAGCTCATCGCCTGCTTGTAAAATTAAATCCTGCCAATCACAGTGAATTCATTGACCTGATTCGCGCCCTCGAGGCGGAATGATCGGTCTCTGTCAGTGTCAACAGACCGCTGGCTCAGCGGGTGTTTAATTTGGCTCGAATAAAGTCGCTGTGTGACACATAAATCAGCTCACTAATTCGACGGATAACAGCTTCTTCGTGTTTATCCAGCACATTATCTGCAAAGGCTACTTTCCAAAGGTTTTCAATCAACGTTATCTTTTCCTGATATTCAAAGTTCTCATTTATAAGGCGAGTAAACTGATACAGGGAGGTGGCATCTTTAACTTCCTGGTGAGCTAACTCAAACAGGGTTTCTACTTCGTCCGAGGATAGCTCATATTGAGTTTGCAGTAGATTTTTAACGCGCTGTTCTTCAGAAGTCTCGACTTTGTTGTCGGTAACCATTACCTCTACCAAAAGTGCAGCTGCAGCCAATTGAACTGAGCGCACTGTTGATTTCTCATCAGAGAGGTCGATATTCTGTTGAAAGAAAGCCTTTAGACGGGCAATCATTACAGGCTCCTTTCAATCTCGCTGTGCATTGCCTCAAGTGCACCGTACATTACTTCTTTCCCTGCCCCTTTTATATGTGCGTTTTCGCTCAGGTGACGCCGAAATTTGCGGCCACCAGGTATGCCGTGAAAAAGTCCCATAATATGACGAGTCATATGACTCAATTTGAGTCCGTTCTCAACATGCTGCGAGGCAAACTCGATAAACTGCTCAAACACTTCCACCCGTGACGGAATAGGGTGGCTATCACCAAAAAAGCGTTGGTCAACTTTAGCTAGAAGGTATGGGTTGTGATACGCCTCTCGCCCGATCATGACGCCGTCAACGTGGAGTAAATGCTCCTCGATTTCGTCCAGGGTTTTAATGCCGCCATTGATTATGATCTCAAGACTCGGGAGGTCTTTCTTCAGCTGATAAACACGCTGGTAGTCCAGTGGGGGGATTTCACGATTCTGTTTGGGGCTAAGTCCCTGTAACCAGGCTTTTCTGGCGTGGACAATAAAGGTTTCACAGCCAGCATCAGCTACCGGGCCGACAAAATCCAGTAAGTGTTGGTAGCTGTCCAGATCATCAATTCCAATGCGTGATTTAACAGTAACAGGAAGGTGGGTGACATCGCCCATAGCCCTAATGCACTCCGCTACAAGGCTGGGTTCTGCCATCAGGCATGCACCGAATCGACCTTTTTGTACCCGATCACTGGGACAGCCACAATTCAGGTTTATTTCGTCATAGCCATATTCAGTAGCGGCCTTTGCGGCCAGAGCCAGCTCTTCTGGGTCACTGCCACCCAGCTGAAGAGCCAGTGGGTGTTCGGCTTCATCAAACCCCAGATGATAGTCCCTGTCACCGTACTTGATGGTTCCGGAATTCACCATTTCGGTATAGAGCAGTGTGTGGTGACTGATAAGCCTGAGAAAGTACCGGCAAAATCGATCTGTCCACTCCATCATTGGGGCAACGGATACGCGACGATTCAGGTTTTTGAGGTCTGTGTTATTGGGGGAGGCTATCGTAGTGGATGGCTGGGGTGAAGTCATAGTCATTGGAGGTATCGAAAACCGGTTTACTAAGAAGAAAGTACCAATACTGGTGTGTTGTCACCAAAATTCAGAACCCGGCAATGATACCTCACATCTGTAAACACCACACTTTTTCACCACTTATCGCTCGTTTTCCACACTACATCGCAAAGTTATTTGATACCATAGTTGTGAAACTGTTCACAAAATGAAGATAGGCTAAAATTGCCATTGGGGATAGTCCTGACCGGATGAATACAACTATATGACTTCTATTGAACAACCCGGAAACTTTACCGGGCAGCAGGTGGCTGCCAATGCCAATATTGGACCGCTACCTCTAATCGATTGCTTGTTACTGACTGCTCAGGCTGAGGGGTTACCTACCTCTGTGGCCGCAGTTTCTTCTGGTCTTCCCCTGGATAATGGAAAGCTGACGGCTGACCTGTTTGTAAGAGCAGCTAACCGAGCGGGTTTGGCGGCGTTACTGGTTGAGCGCACGCTCGATGACATCAAAACGGCAGCGCTACCTTCTATCCTGATGACCAGCCATGAATCAGCGGTTGTTCTGGCTGAGCTGAACCGGGAAGAGGGCTACGCCATTCTTCTCAACGCCAATGAGCAGAGTAAGGATCAGTACCAGCAAGTTTCCATAGCTGATCTGGAGGCTATATACAGTGGCCACCTATTTCTGGTTAGACCTTTCCAACAGTTTGATAGCCGAACCCCCAAGATTTATAAGGATACTGGCCAGCATTGGTTCTGGGGGGTAATCAAGAGCTCTTCCAAGATTTACCGTGATGTGTTGGTTGCGTCTATTTTGATCAACCTGTTTGTCCTGGCTCAGCCACTTTTTGTCATGAACGTTTATGACCGGGTGGTGCCAAATAATGCCGTTGAGACACTTTGGGCGCTTGCGATAGGTATTGGAATTGTTTACCTGTTCGATTTTGCGTTGAAGGGATTGCGCAGCTATTTTGTCGAGCTGGCGGCAAAGCGTTCAGATGTAATTCTATCTTCACAACTTTTTGAGCGGGTACTGAATCAAAAACTTCAATATCGTCCAGCCTCTGTCGGCGCTTTTGCCAATCGTTTACATGAGTTTGATGCTATTCGCAGCTTCATTACCTCATCGACGATCCTTACTTTGATTGACCTGCCATTCATCCTGTTATTCATAGCCTTTATTGGTTACCTGGGAGGGTGGCTTGTTGCTGTTCCTCTCCTCATCATTCCTGTAGCTATCACCTATGGACTAATCGTCCAGAAGCGACTGAAGCCAGCTGTAGAAAATGTGATGCGCGGTGGCGCTCGTAAAAACGCCACTTTGGTGGAAAGTCTGGTGGGCGTAGAAACAATCAAGTCACTAGGAGCGGAAAGTGCGGTTCAACGCAATTGGGAGCAATCTGTTGGCTTTGTATCCCAGTGGGGACTGAAGACTCGATCCACATCCAATACCGCACTGCATCTGGTTCAATTCCTGCAGCAGTTTGGCATGGTTGCTGTTGTTGTTTGGGGTGTGTACCTGATTGGTTCAGAAAGTCTGTCTTTGGGTGGGTTGATAGCCTGTGTAATCCTGAATGGTCGTGTTTTGGCTCCACTCGGTCAGGTTGCTGGCTTGCTGAGCAGCTATGACTACGCTGAAGCCACACTCAAATCCCTGAATGACATCATGGCGATTCCTACAGAGCGTCAGGCTGGCAAGCGCTTCCTGAGTCGCTCGACCCTGCGTGGTGATATCGAATTCAAGAATGTGACATTCAAATATCCGGAGCAGGCAGTGGCTGCACTGGATGGTGTCAGCATCAAAATTTCTGCCGGGGAGAAGGTGGGTATTATTGGCCGTATCGGTTCAGGTAAATCCACACTGGCCCGCATGTTGCTGAGTTTGTATGAGCCAACGTCCGGTTCGGTAGCTCTTGATGGTTTTGAATCACATCAAATCGATCCCGCTGATATTCGAAATAACATCGGCTACGTCTCTCAAAACGTAACTCTGTTTTACGGCACGATCCGGCAAAACATCGCTTACGGTTTGCCTGGTAAAGATGATAGTGAAGTAGTAGCTGCTGCGGAAAAAACAGGTATTGCTGACTTCATTAACCGCCATCCTCTGGGATTTGATATGCCCGTTGGCGAGCGTGGCGAAACATTGTCCGGAGGGCAGCGCCAGGCGATTGGTTTGGCTCGGGCACTTTTAAGAAATCCACCTGTTTATGTGTTGGATGAGCCTACGGCCTCAATGGATATGGGGAGTGAAAACCGTATCAGAGAGCAGCTCAAGGAAGTAACAGAAGGAAAGACCCTGATTCTGGCAACTCACAAATCGAGCATGCTGGAACTGGTAGATCGTTTGATCGTTATGGATAGCGGTCGAGTGGTCGCGGATGGGCCCAAGGAGAAAGTTTTAGCCGCTCTCAAGGAAGGTAAGTTGAGGGGGCAAAGCTGATGATTGATCTCAATAAATTACGTCGACACCTCGGTAATGCTGATACTACAGACCTTAAATACATGTCGTATTCCTCAGAGGCTGTACTGCAACAATCACCAGTCTTGAGTCGCATGCTGTTATGGCTTGTTGCTCTGTTTATTGTTGTGATGATTGTTTGGGCATCTCTTGCTGAGGTTGATGAGTTTACTCGTGGTGAAGGAAAAATTGTTCCGTCCAGCGATATTCAGGTTGTAGGTAATCTTGAAGGCGGAATATTGGTTTCTTTAATGGCTTCGGAAGGCGAGTTGGTCGAGCGAGACCAGCCATTGCTGCAAATCGACGACACACTTTTTGCATCAAGCGCCAGGGAGCAGCAGATCCAAATGCACCAGTTGCAGGCGAAAGTGGCGCGACTTCGTGCAGAGGCAACCAGAAGTTCATTGGATGATGAGTTGTCAAAAATAAAATCTGGGTTGCCAGGCAATGTTGTTACGGAAGAAAGGGGATTGTTTGATGCCAGGGATCGTGGTTACAAGGCAAAACTGAACAGCTTGCAGCAGAAAGTAACCCAGAAGCAGCAGGAACTTTCATCCATTAAGGTTGAAAAGGACCATCTAAGTAAAAGTTATGAATTAGCACTGCGGGAGTTGAATATTAATCGCCCGATGGTTAAAGATGGCGCAGTTTCTGAAGTGGAACTGCTCAGATTGGAGCGGGAAGTAAACGACCTGAAAAGTCGTGTAGAGCAAGCCGAATTGGCTATCCCGCAATTGCAGGCAGCACTTCAGGAATCTAAACAAAATGTAGAAAGTTTCAAGGAAGAGTATATCGGAACAGTCAGGGAGGAGTTGACCGACACACTTTCAGAGCTACAACGCCTAGAAGAAACGCACGGTGCCCTCGAAGATAAAGTTCGCAGGCGTACGGTGCGTTCTCCTGTGCGTGGAACTGTTAAGCAACTGAATGTGAAAACAATTGGCGGTGTAATTCAACCGGGGATGGATATTGTTGAAATTGTACCGATTGAAGATTCACTTTTGGTAGATGCCAAAGTGCTGCCAGCTGATATCGCTTTCATACATCCCGGGCAGAATGCAGCGGTGAAGTTTACTGCTTACGATTACTCGATCCACGGCGGACTTGATGCGGAAGTTGTTCAGATCAGTCCGGATACCATCGTGGATGAAGAGGGCGTCAGTTATTACGAAGTAAGATTGCAAACGACAGGGCGTTTTATTGGGGCCCAGGATAAAGAACTGGACATTATTCCCGGCATGACAGTCCACGTGGATATTTTGACCGGCAAAAAAACCATCATGGACTATCTGTTAAAGCCGATACTGAAGACCAAACAGCTGGCTTTCAGAGAAAGGTAATTAAAAAGTCAGTATTAAGCTGACTTAACACTAAAAAGATTTGGCAATTATCAATAAGGATAAGTGATATGTCTGCAAGAAGAATAAATCAAGCACTGGCTTTAATCGGGGCGGCGTCGCTTTTCAGTAATGTTCACGCCGAGAAGCTGGATGTCAGGGATGCCATCAAAGAGGCTTTGGCGAGCAACCCGCAGGTATTGAGCGAAATGCGTGAAGTAGATGCTCGGGACCGTGAAGTTCGCCAGGCACTGGCCGGCTATTATCCTACTGTTGACCTGGTTGCCGCATACGGTTTCCAGGAGATTGATCCGGCTGTAAGTCGTGATCCGTTCACTGGTGAAATTCTTAATTCTGGGCCAAATGGCCGCACTCGCAATGAACTGGAGCGGGGCGAAGTACAGTTAAGTATGCGTCAATTGGTTTTTGACGGTTACAAGACCGATTATGAATACAAAAACCAACAAGCCCGCTTCAAGAGTGCTCGTCATCGCACCAAATCAGTTGCAGAAGATGTTTCCTTGCAAGTTGTACGTGTTTACCTTGAAGTTCTTAAGCGTGAGGCGATTCTGGATATCGCCCAGGAAGCATTGGCATTCCACGAAGACGTTTATAACCGCATGAAAAAGCGTCATGAATCTGGTGCTGGCAGTAAAGCGGACCTCGATCAAATCTCCGGTCGCCTGGCGCTTGCTCGCACAAACGTTGTGACATCAACTACAAACCTTGTTGATGCACGCAGCAACTTCCAGCGTGTAGTCGGCCGCTTTCCGAACGAAGGCGAGCTGGTAATGCCTGGTACGTATCGTAAGTATTTGCCAGAAGGTGTTGGTACTGCCGTTGAGCGTGCCATTGTCAATCATCCGCTCTTGGATTCTGCCAATGCGGACATTGAAGCAGTGTCACATAGCTATGAGCAGTCCAAGAGCTCTTTCTATCCCTCGTTCCATATCGAAGCGCAGCGCGATATCAATAACAATATTAATGGCACAGAAGGTCAGGTTGACGATCTGCAAGTAATGCTGCGGATGCGCTACAACCTGTTTAATGGCCATGCTGATACTGCCCGTAAACAACAATTTGCTCACTTGGTTGAGAAAGCCAAAGAGATTCGTAACAACGCCCACCGTGCCGTAGAGGAAGAAACTCGATTGGCTTGGGCTGCACACGAATCCCTGAATATGCAGATGCCGGCACTGGAAGCTCATGTGACCAATTCATTGGCTACTCGTGAAGCTTATACACAGCAATTCGATCTGGGTCGTCGAACTTTGCTGGATCTGTTGAATACTGAAAATGAATATATTGACGCTCGAATTGCCCATCAGCTGGCGTGGCATGATGTTCTGTATCACGAGTACCGCATTTTTCACGCCATGGGTGACCTGATGTATATGGTCGGTGCAAAACTGTAATTAGCGTCCAAAAGGGTAGATGTAGAGACCGTAGGGCTATCTGATTTGTGCGATAGAGTCGCAAGGGGTAAGTGTCATGAACGATCAAGTTAAAGATGGAATGGATATCCAGACTACTGCTACAGAGAGTGGAAAAGTCATTGGTGTTGTGATGTCGCTGGTTGGCGGCAAAGCGTTTGCTGCTGCTCCCGATGGCAGTGAACGTCCTTTAAATGCAGGCGACAAGATTTTTGTCGGAGAAAAATTACGTTTTGACAGCGACGCTAAAATTGTTGTGAGTGATGCTGACCCCAGCAGCGAAACTCAAACTCTGGACGCTGCCCAGGCGGTTATCTCCTTTGCAGATGGCTCTGTCCGTATGGTAACCCCGCAAGATGACCAACCACTGACTTCAGAATCTGCACAGCTGCTTGCGGTTGCTGATTTATCGGAAGATGGCAATCCAGATTTTGGTGAATTGTTAGCTGCACTGGAATCCGGGGAGGATATCAGTGAGCTGCTGGAAGAGACCGCAGCCGGTGAAGGCGGTGCCAATGGTGATGAATCCGGTCAAGGTGTTCGGTTTGAACGTGTTGATCAATCTGCTTCACCTACAGCGGGTATCGATCCCGATTTGGCATTTAACAGTCCAGAAGCTGACCAGAATTTTGTTCAACAGGAAGTAGGCAACCCTGAAGGTGTTATTACTCTTGGAACGGTTAGCACTGACGAGAGTAAATCGTTGATTTATTCTGCATCAGTCGATAATCCACCTGAAGATACTGACTTAGTCATTACCTTATCGAATGGTGTAGAGATTATCATTCCCGTAGGCGCTACAACGGGGACATCTGCACCGCAGCCGGCGCAAGGTGATGACGTCTACCAGGACGGTGAAAGCTTCAACGTCGGTATTGCCAGCACCAGCGGCGGCAACTACGAGGCGCTGGACACCAGCAGCACCGCCACCGTCACCATCAACGACACCGTGGACACCACCACCGTGACGCTCGACGACGTGACCGTGAACGAAGACCAGACCATCACCTACACCGCCAGCGTCGACAACGCGCCGCAGGGTGCGTTCAGCGTGACCCTGGACAACGGCGTGGTGATCAACTTCGCCGACGGCGCCTTGACCGGCAGCTCGGCACCGCAGGCGGCGCAGGGCGATGACGTCTACCAGGACGGCGAGAGCTTCAACGTCGGTATTGCCAGCACCAGCGGCGGCAACTACGAGGCGCTGGACACCAGCAGCACCGCCACTGTCACCATCAACGACACCGTGGACACCACCACTGTGACGCTGGATGACGTGACCGTGAATGAAGACCAGACCATCACCTACACCGCCAGCGTCGACAACGCGCCGCAGGGTGCGTTCAGTGTGACCCTGGACAACGGCGTGGTGATCAACTTCGCCGACGGTGCACTGACCGGCAGCTCGGCACCGCAGGCGGCGCAGGGCGATGACGTCTACCAGGACGGCGAGAGCTTCAACGTCGGTATTGCCAGCACCAGCGGCGGCAACTACGAGGCGCTGGACACCAGCAGCACCGCCACCGTCACCATCAACGACACCGTGGACACCACCACCGTGACGCTGGATGACGTGACCGTGAACGAAGACCAGACCATCACCTACACCGCCAGTGTCGACAACGCGCCGCAGGGTGCGTTCAGTGTGACCCTGGACAACGGCGTGGTGATCAACTTCGCCGACGGTGCACTGACCGGCAGCTCGGCACCACAGGCGGCACAGGGCGATGACGTCTACCAGGACGGCGAGAGCTTCAACGTCGGTATTGCCAGCACCAGCGGCGGCAACTACGAGGCGCTGGATACCACAAGCACCGCCACCATCACCATCAACGACACCGTGGACACCACCACTGTGACGCTGGATGACGTGACCGTGAATGAAGACCAGACCATCACCTACACCGCCAGCGTCGACAACGCGCCGCAGGGTGCGTTCAGTGTGACCCTGGACAACGGCGTGGTGATCAACTTCGCCGACGGTGCACTGACCGGCAGCTCTGCACCGCAGGCGGCGCAGGGCGATGACGTCTACCAGGATGGTGAAAGCTTCAGCGTCGGTATTGCCAGCACCAGTGGCGGCAACTACGAGGCGCTGGACACCAGCAGCACCGCCACCGTCACCATCAACGACACCGTGGACACCACCACCGTGACGCTCGACGACGTGACCGTGAACGAAGACCAGACCATCACCTACACCGCCAGCGTCGACAACGCGCCGCAGGGTGCGTTCAGTGTGACCCTGGACAACGGCGTGGTGATCAACTTCGCCGACGGTGCACTGACCGGCAGCTCGGCACCGCAGGCGGCGCAGGGCGATGACGTCTACCAGGACGGCGAGAGCTTCAACGTCGGTATTGCCAGCACCAGCGGCGGCAACTACGAGGCGCTGGACACCAGCAGCACCGCCACCGTCACCATCAACGACACCGTGGACACCACCACCGTGACGCTCGACGACGTGACCGTGAACGAAGACCAGACCATCACCTACACCGCCAGCGTCGACAACGCGCCGCAGGGTGCGTTCAGCGTGACCCTGGACAACGGCGTAGTGATCAACTTCGCCGACGGCGCTTTGACCGGCAGCTCGGCACCGCAGGCGGCGCAGGGCGATGACGTCTACCAGGACGGCGAGAGCTTCAACGTCGGTATTGCCAGCACCAGCGGCGGCAACTACGAGGCGCTGGACACCAGCAGCACCGCCACCGTCACCATCAACGACACCGTGGACACCACCACCGTGACGCTCGACGACGTGACCGTGAACGAAGACCAGACCATCACCTACACCGCCAGCGTCGACAACGCGCCGCAGGGAGCGTTCAGTGTGACCCTGGACAACGGCGTGGTGATCAACTTTGCCGACGGTGCACTGACCGGCAGCTCTGCGCCACAGGCGGCACAGGGCGATGATGCTTATGTAGACGGCGACAGCTTCAACGTGTCGATCGCCAGCACCAGCGGCGGCAACTACGAGGCGCTGGACACCAGCAGCACCGCCACCGTCACCATCAGCGACACCGTGGACACCACCACCGTGACGCTGGATGACGTGACCGTGAACGAAGACCAGACCATCACCTACACCGCCAGCGTCGACAACGCGCCGCAGGGTGCGTTCAGTGTGACCCTGGACAACGGCGTGGTGATCAACTTCGCCGACGGTGCACTGACCGGCAGCTCTGCGCCACAGGCGGCACAGGGCGATGACGTCTACCAGGACGGCGAGAGCTTCAACGTCGGTATTGCCAGCACCAGCGGCGGCAACTACGAGGCGCTGGACACCAGCAGCACCGCCACTGTCACCATCAACGACACCGTGGACACCACCACTGTGACGCTGGATGACGTGACCGTGAATGAAGACCAGACCATCACCTACACCGCCAGCGTCGACAACGCGCCGCAGGGTGCGTTCAGCGTGACCCTGGACAACGGCGTAGTGATCAACTTCGCCGACGGCGCCTTGACCGGCAGCTCGGCACCGCAGGCGGCGCAGGGCGATGACGTCTACCAGGACGGTGAAAGCTTTAACGTCGGTATTGCCAGCACCAGCGGCGGCAACTACGAGGCGCTGGACACCAGCAGCACCGCCACCGTCACCATCAACGACACCGTGGACACCACCACCGTGACGCTCGACGACGTGACCGTGAACGAAGACCAGACCATCACCTACACCGCCAGTGTCGACAACGCGCCGCAGGGTGCGTTCAGCGTGACTCTGGACAACGGCGTGGTGATCAACTTCGCCGATGGCGCCTTGACCGGCAGCTCGGCACCACAGGCGGCGCAGGGCGATGACGTCTACCAGGACGGCGAGAGCTTCAACGTCGGTATTGCCAGCACCAGCGGCGGCAACTACGAAGCGCTGGACACCAGCAGCACCGCCACCGTCACCATCAACGACACCGTGGACACCACCACCGTGACGCTCGACGACGTGACCGTGAACGAAGACCAGACCATCACCTACACCGCCAGCGTCGACAACGCGCCGCAGGGTGCGTTCAGTGTGACCCTGGACAACGGCGTGGTGATCAACTTTGCCGACGGTGCACTGACCGGCAGCTCTGCGCCACAGGCGGCACAGGGCGATGATGCTTATGTAGACGGCGACAGCTTCAACGTGTCGATCGCCAGCACCAGCGGCGGCAACTACGAGGCGCTGGACACCAGCAGCACCGCCACCGTCACCATCAGCGACACCGTGGACACCACCACCGTGACGCTGGATGACGTGACCGTGAACGAAGACCAGACCATCACCTACACCGCCAGCGTCGACAACGCCCCACAGGGTGCGTTCAGTGTGACCCTGGACAACGGCGTGGTGATCAACTTCGCCGACGGTGCACTGACCGGCAGCTCGGCACCGCAGGCGGCACAGGGCGATGACGTCTATCAGGACGGTGAAAGCTTCAACGTCGGCATTGCCAGCACCAGCGGCGGCAACTACGAGGCGCTGGACACCAGCAGCACCGCCACCGTCACCATCAACGACACCGTGGACACCACCACCGTGACGCTCGACGACGTGACCGTGAACGAAGACCAGACCATCACCTACACCGCCAGCGTCGACAACGCGCCGCAGGGTGCGTTCAGCGTGACCCTGGACAACGGCGTAGTGATCAACTTCGCCGACGGCGCTTTGACCGGCAGCTCGGCACCGCAGGCGGCGCAGGGCGATGACGTCTACCAGGACGGCGAGAGCTTCAACGTCGGTATTGCCAGCACCAGCGGCGGCAACTACGAGGCGCTGGACACCAGCAGCACCGCCACCGTCACCATCAACGACACCGTGGACACCACCACCGTGACGCTCGACGACGTGACCGTGAACGAAGACCAGACCATCACCTACACCGCCAGCGTCGACAACGCGCCGCAGGGAGCGTTCAGTGTGACCCTGGACAACGGCGTGGTGATCAACTTTGCCGACGGTGCACTGACCGGCAGCTCTGCGCCACAGGCGGCACAGGGCGATGATGCTTATGTAGACGGCGACAGCTTCAACGTGTCGATCGCCAGCACCAGCGGCGGCAACTACGAGGCGCTGGACACCAGCAGCACCGCCACCGTCACCATCAGCGACACCGTGGACACCACCACCGTGACGCTGGATGACGTGACCGTGAACGAAGACCAGACCATCACCTACACCGCCAGCGTCGACAACGCGCCGCAGGGTGCGTTCAGTGTGACCCTGGACAACGGCGTGGTGATCAACTTCGCCGACGGTGCACTGACCGGCAGCTCTGCGCCACAGGCGGCACAGGGCGATGACGTCTACCAGGACGGCGAGAGCTTCAACGTCGGTATTGCCAGCACCAGCGGCGGCAACTACGAGGCGCTGGACACCAGCAGCACCGCCACTGTCACCATCAACGACACCGTGGACACCACCACTGTGACGCTGGATGACGTGACCGTGAATGAAGACCAGACCATCACCTACACCGCCAGCGTCGACAACGCGCCGCAGGGTGCGTTCAGCGTGACCCTGGACAACGGCGTAGTGATCAACTTCGCCGACGGCGCCTTGACCGGCAGCTCGGCACCGCAGGCGGCGCAGGGCGATGACGTCTACCAGGACGGTGAAAGCTTTAACGTCGGTATTGCCAGCACCAGCGGCGGCAACTACGAGGCGCTGGACACCAGCAGCACCGCCACCGTCACCATCAACGACACCGTGGACACCACCACCGTGACGCTCGACGACGTGACCGTGAACGAAGACCAGACCATCACCTACACCGCCAGTGTCGACAACGCGCCGCAGGGTGCGTTCAGCGTGACCCTGGACAACGGCGTGGTGATCAACTTTGCCGACGGTGCACTGACCGGCAGCTCTGCGCCACAGGCGGCACAGGGCGATGATGCTTATGTAGACGGCGACAGCTTCAACGTGTCGATCGCCAGCACCAGCGGCGGCAACTACGAGGCGCTGGACACCAGCAGTACCGCTACCATCACCATCAACGACACAATTGATACAACAACTGTGCTCATTGAAGACGTGGCTGTCGATGAGGGCGAAAGCGCTGCGACCGTTCAGGCTACTGTTGACAACGCCCCGCAAGATAGCCCATTGGTTGTCACTCTGAGCAATGGTGCAACCATAACCTTTGCAGTCGGTGAGACTACTGCGACTTCAACATCTTTTGCTGTGGGTGGAGAAGGGCAGACCGTTGTCACCATGGACAGTGCGTCAGGTGGTAACTACGAGAATCTGGATATTAGCGACACGGCAACAGTTACCGTTGAAAATGTTCCGCCAACATCTGATAACGCGACAATATTGACTGATGAGGATACCGCTTATCAGTTTGACGGCAGCGAATTTGCCTTCTCTGATACAGGTGGGGATACGCTTGATAGCGTAACAATTACTTCCTTGCCTACTGCCGGGACGCTCCTTTTGAACGGTGTTGCTGTAAACGCTGATGACAGTATTTCTGTTGCTGATTTAGCGAGCCTGACTTTTGAGCCAGCTCAAGATGAGGCAGGAGAAGGTTATGCCTCATTTAACTTTACCGTTAGCGACGGTGATGCTGATAGCTCCGAGTACACAATCACAATTGATGTTGATCCTGTGGCCGATGCTGCATCAGTAACCAGTGTTCAGGTCTCGACCAATGGGTTTGCGTACACAATTGCGACGAGTAAGACCACAGGTGACAGTCAGTTGATTCGCATTGATATGGACAACGGCTCACAAACGCTGATTGGTAATATTTCTGTTGGCAATAAAGACACCGTTGATATTGAGGCACTAGCTGCAGATCCTTCTGACGAAAATACGCTCTACGCCTTTGTAAATACGGGTGGTGCCAGAACGTTACTAAAAATTGATGTTGAGCTGCTAGAGAGTGGCGCTCCAGGAGCAATTGAAAACCTCTCTAACTTCACCAATACCACTGGTGAAATGGGGTCAACATTTGTAAATGGTGTGATGTATGTCTTCACCAAAGACGGTACCAATAGCAAGTTATATTCAGTTGATACAGATGATGGCACTCCAACTGAAATTGGTACTTTGGCCAGTGAAAATATTGTTGCGATGACATTCGATGTCTCGAAATCCACTTTCTATGCAATCAATACCAATGGAGAAGTGCTGGAAATTCACGGCATTCTAGAAGGTGGTCCTATCACGTCAACGGCCTTGCTGGACGGAAGCAACAATCCTGTCACTGTTAATGGCGCAGTGGAGAGCTTGGCGTATTCTCAGAATGGCAAGCTGTTTGCGATTGACCGTGTAACGGGTACTGTATTTGAAATCGATACTGATGATGGCATGGTCACCAACTTGCTTACCCTCGATGTAAGTGACTATCAGGGGGACGGCATTGAATCGCTTGCCATTACTACCAGTGGTAATACTGTAGTTAACGATGGTGAACAGTTTGGCATTTCATTAGCTGGTCACTTTGGCGACTTTACCGACGGCTCAGAGCAGCACTACTTCCTCGTGTCTATTCCTGACGAAACCTGGTTGGTTGGCGGAACTGATACGACGGTTGTCACGGATCCGGACGGTGTACCTTCTGGGACTTATGCAATGGTTCCAGTCGATGACTTGATGGATGCTGATGGAAATGCATTTGCCACCCTGATCCTCAAGTCACCTGTGGATAATACCGAGAGTGTTTCAGTCGAATCATTCAATATCTATGCGGTTTCGCAAGAGACAGGCGGCATTATTGATACTTCTGACGACCTTTATGTCAGCTCACCAGAAACTGTTGAGATACAGGTGCTTTATGGAGACAGTGTTTTCCGGGGCTCTGAAGGTGATGAATCCATAACAGGTACCACTGGTGATGATTTGATCTACGGTGCTGGCGGGGATGACATCCTTACAGGTGATACCGGTTCTGATCTGTTTGTCTGGCTTGCCGGGGATGAAACAGGCTCACCCACTGACACTGTAACGGACTTCAATGTTGGTCAAGGTGATGTTCTCGATTTCTCCGATCTGCTGCAGGGAGAAGGCCCGGATGCAGATGGCTCAGATCTGGATTCATACCTGAGCTTCAGTTATAACAATGGCACTGGTGACACTACCATCGAAATAGATGTTGATGGAGATGGAGGTGGCGCGGATATGACTGTGATTGTTGAAAATGTAGACCTTGTTGGTGCGGCAGCAAACAACATAGAGGTGATCGATAATCTGATTCAAAGTGGGAACTTGACCACTGACTAGGTGTTGTACTGAAAAGGCCCCGAATTTCGGGGCCTTTTTTATTCCTGGCTTGCCATCCTTTCAGTTAAATCCATCCACCGTTTAATCTTGTCTGACTTGCCGGCCCTGAGCTGCTCATTGCGACTGCGGTTTAACCAAAGGCTATCTGCATTAAAGCTGTATACAGGGGTCAGGTCGGTTCTTTCTGATGCGGGTTTTATCTGTTTGTTAATATTGTCGAGAATGAGCGGTACGGAGGAAGGGGTCTCATAGTAGGCCAGTACCATGTGCGCCTGGTTATAGGTGACTGACTTGGTGTATGTGATGCGCATTTTGCTGGTTGGTACGCCAAGCTCTTTAAGGGTGAAGTACTTGGCAATTGAAAAGTCTTCACAGTCACCAGCATCTAACGATAAAAACTCTATCGGAGTTGCCCAGTAGTCTTTGGTTTTCCAGAGATCAATATCATTTACAAAGCGAGCCCCGTTGAAAAAATTATTGACCAGATTCAGTTTTGCCAGCTCTGTGGTGTCCTGATTATTGCGTATCAGGCTTTGCCAGTGTTCAAGTCTCGCCACGGCTATTTCACCGTGCGTCTCTTTAACGCTGGCAAGAAGTTTTTCACTCAAGGTGAATAATTTGGGGTCGTTAGTGCGTGCAATAAGACTGAACACCAGCAGTAGGGCCAGTGAAGCAATTTGCAAGAGTGTATATCGAGGCGTCGCTGCCAAGGTTGCTCCAAGCACATTATTGTTCAATTTGTTACCGGGTAATCATAGCATTACAGAAGGCGTTAACAGGTAGACTTCTAAAGAATTGGGGATTTTGTCAATTTTCAATACAAATTGGCTTGTTTTAAAGAGTTGGCATAGAATTCACTCAAGTCGCGCGGTTTTGCGAGTCTACTAAATAATAAGGAAATCTGAGACAGTGACCCTGTATCGTCAACTGCTTATTGCTGTCGTTGTACTTTTAATAACACTCTATGGGGTGAGCATTGTTGTTGGAATATACAACAATCGAGAGTTGGTTCAGCAGCAGATGGAGGTCCATGCCCAGGATACGGCAACCTCTGTAGCGCTTTCGATGACTCAAGCGGCACAAGAAAAAGATATGGCATCGCTGGGTGCCATGTTTAATGCCGTTTCAGACAGTGGTTATTTTCGCCAGATTACCTATAAGGATTTATCCGGAAAAATTCTTCTCGATCGACATTTTGATGTTGATGTTCAAGGTGTTCCCGAGTGGTTCGTCAGAAATATATCCTTGCCGTCACCTGAAGGACGCGCTGAAGTAGCCTCAGGCTGGATGCGGCTGGGTGAGCTGGTTGTGATAAGTCATCCGGGACAGGCCTACAATAAACTCTGGCAGGTTACCAAGGATCAGTTGCTCTGGTTTGCTTTGGTTACCTTGATTGTTTGTGTGACAGCGATCTTTGCTTTGAAGATTATTCTCAACCCTCTGGTCAGGGTTGAGCAGCAGGCCAATGCAATCTGCAATCAGGACTTTATGGTTCAATCCAGTGTTCCTAGAACGCGTGAATTACGCAGCGTGGTGGAAGCAATGAATCGTATGGCCAAGCGGCTGCAAAGTATCTTTGATCACCAGCTCTCCCTCATCGGTCAGTTACAGGAGCAATCGCTGCGAGATTCCGTCACCGGCCTGTTTAACCGATTGGGATTTGATACCCAGTTACGCAGCTTTGTACGACCGGATACCAGCGCGGTATCTGGAGCTCTGATGATTCTATCAATAGACCATTTTGAGCGGGTTAATGAGCAGGCTGGCCGATTGGAGGGTAACGCTGTTTTAAAAAGGCTTGGAGAAAAGCTTCAACATGTATTGAAGTCATACTCAAGGTCAGTATTGGCAAGACGGCAGGGGCCGGAAATTACAGTATTTGTTCCTTACCTGATCGAATCTGATGCCCGTGAATTGGCTCAGGCACTGTACGATGCTGCGGTCTCGGTTGAATGGAAAGGCCAGGATACAGATCCGCTGGTATTCCGTATGGGCTTTACCTATACGGAGCGGCTGGAAGACGCCAGTGAAATGCTTCGCGAAGCGAATGCGGCCAGGCAGCAGGCGATTGATAACGGTATTGAAGGTTGGGTTGCCAGTGACCAGCTCGAAGGCGGTCTGGTGCCATTGCTGACATCGGATGCCAGTGAATGGCAGCATGTCCTGCAGGACGCCATTGAGAATGAGCATACCAGGATTCTTTTCCAGCCCATCTATTCAGCCAATCGAAAACTGATGGGACACGAAATTTATTCAAGGCTGGTTAGTGGTGATCAGCTCATTTCGGCTGGCATTTTCATGCCACTGGCAGAGCGTTTTGGAATAGCCCATCATTTTGATCGCATTGCGCTGGAAAGGCTTTCTGAGTTTGCTTCCAGGCTTCCTGGAAATCATATTCTTTGTGTCAATTTCAGTACGTCGTCTATTCAGAATGACGAATTTGTCACCTGGCTTTGCCAGTACCTTGGAAAACACAGGGATCTTGCCAGGCGATTGGTGGTTGAGTTGCCAGAGCACGCAATGCATGTAGAAGAGCATTATGTGCGACAACTATGTGAAAAGCTGTCCCGCTACGATGTGCGCCTTGGTATTGACCACTTTGGCCTTGAGTCCTCGGCCTTCAGTTATCTGGCCAGCCTGCCTATTCACCACATCAAAGTGCACCGTAGCTTTGTTCGGCAGATTGATGAAAATCCTGATAATCGCTTCTACATCCAGTCACTGGCTCAAGTGGCTCGCAGCCGTGATATATATCTGGCGGTTGAAGGGGTTGAGAGGGAAGAGGAGTGGCAGGCTATCGCAGAACTTGATATTGATGCTATGCAGGGCTACTACCTCGGTCAGCCTGCATCTGAACCAATTAAGGAATAGCTCAGATCAGTTAGCCCTTATTTGTTGGCAGCAAAATCACTATAATACGGCGCTTTCGAGAATCGACTTAACCGGAAGCCGTTCATGACCGTAAGAACTCGTATTGCGCCATCACCAACTGGTGACCCCCACGTAGGCACAGCTTATATCGCGCTGTTTAACCTCTGTTTTGCCCGTCAGTATGGCGGTCAGTTCATTCTGCGTATCGAAGACACCGACCAGGTGCGCAGCACACCAGAGTCAGAGAAGGCTATTCTCGACTCACTGCGCTGGCTGGGCCTGGACTGGGAAGAGGGACCGGATGTTGGCGGACCTCACGGCCCGTACCGCCAAAGTGAGCGGATGGGTATCTATAAGCAATACGCTATGGAGTTGGTCGAAAAGGGGCATGCGTTCTACTGCTTCGCTACTCCAGAAGAGCTGGATGAAATGCGTCGCGAGCAAATGGAATGTGGCGAAGCGGCCAAATATGACGGTCGCGGCCTGAAGCTGAGCCAGGAAGAGGTTCAAAAGCGCCTCGAGGCTGGTGAGCCCTATGTGATCCGCATGAGAGTGCCGGAAGAGGGCAGCTGCCTGGTTCATGACCTGCTGCGTGGTGAAATTGAAATCCCCTGGCAGCAGGTTGATATGCAGGTACTGCTGAAAAATGATGGCATGCCGACTTATCACCTGGCTAATGTGGTTGACGACCACCTGATGGAAATCACCCATGTGATTCGTGGTGAGGAGTGGATCAACTCTGCCCCCAAACACAAGCTGCTTTACGAGTACTTTGGCTGGGAGATGCCGAAGCTTTGCCACATGCCGTTGTTGCGAAACCCGGATAAGAGCAAGCTCTCCAAGCGAAAAAATCCGACCAGCATTACCTACTACCGGGATATGGGGTACATGCCAGAGGCTCTGCTCAACTACCTGGGTCGTATGGGTTGGTCAATGCCTAATGAGGAAGAGAAATTCAGCCTCAAGGAGATGCAGGAAGCATTCAATATCGAAACTGTTTCCCTGGGTGGACCGGTATTTGATGTAGAGAAGCTGGACTGGCTCAACGGCCGTTGGATTCGTGAAAATCTTGATGAAGACCAGTTTGCCGATCGTGTCGCTAACTGGGCCTTTAACCGAGACAATTTGAAGCGCATGATTCCGCTGATTCAAGGGCGTGTTGAGAAGTTCAGTGACATCGCACCCCTGGCGGCATTTATGCTGTCTGGAATGCCGGCTATCACAGAAGAGAGTTTTGAGAATAAGCGCCTTGATAGTGACACTGTTAAAAAGATTCTGCAGTTTAGCTCCTGGCGCCTGGATGGCATGCGTCACTGGACCCGTGATGACCTTTATCAGGAATTGAACCAGATTGCTCAAGGTCTTGAAATCAAGCTGAAAGACTTCCTGTCTCCGCTGTTTGTTGCTGTGGCTGGTTCACCTTCGGCTCCGCCGCTGTTTGACGCGATGGCGATTCTGGGTGCTGATGTGGTTCGTGCGCGGGTCCGCTATGCACTCAATGTTGTGGGTGGTGTATCGAAAAAGCAGACTAAAAAACTCGAAAAAGAGTATCAGGCTTTGTCAGCTACACGGGAATCTCATCCGGAAGAAAGTGCTTGACACAATCTGGGGTGCTTCATAGAATGCGCCCCTCATTTACGGGGCCTTAGCTCAGCTGGGAGAGCGCAACACTGGCAGTGTTGAGGTCAGCGGTTCGATCCCGCTAGGCTCCACCAAATATAAAGCCTCTGTGGCTTAGCCCAGAGGCTTTGTTATTCCAGATTTACCCGTTTTGGGGCCTTAGCTCAGCTGGGAGAGCGCAACACTGGCAGTGTTGAGGTCAGCGGTTCGATCCCGCTAGGCTCCACCAAACTAAAAAGCCCTGCACGCAAGTGCGGGGCTTTTTGGTTTGGGCGAACGCAGTGAGCCGAACCGCTGAAAGCGGTTACACAAAAGCGCAGTTTTTGAGCGCCGAAGGCGACCCCAAAGGGGCGAGGAGCTTGCGACGAGTAATCCCGCTAGGCTCCACCAAACTAAAAAGCCCTGCACGCAAGTGCGGGGCTTTTTAGTTTGGGCGAACGCAGTGAGCCGAACCGCTGAAAGCGGTTACACAAAAGCGCAGCTTTTGAGCGCCGAAGGCGACCCCAAATGGGTGAGGGAAGCCAATTACACCAATTCAGCCCTTGAAAACCTGGTTTTCGACCCTACCTTAATCATCAGCTAAGTAGTTAGACCATTTGGAGAGATAAGGAATGGCTGAAGCAGCACATAAAGCAGAAAAAATGGGGTTTCAAACAGAGGCAAAGCAGCTTCTGCACCTGATGATCCACTCACTGTACAGCAACAAAGAAATCTTCCTTCGTGAGCTGATTTCCAATGCTTCTGATGCGGCAGACAAACTGCGCTTTGAGGCTCTGAAAAACGCCGACCTACTGGAAGGTGATAGCGACCTGAGTGTTCGTATTACCGCCAACGAATCAGAAAAAACCATTACCATTTCTGACAATGGTATTGGGATGTCACGTGATGAGGTTATAGAGAATCTCGGTACCATCGCCAAATCCGGTACAGCTCAATTCCTATCGTCTCTGTCAGGTGATGCGAAAAAAGATTCACACTTGATTGGCCAATTTGGTGTTGGGTTTTATTCTGCATTTATTGTTGCCGATAAGGTTGTTGTTGAATCTCGCCGGGCAGGACTTGATGCTAATGAAGCAGTGCGTTGGACTTGCGAGGGAGAAGCAGAATTTACCGTTGAATCCATAGAGCGCAAGGAGCGCGGTACCAGCATTACCCTGCATTTAAAGGATGATGAGAAAGAATTTGCCAGCGACTGGCGTCTTCGCTCAATTGTTAAAAAATACTCGGATCATATCGCTGTAGCGGTTGAAATGATCAAGCCAAATTTTGATGAAGAGAAAAAATCTGAAATCGAATTTGAAGTGGTAAATTCAGCCAAAGCAATGTGGACTCGCTCACGCAGCGAGTTGAATGATGACGAGTACAAAGAGTTCTACAAACACCTGTCACACGATTTTAAAGAGCCGCTTACCTGGAGCCACAATCGCGTAGAGGGCAAGCTGGATTACACCAGCTTGTTGTATGTCCCATCCCATGCGCCATTTGACATTTATAACCGAGATGCTCCAAAAGGCCTGAAGTTGTACATCCAGCGTACTTTTATTATGGATGAGGCTGAGCAGTTTTTGCCGATGTACCTGCGTTTTATCAAGGGTGTAATCGATTGCGCTGATTTGCCACTGAACGTATCCCGCGAAATCCTGCAAAGAACACCCGCGGTAGACAGTATTCGTACTGCGCTTACCAAGCGCGTACTGGATATGCTTTCCAAGCTGGCAAAAAAAGATGATGCCGCTTACCAGACCTTCTGGAGTACCTTCGGCAATGTGGTGAAAGAGGGGCCTGCGGAAGACTCGGCCAATCGTGAAAAAATTGCTGAATTGCTGCGTTTTTCCAGTACGCAAGGTGATGCCACTCAGAATGTGTCACTGACTGATTACATCAGCCGCATGAAGGATAAACAGTCAAAAATATATTACCTCACTGCCGACAGCTTTAATGCTGCCCAGAATAGCCCATATCTTGAGGTGTTCCGCAAAAATGGCATTGAAGTATTACTCTTGACCGATCGTATCGATGAATGGTTGATGAGCTACCTGACCGAATTTGACGGTAAGCCCTTCCAGGATATCGCCCGTGGGGAATTGGATCTTTCGGAGCTTGGAATCGAAGAGTCCAAGACTTCTGAGAAAGAACAGCCGGCTGACGATCTCTCCGAGAGAGTAAAAAATCTTTTGGAAGACAAAGTTGAAGCTGTGCGTACTTCCAGGCGCCTGATTGATTCAGCTGCCTGTCTGGTGGTTGGTGATAATGATGTCGGCATGCAAATGCGTCGCATTCTGGAGCAGGCCGGCCAGTCATTACCTGATGCAAAGCCGATTCTCGAGATAAATGCCGATCATCCACTGTTAAAAAGACTGGTCGCTGAGCAAAATGACGATCAGGCGAAAGAGCTGGCGTTGCTGATGTTTGAGCAAGCCCAACTGTCTGCTGGAGAGCAGCTGGATGACCCATCTGCTTTTGTGCAGAGGCTGAACCGTCTGCTATTCGCCTAAATGCCTAAAGAGCCACCTTATGGTGGCTCTTTTTTTGTCAATCTTTTTTCTTGGCAGGGTGTCGTAGAAGTGCCAATGTGATGCCCCTATAATTGCTGTATTGAAACAATTTCGAGAACACTAATGTCTGATCAAAAACCATCCACAACCCATAAAATTACCGTTCTAGGTGGCGGCAGTTTTGGCACAGCGATCGCCAATATGATCGCCATCAATGGTTATCCTGTGACCCTGTGGATGCGTGATGAAGAAAATGCCGAGCATTGTCGCACTGCCCACGAAAACACCCCCTATCTGCCCGGTTATAAATTGACTGAAAGCCTGGCTATTACATCTGATATCTCTGAGGCCTTGCGAGGTAGTGACATCGTATTCTTCTCGGTACCAAGTAAAGCTTTCCGTACCGTAGCCAAAGAAGCATCGAAATATATTGAACCTGGCACTATTGCAATTAGTACGGCCAAGGGCATTGAGCCGTCCAGCTTTAAACTGATGAGCCAGGTACTTGGAGAAGAGCTGACAGACGCACGAATCGGTGTCATCAGCGGACCAAATCTGGCCAAAGAAATCGCCGATCACCAGATCACAGCTACTGTTGTCGCAAGTGAAGACGACAAAGTATGCAAAATCGTTCAGGACCTGCTGGGCTCTCAATATTTTCGTGTCTACGCCAACAGCGACCCCTTTGGCGTTGAGCTTGCTGGTGCATTGAAGAATATTTATGCACTGGGAGCCGGTATTGCTGCCGCATTGGGGGTAGGCCAGAACACCATGAGTGTACTGGTCACTCGCAGTTTGGCTGAAATGAGCCGGTTTGCGATGCGTTTGGGGGCCGACCCAATGACCTTTCTCGGTTTGAGTGGAGTAGGGGATCTCTATGTAACCTGTACTTCCCCGCTGAGCCGAAATTATCGAGTGGGTTATGCGTTGGGTAAAGGCAAGACCCTGGAGCAGGCTACCGAAGAGGTGGGCCAGGTTGCTGAAGGCGTGAATACCACGAGGCTGGTAAAACAGAAAGCTGATGAGATGGGCATTTATATGCCGCTTGCAACTGCGCTGTTCGAAACTATGTTTAATAACAAGTCGATCAGGGATTTGATGCGTGGCATGATGTTAGCTGAACAGGCGGCAGATGTTGAGTTTAGTGCCCAATAGAATTTGTCAATAATAAAACCAAAAGCATGTTACACAGGAAAATAGGCATGACTGATAAACCGGTAAAAACCAATCTATTGAACGTTAACGTTTGGATTCGGCTCATTTACATGGTGATTTTTGGCCTGTTGATGATGTTGGCTCGCGCTGTTATCTGGGTGGTGGTTGCTCTCCAGTTTATCCTTGTGTTGGTTACCGGCAAGGATAACGACAACCTCAGGAATCTCGGGCAGGGCCTGGGAAAATGGGTTTATCAGGGTGTTCTCTTTTTGAGCTTCAACAGTGAAGAGAAACCATACCCGTTTAGTGACTGGCCTGATATTGAAGCGACAGAAAGCTATGAAGCACCTGTTGAGGAGGCTTCTGAAGAAGCTTCGAATCCTGTAGTGGCCACTGAGCAGCCTTCCGATAATCCTGACGCAGGTGGTGATGAGGATGTCCCCTCATTTACAGAAGCGGCAGAAGAGGAGAAGGGTAAAGATACCCCCAGCCAATGAAGCTCTTTCTGCTGAGACACGGCGATGCGTCCTTCGCGGCGCACAGTGACTGCGAACGCCCCCTGACAGATTATGGCAGGGGGCAGATTCATCAGGTCGTTACGCGGGTAACCAGCAAGCTTTCCTCCACACCAGTCCTTCTCACCAGTCCAAAGTTAAGAGCTCGTCAGACAGCAGAAATTGCCCAGTCTATTTTGTTGGCCAATGAGGCCAGTATTACTGAGCATTTAAAACCGTGCAGTGAACTTGTAGATCTCGGCAAGCTTATTGATCGCCACAACGATAACGACCTGCTTTTGGTTACTCATCAGCCATTGGTAGGGGATCTGCTCGACTACCTTATTGATATGCCGGGTACAGGCCGCTTGATGGGTACCGGTTGCTTTGCAGCATTGGACCTGATCACCTTCGGTCGCGGTTGCGGCACACTTGAATGGCTTGAAGCCCCCTCCTGATCCGTTATGTCCGTTCAACAGAAAAGTTTTCAAATTGGCTCTCTAAGTCTGGTCGCTCAATCGTGGCGACTTGAATCATGTAGTAAAGCGACGCCAGTGCTGGCTCTGCATGGCTGGCTCGACAATAGTGCCAGCTTTGAGTTGCTCGCCGATCAACTCAAAGCGCCGTTGATGGCACTGGATTTAGCCGGCCACGGACAAAGCTCTCACCGATCCAGCGATTCCAGCTACAACTTATGGCTGGATGTTGACGAAGTCCTTCAGGTTGCCAATCAGCTAGGCTGGAAGCAGTTCTCCCTTTTGGGTCACTCTCGTGGAGCAATGATTTCAGTGTTGCTTGCTGCAGTCGCGCCGGAAAGGGTTGCCAAAGTAGCACTGATAGATGGTCTTGTTCCGTTCCCTGTGCCCGAGGATCAGGTGGTCGATCAGTTGCGACGAGCCATACAGGAAAAGCATCGTTTTGCTCAGCGCAAGCGACGCCGCTACCCAACGTTTAAAGAGATTGCCGAAACCCGCTTGAAGGGCGATTTTCCGTTATCTGAAAACTCAGCAATGCTTATGGCTAAGCGTGGCACCCAGGAAGATGAAAATGGTTTTTACTGGAGTGCCGATCCGAGGCTGCAAGCGGCATCGGAAGTGAAATTTACCGAAGGACAGCTGCGCAGCTTCTTAACATCAATCCAGGCACCAGTGCAGCTTTATTTGGCCCGGCGAGGGATGGGGCGCCTGATCGAGCGGTTTGCTGCCATGTGGCAGTTGGTTGAGCGAGGGGAAAGGATTGATCTGGAGGGTGGTCACCATCTGCATATGGATGGTGCCACCGGAGAAATTGCTGAATCGTTAAATCGTTTTTTCTAGCAGGCGGTTGAAATTCGTTTTCGAGGCAGCTACTGCAAGGCAAAAATGAACGAAAAGAGGGAGCTTATTGCAATAAATGGCCGACCTGAGTTCATTTTTAACACCGCAGGAGCAACGCAGATTGAATTTCATCAGCTTGCTAGCGTATTACTTAACCAGCGCAAGGAATTCACTGCGGGTGCTCTGGTTGTTGCGGAATACGCCCATCATGGCTGAGGTTTTCATCAGCGAGTTTTGTTTCTCAACACCGCGCATCATCATGCACATGTGCTTGGCTTCAATGATTACCGCCACACCCAAGGCACCAGTGACATCCTCAATGGTCTTGGCAATTTGTGTGGCCAGATTCTCCTGAATCTGCAGGCGACGGGAGAACATGTCGACAATGCGTGCAACTTTTGACAGTCCCAATACTTTACCGTCCGGAATATAGGCAACGTGACATTTGCCAATGAAAGGCAAGAGGTGGTGTTCGCACAATGAGTAGAGTTCAATGTCTTTTACGATCACCATTTCACTGCTGTCACTGGGGAAGAGGGCGCCATTTACAACTTCTTCAAGATTCTGGTGATAGCCTTTAGTCAGGAATTCGAAAGCCTTGGCTGCACGAGCCGGAGTGTCGACCAGGCCGGGGCGCTCCAGATCTTCACCAATACTCTTGATAATGTGTGCAAATGAGTCTTTCATCTCTCTATACCCTACTAAAATCATCGGCTATTCAAAAAGGGTGGCTACCGTACGCCAATTACATGAAAACGTAAAGCATTTTACGCAATCAAGCTTTAGAATACGCCGATTTACTTTCCACATTTTACCCGCAACTTCAGGGGCGCTCCGCATGTCAGAGTCCAGTCAGGACATCACTCAACAATTAATTACCGTCAGGGACTACATTCGCTGGGGTGCCAGCCGGTTTACCGAAGAGGCCCTGTTTTTCGGGCACGGTACAGACAATGCATGGGATGAAGCGGTAGCGCTGGTTCTGCACGGACTATTTCTGTCGCCGGAGTGTGGTGCGCAAGTATTGGATGCGCGTCTTACCCTGGCGGAGCGGCAGAGGGTGCTGGTCCTACTGGAGAGGCGCATCACCGAGCGCGTGCCAGCCCCATACATTACCGGTGTTGGCTGGTTCTGCGGTCTGGAATTTGAGGTTGATGAGCGGGTGTTGATTCCCAGGTCACCTATCGCAGAGCTGATAGAGGCGCGCTTTGCTCCCTGGCTGACACATGAGCCGGAGCGAATCCTGGACCTGTGTACCGGCAGTGGGTGCATCGGTATCGCCTGCGCCTATGCGTTTGAGGATGCCAAAGTGGACCTCAGCGACATATCCATGGATGCTTTGCAGGTTGCAGACCAGAACATTATTCGGCACCACCTTGAGGGCCAGGTCAGAACCGTAGCCTCCGACCTTTTTGAGTCACTGCAGGACGAAATTTACGACCTGATCGTTACTAACCCTCCTTATGTGGATGCGGGTGATTTCCACAGCATGCCGGCAGAGTTTCATCATGAGCCTGAAATTGCACTCAGCTCCGGTTATGATGGTCTCGATTTTACGCGTCGATTGCTGCTTGAAGCGCCTGACCACCTGAGTGAAAACGGGATACTGGTATTGGAAGTTGGCAACTCCTGGGTAACACTGGCGGAAAAACTGCCGGAAGTGGATATTACCTGGTTGGAGTTTGAACGCGGTGGACATGGTGTTTGTGTGTTCACAAGGACTCAATTGATAGCCCATAAAGCGGACTTTGAGAACCTGTAAAATACTTAAAACTGATTATTTGTCTTTACTAAAAATTTCGGAATTACTATGTCAGGAAACAGCTTTGGGAAGCTTTTCACAATCACCACTTTCGGCGAAAGCCATGGCCCTGCATTAGGCTGCATTGTCGACGGTTGTCCTCCGGGACTCGAGTTGTCTGAAGAGGATCTTCAGGGTGATCTGGATCGTCGAAAACCGGGCCAGTCACGTTACACGACTCAGCGCAGGGAAGGGGATCAGGTAAAGATCCTGTCGGGTGTTTTTGAAGGTAAAACGACCGGTACTCCTATTGGCCTGCTAATAGAGAATACTGACCAACGCTCTAAAGATTACAGCAATATCAAAGATCAGTTCCGTCCGGCTCACGCCGACTATACCTATCACCAGAAATACGGGGTGAGGGATTACCGCGGGGGCGGCCGTTCATCAGCTCGCGAAACCGCAATGCGAGTGGCTGCCGGCGGTATTGCCAAGAAATATCTGCGCGAATATTACGGTATTGAAATTCGCGGTTACCTCTCGCAGCTGGGTCCGATCAAAATCGACAAGATCGATCTGGATGCTGTTGAGACCAATCCGTTTTTCTGTCCGGATCCGGATAAAGTCCCGGAAATGGAAACTTACATGCAGCAACTGATCAAAGAGGGCAATTCCATTGGAGCCCGCATCAGTGTCCGGGCCAGCAATGTCCTGCCTGGTTTGGGTGAGCCAATTTTTGATCGCCTTGATGCGGATATCGCCCACGCCATGATGAGTATCAACGCAGTGAAAGGGGTTGAGATTGGTGCCGGCTTTGCAAGTGTTGAGCAAAAGGGCACTGAACATCGTGATGAAATTACCCCGCAAGGTTTCCTTTCCAATCATGCCGGTGGAATTTTGGGGGGCATCTCATCAGGTCAGGATATTGAGGTGCATATTGCCCTGAAACCTACTTCTAGCTTGCGGATCCCGGGAAAGAGCGTAGACCGTTTTGGCAATCCTATTGAAGTGGTGACCACAGGCCGTCACGACCCTTGTGTTGGCATTCGGGCCACACCTATTGCCGAGGCAATGCTTGCCCTGGTGCTTATGGATCACGTATTGCGTGATCGCGCCCAGAATTTTGATGTGGACTCAGATCTTGAGCCTATTCCGGGGCAGGCTCCAGAGTAAAGTAACTCTTTGCTAATGGAGCCCATAACTACCGCAGCAGGAAAAGAGCCGCCAGTACCTTACTGGCGGCTTTCATCGTTTTATTTCTGGTATTTCGCCCTGCTGGGCGTGTTAAGCCCATACTGGGCACTCTATTTTCAATCAGAAGGGTTTAGTGCTGAGCAGATTGGCTTGTTGCTCGGCACAATGATGGGTACCAAGGTGGTGGCTCCAAACCTTTGGGCCTGGTTAAGCGAGCAAAGTGGTAAGCCGCTGCGAATATTACGGCTTGGTGTATTCCTGGCTTTGTTGTGCTTTTCGGTAATGCTCTGGCCCTTGTCGTTTACATTGGCTTTATTGGTCATAATCGGTTACAGCTTTTTTGTGAATGCGATATTGCCGCAACTTGAAGCGATAACGCTCCATTTCCTGTCGGACAAACCACAGAGATATAGCCAGATACGCCTGTGGGGATCTGTAGGGTTTCTGATAGCTGTAGTTGTGGTTGGCTATTGGTTTGAAAGTCAGCCCCTAAAAACTCTTCCGGTTATAGCCTGCTTTATGTTGGGTGTGGCCTGGCTCTGCAGCTTATTCATACCGGCCATTTCCGATCAGCATAAATCCCGAGCCAGATTGCCATTTGCATCACTGATAAGGCAGCGCGGCATAATAGCGTTTCTCATTTCTGGACTATTGATGCAGGTGGCCCATGGGAGCTATTACAGCTTTTTTAGCATCCATCTCAGTGAAGTTGGCTACAGTAACCACGCTATAGGGTGGATGTGGGCGCTCGGTGTTATTGCCGAGGTGTTGATATTTACCGTTATCCATCGCTGGCTACCCCGTTACGGGGTGAAAGAGTTGATGCTAACGAGTCTAATTCTCGCGGCTATTCGTTGGTGGGTGATTGGCTGGCATGCTGATTCATGGTTCTGGTTATGTGCAGCGCAGCTGCTGCATGCCTTTACGTTTGGAGTGTTCCATTCAGCTTGTATTGAGGGTTTGCGCCAATTCTTTGGTAGTGAACGCCAGGCAAGGGGGCAGGCTTTATATGTGGCTTTTTGCTACGGTGTGGGGGGCGCATCAGGTTCCTGGGTCGCAGGATTTTTGTGGGCTGAGCATGGCGCGCACTCTGTCTTTGGTGTTGCTACCGTGGTGTCGTTAGTCGCTGTCTTTGTGGTTGCACTCTGGTATCCGGGCACAAAAAAAGCCACCTGAGAAGATGGCTTTTTAAAATGGTCGGAGCGAGAGGATTTGAACCTCCGACCCCCTCGTCCCGAACGAGGTGCGCTACCATGCTGCGCTACGCTCCGACTGCGTTATGAAGGATGGATGCCTTCAAATCGGCGCGCATTATAGCACCGATTATTGCCTTGTAAATGCAAAGCCGGGGCTAATCTCTTTTCTTTAAAAGCTGATCCAGTTTGGCTTCCATCCGCTCGGTTTTCTTGGTCAAAGCATCCAGCTTATCCTTGATTTCAGCTTCAGCAGACCCGGGCTCTTCTTCGCGCTGGGAGATAAAGTGGGCGGCAATACTGGCGGTAAAGATGGAGGTCAGGGCAAGTCCCGCAAGAATGATCAGGCTGCCAAACATGCGACCTTGTGGGCTCAATGGAACCACGTCCCCATAGCCAACAGTGGTCATTGTGACCCATGCCCACCATATTCCATCCCAAGGTGTTTCTATCCCCTCGTCGAGGGCTGCCATCATGATCCCCGACATCACGATTACAATAGCACTTGCTGACAGGGTCATGCCCAGTTCATTGCGGGTCAGCATGCGTCGGACTCCGCTGCTGATGTGAAGCAGCAGGGTGATGATGACTACTATGCGCAAAACACGCAAAGCGCCCAGGTTTACGTCCCAGCCAAGCAAGATGGGCAGCCCGAACAATATGATGACTACATTTAGCCAGTTGCCCCTCAAATAGCGGGCTTTCTCATTCACCAATAACGAGATTAACAGGGTTTCAAAAACGAATAAGCCCCACAACATCAAGTCATAAGCATTTGATTGGACCTCCTGCAGGTGATCGGGCCTCTCAGACCACACAAGAAAGATCCAAAACGCCGCAAGCAGCATGGGCATTTCAAACAGAAGCCCAACACGTCTCGCCAGGTCATTTTCGCTGGGGTCTACACCGGCAGCACCAATGTAATAACCTATCGGGTTAATCGAATTCATAGGCTGAATTTCTATAAGTTCCTGGTTTTTTTAAAAGACTCTTATATATCCAAAAATAGAATAAAAAACTGTTTAACAGCTGTCCTTCAGATGTTCTATTGTCTATCCTTTGAAACAGAAAACACAAATTTGGTCACGCTGATCGTTAATAAGAAGAGAGGTTATGTTGACTGCCAACTCTACAAGCACTGAAAAGATCCGCGAGAAGAAGCGCCGCTTTCTGGCCCGTGAACAACGCATTGTTGATGCCGCACTTGAACTGTTGCTGGAGCAGGGCATTGACCGCGTTACCGTGTCCTCTATCGCTAATCGTGCAGGCATAGGCAAAGGAACGATTTACAAGCACTTTCTCACCAAAAATGAGATCTTCATGCGTATCGTCCTGGATTACGAGCGTACCTTGGCCGAAAATCTAGCCAAAGGCATTAAGGAGGCCTCCAGAAGTAATCCGGGTGCCGCCGCAAAAGCGTACTTTCAGTCGAGGCTTAACAACCCTGCGCTCGATAGGCTGGTACAGCACTTGGAAGCTCGCCTTGAGGCTGAACAGGAAGTTGAGGTTCAGCTCAAAGAGTTGCATGAAATCAGGCGCTCAAATGTAAATTCCTTGAATGCGATGGTCGCTGAATTGATGAAAGACGGCATACTGGAAGATGTCCCGCCTCACTATCACTATCTGAGCTGTTGGGCCTTGGCTCAGGGTGCAGTGGATCTTTACTTCAACAAGACACTTGATGGTCTAGGTGCCGATGACAAAGCCAGTTTGCTGGAGTATATAGCTGGAATCGGAGTTACCATGGGCAATCGCGGCCAGCTTGGTAACTGATAGAATCATTCTCTATAACTAGTGTATTTGTATCTTGAACCTTGACGCCTTTGCTGACCTGATAGAAAGGCAGCGCCAATCGTATGAAAGTATTCCGCCGGTTGAAGACTGGAACCCGCCATTGTGCGGGGATATGGATCTTGTCGTAAGGCAGGATGGAAGCTGGATCCATCAGGGAACGCCCATAAAGCGAGAAGCTCTCATACGTCTATTTGCCAGTGTGTTAAAACGCGAAGGCAATGACTTTTTTCTTGTAACGCCGGTGGAAAAATGGCGTATTCAGGTCGATATAGCCCCTCTCTTTGTGACCAGCCTACAGATTGAACATCGTGATGGCTCTCAGGTTCTGATCTTTGAAACCAGCACAGGAGATACAGTCGTCGCTGGACCTGACAACCCGTTGTGGATGGAGAAAGAGGGGCGGGGAAGAAATCCTGTGCCTTTGCTCAGGGTCAGGTCAAACCTTGATGCCGTTATTAGCCGATCAGTTTATTACCAGCTTGCGGAGCACTGTGAATCTAGGGTTTTGGATACCGTTGAAAGAGTGGGAGTTGTAAGTCTGGGAGCGTTTTTCCCATTGGATTAATGGTCGACCAGACAGGTCAATAAAAAAGGCTGAGCAGATAGGTTTCTGGTCAGCCTTTTTGTTGGTCTACATATTTGGGTAGTTGGGCCCGCCTGCGCCTTCAGGGGATACCCAAGTGATGTTTTGCTCGGGGTCCTTGATGTCACAGGTTTTACAGTGCACACAATTCTGGGCGTTGATCTGGAAGTGCTTGTCGCCATCATCGCCCTCTACCACCTCGTAAACACCCGCAGGGCAATAGCGCTGGGCTGGTTCGTTATAGATTGGTAGATTGTGACTGATTGGCAGTTCGGCATCAGCAAGCTTCAAGTGGCAAGGCTGATCCTCTTCGTGGTTTGTATTCGACAGGAACACGGAAGAAAGCTTGTCAAAGCTGAGTTTGCCATCGGACTTGGGGTAACTGATCGGGGTGCACTCAGACGCAGGCTTGAGCTGTTTGTGATCCGGTTTTGGATCGCTTAGGGTCCAGGGCAGTTTGCCGCCAAACAGGTTGATATCGATAAAAGCGTACGCGCCACCCAGGAAATTGCCCCATTTATGCTGGGCCGGACCAAAGTTGCGTTGTGCATGGAGTTCTTTCCAGGCCCAGCTGGCTTTGTAAGCTTCGCCAAATTCGGTCAGGTCATCATTGCTGCGGTTGTTGGTAATTGCCTCGACAATTACTTCGGCGGCAATCATTCCGGACTTCATCGCAGTATGGTTGCCTTTGATTTTGGCAAAGTTCAGGGTGCCTGCATTGTCACCAATAAGCAGTCCGCCGGGAAAGGACATCTTAGGCTGGGATTGCAAACCACCTTTTACCAGCGCACGAGCGCCGTAGGATACACGTTCACCACCTTCCAGATACTTGCTAATGGCAGGGTGGTGCTTGTAGCGCTGAAACTCATCAAATGGGCTCAGGTGGGGATTGCTGTAGGACAAGTCGGTGATTAGCCCGACAGCAACCTGGTTGTTTTCTATGTGGTACAGGAAGCCGCCACCAGTGGATCCGCTTTCAGAGAGTGGCCATCCGGCGGTGTGCACCACCAGACCTTGTTTATGTTGGCCCTCAGGAATGGTCCATAACTCCTTGATTCCAATGCCGTAATGCTGTGGTTCTTTGCCGTTATCAAGGTTGTATTTGGAGATCAGTTGCTTGCCAAGATGGCCGCGACAACCCTCACCAAACAGGGTGTATTTGGCGTGCAGTTCCATGCCGGGCATGTATGAATCTTTGTGGGACCCATCGGCAGCAACACCCATGTCGCCTGTGGCAATGCCTTTCACGCTGCCGTCGTCGTTATAAACCACCTCAGCCGCAGCAAAGCAGGGGAAGATTTCCACGCCCAGAGCTTCAGCCTGTTCGGCCAACCAGCGGCAAAAGTTGCCCAGGCTGATGATGTAATTGCCATGATTGCGCATGGTTTTGGGGGCAAAGAACTCAGGAATACGTCGCTCTTTCTCGCCGTCTTTAAGGAGTAAAATATCATCGCCGGTAACGGCTGTATTGAGCGGCGCTCCCAGCTCCTTCCAGTTCGGAAAGAGTTCGCTGAGGGCGGTAGATTCAAAAACAGCACCGGAGAGGATGTGGGCGCCTACTTCAGACCCTTTTTCAACCACACATACGCTAAGGTTTTCATTCAGCTGCTTGAGGCGGCATGCCGCAGCCAGGCCAGATGGGCCGGCGCCTACGATGACAACATCGTACTCCATAAACTCTCTATCCACTTCGTCCTCCGGGTATCAGCGGGAGATTGGTTAACTGCATGATTCTACCCTGCATTTTATTGGCAGGTAATGATTCGTTTGACTAAAAAATGTCCAGTCAGAGTTTGCTTTGATGCGGCTCTATGGGCATTATTCTGTGTTTCAACAGATGCCCAAAAGGCGATAAACCACCCAAATATATAGGAAGGGTAGTCAATGAAGGTCCTTGTCGCAGTTAAGCGTGTGGTCGACTACAACGTAAAAGTACGCCCCAAGTCGGATGGCTCGGGAGTTGACCTGAACAACGTTAAAATGTCCATTAACCCGTTCTGTGAAATCGCGGTAGAAGAAGCGGTTCGCTTGAAAGAGAAGGGTGTAGCTACAGAGGTTGTTGTGGTATCCATCGGCCCTCAACAGGCACAGGAGCAGATTCGCACGGCCCTGGCCCTGGGTGCTGACCGCGGCATCCTGATCAAGACTGACGACCAGCTTGAACCACTTGCTATTGCCAAGTGCCTGAAGGCGGTTTACGACGAAGAGCAGCCCCAGCTGATCCTGATGGGTAAGCAATCAATTGACGGTGACAACAACCAAACTGGCCAGATGCTTGCGGCTCTGACCGGCTTGCCACAAGGTACATTTGCGTCTGAGGTGGTAATTGAGGGTGGCAGCGCTTCTGTTACTCGTGAAATCGATGGCGGCCTACAGACTGTATCTTTGAAATTACCTGCTGTGGTTACCACTGACTTGCGTCTGAATGAACCACGATACGCATCACTCCCCAACATTATGAAGGCGAAACAAAAGCCTTTAAACACCACCTCTCCAGAGGAGTTGGGTGTTGATACTGCTGCGCGCGTGAAAACACTAGGTGTTGAACCACCTGCGGCTCGTAAAGCAGGTGTAAAAGTTGAATCCGTGGCCGAACTGGTCGACAAGCTGAAAAATGAGGCGAAAGTGATATGAGTACTCTGGTCATTGCTGAACACGACAACGCCAGCCTCAAGCCTGCGACCCTGAATACAGTTGCCGCAGCCAAGGAGCTTGGTGAAGGCTTTGATATATTGGTGGTTGGTGAAAACTGCAGTGCTGCTGCGGAAGCTGCTGCCAAAATCGCTGGTGCCGGGAAAGTGCTGGTTGCCAATAATGCGGCCTTTGGCCACCAGTTGCCGGAAAACATTGCACCACTTGTCGCGGATGTAGCCAAGTCCTACAGCCATGTACTGGCACCAGCCACTACAACCGGCAAGAACCTGATGCCCCGAGTAGCAGCTTTGCTTGACGTACAGGGAATCTCCGATATCAGTGCAGTGGTATCAGCCGATACCTTCAAGCGTCCGATTTATGCCGGTAACGTGATTGCTACGGTACAAAGTACTGACTCAATCAAAGTGCTGACCGTACGTGGAACCGCTTTTGATCCTGCGGCGGCAGATGGCGGGAATGCCGCTATCGAGGAAGTGTCTGGTGCCCAGGATGCTGGCATTTCAAGTTTTGTTGGCGAAGAACTGGCTGCTTCGGATCGCCCTGAGTTGACTGCGGCTCGCGTGGTTATTTCCGGTGGTCGCGGGATGCAGAACGGCGAAAACTTTGCCTTGCTGGAAAAAGTGGCCGACAAGCTGGGCGCTGCCGTTGGCGCCTCTCGCGCCGCTGTAGACGCCGGATTCGTGCCAAACGATATGCAGGTAGGGCAGACAGGTAAGATCGTTGCTCCGGATCTTTATATTGCTGTTGGTATCTCGGGTGCCATTCAGCACCTGGCCGGCATGAAGGACAGTAAAGTTATTGTTGCTGTGAATAAGGATGAAGAGGCGCCAATCTTCCAGGTAGCAGATTACGGACTGGTAGCAGACTTGTTCGATGTGTTGCCGGAGCTTGAAAAGGCCCTGTAATTGCTGGATTATTCCAGACATAAAAAAAACCGGCTAAGGCCGGTTTTTTTTTATGTCTGGTTAAAGCTGGAATTCTGCCCAAACCGGTGCGTGATCTGACGGCTTCTCCATGCCGCGAGTTTCATAGTCCACATCTGCCGCCAAGCAAGCGTCGATCAGCGGTTTGGTAGCCAGAATGTGGTCTATCCTGAGGCCGCGCTTCGGCTCTGCTTCAAAGCCTCTGCTGCGGTAATCAAACCAGCTGAATCGGTCGTTACCCTCAGGGTTATACTTGCGATGGCAGTCAGACAAGCCCCAATCGAGCAGACGCTGATACCACTCACGCTCCTCGGGTAAAAACGAGCATTTCCCCGTGCGAAGCCAACGTTTACGGTTTGGCTCGCCAATACCAATATCAAGATCGGAAGGGGAGATGTTCATATCACCCATAATGATCAGTGGTTGTTCCGCACTGCATTCATTCTCCAACAGAAATTGCAGATCCTCATAAAACTTCTGCTTTGCTGGAAACTTTAACGGGTGATCACGGCTTTCCCCTTGTGGGAAGTAGCCGTTTATCACGGTTAGCGTTTTGCCGTCGGTAATTGGAAGCTTTACGGTTATCAGTCTTCGCTGGGCGTCATCTGTGTCAGATGAAAAGCCCTTGATTACCTCCGTGGGCTGCTGGCGACAGAGCAGGGCGACACCATAATGACCTTTTTGGCCATGATAGAAGACTTCGTAGCCCATTGAGCGAACTTCATCAATCGGGAAGGCTTCATCATGAACCTTGGTTTCCTGAAGTCCAATTACATCTGGCTGGTGTCTGTCGATTACTGCTTGCAATTGATGTAAACGGGCGCGAAGCCCGTTTACATTGAATGAGATTATTTTCATTGAATTCTTATGGTGTTTCAGCGAGTCGCTGATGGTTTCTCAGTTGAATCATATCGGCCATTATCTGACAGGTTTCCATCAGGTAAAGGTCTGACTCTGGTGATGGCTCTTCGTCACGCCTAGCCTCTAGCCAGGTGTTGTAGTCAGGGAAGGGCTCTTTTCCTAAAGCTTTACGGCGACTGTTTTCCAGTGCCAACTCGAGCTCTTTAACTTTTTCCCTTTGCTCAAGTCTTTTGCCTTTGCTTAAAGTGACTGCGGTGGCCTGCTCTTTGCGGTAATCATCCTGAGCCTTAAGAACTTCAACAAATTCAGTGAACCCGGGATCGGATGAAATACGTTCTTGGTGAGTTCTGTCCAACATGGGAATGACCGCTGAAAGGTCGCCATTTTTCCTGTAGTTGGCTGGACGAATCTGGTCCCAGGGGAGGGCGTTCTTTTCATTGCTTTCACCGTAGCTATCCTCCGGCATCAAGCTTGGCAGCTTGATGTCCGGGGTGATTCCGTGGTGCTGATTGCTATCGCCAGACACGCGGTAGAACTTTGACTCGGTAAGCTTTAATTGCCCTTCTGACAGGGGTAGCAACACCTGAACCGTACCTTTACCGAAGCTTTGGCTACCAACAATAACTGCGCGATTGTAATCCTGCATTGCGCCAGCAAAAATCTCGGAAGCAGATGCGCTCAGGCGGTCAATCAGAACGATCAGGGGACCTCTGTAGTAGGCGCCACTGCGCGCTACCTGGCGTCGATTTATACGACCTTTGCTGTTCTTGATCTGGACAACCGGGCCTGGATTGATAAACAGGTCACTCAGCATGGTTGCTTCCTGAAGGGCGCCGCCGCCATTGCTTCTCAGATCTACAATCACGCCATCAATATCTTGTGTGCTGAACTCATTGAGAAGGTTGTATACATCGCGGGTGGTGCTTTTAACATTGCTGTCACCATTTCTGTCAGCCTCAAAATCCCGGTAGAAAGTAGGGATGTCGATAACGCCGATCCGGTAATTATCTTCACCGCGCTTTATTTCGATTATGTCGCTTTTGGCCGCCTGCTCTTCAAGCTTTACCTTGTCACGCACAATTTTGATGGTAACAGTGGCGTCATTAGTTCCGGCAGGGAGCACCTGCAAAACTGCCAGGCTCGACTTTGGACCACGAATCAGGTCAACCGCATCGTCAAGACGCCATCCAACGATATCCACGTTGTCGCCATCGTCACCAGTGGCGATACCAACGATTCGGTCACCTGCTTTGAGCTCACCCTGTTTGTCGGCCGGGCCACCAGGGACGATGCTCACGACCTCAATGTATTCATCTTCGCGCTGCAATACAGCGCCAATTCCCTCCAGAGACAACGACATGTTGATATTGAAATTTTCTGAAGTGCGTGGAGAAAAGTAGTTTGTGTGAGGGTCGTACAGCGAACTGATCGAATTTGCGTACGTCTGGAAAACGTCGGTTGAGTTGAGTTCTTCAAGTTGCTTTTTGATGGTCTTGTAGCGCTTTGCAAGTACTTCGCGAGCTTCGGCGGTATCTTTGTCAGAAAGTATCAGGCGAAGAAGGGAGTCTTCCATTCTTTTGCGCCAGAGCTCATTCCGTTCCTCGACAGTCTTGGGCCACTGTATATTGTCCAAATCCGTCAGCAGAACCTCATCATCATCGAAATTGAATACAATATCGCCCTCAAGAAGCGCGATATTGTGATCAAGCTGCTTTTCAGCGATGTCCCGATAGAGGTTAAACGCCCTGAACCCAAAAGCGGGGTCTTTGTCCTTCAGCTGGTCATCCAGCTTGGTTTTCCAAGCCGCCAATTCGTCTATATCAGATTGAAGGAAGTAGCTTTTGCCTGGGTCGAGGTCGTCAAGATAGGCCTCAAATAGCTCTTGTGAGAAGGCGTCATCAATTGTTCTGTCCCTGTAATGTCCTTCATGAAGAATCTCAAGCATGTCTGACAGCACTTGAGGCTGTTGTTCGCTCGGGGAAATCGACTCTGCTTGAATGCTGGAAGCCAGCAACAGGGAAAGGATGGCGGTGGACAGGTTTCTTGAAGTATTCGTCATAGTAGCAACTTGTTTAATTGTATCTGCTTTATAGAGACAAGATTTTCGCTTCTGAGTTTAACACCCGTGGCGGGGCAAAAGGGAACCCTGGTAACACTTCTTTACATTCCCCGCCAATTCTCGATATACAATTTAACATAATATACATTATGCGCATATATACGTTTCAGGGGTTTGGGTCAACAAGCAATCGGACGTCCAAGTATTGTTCTAAACAAATCCAATCAAACCAATAAACTTACAAGTAAAGCTGAAAACTCGTCGCCGGTGGATTTCGTGCAAATCTATGTTTTCTCGGGATTAATCCACTCGCTTGATGAACGCTTCTCTCAGCAATGGGTCAGCCTCTAAGATTCGAGCAATGTTTCTAGAGTCATCAGTCATCATGCCCACTCTTTTGGCTGCCTAAATGACCACCTGCAGCCCTAAATCTGCAGGTGAAAATATTAAGGGTACTCATATGATTCATAGGGCTAAGGTATAGATTTCCCTAAAATGGGTGGATGTGTGTAGATGCCCGAGATAGTGACGAGCAACTGGTAATCCATCACAGTACTATAAGTAAATCAGGCCTGAAGAAGACCACGCTCTGCCGCCCAGTAAACTCCTTTGAGTTTAGCCAAGCCAAGCTCGCGCGCGTGGCAGGCCATCGCGAAAGCGCCCTCCTTACCAAATTTTTTCTCTGAAAAACGCTTGGTCTCACTCTGTCCTGGGGCTGTTGGCCAAATTGCCTCCCAGTACCAGGTCTTGCGCTGACGACCATCAGCCAACCAATAGACGCTGGCGAAACGACAGACACCGGAAACGCCGGACTTGTTGTTTTTTTGCAGTTTGCGCGCCACTTCGGAGCGGGTGATAGGCGGGTGCTTGGCGACTAGCTCATCTCTGTACTGCTTGGCTAACTTAAGTGCCTTACCTTTGCCGCCGTGCTTTTTATCAGGGAAATTTTTGACCAGCGTCTTACCTCGACGACGCAAGCTGACACGCCAGGCAAAGGTATAGTAAAAAGGGTCATCAATTCGGGAGATTCCATACATCCCCAAGGGCTTCCTTGTCTTCATAATCTTCTAGCTGTTATTGGTTATCAGTGATTTGGTGCAGATGCTTTATTAATGTTTTGTTTTATAACGGTTAATCTCTGTAATTTCAAGTTGGTGTGGTGGACCAACTGCTTCACCACGTCGAGATGTTTGAGCATACGCTATGACTACCATTTAATGTGCCCGAAAAGCTATTGATCCCCTACCCTACGAAGAGAAAAAGTCCAAAACCTGATCAGCTAGATGTAAAGTAGGAATGTTGTCCATCACCAACCGGGTGAATTACGGAATTTAGAAGTGAGGTTAGTTTGATTCGTTTGCTGATGATCTTTGCCATAGTGCAAATTCTTTGCGGGTGTACACCAGTGGAAATAGACCCGAAAGCTGCAATTCAACCAGCAGAATCTTCTGAATTATGGCTGCAAATCAATGCCAGTATCCGAAGCGATGATGATATCCCCCTCTCAGGATTGCTGACTTCGGCAACACAGCCAAATCAATTCACGCTGAAACAAGTCAAGAATCAAACATTGTTTATCCAGTTATTGTCCCGAGCTCTGGGCATGGATAACTTCTCGTATGAGGCTGTTGATCTACCTGATGGAAAGCTTGTAAGCCTTATATATGATGATGTCTCCATATGGGAGAAATTTGGTTACGGGCTGTTTTATCGACAAGGTAATTGGTATTGGTTTTATTGCGCAGGAGTCTCAAGTAAAAATTTTACTCCAATGTTTGATCTGTCTCTGATTGGCAGGAACAGGGTTGAAGCAATTCTTTGTATTGAAGACTGCAGTTGGTGGGGCAAGAACGCTTTGGTAGTACTTGATATGGAACGGCTGGAAATAGAACTTGTTGAGCCAGTTGAGATGACTTATGCAGATTGGGTCAATCAATAGATAGCTTGAATACATTGAAAAATTTTGGATCGAACCCTATCAATTAGACAGGAGCTCGACCTAGGTTATGGCAGTCATCCTGGTCAGGGTAGCTTGGGGCTAAAAGTTTTTGTGAAATATGGCATCCAAAAACTAAAGCCCCTTAGCGCAATTACTGCAAAGACTTGTTGATAAATTCCTCCACGACATCGGACATATCAAAGCTCTTACCGCCCTGCACTGGTGGATGGTCCGCAAGCGATTTCAGATGCGCACGCATTAATTCCCCCATGGGCTGAATCAGCCAAGATACCTTTTGCATTAGGTGGCCGTATGAGTCAGAGGAATCGTAACTCTCATATGGATCCATACGGATATTGAACACCAGTGGCACTGTGCGTGGAATCACATTCGCGTAGTAATCCTCTTTGGTCGAAAAGTGGAATTTCCAAGGTCCCATCCGCACCGCAGTCAGCTTGCTTTCGTAATAATAAAAAATGTGATTGCGATTGGACATACCGGACTCACCCATCCAGTACTCAAGGTTGTTTACGCCGTCGATATACTGTTTTTTTTGCTTCATAACGCGCTCAGCCACATCCGGTACACCTGCAGCTGCCGCCAATGTGGTAAACAAGTCTTGATGCGCCTGAATGCCGTTAAGCTTTTTGCCCCCCGGTATCTTGCCAGGCCAGCGGGCCATCATCGGGACCCGTACGCCGCCTTCGTAGGTTGTCATCTTTTCACCGCGGAATGGCGTGGTCGCGCCATGAGGCCAGGAAGAATGCTCCGGTCCGTTATCTGTGGAATAAATCACAATGGTGTTATCGGACAGGCCAGTTTTATCCAGCCAGTTCAGCACCAGGCCGATATCGTGGTCATGTTGCAGCATTCCTGCGCCGTGCAGATCGGCTTCGCTGGTAATGGATTCAACCTTGCGGACCCACTCGTCACCAACGCGGGTGTACAGGTGCATACGGCTGGTATTTAGCCAGACAAAGAACGGCTCGCCTGCTTTTTGGGCTTTATCCATAAAACCCAACGCGAGGGGTATGACCTCACCTGCGTCGAAATTTTTCATCCTTTCTTGAGTTAATGGTCCGGTGTCTTTAATGCTCTGTTTGCCTACTTGGCCAAATCGTGGTTGTTCAGTGCGGTCATTTTTGTCTGTCGCAAAGGAATGGATTACGCCTCGGGTTCCGAATTTCTCCTCATAGCGTTCCAGACTGCCGGAATACGCCTTGCCGAAATTCTGGTAGTCCCGCTGTTCCGCCTCTTCCTGAGTGTTCAAGTGGTAGAGGTTGCCAAAGAATTCATCAAAGCCGTGCACTGTCGGCAGATGCTCATTGCGGTCACCCAGGTGATTCTTGCCGAAGTGTCCGGTGCGATAGCCCTCGGCTTTCAGTACCTCTGCCAGCGACGGGGACTTCTTCGATAAACCCAGTGGGTCTCCCGGCTGACCCACCGTAGTCATTCCTGAGCGAATCGGATACTGGCCTGTGATAAATGCTGCACGCCCTGCTGTACATGAAGGCTGAGCGTAGTGATCGGTAAACAATACACCCTCATTAGCGATGCGATCTATGTTGGGTGTGCTGTAGCCCATAACTGCATGATTATAGGAACTTAGGTTCGACCAACCAACATCGTCGCCCCATATCACAAGGATGTTGGGTTTTTCTGCATGAGAGTATGCTGAGCTGATGAGCAGAATAGATAAGGCAATAAACTTCATGATCAAGGACTTCATTGGGCTTCTCCAATCTTGTTGCAAGATATCTGATCTAGAGCTGGCGCTTCACTTGATGTGTAATTGAGAAGTCTAGTCGACTGTTCTGTTTTAGCCAGAATTCTGCCCAATATGGTGTTGATCTCTGTTTTGAAATCCACTGACGGCTTTATAAGGGCTTATCAAAAGTAAGTAGAGCCTGACTGGGTTGCGAAGATGCCCACCCCCTCCCGAAGAAAGCCTTTCAGGAAAAATATCCAACTGTTTATGCTCCAAGGAGGGGGTAGATATAAATGAATGCCCAGCTTAGTTGATCGTGCTACGTATCACTTGTACCTCAAGCGCAACGCATTGGTTACCACAGAAACTGAACTCAAACTCATTGCCAAAGCAGCAATCATCGGAGACAGCAGCAAGCCGAAAAACGGATAGGCAATTCCCGCAGCTACTGGCACACCAATGCTGTTGTATATGAAGGCAAATCCAAGATTCTGGCGCATATTGCGTACCGTGAGTCGGGATAGCTGTATCGCCTCAGCGATTCCCCGCAAGTCACCTTTCACCAGTGTTACTTGTGCGCTGCTCATGGCTACGTCGGTTCCGGTGCCCATGGCGATCCCAACGTTTGCTTTTGCAAGAGCTGGTGCATCATTGATGCCGTCGCCCGCCATTGCCACTATGCGGCCTTTGGACTGGAGTTTGGCAATAAGATCGAGTTTGTCGCCTGGCTTAACTTCACCGTGGATTTCGTCGATACCCAGTTCCTTGCCAACTGCTCTGGCAGTCCTCTCCCCATCACCAGTAGCCATGATGACGCGTATGCCCTCTTTTCGAATCAACTCAATAGCAGCGCGGCTGGTTTCCTTAACAGGATCGGCAATCGCCAGCACCCCGGCTAGCCGGTCACCAACACCGAGATAAACGACACTCGCGCCCTGATCACGTAGCCTGTCAATATCAGCAGACAAGGACTTCCAGTTGATTTTGTGTTGATCCATCAAGGCAGTATTGCCCAGTGCCAGTTTTTTACCGTCAACCTCTCCGGTAACCCCGATACCCGATTCAGAGTCAAAATCACTGACTTTGGCAAGTTTGATTTCTTGTTCTCTCGCGGCATTTACTATCGCAATGGCGAGTGGATGTTCGCTGCCCTGATCAAGGCTGGCGGCAAGACGTAGAACTACCGAGTCTTCAAAACCTTCAGCGGGTATGACTTCTTTAAAAACAGGGCGCCCTTCCGTTAACGTTCCGGTTTTATCCACTACGAGAGTATCTACAGTTCGCAATGCCTCGATTGCAGCTGCATCGCGGAACAGCACCCCATGTGTGGCTCCCTTGCCGGTTGCAACCATGATTGACATGGGGGTTGCCAGACCCAGCGCACAGGGACAGGCGATGATCAGCACCGCAACCGCATTGATCAGGCCGTATATCCAGCTCGGTTCCGGCCCGAAAACTCCCCAGATTATGAAAGTGGTTAGAGCTATTGCCACCACGATGGAGACAAAATAACCAGCCACCACATCAGCAAGTCGTTGCATTGGGGCTCTTGAACGCTGGGCCTGAGATACCAGGTGAATAATCTGCGACAGTGTGGTGTCTTCCCCAACCCGCTCGGCACGAATAATCAAACTGCCGTTGGTGTTCTGTGTCGCGCCAATGACTTTGTCGCCGGGCTGCTTTGACACTGGTGCCGGCTCCCCGGTCAACATGGATTCGTTCACCGCGCTGCGACCCTCTTCCACCTCTCCATCTACGGGCACGTTTTCGCCAGGACGAACTCGTAGCCGGTCACCTTCGCGCACTTCGCTCAACGGGATGTCTTCTTCGCTACCATCGTCATTCAGGCGACGTGCAGTATCTGGTGCCAAACGCAGAAGCGACCTGATCGCTTCTGAGGTTCTGGAACGCGCTTTTAACTCAAAGAGCTGCCCCATCAGTGTCAGTGAAATAATCACCGCAGCGGCCTCAAAATAGACATTTACCTTGCCACCTTGAATGAATGAACCTGGGAACCAGTGTGGCACTATGGTGGCAGCCAGGCTGTAGAGATAAGCGGCCGCCGTTCCCAGTCCAATCAGTGTCCACATATTGGGACTGCGATGAATGATGGATTGGGCGCCCCGAACAAAGAATTGTAGACCGCACCAGAGTACGACAGGTGTTGTAAGAACCAGCTCTATCCAGCTCTGCGTGCCATGGGGGAACCAGTTTCGGCCATGGCCAAACATGGCTATAACGAATACCACGGCTGTAAATGGCAGGCTAATCAGAAAGCGCCGCCTGAAATCTATGTATTCGTGATCCTCACTCTCTTCGAGGGAAGGTGTTTCTTGTTCCAGCGCCATTCCGCATTTGGGGCATGTCCCCGGTCCCTGCTGACGTACTTCCGGGTGCATGGGGCAGCTATACCAGGCTGAAGAATCAACTCTCTCCTCCTTTTCAATATCCGGTTGCAGATATTTCTCTGGCTGCTCCGAAAACTTGGTGAGACAGTTGGCGCTGCAGAAATAATAATCTTCACCTTGGTATTGATGGTGATGCTTTGAGTTGCTGGTAACTGTTATGCCACAAACCGGATCCTTCAGGTCAGTCGACTCTTGGTGGTGTATGTGGCAGCAGCTTTTGTGGTCCTGATGATTCATGTTGATGTACTCATGTAGATTATTGGCCAATTCGGGATTCAATCAGGCGGCACACATCATCGCCGTCGGGTATGCAATCCGGAATCTTTTGCCAATCGGCCATGGCTCGCTCCATTTTTTCGCAAAGTCTGGTCAACCCCCCTATTCTGGGGGCTGCCGATTCTGGTTGTGGTTGTCACGCTGTATTTTTTAATGTGGGAACCAGCCAATGTTGATGGGATGGCATACCCTGATTTGCATCGGGTTATGGAGAGTTCAAATATATTGAGACTGGGCCCTGAAAGTGCGCAAGATAGAGAGTTAGTGCAGAAATATACCGCTCCTTCCAAAGCCATAACAGAGATTGTTTTACAGCGTCTTTCAGAGTTACGAGCAACCTATAAACAACTTGGGCCCGCACTGGAAGTCGTTCCAACAGATTCAGACGAGCACCAGCGAGTTGCGGACTCGATAACCAATTTACTGGGTACTTATAACCTGAGCAGTTCGGTTAAGCCGAAGGCGCATGAAATCCCGCCAGCAGAGCTGCCATTAATTCTCTATTGCTCAACCAAAGATATGGACTTGGCATATAAGTTTCTTTCTGCAATAGCTCCTTATATTCATGGTGCAGCAGTGATTATGACAGACCCCGAATATTCTCCAGGCAGGATGAGGCTGTTTATTCAGGGCACAGTTTATTTTAGTGACAACGGCGTGGCTGTTTTCGAGTAGCACTGACTTATTTCAGTTGCCAGTCATTACACCAGAGGCCTTACACATTCATTTAGTACCAAACGTTTCCCTGATGTATTTCAGCACTACTTTAATATCACCATCGGTTAGCGCACTATTCCCCCCTTTCGGTGGCATAGCCAAGGTGCTGCCAGTGCTTTGGAATCCGTTAGTAATATTTTTTAACAGTTCAGAGTCAGCTTTGCTTAAGCTGCCGTTTCTATCCGTTAAATCAGGCACACCCGCCAGTAATCCTTTGCCATCCTCCCCGTGACAGGCTACGCAGCTACTCTGGTAGATTGCTTGACCGGAACCGGAGCTTGAAATTGGTCCAACATTTTTTTCAGTACCGGTATCGTTGTTGGCTGCCTTTTTCTTACTATTAGATTCTTGCAAAAAGGTTAAGATATCCCTGGTTTCCTGACCGGTTAATCCAGCGCGAATACGCATATGAAATGTACTGGTGATCCATTGATCATCGCGAAGATCACTTGGGTTGCGCATGTTATGACAGCGTGCACAGTTATTCGCCCAGGTTTTACTCCCGCGTGTAAAATCACCTTTCTCAGGATAATCCGCCGCGAAGCCAAGTGCTGCCGTCATCCCAATCACAGGTATACAAACTTTTCTTAAAAGACTTGGGAACACTCTGCTATTGATCAGTAAATTCATAATGACTCTCCAGATCAGAAACCGTAAGCCATCTGGAGCAACAGCCGATCTTTGTCAGTATCGCTTTGCCTTGCTCCGTCGTTAAACTCATAGCTCAATTTTCCAATGAAGTTACTAGTAAACAAGTAATTAACTCCACAGGACCATTGGTCTTGTTCCTGACTCTTATGTGGTGAGTTAAAGTCTGTAAATCGAGTGACAATCTCCCATTTCTTTTTGGGTAGACGATAAGCGCCTTGGATATACCAGCTCTTCCATTCCGCTCCTTCGGAAGCTGCTACCCCACTGCCATTGTCAGCACCAACCTTTGTGCGCACATACTCACCGCGAAGATCCAAACCACCGCTTTGCCACGCAAAATCAATACCGGCGACATCATAATCACGCGCTGCTTCTCCATTTAGTAGGCTGCTGTCGCCATCTTCGATCATGGTAACTGTGGCTTTACCGGTAGCGTATGACAGCCCTACTTCAAAACCATTGAAGGGGAGAAGGCCAAATCGCCCACCAATGACTTTTTCACCATCCTTGTCAGAATTAAATCCTTCAGCCTCAACAGCCTCCAGTTCAAATTCTATGTCACCCCCCTCCACTTCCATTTCCGCTGCCAATTCCGGTCCGTTACCGATAAAGAGCGCATAGTTTGCTTTCATTCCTTCAATTGGAAATCCGCCACGAAGTTGAAATCCGGTATCGGAAACTGGCGCCGCGCCATCCTCTCCAAATCCAGGCGGAGCGGATGGCAATTTATTAATCCAGGAGGGGTGCAGATTCTGGCGGAACTGACCTATTGGGCTAAGGAATCTACCAGCCACCAAAGCAACGTAGTCATTGATAAACCAGTCAACAGTCAAATATTCAAGTTTAGCTTCAGTTTCACCATCTTCCTCGAGCTCAAGTTCCAGCTCGGACTCCACCATGACTAAATCGCGATACTGGAAATGAAAGATTGGCGAGAAGGTTCCGAGGTTAAAGCTCCCATCTTGAGATTCTGAATCTGAGTATCCGACATCCACATAGCCGGCTAAGTGGACAAGTGTATTTGGCTGTTTCCACTCAGCCGCCGCTTCAACCTTCCTTTCAACCTCTTGCACTTCCTGCTTGGTAGCGCTTTTTTGTATTTGCTGACGCAGATAGTCCACTTCTTTCTGTAATTGCTCAAGGCGCTTCAACAATTCCGTGGTATCTTCTTCGGCAAGAGCAAAATTAGAAAGCGTGATTGCGGTAAGGCCCAGCGCGATTCTGGTAAGTAACTTGTTGGTACGCATGATCTGCTCCTTATCCATGGGACATGGCTGGTAAAAGCAACATGAGTATAGTCAGCATTTCGCGAAGCACATTAGAGAGTGCAGCACATATAACTGGTCATTCAATTTAGGCGACTAGGTAAGGTATAGGTGAAAACATTGGTCTCATCATGGGCGCAGAATGGGAGATTCGACTTTCATTGATCTGAGTCGATTTTTTAGTAAAAACCAATGGGGTCCTCGGGCACATTAACATCCATGCCTTCTACCTATGGTTAATTTGCTAACTGTGTCACAATCTAGTGCACCAATACTTCTATTCGACTATATTTGTCTGGACAGAGAACAACCAAGAAAAAGGAGAAATTTCAATGAAATCAGCTATTTTGCTCAGTGCTTGCCTGTTGCTGATCTCAGCCTGTTCGCCCAGCCTGAAGAACGATTCACAAGCCTCTCAATACTACTGGCCTGAAAGCGGTGACAGTATTTTGATTAGTGCTGACCTTAACAATAACTTCACCGAGCATGGTGCTGGAGTTACCTCAAGGCACTTGGTGGTCAAGTTTAATGGTGAAGCGGTTGTGGACGGTTTTCTCAGTGATACCTACGAGGGTATGTTGACTGGCACCTACGCTGGTCAGGATGTATCCGTTACTTGTCATATGCCGAAGGTTTCCGGTCAATGGCGTGAGGTCCGCTGTGTGGTGACTCATGGTGATAAATGGGCGGCTAACCTGACGTTTTAAAAGTCCAGAGATTGAAAAGCCCGCATATCAACATGTTATGCGGGCTTTTTTGTGTGGATTCGAGTTAGCTTGCTGGTTCACGCATGGTAACAAACTCCTCCGCAGCTGTTGGGTGAATGCCAATCGTTGCATCAAAATCAGCCTTCGTGGCCCCTGCCTTGATGGCAATCGCCAATCCCTGAACAATCTCTCCGGCGTGTTCGCCAACCATGTGGCACCCCACTACTTTGTCGGATGCAGTATCGACGATCAGCTTCATAAATGTTTTTTCATCGCCGCCGCCCAGAGTTTGCTTCATCGCTCGGAACTGGCTCTTGAATACCGTAATTTCTCCAAATTTTTCCCTGGCCTGTTCTTCACTTAAACCGACGGTCCCAATACAAGGCTGGCTGAATACCGCTGTAGGAATAGCGTCGTAATCCATTTTGCAGGGCTTGCCTTGATAAAGATGCGCCGACAACGCCATGCCTTCAGCAATGGCTACCGGTGTTAATGGGACTCGATCGATTACATCCCCCAAAGCAAAGATCGAAGGTTCTGACGTTTGAAATTGGTCGTTGACGACAATAGAGCCATTAGAACTTACTTCGACCTGTGTATTCTCAATGCCAAGATTGTCGAGATTTGGTTTACGACCTGTGGCATACATCACTTGGCCAATTTCGAGCTTTTCGCCGTTATTAAGTGTGGCGAGTAGGTTGTCCCCTTGCTTGTTGAGGGATTGGATGTCGGTATTGAAGTGGAGGTGAACTCCCCTGCTCTTCATTTCGTGAGCTAGCACATCACGGACTTCATCATCGAACCCCCTGAGGAACTTCGGCCCGCGGTACAGCAAGTGAGTTTCAACACCCAGGCCGTTAAAAATGCCTGCAAATTCGACAGCGATATAACCGCCACCAACCACAATAATCTTTTCTGGCAGTTGCTCCAGGTAAAACGCTTCGTTGGAGGTGATGGCCAATTCTTTTCCGGGAATATCTGGCACAAATGGTTTGCCACCGGTGGCGATCAGAATTCGCTCGGCACTGTACTCTGAGCCGTTAACCGATACTGTGTTCGCATCTATAATGGTGGCGGTCCCTTCAAACAACTCAACCCCGGAGTTATTTAACAAATTTCTGTAGATGCCATTCAGGCGCTCTATTTCTGTGTTTTTATTGGCAATGAGTTGAGGCCAGCTGTGTTTGGGTGACTGTTCGATATTCCAGCCAAATCCTGCCGAGGAAGAAAACTCACTGGAAAATTCAGCTGCATAAACCAGTAACTTTTTCGGCACGCAGCCGACATTAACGCAGGTGCCACCCAGGTATTGCTGTTCGGCAATAGCTACTTTTGCACCATATTTCGCAGACATTCTTGCGGTACGAACGCCGCCAGAACCAGCGCCAATAACAAACAAGTCGTAATCAAATTTCCGGTCGGACATGGTTATACCTCTTCAATCCGGATAACTCGAGAGGTCCCATCTACAACCTCCCAAACTACATTTATATCGTACAGGCGAACACCATATTGGCGGTTTTCGGTACTAGCATTTCGATAAGCTGGTCTTGGGTCCTGCGCCAACACATCACTAATAAAGTCTTTCAGGTGTGGATGCTTGTCATTTAATTTATGCAGAATGGATTCGGCCTCAGCACTGAATTCCACTGTCATTATTGCAGCCGGCTTATCCGCAGCGTACCCAGCATGAGCACCAGGAAGACTATCTGAATATGGAATATATGGCTTGATATCAATTACCGGTGTGCCATCAAGCAGATCCATTCCGGCAATTTCAATAAATACCCTCTGCCCTTCCTGTTTGATGCCTTCAAGAGAGACGACGGACATACCGATAGGATTAGGACGAAAAGTAGAACGCGTTGAAAAAACGCCCGTTTTGGTATTGCCACCTAAACGTGGAGGGCGCACCAATGGTTTCCACCCCTGATCCTGTGTTCCATGGAATACGAATAAAACCCACAAGTGGCTGAACTGTTCAAGATCCCTAATGGCGTGCTCGTCATTGTACGGAGGCAGTAATTCAATTTGTCCTTTGGCACTGGAGACGATGCCCGGCTGCCTCGGCACCGCAAACTTCTCCTTATAGGGTGAGTGAACAATGCCTATGGTGTCGAATTGAAACGTTGCCACTTTCAAATCCTGAAATTTGGGTCTGGATAAAAACAGGGCTCCACACGGGAGCCCAACTGAAAGCTGTATTTAACCGACTTAAATTAGCCGATTTTTTCAAGCCCACCCATATAGCCGCGCAGCACTTCCGGGATTTCAATACTGCCATCGGCTTGCTGATAGTTTTCCATTACAGCAACCAGGGTACGGCCAACGGCCAGGCCTGAGCCGTTAAGGGTGTGCAGCAGCTCAGGCTTGCCGGTTTCCGGATTGCGCCAGCGCGCTTTCATGCGGCGAGCCTGAAAGTCGCAGAAGTTACTGCAGGAAGAAATTTCACGGTACTTCTCTTGAGATGGCAACCAAACTTCGATGTCATAGGTTTTGGCTGAACCGAATCCAAGGTCGCCACCGCAGAGAACAACGGTGCGATATGGCAGGTTTAGCTTCTGCAGGATAGTCTCGGCATTTGCCACCAGTCCTTCCAGGGCATCCCATGAGTCTTCGGGTTTAACAAACTGAACCATCTCGACTTTTTCAAACTGGTGCTGACGAATCATGCCGCGAGTATCACGACCATAGCTGCCAGCCTCACTGCGAAAACATGGTGTATGAGTGGTGAATTTCAGCGGCAGCTGCCCTGCTTCGACAATTTCGTCTCGTAGCAGGTTAGTCACCGGTACTTCTGCGGTTGGGATCAGGTAGAACTCGCGATCATCGGTCAGCTTGAACAGATCTTCTTCGAATTTAGGCAGCTGGCCTGTGCCGTAAAGGGAATCGCGATTGACAATGTACGGTACATAAACTTCTTTATAGCCGTGCTCACGAGTGTGAGTGTCCAGCATAAATTGGGTCAGTGCACGGTGCAGGCGAGCCAGGTCGCCACTCATTACGGCGAAGCGGGAGCCGGTGAGTTTTACAGCGTTTTCAAAATCGAGGCCATTCAGCTTGGCGCCCAGATCGACGTGATCCTGAACCTCAAAATCAAACTCGCGCGGAGTGCCGTAACGGCGAACTTCTACGTTATCGTCTTCGGTCTTTCCTTCTGGCACAGATTCATGAGGAATATTGGGAATGCCACTCAGCAGGTCATTGAGTTCAGCCTGTATATCATTTAGCTCGACTTTGGCTGCATCCAGCTCTTCACCCAGCTTGGACACTTCTGCTTTTAACGGTGCAATGTCCTCACCAGCTGCAACCGCTTTACCGATGGATTTGGAACGGCTGTTACGTTCTGCCTGAAGGGCTTCGGTTTTCACCTGTACTTCTTTGCGGCGGGCCTCAAGGGAATCCAGTGCAGCAGTATCAAGTTGAAAGCCTTTTTTGGCGAGTGCCGTAGCAACGGCATCCATGTCTGAGCGGATAACTTTTGGATCAAGCATAGTGAGTCAATTCGTAGCGTTAGTTTTGAAATATTAAATCAGTCGAGCCAGGTAGATGGCACCTAATGTTGCCGCAAGGCAAAGGATCAGGCTGCCTACTGAGTAACTGATGGACATAGCAAAGTGACCATTTTGCCACAAGGCAAGGGTCTCTAGCGAGAAGGTTGAGAAAGTAGTGAATGCACCAAGAAAGCCGACCATGACGATATTGCGCCATTCTGTGGGCAGCAGCCCTCTTTCGATGATCAGCACATAAAAAACGCCCATCAGGAAAGCCCCCGACACATTGGCAATCAGTGTGCCCAACGGAAGTCGTTCACCAAAGACCGGGAATGCCAGTGCATTGACTCCAAATCGAGCCATTGCCCCCAAGGCTCCTCCTACCGCGACCGCCAGCCATTGCATTATTTTTTATCCTTAGTGGGATAACGTTGTTCCGGGCTTGTTTGATCAAGCTTGCGCAGGTGTTCCAGTTTATCAGCAATCTTCTGTTCGAGCCCGCGCGGTACCGGTTGATAGTAGACCTGGTCTTTCAGTTCTTCGGGAAGATAACTCTCGCCGGCCGCGTAGGCATTTGGCTCATCATGGGCATAACGGTATTCCTTGCCGTAATCGAGCGACTTCATCAGCTTTGTTGGTGCATTGCGAAGGTGCAATGGTACATCGTAACTGGGTTGAGACCTGACGTCCGCCAATACCTGCTTAAAGGCTGTGTATACGGCATTGCTCTTGGGTGCAGCTGCCAGGTAGGCAAGCGCCTGGGCTATGGCCAACTCCCCTTCCGGGCTGCCAAGCCGCTCCTGGGTTTCCCATGCATCCAGGGCCAGTCTCAGTGCTCTGGGGTCGGCATTGCCGATATCCTCACTAGCCATACGCACGACGCGGCGAGCAACATAAAGCGGATCGCATCCACCATCGATCATGCGCGCAAACCAGTACAGCGCCCCATCAGGAGATGATCCGCGCACCGCTTTATGCATTGCGGAGATCTGGTCGTAAAAGTGCTCCCCACCTTTATCAAAGCGACGAGTGTCGGCAACCAGCACTTCCTGGATATTGGCAAGGACTATGCGGTTATCTTCGCCAGCGAGATCGCTGGCAATCTCAAGTAGATTCAATACCGTTCGAGCATCGCCATCGGCGGAATTTACCAGTGCAGTTAGGGCGTCATCGTCGATGGTTAAACCATTTGGTAACTCTGCATTGCTCGACTGCAATGCTCGCTGAACTACTTCCAGCAATTCGTCCCGCTCCAGGCTGCGTAGAACATAAACACGGCATCGAGATAGCAAGGCATTGTTTAATTCAAAGGACGGGTTTTCTGTGGTGGCGCCAATCAGTACCACCGTGCCATCTTCCACATAAGGCAGAAAGGCATCCTGCTGGGACTTATTAAAGCGGTGAACTTCGTCCACAAACAGTATGGTTTTGCGGCCCCGAACATCTCGCTCTTCTTCGGCGCGAGCTACGGCAGCGCGAATCTCTTTCACCCCGGCAAGTACAGCACTGACACTTTCAAAATGAGCGTCAGCTGATTGGGCAATGATTTTGGCCAGGGTGGTTTTGCCAACGCCGGGCGGCCCCCAGAACACCATGGAGTGCAACTGCCCCGCTTCTATCGCCTCGCGAAGGGGTTTCCCCTCCCCTAACAGGTGCTTTTGACCGATATATTCAGACAGCTTTGCGGGCCGCATACGAGCGGCAAGAGGCCTATATACCGTCTGCTGGAAGAGCGACTCAGTCATTGTGGATTACGTCAGTTCCTTCAGGGGGATCAAACTGAAACAGCTCGTCGTCGAGGTCAGGGTTAAGCTTTACGTGGCTCAGTTCAATGCGGGTGAGTTCACCCAATCCATCGCGTGCCTCAATCAGGCTTGGGCTTTTGGATGTAAAGCTTAAAACCACAGACTCAAACAGCGCATTTTCGTCCAGAGGCGTCAGCACAAAGCTGTTTTCGTTATCACCCCTGGCAACAGAGTACTCTTTAGTAAGTGAAGAGAGGTCGCCAGAAAGCAGCATCATCGGAGAGTTACGGCCATCAAAATTCTGGACAGTTACCTGCTCCAGATCCGGGTCGTAAATCCACAGCAGATCGCCATCGGTAATAATGGATTGTTCGAAGGGCGGCTTGCTGACCCAACGCATTTTCCCTGGTTTGGCCAACTCTACTTCACCCTCGGTAGCACGCACCTCAAAGCCATCAACAGCCAGTTGCGTCTGCTTAAAGTTGGCTCGAAGACTGCTTACCGGGGAGAGTAATTGTTTTAGTTCGGCGACAACGGTTTCATCACTGGACACAGTGTCGGTTTTTCCATAACTGTTGATTGCGGCAGCCGAAAAAGATACAGCGGCGATTAAGCTGATAAATGCTTTAGAAAATACCTTCACACACATTTCCTTAAAAATAAATTAACGCCCGTGATCCGGTGCCAGGACCTCACGGTTACCGTTGCTGCCCATCGGGCTGACAACACCGGCGGCTTCCATTGCTTCGATCAGTCGTGCAGCGCGGTTATAGCCAATTCTCAGTTTGCGCTGAACCGAAGATATCGACGCCTTGCGGGTTTCAAGCACAAAGGCGACTGCTTCATCGTAGAGCGCGTCGGACTCATTGTCTTCACTACCGCCTTCGCCTTCGGCAGCAAAGCCGGGTACTGCAATCCCACTGGCAACGGTTTCATCAACGATCTCATCGAGATAATCCGGTTCACCGCGTTTTTTCCAATCCGCTACTACGTTGTGTACTTCGTGGTCGTCCACAAACGCACCGTGGACACGAACCGGCAAGCTGCTGCCAGGTGGCAGGTAAAGCATATCGCCCATACCCAGCAGCTGCTCTGCGCCGCCCTGGTCGAGAATGGTTCGGGAGTCAATTTTGGATGACACCCTGAATCCAATTCGGGTCGGCACGTTGGCCTTAATCAAGCCTGTAATCACATCCACCGACGGGCGCTGGGTTGCCAATACAAGGTGAATACCTGCTGCCCTCGCCTTTTGGGCAATACGAGCGATCAATTGTTCTACTTTTTTACCAACAATCATCATCATGTCGGCAAATTCATCGATTACGACGACGATGTAGGGCATTTTATCAAGCCCCGGTGCCTCTTGAGGCACATCTTCGCCAAACAGGGCTTCGTTTGGATTTGGGCTCCACAACGGATCTTTGATTGGTTCGCCAGCCGCTTTTGCATCCAGCACTTTGCGGTTGTAACCGGAGATGTTACGAACCCCGAGTGCAGCCATAAGCTTGTAGCGACGCTCCATCTCACCCACGCACCAACGCAGGCCATTGGCAGCATCTTTCATGTCGGTAATAACGGGTGTGAGCAGATGTGGAATACCTTCGTAAGCACCCATCTCCAGCATTTTGGGATCAATCAGGATAAGGCGCACATCCTCTGGCCCGCTTTTGTAAAGCCAGCTCATCAGCATGGTGTTTACGCCGACAGATTTACCGGCACCGGTTGTACCAGCAACCAGCAAGTGTGGCATTTTGGCCAAATCACCAACCACCGGTCCGCCGGCGATATCATGGCCCAGGGCAATTGCGAGTGGGGATTTGGCGCTTTCAAACGCCTCCGAAGCAATTACCTCGGACAGACGAACCACCTGACGCTTCTCGTTCGGAATCTCGATGCCCATTACCGACTTGCCTGGAATCACCTCTACCACTCGCACACTCTGAACGGCCAGAGAGCGAGCAAGGTCTTTGGCAAGGTTGGTAATACGGCTTGCTTTCACGCCGGGCGCTGGCTGGATTTCAAAGCGGGTAATTACCGGGCCGGGTAGTACTTCAACAACTTCGGCACTGATGCTGAAGTCCAGCAACTTGAGCTCAAGCAAACGGGACATGGCCTCCAGTGACTCTTGGGAGTAGCCCTTTTTGGCATTTGGGTCTGCAGCGTCAAGCAGGCCGATAGCTGGTAAATCACCGACTGCTGCATCGTCAAATAGTTTGACTTGCTTTTCCTGTTGGGCGCGCTTGCTTGGAGCGGCTTTAGGCTGCGGAGCAGGCATCTGGATACTCGGCGGAATCCGCTTTTCGTACTCCTTGGTAGCCTTCTCCACTTTTTCCTTACGCCGCTTGCTGGCAATACTCGCGGTTCTTTCCTCTTCTTTATTTTTTCGGTACTCAACGATTCGGCTGCGGATCAGGTCTGCCAGGCGTAAAGTCAATCTTCCGGTACCGTCTATAACGGCTAGCCATGAAAGATCGGTAAAAATGGTTAACCCGAACAGCGCCACCGCAAACAGAATCAGGGTGCTGCCAACCAGATTGAATGCTGATAGTGCAGCTCCGCCGACCGACTGCCCCAGTACGCCTCCTGCCCCTTCACGATATATTTCGATATCACCGTAATGAAGATTGGCCAGTGCAGTAGCGGTAATCATAACCAGGGCGAAGCCGAGGAAGCGCTGGGCAAAAGTCAGCCAGTCAAATGGCAGACCTTCGTTGCGCCTGAGGCGAAATACTTTCCACGCTCGCGCCAAAAGCAGTATCGGGAATAGATAGGCCATTACCCCAAAGATGTAGTAGAAAACATCGGCAATCCATGCGCCGGCAGGACCACCGGCATTGGCAACCTTGCCGGCAGCACCGGTGTGGGACCAACCCGGGTCTGCTTCAGAGTATGTGATCAGCGAAATGAGCAGATAGCAACAGACAACCAGCCAGCCCAATAAAGCCCCTTCCCGGTAGATGTGGCTGAAGCGACTTGTACCACTTTCGGAAGCCGTAGTTTGTGCTGTTTTCTTGTTATTGGATTTACTCAATTATCTTCCCCAAGTCTTTGGCCAGACTCATATTTCGGGTTATTGTAATTGACTGGATAATAAAAGCCACGCCAACTACTAAAACTGCCAAGCGGTTATTGTTCACGGCAATATAGGCAATCAATACACTCTATTTGGAAACAGGCGTGCAATTGATTATCATAGCGGGCGTCTAACGTTTTAAAAAATCTGAGAGATTGGAACATATGTCCACAGAAAACCACCACCGCCTTATCATCCTTGGCTCAGGACCAGCAGGTTACACAGCAGCCGTTTACGCAGCCCGAGCTAACTTGGAACCAGTGGTTATTACTGGCATCCAGCAAGGCGGTCAGTTGACCACAACTACTGATGTTGATAACTGGCCAGGCGACCCTGAGGGCGTTCAAGGTCCGGACCTGATGCTTCGCATGCAGCAGCACGCTGAGCGTTTTGACACCAAAATCCTGTTCGATCACATCGAAAAAGTTGACCTGAACCAGCGTCCATTCAAGTTGATCGGCAACGAGACCTACACCTGTGACTCTCTGATCATTGCCACTGGTGCGTCCGCACAATATCTGGGCCTGCCTTCTGAAGAAGCTTATATGGGCAAAGGTGTTAGTGCCTGTGCTACCTGTGACGGTTTCTTCTACCGCGATCAGAAAGTTGCCGTTATTGGTGGCGGCAATACCGCTGTTGAAGAGGCTATGTACCTCTCCAATATCTGTAGCGAAGTGACCCTGATCCACCGTCGCGATGCACTGCGCTGCGAGAAGATCCTGGAAAAACATCTTTTTGAAAAGGTTGAAAATGGCAACATCAACCTAGAGTGGAACCACGTTCTGGATGAGGTTCTGGGCGATGGCAACGGTGTTACCGGTCTGCGCCTGAAGAGCACGCAAGACGACTCCACCAAGGAGATTGACGTGTCTGGCGTATTTATCGCTATCGGTCACAAGCCGAACACTGACATGTTCCAGGGACAACTGGAAATGAAAGACGGCTATCTGAAGGTTCAGGGCGGCTCGGAAGGCAATGCCACACAAACCAGCATCTCTGGCGTGTTTGCTGCCGGTGACGTAGCTGACCACATTTACCGTCAGGCCATCACCTCAGCCGGCTCCGGCTGCATGGCGGCTCTGGATGCCGAGAAATACCTCGGTGTAGCCTGGTAAGTATACGGACAGCCCGCTATCGCAAGGTTGCGGGCTTTTCTTTATGACAGAGCTGGTTTTACTCGATCAAGACAACCCTGAGTTCCCTCATCCAAACTCAGCTCTCAGCGACCCCAATGGGCTTTTGGCTGTTGGCGGCAATCTTTCTCCTGATACATTGTGGAGCGCCTACCAGAAAGGCATCTTCCCGTGGTTTATTGATGAAGAGCCTATCCTTTGGTGGAGCCCGGATCCAAGGGCAGTGATACACCCCGAATACTTCCACCTTTCCCGGAGTCTAGCCAAGTTACGCAAGCAGCGTAAGTACCAGATCAGCTGTGATACTGCTTTTGAGCAGGTGGTGGAGGCTTGCAGCGCCCCCAGGAGAAAAGAGGCTGAAACCTGGATCACCCCTGAAATGAAGTCCGCATACCGTCAATTGCACCTGGCTGGCCACGCCCACTCCGTTGAGGTATGGGAATCTGGCAAGCTGGTTGGCGGCCTGTACGGAGTCGCTGTTGGCGGTGTTTTTTGTGGTGAATCGATGTTCAGCCGTGAGCCAAATACATCCAAGTTGGCCATGGCTTTCCTGGCAAAGGATATCGCCGGGGTCAAATTAATTGATTGCCAGCTGCCAAATGAACACCTGATGAGCCTGGGAGCGTGCACGTTATCCCGTAATGACTTCCTTTCATCGCTGGAACGCTATAAAAACGATACCATCGACTGGCCCCGGTGATGGCGGTTGTGCTAAATGTAATAGAACCAATGTCAGTAAATTTGTCTTAGCTAGTATGACCAGAGATGTAACTCCGGATCTGGCGAAGGTCAGATTATTTCTTACCGAGCCCCACCCTTGCAGCTATCTTCGGGATCGCAGCGCAACCACTGCTTTCGTCGACCCGGCGCTGCCCATCAGCTCAGATCTTTATGCCAGACTCTCCGAACATGGCTTTCGGCGTAGCGGCAAGTTCCTCTATATTCCTCGCTGCCAGGGTTGCGCTGCCTGTATTCCTGCTCGCATTCCCGTTGCCGAGTTCATCCCTAATCGACAACAGCGGCGCTGCCTCAAGAAAAATGCCGATATCAAATTATCGGTCCTTAACCGAATTGATGGCGACGAGCACTTTTCAATTTACGAGCAATACATTCACCAACGTCACTCTGATGGTGACATGTACCCGCCCAATCGTAGTCAGTATGACGACTTTATTGGCAGCACCGCCCCCTTCACTCGCTTTCTCGAGTTTCGTAAGGATGGCAGGCTTTTGGCGGCCAGCGTTGCAGACATTCTGGATAATGGCCTTTCGGCGATTTACACCTATTTTGACCCGTCTGAAGATCAGCGCAGCCTTGGTGCCTTTGCTATTCTCAGCATGATTAATTTTGCACGACAGAACTATATCCCCCATGTATACCTGGGTTATTGGATCGATGGTTGCCGCAAAATGCGCTACAAGACCCAATACCAGCCTGTTGAGCTTCTGGTTGAAGGGGCTTGGACTCCATATAATTCGCTGGATTCAGCCTGATTCCTGTACCTACAAATCCCTTTTGCCTGCTTTTTGCCGAAGTACTGGAGAATTGCCGACTTTTCAGGCAGAATTGCCGGCCTCTTGAATTGATTGGAGCCCATTAGCGATATGGCCAAAGAAGACGTCATTGAAATGGAAGGCGAAATTATCGACACCCTTCCCAACACCACCTTCCGCGTAAAGCTGGAAAACGGTCACGTAGTTACTGCGCACATCTCCGGAAAAATGCGCAAGCACTACATCCGCATTTTGACCGGTGACAAGGTGAAGGTTGAGTTGACGCCTTACGACCTTAGCAAGGGTCGCATCACCTATCGCGCCCGTTAATCGGTCCGAATATAAAAAAAGCCGGCAATAGCCGGCTTTTTTTATGGTTGAATCGAAAGTTGGATTCAGGCTGGTACCGCTTCTTCTGTCTCAATAACCAGATCGTCATTCTCGACAGTGACATGTACTGTTCCACCTTTCTCGGACAGGCGCCCAAACAGCACCTCTTCTGCCAGTGGTTTTTTCAGTCGCTCCTGGATCAGTCGCGCCATTGGCCTCGCACCCATTTTTTCGTCGTAACCGTGCTCGGCTAGCCACAGCAGTGCTTCGTCCTCTACGTCCAGCGTAACGTGCTTTTCATCCAGCTGAGCCTGCAGCTCTGTAAGGAACTTGTCGACGACGGTGGTGATAACGTCGAGTGGCAGGGATTTGAACTGGATAATAGCGTCCAGGCGGTTACGGAATTCCGGCGTAAAGGCTCTGCGAATCACTTCCATGCCATCGGTGCTGTGATCCTGGCTGGTGAATCCAATCGACGCCCTACTCATCTCCTCCGCGCCGGCATTGGTGGTCATGATCAATACCACATTGCGGAAATCAGCCTTGCGACCGTTGTTATCGGTCAGGGTGCCATGATCCATCACCTGAAGCAGGATGTTAAACACATCCGGATGCGCCTTTTCAATTTCATCCAGCAGCACAACAGAGTGGGGATGCTTGGTCACAGCATCGGTCAACAGTCCACCCTGGTCGAAGCCAACATAACCGGGAGGCGCGCCAATCAGCCTTGAAACAGTGTGGCGCTCCATGTATTCGGACATGTCAAACCGGATCAGTTCGATACCCATGATATGGGCCAACTGTTTGCTGACTTCAGTTTTACCCACACCGGTCGGGCCGGCAAACAGGAATGAGCCGATAGGCTTTTCATCGCTACCGAGACCGGCTCTGGCCATCTTGATGGAGGTGGAAAGCGCATCGATAGCCTGATCCTGACCAAACACCACCAACTTGAGTTGTTTGCCCAGATCGCGCAAGCGCTCTTTGTCTGAGGCGGTAACGCTCTTGGCGGGAATTCGGGCGATTTTCGCAATGACCCGCTCAATATCGGCAACACCTATGACTTTCTTGCGCTTGTATTCAGGCTGCAGGCGCTGGTAGGCGCCAGCCTCATCAATAACATCAATAGCCTTATCCGGCAGAAAGCGATCAGTAATGTAGCGAGCGGAGAGCTCGGCTGCAGTCTTGAGCGCAGACTGGGTGAAGCGAAGTCCATGGTGCTCCTCAAAGCGAGATTTGAGCCCCTTGAGGATGCTGGTGGTTTCTTCAACAGAAGGTTCGGGCACGTCAATTTTCTGGAAGCGGCGCGCCAATGCGCGATCCTTTTCAAAGACGCCGCGATATTCCTGGAATGTCGTTGAACCAATGCAGCGGATCTTTCCTGAACCCAGCAGCGGTTTGAGGAGGTTTGAAGCGTCCATCACCCCGCCGGAAGCAGCCCCCGCACCAATAATGGTGTGAATCTCATCAATAAAGAGAATTGCATGCTGCTCTTTATTCAGCTCTGCCAGTACACCTTTGAATCGTTTTTCAAAGTCGCCCCGATATTTGGTACCTGCAAGCAAAGCCCCGAGGTCAAGGGAATAGACAACACTCTCTGAGAGCGCGTCAGGAACATTTCCTTCAACAATATGCTTGGCAAGGCCCTCGGCAATAGCTGTTTTACCGACTCCGGACTCGCCCACCAGCAGCGGGTTGTTTTTGCGACGGCGAACCAGGATCTGGCAAACGCGCTCAACTTCGTATTCCCGGCCTACCAGGGGATCGATTTGGCCCAGCTCGGCTTCTCGATTCAGGTTGGTGGCAAACTGTTGCAGCAGACTTTTTTCGCCGCTATCGGCTTCTCTCACCTCATCGTCGTGATGATGGGTTTCTGAGTCATTGTGTTCTGTCTGGTCAGCAACTTTTGAAATGCCATGGGAGATGTAGTTCACCACATCGACACGAGCGATATTCTGCAGGCGCAGGAAATAGACCGCCTGACTCTCCTGCTCGCTGAAAATGGCAACCAGGACGTTCTCGCCCTTAACCTCTTTCTTTCCGGAAGACTGGACATGGAAAACAGCTCGCTGCAATACGCGCTGGAAGCCAAGAGTAGGCTGGGTCTCTCTCTCGGTGTCATTGGTCGGAATGAGCGGCGTAGTTGACTCGATAAATTCGTCGAGATCCCTTCTGAGTGAATTTAACTCTGCGCCGCAAGCCCGTAATACGGTCACGGCTGATTCGTTGTCGAGCAAAGCCAACAACAGGTGTTCTACTGTCATGAATTCGTGACGTCGGGTACTGGCTCCTTTGAAAGCCAGGTTCAGGGTCACTTCAAGGTCTCGGCTTAACATGGCTGACTTCCTTCTGCGGACATTGGCTTAACTCTGCTCATCATCACCGTCAAACGGCTCTATTTCACAAAGCAAAGGATGTTCACACTCTCTAGCATATTGATTCACCTGATTTGCTTTAGTTTCGGCAATATCACGTGTATATATACCGCAAACCGCCCTGCCCTCCGTATGCACTTTCAACATTACCCGGGTTGCCTGCTCCCGGTTCATGGCGAAATACACTTCCAGAATCTCAACCACAAACTCCATGGGTGTGAAATCATCGTTGAGCATAATCACCCGGTACATGGGTGGACGCTTTAACCGCGGTCTCTGCTCCTCGATGACTGCATGTGTACTTCCTGAGTGATCGTCGTCATTCCATTCATCACTCATACTGCTGGGTTCAAAAAGCTTCATCTTTATTAGAAATAATAGGTGTATTTGCCAGTTATTCTAATCTGATTTTAGGCGAGATGGTGTCCGCAAGGTTGATTTTTCCGACTTGACTTGAGCATGGATTGCCTATAGAAAGGGATGTCTGTATGAAATTCATACAGGGCAACGATGACCGGAGAGTCACAGAACCGTTCTTACGAGACGAATTACCAATAATAAATTCATGGGGAAGGTGTCAGTCATGCCCAAAGGTACAGTCAAGTGGTTCAATAATGCTAAAGGTTACGGATTCATTCTTCCAGAGAGCGGCGAGGGTGATATCTTTGCGCATTACTCAGCAATTCAGATGGATGGATACAAAACACTGAAAGCTGGCCAGACCGTAACATTTGAAATAACAGAAGGTAACAAGGGATTGCATGCGGCCAACATTCAAGCTGTTCAGTCCGGCGGGACCCCGCAGGAGGAAGACTACTGCGATCAGTTTGAAGTACTGCAGGCCCAGGCTGACTGAGTCGAAACACCACTCCAGTCAAAGTTTCTCTTTTTTGATATACGGTATCTGATATACCGGCATTATCATTTTCAGTGATAATGGTTATTCCTGCCTGCTCAAACTACTTGAGGTTTATACTGTAACATACTGTATTTACTGTGTTTTGGTTAAATTTTAAGCAAAACCTCCCCTCTACTCGGCTTTATTTCCAGCTGTTATAATCGCCGCCGCAAATGTACCCGGACAGCGACCCGCTGCACACGGCAAGCCACTGTGAATTCATAGGACTGGACATGACCACACCGACCACCTCTAAAATCATCTACACAGAAACTGATGAGGCGCCAGCGCTGGCTACATACTCTTTACTTCCGATCGTAAAGGCCTTCACCCAATCTGCGGGCATCACGGTTGAAACTCGCGACATCTCCCTGGCCGCACGCATTATCTCCAGCTTCCCCGAGTGTTTGACTGAGGCACAACGTCAGAGCGATGCACTGGCTGAACTGGGTGAGCTGTGCAAGACTCCGGAAGCAAACATTATCAAGCTGCCGAACATCAGTGCGTCGATTCCGCAGCTGAACGCAGCGATCAAAGAACTGCAAACCCAGGGCTATAACCTGCCAAACTTCCCGGAAGAGCCTAAGACTGACGAAGAGAAAGCGGTCAAGGATCGCTACGCCAAAGTACTCGGTAGTGCTGTAAACCCGGTTCTTCGTGAGGGTAACTCCGATCGCCGGGTTGCTGCTGCAGTTAAGGAATACGCCAAGAAAAACCCACACTCAATGGGCGAATGGCACGCTGACTCCAAGTCCCACGTTGCACATATGAATGATGGAGACTTCTTCTCCAGTGAACAGTCTGTAACTGTGAGCGAAGCTGGCGACGTCAAAATCGAATTTGTAGCAGAAGATGGCAGTGTATCGATCCTGAAAGAGAAGGTAAGCCTGCAGGCCGGCGAAGTAATCGATTCTGCACGCATGAGCCGCTCTGCCCTGCGCGAGTTTTATGCTCGTGAAATTGAAGACGCCAAATCAAGTGGCGTACTGCTTTCACTGCACCTGAAAGCCACCATGATGAAAGTTTCCGACCCGATCATGTTTGGCGAAGCCGTAACCGTCTTCTATAAAGACGTATTTGAAAAACACGCCAAAGTGTTTGCTGAGCTGGGTGTGGATGCCAGCAACGGTCTGGGCGATGTTTACGCCAAAATCGCCAACCTGCCAGCTAATCAAAAAGCGGAAATCGAAGCAGATATTCAAGCTGTTTACGCTAACCGCCCTGCACTGGCGATGGTGGATTCCGACAAGGGCATCACTAACCTGCACGTACCGAGCGATGTAATTATCGACGCCTCCATGCCGGCTGCGATTCGCGCCTCTGGCCAAATGTGGGGCCCGGACGGCAAGTTGCACGATACCAAAGCGATGATCCCTGACCGCTGCTACGCAGGCGTATACCAGGAAACCATCAGCTTCTGTAAAGAAAATGGCGCCTTTGATGTAACCACCATGGGCAACGTAGCTAACGTTGGCCTGATGGCACAGAAAGCCGAAGAGTACGGTTCACACGACAAGACCTTCAAGATTGCAGGTAAAGGCACTGTTCGCGTTGTTGATGCCGCTGAAAACGTATTGATGTCACACGATGTTGAAGCAGGTGACATCTGGCGCATGTGCCAAACCAAAGACGCACCGATTCGCGACTGGGTTAAGCTGGCCGTTAATCGCGCCCGCGCCACTGGCAACCCTGCCATTTTCTGGCTGAGTCAGGATCGCGCTCACGATCGCAGCCTGATCGAGAAGGTAAATACCTATCTGCCAGAGCACGACACCAGCGGTCTGGATATTCAAATCATGTCTCCGGTTGACGCTACCCGCTTCAGCCTGCAGCGCATGAAAGAAGGTAAAGACACCATCTCCGTAACCGGTAACGTACTGCGTGACTACCTCACCGACCTGTTCCCGATTCTGGAGCTGGGCACCAGTGCCAAGATGCTGTCCATCGTTCCGCTGCTGGCTGGCGGTGGTCTGTTTGAAACTGGTGCTGGCGGCTCTGCGCCGAAGCACGTTCAGCAGTTCAACAGCGAGAACCATCTGCGTTGGGATTCCCTGGGTGAATTTCTGGCGTTGGCGGTATCCCTGGAAGACCTGGCCATCAAGACTGGCAACGAAAAAGCCAAGGTGTTGGCCGAGACTCTGGATATTGCCAATGGCAAATTCCTGGACAACAACAAGTCACCATCTCGCAAGGCGGGTGAGCTGGATAACCGTGGCAGCCACTTCTACCTGGCAATGTACTGGGCCCAGGCTTTGGCAGAGCAAACCATGGACGCCGAACTTCAGGCGCTGTTTGCACCGCTGGCCAAGCAATTGACCGAAAAAGAAGCGGTAATCGTTGATGAGTTGAACATTGTTCAGGGTCAGCCGGTTGATATTGGTGGTTACTACCACCCCAACCCCGAACTGGCCGCCAAGGCGATGCGCCCAAGTGCCACATTCAACAGCGTACTGGATTCACTGAGCTGATTGAGCCTGCACTGAAAAGCCGCCCTCGGGCGGCTTTTTGCGCTTTTACGGGCTATTGAAACTACAATATCGCTGACATGTCGACTATCTATCTACTCAACAAACCCTACGGTGTGCTCTGCCAGTTCAAACGAACGGACGAGCGCCCTACTCTTGCGGACTTTATACAGACGCCTGATATCTACCCCGCTGGCAGGCTGGATCACGACTCTGAAGGCCTGGTTCTATTGACCAATGACGGCGATCTGCAAACGCGAATAGCACATCCCAAGTACAAGCTACCTAAAACCTATTGGGTTCAGGTGGAAGGCGATATAACCAATGAGGCACTGTCACAGCTTCACCACGGAGTGGCGCTTAACGACGGGCAGACTCGCCCTGCCAAAGTTAAGAAAATCACAGAGCCAACAAGTCTTTGGCCCAGGAACCCTCCGGTGCGTTTTCGCAAGAACACACCGACCAGCTGGATAGAGTTGACCATAACTGAAGGTCGGAATCGCCAGGTGCGGCGTATGACTGCCTCTGTTGGTTTTCCAACCCTGAGGCTGGTAAGAATTCGTATAGGCAACTGGACGCTGGATGGTCTCAATCCCGGAGAGCATCGCAGCGAAGCTGTCCACCTCGCTAAGCCGGTTCCACATCACCATCACAACAATCAAAAACATAAACATGGAAAACCAAATACACCTCACCGTCGCCACCGTCGTTGAGCGCAACAGCAAGTTTCTCTGTGTCGCCGAGCGCGATGGCGGCAAGCGGGTAATTAACCAGCCGGCTGGCCACGTTGAGCCAGGAGAAAAGATTGCCGATGCTGCATTAAGGGAAGCGCTGGAAGAGACTGGCTGGAATATTGAGCTAACAGCCTTGATCAGCATCTCTACCTATCTCGCGGCAAATGGTGTTACCTACTACCGTGTATGCTTTGCTGCCAGGGCTGTTGAGGAGGTGCAAGGTGCAATGCTGGATGCAGACATTGATGAGGTGTTGTGGCTGAGCTACGAAGAACTTATTGAGCAACAGGCACTACTTAGAAGCCCGCTGGTCCTGCAAGCTGTGGAGGATTATCGTAAAGGTCACTTGCAACCCTTGTCGATGTTGCGTGAATAAGCCTCGTATCCCCCACTGCACCCTGTTAAAATTTACGTTTTTCAAATAGTTAGCAAATCCCCAATGAGCGTATCCCAAGCCAGTAAACGGCCCGAAAAAGTTATCGTCGGAATGTCCGGCGGCGTAGATTCATCTGTCTCTGCCCTGCTTCTCAAACAACAGGGCTATGAGGTGGCTGGGTTGTTTATGAAAAACTGGGATGAAGACGACGGCACAGAGTATTGCACCGCAAAAACTGATCTTGAGGATGCGCAAAAAGTCTGTGACAAAATCGGCATTGAGCTTCACACCGTCAACTTCGCCTCCGAGTACTGGGACAATGTGTTCGAATATTTCCTTGCCGAATACAAGGCCGGCCGCACCCCGAACCCGGATATTCTCTGTAACCGGGAAATCAAGTTCAAAGTCTTTCTGGAGTACGCCCAGATTCTTGGTGCTGACCTGATTGCTACTGGGCACTATGTGCGTAGAGCCGATCGCGATGGCCATGCCCGACTGCTTAAAGGCCTGGATGGCAATAAAGACCAGAGCTACTTCCTGTACGCAGTTACCGAGCAGGCATTTGAGAAAAGCCTCTTCCCGGTCGGTGAACTGGAAAAGCCGGAGGTGAGAAGACTTGCTGAGGAATACGACCTTGTCACACACAACAAAAAGGACAGTACCGGAATTTGCTTTATCGGCGAACGCCGTTTTAAAGATTTTCTCGAGCAATACCTGCCAGCCCAACCGGGCAAGATTGAAACACCGGAAGGTGTAGTAATCGGCGACCACAGTGGCCTGATGTACCACACCATGGGACAGCGCCAGGGGCTGGGTATTGGTGGAACAAAAACAGGCTCAGATGAGCCCTGGTATGTTGCAGAAAAAGATCTGGATCGCAATGTATTGATTGCCGTACAGGGCAGCGATCATCCCCTGCTGTTTCACAGCACGCTGACGGCGAGCCAAATGAACTGGATTAACGGCAAGCCGGAACAGCAATCAATTCGCTGCACTGCTAAAACCCGTTACCGCCAGCCGGATCAAGCCTGCACAGTATTTATCGAGGGCGATAACTGCCGAGTCGAGTTTGACGAACCACAAAGAGCGGTAACTCCAGGGCAGTCGGTTGCTTTGTATCAGGATGACTGGTGTCTCGGTGGCGGCATTATTGAGAGCCGCAGCAACACCCCCTATTCCAAACCGGAGGCATGACCTTGTTGGCACCTAATCGCGATCAGGTAATTGCCCTGGCTGGAATTTTTCAGGCTTGCCAATTAGTAGAAACAATTGCAAAAAGTGGCACTGTTCCAGCGGATAGTTTTAAAGTTTGTATTCACAGTCTGTTTGAACAATCCCCCCAGAATTTGAGTGAAATTTACGGGCCCACGGCAAATTTGCGTATTGGTATCGAGGCGATGCACGAATTGCTGACCATACAGCAAAGCGGGCAAGTGTCAGATACTCTCAGATACGTGGTTGGTGTTACGTATTTACAGAAGAAAATGATGCGCAGCCGAAAAGTACTTAACAGACTGGGCGAAGGCATTGAAAGGGCCAAGGCACAGGCTGAACACTTTGACGATATTCACGAGAATGTGCTGGCCAACCTATCCGAGCTCTATCAAAACACTCTGAGTACTTTTCGATATCGCATACAGGTAAATGGTTTTGCGGGCTACCTGCAGCAAACCTCTACTGCAAACCGTGTTCGCGCGCTGCTGCTGGCAGGAGTTCGAAGTGCCGTTTTATGGCGCCAGCTTGGTGGCTCAAGGTTACAATTACTGTTTCATCGAAAGAAGATCCTTGGGATTCTCCACGAGCTTCAGCGAGAGCTTTAGCAGGCTGTTGAAATTCGTTTTCGAGGTAGCTACTGCAAGGCAAAAATGAACGAAAAGAGGGAGTTTATTGTAATAAATAACCGATTTGAGTCCATTTTTAACGCCGCAGGAGCAACGCAGATAGAATTTCAACAACCTGTTAGGGGTTACCTCCTTAGTGATACGGGATTGGTACATTCAGCCAAGACTTGGGTGTCATAAAATCTTTTTATTTGCGTAAGCGGGTTCAATAGTTAGAATGGATTTTTTACAACCCATAAGTTCTGGCTAAAACGATGTCTCTCCAAGTACTAGACAACCTTCGAATCTCTTCCCAAGAGACCCTGGTTACGCCTCGTGAGCTAAAAGCAAAGCTGCCTCTTACCGAGTCAATTGCAGAAAGTGTTCAAGCTGGCCGTAATGCAGTTCAAAATATTCTCGATCGCAAAGACCACCGACTAATGGTCGTTGTAGGGCCCTGCTCTATTCATGACACAAAAGCGGCAATGGAATACGCTCACAAACTACAAGAGCTTTCAGAGAAAGTAAGCGACACCCTGCTATTGGTTATGCGCGTTTATTTTGAAAAACCCAGAACTACGGTTGGATGGAAGGGCCTGATCAACGACCCTTACCTGGACGACTCCTTCAAGATCCAGGATGGTCTTCATATAGGTCGCAAGTTGTTGCTGGATGTGGCCGAGTTGGGACTGCCCACTTCTACTGAAGCGCTGGATCCCATTTCGCCGCAATACTTGCAGGATCTGATCAGCTGGTCAGCAATTGGCGCCCGCACTACCGAATCTCAAACCCACCGCGAAATGGCAAGTGGCCTATCATCTGCGGTTGGCTTTAAGAACGGCACTGATGGTGGCCTTGAAGTGGCAATTAACGCCATGCAGTCATCTGCGAACCCCCACCGCTTTTTGGGTATCAATAACGATGGCCAGGTTTCAATTATCGAGACTGCTGGCAACCCTTACGCTCATATCGTATTGCGCGGCGGAAATGGCCGACCAAATTATGATGCCATCAGCGTACAAGCTTGTGAAAATGAGCTGCGCAGATCGAACCTGACGCCAAATATCATGATCGACTGCAGCCACGCCAATTCCAATAAAAATCATGAGCTGCAACCGCTTGTGATTGAAAATGTTGCCAATCAGATTGCTGAAGGCAATAACTCGATTATCGGAGTGATGATTGAGAGCCATCTATTTGCAGGCAATCAAAAGGCTGATGAAAACATGCAGTACGGTATTTCCATCACTGACAAGTGCATTGATTGGGAGACTACCGAGCAGTGTCTTCTGGAGATGCGGGATAAAATTTCCGAAGCCCTGAAAAATCGCCTGGACAAGTAAGCAGAAAGACCAACAAACAAAAACGCCCTTTGGTAAACCAAAGGGCGTTTTTGTTATTAAGCATAAAATCAGCTGTAGTATGCGCTGGACTTATCGGTGTGATCGGTTACGTCCCTAACACCTTCAAGCTCCGGGATTTTTTCGGTGAGTGTTTTTTCCACACCATCCTTGAGCGTCAGGTCAACTGCGCTACAGCCCTGGCAGCCACCACCAAAGCGCAGGATGGCAACTTTACCATCCATCGCCTCAAGGGTGACATTACCGCCGTGGGCCGCAAGCCCCGGATTGATTTCACTGTACAGAAGATAGTTAATTTTATCTTCAATCGGGCTGTCGTCGGAGACCTTTGGCATGCGCGAATTGGGAGCCCTGATAGTCAACTGACCACCCATCTTGTCAGCAGAATAATCGACTTTCGCCTCTTCCAGAAATGGCAAACTGCGGCGCTCAAAATAGGCGGTAAAACTGTTGAGTTCCAGTTTTTCGTCTTCCGGATTCTCTTCACCTGGGCGGCAATAGGCAATGCAGGTTTCAGCTTTTGGAGTGCCCGGGTCAGTAACAAACATGCGAATCCCGATGCCTTCGCAATCTTGCTTAACAAGGAGGCCTGACAGGTATTCCTGTGCGGATTCAGTAATAGTGATATTCAACATAAATCTGACTCTTGAACGGCTGGTATCGGGGTGCAAATAGCAATCCCGAGTAATTTAGTCATGTATTTTACCGTGACCACCCAGTTCATCACAAGGGTGGATTTGTAAGCAGCTTTCATCTTTATCTAAAAAATATCTCAAGTTGAGTGGCAATAATGATGAGCATAGTTTGTTAAAATGGCGGGTCCTTTACTACTCCATCGCCAGGATTCACCGTGAAATCAGACCAGTCTCAACGTATTGATCGTATCAAAAGTCTCCACAAGGTCGCTTCCGAGCGAATACTGATCCTTGATGGTGCAATGGGTACGATGATCCAGCAGCACAAGTTCAAAGAAGCCGACTACCGCGGCGATCGCTTTGCTGATTGGGGCCAGGATCTGGGCGGTAATAACGATCTCCTGACCCTGACCCAGCCTGATGTCATTCGCGACATACATTCAGCCTACCTGGCGGCTGGGAGCGATATCATTGAGACCAATACCTTTAACTCCAATCGCATCTCGCAAGCTGACTACGGTATGCAGGAGCTGACCGTGGAGTTGAACCGGGAAGGTGCCCGCCTAGCTCGTGAGGCGGCGGACGAATGGACGGCTAAAAGCCCTGACAAACCCCGTTTTGTAGCAGGGGTTTTGGGGCCAACCAGTCGTACTGCCTCCATTTCACCTGATGTGAATGACCCAGCCGCTCGTAATACCAGCTTTGATGAGCTGGTGGGCAATTACATTGAAGCAACCGAGGCCCTGATTGATGGCGGTTCCGACCTGATTCTGATTGAGACGGTATTCGACACACTTAACGCCAAGGCAGCCGTGTTTGCTGTACAGGAAGTGTTTGAGCGACTCGGCTTTGAATTGCCTATTATGATTTCCGGCACTATCACCGATGCAAGTGGTCGCACCCTCTCTGGCCAGACTACAGAAGCATTCTGGAACTCACTGGCCCACGCCAAGCCATTCTCCATCGGTCTGAACTGTGCACTGGGTGCTGAAGAGTTGCGCCCTTACGTTGAAGAAATGTCACGTGTAGCTGACACCCTGGTGAGCGCACACCCCAATGCCGGCCTGCCCAATGAGTTTGGTGAGTATGACCAAACGGCGGATGAAATGGCAGAAATCGTTACTGACTTCGCTCGTCGTGGACTGTTGAACGTGATCGGTGGTTGTTGTGGCACCACACCTGACCACATCAGCACCATCTCCAAAAATGTTGCCGAATTCAAACCAAGAGCAATCCCCGATATCGAGCCGGCCTGCCGCCTTTCGGGCCTGGAACCGTTCAATATCACCGCCGACTCACTGTTTGTGAACGTCGGTGAACGCTGTAACGTAACCGGCTCTGCCCGCTTTAAAAAACTGATTCTCGATGAGGATTATGACACCGCCCTGGATGTGGCACGCACACAGGTTGAGGACGGCGCCCAGATCATCGACATCAACATGGATGAAGGGATGCTCGACGCCCACAAGGCGATGACAACATTCCTCAACCTGGTTGCCTCTGAGCCGGATATCTCCCGAATCCCGATCATGGTGGACTCCTCCAAGTGGGATGTGATTGAAGCTGGCCTCAAGTGCATTCAGGGCAAGCCAGTGGTTAACTCCATCTCGCTGAAAGAAGGTGAAGAAGACTTTCTGGATAAAGCCCGCCTCTGTAAGCGCTATGGCGCTGCCATTGTGGTGATGGCTTTTGATACGGACGGTCAGGCCGACAATTTGAAGCGCCGAATCGAGATCTGCTCGCGCAGTTATGATTTACTTGTTAATAAAGTTGGCTTTAATCCCAATGATATTATTTTTGACCCCAACATCTTTGCCGTAGCGACCGGTATTGAGGAACACAATAACTACGCCGTTGATTTTATTGAGGGCACTCGCTGGATTCGTCAAAACCTTCCCGGAGCAATGATTTCCGGCGGTGTATCGAACGTATCGTTCTCTTTCCGTGGCAATAACCCGGTTCGTGAAGCTATTCACTCGGTATTCCTCTACCACGCCATCAAGGCGGGTATGAACATGGGTATCGTAAATGCCGGTCAGCTGGCGGTTTACGATGATCTACCGGAAGAACTGCGAGAAAAAGTAGAGGATGTGATTCTCAACCGTACTCCAGACGGCACTGAAAACCTACTGGAAATAGCTGAAAAATACCGTGGTGATGGTTCAACCGGTGAGAAAAAAGAAGATCTTGCCTGGCGCGAATGGCCCGTGGAAAAACGTCTTGAGTATGCCTTGGTAAAAGGCATTACCTCCCATATTGTGGAAGATACCGAAATTGCCCGCCAGAACTCCACTCGCCCGCTCGATGTAATCGAAGGCCCGCTGATGGATGGCATGAACGTGGTGGGCGACCTTTTTGGTTCAGGCAAAATGTTTTTGCCACAAGTCGTTAAATCTGCCCGCGTAATGAAGCAATCCGTGGCCTATTTACAGCCTTATATCGAAGCGGAAAAAGACGGTGACGCAAAGTCTAATGGCAAAGTTATTATGGCGACCGTTAAAGGCGATGTTCACGATATCGGCAAGAATATCGTCGGTGTGGTGTTGCAGTGTAATAACTTCGAGGTGGTAGACCTTGGGGTTATGGTGCCCTGCGAAAAAATTCTCGAAACTGCTATTAAAGAAAACGCCGACATAATTGGTCTGTCCGGACTGATCACCCCATCCCTGGATGAAATGGTGCATGTCGCCAGTGAAATGGAACGACTCAAGCTGGACCTGCCACTGATGATTGGTGGTGCAACTACCTCGAAGGCCCACACTGCAGTGAAGATTGATCCGGTATTCAATCTTAACCAAGCCGTTTATGTTGCCGATGCCTCTCGCGCCGTGGGTGTGGCCAGCACCCTGGTAAATCCGACATCTCGAGAGCGTTTCTACGGAGAGCTGGCTGATGAATACGAAAAGGTTCGTATTCGCACAGCCAACCGTAAACCACGCGGTACTACCCTCCCCTATGAGAAAGCCATCAATGCCGGATTTAATTTCGACTGGGACAGCTACCAGGCGCCGGCACCAGGCTTTATTGGCACTAAGATTTTTGATGACTATCCGCTGGAAGAGCTGGTAGAAACCATCGATTGGACACCGTTCTTTATTTCCTGGGATCTGGCCGGCAAGTTTCCCAAAATCCTCGAGGACGAGGTTGTCGGTGAAGCGGCTACCAGCTTGTACAAAGATGCTCGCGCAATGCTTGATGACATCATCAAAAATAAACTGCTTAGCGCCAAAGCCGTAATCGGTCTGTGGCCTGCAAACAGGGTTGATGGCGATGATATTGCTGTCTTTAACGACCCAAATAAGGATCAGGAGCTGGCTCGACTGCATCATATTCGCCAACAAACAGCTAAGCCCGGTAATACCAAACCCCACTACAGTCTGGCTGACTTTGTGGCGCCGGCGGAGAGTAGCTGTCAGGATTACATCGGAGGTTTTGTTGTGACTGCCGGCATTGGTGCCGAGGAGCTCGCAAAAGAGTACGAAGCCAACGGCGATGATTACAATGCCATTATGATAAAGGCTCTCGCTGATCGCCTTGCAGAGTCCTTTGCAGAACATATGCATCGTCGCGTACGCACCGAGTTTTGGGGCTACGCAAAAGATGAGCAGCTCGATAATGACGAGCTGATCAAGGAGAGTTATCAGGGTATTCGCCCTGCTCCCGGTTACCCGGCCTGTCCGGACCATACCGAAAAGGCGACGCTCTTTAAGCTCCTTGATGCCGAGAAGGCTATTGGCGTCTCTTTGACAGACAGTTACGCTATGTTCCCGGCGGCAGCAGTCAGCGGCTGGTATTTTTCTCACCCAGAATCGGATTATTTCAATACCGGTAAAATCCAGCGTGACCAGGTTGAAAGTCTCGCCAATCGTAAGGGCATGACAATCAAGGAGCTGGAGCGCTGGCTGATGCCGGTTCTGGATTACAACCCTGAGTGATCGAACTGAGCAAGAACATGAATACTGAAAGCCATAACGATGAGAACAAACCGAGCCGATGGCAGATCGTTAAAAGCGCTCTGTCAGCTGGCTTTGGTGTTCAATCGGAAAAAAATCGGGAAAGGGATTTCAAAAAAGGAAGCGCAAAGACTTTTATTGTTGTCGGGTTACTACTGACTACCGCCTTTGTGCTGTCGATAATTGGCTTGGTGAAGCTTGTCACACATCTAGCGGGTAATTAGTGGGTAGAGAGCCCAGGTCGGTCAACTCACCTCTTGACCGACCTGCCGGGTTTTAATTATTGCTGGCTAACCCAGTAAATTACGGCACCCACCACCAACAAGACCGCAAATACCCCGGCCATAGCATCGATAAATTGATCGTTATTCGAGTTGTTATCAGACTCAGTCATAGCTACCCCAGTTACAGTTGATCACATAGGAAAATTGCCGCCCCGTGGCGACATTTACCCAGAGCAAACAGCCTCCGGTTAACGCCAATGCATACTAACAACACAATAAGAACTTGTCATGTATTGGTCCGATTTCGGCATTCACAGCTGGAGACCTTGCACAACAGCCTCTAAAAACCGATAGTAACTATAAAAAGAAAGGGAATCTGTTGTGGCTGATAGTGTTTTTCAATCCTTCTTTCTGATTTTTACCGGTGCAGCGGTAATCGCCTCTCTTGCACTCTACGGCCGCCAGCCGCTTTTGGTGGTATACATTGCACTGGGCGCATTGATCGGCCCTTATGGTTTGGGGTTGATTTCTGACGTCAAATTGCTCACCGACCTGTCGAGTATCGGCATTATATTTCTGCTATTCCTGCTCGGCCTTGATATGCAGCCGCGGGCGCTACTGTCCGTTTTCAGAAAAGTTACTCTCGTTACCCTGCTGAGCTCAGGGCTATTTGCTATTGTCGGTTACGGGATCGGCTGGGCATTTGGGTTCACCCAGATGGAATCGATTATCATCGGCCTGTCGATGATGTTCTCAAGTACCATCATTGGTATAAAGCTGCTGCCAACCACTGTCCTGCACCATCGACATATTGGTGACATGATGGTCGGGATGCTACTGATGCAGGATTTTCTCGCTATCTTTGTACTTCTGGTGCTGCTGAGTGGATCAGATGGCCAAATTGATCTTATGAAAATCGGCCAAACCCTCTTTGCATTACCTCTGCTCATTGGCGTCGCCATTGCATCAGTGCGTTACGGTCTGGTGAAGTTGTTTGCCAAGTTCGACCGGGTTTCTGAATATGTGTTTCTACTGGCGCTAGGCTGGTGCCTCGGAATGGCGGAGCTGGCGGAAGTGGTCGGGTTGTCGAGAGAGATTGGCGCATTTTTGGCCGGAATTACCATTGCCACCAACCCTATATCCCAATACATCGCCCTTAGCCTGAAACCGCTACGGGATTTTTTCCTGATCATGTTCTTTGTGGCTCTTGGGGCAGGCTTTAACCTCAACCTTCTCGATGAGATATTGGCCGTTGCCCTGGTTTTAGGCATTACCATGCTGGCACTCAAACCGGTTGCATTTCGATTTTTACTCAAACAACAAAGCGAAAGAAAGGTATTGGCTTGGGATCTTGGTTTTCGATTAGGGCAAATCAGTGAATTTTCTTTGTTGATCGCCTATGTCGCATTCGGCGCCTCACTTATCAGTACAGAGGCGTCACACGCTATTCAGGCAGCAGCAATCCTGACGTTTTTGATATCCAGTTATATTGTGACTTTCAGCTTTCCGAACCCGATTGCAGTTAGCGAGCGCCTGCGGCGGGATTGAGGCCTTATCTTCCAAATTCCCACCCCCGCCTACGCGGGGATGGGATTCTGCAGAAAATCAGGAAAAAAAGCGATTCCCAGCAATACGCTGCAATACACCGGTAACGCCTTTCTCAACTCCGGCTGCAGCAGCAAGCCCCAGGCGCTCCTGAATACGCTTTTTGTGCTCAAACGATACTTCGTAAAGATCGGCAGTATCAAGCTGGCTGGTCAGGTATTCATCGCTGGTCTTAACTTCATCGACCAGCCCCAAAGCCAAGGCCTGGGTACCCAGCCATACTTCGCCAGTGGCTACTTTCTCTATGTCCAGCTGAGGTCGGCGCTCGGCAACATAGTGTTTGAATTGATCGTGAATTTGCTGCAGGTCTTCGCGAAACTTGGCCCTGTCCTCATCAGTATTTTCACCAAACATGGTAAGGGTGCGCTTGTAGTCACCTGCCGTATGTTGCTCGAACTCCACATCATGCTTTTTCAACAGCTTGCTGAAGTTAGGCAGCTGTCCAATCACTCCAATGGAGCCAATCATGGCAAAAGGCGCAGATAATATTCTGTCACCGACACAAGCCATCATATAGCCACCACTGGCTGCAACTTTGTCTACACAGATAGTCAGCGGGATATTCTTATTGCGAATCCGGTCCAGCTGGCTTGCGGCCAACCCGTAGCCATGAACCGCACCGCCGGGGCTCTCAAGTTTGACGACGACTTCGTCACTTTCTTGAGCAACAGACAGCACAGCGGTAATAGCCTCCTTCAATTCGCTACTTTCAGAAGCACTTATATCTCCTTTGAAAGAGAGTACAAACACACGCTTTTTCGACTCTTCTTCAGTGGACTTTTTCCGTTCTTTTTCTTGCTGCTTGCGTTTTTTCTTCTCGGCCTTCTGCTGTTCACTGCTAAACACGGTGTGCTGAAGTGTGTCGCGCATTTCATCAACAAATTCATTGAGCTTTGAGATGGCAATATGGCCCTTGTCCGCTTTTTTGCCTCGACCACTTAGTTCAGATGCTATGCCGACGATGATTGCAATAGCGACAACCACTGTTACTGCCTTGGCGAGAAACAAGCCGTATTCCGTTAAAAATTCCAAAACCATTCTCCTGATTATTCGTTTGCGGAGTATATCCGAGTTGGCCCGTTAAGCTAAACCAGCTCTACACCGCTTTACAAAATCAGCGATTAGTTGGCCTGAGAGAGTTGCCTGCCCCGGATGGTCAGGCAGTTCACTGTAGTGAAACCAGTCAGCAGAGAGAATTTCCACGCCGTCTGGTGCTATATCCCCTCCAGCATAATCAGCGTGGTAGCCCAACATTAGCTGCCCGGGAAATGGCCAGGCCTGACTGCCGAAATAGCGGATGTTACTCACCTGCACACCCACCTCCTCCATCGCCTCCCGTTGCACGGTTATCTCTGGTATTTCTGCGGGCTCGATGAATCCGGCAAGACAGGTATGAAGTGCATTTCGCCGAGCGTGACGAGCCAATAGGCAGTACTCTCCATTTTCTATCAATACAATCATGCAGGGCGACACACGCGGATAGAATGACAAGCTGCACGCCGAACAGCTCCTGGCCAACTCTCCTTCTATCAACATGGTTTCAGAGCCACAACGCCCACAATACTGGTGCTCCTTGTGCCAGCGAATCAGTTGCACCGCCCTGGAAGCCAGGTCAAAACACTCTGGGTCAACAGTTAGCAATTCACGCAGTTGGCAACTGGCCACATCCTCGAGGTTGGCTACATCTTCTATCTCATAGACCCAGCAAGCATTTTCGCAGAACAGGCCGACATAGTGACGGGATTGTGCCTGATTGAATACGTCACTACCTTCTGGCCAGAACAACTCGGTACAGTTTTCACCAGCCAGTAACAGGTTACCCCGCCAGAAGATCAGGTGATTACTAATGGGTGTGCTGGGGTCCACTGCCGGGCGGTACCCGTCTTTCACTTGGTTCATATCTAAATTGCTCTTTGAGTCAATATGTTATTTCGGGTGTATCCACTTTGGGGGGTCATGTATAATCCGCCACCAATTTAACCCTACCCCATGGATTTTATTAGGTTTGATGACTATGAAAGCCCTCATTACCTTTATGGCTTGCATACTGCTGCCTGGCCTGGCTTTGGCCTCAAGTGGTTCTGCACCAGCCTCTCTCGACATCACTTCCCACTGGATTGGCTACACCGCCATTGTGATATTTGCCGTTGCCTACCTGTTTGTTATCTTTGAAGAACAGCTGCACCTGCGCAAGTCCAAACCAGTACTTACTGCCGCAGGCATTATCTGGATTCTGATTGCTATATATTGCCAGACTTTGGATGATCCTTCTGTTGCTGAAGTGGCGATTCGTCACAATTTCCTTGAGTACGCCGAGCTGTTCTTCTTCCTGCTGGTAGCGATGACCTATATCAATGCCATGTTGGAGCGTAACGTTTTTGATGCCCTGCGTGACTGGCTGGTAGTTAAAGGCTTCTCATACCGCTCACTGTTCTGGCTTACCGGCTGCCTGGCTTTTGTGATCTCCCCTATCGCGGACAACCTCACCACAGCCCTGATCATGTGTGCTGTTGTATTGGCCGTTGGCCAAGGCCAGCCCAAATTTGTTGGTATCGCCTGTATCAACATTGTTGTCGCGGCCAATGCCGGTGGCGCCTTCAGCCCGTTTGGTGACATCACCACCCTGATGGTGTGGCAGAGCAAGCTGGTAGCATTTGAAGAGTTCTTTGATCTGCTGCTGCCTTCGTTGGTCAACTTTGTTGTACCTGCTGCATTTATGCACTTTGCACTTCCGAAAGGTAATCCAACTGCTGTTCAGGGTGGTATCACCCCGATCAAGTTTGGTGGCCTAATGATTTGCGGCCTGTTTATCCTGACAATTATCACTGCAGTTTCCTTCCACAACTACCTGCACCTGCCACCTGTATACGGCATGATGCTGGGCTTGGGTTACCTCAAACTGTACGCTTTCTACATCAAGAAGAAAGAACACGCCCCGGCTACTAATGGCGACATTGGTGATACTCCGGCTAACCCAAGTGTTCAGAATGGTGAAAACGATAAAGGCTTCGACATCTTCAACAAAATCGCCGGCGCTGAATGGGATACCCTTTTCTTCTTCTACGGAGTAATACTGGCCGTTGGCGGCCTCGGTTTTATCGGCTACCTGACTTTGGCCTCCGAGTTCTTCTACAACGACTTGGGTGCCACCAATGCCAACATCCTCGTAGGTATTGCTTCTGCTATCGTTGATAATATTCCGGTTATGTTCGCTGTTCTGACCATGCTGCCGGATATGGACCTGTTCCAGTGGCTGCTGGTTACCTTGACCGCTGGTGTTGGTGGTAGCTTGCTGTCAGTTGGTTCAGCTGCTGGCGTTGCCCTGATGGGACAGGCTCGTGGCCAGTACACCTTCTTCAGCCACCTGAAGTGGAGCTGGGCAATTGCCCTCGGCTACGCCGCCAGTATCTGGGTACACTTCCTGGTTAACAGCCACCTGATCGGCATTCCTGCTGCTCACGGTTAAGCTTTCCCAGAAAGCAAAAAGGCCAGCTATCCAGCTGGCCTTTTTTATTGAAGTCTATCGTTGGTCCATAACCGCCGCTGTAAAGGTGAATATGAAGTGTCGACAGACTCTGGTTTATTCAGCTAGCCAAAGGCAGTTGCCACTGGCCTTTTGGATCTCTTCAAGCTTTCGTTGATGCTCGATCAACTCATACTCAGATGCGCGAATAACTGAAAGAGCCGGTCGGTCAGCGGCAAGCCGACGTATCTCCTGCTCCCCACTTTGACTGTTGCTACTGTTCTCCCCCGAAAAGCCCAGCATTACCTGACCACCGGTCATTGCCAGGTAGACTTCAGCAAGAATCTCGGCATCCAGTAATGCCCCGTGCAGCTCACGGTGGGCATTGTTTACGTGGTAGCGCTTACATAGTGCATCGAGGTTGTTCTTCTGGCCGGGGTGCATTTGCCGTGCCATGACCAGAGTGTCAATCACCGAGCAGTAGTCGCTTGTGACCCCAAATTCAGATCCCAGCTTGTTGAACTCGTGGTCCATAAAGCCAACATCGAACGGGGCGTTGTGAATAATCAGCTCTGCACCGCGAATAAACTCCAGGAATTCACTGGCAACTCTCGCAAACACCGGTTTGTCATTCAGGAATTCATTAGAGATACCGTGAACCTCATAGGCACCCTGATCCACTTCCCGTTGCGGGTTGATGTATTGGTGGTAGTGACGACCGGTCAGCTTTCGATCAATCATTTCGACACAACCGATCTCGATAATTCGGTGATCCTGCGCCGTTTCAATACCGGTTGTTTCGGTATCCAGTACAACCTGTCTCATACAGTCTCTCTGATACTTTATGTTCTCGGTGGCTAGGACGCTTCGCCCGCCAATTCATCAATGCCTTTGTTGGCGAGCTGATCCGCTATCTCATTTTCGCGGTGACCACTGTGCCCCTTAACCCAGTGCCAGTCAATCTGGTGCTTTTCAGATTCTTTATCCAGCAACTGCCATAAATCCTGGTTCTTGACGGGTTTCTTGCTCGCAGTTTTCCAACCATTGCGTTTCCAGCCATGCATCCAGCTGGTAATGCCCTGACGCACGTATTGTGAATCTGTAGTGAGAATGACATGACAAGGTTGTTTAAGGGCTTCAAGTGCCTTGATCGCCGCCATTAATTCCATTCGGTTATTGGTGGTTTCAGGTTCACCGCCATGTAATTGCTTCTCGGTATTGTTGTAGCGCAGCAAAGCGCCCCAACCGCCTGGCCCAGGGTTTCCCCGACAAGCACCATCGGTAAATATTTCAACGGATTTCAACAGTTTCCCTCAGTGATTCATCTTGGTATTTATCGCCATGAGCAGTCAACTCGCAGCCCATTTTCTGCCAACCCAAATTAGGGATTTTCAGGCCATTGGGTATCAGGCCATTGCGTGTAATGGGGCGAGCAACATTCTTGCGGGCAACAATGGTGTAATACAAGCCAAATGGCAGGCCGAGACCATAGCCCCAGCGCTGGCAAATTGAAAAACTATCATCTTTGATTGGGCCTAATCCGCCGCGCTTTACATCAATCGTTTTGAAGTGCAGCAGACGAAGCCAATCCACCAGGCGACCAACCCTCAGGCCATGATGGCGAAACAATGGGTAATCGCTGAAACTCCAGCCCGGCCATTTGGTGACTCCCAACAGGCTGAACGGGTTGAATACAAACAGCACCAGATGCCCCCCTGGAGCGACAACTCTCGCAGCCTCATTTAAAACCCGGTGTGGTTTTGGAGAGAATTCCAATGCATGATGCAAAACAGCGCAATCCACAATATCCGAAGGCAGTGGTAACTCTTCGAAATTTGACACCGCGCTACCACCCCTTCCTGAGGCTGGAGTTATGGAGAAACGATGGAGATGGTCAAATTCGTCCAGCAGACCAAATTTTGGTGAGAGTCCAAGCTCCATAATCTGGTACCCCGGCAACTTGGGTAGTTTGGCGATGTGCTTGCGCTCTTTCTCAAGCAGATAGTGACCTGCAGGCGAGCGAAACCACATCTCCAGCGCCCCTTGTACGGTCTCAATGGGCTCGGGACGGAATTTATTCGCTAATTTCTTTCTCAGATTAAAGCGTTGATGCAAACCGTGAACTCCGTTGCCAGTTTGAGAAATGGGCTGTTAAGCCGATTAGCGTTATTATGGGTAAATCCCCACACAAACACCACAGAGCGTGATGAATAGAATTAAAGCCATACCGGCCTTTAACGACAACTACATCTGGATGATCCCACTTGAGGGTCGGAAAGTGGCCGTTGTTGATCCAGGCGATGCTGAGCCAGTGTTGAGCGTACTTAAGCAAAGAGATCTTGAACTCTCGGCGATCCTGGTGACCCATCATCACTTCGATCATATCGGAGGGATTGAGCAGCTTCTATTGCACTATCCTGTCCCTGTTTATGGCCCTCTATCCAATAACATTCCACAAGTAACCCATCCGGTGACGGACGGCGAAAGCCTTACCCTTGGCGATTTCAGCTTTAAGATTATTGCTGTGCCTGGCCATACTCTCGATCATATTGCCTATTATGCAGAGTCAGGCAATGGCTACAGTCACAGCAGCCCTACCCTGTTTTGTGGTGACACCTTGTTTGCCGCGGGCTGTGGAAGGCTCTTTGAGGGTACACCTGAGCAGATGCATCAATCTCTCACAAGGCTGGCCGCACTGCCTGATAACACGCAGGTGTACTGTACTCACGAATACACCATGGCAAATCTGCAGTTTGCGCTGGCAGTAGAGCCAGATAACAAGGAGCTGCAACAACGGCGAGTTGCTGATGTTCAGCGACTTCAAGCAGATGGCATTACACTCCCTAGCACCATTGAACTTGAAAGACAGACTAACCCCTTTCTGCGCAGCAGCAACACATCCGTTGTAGCCGCTGCCGCTAAACATGCCAATGTTGAAGCGAAACCGGGTGCACCGACGTTTGCGTTGCTGCGTAAGTGGAAAGACCATTTTGTGGTAAGGTAGCCCGTTTCGCCGCCTTAGCAGCGGCCTATAAAACTAACGAATTAAATAAAATTATGTATCCAAGATTACTTGCTGTTGCCATTTCCGTGGCCATAACCAGCGGCTGTAGCCAGCTGCAAAACCAATCGGTAGTCGACAAAGATCAGGACATTGAGTCGCTCCCCAGTGAGCCCCTGATCGTAGAAGCTGACACTTTGCCGACAACTTCAGCCCCTAAAAGGGATACAGAAGATGTGGCCGATTTTGATGCGTTTGGCGAAGATGGCACCGTCTGGCCCCGTATTCGCAAAAACATGGACATGATCGGCGAACACGATCACCCGCGACTGTCTCGCCAGCTTGAGTGGTACGCAAAGCACCAAACCTATTTTGATCGTGTTTTCCAGAGAGCCGAACGGTATCTGTACCATATCGTAAAAGAGGTTGAAGCCCGCAATATGCCGATGGAGCTCGCACTTTTACCTGTAGTAGAAAGTGCTTTCGACCCGTTTGCCTACTCCAACAGCCATGCCGCCGGGCTTTGGCAGTTTATCCCTGGAACAGCCGAGCGTTTTGGCCTTGAGCGTAACTGGTGGTATGAGGGACGCCGTGACGTGGTCGCTGCAACGACAGCTGCCCTGGATTATCTTGAATACCTGAATGGCCTGTTTGATGGCGACTGGTTGCTTGCCCTTGCGGCATACAACAGCGGTGAGGGGACAGTTCGCAGAGCCGTAAAACGTAACAAAGACGCAGGAAAACCCACCGATTATTGGTCTCTGAAGCTGCCAAAAGAGACTTCTGCCTACGTGCCACAACTACTTGCAGTCAGTGAAATAGTTTTTGCTCCCGACAACTACAATATTTCACTCTATGAAATTGCAGATGCACCCTATTTTGAGCCGGTTAACCTTGAAGGTCAGCTGGATCTCGCCCTGGCAGCAGAAATGGCAGGACTTGATACCAAAGAGTTGTATCTACTGAATCCAGCCTACAACAGACTTTCCACCGCCTCGTGCGCGGACCATCGGTTGCTGCTTCCCGTAACAAGTGTTGAGCAGTTCGAAGTCAAGCTGGCCCAGCTTCCCAAGGAGCAATGGGTCGCAATTCGTGAATATATCGTAAAGCCTGGTGACAGCCTCAGCCGTATCGCATCTAACAATAAAGTCAGCGTTAAAGAGCTGAGACGCGAGAATAGCCTGAAAAACGACCTGATTCGCGTTGGGCAGGTAATTAAGATACCGGGAGCTGGTGGTGCCGCCCCCCTTACAGCGTCGCACAGCAGCTTTTACACGGTTCGCAATGGCGATTCACTCTGGGAAATCGCAAGAGCTCATGATGTAAGGGTCAAAAATCTGCAAGCCTGGAACAATTTGGCTCCCGGCGATGTAATTCGCCCCGGTCAGCAATTGCAGGTAAGTGCAGCCACACCTGAGAGTTTCAGCGTTAATCGCAAAGTGAATTACAAGGTTCGTCGTGGTGATTCACTTGCTCGCATAGCTAATAAGTTCAATATCAGGGTAAACGACATCATCTCCTGGAATAAAATTAATCCGAAGAAATATTTGCAACCAGGCCAGCGTTTGACCCTGTTTGTAGATATACAAAAGATCTGATTATCTCTTCCAGATAATAATTCCAGTGTCTTGTCCTGATATAGGTTGACACTATTTCAGGTTAAAAACGCCCGATGGACTTCCTCGGGCGTTTTGTATTTTAGGGCCATGTGTGGCCGCTGTTTATTGTATAGCTCTATAGACTCTTCCACCATGATGGCAGCCTGATCAAGATTTTCAGGTTTCACCGTCAGATATTCTGTCTTCAATATCCCGTTCACTCTTTCAGCAAGCGCATTTTGATAACAGTCATACCCATCTGTCATGGAGCAGTGCACCTTATGTTTCTCGTGTTCAGCCTGATATAACTTAGAACAGTACTGGATCCCTCGATCTGAGTGATGGATTAGCTCACTCTCTCGACTACGCTCATGCAATGCCTTTTTGTACGCCCTCAATACCGATTCCGCCTTGAGGTCACCGTGCACATGATGACCAACGATCTTCCGTGAGAAGGCGTCCGTAACCAGGCTCAGATAAGCCTCTCCCTGCTTGACGGGCAAATACGTAATATCAGCCACCCAAACTTGCTCGGGCCCGGCAGCCTGCATCTGCTTTGGCCCTGCCTTCAGCAGGTTGGGGTGACACCAGAAGCGATGATTGCTCTGTGTTGTCTTATGGTAGGCACGTCGCCTGTGAACCAATAATCGGTGCTGCTTTAGCAAGTCAAAGAGCCTGTCACGGCCTATAGTGAAGTCAGTTTGCGCCTTGAGCTGATACAAGAGCTTACGACCGCCCATTCGCGGGTGTCGTAGGCGTTCGTGCCGAACGAAAGCCAATATGGCCTCGCAAGATACGGTTTGCTGTTGAGCCCTTTGACGCTGTCGATAGTAGGCCTGTCGACTGATGCCCAAGATCTGGCAAGCCTTCGTGACGCTCAGTCCCGGGATTTGCTTGGCTTCGATGACTTGCCGTGAGGCTTTTTTGTCACGCTGACTCCGTAGTCCCTCTTCAGCACATCAACAACCGCCTCAAAAAAATCCGCTTTTTGTTGGGCCTCGGCGAGCTGTTGTTCAAGCTCTTTGATCCGTTGCTCTGGAGTAAGTGGCCTTGGTTTCTCTGACATTGCTCGCTCTCCGCGGCAGCAGTGTGGTGTGCCTTTGGACCAATCTAGCCTACCGTGCTTGCGAAGCCAAACCAAAACCGTCGATCGCCCCTGAATACCATAACGACTCTGGGCTTGTTTGTAGGTCAATTCGCCATGCTCAACCTGGTCGACAACCGATAATTTAAAAGCCAGGGAATAATCTTGCTGCGTGCGCTTAGTTGTTGATTTCATGTCACTTTCCAATTCGGTGATTGAAAAGTGTCAACGTTATTCAGGACGGGACACAGAGCATAAAAAAAGCCCTCATTGAGGGCTTTTTTTATTTCTATCTCAGAAATTACTGACGGGTTTTAATTTCTGCCGTATCCAGCAACCACTGTTGATAGTCCCGGATACTGCTTTCACCGGCATTTGTAACAAGGGTTTGCTCCAAAGCTTGTCGCTGCTCCAGCGGCAGGGAGTCAATTTCAGCGAACTCCACTGAGGCCAACTCTACTATGAGATAGTCGCCATTGGCCTTTTTGATGCCAGCAACATTGCGCCCATCTTCTGTAACAGGCATTGCAAAAGCTTTTTGACGAGCAGTTGCATCTACGTTACCGCCAGAGCGCTTGGTGTTGTGGCTAACCTGCCACTCGAGTGACTCCGCCTTGGCAACCGCTTCAACGCTCTCCCCGGCTTCAACTTGCTTGATCAGATCCTGACCTTTCTGTTCAACCAGAGCAGCTGCATTTTCCTTTTTGAGCTCAGCCAGCAACTCTTCGCGCACTTCTGTTAACGGCTTGGTTCGCTGGGCTATACGCTCAAGAAGTTTAACCGTAACCGCACGGCCATCACCCAGCTCAACTACTTTACTGGCATAACCGGCGTTCAGAACGTCATCAGTGAATGCAGCGGTTACTACATCTTGATTTGCAGCGATGCCCTCACCACCCTCTCGAGAAAATGGTTCAGAGCGCTTCACCTCAAGACCAAGAGTCTCCGCTGGCTCCTGAAGGGTCTCGGCACCGAAGACGAGATCGCTAAGTTGTTTGACCGCTATGGCATATCTCTCGCTGGCAAGTTCGTTTCTCAGACTTTCGGCAATGCGATCCTTTTGCTCCTCAAAAACCGGCAGTTCTGCTTGTTCAACATCAGTTACCTTTAAAATGTGGATGCCACTCTCAGAGGTAACAGGTTGGGATAAATCACCAAGAGAAAGACTGGCCGCAGCTGTGGCAAGGGATTCTGGAAGAACTGACATGTCAATAAAGCCAAGATCACCACCTTGAGGGGCTGTACCGGCATCTGTAGAGTACTCTTTGGCAACATCAGCGAACTCAGCACCTTCTGCCAACTTTGAGCTGACTTCATTCAGAAGCTCTTCATCCCCTTGTGGCAACAGGATGTGGGCCAGACGTTTTTGCTTTCCGCCAGACTCCTTGGCAATCTTCAATTCGGAATCAAAACGCTCACGAATCTGTTCTTCGCTAACCTCGTCCGCTTTAGCAAGATTGTCTTTATCAAGCTCCAGGTATTCAACAACTAACTGCTCTGGCACCACCAGCTGACCTTTCTTTTCGTCATAGCGGGCCTGAAGCTGTTCTTCGGATACTTCAACAGTCTCAATCAGTGGCTCGACAGGAATAGTCAGGTAATAGAAATCCCTGGTCTGTTCAGCAACTGCTGCGTTCAGTGACATCTCTTCACTGGTAACAAACTCACTGGCAGTAACACCTTGAACAAATTGACCACCCAGGTAATCGTTGCGTATTTGCGTACGATAGGAACTGGCCGTCTGGCCCATTTGGTTCATGATGTAGTTGAATGATTCTTTATCAAATTCACCGTCGCGCTGGAATGCCGGCGTATCCATTATGGCTTGCTGAACACTTGATTCAGCAACGCTCATTCCATGCTCATTTGCTGCACCGGTGATGAGTTTCTGGGTTACAAGCTGATTTAAGACCTGGCCTCGAAGACGGTTGTCATCAAAAAACCTGAGCATTTCTTCGCCAAATTGAGCCGCGATCATTTGACGCTGCAAGAGGATACCGCGCTGCAACTCAAGATCGGTTATTTTTTCACCATTCACCTCGGCCACCTCAGGGCTGCCGCCTGAGCGCAGGAAAAAGTTGTCTACGCCGGTAAGAGCAAAGGGGATGGCGATAATTACAACGAGAATTAAACCAATTCCTTTGAGGTTGTCGCGCATATTCTGAAGCATGGAAATCTCTTTATTCTTTCAAACTCTAATAATGAAAAAGGTGCATCAACGCTGATGCACCTTTTTGCTGTCGCCAAAGTTGTTAAGAAAAATCCACTAACAACTCTTGGCGTCATTGAAAAACGACTTAGTTTACAGCGTCTTTCAGCGCTTTACCTGGCTTGAAGCTAGGTACGTTTGCAGCAGCAATCTGGATTTCAGCACCAGTTTGTGGGTTGCGGCCAGTACGAGCAGCACGCTGTTTTACAGAGAAAGTACCAAAGCCAACCAGAGAAACCTGGTCACCCTTTTTCAGGGCTTCAGTAACAGCGGAAGTGGCAGCATCCAGCGCACGGCCCGCAGAAGCTTTAGAAATGTCCGCAGCAGCGGCGATAGTATCGATCAATTCTGATTTGTTCACTTGTGAACCCCTTTTTTATTTATCAAGGCTTTTGAGTAATGGTTTGTTATGTCAATTTATTTGCTGACTGATTTCCCAAACCTGTAGTGTAAATACGCTCCCTGGATGCACGCATTCACTGGCGGGGAAATTTATACCAACAGTATTCATAGCGGTCAAGCACAACCCACACAAATATTAGTGTGTGGGCATGCGGTCTGACACTGAATCATCTTTTCCCGAGCCGGCGCTTGACTTATCAGAAGATGCATATTCTTCATCCGTCAACGCTTCTGGCATATTTTGCAGGGCTATAGCCAGAACCTCATCAACCCATTGAACCGGTTGAATATCAAGGTCCGCTTTTATGTTGTCCGGGATCTCTTTCAGATCGCGCTCATTCTCTTTAGGAATGATCACAGTAGTGATACCACCACGGTGAGCGGCCAACAGTTTTTCTTTGAGCCCCCCTATCCTAAGTACCTGACCTCTAAGGGTAATTTCCCCAGTCATGGCAACGTTTGCACGGACAGGAATGCCCGTCATTACCGAGACAAGCGCTGTGCACATGGCAATACCAGCACTGGGTCCATCTTTCGGTGTAGCACCCTCTGGAACGTGGATGTGTATGTCGTTGGTCTGGTGGAAATCCTTCTTAATACCCAAAGACTGGCCACGACTGCGTACAACTGTCAGGGCTGCCTGAATGGACTCCTGCATCACATCACCAAGCGAACCGGTTTTAATTACTACACCTTTTCCCGGTACTGCTGAGGTTTCAATGGTCAGCAATTCACCACCAACGGACGTCCATGCCAGCCCGGTTACCCTGCCAATCTGGTTTTGCTCTTCAGCTCGCCCAAAATCAAACTTCTGGACTCCCAGCAACCCTTCAAGATCCTTAGGTGCAATTTTACTGACCTTCGTGGAGCTTTCCTTGACATGCCTGGTTACCACTTTACGACAAACTTTCGCCAGCTCTCGCTCCAGGCCACGAACCCCTGCCTCGCGAGTGTAGTAGCGGATAATATCGCGCAAGGTGGCTTCACTGACAGTCAATTCAGACTCTTTGAGGCCATTTGCCTTACACTGTTTTGGCAACAGGTAACGCTGGGCAATATTTACCTTTTCGTCCTCGGTATATCCGGGGATACGAATAACCTCCATGCGATCCAGTAGAGGTCCTGGAATATTCATGGAGTTTGCCGTGCAGATAAACATCACCTCAGAGAGGTCATAATCCACTTCGAGGTAGTGGTCATTGAAGTTGTGATTCTGCTCCGGGTCCAGGACTTCCAGCAGGGCCGACGCCGGATCGCCGCGATGATCCATACCGATTTTGTCAATTTCATCCAGCAAAAACAGCGGGTTTTTAACCCCGGTTTTCGACATTTTTTGAATCAACTTGCCGGGCAAGGAGCCAATATAGGTCCTGCGGTGACCACGGATTTCAGCTTCATCCCGAACGCCACCAAGTGACATTCGCACAAACTTACGCCCGGTTGCCCTCGCGATAGATTCTCCCAGGGATGTTTTACCAACACCGGGAGGCCCCACGAGGCAAAGAACCGGCCCCTTGAGCTGCTTGACGCGTTTCTGGACTGCCAAAAACTCCAGGATACGCTCTTTAACCTCTTCAAGGCCGTAGTGCTCCTCGTTGAGAATACGGTCGGCACGCACGAGATCGTGGCGAACCTTGCTGCGTTTTTTCCAGGGGACGCTGATCATCCACTCGATGTAGCCACGCACAACCGATGCTTCAGCAGACATCGGCGACATCATTTTCAGTTTATTGAGTTCAGCCTGGGTTTTTTCCAGTGCAGCTTGAGGCATGCCTGCCTGTTGAACTTTCTGTTCAAGAGCCTCGATTTCATTACTACCGTCGTCCATATCGCCAAGTTCTTTCTGAATGGCTTTCATCTGCTCATTCAGGTAGTACTCGCGCTGACTCTTTTCCATCTGTTTCTTGACGCGTCCACGGATACGCTGCTCTATCTGGAATAGGTCAATTTCGGACTCCATCAGTGCCAGCAAGTGTTCAATCCTTGCCTTCTCATCAGCAATTTCCAGCACTTCCTGCTTCTGCTCCAGTGCCAGGGTCATGTGAGCAGCAATGGTATCGGCAAGACGGCTTGGCTCATCAATGCCAGCCAAGGTGGAAACTACTTCCGATGGGATTTTTTTACTGAGGTTTACATACTGCTCAAACTGGTTAATGACTGAGCGTATCAGAGCATCTGCTTCACGAGGGTCAAGATCGTCTGATTTAAGTTCAGTGTATTCAGCCTGAAAATAGCCATCTTCTTCTCTTACGGAGTCGATATGCACACGGGTGCCGCCTTCAACGAGTACCTTGACTGTACCGTCGGGCAGCTTGAGTAACTGGAGAACAGTGGAGACTGTTCCAACCTGATAGATATCTTCTACTTTCGGATCATCATCCGCTGCGTTCTTCTGGGCAACGAGCAAGATTTGCTTGTGCTCAGCCATCGCCTGCTCAAGCGCCTGGATCGACTTTTCCCGGCCAACGAACAGGGGGATAACCATGTGGGGATATACAACTACATCGCGCAAAGGCAACAGCGGCAATGTTTGCAGCTCAGAATCGTAACTGGTGTCTTGTCCCATAATAAACCTCAATACTGCGTGCGCATGGCACTGGACTTTACTGTGATATGGGGATTGAAGGCTGGAAAACAAGGATAGCCCAAAAACTTATTATCCTTAAATTGTTCATTGCAGCCATTGTTTTATTGGCAAAAGACATAAAAAAAGAGCCAAGCGGCTCTTTTTTTATGTTTCGGCAAGGCGTTACTCCTTGCTCGCAGTCTTCTGCTTTTCAGCCTGCTCGTAAACGAGTATTGGATCCGACTCACCATTTACGACTGATGCGTCAATAACCACTTTGCGTACATGGTCTTTAGATGGGATCTCATACATTGTCTCAAGCAGGGTGTTCTCCATGATGGAGCGCAAACCGCGTGCACCCGTCTTGCGAGCCAGAGCCTTTTCGGCAATTGCCTCAAGAGCATCGGGGCGTATGTCAAGTTCAACTCCTTCCATTTCAAACAAGGCGCTGTACTGTTTGATCAGTGAGTTTTTCGGTTCAACCAGAATGCTTACTAATGCATCCTTGTCGAGTTCCTCCAGTGTGGCTGCAACCGGCAAACGGCCCACAAACTCGGGTATGAGACCGTAACGCACGAGATCATCCGGCTCGAGATCGGCCAGTGTAGCGCCAATGCTCTGGGTTTCTGCCTTGGATTTAACCTCGGCACTGAAGCCAATACCACCCTTCTCGGATCGATCACGAATTACCTTCTCAAGGCCTGCGAACGCTCCACCGCAGACAAACAGGATATTTGAGGTATCAACCTGCAAAAATTCCTGCTGTGGGTGCTTGCGGCCACCCTGAGGTGGAACGGAAGCAACAGTACCCTCGATAAGCTTTAACAGAGCTTGCTGAACGCCTTCTCCAGACACATCCCTGGTGATAGACGGGTTGTCTGACTTGCGCGAGATCTTGTCAATTTCATCAATGTAGACAATGCCTCGTTGAGCTTTTTCGACGTCGTAATCACACTTCTGAAGCAGCTTCTGGATGATGTTTTCTACGTCTTCACCCACATAGCCGGCTTCCGTCAGTGTGGTGGCATCGGCAATGGTAAATGGCACATCAAGCAGGCGAGCAAGGGTTTCAGCCAGCAGCGTCTTACCGCTACCAGTCGGGCCCACCAGCAAAATATTGCTTTTACCCAGCTCTACCTCGCCGACACCTTTACCGCTGTTTTGCAGGCGTTTGTAGTGGTTGTATACCGCTACAGAAAGAATTTTCTTGGCACGCTTCTGGCCAATCACGTATTGATCAAGTGTTTGCTTGATTTCTTCCGGAGTTGGGAGTTTGTCCCGTGGAGACTCGCTGTCAGACTCCTGAATCTCCTCAGAGATGATGTCGTTGCACAGGTCAACGCACTCATCACAGATGAACACGGACGGGCCCGCAATCAATTTGCGGACTTCGTGCTGGCTTTTTCCACAGAAAGAGCAATACAGCAGCTTGCCGCCATCACCCTCGTCTTTACTTTTGTCGGACATATAAAACCCTCTGCCCCGATACTACGAATTTCTTATAATTCAGGGACTTATAAAAAAATCAAATCAAACTTCTAAAGCGAGACTAGCGATTCTAGGGACGTTTGTCCAGAACCTGATCAATCAAGCCATACTCTCTGGATTCCTCAGCGCTCATGAAAGTGTCACGCTCGGTATCAGCAATAATTTTATCCAATGGTTGGCCTGTATGCTTAGCCAGGGTTTCATTGAGCCTTTGCTTCAGTTTTAGAATCTCCTGGGCCTGAATATGGATATCAGTCGCCTGCCCCTGTGCACCGCCACTGGGCTGGTGGATCATGGTGCGGGAGTTTGGCAGGCTGTATCGCTTACCCTCGGCGCCTGCTGCCAGCAGAAAAGCTCCCATACTGGCAGCCTGGCCAATACACATGGTGCTCACATCCGGCTTGATAAATTGCATGGTGTCATAAATAGACAGACCAGCAGTCACGGAGCCACCCGGTGAATTTATGTAGAGGTGGATATCCTTGTCAGGGTTTTCGGATTCAAGGAACAACATTTGGGCAACGATCAGGTTGGCCATGTAATCTTCTACGGGACCAACAAGGAAAATAACGCGTTCTTTAAGGAGGCGCGAATAAATATCGTAGGAGCGCTCCCCTCTGGAGGTTTGCTCAACAACAATGGGTACCAGACCGGTGTTTTGAACATCCAACATACCCTGAGAGTCATAATTTTTCATTATTAAGAATCCTAACCATCTGGAATTTATTCATAAAGACAACCCGCATTCTAGCTGGGTTACTTTGTAAAGGGAATGACACAGCAGATTCAACAAGCCAAATAAAAAGGCGAGTCGGTTTTGGCCGACTCGCCTTTGATCCAACTGAAGAAAAATCAGTCTTCCGACTGTTCTTCCTGAGCCTTTGGAGCATCCGGCTTGATGGCGTCCTCGTAGGAAACCTTAGCCTCTGTCACTGTAGCTTTTTCGAGCATTCTCTCAACAACCTGCTCTTCGAGAATTGCTGACTGAATGCCATCCAGCAATTGACGCTGGCTGTAGTAGTACTCAACAACCTGCTCAGGTTGTTCGTAGGTAGAGGCAATCTCTTCGATTTGGGCGCGAACGCGGTCAGCGTCAACCTTAACTTCTTCAGCCTTAACGATCTCGGCAACCAGCAGGCCCAGGGCCACGCGACGTTCAGCTTGTGCAGTAAACATATCGTCCGGGAGGATTGACGGATCAAAGTTTTGCGCCTGACCACCATACTGCTGGAACATCTGCTGCTTGAGAGCTTTGATTTCACCAGAAACCAGAGATTTAGGCAGTTCAACCTCATGCATTTCGAACAACTGGTCCATTACACGGGTTTTCAGCTTGTTCTTGATGGCATTCTTGAGCTCACGCTCCATGTTGCTGCGAACTTCTTCGCGGAACTTCTCTTCGCCGCCTTCAGAAACACCGTATGCAGCAAAGAAGTCATCGTTCAGGTCGGCCAGTTCACGCTTGGAAACACCGTTTACTTTAATAGCAAACTCAACCGCAGCACCTTTCAGCTCTTCCGCGTGATAGTCTTCCGGGAAGGTCAACGGAACGGTTTTTTCCTCACCGGCAGACATGCCAACCAGTGCATCTTCAAACCCAGGGATCATTTGGTTTGAGCCGATAACAATGTTGAAGCCTTCGGACTTGCCGCCCTGGAATTCTTCACCATCTTTAGTGCCGGTAAAATCGATATTTACCTGATCGCCACTTTCGGCAGCACGCTCTACGGCTTCCCACTTGGATTGCTGCTCACGCAGAACAGTAATCATTTTGTCGATGTCTTCGTCGGTTACCTCAGCAACCGGCTTGGCCACTTCGATCTTGCTCAGGTCGCCAATAGAAATTTCCGGGTAAACCTCGAAAGTTGCTACATACTCAAGGTTTTCGCCCTCTTCGCCTTTCAGCGGCTCAAAAGAAGGCTGGCCGGCTGGGCGCAGTTTTTCCTGGGAAACAGCTTCATAAAAAGACTGGCTGACAACTTCACCCATTACTTCCTGGCGAACGTACTTGCCGTAGCGCTGTTTAACAACTTTAAAAGGAACCTTGCCCTTGCGGAAACCGTTAATCTTGATGGTCTTGGCTTCTTTCTGAAGGCGAGCGTTTACTGCTTCATCAATACGTTCGGCGGGTACTTCTACCTTCAGGCGGCGTTCCAAACCGGAGGTCGACTCAATGGAAACCTGCATGTTGTTCCTCGTTTAACCTAGTAAATCAGTCCGAACCTGGCCGGACCCAAACACCCCAACGGGATACTTTATATGATTGGTGCGGAAGGCGAGACTCGAACTCGCACACCTTGCGGCACCAGAACCTAAATCTGGCGTGTCTACCAATTTCACCACTTCCGCGTGTCTTTTCGTGGGATATCGTCCCCGAAAAAAGGTGGCAGATTTTGCCACAGCACATCGCTGTGAGCAACAGCCAGTTTAAAACCTATTTATACAATTGCTTAGACTGGCCTTGCCAATGTTTATACAGCTGGCTGGACTGGCTCAGCCAGTAACAGCACCGCTTGCTGCTTCGAGGTGGCAGAAATTGCCACCGAGCCACTGTTGGCCGGGATGTAAAGCGCCTGTTCAGCTGGAAGGTCCTTACCCGACACCACCGGGGTACCACTTACCGACATGATAAGGCCATAGCCCCACCCCTTTTCCAGCTCCCACTCAGCGTCAGGATGCAAGGTTAGTCTGCGCACAATGAAATCATCAAACTCCACCACCTGCTCCAGTGTATGCTGATCTGACCGCTCCAGCACCTTAAGGGGAGGCTGCTCAGGGGCATGCAGCGACATCTTTTGAACGGCCTCATGCGTATCCCAGTGGTCTTGAGTCAGTACTTTTTGGGCAAATGACAGAATCATTCGCTCATACACTGGAGTCTGGAACTCGACCGTGCGAACGCCGTGCTGTAAAGCATGTGGTGTTAAAGTTGGCACCCTAACAACATCACCCACAGACAATGGAAGCAGCGCTGTAAAGCTGTTCATTGAATCTCGCAGGAACTTCTCCTTGCTTTGTAATTGCTCAGGTATTGAATTCAGCCACCCCTTTAGCCTTTCTGCCGATATTGGTGCATTCAGCTCGACTCCCTCTTTTCGCCTGCATTCATCCAGAGCTGCATCAATTTCCTCGCGAACTTCTCTGTACTGTAGAACCGCCTCGGTATACTCGGTTCTGAACCGCTCATGGGACTCAGCTTGCTCCAGTCGCTTGGAGTCAAACCCAAAACGGATAGCCCCTTTCCCTGCCGGCCAGGCTTTCTTGTCTACGTGGGTTACCACATAGACCTCCTGCTTTTCTTCATGCAGTTCGTAGTAAAGGTCGCCAAACACCTCCTCTGGAAGCGGATCGAGTATTTTTAGCAGGTTGATTTTTCGTTCTGCACCCTCAGCCAACCTTTTCGGGGCAACTGCCAGCCACCAGGAAAGAGGTGAGGATTTATCGCCATCACAAACTCGTGATAAGCCACGCTCCTCAATTCCAGTGAACCATATTTCCTGCCCCCAGGGCTTTTCAATGGCAACAGGCTGCAGGAGCACAGGGGAAGCTAAAGGAAGGAGTGGAACGCCCCACAGATCGGAAAGCTGACTGGCTGAATCACTCACTTCGAGATCGCGAGCGCGCGAGTCGGAAAAGTCTGTTACAAGAGCGGATACCACTATTTCACCGCTTACTCGAGTCAAACTGTAAACAGCAACCAACTCAATCAGCGGTGAACCGGGCAAGTAATACTGTTCATAAGAAAAATGCACGCCAAACACATCGGCAATAGTGTTATTGCCCTCAAATTTGGTCAGCTGCTGGTTTAAGGCTAATTCCGGACAGGAGCCAGATTGAAGCAAACGCAAGCGGGCACTCCAGTGATCTAATCGACTTTTGGTGTGGAGAGTCTATCAGATCTTCGAATGATAATGGATTGAAGGACTTGCAAATAAGTTCACGTTGCTTAATCTTAGAGCAGCCCGCCAACCTGGCGGGTGATTTATTGAATCTAATAAAAACCCGGAGAGGCATGATGAAGACCCTACTTTCACTCGTATTGATGATGACAATGGCACTGATGGCAGGTTGCAACAAAGACGAAACCAGCGATCAGGTGAATTCCGCTGAAGAGTCAATGGATGGCGCAGCCACACAAATGAGCGATGCGACTGGCGACATGAAAGAAGCCATGGATGAAACCATGGATGAAGCCAAAGACGTAGCTGAAGAAGCCGTAGAGGCAGTAGAAGAGGCCGCTGAAGGAGTGGCTAACGAAGTTAAGGATACTGCCGAAGAAATTGAAGAAGAAGCTGAAGATGCAATGGACGATGCAACTGACAAGCTCAATGAAAAGCTCGGCGGCTAATTTTCAGTAGAGCTGAGAAAGAAGCAATACAAAAAAGGCTGCATTTGCAGCCTTTTTTAATGTGTAACCTGCTCAGGAATTAATTAATTAATTCGTTCCAAAACTGTTGTAATTCCCTGCCCCAGACCAATACACATTGTAGCAACCCCCAGTGTTCCCTGATTTTGCTGCATGACGCTAAGTAAAGTTCCGGTAATACGTGTGCCAGAACAGCCAAATGGGTGGCCCAGTGCAATAGCCCCACCAAAGCAGTTCACCTTTTTATCCATATCCTTAAGAATATTAAGATCCTTTAAAACAGGCAGGGCTTGTGCAGCGAATGCTTCGTTAAGCTCAAGGTGGTCAATGTCACCTATTTTCAAGCCTGCTTTTTTTAGCGCTTTTTCAGTCGATGGGACCGGCCCATAACCCATAATTGACGGGTCGACCCCTGCTGTTGCCATCGATACGATTTTTGCAATGGGCTGTACTCCCAGCTCCTCAGCTCGTTCGGCAGACATCACCAGCATGGCGGATGCGCCATCAGAAAGCTGGGAAGAAGTTCCTGCTGTGATTGTGCCATGAACGGGATCGAAAACCGGTTTTAGCTCAGCCAGCCCTTCCGGGGAAGTTTCCGGCCGAATGGTTTCATCCTGTTTAATCAGCGCCAAACCACCCTCGGCATTGTGACCCTCAATGGCAATCAGCTCCCTCTCAAACCATCCTTTTTCAGTTGCCAAGGCGGCGCGCTGGTGGGAGCGAACAGCGAATTGATCCTGCTGCTCCCGGCTGATGCCGTGCAGACGACCCAGTAACTCTGCAGTAATACCCATCATGTTGGACGCTTTGGCAATGGTCAGGCTCAGGGCAGGGTTTAGATCCAGGTCGTGATCCATGGGGATATGCCCCAGGTGCTCTACCCCACCAACCAGGTAGAAATCGCCAAGACCTGCCATGATGTTTGCTGCCGCTGTTTGCAGTGCAGACATTGAGGAGCCGCAAAGTCGATTCACCGTCATGCCGGTTACGCTATGCGGCAACCCGGCTCGCAACGCTACCATTCTGCCTATATTGAAGGCCTGCTCACGGGTCTGCATAACGCAGCCCCAGATCAGGTCATCGATGGTTTCCGGGTCAATGGCAGGATTTCGCGCCAACAATTGCTTAACCAATTGAGCAGACATATCATCGGCACGTATATGACGGAAACAGCCATTTTTGGAGCGTCCCATTGCGGTTCGACCATAATCAACAATGACTACATCGCGCGGGTTCAACTTCATAAGTCAGGCTCCCTTTGTGTAGTAATTTTCGCCATTTGCTGCCATCGACTTCATGGTTTCCGTGGCGTGATACAGTTCGCCAAGATCTTTTAATGGCTCCGCCATTGCAATAAATGCATCCAGACCGATTTCATCCAGCCAGCGGAAAATGCCACCCCTGAATGGAGGGAAGCCGACGCCGTAGATCATCGCCATATCCGCTTCTGCAGCTGAACTGACTATACCCTCTTCCAGGCAGCGTGCCATCTCGGTACACATCGGCACCATAAAGCTGGCGATAATTTGCTGTTCGTCCAGGGGTTTAATTTCTGTGCCCAATAGCGTGTAAACCGACTCATCCACCAGTTTTTGCGGTTTGCCTCGCTTGTCAGCTTCGTATTGATAAAAACCAACACCGTTTTTCTGGCCATAGCGTTTGGCTTCGAAAAGTTTCAGCAGCGGCGAATCACTGCCTGTACCAGACATGCGCTCAGGGAACCCTGAAGCCATAACTTTCAAAGCATGCACAGCTGTATCAATGCCGACCACATCCATTAAATACGCTGGTCCCATTGGCCAGCCCCACTTTTCGAGCACCTTATCAATCTGCTGAAAATCGCCACCGGATTTCAGCAAGTGATCGAGTCCAATGACCGCAGGAAACAGTACACGGTTGATGAGGAAACCCGGACAATCCTTAACAACAACCGGCTTTTTACCCAGGGAAAGTGCATGGGCAACAACGGCAGACACAGTTTCATCGGAAGTTTTCTCGCCGCGAATAACCTCAACCAGCGGCATAGCATGGACCGGATTGAAAAAGTGCATACCGCAGAATTTATCTGGGCGCTGCAAATTATCAGCCAGCGAACTAATAGAGATAGTCGAGGTATTGGAAGCAAGAATCGCATCTTCCCTGATCAAGGTTTCAGTCTCCTTGAGAACGGAAGCTTTTACAGCAGGATTTTCGACGACAGCTTCAATCACCAAATCAACATTATCGAGACCACTCGAGTTCAGCGTGGGCGTAATTCGAGTCAGTGCCTCACCTGCCTTGAGGGGTGTCAGACGACCCTTTTCCACACGCTTGTTGAATAATTTGTTAGCCTCAGCCATACCCATATCCAAGGCAGGCTGGGCAATATCTTTCATCAGTATCGGGTAGCCCTTCAGTGCGTGCTGGTAGGCAATGCCGCCACCCATAATCCCGGCACCGAGAACCGCAGCACGCTCAATTTTTTGTTTGGCCGCCTTACTGTACTTCTTTGCGACCTTATTAAGGTACTGATCGCTGAGAAACAGGCCGATCATAGCCTTGCACTGGGGAGTCGACCCAATTGCACCGAACGCAAGTGATTCCTCCACTAACGCTCCATCACGATCCAGAGATGCAGCCTTTGCCATTACATCTACGGCGGCAACTGGTGCCGGATAATTTTTACCGGCTTTGCTGGCTACCATAGCTCGGCAGGTGGTCGCTGCCATCTGCAACTCAATAGCATTTAATTGCAGGCGGGAAAGTTTTCGTGCACGGCGTTCTTTTATTTCCAGATCACCATTAATAGCCTGCTTAAGCATCACCAGAGCCTGCTGCTCCAGATGATCGGCAGCTACTACTGCATCAACAGCCCCGTCCTTGATAGCATCTGCCGGTCGTTTATGTTGCCCGGCAGCAATCCACTCAACGGCGTTGTCAAAACCAATTAATCGCGGCAGACGAACTGTGCCTCCCCAACCAGGAATAATACCCAGTTTTGTTTCCGGCAAGCCCACTTGAGCAGCATCACTCATAACCCGAAAATCACAGGACATACAAAGCTCAAAACCACCACCAAGAGCAAAGCCATTGATTGCGACGACGGTCGGGAAAGGCAAATCTTCAAGATTACAGAAATTGGCGTTGTTGAGTTTTGAAACCTCCGTCAACCCCTTCTCATCCAGGGTGGATAGCTCCATGATGTCGGCGCCTACAATAAAAACCGGCTTGCCACTGGTTACCAACAACCCCTTGATATTGTCAGAACTTTTAAGCACTTTCAGCGCATCAGCCAGCTCATTGATGGTCTGTCTGTCAAATTTGTTTACCGAATCATTGCGAGCATCAAATCGCAATTCAACAATACCTTCCTCACGTTCCAATACCGCTAACTTTTCGCTTTCAAACATAGAGACCTACATCCTTTTTCTAGCGTATTTGGGGATACGCTGATTATCATACTCAGTCAATTACAATTTGCGATGGGTCTGTGTGACCCTCGAGTTCGGGTTTTCTGAACAGTATCACATCGCGGCCAATGAATTCCGGTTCGACTGACCATTTATTGGCCAACCAACGAAAGGTAGGCTCGCTGAAAAAACTGATGTGAGTCGGGTCATTTTTATAGTGCCAGCGGGAAAAAGCTTCTCGATCAATTACCAGCTTCGTCATCAGTGCAAGCCAACCGCCCCCTTTCACCATGGACCACAATCTGTCCAATTCACTACCCGGCCTGGCAAGATGTTCGACTACCTCAGTGGCCGTTACAAAATCATATTGGCTTTCAAGCGTAGATTTGTCCGGGTAAAAAAACAGGTCGTACAAACTGACTCTGTGGCCTTTTTCGATAAGCATTTGTGAAAGAGTCGGCCCTGGGCCACAGCCAAAATCCAGCCCCGAAGAACAAGGGGCAAGCCGCTGAAGTAATGGGCTCGCAATCCGGCTCAGAAATTTTCTGTACCCATCATCCGTCGGGTCATTTTCATGCAGCTCATAATAGCCACGCTCTTCTTCGACAGTTACATGCTCACTGCTTTCCACAAAAACCAGTTCGCATTGAGAACACTGGTGGTAACTGCGAATTTTGTCAGTCAGGTAATGGGAGATTTCTCGCTCCCCACAAAGTGGGCAACCCATCAAGCACCACCGCCCGGCTCAAGGTCTGCTGGCTGCCCCCAGGCATTTGCAAAGACGAAATCACTAACTGATTTTCGTTCCCGAGTTTTGCTGTCCTTTTGTCGAACATCATCGGGGAGTTCCGGATTCTCTTCAGCATAGCCAACTGCAATAGCAGTTACCGGCTCAAAATCGTCCGGAACCTGAAACTTTTCCCGAATCACATCCTGCAGAATCCCTGCCATCTGGTGAACTTTCAGTCCGCGATTTTCTGCTTCAAGAGTGAGCTGGGCCGAGGCGGCTCCAAGGTCATGTATTGCTACACGATTTGGCTTGCCGTTGTATTCAAAATTCAACTGCGAAAATCCCAAGGCAAGCACCCCGGCATGCTGCGCCCAAATCCTGTTTTTTTCAGTCAGACAGCCCAGGATTTGCTCAAAATCTTCCTTATCCTCACGCTTTGCAATGATGTAGCGCCAGGGTTGGGCATTGAATGAAGATGCTGCCCACCGGGCTGCTTCAAGCATAGCAGCCAGATCAGCATCGGCCACCAGCCGCTCAGGGCTGAATTGATAAGGGCTGTATCGCTGTTTAATCAAGGAATGAATGGCAAACTCAGTATTGGCGTCCCGCATACTATTTCTCCTTGCTTCTTGCGACTCCAAATGGTGTGTGGATTCACAAAACCACAGTTCCGTGTCAAATACAAGACTGTCTCAGGAGGGTTGTTTGGTCGATAATCCCTCTCCTCAATTCGACAACAACTAATCAGGAATTATGTCTTCACAAGCCAACTCTACTCATCTCTTCGCCGCCATCGCACAAACCATTGCTGATGAGCTTACAGTAAACGTCAAACAGGTGAATGCCGCCGTTGAACTACTCGACGAAGGTGCAACAGTGCCTTTCATCTCCCGCTACCGGAAGGAAGTCACCGGCGGGCTGGATGACAGCCAATTGCGGACGTTACAGGAGCGTTTAGGCTATTTGAGAGAGTTGGAAGAACGTCGCGACACCATCCTGAAAAGCATTGATGAACAAGGCAAACTCACGCCGGAGTTGAAAGCCAGCATTATCGCAGCCGACACCAAAACCCGACTGGAAGACCTCTACCTGCCCTACAAGCCCAAGCGCCGCACCAAAGGCCAGATAGCAATTGAAGCCGGACTGGAACCACTGGCAGACGCCCTGTTCAGCGACCCTACTTTGAGCCCGGAAGAGAAAGCCACCGAGTTTTTCAATGCCGAGCACAACATCAATGACGCCAAGGCGGCACTGGACGGCGCCAAATTCATTCTGATGGAGCGCTTCAGCGAAGATGCCGAACTGCTCGGCCAGCTGCGTGCCCAACTTCACGACAATGCCCTGCTGGTGAGCTCTGTTGCTCCAGGCAAAGAGCAGGAAGGCGCCAAGTTCAGCGACTACTTTGAACACAGCGAAGCCTTCAATAAAGTCCCCTCTCACCGGGCTCTGGCCATGTTCCGTGGTCGCCGGGAAGGTTTTCTTCACATCAAGGTGGATCTTCCACAACCGGAAGATGCCACTCCAAGCAGCAAACACCAGTGTGAAGTGCGTATTGCCCGCCACTTTGGTATCGAAGACCAGGGCCGTGCCGCCGATGCGTGGCTGGCTGAGGTGGTGCGCTGGACCTGGCGTGTGAAACTGCACTCACACATTGAAACTGACCTGCTTGGAGACCTTCGCCAGATCGCAGAGACCGAGGCCATCAAGGTATTTGCTGAAAACCTTAAGGATCTGCTGCTAGCTGCTCCCGCTGGCCTCAAGCCAACCATCGCCCTCGACCCGGGTCTGCGCACTGGTGTAAAAGTTGCGGTAATCGATGGTACCGGCAAGCTGGTCGATCACGGCGCAATTTACCCGCATGCACCGAAAAACCAATGGGATCAATCCATCAGCGTGCTGGCTTTGCTGGCGAAAAAGCACGGCACCGAGCTGATTGCCATCGGTAACGGTACGGCCTCACGCGAGACCGACAAGCTGGCTGGCGACCTGATCAAACTCCACCCGGAGCTGAAACTGCAAAAAATCATGGTCAGTGAAGCAGGCGCTTCTGTTTACTCTGCATCAGAGTTTGCAGCCCGCGAATTCCCGGATCTGGATGTAACCATTCGCGGTGCAGTATCCATTGGCCGCCGTCTACAGGATCCACTGGCAGAGCTGGTAAAAATCGAACCAAAATCCATTGGTGTTGGCCAATACCAGCACGACGTGAGCCAAACCCAGCTGGCACAGAGCCTCGATGCCGTGGTTGAGGATTGTGTAAACGCCGTTGGTGTAGAAGTGAATACAGCCTCCGCGGCCCTTCTGCGTCGAGTATCCGGCCTCAACCAGACCATCGCCGACAACATCGTTGCCTATCGCGACGCCAACGGCGTGTTCAAAAATCGTAAGGACCTGAAAAAGGTTCCGCGCCTGGGTGACAAAACCTTTGAGCAGGCAGCGGGCTTCCTGCGCATTGCCAACGGCGACAACCCGCTGGATGCCTCCGCCGTTCACCCGGAAACTTACGAGGTGGTTGAGCGTATCGCCACCAAGCAAGGTAAAGAGATCAAATCACTGATCGGCGACAGCGGCACCCTGCGTCAGCTGAAGCCGCAAGATTACACCGATGAGAAATTCGGCATTCCGACTATCACTGACATCATCAAAGAGCTGGACAAGCCGGGTCGTGACCCACGCCCAGAGTTCAAAGCCGCCGTGTTTAAGGAAGGTGTTGAGACTCTCAAAGACCTCAAGCCCGGCATGATTCTGGAAGGCAGTGTCACTAACGTGGCTAATTTTGGTGCATTCGTGGACATCGGCGTCCACCAGGATGGACTGGTCCACATCTCCGCCCTATCAGATACCTTTGTGGATGACCCGCGCAAGGTAGTCAAAACCGGTGACATCGTAAAAGTCAAAGTGATGGAAGTAGATATTCCACGCAAACGAATTGGCTTAAGTATGCGCCTGAATGATGAGCCGGGTAGCGATGCAAAACGTGGTAGCGCACCTGCTGGCAACAAAGGACGCGGCGCCCAAAAAGCCATGCGCAGCCAGGCGCCAGCAAGCAATGGCGGTATGGCAGCGCTTTTTGCCCAAGCCAAAAAGAACAAAGGCGGTCGCCTGTAACCCTTCTGGCCACCCATATTTACTGGGTGGCCCCCCCCCTTCCCTTCCCGTTTATTTAAAATTTTTTCTGCCCATGCATCCAAATGGGTGTCTGCCTGCATCTAAGAACATGAATTGGGAATCACCGACGAGGTGGCAATTATGTTCAGTCTCAATAAAAAACCAGTAACTTTTCTTATCGCGTCATTGTTAGCAATTTCCGGGGTAGCACTTGCGGAATCCCCCGAAAAGGATCTTCAGCAATCGCTGCAAGAAAAGCTGGATGCAAACTTCGAAAAAATGCTCACCAATATCGAGCAGAAACAGAAACAGGAAGCCGACAAGGTCTTGTCCTCAAGTGAACCAGTTGTGAAATTGAGGGATCAGGCTAAAAAGTCGTCTAGGATAACAAAGCCGCCTGTTGTCGAAGTGGATATTAAAACCAAAGAAAAACCCGCTGTCGCCAGCAAATAATTGATACGAGGCAATTTTATGAAATGGTTAGCAACATCTCTGTTCGTCGTTTTCTTCACTCAGGCTACCTGGGCGGAGTCACCTGTAGACTTTCAGGAACAACCTGAGACTACTGAACAAAAGCTGGAGATTGAGTCGCCAGACAAGGAGCAGGAAGTTTCTAAGGCACTGGAAGTCCTTATCAAACGTTTTGATAAGGACGAAGAGCTCACGGAAGAAGAGCGCAAGGAACTGAAAGAAGCGTTGATGACTGCCAAAGAAGCCATCAAGGAGATCGATAACATCACCATTGATCTCGACAGTGAAGACTCCTTTATGGGCAATCTGGTTGGGCTGTTTGCCATCCTGCTGATATTTGGCGGCCCGATAATTATCGTCGCTATCGCTCTATACAGCTCTTACAAGAAGCGCAGACTTACACACCAGACTATCAATGCCTACATTGAGCAGGGTAAGGATATTCCAGCAGAAGTCTTGAAAGGTTTACAGCAATCCGGTGGACAAAAAAGTAACCTCCATAAAGGACTGGTAATGGTAGGTGTTGGTGTTGGGCTTGCATTGTGCTTTGGCCTGATAGGCTCCACAGAAGCGGCTGCACTGGGATTGATACCATTGTTTATCGGAGTTGCACTTCTGCTGGTCTGGAAGCTTGAAAAAAAATCCGGCCAGACTGAATAAGCAAACATGCATCAGGACGATGGAGCCCTGATAGCCAGGGTACTGAAACGGAATGACCAGCGCGCCTATGCGACGCTGGTCAACCGCTACCAGTCAAAGCTGCGTAATAGCATGAGGCAGCTTACAGGCTGGGATGAAGCCCTGGCTGACGACTTGGCCCAAGAGACATTTATTCAGGCATATGTCCACTTGAATAGCTTTAAGGGAGAAGCGCAGTTCTTCACCTGGCTTTACAAGATCGCTTACCGCCAGTTTGCACAATATTACCGGTCACGAAAAATTACGGTGCCACTGGAAGATGGCTGTGAAGATGAGGATCAAGGTCAATCCCTCTCATCTACAGACTTGCAACAGGATATAGCCAGGGCTCTGGCAACGTTTCCACCAGAACAAGCGATGGCGCTACACCTGCACCTCCATCGAGGATATACCCACCAGGAGGTTTCCGATATCTTGGAAGCCCCCCTTGGTACCATTAAAAGCCATATTGTTCGTGGCCGGGAAAAGCTAAAAGTGCTACTCTCAGAGTGGCAAAACCGAGAAAACGCATTATGAAAGATCATTCACAGCAACCAGATTCCCTCGACGCCCTTTTCGCAACAGCGCGTGAGCAAGAGAAGCATTTGCCTGATGATGGTTTCAGTGGTGGCGTTATGGCAGCCATAGCTCACAAGCAAATTAATAAAGGTATTAGCCTGTGGCAGAAAAATGCCCTGATCATGATTCTTACAGCAACAGGATCTGCACTGGCAGCAACAATATTCTCAAACTCGGTATCAGATTTTAAGAGCTCACTGGCAAGCCTGTTGTCATTCCACCTTGGGTCGCTGTCGCTGATGGTCGCTGCAGCTGCGTTATTTGCAATAATGGCTGCTGCTCTGTGGGCAGATAAAAAAGAGATTATTTAGGGCTATTTGAGCCACTGGGGCTTATTTGTATATTTCCATAACAATATGTCCAGGCTCACGCCTGCGATGCCTGCGGAACCCCTTCTCTTCGAGCGCCTCCAGACAACCTTGAACCATTCCCGGATTGCCACAAATCATGATCCGATCCAGTTCGTTCTCGAGGGTCAGCCCGGTTTTTTGCTCCAATGATCCAGAGTGAATGGCATCGGAAATTCGTTCGCTAATGGCACAATTTACCTTTTCACGAGTAATCGATGCCACAGGAATAAACCGGTCACCGTACCCCGCCTTAACATCATCTATTAAATCCAGATAGGTTAATTCGTCCACAGAACGAACTCCGTGCACCAGTACTACAGTTTTAAACCGGTGCCAAACTTCACCTGCCTGCAATATGGATAAAAAAGGACCAAGTGCTGTGCCAGTTGCAAGCATCCAGAGTCGTTCACCTTGTGGAGTGGCACTCAAGGTGAGAAATCCAGCGACCATCTGCGATAACCAGACTTTATCTCCGGCCTCGAGGGAATGTAATTTGGGTGATAACGGGCCTTCAGGAACACAATTAAAGTAGAATTCGGAAAAGTCGGAATTTGGCGGATTTACCAGTGAATAGGGCCTGGCTATAAAATCACCGTTAACTTCCAGTCCTAAACGAAGGAATTGACCGGCTTCAAAGGAAGGTGCATCCGCCTTAACCCGAAGTGAGCAAAGTCGTTCATTCCAGCGCTTGTTTTCTACTACTGTGCCTTCTATCCACCTTTCCACATCAAACCCCATCCTGAGCTTTTTTAATTATTATTCAGTTGTGATCACCAGTAGTAAGCAACATAACACTTTGCAGACCACCAGAGCAAAGGCATTATCGCCAGCTAAGTAATGGTCAGATTACCCATCATTCCACTTGACTATCAATCATGGGTTCTTTTTTGTCAGCAACCTGTTTTTTGGCAACCCAAACATGCCGCAACCATTGCCAGCCAATATAAAAAACCAGGAATACACAAAATGTGAAGATATAGGGTGTGACCACCCTGCCCGGATCACTTCCCTCACTGCCAAGTAACCCCTCAAACACCAGAATGGTGAACGCCGGCGCAAGATGCACACCATCTGTTAAAACAGTTACCGGAGTGAAAATCAACGTAGCCATCAGCAGTAAAAGCCCATGACGAAGATACTTCCAGGCAACAAAACGTCCCAGCCAGAACAGGTACCACATGACTACAGCACCACCGAGACCATAACCAACCAAGCCCCAGAAATAGTTTTCCATCGTATACATTCAATTCACCCAATGAATGACATGTTCTTCAAGATCATCCGCGTCCACATCCCGCTCAGAAACGACACACCCCTGAACGGAAACACCTGCATGATGCACTGATTCCGGATTACCGCTAATCAACGGGTGCCAATCTGGCAGCGCCTTACCTTCATAAAGCAACCGATAAGCACAAGTGGATGGCAACCAATGAAATTGCTCAAGATCGTCTGTCGTCAGACAAATACACTCCGGCACCAGTGTACGGCGATTGGGATAATCTTTACAGCGACAGCTTTGCAAATCCAGCTGCTGGCAAGCTACATCTGTGTAGTAAACCTGGCCGTCATCTACGTCTTCCAGCTTTACCAGGCAGCACTTACCACAGCCATCGCAAAGCGATTCCCACTCTTGTGTGGACATTTCTGTTAGCGTTTTGCGCTCCCAGAATGGCTGCGATGAATCGCTCACTTGCCCGCCAATTTATGGTTGTGCAAATTAATTTCCTGCATGTAGTCTTCTTTTGCAGGTGGTAACTGCAGGTAAAAACCTCTCTCTTCCATGGCTTTTAACACATTGCCTACGTCTGCTCGAGCCAGTTTTTTCTCTGGCGTAAGCAGCATGGTGGTCACCAGCACCGGTTTACCGAATTTTTCCAGTAGAGCTTCTGGCACCCTCGTCAACTGATCTTTTTTGTCAACATACAGGTAAAGCTCTTCTTCTTTTGAGCTCTTATAAATTGTGCAAAATACTTTCATGACTTTCTCTACAAAAGATCTGGCGCTATAAAAGATCTGGCAGCGCAGCCAGCATGGGCTGGCCTAGCAAAGCATCCCGCCAGGTACCTTGCCAATGCTCCGGCATTCTGGGGCGACCGTCGTATGCGGATTGAACTATCTCTTCAATATCCTTTTTACGGGCAAGAATCTCTCGCGCGACACCAATTTCATTGGCCACACCCTCTTGCACTGCTCTCAATTGTTTAAGCCAAACACCGCTCTCCCTGGGTAAGGGCTTGGGCAATCTGGAAGGCCATTCACTGTGATCAGCATTCAAGGTTTGCTCTACCAATTCAAGCAGGTCATCGCCGTATTGGCGAACCACTCGCGGATGCATTTCCTTCACTCGCTGCAATCCAGGTAATGACTTCGGTTTTGCCTTGGCAACCTCAAGCATCATTCGATCAGAAACGATACGGTTCCGGGGCTTATTTTGCTCGCGAGCGGAGTGCTCGCGCCAGCAGGCCAGCTGCTTGAGAATCGCCAGTTCATCCTGACGTAACTGCCAGGCACCTTTGATTTTCAGGTAATACTCATCGGCCGGGCCAGTGGTGGAAATTTTAGCAACCAGCTCCTTCATATCGGTTTCAACCCAGGACAGGCGACTCCCCTGCTCCAGTTGCTGAATCAGCTTGTGGTAAACGTGCACGAGGTAATAAACATCTTCCGCACCATAACGCTGTTGCGCCTCTGTTAGGGGTCGCTGCAGCCAGTCCGATCGGGTTTCATGCTTATCCAGGGTAATACCCAGCACATCACCCACCAATGCGGCATAACCCTTGGAGAAACCAAAGCCGACAAAGGCAGCCGCCAGCTGTGTATCGATGATTGGCTTTGGAATCACACCCATGCTGTGCTGCAACACCTCAAGGTCTTCCGAGCAGGCATGGAAGATTTTCACCACCCGGTTATCAACTAGCAACTCGGCAAGTGGCAGCATGTCTTCAATTGCCAGGGGATCGACCAACCAGCAAGTTTCACCATCAGATACCTGAATCAGCCCCAAAATCGGGTAAAAAGTATCTGTGCGCACAAACTCTGTATCTACCGCGATACAGGGCTGTTTGCTCCACTCTTCACATAGCTGTGAAAGGCGCTTATCTGTATCGACCCACTCAACAGCGGCCTCATCAAGTGAGAGATTTGGGTTATTGTTTGTCATCAGAGCTGTTTTCTTGAAGCAAAAGCGTGTGCCAACGTACCACCATCAACATATTCAAGCTCGCCCCCTAGCGGAACCCCGTGAGCAATGCGGCTGACCGGTACGCCAATCTCCTTGGCCCGCTCACTGATGTAATGAGCGGTCGCCTCACCTTCAACAGTCAAATTGGTGGCCAGAATCAGCTCCTCAACCTCACCGGAACCCAGCTGTTCGACAAGCTGGTTGATTCCCAGCTCTTCCGGACCAATGCCATCAATGGGAGAGAGGTGCCCCATAAGCACAAAATAACGGCCACGGTACGTGCCTGCCTGCTCTATGGCAAACAGGTCAGCAGGCGTCTCCAGTACACAGACTTGGGCAGGATCCCTGCGAGGATTGCTACATACTTCACAAAGCTCTGCCTCAGCGAGGGTTCGGCATTGTTTACAGTGCCCAACACCTTCTAAAGCTACCCCAATTGCCCTGGAAAGCTTTTCGGCTCCTGGGCGATCGCGCTCCAACAGGTGCAGCGCCATCCGCTGAGCTGACTTGGGGCCAACCCCTGGCAGGCAACGCAGTGAAGCAATCAGTTCATTAAGCAGCGGTCCGAACACTAATCAAGCCTTAATATTCAATATGTTATGTGTACTTTCTATTAAATAACTTTACATCAGAAAGGCATTTTAAAACCCGGCGGCATCTGCATGCCGGCGGTAAGCTCACCCATCCTTTCCTGAGTTGCGGACTCAACTTTACGAACTGCATCATTCACTGCTGCTGCCAGTAAGTCTTCAAGAATATCTTTATCTTCAGAAAGCAGTGACGGGTCGATTTCCACTTTGCGAACATCGTGGCGCCCGGTCATCACAACTTTAACCATTCCGGCACCGGATTGGCCTTCAACTTCTGCATTGGCCGCTTCTTCCTGCATCTTTTGCATGCGCTCTTGCATCTGTTGCGCCTGTTTCATTAAATCGTTCAAGCCTTTCATTCAATCACCTCACTCAATCGGCTCAATGGTATTTTCTAATAATTGCCCACCCATCCTCTGGCAGAGATCGTTTACCAGCGGGTCTTTATTCATGGATTCTACGGCAGCCTGCTGCCGCGCTGCGCGTTTGCGCTCGTTGTAAAGGCGTGGTGTCTCACTGGATACCTCGCCTGTTTCAATTTCTACGGATACAGTGCGACCCAGTAACTCGCTCAGGGCACCCGCTAATTTCTGCTGTTGGCTCTCCTCATACAGAGAGCTCTGGCTGGCATCCAGACGAAATGAAAATTTGTCGCTGGCTTGCGATAACAACTCCAGGTTTGCAGCGGTATTCCCCAAGACGCCTGCAAGCTTCAATCGAAAGAAGATACCTAGCCAACTATCTTCAGAGACGTCCTCCGGTAGCTGATCAACAGCAGATAAGGGATCCTTTTCGGCCTGCGGGCTTTCAACCTGCTCTTGGAGTGACTGTTTTGACACAGGTTCCGACGTCGATGGCTCACTGTGGCTGTAATCGGAATAATCAGAATAACTCTCATAATCGGCGAGAGCGTTGTTTGACAGCTCGTTATCTGAGTCTATTGCCGCCAGTGCCTGTGCTGCACCAGAGGTGACCTTTGGTTCAGGTTTTGGCTCAACCGTTTGTTGGGGCGCTGGCTGCTGAACAACAGCTGGAGCAGGCACGGCCGGCTGAGTGGCAGTATTACTACTAGTCTGAGAGGCACTATCAGCTATAGGAGCTATTCTGGCTACTGACTTTTCATCCGCTAAAGGCTCTTTATCAGCTGAGGGCTCTTTATTGGCTAAGGGCTCTCTATCGGCTAAGGGCTCTCTACTCGCTGATGACTCTTTATCAAGCAATGTCGGTTCAACCCGAGCCGGTGGTGGCTCGGCGGGTAGAGGTTCAGGCTTTTTTGCGGCGGGTACCTCCGCCAATGCGGGAGCCTGCATGGAACTGGTTCCCGGCTTGAAAGCCAGTTGACGCAACAGAGCCATCTCAAAGCCACTGCGTGGGTCGGGAGCCATAGGCAGATCACGGCGGCAAAGTAGCGCAATCTGGTAACAGAGCTGAACATCTTCGCGACTGATGGATTGGGCCAGCGAAAGCACCTGCTGGTAATCACCATGACGGTTATCCAATGCATCCGGCACGGTTTGAGCAATAGCGACACGATGCCAGAGCCCGAGCATATCGCCCATTACTGCATGGTAGTCCGGTGCGTGCTCAGCCATTTGGCCAACGATAGCCAATGCCTGTGAGCCATCACCGGCAGCAATAGCCTGACAGAGGCTCAACACCCAACCTCGATCAATGGTTCCGAGCATGGCATTGACTTCTGCCTCGGTCACCTTTCCGGCGCCATGCGCAATGGCCTGATCGGTAAGGCTGAGGGCATCACGCATACTGCCATCGGCAGACCGAGCCAAAGACCAGAGCCCGGACTCTTCAAACGGCACGCCCTCTTCTCCCAGTACAAACTTCAGGTGCTCGGTAATACGCTCGGGGCTTAAATTCTTGAGATTAAACTGCAGGCAACGCGACAGAATAGTTACCGGCAACTTCTGTGGATCGGTTGTCGCCAACAGGAATTTAACGTGGGGAGGTGGTTCTTCCAGCGTCTTCAGCAGAGCGTTGAAGGAGTGAGTCGACAGCATGTGCACCTCGTCAATCAGGTACACCTTGTAGCGACCGCGAGTGGGCGCATATTGTACGTTCTCCAAAAGCTCGCGAGTATCTTCCACCTTGGTTCTTGAGGCCGCATCCACTTCGATCAGGTCGACAAATCGACCCTCGTTAATCTCTACACAGGAGCCGCAGGTTCCGCATGGCTTGGAGCTGATGCCTTGCTCACAGTTAAGGCATTTGGCCAGAATGCGAGCGATGGTGGTTTTACCCACTCCGCGGGTTCCGGTAAACAGGTAGGCGTGGTGTAAACGCTGGTTATCCAACGCGTTTATCAGTGCTTGCAGCACATGCTCCTGCCCCGCCATTTCGTGAAATACGCGCGGACGCCATTTGCGGGCAAGAACCTGATAACTCATCTGCTGCTCTACTTATTCTGCTTAAAAATGAAGAACTCATTATAAGAGTTCGCGAATTACTTGCCAGTGGAATTAATTTGCAAACTGAATAAAGTGCGCGCCAATGCAAATCATTGGGGCTTTTATGAATAAAGAGAGTTATTCTGGAGCTTTGAATGGAGGCGAACCCCCATCAGCCGCACCCCGGCACATGAATTCACTGCTACCGTTGCTCCCTTCCGGGCCTGGCGGGGTTTACAGATCATCATTGCGAGGGGACCAATGGGGGCCACCATCGAGAGCGCGGCATTATCAAGGCTTTGGCGAAGCAAAGCAACCCCGCATACGAAAACGAACACAAAACAACAACTTTATGGTTATAAGGAGAGTATTGGGTATACTTCGCAGTTTGAAATAACAATCCGAAAGGATCTTTTAAGGAGGAAACGGTGAAAAAACTATCCGTTGTTCTGGCCCTGGCCTGGACGTTTATTTTATCCCCCGCTGCTTTTGCGGACGAAAAACGGGATATGACACTCAATGATATCGCCAAGATATCTTACGTAACTTCGGTTTCCACTTCCCCCAATGGCAAGTGGATCGCTTACACCAAAAGTGTCCAGCGCACCCCATATAAAGACAAAGATGGCCGCGCCTGGAGCGAACTGCATATCAGCGACACAAAAGGCAATAGCAAGCCATTCATTACTGGCGAGATCAACATCAGCTCTGTCAGCTGGTCTGCCGACAGCAATACCATCTATTACCTGGCCAAGCGCAATGATGACAAACATCCGTCGCTGTACGGCATCCCGGTAGATGGCGGCGAGTCGACCAAAATCTATAGCCACGTGACACCGATCGGTGGTTACGACATCAGTAAGGATGGCAAGCAACTGGTCATCCTGGCGACCGATAAGGATCCAAAATTCAAAAAAGACCTGGCTGAAAAAGGCTTTAAAGCCAAAGTCTACGAAGAGGAGCTTAAGTTCAACAAAGCTCTGTTGGTCGATCTGACTGCCGAAAACAAAGTTGCTGTTCCCCTTGATACAAAAGGCCATGTTCAGCAAATTGCTTTCAACGATAATGGTAGTGGCTTTGTTGCCAAGGTTTCAAAAACACCACTGATTGACGATATCTACATGGCTTCAAAAGTGGTTGTTTTGGACAGCGCCGGACAAACGGTTTCTGAACTTAACGTTGACGGGAAAGTTGGTCACGGTTACTGGATGCCTAACGGCAAGTCTGTTGCCTATATCGGTGTGGACGATGTCCACAACCCGAAAGAAGGTATCGTCAAATTCCACAGCTCTGCCAAAAGCGAAGCTGTTGACCTGCAGCCCGGCCTGATGGGCCATACCATGGCAATGGACATCCTGCCCAAGGGCGATGTGCTGGCTGTGAACCACATTGGCACCGGCAGTGAAGTGGTTATTATCGACCCGAAAAAGCCAGGCAAGAGCAGCAAACTGAAGACAGGCGACAAAATCGTTCGCGCTGTATCGACCCCCGTTGAAGGTCGTGGTTTTGCATTCATTGCAGATGCTCCCAACCACCCTCGTGAAGCATTCTGGTACGAGCGTGGTCGTATGACGCGACTGACTAACAGCAACCCATGGCTGGACGACGTCAAGCTGGCGCGACAGGAATCAATCACCTGGAAGGCCGAAGATGGCACCGAAATCCAGGGCGTTCTGACTTATCCGCTCAACTTTGAAAAAGGTAAACGCTACCCACTGATCAACTTCATTCATGGTGGCCCGGAAGCGCACATGTCAAATGGCTGGAACATGCGTTACTCAGAACCTGTTCATGTCGCTGCAGCTAAGGGCTATTTCACCCTGGCTCCAAACTACCGTGGCAGTACCGGCCGTGGCGTAGCCTTCTCCAAGGCTGACCAGCATGCATATGCAGATCCCGAGTTCCGTGACATCGTTGCCGGTAAGGATTACCTGGTTGAAAAAGGCATGGTAGACCCGAAAAAAGTCGGTATCACCGGTGGCTCTTACGGTGGCTTTGCTACTGCCTGGAGTGCTACTGCACTGAGTGAGCACTACCAAGCTGCAGTAATGTTTGTTGGTATCTCAAACCAGCTTTCCAAATTCGGTACTACCGACATTCCCAACGAAATGCACCTGGTGCACGCTCGTGCCTGGCCATGGGAAGACTACAACTGGATGCTGGAGCGTAGCCCGATTTTCCACGCTCAAAAACATCGTACCCCGCTGCTGATTATGCACGGTGAAGAAGATACCCGCGTTCACACAAGCCAGTCTTTGGAAATGTACCGCTACTTGAAAACCTTGGACAATGCTCCGGTTCGACTGGTGCTGTACCCTGGCGAAGGTCACGGCAACCGTAAAGTTGGTGCCCAGATGGATTATTCCATGCGCCTGATGCGCTGGATGGACCACTTCCTGGTGAACGGTGAAACTGAAGCTCCGGAACATGATCTCGAGCACCAGAACAAGCTGAAAAAGCCGAAGGAAGAACAGCAGGACTCTAACGGTAACCACGAAGCTCATGGTGGTGATTGCTGCTCAGCTCAACTCTAAGTAGCTTCAAACCTTTATCAAACGGCGACTTTTTAAGTCGCCGTTTTTTTTATCCCTGGTAAAAACAATAAATTAACCACACCCCCGCTGTAGAGATAGCTGGCCATTGATGGCACAGTGATGGAACTACTGGACTATCAATTAGTCAGTAAGACTAATAATTAATAAATTAAGTACTGGAGGGGTAGTGGCATCGTTTTTTAAAGTGCATCATCGGGTGCACATTTTTGCTTTGCTGATTCTTACAGTCAGTACGCTCACTCTTGGCGGCTGTGGTAGTCACGAATCAAATGTCGAACGCGGGAACAGCGAAAAAATTTTGTACTGGGGCAATGGCACCGAACCGCAGGAGCTTGACCCCCATATCACCACCGGCGTGCCTGAAGCAAATATTCAATTCGCACTGTTTGAGGGACTGGTCACCCAGGCTCCAAAGACTCTCGATCCACTACCTGGCATGGCTGAATCCTGGTCAGTCAGCGATGACGGCAAGGTATATACTTTCAAAATTCGCAAGAATGCCCGGTGGTCTAATGGTGATCCGCTAACAGCTGATGATTTTGCCTGGTCACTTTGGCGTGCCATGCACCCCAAGCTCGGCAACCAATATTCTTACATGTACTACCCCATCAAAAATGCACAGGAGTTTAGCGAAGGCACAATCAAAGACTTTTCTGAAGTAGGCGTATCAGCTACTGATGGCAACACCTTAGTGATTGAACTGGACAATGCCACCCCTTATTTTCTCGGCCTCCTGGCTCACCATAGTTACTACCCTGTGCATAGATCCACCATTGAAGCATTTGGTGAACCCTGGGAACGCGGAACGCAATGGACTCGCCCAGGCAACATGGTTACCAACGGTCCATTTCGGTTAGCGGACTGGAAGCTGTTTAAGCATATTAGCGTCAGGAAAAACCCATATTACTACGATACCGATAAAGTCGCCCTCAATGGCATTCAATTCATTCCCACAGAAAACATCACTACCGAAGAGAGAATGTTCCGAGCTGGCCAACTGCATGTCACCAACGAATTGCCTCAAGATAAAATTCAGTACTACAGGGATAACTATCCAGATCAGTTAATGAACAAACCTTATCTGGGTACTTATTTTTATCGTATTAACACCAGGGGCACTACCAATAAGGCACTTTCTGATCAGCGTGTCCGCCATGCCATATCAATGGCTATCAATCGCGATCAAATTACCAAGAAGATCACCAAGGGTGGCGAAACCTCCTCTTACACATTAACTCCCCCGGGAACAGCTGGCTACACAACTACCAGCCCCCTTGAGTACAACCCTGAACGTGCTCGAGAACTACTTACCGAAGCAGGATACCCTGACGGTAATGGGCTACCCGAAATTGAGCTTCTGTATAACTCCTCTGAAAGCCATCGAAAAATCGCTGTCGGGGTTCAGCAGATGTTGAAAAAAGAACTGAACATCGATGTCAGGCTTCGCAATGAAGACTGGAAGGTTTATCTGGCATCGGAAAATGCCGGCAAATATCAAATGTCTCGCGCCTCCTGGATTGGTGACTATCTTGATCCCAATACTTTCCTCGATTTATGGATTACTGGTGGAGGGAATAATCGTACTGGCTGGTCCAACAAGGAGTTTGACAGTTTGATTCTTGACCAAGCCCCTGCTGCCCAAACCCAAGAGGAACGTTTTGCACTAATGAAAAAAGCGGAAGCTATTTTATTGAATGAACTGCCAGTAATTCCCATCTACACCTACTCCACCAAATACCTGGTACATCCAAGCGTCAAAGGCCTTGATGCAAACCTTTTGGATAACCCGCTTTTTAAATATATGTCTCTCGAGGATACCGAGTAAAATGCTGCGCTTTACGTTAACCCGATTATTGCAGGCAATACCGGTATTGCTTGCCGTTGTAACTATCACTTTTTTCCTGGTTCGGGCCGCCCCCGGGGATCCACTCTCATCTGACAAATCCATGCCACCCTCTGTATTGCGTGCCCTGGAGGCGCAATACAATCTTGATCAACCAATGTGGCAGCAGTTTACGGGTTATGTCGGCAATCTTCTTCAGGGAGACTTTGGACCATCGTTCAAATATCCCGGACGTAGTGTTAACGAACTTATCGCTGCCGGGTTGCCAACTACAGCAGAGCTGGGTTTATACGCTATGCTGGTAGCCATTTTAATCGGCATTTCTGCCGGTGTTTTTGCGGCCTTACGGCCAAATACCGCGCAGGACTATATCCCCATGTCAGCTGCCATGCTGGGAATTTGCATGCCCTCTTTTCTGCTTGGGCCGTTACTGGTTCTGGTGTTTGGATTATGGCTTGATTGGCTGCCCATCTCCGGCTGGGGTGATACCCCCGGCGATAAAATACTGCCGGCTATCACACTGGGTGCTGCCTATGCAGCCTACGTTGCCCGACTGTCGAGAGGCGGGATGCTGGAAGTAATGTCACAGGACTACATTCGCACAGCTCGCGCCAAAGGTTTGCCGCAATGGGTAATTGTGATTAAGCACGGTTTGCGTGGTGGACTGATTCCAGTGGTTGCTTTTTTAGGGCCTGCTTTTGCCGGGCTGCTCTCTGGATCCTTTGTGGTAGAAACCATTTTCCAGATACCAGGTATGGGCAGACTATATGTCCAGGGCGCTTTTAACCGCGACTACACCCTGATTATGGGAACCACTGTACTGTTCGCCACCCTGATCATTCTGTTCAATCTGTTATCCGACCTTCTCTCTGTTTGGCTCAACCCCAAACTGCGCCAGCAATACCAGGGGAGTAAGTAATGAGCCAAGCCATGACCGATGTTTTATCCAACGCAGAAAAAGGCACCAGCTTGTGGAAGGATGCCTGGCACAGGCTGCAAAAAAATCGCCTGGCCCTGTTTGGCTTGGGTGTGATTCTGTTTTTGATTGTTGTTTCGCTGCTAACCCCATGGATAGCACCCTATGGCTATGATGCCCAGCAACTGGAGTTGGGCGCCACACCACCTTCAGCAGAACATTGGCTCGGCACCGATAACTTTGGCCGAGACCTGCTTACACGAATAATGTATGGCGGCCGCATGTCGCTGGCGGTTGGCTTTGTCGCAACAGGTGTAGCACTGTTAATTGGTGTACTGTACGGCGCCATTGCCGGCTATGTCGGTGGACGTGTTGATGCCGCAATGATGCGTGTGGTGGATATTCTCTACGCCCTGCCCTTTATGATTTTTATCATTCTGTTGATGGTGGTATTCGGGCGCAATATTTTGCTGCTGTTTCTGGCCATTGGTGCGGTTGAGTGGCTGACCATGGCGCGGATTGTGCGCGGTCAAGTGCAAACCCTTAGGCACATGGAGTTCGTGGAGGCCGCCAGCTCAATAGGACTCTCCCAGTGGACGATAATTCGTCGCCATATTATTCCCAACACTCTTGGCCCGGTTATTGTTTACACCACCCTGACAATTCCTAACGTGATGTTACTTGAGGCATTTCTCAGTTTCCTTGGCCTCGGTGTGCAACCACCGGAAAGCTCTTGGGGTTTGTTGATCTCCTACGGTGTTGAAACAATGGAAGAGTATCCCTGGCTGCTGATTTTCCCGGGGTTGGCACTCTCAATCACCTTGTTTGCACTTAATTTCCTTGGGGATGGTCTGCGTGACGCCCTGGACCCAAAATCCAGTAAAGATTAATGCTATGTCGTTATTAACTGTTAGCAACCTTAAAACCTACTTTCATACCCGTGACGGCATTATCAAGTCTGTTGATGATGTAAGTTTTTCCATTGGCCAGGGCGAAACGCTTGCCATTGTCGGTGAATCAGGATCAGGGAAGTCTGTCTCCTGCTACAGCCTGCTCAATTTAATCCCTCAACCTCCGGGGAAAATAGAAGGTGGAACTGCCATATTTGAAGGCCGCGATCTGTTGAAAATGCCTGAATCTGAATTGCGAAAATTGCGTGGCAACGAAATCGCGATGATTTTCCAGGATCCAATGACCAGCCTCAATCCCTATTTAACTGTTGGAGAACAGCTGATAGAGCCGTTGGTTTATCACAAAAGTATGGACCGCAAACTGGCTCGCAAACGTGCCATTAAAATGCTTGATGAAGTAGGCATTGTGAATCCTGAATGTCGCTACGACTGTTACCCGCATGAACTATCCGGTGGAATGCGTCAGCGTGTAATGATCGGTATGGCATTAATTACCGAACCGAAACTGCTGATCTGCGACGAACCCACAACAGCCCTCGATGTAACCATTCAAGCTCAAATACTCAAGCTAATTGCTGACCTGCAGAAACGGCACAATGTCGCCACGCTTTTTATCAGCCACGACCTCGCTGTGGTTGCAGACATTGCCGATAAAGTGGTGGTAATGAAGCAGGGAAAAATTGTCGAGACTAATACCTGCCAGGCTCTGTTTAACGATCCACAGCACGCTTACACACGTCAATTGATTGATGCCATCCCTTCTGGCAGTAAAGCAATCGGTAAACAGCACGAGCGCACCCTGGTAAAAGTCGACTCGCTGAAAACATGGTTCAAGAACTACAGCGACAAAGCCAATCCTTGGGTGAAGGCCATTGATGATATTTCCCTGGAAATTAAGCAGGGTGAGATTCTCGGTCTGGTCGGTGAATCCGGGTCAGGTAAGTCCACGTTAGGTAGGGCCATTTTGCAATTGGCACCAGTAACAGAGGGTCGAATTGAATTTGATGGACAAGAAGTTTCTTCACTGCCTGCTAAAGAGTTCCGCCCTCTTCGTCGTCGCATGCAGATGATATTCCAGGATCCTTATGCATCACTAAATCCACGAATGACAGTTTTTGATACCCTTGCCGAGCCACTGCTCCACAATAAATTGGCGACTCGTAAAACGGTCACCGAGCAGGTGCTTAAGCTGATGGATGATGTGGGTCTGGCGCGAGCTTTTATTCGCAAATACCCTCACGAATTTTCTGGTGGCCAGAGGCAGCGTATTGCCATAGGCCGTGCCATTGCTACTAACCCTGACTTTATCGTGGCCGATGAGCCGGTATCGGCGCTTGATGTGACCATTCAGGCACAGATTCTGGACCTCATCCAGCAGCTGGTAAAAGAACGCGAAATGACCATGCTGTTCATTTCCCACGATCTATCGGTAGTTCGTTACCTTTGCGATCGAATTGCAGTGATGCATCACGGGAAATTACTGGAATGTGATGACAACAATAAGATCTTTAACTCCCCTAAAGATCCATACACCCAAAAACTTTTGGCTGCGCTGCCGCAAATAGAGACGCAAGAAATTGTTGAAGTCTGAATTAACATGATGTCTAAAATGTTATTTAGCATGTCTCTATATTGACGGTAAAAGCACTTAAATCAGTAGTGTAGATTCTGATCGGTGCAGGACATGAATAGAGTATGGCTTGCCGTGACACGTCGTAGACCCATCCATGGGGACTCGGGGCCAGCATCCATGCTGGCCACGGTCACGGCAAGCCATACTCTATTCATGTCTTTCAGCTTTAGCTCTATACCAGACAGAAACTAATTCATCTTTTAATTATTCACCCTGCAAGAAATCTTCTCCAGATCTGACAAATTTCTCCATAGGCTCCAAGACCTTGCGGCTTGCGCTGAACTTGCCACCAAAACGCTTCAGTCCATCTTCACGCATTTTTTCGGCATGGAGATCGAAATAATTATTCAAGGCTTCTCGACTTTCCAAAAAGTAGTGGATCGTCCAACATTCACCATTGCCTCCCGCCTCATCGGAGTCGCGTTGATACATTTTGGCAGCATGGAACCCATCAATGGCGAGAATTTCATCAATATGAGTTTTCAGCCAGGCTTTGTACTCTTTGGCCACATCATCATTGACCGTTAAGTTCACTTCATAAATCAGCATACACCCTCACTTATAGCCAGTCGGTCAGCTGAAAGCCGATACCGATAGTTTCATTTTTAACATTGTAATCAATCAGGTTTTCACCATAGCCATTAAAGTACTTCAGGTACCCTCTTAGACGGTAGCTGATCGGGAAACTCCAACTCAGTTCATAGGCGCCTTTACCACTGACCGGATCGCGAATCATCATACTCCATGTGTGAGCATCACTGGTACGATAAGCGCCAGCCAACTCGAAATGACCGAGATAATCGGTAATGTCGCGGTTATTGTCATTGGAAGGGTCATCTGGCACAGAAGCATCATAATCTTCAGGCACACGCCACCAGGGCTTAAAGGACATAGCGAAATTGTCACGCTCAAAGATCATCTCTGCCATCACCCGATTCCAGCTTCTGGATAAATTGCCACTTCTACCATTGGATTGGTGATTAAAGATAATTCGATTGGCAATATTTTTTAATCCAAACACTTCCCAATCATTTTGAAAACCGAGTATTAGCTCAGGCTCATGATTCGTTTCCCGGAAAGGTGCTGAGATGTCAGTATTATAAGCCTGCCAAAAGGAGCGGTTGGTGTAGGCAATATCCAGGCGCCCTTTGTCGCCAAAAACCCCGTCCCACATCATCGCTTTGAAACTCACTTGAAATTGAAATTCTACGTTATCAAGCGAGCCACCCACTCCTTCAAAAGGGACTTCGTTTGGCGAATCATTGTAGGCAAATGGCAGGAAGTAGGTAGGTCGATGTGCATTCAGGACAAATGGGTTGTTAGCTGTATACCTCTCCAGGTTAATTCGACGCTCAACTGCAGTTTCTTCATCAGCTTCCATGTCTCTCGCTTGAACCCCGTTCTCTTTGATTGATTGCCTGGCAACAACCTGGCGACACTGCTCTTTTAGCTCCCCCACCGTCACCTCATCAGTTGCTGACAACAGTGCAGTTAATAGGCACTCCTGCATCTGATCTTTAACCGATGCCTGGGTCGCTGCAGTCAAGAACAAAAGGGCCAATGCGCATACAGTTCCAATCACTTTTCGCATCCTGACTCTCCTTTTTAAAATTTATTTGACGTTGAAAAGCTATAGCGGACAAAATTGGATCAAACAACTATTTCTTACCATGCGACCCATGGAGTATATCGTGAAAAGCCCATTAATCACTGCAGAGCAACTGATCACCAAGCCCGATAATGATGTCGTCGTTTTCGACTGCCGGTTTTCGCTGGCGGATACTCAGATGGGTGAACAGCAGTATCAGCAAGACCATATCTCCGGGGCGCTCTACCTACATCTGGACAATGACCTTTCCAGCACCAAAGCCGAGCACGGTGGCCGTCACCCCCTTCCTTCACCAGAAGCATTTGAGGCTTTGATGAGATCCTGCGGGGTCAGCGAAACCACCCATGTTGTTGCCTACGATGACCAGCGTTTTGCCTTTGCCTCCAGGCTCTGGTGGCTGATGCGCTATTTCGGCCATGACAATGTATCCATACTTGATGGCGGCTATAGCGCCTGGAAAGCTGCTGGTGGCGCTATTGAATCAAGTATCACCCATCGTTCAGGCCAAGGTAATTTTGTAAGTAAAACGCATACAGACTGGGTACTGGGCTATGAAAACATCAAGGAGCAGTTAAACAGCGAGCGGCGCACGTTGATTGATTCCAGGGAAGCACCTCGCTACCAGGGACTTGAAGAGCCAATTGATCCGGTAGCGGGCCATATACCTGGTGCAGTGAACTACCCCTGGCAGGAGGTAACCGGTACCGATGGGAAGGCGCTCTCCCCTGCAAACCTTCAGCACCGCTGGGCAGATTTACCCCAGGATAAGGAGTTGGTGATCTACTGCGGCTCTGGCGTTACTGCGTGTGTGAATTTACTGTCGCTTGCGATAATCGGCGTAGAAAATGCCAAACTCTACGCAGGCAGCTGGAGTGACTGGTGCAGCTATCCGTCATCTCCTATAAAAAAACTATAATGACCGCACTCCGGCCATAAAGTAATTCAGGTGACTAGTATCGTCTGCATAGCGTATTCGCTCATACAAACCCACTAAACGTGCAGCCTGCTTGGCCCTGGCATCATCAGAGAGTTCCAGGCGTGTCCGATAACTCCTTGGACCTTCGCCTGGCTGTCGCTCAATCCCTGATTTTGCTAACTTTCGACACAATTTGGCAAAGATACGATCTGCCAGGTCTCGGTGGTGTCTTGATCGTCGACTGAGAAACAGTGGCAAAGCCAAAACTATAACAATCAGAATTCCCGCTCCCACCAGAAAGCTGCCTATACGCCAATGCTCTGCTCCTCCCAGCAATCGCTCCAGCAGCGACTGCTGTTGACGCTCATAGCCAAGAACCCAATTGGCCCAGTAATAGTTGATGGAATCCAGTTGCAGTCGTAATCCGTTGAGCCAGCCAATATGGCGAAAGCGACTTAGAGAAAACGGCGTATCCCCTGAAAAGGCATCACTGCCATCAAAAAAGTGCTCAAACCCCAACTCAATTCGCTCCGGGGCAACAGCCGCTGTTGGATCTACTCGAACCCATCCCCTGCCGGCAAGCCATACCTCTGCCCAGGCATGGGCGTTGTACTGGTGAACCAGCAGGTACCCATCCGGATGAACTTCCCCACCCTGATAACCGGTAACCACCCTTGCAGGAATACCAGCTGCCCTCATCAAAACGGTGAAACTTCCGGCAAAATGTTCGCAAAAACCGCGCTGGGTATCCCAGAGAAATTCATCAACACGATTGCGGTTCAGGGGTGGGGGTTCCAATGTGTAAGTAAATTCGCGATGAAACCAGTCGAGGACTTTCCCGATATACTCAAGGTCAGTATCAACCTCTGAGCGCCAGCGCTGCGCCAGCTCCAGGGTTTTGGGGTTATAACCCTTCGGCAGCCTCAGTGTAAGGCTGCGCACATATCGATTTATCTCGTTGGAAAAGCCTTGGTATTGAGGCCAGGATTTAACCTCATAGCGCGTTTTGCTGGTTACCCGATCACGACTGACCAACCGCATTTCACGAGTCAAACCCACTTTATGTTCACTGGGAACTGCAAATGGTAGCGCGAACAGCCAGATTTGTTGGGTTGGCTCCAGAACAACGCTGTAGGAAAGTGGCTCGCCCTGTACCTTAATTTTGTTAATCCACTCGGGTGGCTTCTGGTCAGGCCAAAATACATGGCGGCCATCACCAAACTCATAAGGTTCCGCCTGCTGCCAGCGACGTCCATCAAAGTCGGTGAGAATGGGTCCACGCCAATACAGCTGCCTTGCATGTGGTACATCGCCTTCAAAGCTCACCCGCATTGCCACCGCGCCGTTTCGTCCCAGTCGAGTCATATCACCCGGAGACATTTCACCGCTCACACCTGTTGTATCTGACTGTTGCCCTGGTACAGTCCAGAATGCCGGCAGTCGAGGCATTACCAGAAACAACAACAGCATCAGGGGAAGTGACTGCAGCAGCAATGATGCCCCACGCTTTAAAGGCTTCCACAACGAAACGTCTGACGCAGAATAGATACTGTTTAATGCCGCCGTGATCATCACCAGACAGCTAAACACATAGAGTGCAGCACCTATAGACTGGTTGAAGAGAAGTTGCAGGGTGGCCGCAACATAACCGACATAAACCAGAACGAGAGCATCCCGGCGGTGATGGGTTTCCAGTAATTTAAGCGCCAGTGCGCCTAGTAACAGAGTGGTAAATGGTTCAAGTCCGGCAAGGTGTCGAAAGCTGAATAACATTCCAGCCCCAAAACAGGCCACTATAAGCAATCTCACAAGACGTGACGGGTAATTCCATGCACCTCGATAAATCTGGAGCCGCCAGACTGAAACAGCTGCGACTATCGCTATAAGCCAAAAAGGTGTCGCCGACCACAAGCCCGCCAGTATGGCGATTTGACTCAGCCACAGCCACATCAATGCTGATCGGGGAATTTGCCAGCTCGGCGTCACCTTGAATCCCCTTCCTGAAACAACGCTAGTGCTGTCAGGATTTGATGCAAGTGACTTTCTCCACGACTGGGAGTAATCTCAACACTCGGTAATTTCAAACCATAATCCGCAGGGCGCTTAGCCAATTCCAAAGCTTGCCCACATAGCCTGGACAACCGCTGCTCAGTTCCCTGCCCGGCAAACGCATCCCAATCAAGCCAGCACTGCTCGTCAACTGCGTCGCCGTATTGTTTACTGAATAACCCTCTTTCACTGGCGTATTGCTTCCAGGCCACTTGCTGAAGTGGCTCACCCTTCTCATAAGTTTTCAGGCCGATAAAGTCATCACTGCCATTACCATTTATCAGCCGTCCATCATCCGCCGGGGCGTGTTGATTGTGATTAACAGATGAGAAGATAGGTTTTGGGTACACCAATGCCTGACAATCCAGATCAAGATAGGTCCACACCCGCAACAGACCCAACGGGTAAACACTCTCTACTCGTACTCGTCCGGGTTTAAACAAGCCACGGCGGCTTGTATATGCGCTTACGAATATATTTTTTTTGGGTTCAAGCTCGAGGCTTTCTACCTCTACAGGCCCGCCTTTAAAGCTCAATCGAATATTGTGCCGGGGACGCTTTCCATTGTGAGAAATTAAAATATCAAAGAGAGCATTTTGGCCTGCAAATACCGGCTCAGCGCCGGAGAATTGTAGCTCGAGGCCGGCAAGATTGGCGTAACTGTGTAATATCGCTGTAATGAACATACTACTGAGTAAAACAGCAACACCAAACACGAGGTTATTCTGGTAGTTAGTCGCTAACAACCAGAGTACAACCAAGACAAAAAGATAGGCAAATCCGGCACCGGAAGGGAAAACAAACAACTTGTTCTGGTCAAGCCGGATGCGCCTTGCAGTTGGCACCCGCCTGTCAAGCCACTGAATGAAGCTCCTTTTTAGCCAACTTGCCATCATTCGATAATATCGACGGTATTCAGCATCTGTGTCACCAGCCGCTCGCCAGGAAGTGATCCGGCGTCACCGCGCCCCATCAATCGGTGCCCCCAGACAGCCGGCAGTACCTGCTGAAGGTCTTCTGGAATCACATAGTGGCGATCTTCGAGAAGCGCCCAAGCCTTCGCGCAATTCAATGCACCCAGCGCTCCACGCGGGGAAATCCCAATCTCCAGGCTCGCGTCTGAACGGGTGTAATGAATCAGCCTCTGCAGGTAATCAAGCAAGCTGTCCGATACTTTCACCGCTTTGATACTCCCTTGCATCTGCTCCAGTTGATCAGCAGATACCACCGCCTTGAGCCCTCTAAGCAGCTCCCTGGGATCAGTGCCAGAGAGTAGCTGTCGTTCCGCTTTTAGATCCGGATAACCCAGGGATATTCTCATCAAAAAACGATCCAGCTGCGACTCCGGCAGAGGAAAGGTACCCGACTGATGAAAAGGGTTTTGTGTGGCAATAACAAAAAATGGCTGTGGCAGTGGCCGTGTTTCGCCTTCAATGGACACCTGCCCTTCAGCCATCGCTTCCAGCAAGGCACTTTGGGTCTTTGGCGTACTGCGGTTGATTTCATCAGCGAGGATCACTTGGTTAAAGATAGGCCCCTGATGGAAATTGAACTGACCTGTCTGCTTGTCAAAGACCGAGACACCCAGAATGTCGGCAGGCAGCAGGTCACTGGTAAACTGCACACGGCTATAACTGAGGCCCAATGCCTGAGCCAGCGCATGAGCCAGCGTGGTTTTCCCCATTCCGGGCAGGTCTTCGATCAACAAATGGCCACGAGCCACCAGACAGGCTAATGCCAATCGAATCTGCTGCTCTTTACCCACCAGTACCTGGCTGATGGCATCGACAATCTGGTCAGCGACTTTTTTCATGAAGACAGTGCATTCCTGAATCTATTTCCTAGTTTGAAATAGTGCCGCTCACACCAGCGAATGTACAGGACTGAAGTAACAAAATACGTCAGTTGGCTATTAATTGCTGTGCGTCAAAATGGTTTAATAGTCTTTTTGTTGGCTTATGCGTTATGGAAACACTCACCACCCCATTTGGTAGTCTGGCGTTGGCTCGTTACCCTCGGCGAAAGCGTGAAACTCTTCGTGCCTGGGATGCCGCCGACGAGTATTTGCTGGAACATATCCAGCAGGAAGATCTGCTGACCTCAACCAGGCGAATACTGATTCTCAATGACACTTTTGGCGCTTTGGCAGTTAGCTTGTGTAAAGGCTCTAATAAAGAAATCGCGTCAGTCAGTGACTCATGGCTTGCTCATCAGGGCTGCAAAGCCAACCTTGCAGGGAACAATCTCGACGCTGAAGCCGTGTCACTCCACTCAAGCCTCGATTGGCCTGAGGGGGCATTTGACCTTGTGTTGATCAAAGTGCCCAAGACATCGTCACTACTGGAAGACCAGCTTTATCGTCTTAGGGAACATCTCGATAGCAAAAGTGTGGTTTTGGCAGCTGGCATGGCCAAAGGAATACACACCTCCACCCTGAAACAGTTTGAACAATTAATAGGTGAAACCCGCACCTCACTCGCCAAAAAGAAAGCCCGGCTGATTTTTGTTGAGCCCGATTTATCGAAAAATGTCGACAAAGAAAACCCCTACCCGATCAGCTATTTCCTGGATGGTTATGACTTTCAAATTCACAACCACGCCAATGTTTTCTCAAGGGAAAAGCTCGATATCGGCACTCGTTTTTTCCTTGAGCATATTCCGGGTATTGATGAGCCCAGACAAATAATTGATCTGGGTTGCGGGAATGGATTGGTTGGCATAGTCGCCGCCCGCAAGAACCCTTCGTCGACCATCACATTTGTCGATGAGTCATTTATGGCGGTAGAGTCAGCAAAGCTGAATTTTGAAAGCTCTTTCCCTAATCGAAATGCAAATTTCCAGGTAACTGACTGCCTGGCGGGGATTGCACCGGATAGTGCAGATCTTATTCTCAACAACCCGCCCTTCCACCAGCAGCATGCCGTGGGCGATCACATTGCAATGCAAATGTTTGAAGAGTCGAAAAAGGTGTTAAAGCAGCATGGCGAGCTATGGGTAATTGGCAACCGTCACTTGGGCTACCACGTAAAATTGAAACGCCTGTTTGGAAATTGCCAGACTGTCGCGAGCAATCCTAAATTTGTGATTTTGAAAGCATTTAAGCGTTAGATCAGGGGAAGCGCCACTTTGGGTAGGCGTGTCATCCAGGTTGTAACAAAGGGCGTCAATGTCAGTGAGTACAAGTGCCTTTGTTACTCCCGGGATACGACAGGAAGGACCAATAATGCGGTCTAAGCGAATAGCATTAACTTATAGCCGCAAAACCACGTTGCAAGTCAGCCTTGATATCTTCAATATCCTCAAGGCCTACCGCCACACGAATCAAACTATCCTTGATTCCCGCGTTGGCGCGCTGTTCATCGGTCAGGCTGCCGTGAGTGGTTGTGGCAGGATGAACGATCGTGGTTTTTGCATCACCAAGGTTGGCAGTCAGTGACAGTAATTGAACGCTGTCAATCAGCTTCCAGGCCTGCTGCCTACCACCATCAATTTCAAACGCGACAACACCACCAAAAGCACGTTGCTGGGCTTTCGCCAATGCGTGGCCCGGGTGATCCTCCAATCCGGCGTAATAAACCTTGGTGACTTTTGGATGCTGTTTTAACCAACGGGCAAGCTCAAGAGCGTTGGCACTGTGCGCTTCAACCCGAAGCCGCAAGGTTTCCAAACCTTTCAGGAACACCCAGGCATTAAACGGACTCATGGATGGGCCACATGCTCTAATAAATGCCCGAATACTGCCCATCTCCTCGTTGCGACCAACCACTGCGCCGCCCAATGCTCGACCCTGTCCGTCGATATACTTGGTGGCCGAGTGAATAACAATATCAGCCCCAAGCTCCAACGGTTTTTGCAATGCCGGAGTACAGAAGCAGTTATCGACAACCAAAAGTGCATCTATGCTATGAGCCAAATCCGCAAGCGCACGAATATCACCCACTTCGGCACGAGGATTTGACGGGGTTTCCATAAACAGCATTTTGGTATTTGGCTTAATGGCCGCACGCCACTCATCGAGATTGCTGAGTGACACAAAGGTAACTTCCAGGCCAAACCGACAAAGATGCTTGGTGAGCATCGCAGTGGTTGAACCAAATACATCCTTGGAACAAACCAGATGATCACCAGCATTCAGCAACGCCATAAAGGTAGTCATTATGGCTGCCATACCAGAAGCCGTACCAACGCCCTGCTCTGCACCTTCCATCGCCGCAATACGCTGCTCAAAGGCACGAACTGTAGGGTTGGTGTAGCGACTGTATACGTTGCCCACACGCTCATCAGCAAAGGTTTTTGCCATCTCTTCAGCGTTGTTAAACGTGAAGCTGGAAGTCAAAAACAGTGCTTCGGAATGTTCATGCTCGTGTGAGCGTGAGATTCCCGAGCGAATGGCCAGAGTATCCAGGCCAGCGTTCTCTAGCGCTGATTTATCTTTGCTGTCCGACATTTGAAACCCTTACTTACAATTCTCAGTTCGCTGAAGCGTTGTGAATACCGATCAAGTCGGTAGGCTCAGGTGCATCACCTTTCTTTTTGTTTTTTGCGCTATCGCTGCGTGCCGCTTTCAAGGCATCGAAATACGCTTCGTCAATGTCACCAGTGATGTACTTGCCATCAAATACAGCGCAATCGAATTCTTCAATATCGCTGTTACCCTCTTTTGCCGCTTCTACCAGATCTTCCAAATCCTGGTATATCAGTTTGTCTGCACCGATCAACTCGCAAATTTCTTCAACTGTGCGGTTGTAAGCAATCAATTCACTGGCAGCCGGCATATCAATGCCGTAGACGTTTGGATGTCTTACCTCTGGTGCCGCAGAAGACATATAAACCTTATTGGCACCGGCGTCGCGGGCCATCTGGATAATTTCACCAGAAGTTGTTCCGCGAACGATAGAGTCGTCAACCAACAAAACATTTTTGCCCTGGAATTCGAGTTTGTTCGGGTTTAATTTCTGACGGACCGATTTTTTCCGTTGCTTCTGGCCTGGCATAATAAAAGTACGGCCGATGTAACGGTTTTTCATAAAACCTTCCCGCAGCTTCAAGCCAAGTCGCTCAGCTATGGTTTGCGCGGCTACACGGCTGGTATCGGGGATCGGAATAACAACATCGATATCGTGATCCGGCATTTCCCTCAGGATTTTCTCCGCCAGCTTTTCACCTTGACGCAGACGGCACTTGTAAACGGAAATGTCGTCCAGCATGGAGTCCGGGCGGGCAAAATAAACGTGCTCAAAAATACAGGGAACCAGCTGTGGATTTTGTGCACATTGACGCAGGTGGAGGTTACCTGCCATATCAACAAACAGTGCTTCACCGGGTTTAATGCTGCGTACCAGTTCGTAACCCATGGTGTCGAGTGCAACACTCTCTGAGGCCACCATATACTCGGTACCTTTTGCGCCTTCACGCTTACCGTACACAAGCGGGCGAATGCCGAAAGGATCACGAAACGCGAACAAGCCGTAATTGGCAATAATTCCTACCACTGCATATGCACCACTACAACGCTTGTGCAGGCGCTCTACGGCAGCAAAAATATCGTCAGCTTCCGGTTGAAGCTTGCCCTGTAATTGCAGTTCATGAGCAAATACGTTGAGCAGCAGTTCAGAGTCGGAATCTGTATTTACATGGCGCATATCGGATTTGAAAATGTGCTCATGCAATTGCGTTGAGTTGGTCAGGTTGCCATTGTGTGCCATGCAAATGCCGTAAGGCGAATTCACATAAAATGGCTGTGCCAATGCCGGACTGGAGCTTCCAGCCGTTGGATAGCGGACATGGCCAATACCGATGTTGCCCTCCAGCAATTTCATGTGACGAGTGTGGAATACGTCCTTCACCAGGCCATTATCCTTGCGCTGATGGAATACGCCATTCTTGAAGGTCGTTATGCCAGCGGCGTCCTGCCCCCGATGCTGTAACATGGTCAATGCGTCATACAGTTCGAGATTGACGTCGCTATGTCCAAAAATGCCGGCTATGCCACACATACTTCAATGCACCTTTAACTTCGAAAAATAAATTTAATAGTTACTCTGTCACCAGTTGCTTTCAGAAAAAGCCACCAGCCCATTCATAAATGGCCGCGCCCGCAGTGCGTGCCCAGCCTTCAAATTTCAAAAAATAAGGAATCAGAACTGATTCATGCCACCAGGCATCCTGGGTAACCGGGAGAGCTTGTGGCAATAAAATCAAAATCACTAATACAACCAACAGCCCCCTGGCCGTACCAAACAACATTCCCAGAAAGCGATCGGTCCCTGTGAGACCTGTCGCCCTGACAAGTTGCGAAATCAGGTAATTGACGATGCCACCAACTATCAAGGTCAGAACAAACAGCCCCAACCAGGCGGCAGCCTGGCGCAACGATGGGGTTTCAATCAGATTTGTCAGCCACTGGGTGACTTGCGGGTAAAAAGTCATCGCGACAAAGAGTGCTGCAACCCACACAACCAGGGACAATGCCTCCCGTACAAAGCCACGAACCACACTGATCAGTGCGGAAACTCCAACAATGGCGATAATAGCCCAGTCGGCCCAAATCATCGGGTAATTCCAGGTTGGTTTAGATAAGCGTGCATTGTACCAGACAGACTGTGCTATGACTCAAACTTGAGTAACAGGGATTTCACGCGGTATTTGCGGTCAATATCCTGCTGGTGCTTCTGGGCTGTGCCTTTATCGATATTCGGGCCCACATAAACTCGAAAGTAGCCCTGACGTCGCGCCTCTCTCTGATAGGCCTTGTAGCCATCTGTAATAAGTTTCTCGACCAGTTGTTGAGCTTTTTCCTGCTCCTTGAAACTGCCCACCTGAATCACCCAGCCTTCAGGCAGGTTTTGCTCGCTCAGCTTTGGCGGCTCAGGTTCATTTTGCACTTTTGGCTGCTCGTCCCGGGCCATTTCAGCATCAGAAGATCCAGGTTGTTGTTTTGCCGCAGCTATTTCAGCCTCAACCTCGGTTCGGGACTGATCAAATTGATAGGCTTTATCCAACTCGGCAGGGTAATCGATATCCGCTGGCCGGTCCGGTTCGGCTACGGTTACCGGTTCAATCTGGGGCCTGGGTGGAATTTGACTGGTACGATCTATGATGCGCTCGGCATCGAAATTAAACACCATTGGCAGGAAAATAACTGCAATCACCACCAGAACAAGTGCCCCGACGATCCGCTGCTTCAATCCGTCGTTCAATGCTCTACTCCCAAGATCAAAGGGTTATGCCCCGCTGCTGCAACCATTCAAGTGCTGCCGCAACAGTGAAAAATGAGCCAAACACAAGCACCCTATCGCCTTCCTGGCCAGTTGCCAATAGATTATCCAGTGCGTCACAGACAGAGCCGGCAATTAGAGGTGAACTGCCATGATCTGTCAGCTTGCCAGCCAGAAGTTCTGCACTGGCTGCACGCTGATTCCCAGGCAAATCACAGACAACCCACTTTCCGACACCGGGAGTGAGAATATCCAGCACACCATCAATGTCTTTGTCGGCCATCATCGCGGTCACAGCAGTGCAACCATTAAAATCGTTTGCAACCATCTTTTGAGCCAACATGGCCGCCGCAGCTGGGTTGTGCGCCACATCCAGCACCAAGTCAATACCATTAACCGAAAAGCGCTGAAAACGGCCGGACAGACCGGTTTCCTGAACCAGGCGGGCCTTGGTGTCAACTGACAGCGATATGTTCAGAATTTCGGCGGCTTTTATCGCACAGGCTACGCTAGGCAGCGGCAGTGATGGTTGCGGCAGCTCAGATGGGTACTGAAAGTCGCGTCCCAGATAGCAGCTCGCTGCACGAATCTCATTGACGACAGATTCAAAATTGATGGGCAATTGCTGCTCACCAACCAGCAGTGGCTTACCAGCCCTGGCGATACCGAGCTTCTCAACCGCTACTGCTTCGCGTGTATCACCCAGCCAATCCTGATGATCAAGGTCGATACTGGTGATAATAGAAATATCTGCATCGAGCAAATTGACTGCATCGAGGCGACCGCCGAGGCCGACCTCCATCAATGCGACATCAACGCCAGCCTCAGCTATCACCACAAATGCAGCCAAAGTGGTGAACTCGAAATAGCTCAGGCTAACATCACCACGCGCAACCTCAACCTGCTCAAAGGCCCTGCAGAATTGCTCATCGCTGGCAGAGTGGCCATTAATGCGCACGCGTTCGTTGAAGCGCAACAGGTGCGGCGAAGTGTAGGCACCTACAGTTTTACCTGCTGCCAGCAGCATCGCCTCAAGAAAAGCGACACAGGAACCTTTTCCGTTAGTACCACCAACGGTAATTATCCGGGGCGCAGGACGAACAAAAGCGAGGCGGCTAAATACATCACCGACTCGCTCAAGTCCTAAATCAATTTCAGTGGGGTGGCGTGATTCCAGTAGTTTCAGCCACCCTTGCAGGCTATTGCTCACGTACGATTCAGCTATCCGACTCTTCAGTCTCAAAAGCCTCACGACCGGTAAACTTGGCCAGTAGACGAGCTACTGTATCGCGCATGTCACCGCGAGGAATAATCATGTCAATTGCGCCATGCTCCAACAGGAATTCCGCACGCTGGAATCCTTTTGGCAGTTTCTGTCGAATGGTCTGCTCGATAATATTCGGCCCGGCGAAACCGGCACGTGCACCAGGTTCTGCGGCGTTAATATCACCGAGCAGTGCCAAACTGGCAGAAACTCCACCATAAACCGGATCGGTCATGATTGAGAAGTACGGCGTACCCTGCTGCTTGAGCTTCTCGATAATGGCGCTGGTTTTTGCCATCTGCATCAGGGAGATCAATGCTTCTTGCATGCGCGCTCCGCCAGTGGCCGGGAAGCAGATGAGTGGAATATTTTCCTCCAGTGCCAACTTGGCTGCACGGGTGAACTTTTCACCGACAACGTAACCCATAGAGCCACCATGAAACGCAAACTCGAAAGCCACCACAACAATCGGCATACCCTTAAGCTCACCGCGCATGGCGACAACAGCGTCTTTTTCACCAGTGGCTTTTTGCGCATCGCTCAGGCGATCCTTGTACTTTTTAACATCCTTGAATTTCAGGCGATCAATCGGTAATACATCAGTGCAGATTTCCTGACGATTATCTTTATCGAGAAAAACATCCAAACGGCGACGTGCGCCAATTCGCATGTGATGGTCGCACTTCGGACATACATCCAGGTTACGCTCCAGCTCTGGTCGATATAAAGGAGCACTGCACTTCGGACACTTTTTCCAAAGACCTTCCGGGACACTTTGGGTGCGGTCTTTTTTCTGTGTAGTGAGCCCTTGGGGTCTGATCTTGTTTAGCCAGCTCATATCGCTTTCCGTCAAATTATCTGCTTAAACTTGTTCGTCCAGTGCCGCACGCATTTCTTTTACAATGCTGGCGATGGACTCGGTAATTTGGTTTGCATCTGAATTCAGTTTTGCCTGCTCTGCCATGGCATTGACCAGGACACTTCCCACAACGGCTCCATCGGCAGATGAAGAAGCTGCTCGCGCCGTGGCTCCATCTTTAATGCCAAAGCCTACGCATACAGGAAGATCTGTCAGCGTGCGAATTTCCGCCACTTTTTGTTGAACCGATTCAACGTCCAGATGCCCGGCACCAGTGACACCTTTCAGGGAAACATAATAAATATAGCCGCCCGCAAGCTCGGCGATACTCTTTTCCCTGCTCAGGGTTGTGGTCGGTGCAATCAGGAAAATATTTTCCAGGCCGTGCTGACGCAGGATTTTCGTAAAATCCTCAGCTTCCTCAGGCGGGAGGTCCACTGTAAGTACACCATCAACACCTGAAAATTGCGCCTGCTCAGCAAACTGCTGGTAACCCATTTTTTCGACGGGATTGGCGTAGCCCATCAAAACTACCGGAGTCTCGTCATCGTGTTCACGAAACTCTGCCACCATGGCAAGGGTATTACGCAAACTGGTCTTGTGCTTCAGCGCCCTTTCATGCGCCAGCTGAATTACCGGACCTTCTGCCATTGGGTCGGAAAACGGCACACCAATTTCAAGAATATCGGCACCTGCTGCCACCAGTGCGTGCATCGCTGGCACAGTAATTTCCTTGAATGGATCACCAGCTACAATGTAAGGAACTAACGCCTTTCGACCTTGAGCCCGAAGTGTTGTCAGTTTTTGGTTGATTCGGTTCACTGAAAATCCTTAGACGGTAATGTCGTCAATCTCGGCCATGGTCAAAATATCTTTATCACCACGCCCCGAGAGGTTAACAACAATCACCTGATCCGGTGACATGGTTTTTGCCAACTTTTCGGCGTAAGCCAGTGCATGGCTCGACTCAAGGGCCGGCATAATACCTTCAATTCGGGTCAATTTCCTGAATGCTTCAAGCGCCTCATCGTCATTGATTGCGACATAATTTACCCGACCCTGATCTTTCAGCCAGGCATGCTCAGGGCCTACGCCCGGGTAATCAAGACCAGCCGAAACGGAGTGGGTTTCAATAATCTGTCCGTCGTCATCTTCCATCAGGTAGGTTCGGTTACCGTGCAAGACTCCGGGTACACCGACTGTAAGAGGCGCAGCGTGACTACCTGTTTCGATACCTAGGCCACCTGCCTCAACGCCATACATAGCGACAGTTTCATCAGCCAGCATCGGGTGGAAAAGGCCGATAGCGTTAGACCCACCACCGACACAGGCAACCAGTGCGTCTGGAAGTTTGCCGGTCATTTCGAGGCACTGTTCACGGGCCTCGCGACCGATTACCGACTGAAAATTGCGCACCAGCTCCGGGTATGGGTGAGGACCCGCACAAGTGCCGATGATGTAAAAGGTATTGTCGACATTGGTAACCCAATCCCGCATCGCTTCGTTCATAGCATCTTTTAGGGTACGAGAGCCGGATGATACCGGGTGTACCGTGGCACCAAGCAGTTTCATTCGATAGACATTGAGCGCCTGGCGCCGTACATCTTCCTCGCCCATATAAACATGACACTCAAGCCCAAGGCGGGCACATACGGTCGCTGAGGCAACACCATGCTGACCAGCACCGGTTTCGGCAATGACCCGGGTTTTACCGCTGTACTTGGCCAGAAGAGCCTGGCCAATTGTGTTATTAATCTTGTGGGCGCCAGTGTGGTTGAGGTCCTCACGCTTGAGGTAAATCTGGGCACCACCAACTTCTCTGGACCATCGCTCAGCATGATACAAAGGTGAAGGTCGACCGACGTAATGAGCCAGGTCGCGATCAAACTCGGCTTGCAATTCAGGGTCTGATTTCAGGTTTTCGTAATTTTTTTCCAGCTCATCGAGAGCGTGGATCAAGGTTTCAGAAACAAAGCGTCCACCATACGGCCCAAAATGGCCCTTGGTGTCGGGTACCTGACTGTAATCTTGTTTCGACATCGTAAAATGACTCGTATTAATTTATCCGTCGACTCTTACCAAGTGACAGATTTAGCGCGTTCTATAAAAAGTTCAATTTTCTGGGGGCACTTTTTGCCTGGAGCAGACTCTACCCCGCCACTCACATCAACCCCGTAAGGCTTTACTAGCTTAACCGCCTCTGTGACATTTTCTGGGTTCAAACCTCCGGCCAGTACAAACGGAGTTTCAGCTTTTGGCAAGCGCTGCCAGTCAAAAGTCTCACCGGTACCGCCATATTTACCGGGCTGCCAGGAGTCAAATAAAACTCCACTGGCACCTTGCCAGCGCTCAATCTCATCAACCGGATCAAGATCCGGGCTCATTCGCAGTGCCTTATACCACGGGCGATCAAACTGACGACAAAACTCTGCCGACTCATCTCCATGGAATTGCAGTATATGCAATGGCACTTCGGCAACTACAGCCTCCACCTCTTCAACTGAGGCATTAACGAATAAACCAACTACCGAGGTATAGGGACCAACTGCACGGGCTATCTGAGCTGCACACTGTGCACTGACATTGCGGGAACTGCCCGAATAGAACACCAGACCAATCGCATCGGCACCGGCATTTGCTGCAACGATCGCATCCTCAACGGAGGTGATACCGCATATTTTCACGCGAGTTGCTGTCAAGTGCACTCCAGAGTCCGGTGGCTGCCGCAATAAAGCGAGGAATTCTAACAAAAACAATAATCTGCGACCAGTAAAACCCACCCTACCAGCAGTGGCTCTATTCACAGTTCAGGGGAACAACCGCTCCTTGCACGGCGGGTGTTTCAGGGGATCAGGCACAAAGTGCGGTCCAGGAGATAGATCAGGCAACTCAAAAGGCTCCGGATAATCAACACTCACAAGATACAGGCCATTAGGTGGCGCTGTTATATCAGCCTGATTGCGATCACGAGCAGACATTAATTGTGCCATCCAATCCGGCTCTCGCTCACCTGAACCAACAGCCATCAACGAACCGGCTATATTCCGGCACATATGGAGGAGAAAGGCATTTGCTCGCAACTCAATGATTACAAGACTACCCTGCCGCCAGACTTCTACATAATGCATATCTCGATTAGGGCTATTGGACTGGCAACCAGCGGCGCGAAAAGACGAAAAGTCGTGCTCACCAACCAGATGCTTTGCAGCTTTCTGCATTGATAAAACATCCAGGGGGCGCCTCTCCCAGGTCAGTCCAGAGTGACCCAGTGCAGGCCTGTAAGGCCCGTTGTAGATAACATAACGGTATGTGCGGGCTGCAGCACTGAATCGAGCGTGAAACTCTTTAGGCATCTCGCCTGCCCAATGCAACCTTATACCTTTCGGCAAGTTGGCATTAGCCCCCATTATCCAGTTGTGAGGAGCGCGTACAGCCAATGTATCAAAATGAATGATCTGGTTAGTGCCATGCACTGCAGTATCTGTTCGACCCGCACAGGCAACCGTGATTGGCTCAGCGGCCACTTTTGAAAGTGCCCGCTCAACTTCAGCCTGAACGCTTGGGCTGTGGCTCTGTCTTTGCCAGCCACAAAAGAGACTGCCGTCGTATTCAACGACGGCAGCTATTCGGTGCATGCCTTCTGGCATCGGGTCATCAGCGCGCATTCGGCAATTGCGCTGATAGACCCAGGGCAGATCTGACATTTAGCTCAATGACTCCAGCATTCCCTTCGCTCTTTCCTGCTGTTCCTGTGAGCCATCCTCTATTACTTCCTCGAGAATCTCGCGAGCACCGTCGGCGTCACCCATATCCAGATACGCCTGAGCCAGGTCCAGCTTAGTGGAGATTTCATCCCCCTCATCCAGAAGGTCAAAATCATCGTCCGATACTGAGCCAGCGCCTGAGTCCAAATCAAAGCTAACTTCATCCAGCTCCTCGGCACTCAGATCACTTTCTGCGGCTGGATCTTTCTCGTCTTCCAGGTCAGACACATCAATTTCGTTAAGGTCGAGATTAAGGTCAAAATCCAGCTTACTCTCGTGCTCCTCTTCTGTTTCATCCTGCACTTCCGACTCGGTAGTGAGCCACTGCTGATCTTCATTCAACAGCATTTCATCAGCCGACTCAGCAGCCTCACTCTCAAACTCAGCAGTTAATGGCTGCTCAGCTTGCTCGAAATCTTCTTGCTCACCTTGTTTGTCGGGGTCAACAAACAGATCATCATCCTCGGAAAGATCGATATCATCCAGGGCAACCACTTCCTCTTCGTAATCTTCTTCTGGCAGCTCAGGCTCAATAATCACAGGTTCTACCGGCTGATCGAAGTCAATGGAATTATCTTCATAAGCAGGTTTTTTGCGACGCCCTACCAGGAACAACAGCAAGGTAACCAACAGCGCACCACCTGCAATCAGGTAGTATTTAAATTCCTCAAAAAAGCTGGTGCCAACCTGTTTTTCTGTCGGCGCTGAAGTTACTTTAGCGACAGACTCCGAAGTTACCTCTTCTGCTGCTGGCTCAACGTCAGAAGATGGTTCAGCAGATTGAGCAGCCATCTGCTGCACATCGCTCATTGTTGAATCTTTTACTTCGATCATGCGCTGCATCGTTGCGATGCGCTCTTCAAGCTTGGCAACGCGATCACGCTCTTCGGCAAGCTCCCTATCCCGCAGTGCCAACTCCTCCTCGGCGATAGCCAACTCATTCTCAAGCCGCTCTTCTTCTGCTGCGTTTGAGCCACCCTCGACACCTTCAAGGTCCAGGGCAGTGGCACTGCTATTTCCAGTCACCTCGGGTTGTGCAGCACTCAGCTTGAGTCGACCAGCTGGCTCAGCTTCGACGGAAGACTGGGAAGTGACCTCCTCTACAGCGTCAATCAGAGCGCCATCAGAGCTTTGTTCGCTACCGGAAAGGCTGGCCACCTCAAGAATCGCTTCGCGTGCGGAGACCTCGCCCATCTGGTGCCCTTGAGGCAAACGCAGTACAGCCCCTCTTTTGAGGCGGTCTATGTCGCCATTGATAAACGCCTGAGGGTTTAACTTGTGGATTGCAAGCATGCTCTGCTGTACAGAAACATTATCTGTTTTGGCTCGACTAGCTATTCGCCAGAGGGTATCACCACTCTCAACGGTATACTCACCATCACCAGCAATTACTGGCTTTGATGGCTGCGCCACCGGGGTCCGAGTAGATGAGACAGTAGAGCTTGCAGCTGGAGCATTAACCACTTTGGGCTTGGATTGCTCTTCCGCAAAGACAGGCAGGTCTACCAGCAGCGTGTACTCACGCAGCAATCGACCAGATGGCCACTGCAACTCAACCAGAAAATCGAGATAAGGCTCGCGGACGGGCTTTTGGGATTTGACGCGAATCATCGGCCTACTGTCAGTGAGGTCGACAGTAAATTTAAGATCCGTCAGAAAGAACTCACGCGCCACACCAGTGCGGGCGAAGTCTTCATTACTCGCCAGAGCAACCAGCATTTCAACGTCAGAGAGATCCCCGACATTCAGCAGCTCAATCTCGGCATCGAGTGGTTCATTGAGCGCAGAATTCAGAGTGATATCACCGAGTCCTACAGACAGTGCTGCCTGAGAAAAGAGCAGAGACAGTGCCGCACCAATTTGAGCCTTCTTCCGCAAAGCCATATCCATTAATCCCGTTTGCGTTGTTATATCTTTATAATATAGCTATTCGACACGTATATGACCGGTCAGATTGCATCCCACATTAAAAACAATCATACGAAAACATGGGATGCAATGCCAAGCTATGCAGAAATCATTATAGATAGCTTTCTATCAGCAATTCTGCGATCTGTACACTATTTAGGGCAGCTCCCTTACGAAGGTTGTCAGCAACTACCCACAAGTTGATGCCATTTGGGTGAGAAATATCCTCGCGAATACGGCCCACATACACCGCATCCTTGCCGGCCCCCTCACCTACCGGGGTCGGATAACCGCCGTCGACATGCTCATCCAGCAACTCAACGCCCGGTGCATCAATCATCAGGGCGCGAACCTCATCAACAGTGATAGGCACACGTGTTTCCACATGTATTGCCTCTGAATGGCCATAAAACACCGGCACTCGCACACAGGTTGGATTCACACGAATGGTGTCATCGCCGAAAATTTTCTGGGTTTCCCAGACCATTTTCATCTCTTCGCGGGTATAACCATTATCCTGGAAGGCATCAATCTGCGGCAGAACATTAAAGGCAATCTGCTTCGGGTAAGCCTTCTCTTCCGCCGGCAAACCGTTCAGCAGCTTGGCCGTCTGGCCAGCCAGCTCGTTAATCCCCTTGCGGCCACTTCCAGAAACCGACTGATAGGTACAGACATTGATGCGATCAATACCCACCTCGTCGTGAATCGGCTTCAGAGCTACCAGCATCTGAATGGTAGAGCAATTGGGGTTGGCAATGATATTTCGAGCACTGTATCCCGCCAGCGCATCCGGATTGACCTCCGGCACCACCAGCGGCACATCGGGGTCATAGCGAAATTCAGAGGTGTTATCGATAACCACGCAGCCGGCAGCAGCGGCTTCCGGCGCGTATTGGGCAGACACAGAACCGCCAGCTGAAAACAGCGCAATCTGGACTCTGGAAAAATCAAACTCCGCCAGATTTTGCACTTCAACTGAGCGGTTCTTGAAGGTAACCATCTCGCCGGCCGAGCGCTCACTGGCAAGCGGATAGAGCTCACCAACAGGAAAATCACGCTCAGCCAAGATATTCAGGATGGCCTCACCGACGGCGCCAGTGGCACCAACTACAGCAATATCGTATGTCTGCCTAAATTCGGTCATTTCAGGATTCCAGCAAAATTCTCAACATGCGGCGCAGCGGTTCGGCGGCACCCCACAACAATTGGTCACCTACGGTAAACGCAGACAGGTATTCACCGCCCATGTGCATTTTGCGCAGTCGACCTACCGGTACATGCAAGTGTCCGGTCACAGCAGTTGGAGTCAGGTCGCGCAGGCTGTCCTCGCGGTGATTGGGAACAACCTTCGCCCAATCGTTGGCTTCAGCCAGCATGGATTCAACCTCGTCCATAGGGACATCTTTGGTCAGTTTGACGGTAAGCGCCTGGCTGTGACAACGCATCGCACCGATACGAACACAAACGCCATCCACCGGGATCACTTTGTCAGTGCGCAGGATCTTGTTGGTCTCAACCTGGGCTTTCCACTCCTCTTTGGATTGGCCGCTTTCCAGCTCAACATCAATCCATGGCAGCAAGCTTCCTGCCAGTGGCGCACCAAAGTTGTCGGTCGGAAACGCTTCGCTGCGCATGGTGGCAGCCACTTTGCGATCAATTTCAAGAATCGCAGAGGCCGGGTCAGCCAGCTCGGTAGCAACATCATCACGAATCATACCCATCTGGCTGATCAGCTCTCGCATGTTGCGGGCACCGGCACCGGACGCCGCCTGGTAGGTCATGGCACTGACCCACTCCACCAGGTTGTTTTTGAATAGGCCACCCATCGCCATCAGCATCAGGCTGACAGTGCAGTTACCACCGACAAAGTTCTTAACGCCGTTGGCAATGCCGTCCTTGATCACATTCAGGTTAACCGGATCCAGTACGATAAGTGCGCTGTCATCCATACGCAGTGCAGAAGCGGCATCAATCCAGTAGCCATTCCAACCTGACTCGCGCAGTTTCGGGTAGATTTCCTTGGTATAGTCGCCGCCCTGACAGGTGACAATAATGTCCATTTTCGTCAATTCGGAAATATCTGTGGCGTCTTTAAGTGTTGCATTTGCCTCAGCCGGACCTTCCTGACCCACCTGTGAGGTGGTGAAGAAGATCGGGTTGATATCGGCAAAATCATTTTCAGCACGCATACGCTCCATCAAAACGGAGCCAACCATGCCACGCCAACCTATAAATCCAACTTGTTTCATTAGTCTGCCTCGAGTGTCATTACTTGTGGTGACTTTAACTTGGAGTATGGCCTGTCCAAAGCACTTACCCCAAAAGAAAAGGGACGGAAGTGTACACTATCCGCCCCTGTCTTTTCCGCTTTGAGCGGATAAAAATCGTCAAACCGACAAAATTGAAATCAAATCAATTAAATTTCAATCTTTAGTTATCAATTTGACCAATTAGGCTGAGAGCAGCGCTTCTACAACAGCATCCCCCATTTCAGCTGTGCTTACTTTCACGTCCCCTTCCGTATGGATATCCGGAGTACGCTTGCCTTGATCCAGAACCGCATTTACCGCTTGCTCAATGGCATCCGCAGCTTCAGTCATGTTCAGCGAGTAGCGCAACATCATTGCAGCCGACAGGATAGTCGCCAGCGGGTTGGCAATGCCTTGCCCGGCAATATCAGGTGCAGAGCCGTGGCAAGGCTCGTACATACCCTTACCGGAGGCATCCAAAGATGCTGAAGGCAGCATGCCGATGGAGCCGGTCAGCATAGCGGCCGCATCGGAGAGAATGTCACCAAACATATTGCCAGTAACCATTACATCAAACTGCTTGGGTGCGCGAACCAGCTGCATGGCAGCGTTGTCCACGTACATATGGCTCAGCTCGACATCGGGATAATCCTTGGCAACCTCTTCCATGATTTCGCGCCACAGAACGGTAGCTTCAAGCACGTTTGCCTTGTCCACCGAGCAAACACGACCGCCGCGCTTGCGTGCAGATTCAAATGCCACCACACCGATACGGCGAATTTCGGACTCACTGTATTTGTAGGTGTTGTAACCTTCGCGTTCGCCGTTTTCCAGCGTGCGGATTCCGCGAGGCTCACCGAAATAAATACCACCGGTCAGCTCGCGAACAATCAGGATATCCAGCCCCGAAACCACTTCTGGCTTAAGTGATGACGCAGAAGCCAGTTGCGGATAGAGAATTGCCGGGCGCAGGTTACCAAACAGGCCTAGCTGTGAACGGATTGCCAGTAGCCCCTTTTCTGGGCGAATGGCACGATCCAGCTTATCCCACTTCGGGCCGCCAACGGCGCCCAACAAGATAGCGTCAGCTGCCTTCGCTTTGGCGGCGGTATCATCCGGGTAAGGAACGCCATGCTCATCGATAGCTGCACCACCCAGCAGGCCGTGTTCGAAATTCAGGCCAAGATTAAATTTCTGGTCCGCTGCACGGAGAACGCGCTCGGCTTCGGTGACAATTTCCGGGCCAATGCCATCGCCGGGAAGAATCAATACGTTGTTAGTCATCGTGTGTCTCAATATTTTCAATGATCTTTAATCAGTCATTCCCGTGGAAAAGGGAATTCACTTGCATCCAAAATGTGGATCCCCGCCTGCGCGGGGATGACGGAGATTATTTAATTGCGCCAAACAACCAGGGGCATTGCTGCTGCCAGTTGGTTTCAAAGGCTTTGATATCTTCCGCGTCCTGCAGGGTCAGGCCGATATCATCCAGGCCATTCAGTAAGCAGTGCTTGCGGAAAGCGTCCACTTCAAATGGAATATCTTCACCGCCCGGGCGCTTGATCAACTGGTTTTCCAGATCAATTGTCAGCTCGTAACCTTCACTGGCTTCAACTGCCTTGAACAGCTGGTCAACAATTTCAGCATCCAGCACGATCGGTAACAGACCGTTTTTAAAGCTGTTGTTAAAGAAAATATCGGCATAGCTCGGTGCGATAATGCAACGAAATCCGTAATCCACCAGCGCCCAAGGTGCGTGCTCACGACTGGAACCGCAACCAAAGTTTTCCCGCGCCAACAAAATAGAGGCACCTTTGTAACGGGGTTTGTTCAGGGCAAAATTTTCATTTACGGGACGGTTGGAACAGTCCTGCCCAGGATAACCTTCATCCAGATAGCGCAACTCATCAAACAGGTTGACACCAAAACCGGTACGCTTGATCGATTTCAGGAATTGCTTGGGGATAATCATGTCGGTATCGACGTTGGCGCGATCCATAGGCGCTGCAATACCGGTGTGTACAGTAAACTTTTCCACGGCTCAGGCCTCCATCATTGTGCGAACATCGGTAAAGTGGCCCGCTACTGCAGCGGCAGCAGCCATTGCCGGACTAACCAGGTGGGTTCTGCCACCAAATCCCTGACGGCCTTCGAAGTTGCGGTTGGAGGTAGAGGCACAGTGCTCGCCATTGCCAAGCTTGTCGGCATTCATGGCAAGACACATTGAGCAACCTGGCTCACGCCATTCCATGCCAGCTTCGATGAAGATCTTGTCCAGGCCTTCCGCTTCAGCCATTGCCTTTACGGACTGTGAACCGGGAACAACCAATACTTGTTTAACGCTGCCTGCAACCTTGCGACCTTTCGCAACAGCGGCAGCTTCACGCAAATCTTCAATGCGCGAGTTGGTGCAGGAACCGATAAATACACGATCTACCGGAATGCTGGAGATATCCTGACCGGCAGTCAATCCCATATATTCCAGAGCACGAGCAATACCTTCACGTTTTACCGGGTCAGTGGCATCTTCCGGACTTGGCACTTTCGCGTCCACAGGCAGAACCATTTCTGGAGAAGTACCCCATGAAACCTGTGGAATAATTTCAGAGCCGTTCAATTCAACAACAATATCGAACTCGGCATCGTCGTCGCTGTGCAGGGTATTCCAGTACTCAACCGCGCGATCCCAGTCCTCGCCTTTAGGCGCATATGGGCGGCCTTTTACATACTCGATGGTAGTGCCATCCACCGCCACCATACCGGCCCGGGCACCGGCCTCGATAGCCATGTTACAAACAGTCAGGCGACCTTCCATAGACATATCACGGAATACCTGACCGCCAAATTCGATGGCGCAGCCGTTGCCACCCGCAGTACCGATTTTGCCGATAATGGCCAGTACCACGTCTTTTGGCGTAACACCTGCACCGAGCTTGCCGTCAACTTTGATCAGCATGTTCTTCATTTTGCGCTGGATCAGGCACTGGGTTGCCAGCACGTGCTCAACTTCAGAAGTACCAATACCATGTGCCAGAGCACCCAAGGCACCATGAGTTGAAGTGTGAGAGTCACCGCACACAACCGTCATACCCGGCAGTGTTGCGCCCTGCTCAGGGCCAACTACGTGAACAATGCCCTGACCGGGATCATTGATACCGTGCTCGACAATACCGAATTCGTGACAGTTCTCATCCAGGGTTTTAACCTGGATTCGGGAAGTCTCATCTTCAATACCATCCACACCGGCAGAGCGCTCAGCAGAGGTCGTCGGAACATTGTGGTCAGGAGTAGCCAGGTTGGCGTCAATGCGCCACGGCTTGCGACCAGCAATGCGCAGGCCTTCAAAGGCTTGCGGGGAAGTCACTTCATGCAGAAGCTGACGGTCGATATAGATCAGCGCCGTGCCGTCTTCGCGCTGTTTGACAAGGTGGGCGTCCCACAGCTTGTCATAGAGAGTTTTACCTGCCACGTTGAATACTCCCGAATAGTCGTGGTTATCGAAATTTAATGGCAGTCTAGCTCGACATTTGAATAAAATAAATTCATTCTATTTATCCAAATGATTCCAATTAGGAATACGAGCAACTTATGGACACATTACTACTGGAAGCCTTTGTCACGGTAGCCGAGACCAGTTCTTTCTCCACTACTGCTGAACAACTGCACCTCACCCAATCTGCAGTCAGCAAGCGCATTGCCCTTTTGGAACAACAGCTGGACTGCCGACTCTTTGACCGCATCGCTCGCACAGTATCCCTGACAGAAAGTGGCAAGGAATTACTGCCAAGAGCACGGCATATCCTTCGCGAACTGGACGCTACTCGCCAGGCAATCGCCGACCTGAGCGGCTCGGTTGCTGGCACCCTGAAACTTGCCATCAGCCACCATATTGGCTTGAGACGACTCCCGCCAGTACTCAAGACATTCACTCAGCAATACCCGAAAGTCCATCTGGATGTGGCATTTATGGACTCTGAACAGGCATATGACAGTGTTCTGCACGGACATGATGAATTGGCCCTGATAACACTTACATCAACACCACACAGCAAAATTGTCTCAGTTCCCGTCTGGAATGATCCGCTGTCTTTTGTATGTGCGCCAGACCACCCTCTAACAAGCGAGCCGCCATTACTGCAAAATCTGGAGAAATTCCCAGCGATACTTCCAGAGCTGAACACCTATACCGGCCAAATCGTCAGTGAGTTATTTGAGAATCAAAAATTAACCCTGAATGTCGCCATGACCACTAATTATCTGGAGACCATCAAAGGGATGGTATCCAGTGGTATGGGCTGGAGTGTTTTGCCGGACACCATGATTGATCAAAGTATCTCCGCCATGGCAATAAGCAAACACAGTTTGGAACGACAGCTTGGCTATATTCATCACCGCGACAAGACACTGTCTAACGCTGCTAATGCATTTATTCAGCTGTTACACAGTAAGGACTGATCTGAAGATCATAGCTCTCTCACAAATCTGAGAGACATGGATTGGGTATTGCTTGGTGTGACCGTGGCCAGCGAGCCCCCAGAGAGGGGTCTATGGCGTGTCACAGCAAGCAATGCCTAATTCATGTCTGGCTCCACACCTGAAAACACTCAAGCTACTTCTACCAACAACTCCAGAGTAGCTACAGGTGATTTTGTCGAGCGTAGTGACCGTAAAATAAGTTAAAACTGATCTTCAGGCAAAGCCATAATTGAATCGTGGCCAGCGGTAATCGCCTGCATATAGCTGGTTGTTCTCGGCATTAAGTGTTCGGCATAAAACTGCGCAGTAATTATCTTGTTGCGACAGAATTCAGCGTTGCCCTCACCTTTTTCAAGTTGGCGATGCGCCGCCAATGCACTTTTTGCCAGTAGCGCTCCAGCCGCAGTTGTACCCAGCAACATCAGCAGGTTATAGGCAACTGCATTTGGGAAACTCCAGTCACCCATTACATGAGTAAAAATATGTCGAATGGCTTTATCCGCCGAATAAAGCCCCTGCCCCAACCCACGATGAATTGACGCCATCGGTTTGCCTGCTTTTTCCAGCTCACCAAGTAGCACATGAAATTCACCCGCCAATTCCTGCAGCGCTTCACCCTGATCCCTGAGCAATTTACGACCAATCAGGTCCATAGCCTGAATACCATTCGTGCCTTCATAAATCGGCAGGATTCGTGCGTCCCGAAAATGCTGTGCAGCACCGGTTTCCTCGATATAGCCCATGCCCCCATGGATTTGCACACCCAGAGACGTCACTTCTTGAGCCATCTCGGTACACCACCCCTTCACCAGGGGTGTCAGCAGGTCGACTCGACGATCATGACGTTTGGCAACAGTTACATCTGGCTCATAAAGCGAGAAATCTTCATGAGCAATGGCTTCATAAGCCAACGCACGGCCAGCCTCAATCTGACTGCGCATTAGCATCAACATACGGCGAATATCCGGGTGCTTGATAATTGGTGCACGTCCTTCAACGCCGGTTACCGATCCTTGCACCCGAGTGCGCGCATATTCACAAGCTTGCTGGTAAGCGCGCTCGCCAATGGCCACACCTTGTAAGCCTACCGACAAGCGTGCGTGATTCATCATCGCAAACATATAGCGCAGGCCGGCATTTTCCTCGCCAACCAGATATCCAAGAGCTCCGCCCTCTTCCCCATAGCTGAGAACACAAGTCGGGCTGCCGTGAATGCCCAGTTTGTGCTCAACGGAAATCGGGCGAACATCATTTCGCTCGCCGATATTGCCGTCAGCGTCATGTAAAAATTTGGGAACAATAAACAGTGAAATACCTTTCACCCCTTCTGGCGCATCCGGTGTGCGAGCCAGGACCAGGTGAATGATATTGTCGGTAAAATCGTGATCGCCCCAGGTAATAAAAATCTTCTGGCCGCTGATACGATAGTGATCGCCCTCAGGAATTGCTTTTGTTCGAACTGCAGCCAGATCACTACCGGCCTGGGGCTCGGTCAGATTCATGGTGCCCGCCCACTCACCGGAAATCAGCTTGGGCAGATAGAGATTTTTTTGATCCTGATTGCCATAACGCTCTAACGCAGTGATAACACCTTTACCGAGCAATGGACACAGACTGAAAGCAAGATTAGCGCTCTGGCACATTTCATCGAGTGCAAAGGAAATCAAATGCGGCATGCCCTGCCCACCAAATTCCGGATTTCCCGCCAGACTTGGCCAGCCAGCTTCAACCAGAGCGTGATAAGCTTTTTTTAATTCTTCCGGGGCTTTTACCTGACCATCGACAACGGAAGTTCCTTCACGATCACCAATTTGATTTGTTGGCGCTACAACTTCAGAAAAAAATCGTGCCCCCTCTTCCATGATTGCATTTACCAGGTCCGGGCTCACTTCTTCGTAACCCGGTAATTTGGCAATTTGCTCAAGTCCCAAAACCTGATCAAACAAAAACTGCATATCGCCCAGAGGCGCCCTGTAGTCGGTCATAACGTCTCCTTTCGTAGCTTATTTTTGATTGTAAACAGTTTACCGGGGCATGCGACAGGGTTTTGTGACTAAACAGTTTTCAATACTTCAGGATCGATAAGATCGCCATTTTCATTTAACTCAGGATATTCCAACCCCTTGGCTTTGCAATAATCTGCAATCACCGGGTGGCACCACTCAAACAGCAGCTTATCGTAGGTTTTTTTATCCAACCGCGGCTCTTTATAGAGGCCCGCAACCTGACGTTGGCGCTGCGCTTCCGACAAAATAATTGCACAAGCCACACTTACGTTAAACGAGGTAACCATTCCCAGCATCGGCACAATAATTTCTCCGTCCACCTTTTCCAGCGAACTGTCACTGACTCCATCCCGCTCGGCACCAAACAACACTGCGGTCGGCTTGCAGTAATCAATATCCCGAAAATCCACCGCGCGTTCAGAGAAATGCGCAGCCACTACCTGGTAACCCTGCTTCTGCAGCTGCTCTATAGGTTGCTCGACATTTTGATAAATATTGGCCTGCACCCATTTTTGACTGCCCATGGCAGTACCGGTATGTGGCTTGTAGGTATTGCCACTGTACACGGCGTGTACTTCCGGTATACCCACTGCATCACAAGTGCGCACAATGGCAGATAAATTCTGGCCCTTGTGGACATCATCGGTGATAACGGTGAGATCGGGTTGACGGTGATTTAATACAGATACGATTTTCTGAAAACGCTCGGGAGTCACTTATTACCTCAAATATAAGGGCTGTTAATAATCCTTTGATCATTGCTGCTGGAGTTCATTTTCAGCTGTAACCAGGCAGAAGGAGAGTCGTGTAGTCATTCTACACAAGCGACTGATAAAGCCGCTAGAGCGAAAAATGAACCCAGCCCTTCGGGTTGCCCCTGAAAAAGCATCATGCCGTGTTATTCGTCGCTTATTTGGAACGCCATACTCCTCATGCCTTGCATGACGCCTTTTCAGGGGCAACAGCAACGATCAAAGGATTGTTAACAGCCCCTAATGTTTTCTGACCTGCCTTGTAAAACTTTCAGCGGTCATGGGTTTGCCGTACAGGAAGCCTTGGGCATATTTGCCACCAAGTGATTGTACATATTCTTCCTGAACTGTGCGCTCAATCCCCTCAGCGACTACAGTCAACCCGAAAGCATCACCAATACCATATACTGCCCGCAACATGGCATCGTGATAACGCCCTCCACGCACATCCCTGAGCAAATTCTGATCAACCTTGATGATACTGACCGGCAATGACTTGAGATAGCTGTATGGCGCATTGCCGGCACCAAAGCTGTCAATTGACAGAGTAACTCCGAGCTCTGCAAGTCCCTGCATGATTTTCTGGCTAGCTCCAAGATCGGACAAAATGACTTTTTCCTGAACTTCCAGCACCAACATATTTGCAGGTATTCCTGTTGACTCCAGTGCCTGCTTAACTCGTTTTGGAAATTCCGGCGAGCGAAACTCTGTGCTTGATACATTCACCGAAATCCACCCTCGATAAACATCCTGCTGCTGCCAGTCCTTGATCTTTTCGCAAGCTGACATTATTGACCAAGCACCCAGATCATGAATAAAACCACTTCTCTCTGCATGAGGAATAAAGTGCTTGGGTAACACAATTCCCCGGTGGTGATGATCCCAACGGATCAATGCTTCACACCCAACAACCTGTGTTGTCTCTATATTCACTAATGGCTGAAAAACCAAGGCAAGCTGGCTGCGCTCCAGCGCCTTGAACAGATCATTGCTATCAAACAACTCTGACTGTGCAGATGCAGTATCCTTTGGAGTCAGATAGTAATATCCATTGCGCCCCTCGGATTTCGCTTTGTACATCGCATCATCAGCACCTTTCATCAGGCTCAGCAGGTCCGTACCATCATCTGGAAAAACCCCGACTCCTACACTGGCCGAAATTCTTAAATCTTCTTCCTGAACTAGAAATGGGCGATCAAAAACAGTTAAAACCTTTTCTGCAATCTGCCTGACTTCATTGGGGTTGCCGACACTCTCTACGATAATGGTAAATTCATCGCCAGCTAACCTTGATACTGTATCCGTCTCACGCACAACACTTTTCAACCGGGAAGCCACCCCCTTCAGCAATTCGTCACCTGCAGCATGTCCCATGGAGTCATTAATCTGTTTAAAGTCATCCAGATCAATAAAGTAGAGGCCAACCCGGTCACTTTCACGCTTGGCCCGTTTTACCGCCTGATCCAGACGATCAAGGAACAACCTGCGATTGGGCAAACCCGTCAGGGAGTCATGATTGGCAAGATACTGAAGTTTTTCCTGGGATCGTTTGTAGTTGGTGATGTCAGTGAAAAATGCCAGGTAATTACTCACCTCACCACTTTGCTTGGTAACAACCTTTATCGTCATATGCGCCGAATAGATTTCACCGCTTTTACGCTTATTCCAGACATCCCCCTCCCAAACCCCTTTATGCTTCAGGTCCTTCCAAAGCTTTCTGGCAAACCCTATACCTTGGTGTCCATATTGAGGAATACCCAGCCTGGTACCAAGCACATCCACATCCTGAAATCCTGTAATCTCGGTAAACGCCCTGTTGCAGGATTGAATGACTCGACGATGATCCGCCACCACGATTGCATCGGCCGTATTGGCAAAAATTTTCCAAAGCAAATGTAAGCGCTCTTGCAGTTGACGCTCGCGTGACAAGTCTATGGAAATACAGTGAACACCTTTGACTCGTCCTACTGAGTCAAAAAAAGGCTGAAAGTGATGACGAAAAAAATGACCTCGCAATGGCAGATAGCAAAGCCGCTTCTCACCCAAGAGTGCTCGATTCAGTTCCTCCAGCCATTCCGTCGACCCCTCAAATAACACCTGGGCGGACTTGCCAACCAAGGTCAATTCGCTCATGCCGATAGACTCCAGTGCCCGCCCGGAACACTGGGTCAAGTCACCACCACTGCTCACCGACATCATCAGCAATGGCGCGGTATTGAGAGTGTCGTGTTCGGAGTCAAAGAGTATTTGATGATACCGGTAGTTTGACTGCCAAATTAGGACCACAACCAACCATAGGAACGCAAGAGATCCAGCCACCAACATATTGGCGGTAACCGAATTGATAACCTGGGCCAGGCCAACCCCAGCTGCAACAAACACCAGGGTGACAACAGCCATAGACAGGATGTGGCGCTTTATAAGTTATCCTCCACCACCGTTACCGTGAATCCGTTCAAACTCAAAGTGGCAATTGGCCATACATAAGGTTGAGTATATGAAGGATTTTGAAACTTTCGTTGCAGATTCACTGCATCTGGAGCGAACGGTATGGAAATGGGGACGAGTGAGAGGTAATTCTTTATAAATCAAAGGGGTAAGATGGAAGAGATCTTCACCGGTTGAATTATCGAGGCTGTTTAATTGCCCTCAACTTAACATCGTATTCAGCCAAATTATTCTAAGCCAACCAGGCTACAGGATTGGCTTATCAGATTAACTGACAATAAATAACAGTACCTACTGCAGGGCTTTCAAAGTAAAAAATTGTAATAGGTAACTCTGAGCAACTTTATGAATAAACCAGATGCTGATTTTTCATAACTTGTGAAGACAAATAAGAGAGTTTATATAAGGTGGTGCCCGGAGCCGGACTTGAACCGGCACGACCGTGAGGTCGGGAGATTTTAAGTCTCCTGTGTCTACCAATTTCACCATCCGGGCGATGGACACATGATGTGTAGAAGTGGAGGCGCGGGCCGGAATCGAACCGGCATCGGCGGATTTGCAATCCGCAGCATAACCATTTTGCTACCGCGCCTGTGTTCTGTGTCGACTGTGGTCGGCGTCACAGGAATCCAGCTTTGCGTTTCCTTGCTGGAGGTCGGCTATTCTATGGATTCCGGCCAGAGAATCAACCATTAAATTGTCTTTGATTTCACCAATTCGATCCATGCAGCCTTCAAATACACAAACATTGACCACAAAGTGAGCAATGCGGAGGCATAAAGCAGTGCCAGACCGATATTGTGATACAGCGGATAGGTTACCGGATTGAATGCCAGCAGTACGCTGATCGCTATCATCTGCACTGCTGTTTTGAATTTACCGATACTGGATACCGCCACACTGGCGCGCTGTCCAAGCTCAGCCATCCACTCGCGCAGTGCGGAAATAACAATTTCACGACCTATGATTACCAGTGCTGGCAAGGCAAACCACGGAGTCGGGTTAGCTTCCAGTAACAGGATCAGTGCGGCAGCGACGCTCAGCTTGTCGGCCACAGGATCAAGAAACGCACCAAACGGCGTGGTTTGTCCCAAGCGGCGGGCAAGATAACCATCCAGCCAATCGGTAATAGACCCAAGCACAAAGATTCCCGCACACGCCATAAAGCGCCACTCCCAAGGCAGATAGAACACCAGCACAAAAATGGGAATCAGGGCGATACGCATCAGCGTAAGAATATTGGGTAAGGTCCACATAATTTTTTACTACTTTTATCCTTGAACGGCAGCCAAGTTAACCATTGTGCAAAGCACTGTAAATAGTTTCGGCCAGTTTTCTGCTAATTGTCGGCACTTTGGCTAAATCATGAACACTGGCCTGCTCGATTTCACGCAAACCGCCAAAGTATTTGAGCAGCTCGCGACGTCGCTTTGGCCCTACTCCTTCGATGGACTCCAGTGGCGAAGTTCGCCGCTTCTTGTCACGGCGCTGTTTGTGCCCGGTGATTGCAAAACGGTGGGATTCGTCCCGAATCTGCTGAATCAGATGCAAAACCGATTGCTCGGCGGTCAGCTCCTGCTCACCGTTGTCATGAGCAAGAAACAGGGTTTCCAGGCCGGGTTTACGGGTAACCCCTTTGGCTATACCGACTACGGCCACATCAATAACCCCCAGTTCGTCGAGGATTGATTTGGCCTTGCGAAGCTGCCCTTTACCACCATCGATAAACAGGATATCCGGCTGCTTGCCCTCCCCCTGCTGCAAGCGGGTATATCTTCGCTTGAGAGCCTGAGCCATAGCAGCATAGTCGTCACCGGCTGTCACCCCCTCAATATTGAAACGGCGGTAATCGGATTTGACCGGGCCACTGTGATCAAACACCACACAGGAGGCCACAGTGGCCTCACCACTGCTGTGGCTAATGTCAAAACACTCCAGGCGCTGGGGTGTTTCATCGAGGTCGAGCATTTCACCGAGCTTTTCAAAACGGCTGGCCAGCGATGCAAGCGCAGCTACTCGCCCCGCCAGGTTCTGTTCAGCGGTACGCTCCGCCACCTCTAACCAGTTGCTACGGGTACTTCGCACCGATGATTTGATGGCAATCTTGCGGCCAGCCTGTTCGGTTAACACCTGCTCCAGAAGCGGGCGCTCTTCGATATCGGCATTAAGAATAATTTCAGTTGGCAAATCAGCGGCGCCACGCCCACGAAGATAGAGCTGTGGAACGAAATCCGCCAATACTTCTGAGGCACTGTTGGCCAACGGAACTTTCGGATAATAGCTGCGACTGCCGAGGATCCTGCCCTGACGAACATAGAGCACATGTACGCAACATTTGCCGCCGGTCATCACTGCAGCTATCACATCACAACTGCTGGAGCCGGTCTCAATCACCTGCTGGGCCTGCACCTGGCGAAGTGAGGCTATCTGGTCACGAAGTTCGGCAGCACTCTCGAAGTTGAGTTTGGCAGCCGCCGCTTCCATCTGCTGCTCAAGGTCCTTCATCAACGGTTCGGCTTTACCCTCCAGAAACATTCTGCTGTGAGTAACGTCCTGCCGATAATCATCCTGGCTGATAAAGCCAACACATGGCGCTGTACAGCGCTTGATCTGGTACTGCAAACAGGGTCGCGAGCGATTGCGAAAGAAGCTGTCTTCACACTGGCGCACTTTGAAGGTTTTCTGCAAAAAATTAAGGGTTTCCCGTACCGCATTCACGCTGGGAAACGGGCCAAAATAGCTGCCGTTGCGTTTTTTCAGGCCGCGGTAAAATGCCAGTCGTGGATACTGGTCCCTGTCCGACAAAAAGATATAGGGATAGGATTTGTCGTCCCGCAGCAAAATATTAAATGGTGGCCGACACTGTTTAATCAAGTTCTGCTCAAGAATCAGCGCTTCGGACTCAGTGTTGGTAATGGTGACTTCAACTTGGGCGATGCGGCTAACCAGCGCCTGGGTTTTGGGAGACAACCCGGTAGCGCGAAAATAGCTCCCTACCCGCTTGCGCAGATTTTTGGCTTTACCCACATACAACACCTCACCCTGTTCATTCAGCATCTGGTAGATGCCCGGTCGCTGGGTGAGCTGTTTCAGGAATGCTTTGGGGTCAAAACTCATCAGAGGGTTTCAGTGGGATCAACCAGTCCGTATTTTACCGCTGCCAGGGTCAACTCAACATCGTTGGTAACACCAAGCTTTTCGTAGATGCGGTATTTGTGAGTATTGATGGTTTTTGGGCTGATCATTAAAATTGCCGCCACCTCATTTGCGCGGTGACCACTGGTGATCATTTGGCAGATCTGCAGTTCACGCTCGGAAAGCTGGGTTAACGGGGACTCATCGACGGGCCCGGACAGGCGGCCCACAGCCATTTGTTGGGCAATATCGGGGCTGACGTAACGCTGGCCTGACAGCACCATTTTAAGGGCAGTTTTCACCTCTTCGGCATCGGCACTCTTGGTGATATAGCCCTTGGCGCCAACCCTGAGCAGTTTGGATGGGTACAGGTCATCATTAAATGCACTGAGTCCGATGACAATGGTTTCCGGTCGCATGGTCAGGATTCTCGATGTGGCTTCCAGCCCCCCCATGCCCGGCATACGAATATCCATAAATACCACATCCGGCTGGTGCTCCCGAACCAGTTCGATGGCTTCTTCGCCGCTAGCCCCTTCTGCCACAACATTGGTGCCACAAACATCGCCCAGCAGTCTTCGAATTCCGGCTCTCACCAGATCGTGGTCGTCAATTAATACGATTCTTGTCATTATTGCCCCCAATATCACATGGCAATAGCCTAGCACCTTTGTAAGATATATCCTACAAAAACACTAAACCTTGACCAACTTCACACGACGGAAAGTAATATTGATTCGAGGCTGTATGATATCGAGTTGTTTGGGTACCTGATGCTGCCAATACTTCTGTGTCGCCCCCTTCATCACCAACAATGACCCACTTTCCAGCGGCAGGTTATAACGCTGACCGGTTTTCTTGTGTCGCAGCTGAAACACTCGGGTCGCCCCCAGGCTCACAGAGGCGATTTGGGGCATAGGACCGAGTTCAGGTTCATCATCGCTGTGCCAGGCCACGCTGTCTTTACCGTCGCGATAGTAGTTGAGCAGCGCGCTGTTAAAAGCGTGGTTAGCCAGCTTACACACTTGCTCTTTCAACTCAGTCAGCGCAGGAAACCAGGGGTGGGTCTGTAGCTGAATACCCGAATAGCTGTAGTTCGCACCGGTATCGCCATACCAGGCATTCAGGCGAGGGATGGCGACTTCGCGACCGCCAATATTCAGTCGATCCTGCTGCCAGTTAACCTGATTTCTCAACTCATCAAAAAGTTTAACTCCAGTATCAGAGCACAAAAAATCTGGCACATAGAACAGTTCACACTCGGGCTCATGAGCATCGGGTGAACCGGGAAGAAGAACCTGTTGAGGTGTGTTTGAGAACAGGTCCGGCATAACTTAAACCTCAGGTAAAATACGAGGTTCCATTTCAAGTTTTACGCCAAACTCCTGTTTAACGGAATCGACTATTTGACCAGCAACATCCAGCAATTGCTGGCCAGTACCATCGCCTCTGTTGACCAGTACCAGGGCCTGTCTGTCGTGGACGGCGATGTCACCTATCTGGCGCCCTTTCCACCCGGCCTTTTCAATCAACCATCCTGCTGCCAACTTCACCTCAACAGCAGACACAGGATACTGCACCATATCCGGAAACTTCCCACGCAATGTTTTGGCCTGCGTGGATGAGATCACCGGGTTTTTGAAAAAACTGCCGGCGTTGGGTGTGCTAACTGGATCAGGAAGTTTGCTGCGACGAATTTCGCACACCAATTCACTGATTTTTTTCGGTGTTAAATTCTGTCCTGATACTTCACCGGCAGCCATTTGCAGTGCCGGATAGGTAAGGACCAGATCAGGTTTTTTCGAGAGCGACAGTGTCACTGATGTAATCGCGACCTTGCCTCGCAATTCCCGTTTAAAAATACTGTCTCTATAACCAAACTCACACTCGTCACCACTTAGCACCCGTGCCGTTCCATTTTCCAGGCAAACTACCTCTACAGAGTGCAGGCGCTTCGCCAACTCCACCCCGTAGGCACCAATGTTCTGGACTGGAGCTGCACCAACACAGCCTGGGATGAGTGAAAGATTTTCAAGTCCGTACCAGTTGTTATCAAGTGTGTATTCGACCAGTCTGGGCCAATCCTCACCGGCACCAACCCGAATCAATACCTGCCGATCATCTTCACTTATCAACTCGACACCATTGATGGCCACTTTCAGAACCAGACCGGGAATATCACTGGCCAAAACAATATTACTGCCACCACCCAGCAGCGTGATTTGCAGTTGCTTTTCGTTGGCCCACTGAATGGCTTGCTGAAGATCAGGGACACTCTCGATGCGTGCAAAATACTCCGCACTGGCAGGCAGAGCCAAAGTGTTTAACGATTTAAGATCCTGCTGCTGAACAACGGAAAAAGTCACTGCACTGCCTATTTTTCAACGAGGTGATAAGAATCCAGATGATGTTGACGAATATGGGTTAACAGCCCTTCACTGGCCTGCTCCACCAAATCGATTACCAAATCAAAACCCTTCTCACCGCCGTAGTAGGGATCTGGAACTTCACGGTAATCCTGACGACTCCCAAAGTTCAGAAAGAGCTCAAAAGTCCCATCGAACTTACCAGGATGTAATTGACGCATGTTGGCCATATTGCTGTCATCCATACCGAGAACATAGTCGAACTGGTCAAAATCACTGCACACAAACTGACGCGCTCTTAACGGGCTGAGATCGTAACCGCGCTGTCGCGCTCGTGCTACAGTGCGCGAATCCGGGGCTTTGCCGACATGCCAATCGCTGGTTCCAGCAGAATCAATATGTATTTGATCCTGCAATCCAGCCTCTTTCACCAACTGATCAAAAATACCGTGTGCTGTTGGAGATCGACAGATATTGCCGAGACAGACAAACAAAACCTTTACCGGTTTAGTCAATTCTTGCGCTCTCACTCTTTGCCCTGTCACTCTTTACCTTCATAGTCGAGCAGTTCAGCAATATCCCCACCAAGCAGTTTGATGACATTCAGCAAATCCTCACGAGTATCAACTCCGCCGGGAACCTTGGCGACAGATTCATCGACGTGAACTGAGACCCCGTGCCACATAAAGCGCAGCTGTTCCAGGCACTCAATGCGCTCAATCGGCGCTGCAGACCATTCTACAAATCGGTTCAGTTGCGAAACACGATATCCGTAAATTCCAATATGACGAGCAGGAATCAGGTTGTTGGGCAGCACGCTCTTATCGTTAGCGAATTGATCTCTCGGCCAGGGAATGGGCGCACGGGAAAAATAGAGTGCAATATCCCGCTCATCGGTAACGACTTTGACAACATTGGGGTTTGTAAAGTCTTTGACTGAGCGGATCGGTTCGCAAAGTGTCGCAACTCCTGCCTCTGGATTGCGCGACAGGTTGACCGCAACCTGATTGATCACTTCCGGCGGAATCAACGGCTCATCACCTTGTACATTTACCACGATGTGATCCGGGTCCAGTTCCAGTTGACAGGCCACCTCTTGCAGGCGATCTGTTCCTGACTGGTGCTCGGAAGAGGTCATTACCACTTCACCACCAAACGCAGTGACGGCATCGAAAATACGTTGATCATCTGTGGCCACTACCACACGAACCGCATCACTCTGCACGGCCTGTTCATAGACCCTCTGAATCATGCTTTTACCGACAATGTCACGCAGAGGTTTTCCCGGAAGACGAGTGGATGCATAGCGAGCAGGAATAACAGCAGTGAATTCCATATTATCAACACCTTACAGACTTTTTATCGGAGATAACTTTAACTTTTTCCAGAAATTCCATTAACCAGGAATCAGGTAACTCGGCTGCCACATCCAACACCCAGCAATCCTCGCGAGAAATGGATTCGCACTTCACTGCATCCTTTGCAGTCATGATAACGGCACGATCATCATCAAAGCATAGATCGCTTGCCACGAACTGATGGTGATCAGGAAATGCGTGCAGCTCAGGCTGAAAACCGTAACCGGTTAGTGTGTCAATAAATCGCTGTGGATTGCCAATACCGGCCACTGCATGAACCTTTCGACGTGTAAACTGCCAATCGCGAAGCGCAATGGATGGCTTGCCGTTGAGTGAGCGCAATAGAGGCCGGGCCACCACCTTCATCGCCACAGCCTTTTCACCAAACTCTGGACTACTGCCCATACCATTAAACACACCATTTACAAGAACGGCATCAACGCTCGAAAGGCGACTGACAGGCTCTCTCAACGGCCCTGCCGGCAATAAATAACCATTGCCAAACCCACGCTGACCATCAACCACTGCCAGCTCGATATCCCTTGGCAAGCGGTAATGTTGCAAACCATCGTCACTGAGAACGATATTGCACTCCGTATCGACCAGTAAAAAGCGTGCTGCACGTAGCCTGTCAGGATCAACCACCACAGGACAGCCAGATTGTCGAGCTATCATCAGCGGCTCGTCACCAGAGTGTTCCACCGGCGTGCTTGACTCAACCCTCAGTGGATATTTGGGAGCCTTACCACCGTAACCGCGACTCACCACTCCAGGTCGATAACCGGCCTGGCGAAGAGCATCAAGAAGTGTAATCAGCAACGGTGTTTTACCAGTACCGCCAACAGAAATATTACCAACTACAATCACCGGTACCGGCAGCTGGTTGTTTTTGCTGCGGCTCTTCAGCCATTGCCGGCGTGTTGCAGAAATGCCACCAAACAGCCAGGAGAGAGGCAGTAATACTTTTGGAAGTACACCACCGCTGTACCAGCTTTGTTCCAGCGATTTACTCACTGCTCCGCCTCAAAACCACTGCTGTGCAATTGCGCGTAGCGACCACCTGCATCAAGTAATGATTGATGGGTGCCCTGCTCCACGATCTCGCCTTTTTCCAGCACGATAATGCGGTCAGCGTTTTCGATGGTGCTTAACCGGTGAGCGATTACGAAAGTGGTACGGCCTTTCATTAACTCTTCCAGAGCCGCCTGAATATGACGTTCTGAATCCGTATCCAGTGCAGAAGTGGCTTCATCAAGAATCAGTATCGGGCACTGTTTCAGCAATGCTCGAGCGATCACCAGACGTTGACGCTGACCACCAGACAATTTGGAGCCGTTGTCACCAATTACCGTATCAAAGCCCTGCGGCATCGCCTCGATAAACTCCAGGGCATGAGCAGCCCTGGCGGCTTCGATTACTTGCTCTCTCGGCAAAGAAGCCAGGTCACCGTAGGCAATATTGTTATAAGCGGTGTCGTTAAAGAGGGTGACCTGCTGATTCACAAACGAAATGTGGCTGCGAAGATTCGCAAGAGTCAGGTCTTCGATCTCTACCCCATCCAACAAAATAGATCCGCTGCTGTGGTTGTAAAAACGGGGAATAAGGCTGACCAGGGTACTTTTACCACTGCCCGATGAGCCCACAAGGGCAACGGTCTCCCCTGCTTTGACCTCAAAGCTGAGATTATTGATTACAGGGCCATCAGTATCGTTGTAGGCAAAACTGACACCATCAAAAACGAAGTGCCCCTGAACTTTATCCAGGGTTTTGGTGCCGGTATCCACCTCTTCTTTTGCATCCAGGGTCTGGAAAATCGATTGGGCTGCGGCAAGGCCTTTCTGTATCGGTGCCATAACACTGGTGAGTTTACGAACCGGGCGAGTCAGCGCGCCAGCAACCAGCAAAAACATAATCAAGCTATTCAGCTCGATGTGATCCACCATGTACGGGCTTAACGCGAAGAAAATCAGCAGTGCCATTACAACGCTGATAATCAGCTGTACTACCGGGGAGCTCAGCCCCTGCACTGCACCCATCTTGACCACCTGATGACGGTTGTCCTCACTGGCGGCATTCATTCTCTGGCGCTCGTACTGTTCACCCGCAAAAATTCGCATTACCCGAAACCCGCTGATCATCTCCTGGGAGACTTGGGTCACATTACCTTGCGCTGACTGAATACGGTGACTGATACGACGAAAACGTTTGCTGACTACCTGGACTACAACACCGATCAAAGGCATTACTACCAGGAACAAAACTGTTAGCTTCCAGTTGTAAAACAACATCATGGCCAGATAGGCAATGACCTGCGAGCCCTCAGTAATTACCGTTTTTACTGCGTTGTTTACCGCTTCTGTTACCTGGGTAACGTTATAGGTCAGGCGGGAAACCAGGTGGCCAGACATATTGCGATCAAAATACGCAGTAGGCAGCCGGGTCATCTTGTTAAACACGTCTGTGCGCAGATTGTGGACCAGGTAGGAGCCAATGTAGGCCATGCCGTAAGTTCCCACAAAGAAGCCAAAACCGCGCACCATTGCCACAGCGACAAACAGCAACGGAATAGCCAGCTGCCCATTTTGACTAATGGCATCGCCGAGACTGTCGCCAAAAATTTTAACCAGAATACTGTTGCTTGCTGCCTCTCCGGCACCACTGACAATCCCGCCCATGCCTGACGGGATTTCCATGCCTTCCAGCGATACCCCCTGCCCGGACACTTTGCCAATATGGGCAATCAACATTCCAAACAGATCAAAGAAAGCAGCATTCATGGCCGAGAACAGAGTCAGCGCCAGAGTGCTGATTGCAAATACCAGCCAGTAAGGTTTTACATAGACAAGCAACCTTTTGTACAGGGTAAGGTCTGCCTGTGCAGTTCGTTTATCTGCCATTGAATTTCTCGATTATTGTCCCGTGGATTCCGGGCGTCGACTGGTAACACTGAGGTGAACAAAGCCAGCCCTGCCTGCCGCATCCGCTGCGGTTACAAAAGACTGATGGGTGGCATCGGCGTCGGCGGTGATAACCAGTGGAATGGATGTGTCGCCCCCGGATATCAGGTTGAGGGCTTTAACAATGGTTTCCGGCTGGCGGTTCACCAATGCTTCTCCATTGATGCTGTAACTGCCATCTCTGGCAATCACGATTTCAATGGAGTCGGGCAAATCCGGATTAGGCTGCCCTTCCGCTTCCGGCAAGGAGACCTCAAGGTGGGTCTCTTTGGTAAACGTCGTGGACACCATAAAAAAGATTAACAGCAGAAAAACTACGTCAATCAGCGGCGTGAGATTTACGCCCTGTTCGGTCTTGCGTTGACGGCGAAACTTCACTGTCAGGCTCCCTGCTGAGCCGCTGCCGTACTGACCGGTCGATCTCCATTGCGACTGGAGATAGTGCGATCACCATGCAGTGCATCCACCAGTTTGACTGCCTGATCTTCCATATTCAGCACCAGGCCATCTACCTGACGTTCGAAATAGCGGTGCAAAATCATGGCTGGAATTGCCACTGCAAGACCAGCCGCAGTGGTGATTAACGCCTCGGATATACCGCCTGCCAACACGCCAGCATTACCGGTGCCTTCCAACATGATGGCTGAAAACACTTTGATCATGCCGATTACGGTGCCCAGCAGGCCCAACAATGGAGCGATAGCGGCAATGGTACCTAACGGGGCGAGAAAACGTTCGAGTTCGTGAATAACCTGGTTGGCAGCCTCTTCGATGCTGTCCTTCATCACTTCACGACCGTGGCCAGAATTGCTCAATCCTGCAGCCAACACTTTACCCAACGGTGAAGAGTCGCGTAGCTCCTGCAGTTTGGCTTTATTGACCTGGTTATGCTTGAGCCAGTGCCAAACCTGGGCAAGCAGATTGTCGGGGACAACTCGTGCCGGCCGTAATGTCCAGTACCGTTCTACCGAGATAGCTACCACTGCCAACGAACACAGCAGAATTGGAATCATTAACCAGCCACCGGCCACTATCAGCTCGTACACACAACCCCCTGAAACCCTTTAGTTATTGATTCGCAACACTTTACCACAAGGCTCGCCAAGCTCGAACTGTTATGGTTCTGTAAATAGTATTTACAGGCCCTACTTCACGCTTTTACTGCCAATAGTAAGGCAACTCTCGCCGATGCTCGAATACTGTCCAATTCCCTGCGTCATAACGAAATGTAACGGCCCCGGAATAGGCAGTATTGTAGGCTTTACTGCCGACATGTTGATACCGATCTACCACCGAGGCATGAGGGTGGCCAAACTGGTGTCGATAACCGGTGGAGAAAACCACAGAGTCAGGTCGAGTAGCGTTAACAAATGTTGGTGTGGAAGAGGTTTTACTGCCGTGATGCGGGGCTATCAAAAGAGTGATATTGCGAGGTAACACCCCGCTTGTGGCCAACTGATTTTCCACCGTTGCCTCAATATCACCCGGCAGCAAAATGATTTGACCTTGATAATGAATGGCCAGCACACAGGACTCGTTATTTGTCTTGTCATACATCTGGCTATCCGGGTGCAACACTTCAAATAACACCCCATCCCACTGCCAGTGCATACCAGCTCGACAGACCGACACAGAATCACCCTGATCGGCCTGTGGCTTCAAAATACTACTCACGGAAATCGACTCAAGTACGCCACGCTCCCCTCCTGCGTGATCATTATCTGAATGACTAATCATTAATTTGTCGAGGTGACCAATCCCCTGACTTCGCAGCCAGGGCACGACAATTCCCGATCCGGCATCAAAGCGGTCACTGAAACGTGCACCTGTGTCATACAGCAAAGTGTGATTTGGAGTCTGGACCACCACGGCCAGGCCTTGCCCCACATCCAGAGTGGTAACCTGCAACTCGGCACGGGGTTGTTTTGCGAAAAACAAACAGAACACTGGAACAATACCCAGCCATCGCGCGGGGAACCCTTTAGGCAGGATCAATAAACCTGTAGCCAAAGCCAGTGTTAAAAACAGCGTCAAGGAGTGCGCCAGAGGCAAAGAAACGGAAAAATCCTGGCAATATTGTTCCGCAACCCCCAGTAACTCCCACAGATATTCGAGTTGCCAATTTGCCAGTCTCCAGCAACCATCACTCACCACAGGCAGCCATGAGAAAATTGCCCCTAGCAGGCACAATGGAACAATTAACAGACTCACCCACGGGATGGCCACTGCATTAACCAAAGGTGATAGTACTGTTTGATCTCCGAAGCCTATAAGTATGGGACCGGAAAGCGCCAAAAACACCAACCACTGTGGAAGCCAAAAACGCCTCCAGCGAATTAACCCCCACAACCCCGTCATCCCCCAGAGTAAAGCTGTCACAGCACCAAAAGAGAGCCAGAACCCTAAACTGTGAATAGCCAGGGGATCTATGAACGCGATAACCGCAGCAGCGAAAGCGAGACCACACCAAAAGCTGATTCTGGTTCTCAATAATCTAACCAGCAAAACCACTGCCACCATCACCAGTGCACGAATAGCCGGCAGACCTAAGCCGGCGAGTCCGCTGTACAACACAGCCCCAACCAAAGAGAAAACACTGGCTACCAGAGGGGTGGGTATTTGGTGAAACTGCAGATTAACAAACCTTCCCAGCAGTATTCCCAGGGCATAACAGAGCGTTGCAACAAATCCGATATGCAATCCGGATATCACCAGCAAATGGGTGGTACCGGTTAACCTAAGCCGCCGCCAATCCTCCCCCGAAAGACCTGAGCCATCACCGACAACAAGGGCGGCAAGAAATCTCTGCTTGCCTAAATTGCTCGCCTGAATCTTTTCACGCAGAGAAATACGCCAGCTCGAAAGGCCACCATACTCTTCGGCAAATAATCGATTATTGCTGTTGGCACGCACATACCCTGTGGCAGAAATACCCTGACTCATTAACCAGCCGCGGTAATCAAAACTAGCGGGGTTTGAGAAGTTGCGCGGTCTTCTTAATTTCACCCGTAACTGCCACTGCTGGCCGGGCACAATCTGCTGTTCTGAGTCATACCAGCTGAGCAAAAGCTTATTAAGCGGTAGCGGCTGCCCATCGGAGGTACGATGAACTTCATGCACCTCAAACTCAAAGCGCACACGTCGCTCATTTACATTAGGAAGGCTGATAACAGAGCCTTTTACATCGTACTCAGCCAGTTCATCGTCAATGGACAACTGGGCATTCATCATCTGGTGTCCACTGAATACCCCCCAGCAGACACCGGTATAAAAAAAGATGATCAAGCGAATACATGCGTAACGACTCAAGGCCACAAGCAATAAAGCAAACGCCAATAACCACCATATGGAAGGCAGTTTCGGGAAAAGACTGACAAGAAACACACCACTGGCGAACAACACCAGCTGTTTTGGCAAGCGCGACATCCATGTACCTGCTTGTTTATGATATATATGGACCGATCAAGAGCCCCAAACTTGGCCGATGAGCGATTCTCGACCACAATTACAGTGTGAACAGAGTTAAACCTGAATAACTATAGAAGCAGGACGCGGTAATGTCACCAGATACCAAACTTTCGCTGGCTCCAGAAGCGCTGCCTCAGAAAAAGCCTATTGCGCTGGTATTGTCAGGCGGCGGTGCGCGTGGCGCTTATCAAGCCGGTGTACTTAAAGCTGTTGCCGAGATTTTACCCAAATCGACCTACAACCCTTTTCCAATTATCTGTGGCACTTCTACCGGAGCTATAAATGCCCTGGCACTGGCTGGCCGTACCGGCCCCTTTCGTCTCAGAATTCGCAAGCTGGAATATATCTGGCGCAGTATTCGACCCCATAAAGTCTATCGTGCCGATGCCATGGGGGTTATGAAAAACTCCTTAAGGATGGCTCTTTCTTTTTTCCACAGTGGTTACTCTCCGGGCAAACCCGTAGCCCTGCTGGACACCTCCCCTCTCCGTGCCCTGTTGGAACGGGTAGTACGCTTTCGTCATATTGACGAAGCAATCGCCGGTGGTGAGCTGAAAGCGTTAAGCATCACCTGCATGAGTTATACCAGCGGGCAGTCCATCACATTTTTTCAAGGGGCTCATGATTCCAACAACTGGGAGCGATCTCGGCGCAAAGGTATTCGCACTGGGCTAACCGTTGATCACCTGATGGCCTCTTCGGCAATTCCCACCCTGTTTCCTTCGGTAAAGATTGGAGGCCACTATTTTGGTGACGGTGCCATTCGACAATTAAAACCGCTAAGCCCTGCACTGCAACTGGGGGCAAAAAAGCTGTTTGTAGTAGGTGTCAGCGATAAAACAAAGCCGGAAGATCTGGAAGGCCCTGCATCCCACTCCCCATCCATTGCGCAAATTATTAACCACATGTTTAACAGCGCATTTGCCGATGCCATGGAGGCAGACCTGGAAACCATGCACAGTATTAATCGACTAATTGCCGGTATCAGTGAAGAAGAACGCGAGGAGCTGGATATTCACGATATGGACCATATAGATGCGCTAGCCATTCGCCCCTCGCAATCCATTGAGGCAATGGCAGCCAACTACCTCACTGAACTGCCCTTTATTCTGAAATTATTTATGAAAGGAATCGGTGCAACTGCCCGCGGCGGCGGTGCCGGTACCGCGAGCTTTTTGCTGTTTGAAAAGAAATTCTGCTCTCAGTTATTAAACCTGGGCTATCGCGATGCGATGGAAAAAGCGAAAGAGATAAGGGAGTTTTTTGAGTCGTAGTCTAGGCTCAATCCGACACTGTGGCTGGTTTTTTTATCACATAGCGAACCACATCGAATCCTTCGTACTTCATGTCACCTTCCAGCTGCAGGCCGCTTTTTTCCAGCACCCTCGTAGAAGCTACATTCTCCGGCAGGGCGATACCAATAATGTATGGCAGCTTTAAAACCTCAAGGCCATATTTAACACAAGCACGGGATGCTTCGGTACCAAGCCCTCGCCCCCAAAAACGAGGGAAAAACCGGTAGCCAACATCAACCTCGTCAAGCTCCTCCAGGTATTTCAGTCCGCACCAGCCAATAAACTCATTAGTGTCTTTGAGGATACATGCCAAGCGCCCATACCCGAACTTTTGGTAATCCCGAAGTGGCCTTTCCCGCAATCCATCCAAAGCTTGCTGCAGATCGGTAAAACAATCTTCACCGGTATAACGCATGACCTCTGGATCAGAATTAAGCTGAAAAAACAGCTCCACATCCTGCTCCGTTAACTTGCGGAGCAACAAGCGCTCAGTTTCAATAACAACATCACTCATCGCTACACTCCTGTACCAGCACCCAAGGTTTAACCACACACGTCCACAAGTGAGCATTCCCCTCAAACCAGTTTAAAGCCTGCTCATCACTGACTTGCCCTACCCGCCCTGACTCCATCCATTGCTGGATTAGACTGCTGTTGTCCATGGAAATTTGCAGAGCAACATCAGTTAAGTCCAACTCCGCTGATACAGCGATAACCGAGCCACTGGCAAAAAATCGTTGCAAGTCGCTCCATGGAGCCTTTGCAGTTTCCAGATTCAACTTGGCCTTCAGGACCTCTGGATCACGCTCCATCTGCACCATTTTTTGAATATCAGTCACGCTGTTCTCCGATGTATTTCTCTATCAATTTGCTCAGGGATAACCGGCCTGTCACCAGGGCTTCTTTCTGCTGTTTGGACAGCTTCTTAACTGACATTTCCAGTCTGGTTGCCACTGAACGGTTACCAACCACTTGGTTGAACACCAGCTTTAACGGCCCCTTCCCCTTTAAGGCCTTGGCCCCTTTCTCACCGTCGCAATGCTCGCCAAAACGCCGCTCAACGTCGGTAGTTATGCCGGTGTACAACCGGTTACCCGCATAGCGTACCAGATACAGGGACCATTCACTCATTCCTGAAAACTATCGCCGGGTACCCGCACCCAGCCTTCCATCAGTACTCGGGCACTACGCCCCATCACAGCTTTGGTCACTACCCAGGAGCCGTTTTGTTCACTTGCGCTGGCACCAACCCGCAGTGTTCCGGAGGGATGTCCAAAGCGAACAAAATCGCGCTCGCCACCACCGGCAATTTCATTTACCAGTGTTCCCGGTATTGCGGCCGCAGCAGCTATGGCCACCGCCGCCGTCCCCATCATGGCATGATGCATTTTACCCATCGACAGTGCGCGCACAGACAAATCAATGTCAGCAGCAAATACCTGCTTGCCGCTGGAGGCGAGATAATCCTGAGGATTGGCAATAAAGGCAACTTTGGGGGTATGTTGCCGTTGTGCGGCTTCTTCCAGCTTTTCGATCAATCCCATTTTTAACGCACCCTGTGCGCGAATGGCTTCAAAACGAGCTAAAGCTTCCGGGCTTTCGTTGATAGCTTCCTGCAATTCGGTACCTGTGTAGCCAAGTTCATCTGCCAGTAAAAAAATGGTAGGAATTCCGGCATTGATCATGGTCGCTTTAAATGTGCCCACTCCCGGCACCTCCAGATCATCAACCAGATTCCCTGTTGGAAACATGAAACCGGTTGCGTCGGCAGGATCGACAAACTCAACTTGAACTTCGGCAGCCGGAAAGGTCACACCATCCAGTTCAAAATCGCCGGTTTCCTGAACCTCGCCATTGGTAATTGGGACATGGGCAACAATGGTTTTTTTTATGTTCGCTTGCCATATACGGACAGTGGCAACCCCATTTTCGGGAATACGACCGGCATCCACCAGTCCGCTGTTTATGGCAAAAGAACCAACCGCAGCAGATAAATTCCCACAGTTACCACTCCAATCCACAAAGGGTTTGTCGATGGAAACCTGACCAAACAGGTAGTCCACATCATGACCCGGCTGACTGCTTTTAGACAAAATAACAGTTTTACTGGTGCTGGAAGTCGCACCGCCCATACCGTCAATTTGTTTGCCGTATGGATCAGGACTACCTATTACGCGCAGCAATAATGCATCGCGAGCCGGCCCCGGTTTTTGCGCTACTTCTGGTAAATCCTGCAAGCGGAAAAACACCCCTTTGCTGGTGCCACCGCGCATATAGGTGGCAGGAATTTTGATTTGTGGTTTATGGGTCATTTGTTTGATTCTCTGAAATTCTGCTGTTTGATCCAGAATCATTCTATTTGTAATAGATACCCACCTGCGGGGGAATGACGTGCGTTCTAATCATTCTGAGTGCAACGAAGGATCCCGTAATTCTGAAATAGAGATTCTTCGCTTCACTCAGAATGACATGAGTTATGCTTTTCCACCGTCATTCCCGCGAAAGCGGGAATCCATAGGCATTTTTACTAAATTTGGTGGCAAATCAAACTGTCGCCTCTGACTCCAAAAAGTCTTGGGCAAAACGCTGCAATACACCACCCGCTTCATAGATCGAAACTTCTTCCGCCGTATCAAGGCGACAGGTAACTGGAACTTCTTCACTATCTCCATTTTTACGATGCATGACCAAAGTCAACATGGCTCCTGGAGTGAATTCCCCCACAACATCGTAGGTTTCAGTGCCATCAATACCAAGCGTTTTACGATTTACACAGGCTTTAAATTCCAGTGGCAATACGCCCATACCAATCAGGTTTGTGCGGTGAATTCGCTCAAATCCTTCGGCGACAATCGCTTCAACACCAGCCAATCTCACGCCCTTCGCCGCCCAGTCACGAGATGACCCCTGACCATAGTCGGCGCCAGCAACAATGATTAATGGCTGCTTGCGTTCCATATAGGTTTCAATTGCTTCCCACATGCGAGTAACTTTGCCTTCCGGTTCGATTCTCGCAAGTGAACCCTGCTTCACTTCACCATTTTCACGAACCATTTCATTAAACAGTTTCGGGTTGGCAAAGGTCGCACGTTGCGCGGTGAGATGGTCACCCCTGTGGGTGGCGTAGGAGTTAAAGTCCTCCTCAGGCAGGCCCATTTTCGCCAGGTATTCACCGGCGGCACTGCTGGCCAAAATTGCATTGGACGGTGACAGGTGGTCGGTAGTGATATTGTCGCCCAACACCGCCAAAGGTCTCATTCCTTTAAGGGTGCGCGGTTGTGCCAAAGCCCCTTCCCAGTAAGGTGGCCGACGAATGTAGGTACTTTGCGGACGCCAGTCGTACAGTGGATTACCACGCTCCGCTTCAGCTTTTTCCAAGTCAAACATCGGAATATACACATCGCGGAACTGCTGCGGTTTAACACTCGCTTTCACAATCTCATCGATTTCGGAATCGCTGGGCCAGATATCCTTAAGGGTGATGGGGTTACCTTGCTGGTCAGTGCCTAGCACATCTTTCTCGATATCAAAACGAATGGAACCGGCAATGGCATAGGCCACAACCAATGGTGGCGACGCCAGAAATGCCTGCTTGGCGTAAGGGTGTATGCGGCCATCAAAGTTACGGTTACCGGACAAAACCGCTGTCGCATAAAGATCGCGGTCAACCACTTCTTTCTGAATCTCTGGATCCAAAGCACCGCTCATGCCGTTACAGGTGGTACAGGCAAATCCCACCACACCAAAACCAAGTTGCTCCAGTTCCGACAGCAAATTAGCTTCTTCCAGATACATTTTTACAGTTTTAGAGCCTGGTGCCAGTGAAGACTTTACCCAAGGCTTGCGAAGTAATCCCAGACGATTGGCATTACGCGCCAAAAGACCGGCGGCAATAATATTTCTCGGGTTACTGGTGTTGGTGCAACTGGTGATGGCAGCAATAATTACCGCACCATCGGGCATGACACCTTCCTGCTGTTCGTATTTACCAGAAATACCGCGTGCAGCGAGATCTGCGGCTGGCAGCAATGCATGAGGATTCGATGGCCCGGCGAGGTTTCGACCCACGGAGCCCAAATCAAATTTTAAAACACGCTCGTACTCAACGTCTTTAAGTGTGTCAGACCAGAGCCCGGTTTGCCTTGCGTAGTTTTCTACCAGTGCTACCTGTTCATCGTCACGACCGGTGAGTCGCAAGTAATCAATAGTTTGTTCATCAATTGAGAACATTGCTGCTGTGGCACCATATTCCGGAGTCATATTGGATATTGTGGCGCGATCACCCAAACTCAGTCTGGATGCACCTTCACCATAAAACTCCAGGTACGCACCCACAACACGCTCGCGGCGTAAAAATTCTGTCAGCGCCAACACCAGGTCAGTGCCCAGAATTCCGGGTTTTAATTCACCAGTTAATTCAACACCGACAATATCAGGCAGGCGCATGTAGGATGCACGCCCCAGCATTACACTTTCTGCTTCCAGGCCTCCAACACCCACGGAAATTACCCCAAGCGCGTCTACCATCGGGGTGTGACTGTCGGTTCCGACACAGGTATCAGGAAATGCAACGCCGTCTTTTACTTGAATAACCGGCGACATTTTCTCCAGATTAATCTGGTGCATAATGCCGTTGCCAGGAGGAATCACATCAACATTTTCAAAGGCCGTTTTGGTCCAGTTGATAAAGTGGAAACGATCCTCGTTGCGGCGCTCTTCAATCGCGCGGTTTTTATCAAACGCCTCTTTCTCAAAGCCACCGTGCTCCACTGCCAACGAGTGATCCACAATTAATTGTGTTGGTACCACCGGATTAACTTTCGCCGGATCACCACCCTTGTCAGAAATAGCATCACGCAAGCCTGCAAGATCCACCAGTGCGGTTTGACCAAGGATATCGTGACAGACTACCCGCGCCGGAAACCAAGGAAAATCCAGGTCGCGCTTGCGATAAATCAACTGCTTTAATGCGTCGGTGAGAGACTCGGAATCGCAACGACGAACCAGGTTTTCTGCCAAAATTCTCGAGGTATACGGCAGCTTTTCGTAGGCACCGGGTTCGATTTCATTAACGGCTTCGCGGGTGTCAAAATAGTCGAGATCGGTATTAGGGAGATTCTTTCGGTATTGAGTGTTCATTAGCGTTCCGTGATATTTCACTAGTCGGACGTCGGAGGTCTGACGTCGGACGCTGGCCGGGCACTCGCCCGACCGGTTTTAAACAGGCTTTTACGTCAGACGTCCGACTTCAGACGTCTGACCGCCCATCACCGACTGGTGATGGGTACAACTTTCCGCAATTCAGGCCCAACATATTCAGCCGATGGACGAATAATGCGGTTGTCTGCACGCTGTTCAAACACATGCGCGGCCCAGCCAGTCACTCGACTCATAACAAAAATCGGTGTGAACAGCTTGGTGGGAATGCCCATAAAGTGGTACGCAGATGCATGGAAGAAGTCAGCATTACAGAACAGTTTTTTCTCACGCCACATCACTTCTTCACAGCGCACTGAAACCGGGTACAGTACTTTGTCGCCCGCTTCTTCAGCCAGTTTCTCAGCCCAACGTTTTATGATGGCGTTGCGCGGGTCGGATACGCTGTAAATAGCATGACCAAAGCCCATGATTTTCTCTTTGCGGGCCAGCATACCCATCATCGCCTCTTCGGCTTCATCCGCACTGTTCCACTGCTCAATCATTTCCATTGCCGCTTCGTTAGCACCACCGTGCAACGGACCACGCAGAGTACCAATAGCACCGGTAATGCAGGAGTGGATATCAGTCAGTGTTGACGCTGAAACACGAGCGGTAAAGGTAGACGCATTGAATTCGTGCTCGGCGTACAGAATCAACGAGGAGTGCATGACTTTTACATGCAGATCGCTGGGGGCTTTGCCGTGCAGCATGTGCAGGAAGTGACCGCCGACAGAGTCGTCGTCGGTTTCAGTTTCGATACGCACACCGTCGTGAGTGAAGCGATACCAGTAACAGATGATGCTTGGGAATGCAGCTACCAGACGATCCACTTTATCGCCCTGTTGGGAGAAATCAGTTTCGGTTTCCAGATTACCCAGCATGGAGCAACCAGTGCGCATCACGTCCATCGGATGAGCGGAAGCTGGAATGCGCTCAAGCACATCTTTAAGCTCTTGCGGCAAGCCACGCATGGATTTCAGCTTGGCTTTGTAGGCATCCAAATCCGCCTGATTAGGCAGTTCGCCTTTCAATATCAGGTATGCAACTTCTTCAAATTCGCAGTTACTGGAAAGGTCTTCAATGTCATAACCGCGGTAAGTGAGGCCTGAGCCTTCTTTGCCACAAGTACAGAGTGCTGTTTTACCGGCCACCTGACCACGCAGGCCAGCTCCACTTAATTCTTTAGCCATGATTCTCTTCCTTAAATTGCTTACTTGTTCTTGCCTGCTGCAAACAGGCTGTCGAGTTTCTGTTCGTAGTCGTGATAACCCAAAAAGTCATAGAGCTCCATGCGTGTCTGCATGGTATCCACAACATCTTTCTGGTCGCCCTTTTCGAGAATATTCTGATAGACATTCAGCGCAGCTTTATTCATGGCACGGAATGCACTCAAAGGATAAAGCACCATATCTGCACCATTTTCTGCCAGCTCTTGTTTGTTATAGAGTGGGGTTTTTCCAAACTCTGTGATATTGGCCAGAATAGGTACGTTCAGCGCATCGCGAAACGCGCGGTAGTGTTCAAGTTCGTTAATTGCCTCGGCAAAAATGCCGTCTGCACCAGCCTCTACAAAAGCCTGGGCACGATCGATAGCCTCTTCAAGGCCACACTGGGCAAAAGAATCAGTACGAGCCATCACAAAAAAACTATCGTCTGTTCGAGCATCAACAGCTGCCTTAACCCGGTCAACCATCTCCTCTTTCGAGACGATCTCTTTATTTGGGCGGTGACCGCAGCGCTTTTGAGCTACCTGATCTTCAATATGAACTGCCGCCGCACCCGCTTTAGTCATATCCTTGATTGTCTTGGCGATATTAAACGCGCCACCCCAGCCGGTATCGATATCTACCAACAGAGGCAATTCACTTGCAGAGGTGATTCGGCGGACGTCTTCCAGCACATCGTTGAGACTGGTCATTCCAAGATCCGGCAAGCCGTAAGACGCATTGGCTACACCTGCACCGGAAAGATAGATGGCTTTGTGGCCTACTTGCTCAGCCATCATGGCACTGTAGGCGTTGATGGTACCGACAATTTGTAACGGCTTTTCCTGCTCAATAGCGAGCCGAAAGCGCTGACCAGGAGTAAGTGCGGTCATTGGATTGATTCTCCATTTGTGTAACTTTCAGATAACTGGCTTTCAATATAGAGTCGAGAAGCGCGAATATGGCGACGCATCAGCATCTCGGCCATCTCACTGTCCCGATCCCGAATGGCATCAACAATAAACTGGTGTTCGTTAAAACCCGTTTCCACTCGTGGGCTACCCATCGAAAACTGGTAACGGTACATGCTGATTTTTGGGTAAAGCTCCCGACACAATAAGTGCTGCAGGTGCTGGCAACGACTGCCCTGAATCACCAAATAGTGAAAATCCATATCACCATTACGGTGTTGTTCAAGCATAGTCTTTTCAGTCTGGGTTTCACTTTGACGGTTGCTTCGCACAACTGCTTCGAGGTCGGCTATCTCCTCGCTTGTCATTCGCTCCGCGGCCAAACGACAAGCCAGCCCTTCCAAAGCTTCTCGGATCTGGTAGATCTCCAACAGCCCTTCTGCACTCAAGGGAATTACCCTTGCACCGATATTGGCCTTACGGGAGACAAGGTGAATTGATTCCAGCCGACTAATCGCTTCTCGAATGGTACTGCGACTTACATTCAGGCGTTTAGCCAGGTCCGGTTCGCTGATTTTACTGCCACTGGCAATAGCACCGGTGATGATCTGCTCCATGAGCTGCCCGGTAATCTGGTCCACTACTGAGGCTGTAGTCAGGTCCGCACCAAAATAAGAGAGAATACTCAACTGAACACCTATTGTCCGACAATCCTTGGCAATTCAACCACAAAACAGGGTACCCAATCAACGATCAAGGCAATATTGTCGACAATTTAGCTATTAGGATAGTGCCCCTTTATTCCATTGACTACTTAAAGAACAAAAATAGCGGTAGAGCCAACGGCCAAATATCGGCATAATGCACGGCAATCTCAGGGTCGCGAAAATTGAGTGTTAACAGGGACTTATGCCAAGAAAGTATATCCGCCGGTGGATGCCTGATCCCCACAAAATTGCGAATCACAAAGGTCTTCGCTGGCTCGGCCCCTTGATTGACGATCCAAACCTTTTCCACCTGACTCGCCACTCAGTATCGACAGCCATGTTTGTCGGTATTTTTATGGCGTTCATTCCAATTCCGTTCCAGATGGTGGTCGCCGGGCTGATGGCACTGTGGCTACGCTGCAACCTGCCCATCTCTGTGGTATTGGTGTGGATTACCAACCCGCTTACCATTCCCGCCCTGTTCTATGCCAGCTATCGACTGGGTATCTGGATACTGGGCATTGAGCCGACTCACATCCAGTTCCATGGAGACTGGGATATCCTTTGGGAGTGGCTGAAACAGGTAGATGGCGCTCAGCTTCAGGAATGGCTGAAAAATATCGGCCTGCCATTTCTGCTTGGCACTATCACCTGCGGAGTTGTACTGGGAGGTTTAGGCTATTTCACTGTCCGATGGCTGTGGCGTTGGCATGTAGTGAATAGTTGGGAAAAGCGTAAAAAGTCACGCAGCAACTCGAAATAATTCCGCTGTTTTTAACGCAGTGACTTCTCACTCATAACGCAATTCGTCCGCCGGCTGTACTCTGGTTGCACGCCATGCTGGATAAAGCGTTGCAATCATATTTAGCGCAAAAGCGACAATTACAACAGTCAACACATCCTGCCACAGTAGCAGTGATGGCAATTGATCTACCGGGTAGACCTCTGTGTTCAGAAATTGGATACCGGTCATATGCTCCAGACCAGCTACCCATTTACCGATGTATTTGGATGCCAACACGCCCAACAGAGCGCCAATTGAGCAACCCATCAGGCCAATCAAGCTTCCCTTTGTAAAGAAAATCCGCAAAATTTCGCCATCGCGACAACCAAGAGTTTTCAGGATGGCAATTGCAGATCGCTTATCGGTTACCGTCATAACCAGCATAGAAACAACATTAAACGCTGCAATCGCAACAATCACAAAAATTAGCAACAGAACCAGCTCCCTGGACATTTTTATTGCCTGATAGAGATTTCCGTAACTGCTGATCCAGTCAGACAAGTAAATACCGCCGGGTAACATTTGCTGCAGCTCGTATTTCATAATTCGAGCAGCAAATACATCATCAATATGCAACTGAATTCCGCCAACCCTGCCGGAATACCCGGCCAAATCTCCCGCCACTGACAGCCGGGTTATCGCCAAGCGCTGATCCAGTTCGGTACCAGTAGCAAACACATCGACCACGGTGAACAGCGCAAAACGAGCGCTTTGCGCATTGCCATAACTCTCGGCACCCGGTATCACCATCTGCAATCGGTCACCGGTAGCAACACCTAACTTATCAGCAACGCCTTTCGCCAAAAAAAGCGGATGGGAAATCCCCTCAGCCTTATTCCAGTGAATAAATGCCTGTAAGCGATCATTGCCCTCTTTCGGGTTCTGGCTTTCACCATGCAAAATCACCGGTTGCACTTGTCCCCGATAATTCAGCATGCCATTTACCTGCGTAAACGGTGTCGCGCTGACAACTCCGGGTTGCTCCTTAACCCGCTTTGCCAACTTCTGCCAGTCATCTATCCCATCCTGTTTATACAGGCGAATATGCGGTACCAGACCGATAATATTGGTGCGCAGCTCTTTCTCAAATCCGTTCATGATTGACAGAACGGTAATCAGCAGCGCTACACCCAAAACCAGGCCAGTAACAGCCAGCCCGGAAATAAAAGAAACCAGTCGACTTCCCGAGCCGGAAAAGAAATACCTGAGGCCGATAAATAGCGAGACGGGTTTAAACACTGGCAGATTTTTCCTGTGCCGATTGTTCGGTCAGCTTGCCTCTATCCAGGCGTAGTATTCGCCCCATTCGGGATGCCAGTTGCGGATCGTGGGTAACAATAACAAAGCTGGTGCCAACGGTTCGGTTGAGCTCCAACAAAAGATCCTGAATAGTAAGCGCAGTTTCAACGTCGAGGTTGCCGGTGGGTTCGTCCATCAGGACGCAGGAGGGGTTATTTGCCAATGCACGGGCAATGGCCACACGCTGGCGTTCCCCGCCAGAAAGCTGGGCGGGCTTATGGGTTTGACGGTCTTTCAGGCCAACCTGCTGCAACAATTGCGCCGCCCTTTCTCGCGCTTCCTTTACTGGGACTTTCGCAATAAGCAAAGGCATCGCGACATTTTCCAGGGCGCTAAACTCCGGCAGCAAGTGGTGAAACTGATAGACAAACCCCAGATGCCTGTTACGCCATTGCGCACGATCAGAATCAGATACTCCTGCCAACACACGGCCGGCAATCAGCACCTCTCCGTCACAGGGGTTATCCAGACCACCCATCAGATTCAAAAGTGTTGTTTTGCCAGAACCTGAAGCACCAACGATAGCAATACACTCTCCTGTGTTCACACAAAGATCAAGGCCGCGCAATACATCGATGACTTCGGCGCCCTGCTTGTAAGTTTTGGCGAGTTGTCGGCACTCCAGAACTGCCTGTATATCTGATCGATCTAATGGGTTCGCCATTTTTTATCCAATTGTTCCGTTCTCAGTGATCATATCGCAGCGCTTCTGCGGGCTCTATTCTCGAAGCTCGCCAGGCTGGATACAGTGTTGCCAACATGCTCATCAGTAGTGCACCCGTACAGACCACCACTACATCCCGCCACTGTAACTGGGACGGCAGGGAGCTGACGAAATAAATGTGCGGGTCAAATATCGAAAGACCGGTAATGCGCTCAAAAAATCCGACGATATCGGCAGTCCAGTAACCAAAAGCGCAGCCAATTGCAGCACCGATCAAAATCCCCATAAAACCAACTGCGGTACCCTGCACCATAAAAATACGCATTATGGTATTGGAGTGGGTACCCATTGAGCGCAGTACGGCAATGTCCTTGCGTTTTTCTGCCACCATCAAGACAAGATTGGCGACAATATTAAAACCGGCAACCGCAATCACAATGCCGAGCAATAGCCCGACAACAACTTTTTCCATCTCCATGGCAGCAAACAGACTGCCCATCTGGTCAGCCCAGCTGGAAACTTTAAGCTGCTCACCTAGTTCGGTTTGCAGTTCAGCCGCCATGGGCCGCGCTTGTACAGGTTGCTGCAACCGCACCCTCAAACCATCTACTTTATTGCCACGACGATAGAGCTTTTGAGCATCATTGATATGAACAAAGGCAATGCCACCATCGACCTGAGCATCCACCTTGAATACACCAATTACGGTGACATTTTTTTCCCGTGGAAAAACACCGGCCAATGTTCTCGATAATTCAGGCAGGGTCAGCCGCAGTTGATCACCAACAACTACACGCATGGCTCGAGCGGTCTGATGCCCCAGCACAATGCCAAACTCACCGGGCTGTAACAGGGCAAACTCACCGACCAGCATATGGTTGGCAATGGGTGTCACCTTAGCTTCTGTTGCCGGGTCAATCCCCTGAATGGAGACTGCTTGTGGCTCGCCGTCAAACTTCAGCATGCCAAAGCCCTCAACAAAGGGAGAGGCAGCCACAATAGATGGGTTAGCGCTCAACTGATTTGCCAACTGATCAATCTGTGCCTGGATCAATCCCTTGTTATCGCGATCCAGAATGGTCAGATGGGGAATAACATTCAGTACTCTCGAGTGAATCTCGTTGGCAAAGCCGTTCATAACAGACAGAACAACGATCAATGCGGCAACACCAAGCGCCATGGCACCAAAGGAAAACCCGGATACAAACGATAGAAAGCCGTTTTGACGCTTGCCGCGGAGATACCGCAAGCCAATGAATAGAGGCAGGTTTTTAAGCATTGGGCGATTAAACCGGAATAGCGGTCGATACACAAGCAGACTGACTGATTGTTGAAAGATCTGGTGCCTAAGACCTGATAATTATTTTGAAAAGCCGCAATGCCGCGTTGTGACAAATTCCCCTTTTACATCAGTCAGCTATTGCACTTTATCGGTACAGGGCTACTATACTGAAGCTAATGGAAGTTTTACCGGCAGCCAAAAACAGGACATAACGATGACAAAAACAGCAATAATGGGTTTCGCCGCCCTGTTGGCAATGACGGCAGGTTTCACCACTTCAGTATCCGCAGACGAACTGCGAGTTCCCGTTGGAAAGCAGGCTCCCGAGAAGCAGGATATTGAGCGCCCCAAAAACGGCCAGAAAAAACAGCAGGTAGAGAAAAAGTTTGGCGAGCCCGAACGCAAAGTCCCCGCTGTTGGCGAACCGCCCATATCCTCTTGGGAATATCCTGATTTTATCGTTTATTTTGAGCATGATCTGGTGTTACACACGGTTCTTAAAGGTGCCGCCAAACCAGTCGAGTAAGCTCTAGAAAAAGTTCAGAAAAAAGCCCACTACATAGTGGGCTTTTTATTGCTGAATCCAGCTCTACAAATTATCACCAACTACTGGTGAACTCGATCCATGCCATTAATTGCAGCAACCCGGTAGGCTTCTGCCATCGTCGGATAGTTAAAGGTGGTGCGGGTAAAGTACTCGATAGTATTTGCGCCATCCTTTTGATTCATAATGGCCTGGCCAATATGGATAATCTCGGCAGCCTCGGCACCAAAACAGTGAACCCCAAGAATTTCCAGTGTTTCAGGATGAAACAGTAACTTGAGCATCCCCACTTCTTCACCGGATATTTGCGCGCGGGCAATACGCTTGAAGAAAGCCCGGCCCACTTCGTATGGTACTCGCTCTTCCGTCAACTGTTGCTCCGTTTTACCGACGTAGCTGATCTCAGGAATCGTGTAGATACCGGTGGCCACATCCTCCACCTCATAATCTCCGGAAATTCCGCACATATGAGCTGCTGCAAAGCGTCCCTGATCATTGGCAGCACCAGCCAAGGCAGGCCAGCCAATCACATCGCCAGCTGCGTAAATCGAATCTACAGCAGTCTTGTAGTGTTCACTAACAGACAACTGGCCGCGGTGGTCCGCCTCCAGACCAACATTATCCAAAGCCAGCGTATCGGTATTACCGGTACGACCGTTACACCAGAGCAGTGCCTGGGAGTTGATTCGCTTGCCTGACTTGAGCAGCAGACTGACACCTTTATCAGTGTGGGTCAGCGATTCAAATTCTTCACTGTGACGCACCATCACACCCAAGTCGCGCAGGTGATAACTGAGTGCATCTGAAATCTCGTCATCAAGGAATGAGAGCAAACGATCGCGAGTATTAACCAGGTCAACCTTACAACCAAGGCCGGCAAATATAGAGGCGTACTCACAACCAATAACGCCAGCACCATAAATAATGATGTGCTGAGGGGTATCCTGCATTTGTAAAATGGTATCGCTGTCGAAAACCCGCGGCATGGAAAAATCTACATTTTCCGGCCGATATGGGCGTGAACCGGTAGCAATCAGGATTTTCTTGGCACTGAGTCGCTCGTGAGTACCTTCATGAGTCAAAACATCCAGGGTTGTGGCATCAACGAAACTGGCGCGACCATGATGCAAAGCCACGTGAAAACGGGAGTAATAGTGGGTGCGGCCTTCAACCTGTTTTTCAATAACGGCGGAAGCGGATTTCATCACCTCCGGAAATGAAAACCATCTGGGTTTGCCGATCATACGAAACATCGGCATGGTGTTGTACTGAACAATGCGACGCACAGAGTTACGCAGTGCCTTGGACGGAATGGTTCCCAAGTGGGTGCAGTTTCCGCCAACCAGTGGACGTTCATCCACCACTGCAACTGACCAGCCGTGTCGCGCAGCGGTCATTGCCGCCCCCTCACCTGCCGGACCACTACCAATTACCACCAGATCGTATTTATAGTTTGCCACTGTTGTTCTCAAATTTTTGGTTAATACAAGACACGGGAATGATACACCGGATGGGTAAATGGTTGTATTCGCATTAGTAATAATAGGATTTTACAGCGTTAAAACAAAAAACGGACACTGTAAACAGTGTCCGTTCTTGGCTCGCCAGCTGCTAGTGCCAGCTCACTTGTCAGTCAGTCTTAAGCTGGGTGTACGTTCTCAGCTTGAGGACCTTTCTGACCTTGAGTTACGGTGAAAGTAACTTGCTGACCTTCGGCCAGAGTTTTGAAGCCGTCGCCCTGGATTGCAGAGAAGTGAACAAATACGTCTGGACCAGACTCTTGCTCGATAAAACCAAAACCCTTAGCTTCGTTAAACCACTTAACTTTACCAGTTGTTTGAGACATTGTTAGCTCCCTTAGCTACACATGTTGATATTGCCTTCCGGCGTTCTTGGAAGTACAGGTTGTGCTTATGAGGATCTAAAGGAGGTACAACTACTTTGATGAACATAATGGCAAACTGATATTCCACTGAGCTGGATTATAGCGCTCCCTAACGAGCGGTCAACTACAATATTTTTACAAAACCAGCACTATGCAGCCGTTATTAATGGCTATTTGGTACCCGTTTTGCTAGCTGCATCATAGGCAAGATTGTTGTCATCAGACTCTTCCTGAAGGCTTTCGCACTTGTTCGGGTCGCCACCACACAGATCACAGGTGTAGTCTTTTTCACCCAAAGCAGCACCAACACCACCACAGGAGCCTGCCAGCGGTTTACGGCCCATAATCACTCCAATCGCCATACCGGCAATTAGAAGCATTACAATCACTATTGCTAATACAAAGGTCAACATATCCAACTCAGTTAATTCAAAAAGTGTTCAAAGCGACTGCTGTGAAGGGTTACGAAGCTGTCACCCTGTTTGACTATCAAGTAGATAGCAAGATCCAGTTTTTCAGCCAGTACCAGTGATTTTTCACTGCCAAGCACCATAAAAGCGGTGGCCATTGCGTCTGCATAGCCGGCATTATCTGCAATTACTGTTACAGATGCCAACTTATGAGTGACTGGGTAACCGGTACGCGGGTCGATGGTATGGGAGTAACGCACACCATTCTGCTCGAAGTAATTGCGATAGTCACCGGAGGTTGCTACACCGGCATCCGTCAAGGAAACAGCCAGGTTTACAGCACCCTGCCCCAGATTTGGCTGTTCAATACCGATCTTCCAGCGCTCGCCATTACCTTTAACGCCACTCAGGCGCATCTCACCACCTACTTCTACAAGGTGGTTGTACAACCCTAGTGATCTCAGCTCGTTACTTACCAACTCGGCCGCATAGCCCTTCGCCACCGCGGAAAGATCCAGACGAACGTCTTCATGCTTAATAAGGCGCTCACCATCAAGCTCAAGGCCCTCAAACCCCATTTCAGCAAGGGCATCAGCAATAGCATCCGCATCAGGGACAACATCCCCGGTGTCTCTCGGCCCAAAACCCCACAGATCCACTAGGGGCCCCACTGTTGGGTCAAATGCACCTTCAGTGTCTGTGTATGCCTGTTCGCTGATCTTCATTACCGCAGCAAATTCAGCCGGTAACTCGACAACCTCACCAATTGGCAACTCGTTGAACTTACTCAGGTCCGAATCAGGCTGATAAGTACTCATCTGATCATTGATTCGATTCAGGGCATCGAGAATCACCTGATCGAGATTTTCAGAAGCACTCACCTCTCCCGGAATTACCGTAACGTGGTAAGTCGTGCCCATGGTTGGGCCGGAGAATTTGAGCTCTTGAGGGGGTTGTTGGCAGGCTGTAAGCAGGAATGTCGCCAAGCCTATGGCAAGGAGTCTTGTTGCAAGGGTCGCACGTCGCACGCCGCACGTCGCACGCTTTGTGCGAAGCCAACTGCAAGTACAGCGTAATAACTTACCCTGAATATTCTCTGCAAAGCCTAAATCAGGCAACACACCGCTGTTAACGTGCGACGTGCGACGTGCGACGTGCGACCTAAAGTTAAACAAAAACAGGGCCCCAAGGGACCCTGCTTTGCGAAACTGTCTACGAAGAGAAGTTTCAATCCTCATGAATTAACCACCAAAGTCATCCAGGAAGATGTGATCGCGCTCAACACCAAGATCTTCCAGCATCTTGATCACTGCAGCGTTCATCATGGGAGGACCACACATATAGTATTCGCAGTCTTCAGGAGCTTCGTGGTCCTTCAGGTACTGTTCGTACAATACGTTGTGGATAAAGCCTGTCAGGCCATCCCAGTTGTCTTCCGGTTGAGGATCAGACAGTGCCAGGTGCCACTCAAAGTTGTCGTTCTCGGCGGCCAGCATGTCGTACTCGTCGTCGTAGAAACACTCGCGCAGAGAGCGGGCACCATACCAGAAGCTGATCTTGCGCTTGCTGTTCAAACGCTTGAGCTGGTCAAAGATGTGTGAACGCATCGGTGCCATACCGGCACCACCACCGATGAATACCATCTCGTTGTCAGTGTCCTTGGCGAAGAACTCACCAAACGGACCGTACACCTTGATTTTGTCACCCGGCTTCAGGCTGAACACATAGGAAGACATAATTCCCGGTGGCAGCCCTTGGGTGCGGGGCGGCGGCGTCGCAATACGGATATTGAACTTAACAATACCTTTTTCTTCCGGATAGTTGGCCATGGAGTATGCACGAATAACCGGCTCATCCACTTTCGACTCCAGATTGAAGAAGCCAAAGTGCTCCCAGTCACCGCGATATTGTTCTTCGATGTCAAAATCGCTGAATTTAACGTGGTGTGGAGGACACTCAAGCTGTACGTAACCACCGGCACGGAAGTCAACGTTCTCGCCTTCCGGCAGCTTCAGGGTCAGCTCTTTAATGAAAGTCGCCACGTTCGGGTTGGATTCAACAGTGCACTCCCACTGCTTAACTCCAAACACCTCTTCAGGCACTTCCACTTTCATGTTTTGCTTAACCGGCACCTGACAGGACAGACGCCAGCCTTCGTTTACTTCGCGCTTGGTGAAAGAAGATTCTTCGGTCGGCAGAATAGAGCCGCCACCTTCACTCACCACACAGCGGCACTGTGCACAGCTACCGCCACCACCACAGGCAGACGGCAGGAACAGACCGGCAGCAGCCAAGGTCTGCAACAGCTTGTCGCCAGCAGGTACACGAATGGTTTTTTCACCGTTGATGTCGATCTCTACGTCACCGCTGGAAACCAGCTTGGAACGTGCAGCCAAAATGAAGGCTACCAGTGCCAAAACGATCACGGTGAACATCGCAACACCGACTACGATAGTCATATTTTCCATCTTACTCGCTACTCCTATCGCTTACAGGTCGATGCCGCCGAAGGACATAAAGCCCAGCGACATAAGGCCAACTGTGATAAATGCGATACCCAGACCCTGCAGGCCTTCAGGAATATCACTGTACTTGAGCTTTTCGCGAATACCGGCCAGAGCCACAATCGCCAGTGCCCAGCCCACACCGGAGCCCAGACCAAACACTACGGACTCGCCGAAGTTGTAGTCGCGCTCCACCATGAACAGAGAGGCACCCATGATCGCGCAGTTCACGGTAATCAGCGGCAGGAACACGCCCAGCGCGTTGTACAGGGCCGGCATGTAGCGGTCCAGTACCATTTCCATGATCTGAACGATCGCGGCGATAACGCCGATGTAAGACAGCAGACCGAGGAAGCTCAGGTCAATGCTCTCGGCACCCGGCAGACCGGTCCAGGCCAGTGCGCCTTCTGCCAACAGGCCCTGGTAGATCAGGTTGTTGACCGGCACAGTAATGGCCAGTACTACGATAACCGCAATACCCAGACCCAGAGCGGCCTGGATCTTTTTGGAGAGTGCCAGGAAGGTACACATCCCCAGGAAGAATGCCAGCGCCATGTTCTCGATGAACACGGAGCGGACAAACAGACTCAGATAATGTTCCATTACGCCACCTCCGCCGGTGCTGAATTAGGAGCCATTTTGAACTCGGCTTCTTCAACTTGGTCTTTCTTCTTCTGACGGATAGCCCAAATGATCAGGCCGATCAGGAAGAACGCACTTGGCGGCAACAGCAGCAAGCCGTTCGGGATATACCAACCACCAGTGCTTGCAAGAGGCAGAATCTCGATACCGAGCAGCTTGCCGGAGCCAAACAGCTCACGAATCACTGCCAGGGTAACCAGAATGAAGCTGTAGCCCAGACCATTACCGATACCGTCCAGGAAGCTGGGGATCGGCGGATTTTTCATGGCGAACGCTTCAGCGCGGCCCATTACGATACAGTTGGTGATAATCAAACCAACGAATACCGACAGGGTTTTACTGATCTCGTAGCTGAACGCCTTGAGGATCTGGTCTACCACGATTACCAGCGAAGCAATAATGGTCATCTGCACGATAATGCGAATGCTGCCAGGAGTGTGGTTACGTACCAACGACACGAAGAAGTTGGAGAACGCAGTTACCAGGGTCAGCGCCACACACATTACCAGGGACACTTTCAGGCTGGAGGTTACCGCCAGCGCCGAACAGATACCCAGGATCTGCAGAGCGATCGGGTTGTTGTTAAAAATCGGGTTGAGCAGAGTATCTTTGGTTTTGGTCGCCATGACTTAGGCCTCCCCTGCTTTCAAATTTGCCAAGAACGGGGCGAAACCGTTGTCGCCCATCCAGAATTGCACCAGGTTGTTTACACCCTTGCTGGTCAGGGTGGCACCGGACAGACCGTCTACCTGATAAGTAGCCTGGGGCTTGCTCTCATCAACGGAGCCCTTGATCACAGAGATTTTGGCTTCGCCATTCTCGTAGATCTTCTTGCCAATCCACTTGGCTTTCCACAGCGGATTGTCTACCTCGCCACCAAGACCTGGAGTTTCACCGTGCTCGTAGAAGCCGAGACCGGCAACCGTGTTGAAGTCGTTTTCCAGCGCCACAAAACCGTACAGGGTGGACCACAGACCGTAGCCTTTGATCGGCAGGATCACTTTCTCGATACCGTTCTCGTCTTCCACCATGTAGATGGTGGCGTACTTAACGCGACGACCGATTTTGGCGATGTCCTGTTCGTCATCCAGATCTACAGACAGCTGAGGATCCTTGGACGATTTGCGCTGATCGTAAGTGGTTGCGTCCACCGCATCGGTGAATTTACCGGATTCCATATCAACGATCTTGGTGGTTACGCTCTTGAACTGCTCTTCAACAGAAACACCTTTCTCGTACAGACCAGCGGCCTTGAGAATATTGGTTTTCTTGTCTTTGAGTTTGTTGGCTTGCTGCATATCGCGCAGACCAACCGCAGCGCCGGCTACGATTACCGAGCACACCAGACAGAGTGACAGTGCTACCAGCACTGTATGTTTTACAGATTCTTTAGCCACGTGCCAGCCTCCGCTTGATATTGCCTTCCACTACGAAGTGGTCAATTAACGGTGCAAACAGGTTGGCGAACAGGATTGCCAGCATCATGCCTTCCGGGAATGCCGGGTTAACCACACGGATCAACACCACCATTACACCGATCAGAATACCGAACCAGATTTTACCGGTGTCAGTCATGGAAGCAGAAACCGGGTCCGTCGCCATAAACACCATACCAAAGGCGAAGCCACCCACTACCAGGTGCCAATACCAAGGCATGTTGAACATGTTGTTGGTTTCAGAGCCAACCAGATTAAACAGGGTCGACAGAGCGATCATGCCCATCATCACACCCAGCATAATGCGCCAGGAAGCAATTCGCATCGCCAACAGAATTGCACCACCGATGAAGATCGCCAGAGTGGAAGTCTCACCCATGGAACCCTGCATGTTACCCAGGAAGGCGTCCATCCAGGTGAGGCTGCTCTCCAGTGCACCCATACCATCGTTGTACGCGATAGACAGAGCGGTAGCACCAGTGAAGCCGTCAACCATGGTAGCTGCACCAGTAGCCCATACTGTGTCACCAGACATAGAAGCCGGGTAAGCGAAGAACAGGAAGGCACGACCAGTCAGGGCCGGGTTGAGGAAGTTTTTGCCGGTACCGCCAAATACTTCTTTACCGATCACCACACCAAAGGTGATACCCAGAGCCGCCATCCACAGCGGCAGGTCTGGTGGACAGGTCAGAGCGAACAGGATGGAAGTTACGAAGAAACCTTCGTTCACTTCGTGGCCGCGCTTGATTGCAAACAATACTTCCCAGAAGCCACCGACCACAAACGCAGTCAGGTAGATCGGCAGGAAGTACATTGCGCCGTGAATCATACAATCGTAGATGCTGCTGGCATCGAACGTACCGGCACCAAAAATATTGATGAACCACAGGCGAATAGCGTCTACAGAAGAGGCAGCAGTCGCTGGATCCAGGTACAGGTTAGCCTGGTGACCTACGTTGTACATGGCGTAGAACATCGCCGGGAAACAGGCGAACCAAACGGTGATCATCACACGCTTGAGGTCCACACCGTCACGAACATGCGATGCATTTTTGGTGGTCGCCTTGGGCGAGAAGCAAATAGTGTCAAATGCTTCAAACAGGGCGTACCATTTTTCGTATTTGCCGCCCTTATGGAAGTTCGGCTCGACTTTTTCGAGGTAACTGCGAAGACTCATCGCGATTAACCCTCCACTTCAATGCGGGTCAAGTTGTTGCGAAGAATCGGACCGTACTCGTACTTACCTACACAAACGTAGGTGCACAGTGCCAGGTCTTCTTCATCCAACTCCAGGCAGCCCAACTTCTGGGCCATGTCGGTGTCGCCAACGATCAGTGCACGCAGCAACTGAGTCGGCAGCATATCCATTGGAACAACTTTCTCGTAATTGCCCAGTGGCACCATGGCGCGCTCACTGCCGTTTACATTGGCAGTCAGGCTAAATGTCTTCTTCTTGTTGAAAGTAGACAGGTAGATTGGCATGGCAGAGTGACGGTTTACACCTGGTGACAGGTAGCGAGCCGCTTCGCGAATGGCACCCTCTTCGATCACAGATACCTGGTTGTGATAACGACCGAGGTAAGTGAAAGCGCCGGCGGCTTTACGGCCGGACAGCACGGAACCAGAGATAACACGGCTATCGCCGCCGCGCAGCTTGCCAGCAACCAGTTCTTCAGTGTTGGCACCAAAGCGAGTGCGCAGCAGGCAAGGCTTCTCAACCTGCGGGCCAGCCAGGGCAACAGTGCGACGAGTGTCGATACGACCGGTAGTGAACAGAGCACCAAAGGCGATCACATCCTGGTAGCCAATAGTCCAGACTGACTTTTCCTGATTGGCGCCCACTGGATCCACGAAGTGGATGTGGGTACCGGCCAGGCCAGCCGGGTGTGGACCGGCAAACTGGTGGGCTTCTACGCCATCAACGTCTGAACCCGGAACCTCAGCCTTGGCAGCGGCACAAAGATGTACCTTACCGTCGGTCAGGCGGGTCAGAACTTTCAAGCCATTAACGAAGTCATCCTTGCGCTCGGCAATAACCAGTGCCGGGTCACCGGCCAGCGGGTTGGTGTCGATGGCAGTAACAAAGATAGAGCTTGGAGCAGCATCAATCTTCGGTACTTTGGAGTAAGGACGAGTACGCAGGGCCGGCCACTGTCCGGATTCGACCAGGTTTTCAACAACCTTGGCACGATCCAGAGAAGCCAATTCAGCGGCATCGTATTGAGCAAAGGCGATTGCATCATCACCATCCACATCAATAACGATCGACTGGAATACACGGCGTTCACCGCGATTGATGGCCTTGACAGTACCGGCGGCAGGAGCGGTGAATTTCACTCCGGCGTTCTTCTTGTCAGTAAACAGAACTTGGCCCAGCTTAACTCTATCGCCCTCTTTCACTTCCATGGTCGGTTTCATTCCGTTGTAATCGAAACCAATAAGAGCAACAGAGCGTGCAGCGGGACCATCGTGAATGACCTGCTCGGGTGCTCCCGAGATAGGTAAGTCCAATCCGCGACGGATTTTAATCATAGGTGGTGCCTACTCACGCAATTGTAAAGAAAACTGCATAAACAAACCCGGACACTCCAACGAGTTCCAGGTTTGGATAAATTTGTGACTGCGTTGCGTTATCAAAAAACGCATCAACAGCTATTAAACGGCGCGAAATTATAAAGCCAGCAATCACCAATTACCAGACATCAGCAATGGTTATTCTCTCACTTCAATTTCAGATCTAACCCCAAATCAACCACTTACGCCTATTACCAAGGGTTTGCAGGGATCACTATTCGAGCCGCAGAAATCAAAAACCCCGCTAATGCGAGGCTTTTGAACAATCAATCAAAGATCAGGCTTCCTTTGGATACACATCCCAGGAAACACCTGCCATCTCTTCAAGGCAGCGAATTACCTGGCAGCTGTAGCCAAATTCGTTGTCATACCAGCAGTACAGCACTGCGCTGTCACCAGACACGATTGTCGCCTTGGCGTCGTACACACAGGCGTGACGCGAGCCAACAAAGTCACTGGAAACAACTTCGGGGGACTCAGTGTAGTCAATCTGCTGCTGCAGCCCGGAGTGAAGAGCGATATCACGCATGTACTCGTTCATCTCTTCTTTGTCGGTAGCCTTGCTCAGCTTCAGGTTCAGAATCGCCATGGAAACGTTAGGAGTCGGTACGCGAATCGCATTACCAGTCAGCTTACCTTCCAGCTCCGGAAGCGCCTTGGAGACCGCTTTGGCAGCACCGGTTTCGGTGATTACCATGTTCAGCGGCGCGGAACGACCACGACGCTCAGCCTTGTGATAGTTATCGATCAGGTTCTGGTCGTTGGTGTAGGCGTGAACAGTCTCAACGTGACCGTGCTCGACACCGTACTTGTCCATAATCGCTTTCAACACAGGAGTGATAGCGTTGGTGGTACAGGAAGCGGCAGAGATGATCTTGTCTTCCGGCAGAATGTCTTTGTGGTTGATACCGTAAACCACGTTTTTCAGGTCGCCTTTACCCGGCGCAGTCAGCAGCACCTTGGAAACGCCATTGCACTGCAGATGCTGGCTCAGGCCAGCTTCATCGCGCCACACACCAGTGTTGTCGATAACAACCGCATTGCTGATACCGTAGTTGGTGTAATCAATTTCAGCCGGGCTGTTGGCGTAAATGATCTTGATCGGGCTGCCGTTGCAGATCAGGGTATTGCTATCTTCGTCGATACGGATGGTGCCACGGAAAGAGCCGTGTACAGAATCACGACGCAGCAGGCTGGCACGCTTAACCAGGTCGTTGGCCACTTTGCCCGGACGAACAACAATGGCACGCAGACGCATCAGGTCGCCACCACCGGCTTTTTCGATCAACAGACGAGCCAGCAGGCGGCCGATACGTCCAAAACCGTACAGAACCACGTCTTGAGGCTGCGGCAGCGGCTTGGCATCGCTGTCCAGAGCACCAGCCAGTTCAGTGCGCAGGAATTCTTCCGCAGAAGCACCGTTACCCTGACTCATGTATTTAACGGCCAGCTTGCCCAGGTCGATGTGTGACGGACCCAGGTTCAGGTTCATCATAGCTTCCAGCAGTGGGAAGGTTTCGAATTCAGACAGTTCATTGTGCTCAACCTGACGAACGCGACGATGCGCCTTCATGATGTCGATAACAGAACGGTTCACCAGTGAACGGCCGTACATGTACAGGCCTACGTTGCGCTCGCGATTGAGCTTGCCAATCATTGGGATCATCGCTTCTGCGAGTGCTTCACGCTCTTTCCAGTCTTTAAAAAAGTCGGCTGGTTGTGGTCGAGTCACGGCTAAATTCCTTTGCTGGTTGCAATCAGGTGGTAAATTGGGGCGCTATTATCCGGTCTGAGGTCCGTGTATGCAACAAAGTGGTCACAAATCAGGCTATTTTCTCCCAACCGAATCAATCCCTGTGTTCAGAATCACCGGATACATCTAGAAATTCACTATCCAGGCTTCTCAATCTGCTAAATAAATAACATAGCCATCTCACTTTTAGAGCACAGCAAAAGGAATCACCAAGTGCTGCTGACGAACCTGATTATTGGCTTGGGTATTTTCCTCTATGGCATGAACCAGCTTGAGCGTGGTGTAGAAGCTCTCAGCAGTGATTGGATCAAATACCGACTGGCCTACAGCACTAGACACCCCCTGCAGAGCGTTCTTACTGGTACAGCAGTAACCGCACTGGTACAGAGCAGCTCTATGGTGGGACTACTTGTCCTGGCATTTGCCAGTGCGGGTGCCATCCCTCTCTACAACGCCATTGGTGTGATGCTCGGTGCCAACCTGGGCACCACATTCACTGGCTGGATAGTTACAACCCTTGGCTTCAAATTAAACCTGGCTGCCGTAGCACTGCCTGCTGTTGGTCTTGGTGGCCTGATACAGGTATTTGCCGATTCGCGGCCAAAGCTTCGCGCAAATGGTATCGTGATACTCGGATTGGGGCTGCTACTGTTCGGGCTGGGTATCATGAAGGACACCGTTGATAACCTGCCATCGAATTGGGAACTTGAGCAGTTGAGGGAATTTAACGCCCTGACTTTCTTACTGCTCGGCACAGTACTCACTGCCGTGATTCAATCCAGTTCGGCCACCATGATGATTGCCCTGACAGCTCTAAATAGCGGCATCATTGATCTGCAAGGGGCCGCAGCACTGGTTATCGGTGCCGATATCGGTACCACATCCACAATGGCTCTGGGCAGCATCAAGGGTGCTGTAATCAAAAGGCAGCTCGCCCTCGCCCATTTTTTGTTTAACCTCTCTGTTGACCTGCTGGCATTTATTTTCTTATTGCCACTACTACCAACCCTGATCTCATGGATAAACCTGAAAGACCCGCTCTACAGCCTGGTGGTATTTCACAGCTTGTTTAACGCCTTGGGGCTGTTGATCTATGTGCCTTTTTTGCAACAATTTTCCAGCTGGATCAGTAAGCGATTTCTCTCCAGACAAACCGGGAGTTTGCTTTCTGATGTTCCAGTCTCCGTGCCGGAAGCAGCAATTCAAGCAAGCCAGCAACATGTCAGGAAAATGCTGATTTCCAGCATTGCCGTAAACTTACAAGCTCTTGAGGTCAACATCAGGCAACTCTCTATCAGTGAGAACTCAAGGACCACCTTGAATCAGGTAGTGACAGAAGATGAGAGTTTTGAACAACAGTACGATCACCTCAAGGAAAGTGAAGGAGAGTTACTGCGCTATGTAGTGAGGTTTCAGCAACAGCCACTGAATGATCAACAAGCCAATCAATTATTGCTACTGCTTAACTGTGCCCGGGATACGGTATATAGCACCAAAACCCTGAAGGCGGCACGACCAGACCTTGCCGAGCTGCACCACACACCGGTGACAATTTTGCAGGATTACTCGAAAAAATACCGAAACAGCCTGAAAACTATCTATCAGGATCTACTGGAACTGGCCTGCTCGGAGCATAGCGAAGACTACATGAAAGAAGAGCTGGAAAATTTACGAGAGGTTAACGAGCGGCAACACCAGCAATTTCACGACTTGATTTCACAGGACAGCCAGCAGGGGGCAATCCAACCTGAACAGCTTTCCACATTGTTGAATGTAAACCGTATGCTGTGGCTATCGACACAAACCCTCTTGAAAGCAATGACCTACTGGCAAGGCCTCGAATCACCGATCACTCTCAACCCCCTCCCCTCCGGCCTCACCAAGCCGAAATAAAACCATTCTGGTAGCTACCGGCCCGATCAACTCAAACACCACTGTCGAAACCACCACAACGGTAAGCAGGACACTCTGGTATTGGGGCATCAACTGTGCAGATACAAACGCCATTGCCATCGCCACACCGGCTTGCGGAAGCATGGCTGCTCCAACCCATTGATTGCGGGGAGCATCGCACCAACTCGGTATAGTTACCAAGCGGGCACCGATAAGCCGTGCGACAACCCGAAGCAACAGGTAAGCAGCCCCTACCCAGCCAACGTAAGTCAGGGCCTCCACGGAAAGACTGGCACCAGACAACACAAAAAACAGGATCACAAACGGCCATTCAATATCTTCAATGGCGTGAAAAGGCCGGTTGTGATGCGGTGCCAGATTAACCACCACCGCGCCCATGGTTACTGCAGCCAAAAGATAGGAAACCTCCAGCCAGATTGAGAGTCCGGCACACAAAAACACCATGCCCAGCGCTTCCACCAGAGTCGGCTCATTGGCGTGTATTCTTCCGGTTAGAAACGCCATCGGAACGCCCAACAAGCAACCTACCAAAACCGCTCCGGCCAACTCCCAGAATCCGTGCAAAAGCAGCCCGGAGTGATAATTACCCCCTTCAAACAACTGGGCCAAAACCAGAACCAGACTAAAGGCGATCAACCCCCAGGCATCATCCAGTGCCACCACACCCTGCAACAACCTGGAGAATGGCCCCCTGGCTTTGTATTCACGAATCACCTCATTAGTGGCAGCTGGATCAGTAGCAGTTGCAATAGCCCCCAATAAAAGTGCCAAAGCAGGAGGAACACCGACCAACCACAACCCCGCCGCAACTATGATCAGAGTAATTATCACCATCATTCCGGACACCCAAAACACCTGCCTCCCCTGGCTGGCGAGCATTTGGCGTGTCAATTTGCCACCAAGCAGAAAACCGATCATGGCTAGCGCCATATCTGCTACCAGCGGATACCAGCTTGCGGTCGTTTCACCAATAAGGCCAATTCCGGATGGCCCAACAAAAATGCCCAACAGGATCAACATCGTAATGCGCGGCAGACGAGTATTTCGGCCGATTGCCTCTGCCGCCAACCCGAGCAGTAAAATAAACCCCAGTGGAATAAGTACTGCAGCTGCGATATCCATCGTAAATTTAGAAACCGTACATTGTCGGCAAAAGCCAACCGATCACGCCACATAGTATTAGCGTCAATGGCAGCCCAACCCGGACAAAATCGGAAAAGGTGTAGTTACCGGCGTTCATCACAAGCAGATTGGTCTGGTACGCCATCGGTGTGGCAAAGCTCATATTTGCACCGAACAGCACCGCCAACACGAACGCTTCCGGCGGCAGCCCAAGTTGTTGAGCAATACTCACTGCGATCGGTGTACCAATAACCGCCGCCGCATTATTGGAGACAACATTGGTAAGTACAGCCATCAAAAGAATCAGTGCAATAAACAGCGCTTTCGGTGGAAACCCACTTGCTGCGGAGACAAAACAACTGGCGATGTACTCTGTTGCCCCTGTTTCTGTGAGTGCACTGCCCAGTGCCAAACTGGCCGCCACAATTAAAATAACCTGCACACTGAGTGCACGCTGAAGATCCTGCCAACTCAAGCAGTTGGCAAAAAGCATCAATAACGCACCACAAAGCGCACTGATGGCGATGGGTACAATACCCAATGCAGCAAAAACAATAACCCCAGCCATAATCAACAGAGCGCGCGGAGCACGGTGCGAGTGAGGCAACTCGCGAGTGGAGTCAAGAACCAGAAAATCACCGCCCCTTTTAACTTCCTCAATTTTTTCACCCGGCCCCTGAATCAGCAACACATCCCCCAGACGCAGGCGAACCCTGCCAATGCCACCATCACTGAACTCTACCGGCTTACCTTTGCGGTGAATGGCTATTACCGCCACCTGATAACTTTGCAGAAAACGCATTTCGTTCAAGGTGCGGTGTACCAGTGGCGATCCGCGATCAATTACCAGCTCAGCCAGGTGTTGATCGGGCTCCGAAAGCGGATTTTCCTCATCAACCAATAAACCACTGGAAAACAGCTTGGCTCCCAAAACGGTTTCATACTCTTTCAGGTTATCAGGTGTATCCCTGACTACCAGTCGATCACCGGCAAGCACCTGAGCATCCGGCAGCGGGAAAATATCAGTCTGCTTACCGCGTCTAATGCGGGTGATTTGCATTCGTCCGCCAGATTTTTCGAGGATGTCGCGAATCACTTTGCCGTCGCAGAAACTCTCCTCTGGAACTGACAGATGCGCAGTAAATATTCGTGGAGAACTGTCCTCCATCAAGGTTGCTCTATTGGGGAGCATGTGCGGGGCAATCAACCACAGATACAGTGTTCCAACGCCCATCAAAACCATTGCCGGCACAAAGAAATCAAACATTTGAATCTCTTCGAGCCCCAGATCCCTGGCAACGCTCACCACCAGCAGGTTGGTAGAGGTACCAATCGTTGTTGCCATCCCCCCCAAAATGGTGGCAAATCCCATAGGCATCAGCACACCAGAAACTGACGACTTGGTCCGTACCGCCACACTTACCAGAATTGGCAAAAGCAAAACGACAATGGGCGTGTTATTAACAAATGCACTGAGTAAGCCGGAGACAATCAACGTCACCAGTAACGAAAAGAACGGGCTGAACGACCAGAGCTTTGCCAGCGCCCTTCCCACCGGCTCCAATGCCCCGGTACGAACCAGGCCATAGCCCACAACCATCAAGCCGCAAACCGCTATTAGCGCCTGATGACCAAAACCGGCAAAAAAACTGGATGCCTTCAATTCACCGTCTTCGTCCGCATAAGGAAAAAAGGTAAATCCAAGAGTCAGAATGACTATTACAAACAAGCTGGAAGTTTCCAGTGGAATCCGCTCGCGGGAAAAAAGAAACAGGGCAAAAAGAGTCAGCAACAGTGTGGCAATTGCATGAGTGTTGGGGAACGCTGGGAATACTTCCATTTTTTATTCTCGTTACAGCTTAAACAATAGGTTAGCACTCAGGGTGGGAGTACACCATCACCGGTTACGTCAGCAGTCGCCGCGCCCGTAAATGTCCTCAAAGCGCTCGATATCATCTTCACCTAAATAGGCACCGGTCTGCACCTCGATCAATTCAAGCGGTTCCATACCTGGATTAGCCAACCGATGGCAGGTACCCACCGGAATATAGGTGGATTGATCTTCATTGAGCAGGAAGGTTTTGTCGCCCGAGGTAATCTCACCAACACCTCGCACCACTACCCAGTGCTCGGCACGATGCTTGTGACGCTGCAGCGATAACGCTGCACCGGGTTTAACCATCAGCCGTTTAACCTGAAAACGCGGGCCAGATACCAGACGCTCATAACTGCCCCAGGGACGGTAAACCGTTCTGTGCTCCTGCAGTTCAGAGCGCTGCCCGCTTTCCAGCTGCTTGACGATGGCGCGAACGTCCTGAGCTCGCGAACGATCCATTACCAGTACCGCGTCGGCGGTTTCCACCACCACCTGGTTATCCAGACCAAGAACAGCTACCAATCTGGATTCGGCACGAATATAGCTGTTGCTCACATCTTCGGTTACCACCTGGCCACTGCAGATATTGCCCCGTTCATCACGAGGTTGCTGGTCCCACAGCGCCTGCCATTCACCAATATCCCTCCAGCCACAATCAAGCGATACCAGAGCAGCTCGCTCAGTGCGTTCCATCACGGCGTAATCAATGGATTTGGTCGGGCAGGATTCCAATGGTTTAAGGGGAAGGCGAATAAAATCGAGATCATTTTCAGCATTGAGAAAGGCAGCCTGAGCCGACTTGGCAATATCCGGCTCAAACGACTCCAATTCCGACAAATAATCCACTGCCGGAAAAACAAACATACCGCTGTTCCAGCAATAATCACCACTGTCGATAAAGCCCGCTGCCTTCTCAAGCGTCGGCTTTTCAACAAACCGGGTAATACAACTCCCCTCACCACCTGCCAACGCCTCGCCACTTCGTATATAGCCATAGCCGGTATGTGGTGATTGCGCCTTCACACCCATAGCCACCAAGTGGCCTTTTTGCGCCAGTAGACATGCCTGGTTTACGGCTTTCGCAAACGCTTTCTTATCTTCAATAAAATGGTCTGCCGGCAGAACCAGAAGCGTAGCATTTTCATTTATTTTCAGTGCCTGGTGTGCAGCGAGCGCCAATGCCGGCGCAGTATTACGAGCGACCGGTTCGAGCATAATGGCCGCCGGCTTCACATCAACCTGGCGAAGTTGTTCGGCGATCAGAAATCGATGTTCTTCATGGCAGACCACAATCGGCTCAGCCATATCATCACACGCGGACAAGCGCTGCACGGTTTGCTGCAACAAAGAGAGGTTATCATCCAGAAGCGGCAAACACTGCTTGGGATAGCGCTGACGAGAGAGCGGCCACAACCTTGTACCGGCACCGCCAGAGAGAATTACAGGGATCAGCATATTTGTATCCGAATAGAGCGAAAACGCAGAGTACTGTGTACAACTGCGTCTAGCAATCTAGAGCCTGTACCCCGCACCTCCCTGCCGCTAAAATAGCCAGCTTTTTACGGTATTACCGTTCCAGCCTGAAAAATCATTGGAAGACGCTATGACCCTGCTGCACCCGCCCGCTCCACCTTCTCCTGGACAGAAACACTGCTGGGGCGGACTGGCCGGTGCCGGGCAGGCACTGGCGATCAGTGAAGCCGCCCAGGAGTTTGAGGGCCTGACCCTGGTTATTACTGATACCGCCAAGCAAGCGGCGCAACTTGAAACTGAACTGGAGTTCTTTGGCAGTGGCGAATTGCCAGTCCTCCACTTTCCAGACTGGGAGACCCTGCCCTACGATCTGTTCTCGCCCCACCAGGACATCATCTCCGACCGACTGCGCTGCTTGTATCGCCTGCCCAAGGTAAAAAAAGGCATTCTTATCGTACCAACAAGCACTTTAATGCACCGCCTGCCACCTGCCAGCTTTATCGGTGGCCATGCCTTCGTATATCGAACTGGCGATCGAGTGGACGTCAACGATCTGCGCGACCGGCTCCAACAGGCAGGCTATAAATGTGTCGAAACGGTTTACGAACACGGAGAGTTTGCTGTCCGTGGTGCGTTGGTGGATATTTTTCCTATGGGATCCAGGGAGCCGTTTCGTCTCGATCTGTTTGATGATGAAATCGAATCACTGCGCAGTTTCGATCCGGAAAGTCAGCGCACCATCGACCAGCTGGAAGAAATTAATCTACTGCCGGCGCGGGAAATACCACTGGATAAAACCGGCATTCGCCAATTTCAGGACAGTTGGCACACCCGCTTTGATACCGACCCACGCAACTCCACTTTTTACCAAGACATCAGCAACGGTGTTGCGCCACAGGGTGTTGAATATTTTCTGCCAATGTTTTTTGAGCAGTGCGCCACCCTGTTTGATTATCTACCGGGGAAAACCCAGGTTTTTACCAGCGGTAATATAGAGCCCTCAGCCAGTAACTTCTGGAAGGAAGCAAGCAGCCGGTTTGAAGAGTACGGTATCGATCGGGAACGCCCCCTGTTACCCCCCCACGAAGTATTTATTCCGGTTAATGAATTGTTTGGTGCACTGAAAAGCTGCCCTCGTATAGATCTGTCCAGCGCTGAACTGACCACTGATAGCGGCACCAGTAATTTCGCAATCAGTAAAGCACCTGAAGTAGCCGTGGATGCCAGAGCCAGCCAACCTTTGTTGGCACTGGAAGCATTCCTTCTTAATGATCAAAAACGGGAAGACGGTTCACATCGTATTCTCTACTGTGCCGAGTCCGCCGGTCGCAGAGAAACCCTGCTGGAAATGCTCGATGAAATTCGCCAGACACCTGAACCGGTTAAAAACTGGCAGGAGTTTTTAAAAAGCGATATTCCAGCTGCAATCACAATAGCTCCCCTTGAGCGCGGCCTGTTATTGGATCACCCCGCTATTTGCGTGATCACCGAAGGCGACCTTTTTGGCCAGCAGGTAATGCAGCGCAGACGTCGTTCTCGCACTCAGGATCAAGCTGACAACGTCATCAAGAACCTGACCGAATTGCGCGAAGGCGCTCCCGTTGTCCATATAGATCACGGTGTCGGTCGCTATCGTGGCTTACAGACTCTGCACGTAGATAACGACCCCCAGGAATTTGTCACCCTGGAATACGCCGATGACACCAAACTCTACGTTCCGGTCGCCTCACTGCATTTGATCAGTCGCTACAGCGGTTCCGACGAAGACACGGCTCCCCTGCACAGACTTGGCAGCGAAAGCTGGCAAAAAGCCAAAGACAAAGCTGCCAAGGAGATTCGTGATACTGCTGCGGAACTGCTTGAAGTCTACGCCCAACGCGCTGCTCGCCTGGGGCACAGTTTTGCCGATCCTCAACAGGATTACCTGGCCTTCTGTCGCGACTTCCCCTTTGAGGAAACACCGGATCAACAAGACGCCATCGATGCGGTTAAAAAAGACTTACTCTCCGAACAGCCAATGGATCGTTTGGTGTGTGGGGACGTTGGTTTTGGTAAAACCGAAGTGGCAATGCGTGCTACGTTTATTGCGGTCAGCAACAGTAAACAAGTAATTATTCTGGTGCCCACCACCTTGCTGGCCCAACAGCACTACGACAATTTCAAGGACCGCTTTGCCAACTGGCCGGTGACCATCGAAGTGCTGTCACGTTTTCGCACCGCCAAAGAGCAGGAAGCGGTAATTGAGCGTGCCGCCGAAGGTAAAGTGGATATTTTGATCGGCACCCACAAGTTGCTGAATAGCAATATCAAGTACAAAAACCTCGGCCTGCTGATTATCGACGAAGAACACCGCTTCGGTGTGCGCCAGAAAGAGAAGATCAAGGCACTGCGCGCAGAAGTGGACATTCTCACCATGACTGCCACACCGATTCCTCGCACCCTTAACATGGCGTTTGGTGGCATACGTGACCTTTCCATAATTGCCACGCCACCAGCCAAGCGATTGGCGGTTAAAACCTTTATTCGCCAAAGTGAGCAACGCTTGGTTCGCGAGGCGATACTGCGGGAAACCCTCCGTGGCGGACAGGTCTACTTCCTGCACAACGAAGTAAAAACCATCGAAAAAATTGCCCATGAACTGCAGGAACTTGTTCCGGAAGCGCGTATAGGAATCGGCCACGGCAAAATGCGCGAGCGCGAACTGGAAAAAGTAATGTCCGACTTCTACCACCAGCGTTTTAACGTATTGGTGTGCACCACTATCATTGAAACCGGTATCGACGTTCCAAGCGCAAACACGATTATTATAGAGCGCGCCGACAAATTCGGCATTGCCCAGCTGCACCAGTTGCGTGGCCGGGTCGGTCGCTCTCACCACCAGGCTTACGCCTACCTGCTGACACCCCACCCCAAAACCATGACCAAAGATGGCGTGAAACGGCTGGAAGCCATTCAGGCCGCCGACCACTTGGGCAGCGGCTTTACCCTGGCCACTCACGACCTCGAGATTCGTGGTGCAGGTGAGCTGTTGGGTGACGAGCAAAGTGGTCATATTCAGCGAATTGGTTTCTCGCTCTATATGGAGCTGCTGGAAAAAGCCGTACGCGCCATTCAGAGCGGCAAAACACCGGATGTAGAAGCCAGCATGCGGGATAATGTCGAGATCAATCTGCGTATACCTGCACTGATTCCAGACGACTACCTGCCCGATGTGCCAATGCGACTGATGATGTACAAACGCCTGGCCAACTGTAAAAACCGCGATCAATTAAAAGAGCTCCAAGTAGAAATGATCGACCGTTTTGGCCTACTGCCCGAGTACGTCAAAAACCTGATTCGCGTCACCGAACTGCGCCTTGAAGCAGAAGCACTTGGCCTTACCAAAGTGGAGGCTTCGGCGACCAACATCACAGTTAACTTCAGCAGTAACACTTCTGTGGAACCGATCACCATTGTGCAGCTTGTACAACAGCAGCCAGACCGTTATCGTTTCCAGGGTGCTACCGAACTGAAATACTCAGCGCCGATGGCGACTGCAGATTTGCGCATTAACAGTGTTCGCAAGCTGCTGGAAACCCTCACTCCCGCTTCAACTAAAACCGGATAATAAAGGCTCAGTAATGCTGAAACGCAACACCCTCACAACCCTTTCCGCCGCCATTTTTGCCTGGTTTGGCGCCTGCTGTGTTGTCGCCGCTCCGAACGACAGCGAGCCGGAGATCTGGTATCAGGTTGAAGTGATTATCTTTGCACGCCAGGACCCTTACGGCACCGAACAGCCGCGCCGCGATATACACCTGAGCTATCCGAAGAAAGTCGTGGAACTCGTGAATCCCGATGTTCAGGAGGTAGCCGATCAAGCGCCTTCCTCTGGCCAGGAAACTGGGGCTCCCTTACTGACCGATACTCTGACGGATTCACAACCTCAGGGCGAGAAACCATTTATCCAGTTGGATCGCAGCGAACGCAGCCTGAACCCCGATGCAACGGCCATTGATCGTCAGCCGCAATTTCGCGTGCTCTATCACCAAGCCTGGCGCCAGCCCGGCATCGACAGCTCACAAGCGCCCTGGGTGCTGGTACGCGGTGGCGAACGCTACGGTCAGCACTTTGAACTTGAGGGCAGCATCCGCCTGTGGCGCTCCCGGTACCGTCACTTTGAAGCCAATTTATGGCTCAGCAAATTTGATAACAACTTTGGACAGCAACCCGAAGATTGGCCGCCCCTGCCAGCCTACCCTGTTATAAATATTCCCGAGCCGGAAAGTGAATATACCGACGAAAACTTCAGCCTTGAGCTGCCCCCCGAGTCTGTTGAGTTAGGGGTAGCAGATGGTTCAATCCAGCCGGGCTTTGAAACTGAAACACAAGTCCCCTACCTGATCAGTGAAATCCAGAAAATGGAAATGAGCCGACGCATGAAGCCGGACGAAATTCATTATCTGGATCACCACAGAATGGGGATTGTGGTGAATGTCACCACTTATGAAGTGCCACAACCGAAGAAGGAAGAGGAAACATCAGCAGTGCCGTTGATGTTACATACTCAGAACTAAGGCCTCAGCTGGCAAAATTTTGTCTCTGAATACAGCAATAAAAAAGCACGCCAGATTTATAATCTGACGTGCTTTTTTATATCGCAGATGGATTTTGCAATTGGTGAAATAGAGACATCAACGCTGCCAACATGGGGCGTAATGTAGTGGCAAAGCCGCGAAATGGAGGTCCTGACAGATTTGCTCGCATTCGAGCTTGGCTTGTTAGCGCTCAACCAAACAGCCACGATAGAAAACCTCTTTTTTTGACCTTAACTGCAGAAATTGTGCATATATGATGAAGTGCTGATAGATCAACACCTGGATCGATATACTGCTGACCACATTCAGCAATTGAGGCATTCCCATCAAAACAATGCTTCAGGCAGCGATTCTCTGAGTCAATCGTATAACAGTTATCATATTCATCATCCGAGCTGGGTATAAAATATGTTCTTCTTGTTATCCCATCGAAACCAATTACATCATCGAATTTCACCTTGGATTCCGGATAACTAAGATAATTAACAGCAAACATAAACTGCATCTCGTCAGCTTTTGGTAGCACCACTACATACTGTCTAAACCCTGAAAAATATACCTCTATATTTTTTGAGAATTCTTCATCAAAATATAGGTTTGCAAAGCTTTGAACTGCTTCCAAGACTAATTTTCTATCGTGAAATCTTACTAGAATGTATTTCGTAGTCATCCGTTTCCCTTTCGATCGCTAACACCGAAAAAATGATGAAGGCATATCAATGCGACAATCCAGTAATTAACCTGGTTAAGTCGCCACACCATGATTCCCGTGAGACCACTTTACTAAGTAGCTGTAGCGCTTTACTGCCAGATCACTCGCCAACCACACCCCGCACTTAATTCCCTTAACTCACTTCTTCTCTTTTTGCTTGTTTTCTTCCGCTTTACGAAGTTCATCCGCAACCTGCTGCATCTCCTCAGCGAAGTCCTGAAGCGCACGGTTAAATTCCTGTGCGGCCTCGGTCATTGCTTCGCCCACCACCTCACCTACGGCCTCTCCCATCTCTTCAATATTTCCCTGAAGCGCTGTGCCCAGATTATTAAATGAGTTGGCTAGCATGGAGCGCATACTGGCATCGTATTCAACTTTCCACTGTTCATCTTCGCGAACCAGGACGGTATCGAACTTCATCACCAGGTCACGCTTGGCTGTAGATCTTTGATAAGCCGTAGGCACTCGGGCGCTGTCACCCTCAATGACCGCATCACCAAACAACAGATCCGTCATTTCGGTCTGCTCATGTTTACTAACGCCACGCTGACTGTCTTCAGTGGCAAGCTCTTTGGCACGATTGGTATCACCCTCTGCCATTGCCTGCCAAAATTGTTTAGTCACCGACTCCGGCGTTGGGTTCGCAGAGCAGGCAGTAAGAGAAACTACAGCCAAAAACAGTAATAAAAATGATCGCACTTGTCTCATGGTAAAGCTCCTTTTTACGAGTTAACTGTCTCTACACTCTAGTCATACTGAGATCCTTCGCTGCACTCAGGATGACAACTATTTGTTCAGAATGAGAAGCATTTGATCAGGATGACAGCTGACACTTACACAACTCGGCAAGTACACGCCTGACTCCAGGCATGGCTTCATCAATAATCTGTTGGATATCGCCCATGGTGATAGGTTCACGACAGCGCCCTGCAGCCGGGTTTACTACCAGCGACAGCGAGGCATAAGCCAAACCCAACTCGCGAGCGAGAGACGCCTCCGGCATGCCAGTCATGCCAACAATATCGCAGCCGTCTCTTTCCAAACGATCCACTTCTTTGGCAGTTTCCAGTCTCGGCCCCTGTGTAACCGCCATGGTACCGCCACATATAAATGGTTCACCGCAGGCATTCATGGCCGCTTTCAATGCCTCTCGCAACTGACCATCATAGGGCTCGGTAAAGTCGATATGCTGTAGTGGCGCTTCAGGGCCATCGGAAAAGCTCGGCTCCCTGCCCCAGGTGTAATCAATGAGTTGATCCGGTATTACCATAACGCCTGGACGCAAATTTCGGCTGATTCCACCTACGGCATTAACCGCCACAATGTGAGAGACACCTTCGCCCATTAACCCAGCGATATTGGCTCGGTAATTTATGTAGTGTGGAGGAATGGTATGGCCTTCACCATGACGAGCAAGAAAAACCACATCCATTCCATTCAGGACACCACATACAAGATCCGCTGAAGGTTCACCATAAGGTGTGGCTACGGACTTGAATTGCACATCAATCAGCTCCGGCATATCTGCCAGCCCGGTACCGCCGATAATTCCAAGTTTTTTCATTATTTTTCTTAGTGCTCTATTCTTCGTATTCGACTTTTAAGCCATAGATCCCGGGAAGGTTTCGCCAGTAACCCTGGTAGTCCATACCGGAACCAAACAGGTAAAGGTCACTGGTACTCAGGCCAACAAAATCCGGACGGATGTTGGCTTTTTCGCGATCGTGGCGTTTTTCCACAAGTACCGCCGTATGCACTGAGTCTGCACCTTCTCGCTTGCAGTATTCGATAATGGTTTCGAGTGTGTAGCCTTCATCGAAAATATCATCCACGATCAACACTGCGCGCCCTTTCATATCGGACTGGGGAGTCGCCAACCAGTGCACCGAATCACCAATGGTGGCACCGCGATAACGGGTGGCGTGAAGGTAGTCGAACTCCAGTGGAAAACGCAGGCGAGGCAACAGCTGCCCGGTAAATACAATGCCGCCGTTCATCACACAAATTACGATGGGATTTTTTTCGCCCAGCTCTTTAGTAATATCGCTGGCGATTCGATCAATTGCAGAGTCTACTTCCTCGCCGGAGCTAAGCTCCAAGGCATAATCCAGTATTTCAATGACGTCTGGTAATTCACTCAATGGTTATTCCTCTGCTTTCATAACAGCAATGCCTTCCGGCATATGAATGGTGGAAGTCGGGTAAGCGATTTCAGCACCGTGACGAGTAATAATGTCGGAGATTTTCAGCAACACATCCTGCTTCACTTCGTGGAAGTGAACCCAATTTACAGTTTTGGTAAATGTGTAAACGAAAAAGTCCACAGACGACGCCGAGAATGCATTGAAATTCACAATCATGGTCTGTTTTGTATCAATCTCTTTGTGCTTTGTCAGCATCTCTTTCACGTCGTTGACGATGTCAGCCATTTTGCTGATATCGTCGTAACGGATACCAATCGTTTCGTAGATACGACGGTTGGTCATTCGCGACGGGTTTTCAATAGAAACCTGGGTAAATACTGAATTGGGGATGTAAAGCGGCCTTTTATCAAAAGTGCGAATGCGAGTCATGCGCCAGCCAATGTCTTCCACCGTGCCTTCGATTTCTTTATCCGGTGAACGCACCCAGTCTCCCACTTTAAAAGGGCGATCAAAATAGATCATCATGCCGCCAAAAAAGTTGGCCAGGAGGTCTTTGGCAGCAAAGCCGACAGCGATACCACCAATACCACCAAAGGCGAGTAGACCGGCAATCTCGATCTCAAATTGATCCATCAGAATCAATGCAGCACTGACGATTACCGAAGCACGCAATAATTTACTGACGGCCCTGACAGTAGTTTCATCAACTGGCGGAGTATTGTATTCGGGGCGTAGGAAATTACCTTCCGCTCTACGCACAAAGTGAATCAGGAACAGTGTTGGCAAAAAGATCAGGGCGATGGTCTCCATACTGTCGATGACAAGGGCCCAGCCATGAAGCCCCTTGCCCTCTTCCGACTTGGTGGTAATTCCGGCAAAAACAGACGCAAACTTGATGCCCATTACCCAGATTAGCCAGACCAGGGGCCTACGGCAGGCCTCTACCAGCGCATCATCCCAAACATTGGCAGTTTTTGCGGTGCGACGCTCAACCAAATCAATGATTTTATTTACTACATAACCGAGCAGCAGCGCAGTAAAAACAATGAGGAAAACCTGGGTGATCCAGACAAAATCCTCACCGGTATAAGTGGCAAGCCAGTTTCCAAACTTCTCCACCTTGGTACTCTCCTTAACCAAAAAAAGCTTTAAACCAACAGTGCTAATTGTTGTTGGGTTTTCTGATATCTCTCACTGGAGACAAGAGTATCCCAATCTGTTTTCCCCTTGGCGGCCATTGAGGCCAGTCGCTCTGAAACAGGCATCACCTGACTCTCGAGATACGACAGCACTTCCAGTGCACCTGGACGGTCATTGCAAACAAGTACCATATCGCAACCGGCACTAAGCGCCGCACTAGCCTTCTCGGCATAACCGCCAGCGACATCCGCCCCTTTCATGGACAGATCGTCACTGAAAATAACGCCATCGAAATCCAGCTCTCCCCTCAAGATCTGCTGCAGCCAGAATGGAGAAAAGCCCACTGAGTCTGGCGAGATATTCGGAAATACCATATGAGCCGGCATAACCGCGTCGTACTCGCCTGCCAGTCGCTTGAATGGAATCAGGTCGTGCTCACGCACCTGATCCAGGGTGCGTTCGTCGTAAGGCGTTTCAAGATGGCTGTCAGCAACTACCGAACCATGGCCGGGAAAATGTTTAGCCGTTGTTGCCATACCTGCTGCCTGCATTCCTGCAATAAAGGCACCTGCACAGGCCACCATTTCATCAGGGTCATCTGAAAAAGCGCGGTCTCCAATCACTTCACAGTGATCCCGGTCCAGATCCAGCACCGGGGCAAAACTGAAGTCCACACCACAAGCCAACACTTCACTGGCCATCAACCAACCAGCATCAAAACATAAAGTTAGCCCCTCATCGCGGTGTCCGCGATAGAGATCTCCCAGCTTCTGCATAGCTGGCAATCGGGTAAAGCCTTCACGAAAGCGCTGCACCCTGCCGCCTTCCTGATCCACTGCCAGCAGTAGCTCGGGGCGAACTGCACGAATCTCTGCTACAAGTTCGCAAATCTGCTCACGGGATTCGAAGTTACGGGCAAAAAAGATAACGCCACCCACCAACGGGTTGCGAAGCAAGGTTTGTTCTTCAGAAGTTAATGTGATGCCTTCAAGATCAAGCATCAAAGGGCCGATTGGCATAGGTAAAAATCCGTGGTGGTTATTCTTGAAGCCACGTTAAGGAGGCTTGTGTGGAAAGTCAACGGTAAGCCTCAAACTGCTAACTTTACTGGACGAAGTACCGCGTAAAACCTAGAATAGTCGCCCTTTGGCCCAGGCCTTGGTTCAGCACTACAGGAACATCAAATTATGTCAAAAGAATTCCTTTCCCACCTGTCTTCGGAGCTCGATCAGATTAAAGCTGACGGCCTCTTCAAGGGCGAGCGCATTATCACGTCCCAACAGTCAGCGGACATCGAAGTGGCTGGTGGTCAGCACGTGCTGAACTTCTGTGCCAACAACTACCTGGGTCTGGCTAACCACCCGGCTCTGATTGAAGCCGCCAAGAATGGCCTCGACAAGCATGGCTTTGGTGTTGCCTCAGTGCGTTTCATTTGTGGCACCCAGGATATCCACAAAACCCTCGAAGCGAAGCTGAGCGAATTTCTCGGCACCGAGGATACTATCCTCTACTCATCCTGCTTTGACGCCAACGGCGGCCTATTTGAAACCCTGCTTGGCCCAGAAGATGCCATCATCTCCGACTCACTGAACCATGCTTCCATTATCGACGGTGTGCGCCTGTGTAAAGCCAAGCGCTTCCGTTATGCCAACAATGATATGGCCGAGCTGGAGCAGCAACTGAAGGCGGCCGATGAAGCCGGTGCCCGCTTCAAGATGATCGCCACAGACGGTGTGTTCTCCATGGACGGCGTGATCGCTGACCTGAAAACTGTCTGTGACCTGGCTGACAAGTACAACGCTATTGTGATGGTGGACGACTCCCACGCGGTTGGCTTCCTCGGTGAGAACGGCCGTGGCTCCCACGAGTACTGTGAAGTGATGGGTCGCGTAGACATCATTACCGGCACCCTTGGTAAAGCGATGGGTGGCTCTTCTGGTGGTTACACCTCCGGTCGTAAGGAAATTATCGACATCCTGCGCCAGCGTTCGCGCCCCTACCTGTTCTCTAACTCCCTGGCGCCAGCAGTAGTTACCGCGTCAATCAAAGTGGTAGAGATGCTGTCCGAAAGCAAGGAGCTGATCAGCAAACTGAACGAAAACAGCCAATACTTCCGTCAACGCATGAGCGAAGCCGGATTTACTCTGGCCGGTGCCGACCACGCCATTATTCCGGTGATGATCGGCGACGCCCGTCTGGCAAGCGAGTTTGCCGACAAAATGCTGGATGAAGGCATCTATGTAGTTGGCTTCTCCTTCCCGGTTGTTCCACGTGGACAAGCGCGTATTCGCACCCAGATGTCTGCTGCACACACTCGCGAGCAGCTGGATAAAGCGATTGATGCGTTTATCAAGGTAGGCAAAGAACTCAATATTATTTAACAACCCCAGTGCGCTGGAGGTTCAGTGCTTTTAGCAGCGGGTCGCACGTCGCACGCTAAAAACACCGATCCTCCAGGTTTCTGCCACACAGCGTGCGACGTATAGCGTGCGACGTGCGACCAAAGGTTTTTACTATGAAAGCACTTTCAAAACTCAAAGCGGAACCCGGCATCTGGATGACCGATGTTCCCAAGCCGGAAGTTGGACACAACGACCTGCTGATCAAGATTCGCAAGTCCGCCATCTGCGGTACTGATGTTCACATCTACAAGTGGGATAAGTGGTCCCAGGACACCATCCCGGTGCCTATGGTTGTCGGCCACGAATTTGTTGGTGAAGTGGTTGAAGTTGGCCAGGAAGTGCGCGGCTTTGAAATTGGCGATCGCGTTTCCGGTGAAGGCCACATTACCTGCGGATACTGTCGCAACTGTCGCGCCGGTCGCCGTCACCTGTGCCGCAACACAGTTGGTGTTGGTGTAAACCGCCCGGGTTCATTTGCCGAATATCTGGTGATTCCGGCATTTAACGCCTTCAAGTTGCCAAATGATATCAGCGATGACCTGGCTGCCATCTTCGACCCGTTCGGCAACGCCGTACACACTGCCCTCTCATTTGATCTGGTGGGTGAAGACGTACTGATTACCGGCGCAGGCCCGATTGGCATTATGGCTGCCGCCGTTGCCAAGCACTGCGGTGCACGCAACGTGGTAATCACAGATCTCAACGATTACCGCCTGGATCTCGCCAAGAAAATGGGTGCCACCCGCACCGTAAACGTCAGCAAAGAAAAACTGCCGGACGTAATGAAAGAGCTTGGCATGACCGAAGGCTTTGATGTGGGTCTGGAGATGTCCGGAATTCCGGTCGCTTTCAATGACATGCTGAAAAACATGAACAATGGCGGCAAGATTGCCATGCTCGGGATTCCCCCCGGCGATATGGCTATCGACTGGAACCTGGTGATTTTCAAAGGCCTGGTAATCAAAGGTATTTATGGCCGCGAAATGTTTGAGACCTGGTACAAAATGAGCAGCCTTATCCAGAGCGGCCTGAACCTGGACCCGATTATCACCCATCAATACAGCATTGATGATTTCCAGGAAGGCTTTGACATGATGTGCTCAGGGCAGTCCGGCAAAGTAATTCTGAACTGGGATTAATTTATGACACCCTGAGCGTAGCGAAGAACCTCACGTTCAAAAACACAGAGATCCTTCGTTACACTCAGGATGACAGCGCATAGAGAAAAGAACCTATGAAAATTAATATCATTACTACCGGCGGCACCATCGACAAAATCTACTTTGACGCCAAAAGCGACTATCAGGTTGGCGACCCGGTTATCGGTGAGCTGCTGAAGCGCATGGAAGTGGGTTTTGAATTTGAGGTGACATCTGTACTTCGCAAAGACAGCCTTGATCTGACCGAAGAAGATCGTCAACTGATCGTTGAAAACGTTAAAAACTGCGATAGTGATTACGTATTGGTCACACATGGTACCGACGGCATGGTGGAAACCGGTCGCTGGCTACGAGAGCAGGTTCCAAGCAAGCACATTGTAATGACTGGTGCCCTGCAACCTGCGGCTTTTCGCGAGACAGACGCTGTTTTCAACATCGGCTGCGCAATTGGCGCACTGCAGGCCGTACAACCCGGTGTTTACATTGCCATGAACGGTCAACTGTTTGATTCTGCAAAAGTCGTTAAAAACGTTGCCGAAAACCGTTTTGAACCCATTCAGTAAGACCTGATATACCCCCAGTCATCCAGAACGTAGCAAAGGACCTCTAAAACTCAGTCAGTTTCAGACCCTTTGCTACGCTCAGGATGACGTATCTATACATCTATTCTTAGATAATTTTTTACTCACCCAAACTCTCCTTAGTACATTCAGCTATTAAAGAATTACCTCCCCAATATTTAATTCATTGTTTTTAAAAATTTTTCTTACCGACTACTAAAATCACTTAATTTCAATACGCAATTTCCCTTCCACCGTTTATCAATAGAACAATGCAGATCTGTTTTTGCAGTGATATGTTGATCAATGAACAAACAAGATATAAAAGGTTTTAAGGGAGATACAACATGGCAAAGATGTATCCTGTTATTGGTGAGTGGTATCAGGAGGCTGCTGAAGACCTGTTTTTTGAAGTCGTAGCCGTAGATGAGGCTGGCGGAACTGTCGAAGTTCAACTGATCGGTGGTGAAATTACAGAACTGGACTTTGACACCTGGAATCAGATGATTTTACTTCCGGCTGAGGCACCCGAAGATTGGAGAGCCTCTTATACTTTAAGTCGTGAAGATAGACACGGACTGGACGATGTTTATATCCCGGACAATTACCAGGATCCGCTGGGTAGCATTGAGCCAGATGGCCTTGACGAGTACTACTAAACAGCAGCACTCATCTTCTAAATCCTCAAGAGCCCTGCTCTTGAGCCTTTAGCATTCTTACATGTTTCAATATTACCTCAGCAGCTTGATCAGCATTGTCCACCAAGGTTATCAACTGCAGTTCCCGTTCCGTAATGCACCCCCTTGAAATCATTTGATCAATCATCCAGTCAATTAGTCCCTGCCAGAATTCGGAGTTGACCAGCACGATTGGGAACGGCATAACCTTACCGGTCTGGACCAGCATCAATGCCTCATACAGTTCATCCATGGTTCCATAACCGCCGGGGTAAATAACAAACCCCGCGGCATGTTTTACGAACATAAACTTGCGAACAAAAAAGTATCGAAACTCAAGGCTGATATCCTGGTAAGGATTTGGTTTTTGCTCAGTGGGTAAAGTGATATTCAAGCCCACGGTATCACTGGCCGTTGAGAAGCAGCCGCGATTGGCAGCCTCCATAATGCCGGGACCACCTCCAGTGATCACCGATACGCCTTCCTTACCAAGCATTTCACCCAATCTCTCGGCATCCCGGTAAAGAGGAGATCCCTCTGCAATTCGGGCACCACCAAAGACGATTACCCCACCATTCAGCCCGGATAGGTTTTCAATACCATCCACCAATTCGGATTGAATCCTTAAGACCCGCCACGCTTCCGGCACCGCTGCATCTTTCATAACAACTCCAGGAAAATAAATTTCTTTGTTTACTAAAGACTTGCATCCATTAAACAACATCGCCATACTGGACACAAATACAGCCTGTATAAAGAATCAGACCCAGGGTAAAGACCATGATCAATCTGACTGCTCGTCAACAGCAAATTCTTGATTTGATTAAAGATCATATCGATGAAACTGGCTACCCTCCAACACGTGCCGAAATTGCTGATACCCTCGGCTTTAAATCTCCCAACGCTGCCCAGGAGCACCTTAAGGCTCTGGAACGCAAAGGGGTTATTGAGATTGTTCCCGGTGGCTCGCGCAGCATTCGTCTATTGGGGCAGGACGATGAACCAGACGGCATTCCGGTAATTGGCCGTGTCGCAGCAGGTAGCCCGGTTTTGGCAACTGAAAATATCGAAGACTATTACCAGGTTCCCGAACAACTGTTTTACCCCGCCGCATCCTACTTCTTGAGGGTTCAAGGCGAAAGCATGAAAAATGTTGGCATCATGGATGGCGACCTGCTGGCTGTACACCGCTGTGCAGATGCTGAAAATGGCCAGATCGTAGTGGCACGTATCGACGACGAAGTTACCGTAAAGCGTTTTAAACGCAGCCGCAAAAAATATGAAGTGGAGCTGATTGCAGAAAACGATGATTTCGCACCTATTATTGTCGATCTCCGCGAACAGGATTTTGCTATCGAAGGGTTGAGTGTTGGTGTGCTTCGCACCCAGCTCTGAGGACCTCACACAGTCAGACATTAAAAAAGCAGCTTAAAGCTGCTTTTTTAATGTCTTGAAACTTGAGTAAAAATTATCTGCTCAGTGTAGCACTCGTGGCTTGTCTGCCTTGATTTTGGCCTCGCCACCCACTTCACCATCAGAAAGCTGTTCAACAGCCTCAATACCGGCATCAATCATTGCGCGAGCAACCGCTGAACTGCCATTTCGCAAAAAGTGTTGTGCTTCCTTTGAAAAACGAATTCGAACCAGTGGCTCACCATCACCATCGCTGCGTTGCAGGGCGTACTCACCATCGGGAAGTTGCACAATTTCGTAAAGATTGCTGGCCATCAAACTCTCTTGGGTACTCTTCTAGCTACTCTTTTAGCTACTTACCTGGGTAAATTATCAAACGACGCCATTCTAACACATTGATGTTGTTGAATCAGGGTCAACTCCCCTCTTTTGCGATAGAATATCGCCATACACACTCTATTCTGAAGATCATCATGAGCATATATCGCAACAGCCATCACTCCAACGGCAACAAAGGGCAGCAACCGGTTCGCATCGGCGATTTCAACGAGCTGGAAGTAGTCAAGGAAGTTGACTTTGGCGTCTACCTCGATGGTGGCGACCTGGATACCATTCTGTTGCCTGGTAAATTTGTACCGGAGAACACCCAACTGGGTGACAAGCTGCGGGTGTTTATCTACCTGGACTCCGAAGACATGCTGATTGCAACTACCCAGCGCCCCAGGGTAAAGGTAGGTCAGTGCGCACACCTGGAGTGTGTAGCAGTGAACGAGATCGGCGCCTTCATGGACTGGGGGTTGAGTAAAGACCTGCTCGTGCCCTTTGCCGAACAGAACAAGCCAATGAAAGTTGGCCAGTCTTACACCGTATACGCCTACATCGACAAAGCCAGTGAACGCATCGCTGGTTCCACTAAGCTCAGCAAATATCTGAAAGAAACCGCCGACATCAACCACAAGCCAGGCATGGAAGTTCAACTTCAAGTTTGCGGCCGTACCGATCTGGGCTACAAGGCAGTCATTAATGGCACTCATCTCGGCTTGATCTTCAAAGATGAAATTCTCGATACCCCTAAATATGGGAAGCGTATCACCGGCTATATCAAAAACATTCGCCCGGATGGCCGAATTGATTTATCCCTGCAATTACGCAACAAAGCAGGCAGAGATGCCCTGCAGGACCAGATTCTCGATTACCTGAAGGCTCAAGGGGGTATTTCGTACCTGACCGACAAGAGCCTGCCAGAGCAGATATACAATGAATTCAAGGTAAGCAAGAAGAGCTACAAAAAAGCTTTGGGTGCTCTCTACAAGCAAAAGCTGATCAATATCGAGCCAGATCAAATTACTCTGCTCTGAGATCTTTGAATGGCATTGCCACTGGTCACTCATCCGGCCTACTCCTATCCATTCCCGGGGAAGCACCGCTTTCCAATGGAAAAGTTCGGGTTGCTGCACAAATATCTTCAGGAGAAAGGTATTGCTACTCGAGCCAATACCTTTCGTCCCGGCAAAGCCAGTACAGAGCTGCTGTCTCTGGCTCATTGCCCCGATTATCTGCACCGCTTCACTGAAAACCAGCAATCCCCAAAGGAGCTACGGCGCATGGGCTTGCCCTGGAGTGAAGGGCTGAAACGCCGCACCTTGATTTCTCCGATGGGCACCCTGCTGGCAGCGCGTTATGCACTTCATCACGGCATCGCCTGCCATCTTGCCGGTGGCACACATCACGCTCACTACGACTTTGCCTCTGGCTTTTGCATTCTCAACGACCTTGCGGTAACCGCCAAAGTGTTACTGGCTCAAGGACGGGTGAAACGCGTATTGATATTTGACTGCGACGTGCATCAGGGTGATGGTACCGCCACCATTTTGCAGAATGAGCCGCGGGCTTTTAGCTGCTCAGTTCACTGCGACAAAAATTTCCCAGCCCGTAAAGCACGTAGTGACTTTGATGTCGAAGTGCCCAAGGGTACTGGCGACAGGGAATATCTGCAGATAGTCGAAAAAGCCTTGCAGCAGGCAATTCAGCGCAGTAATCCCGACCTGGTATTGTATGACGCAGGCGTAGACATTTATAAAGATGATCCACTTGGACTGCTTAACGTGAGTCTCAAAGGCTTGGCTGAACGAGATCGACTGGTACTGGAGGTCTGTCGAAATCGTGGCCTGCCCGTCGCCACGGTAATCGGTGGCGGCTACGACAATGATCGACACGCCCTCGCTCGCCGCCACGCCATTGCTGTGGAAATTGCCAATGAACTGTACGGGTAGGCTAAAATACCCCTTTACTCAGAATAACCGGAGTCTGTGAACATGCCCTCTTTCGATATTGTCTCTGAAGTCGAAAATAATGAAATTGCCAACGCTGTCGAGAACTCACGTCGTGAACTCGGCACCCGCTTTGACTTTCGCAACGTAGAGGCCTCCTTTGACCTGAAAGATGATGTCGTCACCATCAAGTCCGAATCCGATATGCAGTGCCATCAGCTGCTGGATATCCTGCGCAACAACATGACCAAGCGCGGTATCGACCCCTATGCCCTGGACGTCAAAGACGACCTGATCCGCAGCGGCAAAACCTTTGCCATTACCGTTGGCTTCAAACAGGGTGTTGAACAGCCTATGGCAAAGAAAATCATCAAACTGTTGAAAGACTCAAAGATGAAAGTACAGGCATCCATTCAGGGTGACCAGGTTCGAGTAACCGGCAAGAAACGCGACGACCTGCAAGCGGCCATGCAATTGATTCGTGAAGGGGATTTGGGCCAGCCTTTTCAATTTAAAAACTTCCGGGATTAATTGGTTTTAACTGGCTCCTGTTTTTCGTGTGACTATTAAACTCCGCCCCTACCAGCAAGAAGCCGTTCAAGCCACCGTCGAGCATTTTCGCCGCACTGACGATGCTGCGGTGATTGTCCTCCCCACTGGAGCTGGTAAAAGTCTGGTAATTGCCGAGCTCGCCAAGCTGGCTCGGCGACGGATTCTGGTGCTTGCGCATGTAAAGGAGCTGGTTGAGCAAAACCACAGCAAGTACGAACATTATGGTTTTCGAGCCAGCGTCTTTGCCGCTGGATTAAATCGCAAGGAAGCTGACACTCAGGTGGTATTTGGAAGTGTGCAGTCAGTGGCTCGAAATCTCGATGCGTTTAACGATGAATTTTCGCTGCTGATTATCGACGAATGCCACAGGGTTTCATTGGATGAAAACAGTGAATACCAACAGATTATTCGGCACCTTAAAAGTCATAATCAAAGCTTAAAAGTGCTCGGCCTCACCGCCACTCCCTTTCGTTTGGGCAGCGGCTGGATTTATCAGCAGCACCGTCAGTTAAATTGCGTACGCACAGCTGAAGCGACACCATTCAACACCTGTATCTATGAATTGCCGCTGCGCTACATGATCAACAATGGCTACTTGACGCCAGCTAATGTTCTAGACGCGCCAGTTGCGCTGTACGATTTTGAGCAGCTGCGTCCCAACCAGTATGGTGGCTACTCGGAAACCGACCTGAACCGCCTGTTCAGCAGCAGCAAACGCGCCACAGCACGAATTATTGAGCAGGTAATTGATCTTGCCAGCGATCGTCAGGGTGTAATGATTTTTGCCGCCACTGTTGCCCATGCCAAAGAGATATACGGCTACTTGCCACCTGAATGCTCTGCGATCATCACCGGTGAAATGAAAACCAAAGCCAGGGATAGCGTGATTTCCGCGTTTAAAAACCGGCAAATTAAATTTCTGGTCAATGTGTCAGTATTAACAACCGGTTTTGATGCCCCCCACGTCGACTTAATCGCCATTCTTCGCCCCACGGAGTCTGTAGGGCTCTATCAACAAATTGTCGGTCGTGGATTACGCCTGAGCGAGGATAAGCAGGATTGCCTTGTGTTGGACTACGCCGGAAATACCCACAGTCTGTTCCGGCCGGAAATCGGAGAGCTGAAACCTGATTCCAACAGTGTGGTTGTCGATGTGCCCTGCCCGATCTGCAGTCACACTAATCAATTCTGGGGGTTAGTAGATAGTGACGGGGATCTTATCGAGCATTATGGCCGTCGCTGTCAGGGGCTGGTGGATATCGAAGGTATTAAACAACAATGCGACTTCAGATACCGGTTCAAGGAGTGCTCCAACTGTGGTGCAGAGAATGATATTGCTGCCCGCCAATGCCACCAGTGCCAACAGCTACTTGTTGACCCGGACCAGAAGTTGAAAGATGCATTGCAATTACGCGATGCCAAAGTGCTGCGATGCTCGGGTATCAGCTTCAAGACCGTCATCACAAAACAGGGAAACAACGCCCTTAAAGTAACTTATCACGACGAAGATGGTGCCGAATTGAGTGAACAGTTTCGGCTGGAAACTGGAGCCCAGCGAGGTGCGTTTTACCACAACTTCCTGAAGCAGCACTTAAAAGATCGCACTGATAAATTCTTTCCACAAAGCCCGGATGAAGTGATCCAAAACCAACACCGCCTGCGATTCCCGGACTTTGTAATTGCCCGTCAAAAAGAGCGGTTCTGGGTAATACGAGAAAAGCTCTTTGATTACGAGGGTCGATTCCGCCGCGCCCATGAAATGGCATAGAGCCTGCCGACACTGTTTGATACCTATCAAACTCTATTAAGTTTACACCACACCTTTATCGACACTGTTCTACGCTTACAGCAAAAGCATTGAAAATAACAGGTGGCCTATGGGGCAGGAGATCCAGCAACAACAATTTACCGAGCACGATTTCCAACGCTTTGACGACAAATTGAAGCAGAATATTCAGCAATTGAAAACACTGCTGGATACTCCAGGATTTGGCCTTGGTAAAACCAGCATTGGTGCCGAGTTAGAGATTTACCTGGTCGATCGCGATGGCTCGCCACTTTACCTCAATGAGCAACTGCTCAGAGACCTGAATGACCCTCAGCTCACCATGGAGCTAAATCGTTATAACCTTGAGTTCAATTTAACCCCGTACCCACTCGACAGGCAGGCACTGTTTGCTACCGAGCATGAGATTCTCGAAAAGCTGGCCAATTTGCAGCACTGTGCCGACAAATACAGTGGACGAATTGTCCCCATTGGCATTTTACCAACCCTGCGAGAAGCTGACTTCGGCCCCCAATCCATCAGTAATCGCCAGCGCTATCACCTGCTTCTGGATGAACTTAAGAAACGCCGCGACGGCCAATTCGACACCTGCATAGAGGGGCCCGGCGGTCGAAAACTGCGGGTTTCAATGGCCGATATTGCCCTGGAGGGAGCCAATACCTCATTTCAGTTGCACTACCGGGTGAATCCCGATGACTTCTCCGATACCTATAACGCTTTCCAGCTGATTATGCCGCTGGTACTCGCTATCAGCACCAATTCACCGCTATTGTTTGGCCGTGAGCTATGGCACGAAACCCGTATCCCACTTTTTAAACAATCCATCGATACAAGGCGGCATGCCGATCGTAAATGGCAGGAGCCTGCTAGAGTCAACTTTGGCCACGGTTGGCTATGGGATGGCGCCCTTCAGCTTTTCAGGGAAGCTGTGAGTCTTTATGAACCGCTCCTCCCCGAATGCACGGATACTGACGAAACCATCAATCCACCGAAGCTTGCCGAGCTAAGACTCCATATGAGCACCATCTGGCTGTGGAACCGCCCGGTCTACGACGACGCCGATGGTGGCCATTTAAGAATTGAGCTACGCGCCCTGCCCGCCGGCCCTACTCCGGTAGATATGATGGCAAATGCCGCTTTCGCCATTGGTTTGGCCGAAGGGCTTAAACCTCAACTGGCCGAACTGATGGCCGGGCTGCCATTTAAAATGGCGGATCACAACTTTCACAGAGCCGCACAATTCGGACCACACGCAAAACTGATCTGGCCAAGGCTACATCCAGATCAGCCCAGAGAAAGGCAGGTGCTGAAATTAGCCGAGGAGCTACTACCCATTGCTCGCCAGGGGCTACTGTCAGCCCATGTATCGGCCAATGAAATTGACCACTACCTGGGTGTGATTGAACGTCGAATCCAAACTGGCCAAACAGGATCCGTATGGCAGAAGGAAATGCTGACCCGATTAGGTAATTTTCACAGCCGCAAAACTGCCCTGCATAAAATGCTGGAGCAATACATACATTTGAGTCGCAGCAATACACCTGTTGCCGATTGGGCTCAGGATATCATCTAAATGAGCTTATTTATTGAACTGATAAATCCGACATCTGAGCAACTGGGCAGCAGCCCGGAGGAATTTCTCCGTACCCATGACGCCCCCCTTTCCATTCAAATTACAGGCAAAGACCCCTACCGAAACCGCACCTTGATCACTTTGCTGCACGGGAATGAGCCGTCGGGACTTAGAGCGGTGCATCGCTGGCTCAAGATGGGGCGAACTCCGGCGGTATCACTAACGATTCTTGTTCCATCGGTAAAGGCCGCATTACAGGCACCAGTGTTCTCACATCGAATGCTGCCAGGCTTTCGGGACCTCAATCGATGCTTCAAGCCACCATATCGCGACAGCCAGGGGGCCCTAGCCAAAGAGATTCTTCGTAAGTTGGTCCAGTCCATGCCGGAAGCCATCGTCGACATGCACAACACCACCGGCTCGGGACCGGGATTTGCGGTCTGTTTACACACCTCGAATGAACATCTTTCACTGGTTGAACGATTCTGCCAACGACTGGTAATTACCGAGCTGAGGCTCGGAGCCTTGATGGAGACTGAATATTCCGCCGCTCCCGTTGTCACCATTGAATGTGGCGGTCGATTGGACACTGAAGCAGATGAATTTGCCTGGGATGGGCTCTGTCGATATTTTGAAGAACCGGATGTACTGACACCCATGAAGTCTGACTGGCAACTGGAATTGCTTCGCCATCCGGCTCGACTTAGACTTCGTCCACCTTGTCACTTGGCTTATGCCAACCATCCACAAACTGATGCTGACCTGACTTTAAGGCAGGATATAGAGCATTTTAATTTTGGTATCGTCACTCCTGACACACACCTTGGTTGGGTGGGTAAAAATGGCCTTTCGGTATTCACACTTAGTGGTAATCAACGGGTTGAAGATGTACTGGTAGTGAGGGAGGGAGCTATCTACCCATCGCGCCCATTCAAACTGTTCATGATCACCACAAACCCCGAGATTGCTCTAAACGACTGCCTCTGCTATCTGGTTATTGATTGAATAGGGCCTCTCCTCCATTTTTTTCCACCATCTCCCTCTACCGTTTCGACGTCAAACAGGTACACTAACACCCTTTGCAATCACAACAATAAGGCCGCAGTCGCTGTAATGAGCCGTACCCAATCCGATGCCTGCTTCCAGATTAAAGGCAGTAACGTTACTTCTATCGTCCTCGAACTGACAGAATACCCGTCTCCACAGTTCGCTACCCAACTGACTGAGAAGGTCACCCAGGCTCCGGCGCTGTTCCAGCAGTCAGCAATCGTAATCAGTCTTGAGAAGCTGGCGTCCACTGCTCTTTTTGTGAATCTCAACGCGTTAATCGCCGAGTGCCAACAAGCCGGCTTACAACCCATGGCCTTCAAAGGTGGCGACGACAGTTTTGCCGATGCGGTTAAAGAGACTGGCCTGCCCTGGCTGCCCGCAGGCAGCGGTCGCAACCAGCCACTGACCGTGCGATCAGAGCCGGAAAAGGTGGTTGAGACAGTTGTAGAGACGGTAATTGAAGAGCGTCTGGTGCATCGCCCCAGCAAAGTGATTGATCGCCCGGTACGCGGCGGACAGCAAATTTATGCCGAAGGCGCAGACCTGATTGTGCTGGCGCAGGTCAGTGAAGGCGCGGAAGTACTCGCCGATGGCCATATCCATATCTACGCTCCGCTTCGTGGACGAGCACTGGCCGGCGTTAAAGGTGACCAGAGCGCGAGAATCTTCTGCCAGCAGCTTGAAGCGGAGCTGGTATCAGTAGCAGGCACTTTCAAACTCAGCGACGACCTGCGCGATACCAACTGGAAACAACCGGCACAAATTTATATCGAGAACGACACGCTGAAAGTCGTCCCACTCACAAAATAACCATAGCGGGCTAACAACAGTAATCGAAAGCCTGCTCAATAACTGAACATTGGAAAAACTGACAAGGGTGAACAAAGTGGCAAAGATCATCGTAGTAACCTCAGGCAAAGGTGGCGTGGGTAAAACCACTACCAGTGCCTCTATTGGCACCGGACTGGCCAAGCGCGGCTTTAAAACCGTCATCATCGATTTTGATGTGGGCCTGCGTAACCTCGACCTGATCATGGGTTGTGAACGCCGTGTGGTGTACGACTTCGTTAACGTTATCAATGGCGAGTCCACCCTGAACCAGGCATTGATCAAAGACAAGCGCATTCCTGAGCTGTTTATCCTGCCTGCCTCGCAAACACGCGACAAAGACGCACTGACCGAAGAAGGTGTTGAAAAGGTTCTGCAAGAGCTGAGCAAAACCTTCGACTACATTGTCTGCGACTCCCCTGCCGGTATCGAGCGCGGCGCACAAATGGCGCTGTACTACGCCGATATGGCCATTGTTGTTACCAACCCGGAAGTCTCATCCGTGCGCGACTCCGACCGAATCCTGGGCATTCTGCAGAGCAAATCCCGCCGTGCCGAGCGTGGTGAAGAGCCTGTTGAAGAAGCATTGCTGCTGACCCGTTACAATCCGGATCGCGTTGTTGAAGGAGAGATGCTGAGCGTTGAAGACGTCACTGAGATTCTCGCAATTCCACTGCTGGGCGTCATTCCGGAATCAGAAGCCGTATTGAAAGCGTCCAACCAGGGCACTCCGGTAATTCTGGATGAGGAAGCTAAATCTGGCCAAGCCTATGCAGATGCGGTTTCACGCCTGCTGGGTGAAGAAATTGAACATCGATTCCTAAACGTGGAGAAGCGTGGGTTCTTTAAACGACTGATTGGAGCAGCTTGATGAGTATTTTTAGTTATTTTCGAACCCAGAAAAAAACCAGCTCCGCTTCCGTCGCTAAAGAACGCTTGCAGATCATTGTTGCCCATGAACGCAACAAACGGACTCAGCCCGACTATATCGAGGCGATGCAGCGGGAAATCGTTGAAGTGATTCGCAAGTACGTTGCCATCAATAACGATCAGGTAAACGTAAATGTGGACAACAATGATGAGTGCTCGATTCTGGAATTGAATGTCACTCTTCCGGAATAATTAATTTCCGATAAAAAAGCCCGGTATTTACCGGGCTTTTTTTGTATTAATTGAGGTCTTTATCCTTCCAGAATTTCAACCCGTCTACGGTTGCTTCAAGAGCGACACCCGCTTTGGTCAATTCATAGGTAACAATGTCGAAATCAACAGACTTGGCAACATTTACAGAAGCGCCCTGATCATCTGATTTTGCAGTGGCTCCTGCCTGGCCGGAAACATCCCACCCATTATCCACAAAGCTGTCAAAATCGTGCTTTTTGCGGAAGATCATAATTAAACGCATATCACGCAATCCAGCCCCAAGGCCCAAACCGCCGCCAGCCATACGCATGTAGGTTTTACTTCCACCGCTCGTTGCCACTCCGTATCCACCACTTGTGGTCACAAAGATCAGGTTGGTGTTGATATTGCTGAAAACTGCATAACCTGCGGAACTGGCAATTTGCTGCCTTGCCTGCGGGTGCTCTTTGTAAAGTTCCTGCAATGCATCGCGACGCATATCGTCAACATAGGCACGCTGCTCTGCAACGGTACCGCCCTTGATGGTGGAACACCCACTGACCACCATCACAGTCACTATTGATAACAAAAGACCCAGCTTTTTCATATTACACCTCCCTTTACATCCAAAGTAATGAGTATATCTATAGCAAATTACAAAAACGATTAACTACAACACAGCTTTGATTGATTCCAGGTGATTCTTGACCCACTTCTTGTGAATTGGCCCCCAACTGGACACCTGATAGCTGCCCTCATTGTGGCGAGCCCCTGGTTTGGGAGTAAAAACCACTTCAATACCAATGTCAGACAGGGTTTTCAACGTATCCTGGATCGTTCGCCGAGGCATGCCCGTCACCTCCTCCAGAGAAGGGACACTGTATTGGCCGCTATCAATCAGGTGGGCGAGATAGAGCTTTCTATTGAATGCGATAGCTTGCTTGCTGGGTCTTGAATCCGTATCCATAGTCAATGCGCCATTACCTTTTGCTTTCCGCAGCGCTCGCAACGATAAACCGTTACCAACTTGCCCTCTTGAGAGTCGAACTGCTTGTCCTTGCATATTTTCCAACGATGGAAACCGTGCTCACACATACCCAGCACCTTGCCTTTCTTGTTTTTTGCCTTGCCCGCTGGCTTTTTGAACGGCACTACTTCACCCATCGACTTACTCTCCATCTATGCTTCGACTCAATGTAGCCAGTGCCAGAAGAAATAACAATGATGAAAATCGCCCAAAATTAACACTATAGTATGAGAGTTTGGCAATTTTGGCGATGATCTGCTGTTTACGGGCCTCAATTGAGCCAATAAAATTCAGGGAGATAATAAAAGTAAAATGACCCCGAATGATGGTTCCAGCTTTAAAAAAAATGCTTGCTCCGTCACTGTGCCTTCTGGTGTCAGTTGCTCTTCTATGGCAACAAACCCTACTCAACGATAGGCATTTGGCAATTCTGGAGAGCCTTCCCTACCTGCTGGGAGGTTTATCGTTGCTAATGGCCTTATTGGCCAATCATATTCGAGAGCTCTCCACTACAGTGATAACCTTGATGAGTTTCTGGCTGATCAAGACTTTCCTGCAAGCCCCACTTTCTACTGAACCTGCCGGCCAGATTTTTCAATTGATATCCCTGGTCCACCCTCTATTGCTGGGGTTTTTGCTGTGGCTGCCAGAGACCGGCTGGAGACACAGAACAGGATTGATTGGATTGCTTATCGCCCCAACTCTTGTGCTGTTCTCTGCCCTGTTATTCAAATTGAGTCCCACATGGTTCAGTGCCATTTCCATTGAGCTTTTTGCGAATTCACTCTACGGCCTGACAATCTCAGCCATTGCCGGATGGCTCTATATTGCTGTCGCGGCTGCCGGGTTGGCTCTGCTACTGGGTAAAGGCAGCAATATGGAAAGCAGCCTGGTTGGTTGCAGCCTTTTTGGCATGATCACTTTCGGCTGGTTTGGCGTGCAGAATATTTCGATGATCATGTTTAGCGGAGTCACCTTACTGCTGGTTTTAAACCAGCTCGGAAATCTTCTGCTATTAAGCTATCGAGACGAATTAACCCAGATACCTAATCGCCGTGCTTTGCATAAAGCAGCAAAAGCACTAGGCAGCAATTACAGTCTGGTCATGGTTGATATCGACCACTTCAAAAAGATTAACGACACTCATGGCCATGATCTGGGCGACCAGGTACTCAAGCTGGTTGCCTCTCACCTTCGCAGAGTTCGCAGCGGCGGCAAGGTATTCCGGTATGGGGGCGAAGAGTTTTGCATCCTGTTTCGCGGCAGGAGCGCAGACGAAATTACCGAAGACCTGGAACAACTTCGAAAAAGCATAGCCGAATACGACATGGTATTGCGCGACAGCCACAGTCGCCCCAAGCGAAGCCAGCAAGGTGTCAGAAAACGCGGAGCCACTCGTCGCAAAGGCAACATTCGCGTCACAGTAAGTATGGGTCTTGCAGACAGCAGACAGACTCCCAGCGGAGTTTTTGAATCTGTTATGAAGGCTGCTGATAACGCTCTTTACGGCGCCAAGCGCAACGGTCGCAACAGGTTGATCGTTGCCTGATCGTCAGCCCTGATTAACAGCACTTTCCTCTTCTTCGTCCGTATCATCAACTTGAGGCTCCTGCTCCACTTCAGCAGGGGGAACGGGCTTGGATTCAATCACCTGTTTAAGATGGCTCAGCCCTTCTTCGTAATCCTTGCCAATAAAGCCATCGAGCATCAGACCGAAATAACGCTCTACAATGTTCCATCCATGATCAGCATCAAAAGACCACACGACTTCCGTCATATTATCTTTGTCGCTAAGGAAGAAGCTGGAACTACCACTGCCCTGCCCGTCAAAGTTTAAAGCTAGCTCTATATGGCTAAAGGCTTCAGAAGAAACGATGCGCATAATTCCGCTACCGACATCGTCCTTCTCACTACTCCAGCGCATAGTGCTACCAACCCCCTGCTCCGGGCCACTAAACTCGTAGTTCGCGAATAAATCTCTCTGCACCCAGGGAGACCATTCATTAAAGTTTTTTAAGCGATTGAGATAATTGAAAATCGTTACCTTATCGGCATTGATTTCTACAGATCGCTCAACATGGCTGGACGACGGTAAGAAAATACCCGCCACCAGCAATGCCGCTACGATCAGTAGCAGTTTTTTGAAAAACATCATCCTGCTGCCCCCAAAAAATGCGCCCCTGAATTCTTCACACCCTCAAACAAGTTAAGCACCGGATAGCCCAAGTGCCAAATCAGAGGTTAAATCCTTACCATTTGAGGCTGCTTTCATCTTCTTCCTCCTCCTCAACTACTGACTCCAGTTCCAGTGTCAGTCCCGAGCTGGTCTTCATCTTGACCGAAGACTTTTCATCCCCACTTTCCTCTTCAGCTTTTTCTTCAGCGATAGCTTCACCAGCTGCCAATTTGATTCGAAGCCGCAAATTGTTGGCAGAATCGGCATTGCGAATAGCCTCTTCAAGAGAAATTCGCCCAGCCTGATACAGCTCAAACAGCGCCGCATCAAAAGTACGCATACCAAGACGCTCCGACTTCTCCATGATCTCCTTGATCTGGTGGAAGTCGCCTTTGAGGATCTGCTCCTGGATGGTTTTGGTACCTAACAGAATTTCGATTGCCGCACACCGTTTGCCGTCTACAGTAGGAACCAATCGCTGGGAAACAATGGCGCGCATATTGGCAGACAACGCCATCAACAGCTGCGGTCTTCTTTCCTCAGGGAACAGGTTAACGATGCGTTCAAGCGCTTGGTTCGCGTTGTTGGCGTGCAGAGTCGAGATAGCCAGGTGACCTGTCTCGGCAAATTCGAGAGCGTGTTCCATGGTTTCGCGATCGCGAATCTCACCTATCAGAATCACATCGGGCGCCTGGCGAAGGGTGTTCTTCAGGGCATTTTTAAAGCTGCGGGTATCGGTACCAACTTCCCGTTGATTCACTACGCTCTTTTTGTGGCTATGAACAAACTCCACCGGATCTTCAATAGTGATGATATGCCCACCGGCATTACTATTGCGATGATCTATCAAAGCCGCTAAGGAAGTGGATTTACCCGAGCCTGTCGCGCCGACGAACAGAACCAGGCCGCGCTTGTTCATGACTACTTCTTTGAGGGTTTCAGGCAATCCCAGGTCTTCCGCTTTTGGGATTTCGGTATGAATATTCCTCGCCACCAAGGCAACTTCATTGCGCTGCTGAAAAATATTGATTCGAAAGCGACCCACACCGGGTAGCGAGTACGCCAAATTCATTTCCAGCTCTTCGGCAAACTCTCGCTGTTGGGCTGGATCCATCAGCTCCTGGGCAATTGCAGCAATCTCCCCGGGCTTCATAGACTCTTTGGACAAGGGTTTTAATACACCGTGGAATTTCGCACACGGAGGTGCACCGGTACTCAGGTACAGGTCAGAGCCATCATGTTTAACCAAAACCTGCAAAAAATTATTCAGGGTCATTCGGGGATTTCCTCTTCTTGTTGTTCCCGATAGTAAGCGGCACATTTTACCGACGACCTCTCACCGACCTTGATAACTGGATCACAAAATCAACCAGTACAGTTGGCATAACTCCTGCTTATATCAATCAGCTATTACCGATAGTGCTTTGCAAACCACTAAAGCGGCAAATATCAGCCGTAATGGCGGCAATAACTGTCATAACAAATGGAAAAAGGATAGACGATGGCCCACCTGGCATCTGCACAATCTCTGAAAGAGCTGAAAACCATCTATCGAAAGCTTGCTTCGATTCATCACCCTGATCGAGGCGGCTGCGTTGAATCCATGCAACAACTGAACCTGCAATATCAACTGCACCAGGAACGGTTACAACTCGCTGCTAACGACCCACTGTTTTCAGTATCCACACACTCCAGCTGGGAGAACGGTTGGGAGTCGATACACTCCAGAAATAAACAACCCACTCCCCCACCGTGTAACTTCAACTCAATAGCAGTCGGCGACAAAATATATATCAATGCCACGCTATGTAAGGTACTTGGTGTAACGGATGACAGCTTTCGAGCCCAAGCCATTGGCCGGGAACGCCAATCGGTATTTGATAAAAAAACAGGCATTGGAATTTTTAATCGCCGCCTGCGGGCGAGCTACTCCCCTTTAGACCGGCAAAGATACAACTGCCACTAAGGTCTGGACACAAAATGGTGATTACCCTGTAAAATTTCGAAATCAGAAAGAGGGTTACATATGACTAGAAAAATTATCCTGACTTTGGGCCTATGCCTGTTAACCAGTGCAGCGTTGCAGGCTGCGGAGCCAGCCCGTTTTACAAAGCCTTACATTAAACGGGTGACAGAACTTGCACTGGGCTGCATCCACACCGAATACCCCAATATTCTCAGCTACTTAAAAGAAAAGAACATTAAGTCAACATACTTCTCGGATACCCCGTTTAGCGGCGATTCATACAAACAACAGGCTCCCGCTTTTTACGGCTGCTTTGACTGGCACTCAAGTGTTCACAACCACTGGGCATTGGTGCGAATCCTGCGACTATCAGCCAACCCCGAGCAGCAGTCACAGATTATCGATACCTTAAATTCCAGCTTCACCCCAGAGAATATTGCCACTGAAGTAGCCTCTTTCCAGTCACCTGAAATGCATCGTGGTTACGAGCTGCCATACGGGTTTACATGGTTCCTGCAACTTACTGGCGAATTACGTCAATGGGACAACCTACAAGCCCGTCAATGGCTCGCTAACCTCAAACCACTTGAAGATTTGATAGTCGAGCGGCTGCAAATCTGGTTAGCCAGCATGAATACACCGTTGATTATAGGTACTCATAACAACACAGCCTTTAACTTGGGCCTGATGCTGGACTGGGCCAAAGTCAGTGACAACTCCCATATCGCCAGACGCATTGAATGGTTTACTAAAAAACACTACGGAAAAAAAGCCAGCTGTCCTATCGCCAGTGAACCTGAGCGCAAGGACTTCCTCTCTCCCTGTCTGGCAGAGGCTGACCTGATGCGTCGCGTACTGACTACAGCAGAATTCGATAAATGGTTCAGTGATTTTCTGCCGACAGTACCGCTCAACGGTAAAGCCGGCTGGTTATCTGTACAACTTAGCGCTGGCGAAGACACGCATCTTTTCGGCCTTAACCTCACCCGCGCCTGGATGCTGGATGGCATAGCTCAGGCATTGCCAGAAAAAGACCCACGCATCGCTACCCTGAATGCCGAATCCAAAGCCCACCAGGAAGCTGGCACTGGCATCGTACTTGGTGAACTCAACTATATGGCTTCTCACTGGCTAGGCAGTTTTACGGCTTACCTGCTAACCGAGAGAGGTGTCAGTATTGAGAACTGATTACTGCCATCAGAACTCATAACCCATAACTAAAAATCCCCACTGATTGACGTAACGTGGTTCACCTAAGAAATATCGTCATTCCCGCGTAGGCGGGAATGACAACTACTTCCGAAAACTTAAGTGAACAGCATTACGCTAATTAGCGAGGATTTTTGTAACTACCTACTGCCGGTCAACTCAGTCCAGCTTTTTCTCTCCTGCATCAACCGATTGCAGAATCAGTGTATTGATGGTCATTGGGCCAACACCACCTGGCACAGGAGTGTACGCCGCAACACGCTCTTTCAGTGGCCCCAACTCAATATCACCCACGCCCGGAGGGTGGTAACCGGCATCAACCACAACAGCACCATCTTTAATCCATTCAGCCTTAATAAACTCCGGCTTGCCGACTGCACCCACAACAATATCAGCCTGCTTGATGTGATCAGCCAGGTTTTGGGTACGGGAGTGACAAATAGTGACGGTGGCATTGGCATTAAGCAGCATTGCAGCCATAGGCTTACCCAGAATCGGGCTGCGACCAACCACCACAGCGTGCTTGCCGTTCAGATCGATATCGTAAGCCGCCAGCAGGCGCATGATGCCCTGTGGAGTTGCAGACCCGTACGCCTCTTCCCCCATAGCCATGCGGCCATAACCCAGGCAGGTAACACCATCCACATCCTTATTGAGAGCAATAGCATCAAAGCAGGCACGCTCATCAATCTGCTCTGGCACCGGGTGCTGCAGCAGAATGCCGTGGCAATTTGGATCGGCATTCAACTCTTCAATTTTTACCAACAACTCCTCGGTAGTGGTCTCTTCCGGCATCTCTACCGCAATCGAATCCATGCCAACACGCTTGCAAGCGTTCTGTTTCATGCGCACATAGGTTGCTGAGGCGGGATCTCCGCCCACCAGAATGGTGGCCAGAATTGGAGTGGCACCGCTCTTTTCTTTAAGCGCGGCTACTCGCTCACTGAGCTCGGCTTCGGTGCGTTTGGCAATTTCTTTACCGTCGAGAACGATCGCAGTCATTGGGGCTGGTTCCTAGAAGTTTGCTGAGGTGTAAAAAGGCGGTAATTTTCTCATGCCACCCTTCCCCTGTGAAGAGCAAGCCGCATTTCTTGACCAGATTTGCGCCTCCTAGAGCCTATAGACAGCAAAAACGCACTAGCTGGCCTCGCTCAGCCCCAGAAATGACGTGGCTTTCAGCCCAAACGCAGGCAACTTGCGCTGAAAACAGTAAAACTTTCCATTAGGGGTCTTTTTTAGGGGGCATTTGCTGTATAATTGCGCGCTATTTTGACCATGGCTCACTTTAGAGAGAAGCAATGACTGACTTATCACTCTACCGCAACATCGGTATCTTCGCGCACGTTGACGCCGGTAAAACAACTACTACCGAGCGCATCCTGAAGCTGACCGGTAAAATTCACAAAACCGGTGAAGTACACGATGGCGCTGCCACTACTGACTTCATGGAGCAGGAAGCCGAGCGCGGAATTACCATTCAGTCCGCTGCTACTACCTGTTTCTGGAAAGGCCACCGGATGAACATCATCGATACTCCGGGACACGTTGACTTCACCGTTGAAGTTTACCGCTCCCTGAAAGTATTGGACGGTGGTGTTGGCGTATTCTGTGGTTCCGGCGGCGTTGAGCCTCAGTCCGAAACCAACTGGCGCTACGCGAACGAATCAGAAGTATCTCGTCTGATCTTCGTAAACAAGCTGGACCGTATGGGTGCCGACTTCTACCGCGTTGTTGAGCAGGTTAAGAAGGTTCTGGGCGCTAACCCACTGGTTATGACCCTGCCGATCGGCATCGAAGACGACTTCAAAGGCGTTGTAGACGTTCTGACCCAGAAAGCTTACATCTGGGACGATTCCGGCCTGCCAGAGAACTACGAAGTAACCGACATCCCGGCCGAAATGGTTGACGATGCCGCCATGTACCGCGAGCAGCTGATCGAAACCGCTGTTGAGATGGACGACGACCTGATGATGGCTTACATGGAAGGTGAAGAGCCGTCCATCGAAGACATCAAGCGCTGTATCCGTAAAGGTACCCGCGACCTGGCATTCTTCCCGACTTACTGCGGTTCTGCCTTCAAAAACAAAGGTATCCAGCTGGTTCTGGACGCCGTTGTTGACTACCTGCCGAACCCGACCGAAGTTGATCCGCAGCCGCTGACCGACGAAGAAGGTAACGAAACCGGCAAATTTGCCACTGTTTCCGAAGAAGAGCCACTGCGCGCTCTGGCGTTCAAAATTATGGACGACCGTTTCGGCGCCCTGACCTTTATTCGTATCTACTCCGGCAGATTGAGCAAAGGTGACACCATCCTGAACTCCTTCACCGGCAAAACCGAGCGTATCGGCCGCATGGTGGAAATGCACGCCAACGATCGTACCGAACTGGAAACGGCTCAGGCTGGTGACATCATTGCTGTTATCGGCATGAAGAACGTTCAAACCGGTCACACCCTGTGTGACGTTAAGAACCCTTGTACTCTGGAACCAATGGTATTCCCAGAGCCGGTAATCTCTATTGCCGTTGCTCCAAAGGACAAAGGTTCTGTTGAGAAAATGGGTATTGCCATTGGCAAGATGGTTGCAGAAGATCCATCCTTCCAGGTTGAAACCGACGAAGACTCCGGTGAAACCATCCTGAAAGGTATGGGTGAGCTGCACCTGGACATTAAAGTAGACATCCTGAAGCGTACCTACGGCGTTGAGCTGGTAGTTGGTAAGCCGCAGGTAGCCTACCGCGAAACCATCACCACGCCGATCGAAGACAGCTACACCCACAAGAAGCAGTCTGGTGGTTCTGGCCAGTTCGGTAAGATCGACTACCGTATCAAGCCGGGTGAACCTGGCACTGGCTTTACCTTCACTTCCACGGTTGTGGGCGGTAACGTTCCTAAAGAATTCTTCCCGGCTGTTGAGAAAGGCTTCAAGAGCATGATGGAAACCGGTCCTCTGGCTGGCTTCCCGGTTCTGGACGTTGAAGTTGAGCTGTTCGACGGTGGCTACCACGCTGTTGACTCCTCGGCCATCGCGTTCGAAATCGCTGCCAAAGGTGCTTTCCGTCAATCCATGCCGAAAGCTGGCCCTCAGATGCTTGAGCCGATCATGAAAGTAGACGTGTTCACTCCAGATGATCACGTTGGTGATGTTATCGGTGACCTGAACCGTCGTCGCGGCATGATCAAGGACCAGGAGCCTGGCGCTACTGGTGTACGCATCAAGGCAGATGTACCGCTGTCCGAAATGTTCGGCTACATCGGCCACCTGCGTACCATCACTTCCGGCCGTGGCCAGTTCTCTATGGAGTTCAGCCACTACATGCCTTGCCCGCAAAACGTAGCGGACGAAGTGATCGCGAAAGAAAAAGAGCGTCAAGCCAAGAAGTAATTGGCCTGAAGTTCCAGATTTAATACAGCCAACGGACGAGCGGCTGCGAACGAGATACCCATCTCACAGCGCTGCTTCCACGAGCTGTAAAAACACCAGGGGCATGCGAACAGGTTCTACCTTCAGCGCCCCGCAAAAGAAACCCCGGCAGCACAGCTGTCGGGGTTTCTTTTTATCAAGCTTTTAAAGCTTGGCCCAATCTATTGATATCGAACAGTTTTTGACTTTAAGCCAGCCAAAAACCAGAACCACAAACTCCACCACGGTCGTGCACAGATCACACTTTTGACTTTTTCTCTGTAGATACCATACTTTTGCATTAGCTTTTATTGAGCCAGCGCACGGAAATTCACTTTAATCGACGGTTGCACATTCGCCAACAATACAGCGCCTGCATGGAGGCATCGTGGACATACTCAAAGAAATCTATATCGCTGAAGACTCTTTTCGCCGTGAAAATGGATCCAAACCAAAGCACATCCAGATCAATGAGCAAGGGGGAGAGCTGATCAAAAAGGCGCTCTACCCTAACTTGAGGTTACCTAAAGGTATCATTATCCCTAAACTGGACGGCATTCCCTTGATCGTAAAACCCCGCCAAAATCGGCTTTGGCAGTTTGCCTGAACAAACAGTTAAAGTGATCAAAGGGATTCGATACCTACCGAATCCCTTTCTTTTCTACAAACCAAACAAACACACTCGCACACCATCCTGGCATCCACATTAGGAACACCGACACTCCCTTATCCGCTGCAAAGATGGCCCTCGTGCAAAACGAAATCTGCGATATTTACGTCAAGACTCTGGTGCTTTCTGAACTTCTTTACCGACTCGGTTTCTAGTCAAATGTTGAACCGTAGTGCAGGCGACAACATCGCCTAATACATTCACAGAAGTTCGGAACATATCCAATATCCTGTCTACACCAAGAATAAGTGCGACACCAACGGCAGGAATACCAACCCCTTCAAGTACCATACTCAAGATTACTATCCCTGCTCCCGGTGTTGCAGGTGAGCCGATTGAAGCCGCAACCGCCATGGTTACAATAAATAAATAACTCACAAAACTCAGCTCAACATTGAATACCTGAGCCAAAAATACGGTTGCAATGCCCTGGTACATAGCTGTACCTGCCATATTAATAGTTGCACCCAATGGCACTAAAAAGCGGGCAATTTCTGTTCTTACTTGTAATTTATCTTCAACGACCTGCATGGTAATAGGCATCACCGCTGCTGAGCTACTGGTAGAAAAGGCCAACAAAAGCAGCTCTCGGACATTGGAAAAAAATTGGCGTAACGACTGAGTCAGGGTCAGTTTTGCGACAATCAAATAAAGTATGGCAATGATGATTAATCCGACTACCACCGTTGCGACATAAACAGCCATGCCCGCAAGTACTTCAATACCCAGATTTGCCACCAATCTTGTTATCAACCCAAAGACCGCAATAGGTGCAAGAAGCATTGCCCACGATACGATACGAAGACTGACCTCCTGTAAGGCACCCATCAAATCAAACAATGGTTTCGACTTTTGCGCAGGGATAGATAACATGGCGGCGCCAAGGACCGCTGCAAACAGAATGACCTGGAGCATTTCTCCCGACGCCATAGAATCCAGCGGGTTTTTAGGTATAAGCGCAGAAACTTTATCGGGAAGTTCAGCGAACCCGGGGAAACCATGGGTCGCTGCACTGGTTAACGGAGCCACGCTTGCATCATTCAGCACACCAGCCTCAACAAAGTGTCCTGGCTGGACATTTAAAGCCAATACGATGCCAATAGCGGCAGCTAGTGCCGTTGAGATCACAATAAACAATATGGCGATCAGTCCATTCTGTTTCAGGGCAATCGGATCGTTACTGACGGCCAATCCTCGAACAATAGATGCGACGACAAGGGGAACCACTATCATTTGAATAACAGCAAGAAAAACCTGTCCCGGCAAAGCCAACCAAGCTGTAATGACCTTAACGGCTTCGCTTGAAATTAAACCTAAATCTGGCCCCAGTAAAATTCCGGTGACGACGCCTAATACCAGTGCAATAAGTACCTTTAACCACAGTCTCCCGCTAATCAGACGATCAAGCTGCCCGGTCAAATTTTTTAGGGAACGGTTGATAGTATGATTCATCCGTTGACCTCCTGTGGTTATCTATCAGGTTTACCATCCTTTTGGCTAAATCCAACTTTGGTATATGGAACACCAACCAAAAAGCAATTCCCAGAGAAAACAATAGATTCGATAGCCCTTAATGTGAAGAAACTGACGGAGCTTTTATTGAGGCATATCAAGCCGTGAGGCAGTATGAGAGGAACACCGAAAAGCAATTCGCATCAATCATGGCGGACAGGAGGTAATAGCTGCCTTCAGCCTGAAATAGCTAATTTACTAGCTGGATGTAATCACTCTTTTATTACCCTCGTACTCCCCACCGGTTTTTTACTACTTGCCCTATCCACCTGCACTGCCTCAAGTGGTGCCCTGAGATGTGGTATCAGCAGGTCGTCAAAACAGGCGGTGTCTGTCACATTGGCATCCAGCCATGGATCATAGGCATCGTCTGGCAGCCACAGTGGAAATGCTTTTTTGTGGATCTCTGCCAGTGCTGGCAAGCCAGGCAGTGTGATGATCGAGGCGGAATATACGGTTTGTTCTGTTGCCTTGTCGTGCCATGCCTTCCAGAGCCCACCAAAAGCGATTGCGGAGCCGTCCGCCGGTCGTAACTCATGAGGCTTTTTGCCCTGCTGGCTTTCTACGAATGAACTGGCCATTATGATGCAGCGACTGTGGCGGTATTCTGGCTTTTGGGGCAACTTGGCGTAGTTGGTATTTACACTGAAGTAATCCGGATTCACCTTCATACCACGCTCGGTTTGCTGCAGGTACAACCACCAAATAGCATCCAGCACCTGCCGTTGCCCGCCCCGCTCCACCACAATACTGATGATATGCCCGGGACGAATATCCGGGCTGTAACACAGCTTCCGGTCATCAATTCCCAACCGATCTGCCAATACAGCAGTTCCATTTGTCTTGATTAATGCGAAATTCGTACACATAATTCAGCTGTATATATTTACAGTGTCAAATCAAAATGAAAGCAACCATTGAAGCCCGACCTCTTGCCGGGACAGTTTTCTACGCTCCGCTGTATGGGTCCCACGTTCAGGCGGGATTCCCTAGTCCTGCTGACGACTATATCGAGCAACGACTGGATCTTAACGAGCACCTGATCAAGCACCCTGCTGCCACGTTTTACGCCCGTGCTGCCGGTGACTCCATGACTGATTTCGGTATTTTTAACGGCGACCTTTTGATTGTAGACCGTGCACTACACCCTAAGCACGGGGACATTGTAATCGCAGCACTTGACGGTGAACTCACCTGTAAAATTCTGAACACACGCCACCATCAACTGTGCTCGGGCAATCAGCAACACCCTCCCATTCCAATTTCCAGTGACTCAAGCCTGATAATTGAAGGCGTCGTGGTCGCCTCAATTAGACAGCACCGATGCTAGCCCTGGTCGACTGCAATTCGTTTTATGCCAGCTGCGAACAGGTTTTTCGCCCCGACCTGCGCGGCAAACCGGTTGTTGTGCTGTCCAACAATGATGGATGCGTGGTGGCGCGCTCCAAAGAGGCAAAAGCTTTAGGCATCCCCGACCTGCACGCCTTTTTCAAAATTGAGCACTTGCTGCGAAAACACAACGTCGCCATCTTCTCGAGCAATTACCCTCTGTACGGAGATATCTCCAACCAAGTGATGACCACCCTTCAGCAGTTCAGTCCACGACTGGAGGTGTACAGTATCGATGAGATGTTTCTGGATCTGGCTGGCATGCCGGAATTGATGACCTACAGCCACCAAATTCGGCAAACCGTATGGCAGCATGTTCGAGTACCGGTAAGCGTTGGCATTGCACCGAGCAAAACCCTGGCCAAGCTGGCCAATCGTGCCGCCAAAGTGCTTGCCAAGTGCAATGGTGTCTGCGTGCTGGACCAACCCCAAAAATGGGAGTGGTTGTTGCGCCGCCTGCCAACCACCGCGGTCTGGGGAATTGCAAAACGCATGGCCCGCCGACTGGAGGAGATTAATATCTACAGCGCCTGGGATCTCGCCAGCAGCAACCCAAAGTGGGTACGTCAGCGCAGCAGTGTCTGCTTGGAGCGAACCATCGAAGAACTTAACGGCCACCCCTGCCTGGAGCTGGAAGAGCTACCACCAGCCAAAAAGCAGATTTACTGCACTCGCTCTTTTGGCAAGTCAGCCACCGATCTACATACAGTCCAGGAAGCCATTGCCCTGTATGCCACGCGAGCCGCGGAAAAATTACGCAGCCAACGGCACCTGGTGCAAACCATGCAGGTATTCATCCACACCTCCCCCCATAAGCCGGACTTTTACAGTGACAGCCGTATCGTGCAGCTACCCTTTCCAACAGATGACACTCGCCTGTTGGTGCGCCACGCCCGTCAGGCCGTGGCACAACTGTTTCAGCCGGGACACGCTTTTTTGAAAGCCGGAGTGGGATTACTGCAACTGACCGATAAGCGCTACCACCAGTTTGACATGCTTACTGCAGGCCAGAGCTACCGCGCCGACCGGTTAATGGAAGTCATTGACCGAATCAATCGCACCCACGGAAAAGGCACCGCACAACTGGCATCTCAGGGCACCAGCAAACCCTGGTATATGCGACAACAATTTACATCTCCGGGTTACACCACTCGATGGACAGAAGTTCCCACAATTAAAATGTGATGTCACCGTGAAAACCCAGCTGATAAAAATGGAAAGTTAATTGTCACCAACAACATATCGAAACAGCCTTTCCACCTCCCCATCACTCACTTCCAGCGCTTTCTCTCCAACATACCACTCAAATCGGCATACACCTTCAGAATCTGTTGGCTGAAGCTCGGCAAAACTCCAAATCTTTTCGCGCTCGGCAAATTCCAACGCCCTGCCGGCAAGCACTTTCGCATCACCGGAAAAATGGATATGAAACATATTGATTTGAGGGTTTTCCGGAATCACCTTCACCCCCTCAATAGAAGAAATCAATTGAGCAACTTCTTTAGCTCGCTGATGGTAGAGCGGAAAGCGTTGCAGCTTTTCTTCAACACCCTTCCTGGCAGCGAGGTAATTTGGAAAACTGGTAAACACATTACCACCATGACGACGAATCCAGACTCTGGCCTGCTTGATAAATTCGCCAGAGCCTAACAGGGCAGCACCAGAAGGCGCACCGATGCCTTTATAAAAACTGACATAAACACTATCGAACAACCCGGCAATTTCCGCGTAGGACTTATTATAAAAATCACGACACTCCCAAAGCCGGGCGCCATCGAGATGCACTTTCACGCCTTTCGAGCGCAGGTACTCTACCTGCTCGAGCAACTCACTCCACTGCGGTAACTGGCCGCCAATTTCCCGAAGCGGTAACTCCATAATCAACGCTGATGGCAACGATGGCATTTTTTGCAAATCCGATAACGTCATCACCTGATCAGCTTCACCAACCTTAATGGCTTGTAAATTGTGAAGATGCTGGTAAGCCTTCTCTTCATGCAATTCAAGATGAGATGTGGGATGAAATGCAATCAATGAGTTTTGGGCCTGATCCGACCAGATGCGCATCGCCACCAGCTGCGCCATGATTCCACTTGGCAAAAACACGCACTGCTCCTGCCCCAGCAGGTCGGCAAGTTCTGCCTCAAACTCCTCCAACGCTCCACCTTTGCCATAAACATCTGCAGTCACATTTTCATCGGTATAATTGGCGAGCTGAGAAAAATACTCTTTTGGAAGAATCGCCCCCTGCCCCTTCAACTCCTTGGTACAGTTGGCGCGAATTTGCTCAATACTTTTAGGGCTCACTGATCAGTTCCTTAATTACTCTGGTTTGAGAAAGAGAATAACCGGAACGGTTACCCGACACCATGAAAGGAAGACCAAAGACGCTGGATTACTTCGCAGCCCTCACAATGACAACCTTACGAGTGCGGCGAACCTATCGAATGGCTTGAAATGGAAAATAAAAAGGCCCGATACTTTCGTATCGGGCCTTTTGGAATATGGGGTGGCCGACGGGGATCGAACCCGCGACAACAGGAATCACAATCCTGGACTCTACCAACTGAGCTACGGCCACCAGAGAGTCATTTGTCTATCAAGGCAAATGGCACGCCCGGCAGGATTCGAACCTGCGACCATCCGCTTAGAAGGCGGATGCTCTATCCAACTGAGCTACGGGCGCTCAACAAGCTCTAATCCTGTGGGCAACACTTAAAAGGGCTTTAAGTGAAACCTGCTCAGCCCCGAAGGCGGCACCGAGCTATTTACTATCTAAAGAAAAGTGGTCGGGGTAGAGAGATTCGAACTCCCGACATCCTGCTCCCAAAGCAGGCGCGCTACCAGACTGCGCTATACCCCGATGTTTCATCTCACATTATCCTGAAGCGGCATCGCTGCGAGAGGTGCGCATAATACTGATGCTCTACCCTCTCGTCAATGGGTTTCTTAAACTATTCTCACATTTCTAAGCGATTGAAATTTGAGCACTATTTAGCCACACGTGGTCGATATCCAACCTTTTGGCATCCAGACGTGCAACAGCGAGATTTTGGTCCAAACTGTAAATAAGAACCATAACAAAGGAGAGGCTATGATTCGCATTGCTATCAATGGCTATGGACGCATCGGGCGCTGCCTGCTGCACGCTATCTACGAAAGCGGCCGCGACCAGGAGTTCAATATTGTCGCTATCAACGATCTCTGTGAATTTGATCTGTTAACGCACCTCACCCGCTATGACTCTACACACGGCCATTTCCCTGCCGATGTGGCACTGGAGGGCAATCAACTTCGGGTGAACGACCACCGGATTCAGCTGTTGCATCAGCAAGATCCTGCCGACCTGCCCTGGAAAGCGCTGGAAGTGGATCTTGTCGTTGAATGCAGCGGCCGAATGAAGTCTCGCGAGCTTGTGGATCACCACCTGCAGGCTGGCGCTCCACGAGTACTGGTGAGCCACCCACTGGCCGATGCTGACCTGACCGTAGTGTACGGGGTCAATCACCATCTGCTGGATGGCTCACAGCGAATTGTCTCAAATGCCTCCTGCACTACCAATTGTCTGGCGCCGGTTGCCAAGGTGCTTCATAAAGGACTGGGCATTGAGTGTGGCCAGATGACCACTATCCACGCCTATACAAATGACCAGCATCTGCTTGATAACGCCCACAGTGACTTCTACCGTGCCAGGGCGGCAGCTCTGTCAATGATCCCGACCAAAACCGGTGCCGCAGCGGCAGTTGGCCTTGTTCTACCTGAGCTCGCGGGAAAACTCGACGGTATGGCAGTGCGGGTGCCTACACCCAACGTATCTATCGTGGATTTTCACTTTACCGCCAGACGGGAAACCAGCCGCGAAGAGGTTAATCAAATGTTGCGCGATGCCTCGGAAGGTGATTTAAAAGGCGTGCTAAGCTTTAACGAACAGCCCTTGGTGTCTGTGGATTACAACCACAACCCCGCCTCCAGTATCGTCGATGCACCGCAAACAAGGGTGCAGGGTCGGCAAGTGAAGGTAATGAGCTGGTACGACAATGAATGGGGATTTTCAAACCGGTTGCTGGATGTGGCAGCAGCTATGAATAATAGGGCAGATGGATAATGCTGAAAGACCGTCTGGTGGCTCATCGGGGCTACCAACAGCTGTACCCTGAAAATACGCTGCTCGCCATTGAGAAAGCCATTGAAGCTGGCGCACACTATATCGAAATTGATATTCAATTCAGCTCCGATGGCGTGCCGATGATCTATCACGATGCGACGTTAAAGCGAGTCAGCGGCATTCATAAAGACGTTAATCGCCTCACCGCCGGTGAATTGGTTCAGCTTACTGCCTGCGAGCCCAAGCGTTTTGGCGATCAATTTTCCGATGTCAAAATCAGCCGCCTAAGTGACGTGCTTCCACTACTGAAAAAACACCCGGAAGTCACCTTGTTTGTTGAAATCAAAGAAGATGGTATCTATTACCTTGGACGACAACAGGTGCTGGATGCCATACATGATGTACTCCACCCCCTGATCGGGCAGTGCATCCTGATCAGCTTTGACCGCGAATTTATTCTGTTGGCACATCAGTCTGGCTGGCCATCGGTTGGGGTCGTGGTAGAGTCCTGGAGTGATTTGAGCCTCTCTTCCCTTAAAGCCATTCACCCGGACTACCTTTTTATTTCCCACAAGAAAATACCCAGTGAAGGTTTACTGGAGAGTAACAGCAGCGCTGAACTTGTGGTGTATGAAATTGGCACCGCAGAGGCGGCTGTCGAATGGTTTCGACGTGGCGCAGATATGGTAGAGAGCTTTAACATTGGTGGGCTTCTCCACGACCTTTCTCATCGAGCACTATGATGGAACAAAAGTCTGACGAAGACTTTGATATCACCATTATCGGCGGCGGAATTCAGGGCGCCGGTATTGCCCAGGCTGCGGCGGCAGCCGGTTATCGCACACTATTGGTGGAAAAAACTGATTGGGCCGCCGGCACATCCAGTAAATCTTCAAAATTGATTCACGGCGGCCTGCGCTATCTTGAACATGGCCAGTGGTCATTAGTAAGGGAAAGCATCAGGGAACGGGAGCTATTGATAAAGCTGGCCCCCGAATTGGTGCAACGAAACGACTTTTTTATTCCGCTTTACAAGAACAGTAGACTTTCGAGCACACAACTTCGCTGTGGATTATGGGTCTATCAGCTTCTCAGCGGCTTTAAATCGAGCAGTCGTTTTGAACAATTGAAGCCGGAGGATAAACCTTTTTTTTCGCAGTTAAATAGCGACGGGTTGCACTCAATTTTTCGCTACAGTGATGCGCAAACCGACGATCAGGCATTGACCCGTGCCGTAGTTCAATCAGCATCGGATCTGGGGGTAACACTGACTTGCCCCGCCGAGATGCTCCACGCAGAAGCCAATTCAAGTGGTTACAATCTGCAAATCAGGCATAAGGGTAAAACACTGTCCCTGCATTGCCAGGTATTGATTAATGCCTGTGGCCCGTGGGTAAACCACCTGCTGCGCTCCATATCCCCAATGCCTAGACGCATTGAAATTGAATTGGTTCAGGGAACCCACATCTTCTTTGAAGAACAATTGAGCCCCTATTGTTTCTATCTTGAAGCACCGCAAGATGGCCGAGCTGTTTTTGTAATGCCCTGGAAAAATGGCACTTTGGTCGGTACAACTGAAACGCTTTACCTTGGACACCCCGATCACTGTCATCCACTGGACTCCGAGGTCGACTACCTGCAAACAGTGCTGAATCACTACTTTCCGAATTGGATTAAGACCCCAAACGATGCATTTTGCGGACTACGAGTATTACCCAAAGCCCTTGGCAGCGATCAGCGAATCTTCAGTCGAAGCCGGGAAGTGATAGTGAAAGCAGAAGGTCACTATATAGGGGTTTATGGCGGAAAGTTAACCGGTTACCGAGCCACAGCCGAGAAGATAATCAAACAGGTCCGTGAAATTATTGGCCGCCGTCAGGAAGTTGCACGTACCGATAAATTAACACTCAAATCTAGCGATTTACCCCCTCAATCATCGCTTCACACCAGCGCTCATAGCGACCGCTGATTCCGTCGCATTCCGTATTGGCGTAGAAGGTTCGGTACTGCTCAGGCCAATCTGGACAGTCGGCCATTAGCCACGCCAAACCTTTAGCCGTTGCCTCTAGTGATTCCGGACGAAGGATTGTCAAACCGGTAGCATCCGCCAATTTTTGGCAGAAGCTGTCAAAACCGGCCAAGCCACCACCCACACGAATTTGATTGGCACAACCGCCACCATGACAGAGCTGCTGAAAATTACATTTCAATAAAAACACTACACTCTCCAGCACGGCGACCATCCTGGCTTCGCTACAACCTTCACCAATAAATTCACTGGCAAAATTCTCTTTCCAAAATGGAGAAGCCAGTCCGCCTATTCCGTTGAGGAACAGCGGAGGATCACTATAAGTTGCAGACCAGGCATCAAGCCGATCGAAACTGGGCAGAGATAACGAATTCGCTGCCCACTGCAAAGCACTGGCAGCCCCATTGACCGTACCCTCGGCGACAAAATGCCGCTCGCCACCCTGCTCCCATAAAAGGGTTTGCAATAACCGCTCGGGGGGAGCTTCAGTAGCGGTCAAACTTTTAGCAATAAAAGCGCCGGTACCAGCGTTAATGACCACAGATTCAGGCTCACCTCCGCCTAACCCGGCTATAGCCGCACATTGGTCGCCAGTCACCCACCGTAGCGGAATCTCTCGTTCTCCTACGACCAGGCTGCCCCACTCGGAACTGCTTGGCTGGATGATTGGCAAAAGTGGTTCGTGTATATCAAACAGTGTCATCAGCTGGGGATCCCAGCTTCCGGTGTGAATGTTATACAGAAGCGTTCTTGATGCATTGGCGGGATCAACAACAAAGGGAGTGCCTTTCAGTAATCTACTCAAAAGATAACTCGCCAATGGCGCAATACAAAGACGCTGCTCAACCTTTGCATGCTGGACTTCAGGAACATGCTGCAGGCACCAATGCATCTTACTGGCACCAAAATGTGCATTGGGATAAAGGCCAGTGTGCTCGTAGATTGCCTCAGCATTCAGGGAAAGCTGGTCAAGCCAGTCAGCAGCACGGGTATCCTGCCAACTGAGTATGGGTGTCAGGGCATTACCCGTTTCCCTATCCCAACACACCAGACTGGATCGCTGTGTGACCATACCAGCAATAACAGTTCGATCTTCTGGAATTTTCACCTTGGAAAGACATTGCTGCAGTGACTGAACGACCTCATCCGGGTTCTGCTCAACCCAGCCTCGATGCGGGGTAGATGTAGAAACCCGCTCTGAATGTAATTGCAAAAGCGACCCATCACTTTCATAAAGCGCGACGCGTGAGCTTTGCCCACCTTGATCCAGAACCAGAAGCAAATCATTCATAAGGAATAAAATAGCCTATGGGGGGGACTTGGGGTTAATTTTTAGGTAAGAGGTAGAGGCTTGAAAACCATCAACCCGACAATAACCAGAATGGTTGTAAATGCCACCACACCCAGTAGCGTCCAACCTCTCATCAAACTTTTAAAGCTAGATTCTGTGTCATCAGTTGATCTTCCGGCGATCACTTCAGCGGATAGCTTTCTCAACTGATATTGGATTTTGACTACGGTCAACCAAGAAAAGGCAACTACTGCATAAAGTACCAATACCGCAATAAACCACTGTGAGTTAAAGGCCCAACCAAGATGGCTCATCAGTAGAACACCAGTGACTATCTGAACCACAATCGATGGTGTAGTAAACAACCAATCCGCCAGTACAACGTGTCTGGCAGTAACCGCAATCGCCTGCCAATTACCACTTCGGTATGCCATCAGCATAAAAAAAGCGATTCCCGCACCGGTACCAGTAACGATAATGGCAGCAATAATATGAAACCACTTCAACATCAGGTAGTAATCCATTAATTCGTCTCCTTCTCTACACTTACGCTGTGATGAATACCAAACTGTTTGGCCAATTGATCAAACTCAGCCATCGAATACATCCCCAAACAAGGAGTCGCTCCAACCACAGACTGGCCAGCAACTAATTTTTTAGCCACCAAAATCGTTGAAAACGTCGGTATATAAGGGCCAATCCCGTTCGCTGCATTCAACTTCCAGGATAGGGATAAGGGTTTGCCTTGCTTGTCTTCACCGAAAAGAGTGACCCGCATCCCTCCTATATCTGTACCAAATCTTCGCAACAGGTTACTTAATCGAAATATAGGGCCCGATAGTGGTAACCAGTTTTTGACGAGTTTAATCTTGCACAGCCAGGCCATAAAACTCATAGACAGGTGCAAAATCGGCAACTCCAAACCTGCCTGAAATCTTACGGTTTGCACAGTGCTGTACCTGGTTGGAAACAGCTCCAGATCCGGGACATCTACATTGGCAAGCCAGCGCTTTCCAACCCCGTCACCAAAATTCCAGCGACGTATCGACATCCAGCCATAGCGCTGCTGCCAGCTGCCATTTTCATAAACAGGAAATGGATGACCTGTGTAGGAAAGAATCCCTTTTACCGTAGCCTCACCGCGATCTGCTTTATTACCCGGTGCGATTGCAAAATCAATGGAATCCAACCGCTGAAACTGATCCCGATACTGGTCAATCACAACAGATGACAAACCGGGTACCGAGCTGGCACCACTGATTATTTGCACACCTGCTGCTTTGGCGGCTTGATCAAGTGAGTCGATATCACAAACAAAGCGTCGATCATCAGACAGATCGACATAATGACAACCGCAGGCAATGCAGGCTTTCGGCACTCGATAATCCTGCCCCTGAAAAGGACCACTTGTGTGGATCACCAGATCCGGTTTCAGGTCAGCAAGTTGAGAGGTAAAGTTAGCGGCATTCAGATCAATCGGGGCACACGCTAATGATGCCCTGGCACCGCTTTCATTTAATTTCTGGCAAATAGATTCGGCTTTGACAGCGCTGCGCCCGGCAATAATCAGGATGAGTGAGGCATCTTTCGCGAGCTGCTCGGCAATACGTTTTCCGAAATTGCCATAGCCGCCGAGTATTACTATCCGTTTAACACTCACGTTTTATCTCTTTTATCCAGACATAAAAAAAGCCGTCATCATTGACGGCTTTTTGTTTTACTCTCGACGCCACTTCGTGCCTTGAGGAGAATCCTCCAACACAACTCCGGCAGCTTGAAGTTCATCGCGGATTTGATCCGCTCTTGCAAAATCCCGGTTCTTTTTAGCGTCTGCCCGCTCAACAATTAATGCTTCAATTTGTTGCTCGGAAATTGCATCGTCACCACCGCGTGCCTGCTTGAACCACTGTTCCGCGTCACCTTGCAGCACTCCCAGCATGGCACCTGCAGCCAACAGGCGACCCTTGCAGACCGGCTTGTCGGCATCGCTGGCTTTATTTAAATCACGCGCCAATTGGTGCAGTTCACTAATGGCCAGCGGAGTATTGATGTCATCATACAATGCCTGCAAAAAAGCACTGTCAGCCAGATCAACCTGCGCCGCCTCAACTTGCTGGGCGTCGCGCAAGGCGCCGTACAGGCTGTCCAGCACCTTCCAGTTACTTTCCAGCATCTCGGCATTAAAGTTCACATCGGAGCGGTAATGCGCAGAGAGCAGCGCAAATCGCAGCAACTCACCAGGATATTCCGACAACAGATCGTGCACCATGCGGAAGTTACCCAGCGACTTGGACATTTTCTCGCCGTCGATATTTACGTAGCCGTTGTGCATCCAGTAACGCACAAACTGCTTACCGCCGTGGGAGCACTGACTCTGGGCGATTTCGTTTTCGTGGTGCGGGAACACCAGATCACGACCACCACCGTGAATATCAATGGTTTCACCGAGGTGTTTTTCAATCATTGCCGAGCACTCCAGATGCCAGCCTGGACGACCACGGCCCCAGGGGCTATCCCAGCCCGGCTCACTGTCGCTGGAAGGTTTCCAGAGCACGAAGTCACCGGCGTATTTTTTATACGGCGCGACCTCTACTCGTGCTCCGGCGAGCATATCTTCCAGTGAACGGTTGGAGAGCTTGCCGTAATCGGCCATAGACTCTACGGAAAAGAGAACATGCCCTTCTGCCTCATAGGCATAACCACTCTCAATCAACCGCTCGATCATGGCGATCATTTCCGGCAGGTGTTGGGTGGCGTAAGGAATCACATCCGGCTCAAGATTATTGAGCGCGGCCATGTCCTCAAAATAGGCTTTGGCATAACGGGCCGACAGTTCGGAAATATCTTCTTTATTTTCCGCAGCGGCCTTCATGATCTTGTCGTCGATATCGGTAATATTACGTGCGTAGGTCACTTCCCCATAAAGCGATTTCAGCAGACGATAAAGCGTATCGAACACCACAACCGGGCGAGCATTACCAATATGAACGCGGTTATAAACCGTCGGCCCACAGACATACATCTTCACCTTGTTTGCTTCGAGGGGTGTGAAGATTTCTTTTTTACCGCTGTGGGTGTTGTAAATTTTCAGGGTCATAGTTGAGTCCGACATTTGGTCGCACGCTACACGTCGCACGTCGCACGCTTAAACCCGACCCCAAAAGTGCCAAGTTTTTAGCGTGCGACGTGCGACGTGCGACGTCTGACTATCATTTATTCCAGCTTTCTTTCAAATCAATTGTGCGGTTAAACACAACAGTCTCACCGCTCGCCTTGGAGTCACGACAGAAATAACCTTCCCGCTCAAACTGGTAGGCCTCTTCCACTGGCGCATTGGCCAGACCAATTTCTGCTTTACAGCCGGTGAGTACTTGCAGTGATTCCGGGTTGATGTGATCGAGATAATTTTTATCGCCACTGTCCGGAGCCGCCTCATTGAATAGACGATCGTAGAGGCGAACCTCGCAATCAACGCAATTATTTGCATCGACCCAGTGAATCACACCGCGCGGGCGAATATCTCCCGGCGGGTTTTCACCAACAGTACCTGGAACGATCGAGCAACGCAGTTCAGTCACGTCACCCTGCTCATTTTTGATCACATCGTCGGCCTTGATCACATAAGCGCCGCGCAGGCGTACGTAATCACCCAGAACCAGACGTTTGAACTTCTTGCGTGACAGAGTGGTATCTTCGCTGAAATCAGCGCGATCAATATAAATTTCCGAACTGAATGGCAGTTCTCGCTCGCCCAGATCTTTATCCGGGTGTGCCGACGCAGTCAGTATTTCATTGGCATCAACGTTGCTGAACACTACCTTGATCGGGTCCAAAACACACATGGCGCGCTTGGCATTTTTATTGAGGTCTTCGCGAATAGAGAACTCGAACTGCGCCATATCGACAATACCGTCAGTTTTAGCCACTGCCAGAGAGTCACAGAAGTTGCGAACCGCTGCTGGCGTAACACCACGACGACGCAGGCCGGAGATAGTCGGCATACGCGGATCATCCCAACCATCCACATGACCTTCATCCACCAGGTTTTTCAACTTGCGCTTACTGGTAACGGTGTAGTTGATATTGAGTCGGCCAAATTCATACTGGTGCGGCTCGCTCGGCACCGGCAGATTCTGAACAAACCAGTCGTACAGCGGGCGATTGGCCGCAAACTCCAGAGTACAAATAGAGTGAGTAATGCCCTCGATGGCATCTTCCTGACCATGAGCGAAGTCATAGGCCGGATAGATATTCCATTTATCACCAGTACGGTGGTGGTGGCGCTTGCGAATTCGGTACATCACCGGATCGCGCAGGTTCATGTTGGGCGACGCCATATCGATCTTGGCGCGCAATACCATACTACCCTCTTCCTTCTCACCATTCTTCATGGCCTCCAGAAGTGCCAGGTTCTCATCCACCGGTCGATCACGATACGGGCTGTTCTTGCCCGGCTCGGTCAGCGTGCCGCGATACTCACGGGTCTGCTCGGCGCTCAGTTCACACACATACGCCTTACCCTCACGCACCAAATACTGCGCCCACTCGTAAAACTTGTCGAAGTAATCCGAGGCAAAGCGAACCTCGCCATCCCACTCAAAACCGAGCCAGCGTACGTCTTTCATGATCGAATCAACGTATTCCTGCTCTTCTTTTTCCGGATTGGTGTCATCAAACCGCAGGTTGCAGGCACCGCCATACTGCTGGGCAAGGCCAAAGTTCAGGCAGATGGACTTGGCATGGCCAATATGCAGGTAACCATTGGGCTCCGGCGGAAAACGGGTCACGATCTTTTCGTACTTGCCCTCAGCCAGATCTTTTTCAATGATTTTTTGGATAAAATTGAGCGGTTTGGACTCTTCAGACATTCTCTTCTACAACCAGTCGGTTAGTGATCTCAAAGTGGCTGATTATAGCTGCTGGGGGTTGATGGCTACACCCCCTGCTGGCAAATAATCCGTGTCTTCTGGCACTTCGTAGCTCGCAATTTGATTTGGTGGGCAAGTGGTTCCTCATATAACTGACAAATCGTCACAACTTGCCCACCAAACCAAACTGCTAGATAAAATCAATGTCAGTAGATGCCACTGGTAGCGCTTTAGTGGTGGGGAGTTGGTTAGTCCGATTTGTCAGTTATATGAGGACTGGCCAACTCCCCATCACTTAAGCGCGGATTCAAAACACAAAATTCAACAACTTCTCTGCCAGATAAAGCGACCCAAACGTAGCGATTCAGTGATTGGGCGTTGGTTGGCCCGATTTGTCAGTTATATGAGGGCTGGCCAATGCCCAAGCACTGAAACGCGAATTGAACAATCACAACAAAATGCAAATTGCCTAACCGCCCCCCAGCCCTTACCATATCGCCACTTTTACGAATCAAGTGGGAAAGAGACATGATTACCCTGCACACCAACAAAGGCGACATCGCCATTGAACTGGACTTTGACAAAGCCCCCAAATCCGCTGCCAACTTTCTGCAGTACTGTAAAGACGACTTCTACAGCGGCACCATTTTCCACCGCGTCATCAAAGGCTTTATGATTCAGGGCGGCGGCATGAATGCCGACATGCAGGAACAAGCTACACGCGCTTCAATTGAAAACGAAGCCGACAACGGCCTCAAAAACGAAATCGGTACCCTGGCCATGGCCCGCACCATGGATCCGCACTCCGCCTCCAGCCAGTTCTTCATTAACGTGGCCAACAACAGCTTTTTGAACCACACAGGCAAAAACCCACAGGGCTGGGGTTATGCCGTATTTGGAAAAGTGGTTGAAGGAATGGACGTAGTGAAAGATATCGAAGGCGTAAAAACCGGTAACTCCGGCTTCCATCAGGACGTACCGACCGACTCCATCGTGATCGAAAGCATTACCGTTTCTGACGAGTACGCCGAGAAGTAACACCCCGAGAGACGGGAGATGGGAGATGAGAGATGCAACAGGCTCCGCTCCTGCCCCGTCTCACATCTCCCATCTCTCATCTCACGAGCAGCAATGACCACCCTCCTTATCTCCGACTTGCACCTCGCTCCCGAACGCCCTGCCATTACCAAGGCGTTTTACGATTTTCTGGAAAATGAAGCCAGCAAGGCTGAAGCGCTCTACATACTCGGCGATCTGTTTGAAGCCTGGGTGGGAGATGATGATCCTTCCGAATTTCTGGCAGACGTAATTTCAAAACTCAGAAAGCTCAGCGACAGTGGAACCAGGCTTTACTTCCTGCACGGCAATCGCGATTTTCTGGTGGGCAAGCGCTTTGCCAAAGCTGCTGGCTGCATATTACTGCCAGAGCATCACGTAATTGACCTCTATGGAGATAAAGTCCTGTTGCTGCATGGCGACACTCTTTGCACCAAGGATATCGATTACCAGCGTTTTCGCCGCAAAGTACGCAACCCCATTGGCACCTGGCTGCTCACTCGAATCCCCCTGAAAAAACGCCTTCAGATAGCCGCCGACTGGCGCGCCAAGAGCATGCAGGCAAACAGCAACAAGGCCAGCAACATCATGGATGTAACGCCCGATGAGGTGGAGCGTTTGCTAAGAAAATACGGGGTATCAAAAATGGTTCACGGCCACACCCACCGCCCTGGTCGCCATCATCACAATAATGGTGAGCGTATTGTGCTGGGAGACTGGGAAGACTACGGCTGGTGTTTGAGAGCCAGAAATAATGGCTCTTTGGAGCTGGAGTCTTTTCCTATTACATAAGTGGTGCGCACGGTGCACCCTACGGGGGCAACTCCGTCATTCCCGCGCAGGCGATAATCTATATATTCTCATCACTACTCAATATGGATCCCCGCTTTCGCGAGGATGACGAAAAAACGGCATAGCACCAAGTAGCTCTACTGCAGCCTGACAGGTTGCGACGATTTGTGGGTATCATGAGGAGTGGCCTGTCAGGCTGCAGTTAGAGCGGGCTCAATAACTAAATTTGGTGCGCTAAGCCCCTTATATCCTGAAGCGCTTGTGTTCACGGATACTTATCGGTGGTGACATGCCTGCCGGTGAAATTCCACTGGTGATTCCAATCGGATTTACCAAATTGACAAAATCACTGAACTTCATTCGAATCAGTTCGGAATGACTGCCGGCACAGAAAGCAATATCCTCATCCGCAGTAAATACCGTATCCATAAAAACATCCATTCCAAACAGATTGCCAAAAGGTGGAATGGCTCCCAGCTCACAACCAGGGAATCGCCCAGCAAACTCAGCCTCCGATGCCAGGTGAATCTCTTTGGCACCAATTGCATCACGCAAATTTTCCAGCGCCACATGATAGTGCGCCGGTAACACAACCATAGCCAGCTGGCCGTCGGCGCTGACAATCACCACCTTGGCCAGGTTCTGGCCATGAATATGAGCCGCTTCAGCCACTTCCTGTGCCGTGTAGGCAGGTGAATGATTTAGGGTTTTAAAAGGGGTATGTCTGGAACGTAAAAACTCAAGGACAGTACGAATAGCCATAGCAACCTCCTAAGGCTTGTTGGCACTACACCTATAAGGATAGTTTGTATAAGGATGTACTGAGGCTGCGCTCGTCATCCAATATGACCAATGTATGGGGGTTGGTATTGCTAGATGAGAGATGAGAGATGAGAGATGAGAGATGAGAGATGAGAGATGAGAGATGAGAGATGTTACCCTGATTTGTCCCAGCCAATCACTCTTGAGGTGATTGTCATAATTGACAGGACGCCAGCGCTGAAAAGGTAAAGTCCCAGATGGGTTTCGATATCGGCAACGGCTGTGATTTTGACCGCCACAACCAGCATTGCCACCACCAGTACATCCAGCATTGACCAGCGACCAAACTGGTGAATCAAGTGAATACAGCGTTTAACCCGATCGCTGCCCATTCTGCCGGAGTAAACCACACGAAACAGCACGCCGACTTTCACAATCGGCAAAAGGATGCTGAACGCAAACACCAGAATAAAAAGACCTAACTGATTGCCTTCCACCAATTCCATCAGGCCGGAAAGCACCGAAAAGGTACTGTCCAGAATAAAGAACTGCTCGATAGTGGCGATCGGCATTACCAATCCGGCGCCAAACAGCGCCACCGCCAACAGCAAAGCGATGCGCATAGCGACTTGCTCAGCCCTGGAAGGAAGACAGGCCATTAGAAATCTACTGGACCGGAGTGAAAGCGAAACTCCACATCGGGGGTTTCAATCAGCTCGCGTTCTCTTTCGCGAACCGCTTCAATGCGATCTTCAATATCGCATTCGGCCACTTTACGGGCGAGGGTCAAATAGTCCTTGTAGTGACGCGCTTCGGATTTCAGCAGCGAGTTGTAGAACTTCTCCAGTTCCGGGTCGAGGTGCGGCGCCAGCTTGGCAAAGCGCTCACAGGAGCGAGCCTCGATAAACGCACCGATAATCAGTGTATCGACCAACTTATCCGGCTCCTGGCTGCGCACCAGTTTGCGAAGACCCGCGGCATAACGTGCAGCTGAGAGCTGTGTATATGGAATATTGCGATCTTTCATGATCGCCAGAACTTGCTCAAAGTGGCGCAACTCTTCCCGAGCCAGCTTCGACATTTTGTTGAGTAGCTCAAAGCTTGCTACATAGTGCCCTTTCTTTGGCACAAAACCTTCGGCTGGCGCACTGCCATACTTCCAAATCAAAGCCTGCGCTGACTGCGCTGCCTTCAGCTCGCAATTGGCGTGATCCACCAGCAGGATTTGCGGATTTTGGAGTGCTGCCTCAATCCAGGCGTCCGGGGTTTCACAGGGAAGAAAAGCTAACAGGTTTTCGAGATCGGTCATTTACAGGCTCTGGCGATATTCACAACAAGGCGCGCAGTTTACCCGTAATCGACCGATCCGTTAACAGGCTGTTGAAATTCTATCTGCGTTGCTTCTGCGGCGTTAAAAATGGCCTCAAGTCGGTCATTTATTTCAATAAACTCCCTCTTTTCGTTCATTTTTTCCTTGCAGGAGCTGCCTCGAAAACAAATTTCAATAGCCTGTTAATCGGTAGACTTACTTCAGGATTTATTGTCAAAGAAGGTTTTCATCGTCTCGTGCATACAGGTATCCACCTCCTGAACTTTCGGCCGTTGACGCATCACTGCCAGCCAGTCGCTGTAGCCTTCCACTTCAAGCATACGATCTGTCCCGTACACTTTTTCTGTCATCATAGTTACCAGAATTCCAGTGTAGTAACAGACAATATCAGCTGCCGTAAATGTCCCTCCTGTTACATAAGGGGAAAATTTAGCCGCACGCTGAAGAGCGGGAAGCGACCGGTCGAGTGCTTCCTGAACTTCCTGTCGAGTGTAATCTGCAAGATCACCACCAAAAAACACATGGTTTAACAATCTGCGCACTGGCATTTCAACATACAAGACAAGCAACTGTACTAATTGCCTGACTTTGCCAGATTCAAAAGCATCTAATGGATATAGCGGAGGTTCCGGGTCAAGGTCTTCCAGATACTCGATAATGGCAACCGACTCGGACAGAAAGCCATTGGGCGTTTCGATGCAGGGAATCTTCCCCAACGGGCTCATCTGAAGAAATTCAGGCTCTTGACTGGGTGGGGTGCGTACTTCTTCGAAATCGATCCCTTTCTCCAGCAGCGCCAGCTTAACCATGCTGTAGTAGTTACTTACTGCAACGCCATGTAGTTTCAGCACATTAACCTCCCGGCTAGTAATCCGTGTGGAGAGCCAACTATAGCCAGTGTCTACTGAAAGCGCACACATTAATTATTTGCTAACTACCCCTGGTATGACTTCAGCCCCAAGTGGTGTTGCGATATTCACCGCTGAAATAACGGCTATTCAACCAGGCAATCTATTTGTATGGCATCAAACGTTTTAACAATGAAGAAATCACACCACCTTAAATATATATCTATTTGTTTTTGTTGTACTTTTCGCAAAAAAAATCATGCTAGACGAATGCAGAAACCCAACCTGTGCAATATCATTGAAACAAATTGTGACTACACCTAAATACACCACTACCCTGTCTTGTGAGGCGCATTTTTAGTAGAATCGGCTCCCTCAAAAACACAAATTCCAGTGGTCGAGTCAGCTCGACTGCTCAGTTGCCAGAACCCTTGGCAGCTTTCGATTACAACTGACGATACTAAAGGAGCGCTATCGTGCTTGAAGCCTATCGCGAACACGTCGCTGAACGCGCCGCAATGGACATTCCACCCAAACCGCTGAACCCGGAGCAAGTGGCCGACCTGGTCGAGCTGCTGAAAAACCCGCCGGCCGGTGAGGAAGAGTACCTGCTGGACCTGATCACCAACCGCGTACCACCCGGTGTGGACGAAGCGGCCTACGTGAAAGCCGGCTTCCTGTCTGCCATCGCCAAAGGCGAAGCCAACTCTCCGCTGATCAGCCAAACCAAAGCCGTTGAACTTCTGGGCATGATGCTGGGTGGTTACAACATCGCCACTATGGTTGAACTGCTGGACTCCAGCGAGCTGGGTGAAGTTGCAGCCGAGCAGCTGAAAAAGACCCTGCTTATGTTCGATGCCTTCCATGATGTGGAAGAAAAAGCCAAAGCCGGCAACGATTACGCAAAAGCCGTAATCCAAAGCTGGGCAGATGCCGAGTGGTTCACCAGCCGCAACAAGGTACCGGAAAGCATCAAGGTTGCCGTTTTCAAAGTGACCGGCGAGACCAACACCGACGACCTGTCCCCTGCCCCGGATGCCTGGAGCCGCCCGGACATTCCGCTGCACGCACGCGCCATGTACAAAATGACTCGCGACGGCCTGGAGCCGGAAGAGCACGGTGCTACCGGACCGATGCAGCAAATTGCTGACATCCAGAACAAAGGCTACCCGGTTGCTTTCGTGGGTGACGTTGTGGGTACCGGTTCTTCCCGTAAGTCCGCCACCAACTCCGTACTGTGGTTCTTCGGTGAAGAACTGCCGGGTGTTCCCAACAAGAAAGGCGGTGGTATCTGTATCGGTGGCAAAGTAGCCCCGATCTTCTACAACACCATGGAAGACGCCGGCGCACTGGTATTTGAAGCGCCTGTAGACGACCTGAACATGGGCGACATTATCGAAATCCGCCCATACGACGGCAAAATCCTGTCTGAATCCGGTGAAGTTATCTCCGAATTTGAACTCAAGTCCGACGTACTGCTGGACGAAGTTCAAGCCGGTGGCCGTATCAACCTGATCATCGGTCGTGGCCTGACTGCCAAGGCGCGTGAATCACTGGGTCTGGAAGAGTCCGACCTGTTCCGCAAGCCTGTTGCTCCGCAAGACAGCGGCAAAGGCTTCACCCTGGCTCAGAAAATGGTTGGTAAAGCATGTGGCGTTGAAGGTATTCGCCCCGGCACCTACTGCGAGCCGAAAATGACTACTGTTGGCTCTCAGGACACCACTGGCCCGATGACCCGCGACGAGCTGAAAGACCTGGCTTGCCTGGGCTTCTCTGCCGACCTGACCATGCAGTCGTTCTGTCACACCGCCGCTTATCCAAAGCCGGTAGACATCGACACCCAGCACACCCTGCCGGACTTCATCATGAACCGTGGCGGTGTTTCCCTGCGTCCGGGCGACGGCATCATTCACAGCTGGCTGAACCGCATGCTGTTGCCGGACACCGTTGGTACCGGCGGTGACTCCCACACCCGTTTCCCGATGGGCATCTCCTTCCCTGCCGGTTCCGGTCTGGTGGCTTTCGCTGCCGCTACCGGTGTAATGCCTCTGGATATGCCGGAGTCCGTACTGGTTCGCTTCAAAGGCAAAATGCAGCCAGGCATCACCCTGCGTGACCTGGTACATGCGATTCCTTACTACGCGATTCAGGAAGGCCTGCTGACTGTTGAGAAGAAAGGTAAGAAGAACATCTTCTCCGGCCGCATCCTCGAGATCGAAGGTCTGGAACACCTCACCGCCGAGCAGGCGTTTGAGCTGTCCGACGCCTCTGCAGAGCGCTCTGCCGCAGGTTGCACCATCAAACTGAGCGAAGACTCCGTTGCCGAATACCTGCGTTCCAACATCACCCTGATGCGCTGGATGATTGGCGAAGGCTATGGCGATGTTCGCACCCTGGAGCGCCGCGTTCGCAAGATGGAAGAATGGCTGGAAAACCCGAGCCTGATGGAAGCCGATGCCGACGCCGAATACGCTGCCGTCATCGAAATTGATCTGGCCGAAGTTACCGAGCCGGTTGTTTGTGCACCTAACGATCCAGACGACGCACGTCTGCTGTCTGAAGTAGCTGGCGACAAGGTAGACGAAGTGTTTATCGGTTCCTGCATGACCAACATCGGTCACTTCCGCGCTGCCGGTAAGCTGCTGGATCAACACGCCAAAAACGGTACCCCGACCCGTCTGTGGATCTGCCCGCCCACCAAAATGGACGAGCACACCCTGATGGAAGAAGGCTACTACAACATCTTTGGTCGCGCCGGAGCTCGCACCGAGATGCCAGGCTGCTCCCTGTGTATGGGCAACCAGGCTCGTGTGGCGCCAAACAGCACCGTGCTGTCTACCTCCACCCGTAACTTCCCGAACCGTCTGGGCGATGGTGCCAATGTGTACCTGACCTCTGCAGAACTGGCTGCCATTGGCTCTGTTCTGGGCAAACTGCCGACTCCGGCCGAATACCTGGAATACGCCAAGGACATCGACTCCATGGCCAGCGAAATCTACCGCTACATGAACTTTGACCAGATCGAGTCTTTCCAGAAAGGCGCCGAAGAAGGCAAGCGCATCGCCGCGGAGCAGATTGTAGAAGTTGTGGCGTAAGCCTCCCTACTCTGCACAATATTCCCGCTTCGGCGGGAATAAAAAGCCCCGCTTTTGCGGGGCTTTTACGTTTTAGGTGTCGCCGCCACGAGCCAACAATACGCCCTTTACCCACCGGAACAGGCCAGCCCTCATATACCCACAAATCGGGCAAACCTGTTCCGGTAGGTAAAGGGCTCGCTTGGGTGCTATTGGGCGCTCATCATCCCGCCCAAAGTAGCGCTTTCCCTGACCTGACAGGTCACGACGATTTGTCAGTATTATGAGGAGTGGCCTGTCAGGTCAGGGAAAGAGCGGGCTCGCTATTCAACAACTCATAACACAATAACCAAGATTGTCGCCTTCGACACCTAACGCGCTTTGCGCTTGAGTCTTCGTTCTGGTTTGATAATGGCGACACCATGCTGGTGCGGTTTCAGTATCGAACCCAACTCCACATATACTCATAAATGGTTGATTTAGCCTTAACAAAGAACCATTTGTTCTAACAGCAACAAAAATGAGACATGGGTCTCAAAACACCCCACCCTGATCACTTTTTGTCCAATTGGTCACCGTAATCACCCTACTATCGTTTACTTATCCACAGGCAACTGGTTAATATTCGACCACCTGATCGACTTGCAGTGATCAGGATTCTGATTTTGGGGTCCATGCCCCGCTGTTGTAATTCAGAAAAAAATGCAAAACGAAGTTGCTCTCTCGACGTAGCCATCTGGCAAAAATGTTGTGCCTCCACTCCTTTAAAGAGTCATGGGCGCCAGATGGAAAGAGATGAAGCTGTTGTATGCAGGTCAATACCTGCCCGATGTAGCTTGGGGTGTTATACATGAAAATTCGATCTGGCCTTTTGGCGGGCTGGCGCGCGGCTGCACGCCTGGTTTCCGCAAATGTTGTTCGCAAAACCTCTGTTTCAATATTTTCACTCGCGTTGCTCGCGCCTGCGGCACAAGCTCATGACCACGAACATGAGCAAAACGGCGTCGATTTCCGCTCTCATGTGATCAAACACTTCAGCGAGTCCAGCACTCTACAAAAGAAGCTGGTTGCCAAAAAGCTGACCCAAGGCAATGGTCGTTGGGCTGAGTTGAATGGCACTATAGAAGTGTTTTACGAAGATCACAGCGATCAAAGCCACTCGCGTCTGGTTCAGTTTTTAACAACAGACCAAGGCGAGCGCATTCAGATTCTCACCAGCGATGAACACCCCGCGTTTGCCAACGGCACTCAGGTAAATGCTCGCGGACTGCAGGTTGAAGATACAGATCAGGACCTGATCTACCTGGCTCTGGACCCGGAGTCCAGCAGCACAACCAGCACCTCAACGTCTTCCCTGGCCCAAACTACTGGTGATCAGAAAACCCTGACCATCATGGTGAATTTTAACGACAATACAAGTCAACCGTTTACCAAAGCACAGGTGGAAAACGCTATATACACCGAGGTAAACCAGTACCTGTACGAAAACTCCTTCGGCAAACTGTCTATCAGCGGTGCAGTTACCGGTTGGCACACCATCAATGTTTCCAGCACCAACTGCGACACCAATACGATTCGCAGCGCTGCCAATACTGCCGCCACAAACAGCGGATATAACATCGCCAATTATCAGCGCATCATGTACCTGTTCCCCAAGAACAGTTGCAGCTGGGCTGGCTATGCATCCGTTAGCGGCTCACCGTCGTATGTCTGGCTGAACGGAAAGATTGACATGCATACTGTCGGACACGAAATTGGCCACACTCTCGGTCTGATGCACGCTCATGCCCACGAAGCCGACAACGAGGTAATCTCAAACAACGGTGTTACTTACGAATATGGTGACACCCTGGACATCATGGGTACCAAGCCAACCAACCTTAATGCTTTCAATATGGAGCTGTTGAACTGGTTTGATAACGGTGATGTCCAGCCAATTACCAACACCGGAAGCTATCAGCTGGATTCTTATGGCACTACCAGAAGCGGTCTGCCAAAAGCACTGCGCATCTCCCGTGGTACTGACGCATCTGGTGCCGAACAGTGGATGTACCTGGAATATCGCACCGCTGTTGGCTACGACAGCATCATGGACAGCGACATCAACTACGACAGCGCCAACTACAACAACGGTGTAGTGCTGCGTCTCGGTACCAATGGCAACAGCAACAGCAGCTTCCTGCTGGATGCTACGCCAAACAGCTCTTCTTTCTACGATTGGACAGACACTGCCCTGGAAGCTGGAAACAGCTTTACCGACCCAAAAACCGGCACCACAATCACCGTAGTATCTGCTGATGGCAACCGCGCCACTGTTGATATCAACCTGGGCAGTAGCAACCCGGATCCACTCCCGGTTTGTGAGCGTGCAGTACCGTCTGTATCCCTGCAAGCTATCAGCGGGACTACCGCTGCACCTGGCCAGGCACTCAGCTACCGCCTGACTGTTACCAACAATGACAGCTCAGAATGCAGCAATGCACAGTTCAATCTTGGCGCCGCCGTTCCATATGGCTGGAGCAAATCGCTGTCAAGCTCGCAAGTGACCCTTGCGCCGGGCAGCTCTTCAAATATTACTCTGTATGTAACCTCTTCCAGCACAGCACTGGATGGTGCCTACTCAATCAGTGGTAACGCTACACACAGCACTACTGGCAGCACTCGAACTGCAAGTGCCACTTACACTGTGAAGGCTCCTGTTACTTCAACAAACAGCGCGCCGACAGCATTAAACGACTCAGCAAATACTCCGGAAAAAACTGCAGTGACAATTACTGTACTCGCTAACGACAGTGACCCGGATGGCGATGCAATCTCTGTAGTTGGCGTTAGCCAACCAAGTAAAGGCAGTGTTTCCATTAATTCAAATGGTACAGTGACCTACGTGCCTCCAAGAAAATTCACTGGTACGCAAACCTTCAGCTACACCATCAGTGATGGCAAAAAACAGGCAACCGCATCAGTAACGGTAACTGTTGCAAACTCCAGTGATGGATCTACTGGTGGTGGCGGCAAAGGTGGCGGCGGAAAAGGCGGTCGTAAATAATTACATCAATCAAAAAAAACAGGGCGACTATTCAGTCGCCCTGTTTGCATTCCTAAAGTTTAAGAAAACTTCAGCTCCTTACTGACCGTAACTTTCTGTCAGTAAGGAGCATATTTCCTGCTCAAAAGAGCAGCCTACATCCATCAGTTGGCTGGCTGCTGTTCGCAGTCCGGACAGGCCGGGCAGATCGGGCAACTGGCAGTATTGTCAGTTTGATCTGAATCCGTGATTATAGTACCTCCGGTGAAGGTGGTTTTCGCACCAACACTGGCTGTATTCTGGAACTCCACGCTGCCTGGGTTAGTCAGGACATTGAGGATGTTGTTACCGTCCGGCAGGTAAGACTGCTTGAAGGTAGCACTTTCACCAACACCCAAACTACCGGTACAGGATGTGCCAGCCGTGCAGTCAAATGTCGGACCGGCAGTTTGTACTAGCTGCATCACATCGCTGTCACCTACCAGAACTTCGCTTAATGCGGTGTCACCGGTATTGCTGACAGAGATAATGTTATGCACTCGAACAACTACCACTCCGCCCTGCTGGATCAACTCTACACCAGTTCCGCCACCAAAGTTGTCATCACACACTTTGTTCAACGTTACTGCAGGCGCAGGTGCAAATCCGCAATTGGCTGTTGCCATGGCAGAGACTGTATCAGAGGCGTTAAAGACATTGGCGCCACTGGCAGTCACTGTATTGGAGTGGGACGTTGAAGTTGTACTGGTAGTACTACCAGAGAAGATCACCCGATGTCCCGGAGCCAGGACGTTGTCAAATGCAGCATCCACGGTACCGTTCTTATCGTGGTCCTCACCAGCGATGGTCAGTGAAATAACCGTATCACTTAACATCACATTATTGAGAGCCACATTACCGGTATTCTCGGCATAACCTGAATCATCGCCACCGACTCCATCGAAGTCCTGATCAATACTGAATGTTGCTGTAGTACCATCAAAACTGGCTGTACAAGCCTTAAATACCGCTATTCCCGGTGTGCCAACTGCCGAGCAATCCGCTGTTGCTGTAGTACTGGCAACTGCTGGCTCATTAGTATCCAGGAATGTATCGACGGTAATGGTGTCACTGAAGTCAAAGCCGGGAACCGATGTGGTATCCGACAAAGTCATGGTCGAATACATACCATCGAAAGACACGGTAACTCCTGGCCCATGAGTGAATGAAATCATTCCCGTACCAATGCCGGTTAAGTCATCTGGAGCACCTGCGACTAACGCAATATCACCAGAGTCATCACACAGCAGGTCTGGATCATTGTCTTCATTCACATCAATACATGCAGCAGTAAAGGTACTTCCCGCTTCACTGTCGGTTACTTGAGTAGTAACTGTCAGCGACCCGGAATTGGTAGTTGTACCATTGAAAACAATATTGGCACCATCACCTGATGAGTTGATTGCTGCAGAGCAGCTTTTCGATGCAGCAACACCACACAGATTGAATCCGCCACCGACAAAGTCTTTCAACACCGCATCCACGGAGTGAGAAGAACGGGTTTCAGCGAGGAAGCTGGAGAAACAGCCAGACGCTTCCGGGAACAGCTCAGTGATATTAATACCGCCTTCAAACAAACCATTAATTAAAATATCACTACCGCCACCTTTTGATACACGCGGCCAGAATGGAGTAACCAAACCAGAGTTTGAAACAGCACAGGCAAGATCGTCCGCACCATTACATTCACCAAACTGACCAACAAATCTCAGGTTGGTATTGGCTGAGCCACCTTCTTCAGGATCCACAGTACCGTTGCCTTCATCCCAAACCCAAACATCCACATCAGGTATTGCACCACCTTGAGTGAACTCGGCAAGGATTAAAATGTCACCATTTTGGTGTTGTCCGGAGAAGCTTCCGTAATCTGGATCCTCTGGGTCATCAACGGGACCTACATCATCCTGGAAGAACCAGAAGCCCATTTGGGCAGTACCATTCACTGCAAAGCGATCTGCCATAAAGTAAATGATCAAATCGCCATCAGCATTTTGATATGCAGCCGCTGCGGCATCCGTCAAGTCATCCTTGGGCGGAACCGAACCGGTAGTAAATTGCCAACCTGGGATATCCAAATCATCCTTCGAGCCGCCACCAGTGAAAATCATATCGATCGAATTATCAATCGGGTCCGAGATTATCCCACCGGGGGATCCATCTGTAACAGCATTGGCACTATCTGTTCCATTGGCAATATTTTCCCAGTCATCTGGCAATCCAGCTGGACTATCAGCAGCATTACCTTCCAACTCGAATAAGCCTTCATCATGCACCGCCCAGACTAATCCGGCCAACATACAGATGGCCAGCACATAGGGCGTGCTTGATATAAATCGTTTAAGGCACATAACTAATTACCTCTTGTTAAATTGATTCCTTCCAACTAAAACCAGATTCTTTCCTTGCCAACCGTCACCAAACCTGAAATACAGCATTAGTGGCGGCTTATCCCGATCGAAAGCAAGTCAAATACAACATGGTCAAAAACCTCATATTTTGAGTGTTCTTAAATGGTTTACTGACAAGTTGCAGAACCACCAATCACAGGACCGAAACTACTGCATCCCTTGGATCAACCACTCCGACCTGACAGCTGACTGGTGGCCTGCACATACCTGTTTTTGGGGAGATGAAATGATGAGAGAGGGCTCTGAACGCGAACCTGGAAATGCTGTCCTATACTGAAGAAGCAGCCGCCCCTCCCGGCCCAAATTAAATCGGGCTGGGGATATTTATATCGCGACCAACGATCACTATCTGGCAGGATTATGAACCGTTAAAGCAGGGTGTCGGCTGCGACCTTTCTCAGTAATTCAGGAATCCAATCTTCTGCTGATTACCGATTTAACTGCACAGTGGACAAATTTTTTAAAATCTATTCACTGAATAAATCAATGTAGAATCAGGCCCTCTCTATCACTAACACTCTCCTTCAGCCCAAATACCAGGCTGAACACTTTTAATGTGTACTGGGTGTCGATTTATTTTCAGGAATAAAAAGAAAGCTTTCGAAAGTGACATCGGACAGTAAGGCCGAAATAACACATGTAACCGAAAACGCTACTCATCCAGTGAAACTAAATCCACAACCGTTAATTGCATCCCCATCGCATCAACAACTATGCGTAATTCACGTGATACATATTTCTTAACAATTTTTCTTCACTGGATCTGACTCAATGTTTCCGGTCGATTTCTGCAGGCCGAACGAGGGCAGCTTTTGATAACTGTATAAGTCACAAAAGTTTGTGATTACGGGGTGAGAAACTAACAGAAAGAACGAATTATCTGTTGGAACCTCACTGCTGCCTTACTCATCCATGATTCTGCCAAATGGCAATGGATGCAAAATCTACATTGGGTAGATCCGATCCAACGGCAGCTCGGCCAGCTTACGACAAATGTGAGGCCCCGGAGCTTTGTGCCCCTGGCTTTAGCCAGGTTTACCTTTTTCGGTTGATCGACTTAGTTATAGCAGTGGATTTAAATTTTTGCTCACAATTTCATGCTATTCAGTAAAAAAAAATGACCGGTCATCCTATCTGAACAGGGATAATTTAGTTTCAATGTAAACAGGATTTCTAAAGGAGTTTGATAGTGAAAAAGCAACGGAGATCACGCTTAAGCGGAGCTATTTAGGTCATAATCCAAAGGGCCGGGTGATAGCGAAATGCTGGAAGCCCTCCACTACCCGCCACGTATCTAATCCAATTATCTGGGCATACCAGTTTCCACATAACACCGGTATATGTGTGGCATTCAGCCGTGAATTTCAATCCACTTATACCCGGAATATTGCAAAATTGCCCAAATCAAGAACCAATTGTTCTAAAAACGCCAAAAATGAGACATGAGTCTCAAAAACACCTAATTTGGTCGTTTTTTATCCAACTGGTCACGGGAACAGGCCTATCTTCGTTTACTTATCCACAGGCAACTGGTTAATATTCGACCACCTGATCGACTTGCAGTGATCAGGATTCTGATTTTTGGGGTCCATTCCCCGCTGTTGTAATTCAGAAGAAATGCAAAACGAAGTTGCTCTCTCGACGTAGCCATCTGGCAAAAATGTTGTGCCTCCCCTCTTTTTAAGAGGTATGGGCGCTAGATGGAAAGAGATGAAGCTGTTGTATGCAGGTCAATACCTGCCCGATGTAGCTTGGGGTGTTTTACATGAAAATTCGATCTGGCCTTATGGCAGGCTGGCGTGCGGCTGCACGCCTGATTCCGGCAAAACCAGTCTCACTTAAATCCACCGCTATTGCGTTCGTCGCTTTACTTTCTATCGGCAATGTCCAGGCACATGATCATCACGATCATGGTGCTGTCGACAATCCTGGCATCGAGCAAAGCTCGAATGTTCAGGACCAAACCAAATCGTTGGTCGCCCTTCAAAAGCAATGGTTAGCTGCTAAAGGTTCGCGAAAGCAGGCCATTCAAAAGCAAATGATCGTTGAGGCTAAATCCCGCAGGGCAGAGCTTCAGGAACTAATGGCTCACGATCCCGCTGGTGCAATGCGTGCAGCAATTCCACACCAGAAACAACTCGGCATGCCTGCTGAAGTACAGGATCTGCTTGAGCAACGTCTCCAGCTTAACGGCACCGTCGAAATGCGTTACGAAGAGTATGAAGGTGGTACTCACAAGCTGCGTCACTTCCTGAATACACCAGCCGGTGACCACCTTGAACTTAAAATCAATGGTAAAACTCCTGAATTTAAGCCCGGTCAATCTATCTCTGTGAATGCCCTGGTTCTTGGCAGCGATTCGGTTGAGGATGACAGCGACGGTACTATCGCTGTTGACAGCGAAGGCTTAACGCTGGAGCTGGGCACCAGCTCTGACGGTGGCTCCAACTACGGTACGCCCTCTATTCCGGCAAACACCCTGGGTGAGCAACGCACTTTGGTGATTCTGGTGAACTTCCAGGATAAGCAGGAGCAGCCTTACACCAAGGCTTATGCCCAAGACGTTATTTTCAACCAGACCAGTGATTTCTTTATGGAAAACTCCTTCGGTCAAACCTGGCTGACGGGTGACATCACTGGCTGGCACACCATTCCGGTAAGCAGCACTTCCTGTAACACTCTGGATATTGCCAGCTACGCAAACCAGGCTGCGCAAAACAGTGGTTACAATCTCTCCAACTACACGCGCCTTGTCTATGCATTCCCTGAGAATGCCTGTGGATTCTGGGGCACTGCTACCGTTGGCCAGAACCCATCCAAGGCCTGGTTAAAAGGCAACATCGAAGTTGAGCTGGTTGCCCATGAAATGGGCCACAACCTGGGACTCCACCACTCTCATGCACTGGACTGCTCCGGCAAAACCATCGGCGATAACTGTAAATCCGTCGAATATGGCGACAGCCTGGACATCATGGGTTGGTCCCCTTCGGCTCACTACGGTGCATTCCCTAAGGAATACCTGGGCTGGTTGAACAATGGCAGTTCCAAAACCATTAAGGATGTTACCCAGTCCGGTACTTATCAGCTGGACGTGTATGCCAGCCAAACCGGCACCAAGCCTAAAGCCCTGAAAATTCTTAAGGGCATAGATGACTTTACCGGAAAACAGGTTTTCTATTACGTGGAATACCGTCAACCGGTTGGCTTTGACAGCACAATTGGCGGCAGCTGGATCGGCGGCAATATGCTCAATACCGCCAATGTTCTGAATGGTGTAATCATTCGTACCGGTTCACCGGAAGAAAGCAGCAACACAAGTTACCTGCTGGATATGACCCCGGAAACCTACCAGCTCTATCCGGAAGATCCGGCGCTGACCTTTGGAAAAAGCTTCACTGACCCGGAAGCAGGCGTCACTATTCAGGCCGACTGGGGTGATAGTTCAACTGCTTCGGTTACCGTAACTTACGGCAGCACTCAGCCATCAACCTGTACACGCGCTAACCCTACCTTAAGCCTGACTCCGAACCAGAGCCAGTGGGTACAAGCGGGTACTGCGGTTACCTTCAGCGTTACCGTAACCAACAATGACAGCAGCAGCTGCAGCAATAACAGCTTTAGCCTGTCGAACTCGGCTCCTACTGGCTGGGGATACAGTTGGTCTAAAAGTAGCTTGTCACTTGCTCCGGGCAGCAGTGCAACAGCCAGCTTGACAGTCACTTCCAGCAGCAGTGCCATCGATGGTTTTTACAACATTCCGATTACTGCCAGCAGTGGCTCATACAGCGCCAGCGGTAGTGTTACCTATGTGGTTGATAATCCGACTTCTGTCAACACAGCGCCGATTGCAAAAAATGACAGCAGCTCTACCCAACAAGGCAGCTCTATTACCATTCCGGTGCTAAATAACGACAGTGACGCTGATGGTGATACCCTGCGTGTAACCTCAGTAGCCGGCGTAAATGGCAGCGCAGTTATTAACAGCAACAACACCATTACCTTTACACCTGCAAACGGCTACAGCGGTACTGAAGTATTTAGCTATACCATTTCCGATGGCAAAGGTGGTACTGCATCTGCAAGCGTATCGGTATCGGTTGCAGCCACGTCAAATAACTCCGCACCAGTCGCTGTAAACGACTCCGCGAGCATGAGCTCAGTGAGCAATATTACTATCCCGATATTGAGTAACGACTGGGATCCAGATGGTGATGCAATTAAAGTCTCTTCCGTAACACAGGGAAGTAAAGGTTCTGTTGTTGTTAATAGCAATAACACAATTACCTACATTCCTGCCAAGAGCTTTAAGAGTAGCGACAGCTTCACTTATACCATCAGTGATGGAAGTAAAACGGCTACTGCGACAGTTCAGGTTTCATTGTCCGGTGGTTCCAGTAGCACGGGTGGTGGCAAAGGCAATGGCAAAGGTAAGCGATAAAACGCCAATGCTATAAGCTAAAAAGAAGGGCAATGAATTTTCATTGCCCTTCTTCGTTTCTGTTACAAATGTTTTGTAACAGAGTCTTTACCTAGAAAGAACTGTCATTTGGCAATTCACATCCAAGGTTGTTATCGGCATCCAGGTCAGAGGCCAGAGCTAAAATGGTTGCTCTGTCTTTGGTCGCCAGTGCCGCATTCACTTCGTTGATCACTTGCATGTAGGACCATGGGAAATCAACGTCTACATGTGTTGCGTTCAACAGTGAAGCTACCGCTGCTCGCAGCAGTATTTCCGCTGCACCAAGCAGGTTATCACCACCACCATAATTCAGCGCATCCAACAGGGTGTCGCCACCCAGGTTGTTGTTAATGACGCCATTAGGCAGGGTAAACCATGCGGTAATTGGATCTGTCGGTTGTACCAATGGATCTGTATCAGCCCAACTTCCAAGACTGTTTTTCCAGAATCCGGGGGTGCAACCCATCTCACCTGAAACTACGGTAAATGGTTCACAGGCAGCTGGGCCGGATGGATCATAGATATCATCACCACCGTAGCTGGCACTGTAAGACCACTCGCCTGCACCCGGGAAGAAGCTTGGTGTTTTCGCAACACCGCTGCCATCCAGTGCAACGTCTACCTGACTCACCAAATTGCCATCGCAAGTGAGGTTATCGAACAGTACGAAAGTCACTGTTCCAGTAGGTGTTGCGCCAGCGCCGGTAACATACGCGGTATCGTGAACCTGCACATCGGTATCAATTATTTGACCAGTAATATCGATGTGGGCCGGATCGTGAACTTCGGTCCGGATATTGGACACCAGTTTATTCACCGTCAGAACTTCACAGCTGTGACTTGATCCGTTGTAGTTTGCATCACCACTATATGTTGCAGCGTAAGACAAACCACCAGCCGCGTTAGTTACAAACGCCGAGGACTCTTCCACACCACCGTCGCCATTATCCAGGCTTACCACTTCATTAACACCTGTACCGGTGCAATCAGAAGTCGCGTAGCGGGTAAAGGTGAGCGTACCGGTAGGATCTGGCAAGCCACCAGGATCGGTTTCAGTATTGGCGAGGGAAACGGTTCCCTGGTCATGTACTGAGGTGCCGATATTCACCGCGCCACCTTGAATATCAGTGACGTGATCGCTGCCCTGGTGAATGGCGGTTGCGGTCATGGTGTCGTATTTCACTACGGTCAGCGGTTCACAATCGGCCGCACCAGACGGATTGTAATAACCGTCACCACCATAGCTGGCACTGAACGCCAACACGCCTTCAGAAGTCACCATGGACTTGCTTTCAACTGCTGTGGAACCGTCATTACTGCCATCTGAAGAGATCGCAACCGAATCAAACACGACGGGCGTGGTTTGACATTCGAGGTCACTGAACAGACGGAAAGTCACGGTACCGGTAGGATCAGGGCCTGCGCCAGACACGATGGCCTGGTCGTGAATGGAAGTCAGCACTTTGATAGTAGTTCCCTGAATATCAGTGCTGTGATCACTGCCGGCGTGAATATGAGTCAAGATATTTGAATCCAGTTTATTCACGGTCAGCACTTCACAAGCATGGCTTGATCCATTGTAGTTGGCATCACCACTGTAGCTTGCCGCGTAAGACAATCCTCCAGCCAGGTTTGTTACAAAGGCCGAGGACTCTTCCACACCACCGTCACCATTATCCAGGCTTACGACTTCGTTAACACCGGTGCCGGTGCAATCAGAGGTCGCATAGCGGGTAAAGGTGAGCGTACCGGTAGGATCGGGCAGACCACCGGGATCGGACTCAGAGTTGGCCAGCGAAACGGTTCCCTGGTCGTGCACTGAGGTGCCGATATCCACCGCGCCACCTTGGATATCAGTGACGTGATCATTGCCCTGGTGAATGGCGGTTGCAGTCATGGTGTCGTATTTCACCACGGTCAGCGGTTCACAATCGGCCGCACCAGACGGATTGTAATAACCGTCACCACCATAGCTGGCACTGAACGCCAACACGCCTTCAGAAGTCACCATGGACTTGCTTTCAACTGCTGTGGAACCGTCATTACTGCCATCTGAAGAGATCGCAACCGAATCAAACACGACGGGCGTGGTTTGACATTCGAGGTCACTGAACAGACGGAAAGTCACGGTACCGGTAGGATCAGGGCCTGCGCCAGACACGATGGCCTGGTCGTGAATGGAAGTCAGCACTTTGATAGTAGTTCCCTGAATATCAGTGCTGTGATCACTGCCGGCGTGAATATGAGTCAAAATATTTGAATCGAGTTTATTCACGGTCAGCACTTCACAAGCATGGCTTGATCCATTGTAGTTGGCATCACCACTGTAGCTTGCCGCGTAGGACAATCCTCCAGCCAGGTTTGTTACAAAGGCCGAGGACTCTTCCACACCACCGTCACCATTATCCAGGCTAACCACTTCATCAACACCGGTGCCGGTGCAGTCAGAAGTCGCATAGCGGGTAAAGGTGAGTGTTCCGGTAGGATCGGGCAGACCACCAGGATTGGACTCAGAGTTGGCAAGGGAAACGGTTCCCTGGTCGTGTACTGAGGTGCCAATATCCACCGCGCCACCCTGAATATCAGTGACGTGATCATTACCCTGGTGAATGGCGGTTGCAGTCATGGTGTCGTATTTCTCAACGGTCAGTGGTTCACAATCGGCCGCACTGGACGGATTGTAATTGTCATCGCCACCGTAGCTGGCACTGAATGCCAACACACCAGCCGAAGTCACCATCGACTTGCTTTCAACCGCAGCCGAACCGTCGTCACTGCCATCGGCTGCAATCGCGACCGAATCAAACACGACGGGTGTGGTTTGACACTCGAGATCACTGAACAGACGGAAAGTCACGGTACCGGTAGGGTCAGGGCCTGCGCCAGACACGATGGCCTGATCGTGAATAGACGTCAGCACTTTGATGGTAGTTCCCTGTATATCTGTGCTGTGATCAGCACCTGCGTGAATATGAGTCAAAATATTTGAATCAAATTTATTCACGGTGAGAACTTCACATGCATGGCTTGATCCGTTGTAGAACGAGTCACCACTGTAACTGGCGGAATAGGACAGTCCTCCAGCCAGGTTAGTTACAAAGGCTGAAGACTCTTCCACACCACCATCACCGTTATCCAGGCTTACCACTTCATCAACACCGGTACCGGTGCAATCAGAGGTCGCATAGCGGGTAAAAGTAATGGTACCGGTCGGATCGGGCAGACCACCCGGATCAGACTCAGAGTTTGCCAGAGCAACTGTTGCCTGGTCGTGTACTGAAGTACCGATATTAACCGCGCCACCCTGAATATCCGTGGCGTGATCATTTTCTGCGTGGATAGCAGTTGAAGTCATAGTGTCGTATTTCTCAAACGACACCACTTCGCAGTGCTCTTCATCCACCGGCGGGAAGTTCTCATCACCACTGTAGGTAATTCCGTAGGAAATAGATCCTGCGGTATTTTTGGTGTATCCACCCACATTATCAGCCGTAGCCGTACCACCGCCTGCTGGTGTCAAATTGGCAGTGCCTGAGTCCAGAACATTACCATCACAAGTGGCGTTGTCATAAAGTGTCCAGTCTGCAGTTCCGGTGGGATCTGGCAGGTTGGGTACACCGCTACCAATGATATTGATAAAGTCATGAACACTGCTGCCCACTTTCAAAGTGGTATTTTGAACGTCAGTCAGGTGATTTGAACCAGCGTGGATTTCTGTATCAATTACGGCCTGACACAGTGGGAACCCACCCAATACAAAGTCTTTTAACTGAGCAGTTTCGGAACGGGATGAACGGGTTTCCGCCAGGAAGCTGTTAAAACAAGGAGAATTTTCTTCACCTACCATACGCATCAGGGCTGAAACGTTAATACCACCTTCGTAGAAACTTTCAAACGGGAATGTGCCCGCACTTCCTGCCTTAGGTGTGTAAGGCCAGGGAGAGGCTTCATCACCGGCATTGGTAATTGCGCAGGCAATTTTACCGCCACTGCCATCACACTCGGCATTCGATGCTGTTAATAACAACTTCAGGTGATCCGAAATATCGCCGCCATTGAAAACCCATTCGTAGACCTTGATCTCTGGAACGGCACCTGACGCTTGCGGGTATTCAACCAATACAAGCAAGTCTCCATCCATGTGGTTACCAGTGAACGCATCAATGCCATCCAGGCCGACTCGATCCCGGAAGAACCAGAAGCCAGCAAAGGCATCACCCTTGTTGGCATAACGATCCAACCCAAAATAGATGATTAAATCATCTTCCAAATGGATGCCATTCTCCGCACCATTGATATAGGCTGCCGCATAGGCATTGGTAATATCATCTTTGTCCGGCACGGCACCATCCTTGTAATTCCACTCCGAAACATCGTTGATATCCTTTGAACCACCTTGCCAATAAATGCTTAATGGGGATATATCATCCAAAACTCCGGTAAACGCAATCGGCGTACCGCCATCATTAGAACCCCCACTGTAAAGTGTTTCCCAGTCTTCACCCGGGTCTCCACTTTCAACTGCATTTCCATCCAGTTCAAATAAGTTCAAAGCGTCTACCGCCAGAACCACTGTTGCCAACAGTATACCTGTGGCAACGACAGCACCCATAAAGGTCGAATAAATTCGCCTTATCGTGCTGCTGGTATGTCGCCATAAGGATTTCATCTTGATATCCTCTGTTAGGGCCTGTCGACACTAATTGAATGCTTACTGCTGAAAGTCATTTTTTTGACCAGCAAGGCAGAAGGAGCGCAGTGTAGTCACTCTACATAAGCGACTGATAACGTAGCTGGGCGAAAAAATGACATCAGCCCATAGGGTTGCGGCTAAAAAAGCGCCACTCTGCGTTATTCGTCGTTTATTTGCCTTCCGTTTCAAAGAAAGTACCAAACCACTCTCTTCATGCCTTGATTGGCGCTTTTTTAGTCACAACAGTAAGTATTCAATTAGTGTCGACCGGCCCTTAGTTTCGCTCTCTGTGCCGGTCGTCGGCACGGTTACCTTTCACAGTGAGCTGTCACGAAGTTTTTACCCAACCCCACGACAGCGATTCTCGATCGTTCTTTCCGTTGGCATGCGCACATACTTCTTCCCTCGATTTCGGATGCATCAACGTCAGAACTCAATGACGGGCGCTATCCAGATAGTCATGAACACTGCACAAACGCAGCGAACAATTACCTGTTTTTGAAAACTAAAAATCAGAGGGAAGCGTTTAATCCAGGTATGGAGAAAACGCATAGTGAAGGACAAACCGGAAGGTTATACCCTATACTCAATAGGCGCAGCCGCCCCTATCGCGTTATTAGGATAACGCGAAGACTTAGTCTCGCAGGCCAACGAGTCGATCTTGCCGGATGACGCTCCCAGGTTTGCAGGGTGTCGGCTGCTGTTTGACTATGTTTTCAATCTGTTGCGGCTAAACGTTCCTGTTCTGTCCTTTCCTCCTGATTCTTAGTGCCAGCTCATAACTTTTTAACAGTCTTGAAAAAGGCTGACGCAGAGTAAATAGCTGTAGCGGTAAGAAATTCAGAACGAATTGGAGTTTGGCCTGGTGTTGTAAAACACCTAGAGAGGCAGTGGCAAATATTAACGCCCACTCCAAACGCTCATCTCACGCTCTGCGTCAGCCGATTCAGGACTCTTTACCATAGCCCTATCGATGATCGTATTAGCGATCAATAAACCTTTTCCATCCCCGTTTACAGCTCTCAAGAGGCGGATAATTCAAGATCTATTGGACAAGTTGTTGTAGGCTTCACGCCACTTTTAATCCATAGACACCATAACGTACGGATTTGCATGGGTGAGGATTTAGAGAAAATACTGGATAGACAGCTTTCAGATAACTCACCCGCTGCATCGCAAATTAATGCGACTTACCCTTCAGCAGCTCGGCGAGCTTTACCACCAGAACAGATCTGGTGAAGAGGCTCCGTGGCTTTGTGTCACCGCTTTTCAGCGGGTTTACTTTTTTCGGGAAAGCCCATTAGGTATAGCAGCCGTTTACACTCTATTCCAGAAATCATTTACCGATCTATCAGAAAAAATCGCCAGTCATCCGAATTAAACCGATAGAGGATTCCATCCTGAAGTACATCGGCCGCATAAAAAAGGGCAATGAAAAATTCATTGCCCTTCTTCGTTTCTGTCACAAATACTCTGCAACAGGTTTTTTACCTAGAAGGAACTGTCATTCGGCAATTCACATCCAAGGTTGTTGTCGGCATCCAGATCAGAGGCCAGAGCTAAAATAGTTGCTCTGTCTTTGGTCGCCAGTGCCGCATTCACAGCGTCAACAACTTGCTGATAGGTCCATGGGAAGTCAACACCACTGTGCGTTGCATTCAGTAATGAAGCTACCGCTGCCCGCAGCAATATTTCTGCTGCGCCAAGCAGGTTATCACCACCGCCATAATCCAGCGCATCCAACAGGGTGTCGCCACCCAGGTTGTTGTTAATTACGCCATTTGGCAGGTTAAACCATGCAGTTACCAAGTCAGTGGGTTGTACCAGTGGATTGGTATCTACCCAACTTCCAACGCTGTTTTTCCAGAATCCCGGAGTGCATCCCTCTTCACCAATTTCAATCACGGTGAAAGGTTCGCAAGCGGCAGGGCCAGATGGATCATAGATATCATCACCACCATAGCTGGCACTGTAGGACCACTCGCCCGCTCCCGGGAAGAAGCTTGGTGTTTTCGCAACACCACCGCCATCCAGGGCAACATCTACCTGACTGACCAAATTACCATCGCAGGTAAGGTTGTCGAACAGTACGAAAGTCACTGTTCCGGTTGGAGTTGCACCAGCGCCGGTAACATACGCGGTATCGTGGATTTGTACGTCAGTAGTCACTGTTTGACCAGTAATATCGACGTGAGCCGGATCGTGAACTTCGGTCCGAATATTGGACACCAGTTTATTCACAGTCAGGACTTCGCAACTGTGACTTGATCCGTTGTAGTTTGCATCTCCACTGTAGGTTGCAGCGTAAGATAAACCACCTGCTGCGTTGGTTATAAACGCAGAGGACTCTTCCACACCACCATCACCATTATCCAGGCTAACCACTTCATCAACACCAGTGCCGGTGCAATCGGAAGTCGCATAACGGGTAAAGGTGAGCGTACCGGTAGGATCTGGCAAGCCACCAGGATCGGTTTCAGTATTGGCAAGGGAAACGGTTCCCTGGTCATGTACTGATGTACCAATATTCACCGCGCCACCTTGGATATCAGTGACATGATCATTGCCTTGGTGAATGGCGGTTGCGGTCATGGTGTCGTATTTCACTACGGTCAGCGGTTCACAATCAGCCGCGCCAGACGGATTGTAATTGTCATCGCCACCGTAGCTGGCACTGAATGCCAACACACCTGCTGAAGTCACCATCGACTTGCTTTCAACCGCTGCGGAACCGTCGTTACTGCCATCTGCTGCGATCGCGACGGTATCAAATACTACTGGAGAAGTTTGACATTCGAGGTCACTGAACAGACGGAAAGTCACGGTACCAGTTGGATCTGGACCTGCACCGGATACGATGGCCTGATCATGGATGGAAGTGAGAACCTTAATAGTAGTTCCCTGAATGTCAGTGCTGTGATCGCTGCCTGCGTGAATATGAGTCAAAATATTTGAATCAAATTTATTCACAGTCAGCACTTCACATGCATGGCTTGATCCGTTGTAGAACGAGTCACCACTGTAACTGGCGGAATAAGACAATCCTCCTGCCAGGTTGGTGATAAAGGCTGAAGACTCTTCCACACCACCATCACCATCATCCAGGCTAACGACTTCATTGACACCTGAACCAGTGCAATCAGAAGTTGCATAGCGGGTGAAGGTAATTGTGCCGGTAGGATCTGGCAAACCACCTGGATCGGTTTCCGTATTAGCAAGGGAAACTGTGCCCTGGTCATGGACGGATGTGCCAACATTCACCGCACCACCTTGAATATCCGTGACGTGATCATTTCCTGCGTGGATAGCTGTTGATGTCATGGTGTCGTATTTTTCAAATGACACCACTTCACAGTGCTCTTCATCCACTGCCGGGAAGTTGACATCACCGTTATAGGTTATGCCATAGGAGATTGAGCCCGCGGAATTCTTGGTATATGAACCCACATTATCCACTGACGCTGTTCCATCTCCGTTTCCGGTTATGCCAGAAGTTCCGGATAACAGTACGTTGCCATCGCAAGTTCCGTTGTCGTACAGGGTCCAGTCAACAGTTCCTGTTGGATCCGGCAGGTTCGGCACGCCTGAACCAATGATATTGATAAAGTCATGAACTGCACTGCCCACTTTCAAAGTGGTATCCTGAACATCCGTTACGTGGTTTGTACCAGCGTGGATTTCTGTATCAATCACAGCCTGACACAGTGGGAATCCACCCAGTACAAAGTCTTTCAACTGAGCAGTTTCGGAACGGGATGAACGGGTTTCAGCCAGGAAGCTGTTAAAGCAAGGAGAATTTTCTTCACCTGCCATACGCATCAGGGCAGAAACATTGATGCCACCTTCGTAGAAGCTTTCAAACGGGAATGTGCCTGCACTTCCTGCCTTGGGCGTATAGGGCCAGGGAGAAGCTTCATCACCGTCATTGGTAATGGCACAGGCAATTTTACCGCCACTGCCATCACACTCGGCATTCGATGCTGTTAATAACAACTTCAGGTGATCCGAAATATCGCCGCCATTGAAAACCCATTCGTAGACCTTGATCTCCGGGACGGCACCTGACGCTTGCGGGTATTCAACCAACACAAGCAAATCGCCATCCATATGATTACCGGTGAACGCATCAATACCATCCAGACCAACTCGATCCCGGAAGAACCAGAAGCCGGCAAAGGCATCACCTTTGTTGGCATAGCGGTCCAAACCAAAATAGATGATCAAGTCATCTTCCATGTGGATGCCATTATCCGCACTATTAATATAAGCTGCAGCATAAGCATTGGTAATATCGTCTTTGTCCGGCACGGAACCATCTTTATAATTCCACTCCGAAACATCGTTGATATCTTTTGAACCACCTTGCCAATAAATGCTTAATGGGGATATATCATCCAAAACTCCGGTAAACGCAATCGGCGTACCGCCATCATTGCCACCGGAATTATAAAGTGTTTCCCAGTCTTCACCTGGGGCTCCACTCTCAACTGCATTTCCATCAAGTTCAAATAAGCCCAGGCCATCTACAGCCAGAACCACTGTTGCCAACAGTATACAAGTGGCAACGACAGCACCCATAAAGGTCGAATAAATTCGCCTTATCGTGCTGCTGGTATGTCGCCATAAGGATTTCATCTTGATATCCTCTGTTAAGGTTAAACTCTCTGTGCCGGTCTCGGCACAATTACCTTTCACAGTGAGCTGTCACGAAGTTTCTTGATTACAACCCCACGACAGCGATCACCGATCGTTCTCTCCATCTAGACTTGATCATGTAAATTCCCTTTGGATTTGGTTGTTCTTTCGATATGAACAACGTGACGAAATCCATCCAAGCAGTCGACAACGCCGGTAAATACAGCGAAGAATTACTTGAATCCCATGGACTAAGTCATCAGGAGAGAACATCTACACCGGTACGGCGTGATACTCTGGAGAAGGACAAACCGAACGGTTTTACCCTATACTGAAAAGGCGCAGCCGCCCCTATCGCGTTATATCAATAACGCGAAGACTAAAGTGTCGCAGGCCAACGAGTCGATCTTGCCGGATGACGCTCCCAGGTTTGCAGGGTGTCGGCTGCTGCTTAACTCTGTTTTCACTCTATTACGGCTAAACGTTCCTGTTCTGTCCCTTCCTCCTGATTCTTAATGCCAATTGATTAAATTCTCTATCAGACTGATAAAAGGCTGGCGCAGAAAAAATGCCTGTAGCGGTAAGAAATTCAGAACGATTTGGAGTTTGGCCTGGTGTTATAAAACACCTAGAGAGGCAGTGGCAGATATTAACGCCCACTCCAAACGCTCATCTCACGCTCTGCGCCAGCCGATTCAGACTCTTTACACAGTCCGATCGTTGATCGTATTAGCGATCAATAAACCTTTTCCATCCCCGTTTACAGCTCTCAAGAGGCGGATAATTCAAGATCTATTGGACAAGTTGTTGTAGGCTTACTCGCCACTTTTTAATCCATAGATACCTTAACTTACGGATTAGCATTGGTGAGAAAATAGAGAAACTACTGGAATTACAGCTTTTCAGGAAACTCACCCGCTGCATCGCAAATTAATGCGACTCCCTTCAGCAGCTCGGCGAGCTTTACCACCAGAACAGTTCTGGTGAAGAGGCCCCGTGGCTTTGTGCCTCCGCTTTTCAGCGGATTTACTTTTTTCGGGAAAGCTATCTATGTATAGCAGCCGTTTACTTGCGCTGCCAGAAAATAATCGCAGCTTAGCCAGCAAAAAGTACCAGTCATCCTTATTAAAAGGACAGTAAATTTAAAACAGCTAAATTTAGACATCGGCTTTTAAAAAGCAGAACTACTTCTCAATTACCAGGGGAGTTTTGTGCAAAAGTTAAAAGACTGACGCAGAGTTCGACCGGATGAACGTGAGAACTGCTAGACATCGGCTCAAGTACAGGGAGGTAGGACGTCCACTGGCGATGGGGGGTCGCCGGGACCAATCCCTGATTTGCTGATAGGGGTTGTCACTTGACACCGATGCCCTACTCACACTCTGCGTCAGTCTGAACCAATTAACCTTGCCTGTTTAAACGACTACTCATCTCCACCAACGGTATATAACCGAAAGTGTTTACAGGCGCGCTGATTATGACTGGATTACTTCGCTGATAATGGCAATTGCCATCAAGTGGCACAGTAAACCCGCACTAACAAACGCTGCATAAAGTTCAGTTGACGTGCAACTTATCCTTCGGCAGCTCGGCGGGCTTTCCATGGTGAAAAGCTCCGTGGCTTTGTGCTCCTGCAGGAGTAACTTCCCACAGGGTTACTATTATCGGGATAGTCAAAGATATGTATAGCAGGCGCTGTTTTTATCGTCCAGAAAGTTTTAAAGAGTTCTTCAAAAAGAGAGACCATCAGTGAAACGACGGTCTCTTTTATGTACTTGATTTATGCATTTGAGCTAGCTGAAATTTCTAATTCACCGGAACCCTGAATTTATATTCCCTGTATTGAAAAACCGCCCCTTTTTCGGTAATTTCCAGAAGCTTTACTTCCGGGTAAACTGTACTTCCCTCTTTTCTTACCCAACCGTCAATTTTCACCATGCGGTTTTCAGGAGTTGGGGAATAAAGATGCACCGAGTAACGAATCTCCGGAATTTTTTGCTGAATCTCAAAAGGCAAAGCCCTGTAGTGTGGAATTGCTTCTACTACTAGTTCTTCGACTGTTTGCTCAGGAGGCTCACTGGAAACCACCTCGGAACCAGCTGTTTCCTGCCCAATAGAATCTACCTCATCTGACTGTTTGATTTGGTCTTGCTGAGGAGTTGTTGCAGGATTTATTGGTTCTTCAGTTTGAGCGATTTTCACCACTGGCGGAGTAACATCGCTTGGCACAGTTTCAGAAACAACTTCCTGCTCAACTTTTTCTGGCCCAACTTTCTCTGGCACACCAATGGTTTGCGTCTGGGTTGAGGTATCTTCAATTATCGGTTGTGTTGCTACCTCTATAGAATAAGTATCCGGAGTTGCTTGCTCCTCCGGACCTGAATCAATTGCAGTTGATCCAACGGTATCAGCTAATGACTGAACATCGTTTAAAGTGGAATCGGATTCAGTCACCCGAGTATCAGTAATAGAATTCATTGGTTCTGGCTGACCTTCCGGACTGTATCCGGCCAGCCACCACCCCCCTGCCATGGCAATTGCCAGCAAAGGTAAAACGATAACCACCCAGCGCTTACCGCCCGATTGCGGCTCCTCCGGTTGGGTATTACTGAGTACATGCACATTGTCCAAGCCGGGAACATCACTCTCTTCCCTTTGCTTTTGCGACTTTTCCAATGCGTCCAGAATGTACGACATTAATGCTGTTCCTTATCAAACAATTGGGGGCTATTTTCAGTGTGCTGGTTATTGAGAGCAATAATCGTCAGAGGGCCGACGACACCGTCCGGTATTAGACCGTGATCTCGCTGAAAAATTTTGACACGATCAACCATTGACTCATCATATCGCAAAGCTGGTGCTTCATCGCCAAGTGCGTTGCTTAACCACCCCACTGATTCACCCGCCGCCCCCTCTCTCAGAGGAAATCTGTATCCTGGAGGCAACCGCCACAAAACAAGAAAGTCGCCATACCACCAGCGCCGCAGCTCCTGCCAGGTGACCGTTTGAGGCTGACCATTAATCACCACTGTGGCAGTGCTATCAGTCATCCCAGCCAACGCTCCAAGATAAGAAGAACCGTCTTCTGTAAAGAGTGTAAGCAGTGCCGGGCGATTTATTTGTTTCAATGTCTCGGTATTACCCTGCTGGTAAAGGCAGGACACCCCCTGGGATTCTACAAAATCGCATAGACCAGCTGCCGTAGCTGGCATTTGCGGTAATTCCCAGAGGTTGAGAATCGTCTGGTGCGCTTGCTCCGTGACTCCGGGAGCCGTTGGAATCTGGGGGGCTAAGATATTGGTCGTTTGGATCTGCTTTGGAGGCGATTCAGATGCACTTAATGCATCATCTGTTTCCATTGACTCCTCTTCTAACGCTGGGCTCAAGTCTTGTTCAAATCCACTTTCGGATTTCTCTGGTTGATCCTCATTCACCTGATCAACAACATCAACAGGAGATTCCTGCTCAGAAATGGATTCGTCACCAAAATAGCGTTCTGTAAATGTCTGGCTTTCAAAATGATTAGCTCGATAGTAATAACTGGCCGCAAAAGCGCCAGCCACCAATAACAATGCTGCAATACTCCATCCCCATCGGGCAATATGATTTGGCTTAACCGCTTTTGTACCAAGAACCTCTGAGGCAGCTCTTTCAATTGTATTGCCTGTAGCCAGGTTGCCCTGGCCAACAAAAACTCCCAGCAATGCCCTGTCACAGATAACATTAATCAGCCTTGGTACACCCTTGGTGTATTGCCACAGTTTGCTGTAGCACTCCCTGCTGAATAGCTCGTTTTTCCCGCCGGCGACTTTCAGTCGATGATGAACATAGTCACGAATATCTTTTTTCCTGAGGGGACCAAGGTGAAAACGTGCTGTGATACGTTGTGCCATCTGCCGCATTCCCGGTAAGGCCAGTTTTTCACGCAACTCGGGCTGCCCTACCAGTATGATCTGCAACAGTTTCTTTTGGTTTGTCTCCAGGTTTGTCAGCAAGCGCAACTGTTCGATGAGGGACAAATCCAGGTTTTGGGCCTCATCCACCATCAGTACAGTATTGCGCCCTGCGCCATGAGACTTTAGGAGATGATGATAGATATGGTCCACAAGCTTCTTTAAGGACGCATTCTCGTCGTACTGAACACCCAGCTCATCACAGATGGCTGCCATAAACTCCAGCGTGGAAAGCTTGCTGTTAAGCACATAAGCAACATCAGTGTGTTCTGGAAGCTGTCCTAACAGGCAGCGACATACCGTGGTTTTTCCTGCTCCAATCTCACCAGTAAGCAATACGAAGCCCCCATTGCTGCTTACCCCATATAACAGGTGCGCCAAAGCTTCCCGGTGACTCTGCGTTAGATAGAGATAACGCGGATCCGGCGAGATTGAGAACGGTGGCTCTTTCAGTTTGAAGTAGGATTCGTAGTACATATCTTCTGTTATTGTGTCCGGTTAACAGAAGTCTAGTCTGCCTGTAAGTAAAGTTCCTTACAATTCAGGAAGCCGAAAAGTTATTTAGACCAGAGGATTAGAAGACAATTGAGACAGATAGGTAAAAGGGCTCCATCCATGATTGACAGAGCCCTGGCTTATGGTCGCCATTATTCGACTATATCTGCGTCGATTACACCACCTTTAGTGGCACGTACTTGTTGTGCTGTAACCATTGTCTTGCCCAAAAACGCTTTGGCATAGGCACTGGCTTCAACAGTACCACCTTCAGATACTGACAGCTCGTTAATATCTACTTTCGCAAGCGCACCAGTAACAAAGAAGGCAACCAGATTGTACTCACCCTGATCCATATTAGGCAGAACGAAGTTGAAGTGATGGGATGCCAAGGTAGACAGTGCCAACCCGATTTCTTCATCGGTAACCACACACTCTGTTGCCACATCTATAACACCGTCAGGCTCATCACCCAGTTCGCCACCGCCCAGAGTATCCTCACAAGATTCGATTACACCCCCCAACGTAGCGCTGAGTTCCTGAACACGTGCAGAGAGCATTACAGGTCCTGGAGCAGCGATTGCTGCTGTACCATTAGCTCCATCTACCGGAACGGCAAATACAACCACCGCTGCTCCACCACCGGCAATTGCTTTTGCATCACCGCCATTCCTGCCTTTGATAGAAGTATCGGTAACAATACCAACTTCTGATGAAACACCAATCAAAAGCTCTTTATCCTGAGGTACCTTCAGGGTAGCCAGTGTATAACCAGTACTCAGATCAAACACCAAGCTGTCCTGGGTGGCACCATCAATAACTACAACCGAGACTAGTGATGGCCTCTCATCGGTATAGGTCGCCGCAAATTTTGCTGCCGGTCCAGCATTTGCAAAATCAAATACCAGCATTCCTGCAATCAATAACACCCATTTAAGCCTTTTCATAAATCCTCCTGATTCCCCTAAAAGGTTCCGAACCAGGCGCCTACTCACCCGGAATACATCGAGAATTTTTAGGTGGATTAAATTAAATAATGCCGCGATTAATTCTTATTACAATCATGGCAATTCACTTGAAACAGCTCACCCCATCACCGAATTACGAATCAGGACTCATCAAGTGCAAGGAAAAAACTAGGACACATTTCACGGTATAACAATATTTATTTTGACTAAAAATAAATAAATATTTTTAAACTATATATTTTTTGCACGAGAGAAAATATTGCATAAAAATGCAATATAAAAGACTATTCTTTTTTAAATCAAAGGGTGCATCGGCATAAAACCGATGCACCAAAACTGCAAACCATTACTTATGGATTGGGTGGAGAAAGATTCCCCCCGCAATCAAGCAACGGATCATTCTCAACATATTGACCCAATATACCGTGGTAGTAGAGCGCATTTTCAGCGTCTTCTATAGTACCTTTACCCTGCTTAATGGCTTTGTTGGAGAGGTATTCTCCTGTTCCATCAAAGCCTATATTACCCAGCAGCATTTGTGCTGCTTCAGCTGCATCAGCCGCATAGTCACAGGGGTATGCACCAGCAGTCTGGTTTGCAATAAAGGCAAGCAGGTAGCGACCGACTTTATAGGCTGGGTCAGATGAGTGATTAACGGATTTATTTTTTCCACCTTTAGTCGCGTTTTGATCCGCAGAACTCAGTACAAGCACTGCTTCTTCGCAATCCGCGTCGGGCAGAGAGCCGTCATTCAGATACTGGTCATAAGCATTACCTGAAGAGTCACCGTCCAGTTGCAGCAAGCCGATGAATATACCGGTTTCATATACGTGGATCGGATTGATCGGATTTGGTGATCGACTGTAAGCCTCAGTCAGCACTTCATCCAGTGAATAATGACGTACATCTATAAAACCATTTTTGTTGTCTTCATACTCTTCAGCAGCCTTGCCGAATTGGTTGCCGCTGCTGCAGGAACTCCAGTTTTTCCAATAACCGGGAGTTCTTGCATCACCAAGAGGTGTGCGGTTGTCGACAACGAACAAGATGGAGCCATTCGGTTCAACCTGGAAGTCAACACAGCGATTACCCAAATCATCTGGTTCTGGCCCACCATTGTCATCAGGGTTGTATACCTCTAATAACGCTCCGGTTTTCTCTCCTACAAACGGGAGACTCATTCCATTGATTGACCAAAGCGATACGGCACCAGCTGCTATACCAGTTTCACAAATGGTGTAGGTTTGATTTGGAACCAGCCATTTTTCACCTGGAGGATTTGGGTGTCCAAAATCAATATCCGGAGTACTGCTATCCATCAGGTTATTGGCATCGGGACCGTTCAGGGTAAATGTGAAGGCTTGTGTGGTTTCAATACCTATCAACTTTTTAATCAGGTCCACATCACCTCGTTTAGTATTCACAAATCGACAGGTAATGGTTTCACCGGGACCAACATCAATGCTGTCGATGGTTTCACCGTTATCACAAGTGGCACTGGTCAAGTCCCACTCTGATGGTACGGTTTCAGTGATTGAATATGGGCCTGGAATGATCAAGCCGGAATCATCACTGGCAACACCTGGTTCTCCCACAACAGTGGTAGTTAAGGTATTACCGCTCAGCAAATTAAATCCAACCGGAACAAAGTCGAAGCTGCCAACATCACCGATTGTTTCTTTCTCGATAATGATCTTGCCGCGTTTGACGTTGTGGAAGGTGCAGGTCACCACTTCGCCCGGACCTACGTCGATGTTGTCCACCGGACTGCCGTCATCGCAAGTCGCGCTGGTCAAATCAAAGGCCGGGGTCGGGTCGCTTTCGCTGACGCTGTAGCCACTGCCCGGAACAACCAATCCACTGCTCAGGATATCGGCGTTCTGGGTCACACCACCCACGGTGGTAATGCTGCCGCTGACATTGCCGCTGAAGCTGAAAGTGCCATCACCGCCCTCGGTGGTTTTCACCACGAGGATCTCGCCGCGCTTGACGTTGTGGAAAGTACAGGTGACCACTTCGCCCGGTGACACGTCGATGTTGTCCACCGGACTGCCGTCGTCACAGGTCGCACTGGTCAGGTCAAACGCCGGGGTCGGGTCGCTTTCACTGACGCTGTAGCCACTGCCCGGAACAACCAAGCCACTGCTCAGGATATCGGCATTCTGGGTTACACCACCCACTGTGGTAATGCTGCCGCTGACATTGCCGCTGAAGCTAAAGGTGCCATCACCGCCCTCGGTGGTTTTCACCACACGGATCTCGCCGCGCTTGACGTTGTGGAAGGTACAGGTGACCACTTCGCCCGGAGCAACGTCGATGTTGTCCACCGGACTGCCGTCGTCACAGGTGGCACTGGTCAGGTCAAACGCCGGGGTTGGATCGCTTTCGCCCACGCTGTAGCCGCTGCCCGGCACGATGGGTCCGCTGCTCAGGATGTCGGCGTTCTGGGTGGCGCCACCCACGGTGGTGATACTGCCGCTGACACTGCCGCTGAAGCTGAACGTGCCGTCACCGCCCTCGGTGGTTTTCACCACGCGGATCTCACCGCGCTTGACGTTGTGGAAGGTACAGGTCACCACTTCACCCGGGCCGACGTCGATGTTGTCCACCGGGCTGCCGTCGTCACAGGTGGCACTGGTCAGGTCAAACGCCGGGGTCGGGTCGCTTTCGCCGACGCTGTAGCCGCTGCCCGGTACGATGGGTCCGCTGCTCAGGATATCGGCGTTCTGGGTGGCGCCACCCACGGTGGTGATGCTGCCGCTGACACTGCCGCTAAAGCTGAACGTGCCGTCGCCGCCCTCGGTGGTTTTCACCACGCGGATCTCACCGCGCTTGACGTTGTGGAAGGTACAGGTCACCACTTCGCCCGGACCTACGTCGATGTTGTCCACCGGACTGCCGTCGTCGCAGGTCGCACTGGTCAGGTCAAACGCCGGGGTCGGGTCGCTTTCGCTGACGCTGTAGCCACTGCCCGGAACAACCAATCCACTGCTCAGGATATCGGCGTTCTGGGTCACACCACCGACGGTGGTAATGCTGCCGCTGACATTGCCACTGAAGCTGAAGGTGCCGTCGCCGCCCTCGGTGGTTTTCACCACGCGGATCTCACCGCGCTTGACGTTGTGGAAGGTACAGGTCACCACTTCGCCCGGACCTACGTCGATGTTGTCCACCGGACTGCCGTCGTCGCAGGTCGCACTGGTCAGGTCAAACGCCGGGGTCGGGTCGCTTTCGCCAACACTGTAGCCGCTGCCCGGCACGATGGGTCCGCTGCTCAGGATGTCGGCGTTCTGGGTGGCGCCACCCACGGTGGTAATGCTGCCGCTGACATTGCCACTGAAGCTGAACGTGCCGTCACCGCCCTCGGTGGTTTTCACCACGCGGATCTCACCGCGCTTGACGTTGTGGAAGGTACAGGTCACCACTTCGCCCGGACCTACGTCGATGTTGTCCACCGGACTGCCGTCGTCGCAGGTCGCACTGGTCAGGTCAAACGCCGGGGTCGGGTCGCTTTCGCTGACGCTGTAGCCACTGCCCGGAACAACCAATCCACTGCTCAGGATATCGGCGTTCTGGGTCACACCACCGACGGTGGTAATGCTGCCGCTGACATTGCCACTGAAGCTGAAGGTGCCGTCGCCGCCCTCGGTGGTTTTCACCACGCGGATCTCACCGCGCTTGACGTTGTGGAAGGTACAGGTCACCACTTCGCCCGGACCTACGTCGATGTTGTCCACCGGACTGCCGTCGTCGCAAGTCGCACTGGTCAGGTCAAACGCCGGGGTCGGGTCGCTTTCGCCAACACTGTAGCCGCTGCCCGGCACGATGGGTCCGCTGCTCAGGATGTCGGCGTTCTGGGTGGCGCCACCCACGGTGGTAATGCTGCCGCTGACATTGCCACTGAAGCTGAAGGTGCCGTCACCGCCCTCGGTGGTTTTCACCACGTGGATCTCACCGCGCTTGGTGTTGGTATAAGTACATGTAACCTCTTCACCTGGTGCGAGGGTAATTGAAGATTCTCCAGTACCTTGGTTGGTAGTGATGTTACTGTCGTCAGTACCATCACCGCCATTGTCGGTAACTGAACAGCTGAGGCCTGTAAGATCCCAGCCGGTTTCTCCATCTTCAGTTACGGTGTAGGCACCTGGCATCAATACCTGCTCATTTGTGCCGCCAGCGTCAGTCAAACTGAAGCCACTATAACCACTACCTGTGGTAGTGAAGCTGAATGATTGTGGGTCCGCAGCTGGCAAGGTCACTTTATCGACAATAATTTTACTTAACTGTGTATTACCAAAATCGAGTGAAGCTGTTTTGCTGCCACTACTAATGGTGACCGGATACTCGCCTGTGCCACAATCAGCATTTGAGTCACTATCTGGCTGTGGTTGTGTCTGGATCCACTTATCTCCTTGACCTGTGCAATCCTCTTTAACGACGTAATCGCCATCAGGAAGATTTGCAAAAATGCCAAATCCTGGATCACTTAAATCATTATTGGCTGTAATCAATGAGGAAATCGGATTATTCAAATCGCTTGCAGAATAAAGATTAAATGTCCAACCATTCAGACCTACTTCCGGATCGCCATCAAACTGGCGGTTCGAATTCAAATCGTAGTATTTGAATACATCAATAAAGCACTCGATGGGAAGCGGCTCAGGACCAGACAGATCTTTAATATCAGCGGTCGGCGACAAAGAGGCTCGACTCTTGGCATGAACTGAACCAAACCCAGGACAACCCACTCCCTCTGGCATAAGAACCGCCAAATTAATAGCCGCCTCGAAGAATTCAAACTCTTCGATTACACCATCAGCTGTACCGCCTTCATCGTAAGAAATATAAGGATCTGGAAAGTCCGTTGCAATTTCTGTAAAGGCATCCGCATTCATTGTGGCAACACCATATCCCGAAGTTGGTAAAATGGCGGCATTCGCAAGGAAGCGATAGTAGAAACCAGTGAAATTATTATTTTCACCATAAGTTGGGCAAGGGTCAGTACCAATCTCAATCGTATCGTCTTCATTTCCTTGTCCAGGTGTTACCTTACAGACGTTATTATTCAATGAATTTTCAGGATCATAGATAGCAATCAGAACCTGCAGATCAGTTTGTGGGTCCGTGGGATTACCAGACAATTCAAATCCCACCAGAATGTCACCGACTGTTCTTTCCGGGCCTCCGTGACTGACTCCATTCTCGTCAATGATTCTGGCCCAGGGCTTTTGATTAATTTCAAAATCCAGTGCAAATGTACCTTCGTCTTTGGTTCTTTCGCCCGCAAGAAAAAGGAGTTCATCCGCTGGCACTCCAGGAGAGACATCACCCGGCGCAGCTGCCCAAGCAAGGATATTGGTCAATTCAACTTGCGCGCCACCTACCTGGGATTCACCAATAGTCCAGTTTTCAGGATCCTTAAACTTCCCTCCCTGTATGAACACGGTGGTGTCAGGCTGGGCATCTGAGTGTGGGTCTGCCAGGAATACTGCTTGATTATTCGAGGTTGTGTACGCATTGGACCAATCTATCAACCCCAAAACCGGAGGATCCCCCAAGGAGTCGCCTACAGCAATGTTACCTTCAATCTCAAATTTGGTCTGGGGCTCAAGATCCCCATGGGTTGCTATATGGTCTGCAACCGCAACAAGTGCAATTACCAGAAAAATGCCTAAAAGGGACATAGACATAACCATGTGTCTATGAACAAATCCTGCCACCCGCTTCATCTCAAAACTCCTTGGATCGTCCTGATCCGATACAGATACGTTTCAACCAATCAATCGAAGGCCGTGCGCATAAAAAACACACGCACAGAAACACATCGACAGATTCGCCGAGTTCAAAGTTACAAAGGGGTAAATTGCGTAATGCCGGTCGCCATTACCCCAAACATTGCGTTTGGATACCTGTGGCAACTCGGCCGCTTCAATTGAAGCCCGGAGCTTTGCGTGGTTAGCTAATCAAAAAATCAACTAACTTTGCCTTTTAACAAACAGGGAGTTTATATTTAGTTGAGATAAAAGATTATCACAAGATGGTTTTTTTAATTCCTTCAACTCCAGTCACTGACTTTGTATAAAAACCAACACCTCAATATGTAAGCCAGACCAACACCAAATTCACAACTCACTGAATATAAAGAACATTACAGAAGTCAACTTATATAAAATGACCTTAATATTTCATTTACTTATTATAAAAATACCGACGAACGGTTTCTAACACCAGCTGAAACTCACCTTAAAACTCCTATTTAAAACCCTACATTTTTTGTGCAAATAATAAAAAGGCCCGCAGTTGCGAGCCTTTTTGTTTACAGAAAGAAGGTACTACTTCAGTGAAGACAAATCCACATCCTTAAGCTTGGCCTTGTACTCCTCGGTTACATCACGAGCTTCTTTCGGGTTACTGATTGCTGTTGGAGTAATCATCACAACCAGCTCTGTTTTGCTTTTCGTTGTGGATTTACTGCTGAATAATAAACCAAGCCCGGGAATATCCTTAAGGAAAGGCACACCATTTTCAGAGACTTTTTTATCTTCACGTATAAGCCCACCCAGAACAATAGTTTCTCCACTCTGTACAGCCACATTTGTATTTATTTCGCGTTTGAGAATTGTAGGAGAGTCAATGTTTGAAGATGTTGTTGTGCTTACATCATCCACCTTCTGGGTGATATCCAGAACCACCATACCACCGGCATTTACCCTTGGAGTAACTTCAAGAGTCACGCCGGTATCCTGGTACTGAATCTGACTGGTGACATTGAGTCCAATATTGTCATTTATATTGGTGGTACTGCTTGTATTGCTGGTTTCAGACGTACGAATAGGTACCCTGTCACCAACTGTAATCAGCGCCTGGTGATTGTCCAAAACCATCAACGATGGTGAAGACAGTACATTAAGGCGTGAGTCTCCAGCTATAGCATTTAGTACTGCGCGAGTACCTACAGCGTCAAATACCGCATAAGTGAAATCTACAGGATCATCCAGAACACCATTCAGGGTACTGACTATATTGCCATCACTATCCCTGGTTACTACTCGGCCATTCGCAGGAATATTCAAACCTCCACGGCCGGTTTTGTCATCAAAACTGTTTTTGAAGAACCATTGCAACCCATATTCCAACCCCTCATCTAACGTCACTTCAACAATGGACGCTTCAACCAGTACCTGTAGGGGTTGAACATCCAGCTTGGTTATGGCTTTTTCAATTTCTTCATAATCAGAGGGTGTCGCCATGATCAAAAGAGAGTTGCTCTCCAGATCAGGGATAATGGTAACCTCACCAAGTTCCACACTGGACAGTTGCTGATTCTGTCGATCTCCCTGTTCTGCGGCGCCATCGCCCTCAGCATTTGGTTGTGGCCTGGCCGCTTCTCTTTGGGCAGCAGCTACTGCATTTCGCCTCCCCCCTTCGAATAACTGATTAAGCAGATCGGCAAGGTTATCGGCCCGGGCGTGCTGTACGTAATAAACATACATATTTGCACCGTGTGGATTTTGGGCCTGATCCAGTCGTTCTATCCAGGTTTCTACATCGCTCAGGTATTTTTTCTGGGGAGTAATTACCAGTAATGCATTGAGGCGCTCAATCATGGTGAAACGCACCAAACCAGCCAATGGCCCCTCGGCACTATCCCCAAAGATTTGCTCGAGCTCTGTCTGCATAGTACTGGCATCTACATTTTGCATTCGGAACAGGCCAACAGACATGCCTTTTAACTGGTCGACGTCAAAAATCTGGATAGTTTGTCGCAAGTTGTACAGGTCACTGTGTGTACCCGCCATTATCAGCATATTCCGCGATGGGTCAGCTTTTACGACTGCCTTGGTCGACTTGACTGGCTCCAGGATTTTGACCATTTCTTTAGCACCGATGTAACGCAAAGGTGCAATCAAGACCTGATACCCACGATCTGCATTCAACTTCGTGCTTGGAGTAAGTCCTGTAACCCCACCTTCTCCTGTCGGTACAATCTCATAAAAATCCTGCCCCTTTATCAAAGCGGCATTGTTCATGGACAACAGGTTTTCAAGAACCGGGATCAGGGAGTCGCGACTGATGGGACGGGTTGTACGCATGGAGACAGTGCCAGTGACCGCCTGGCTCATTGCGTAATTTACACCCATGATATCGCCGAGAACCGTTTTCACAACTTCCGAGATCTCTGAGTTCTGGAAGTTGAGCGTTACCTCCCCTTCCGTGTCATTCGGCATCGTGTTGTTAGCAATGTGATAATTGATCAGGTTTCCACTGCCTTCATAGATCTCTTTTAATGGCACCGAAGGCTCTGCCGCCTCAACGGCTGACGTATCTGCGGCCGGCTGCGTGGAAACCTGAGCGGCATTCTGCGCGGATCGCTCTGGTGCTGCGGAGGCTTGTTGCTGGGTGCCCATTTGGGAACAGGAGAGTGCGGATAATGCCCCCAAAACACCAATAATTTTCATACAACCAACCGTTTTCATGCTTTTCTCCTTTTGGTCAGTCTTAATCTTGTTTTTGCCCAGTGTCGTTATCTCTGGCTCTTGGCTGTGGCCTGCGTACAGGAGGTGGCATATCGGTTACTAATCGAAACTCCTGCTCCTCACCATCCAGGCTTAGCACTACCGTCTCCGGTGTAATTCGGTCGACGCGCCATTTCTCCAAGAACATTCCTACCTGCAACTGTACCCGGCCTGTATTCCCAGTTTCTGATTGAGATCCATTTTTGGCAGTAAAGTAAGCGTAGGTCTCATTTCCGGTATTCACAACTCCGGTTAGATCCCAGCGGGACTCTACATCATTGTCTGTGCCAGTCTCTGCAGAAACAAATCTCGGCTTACGATCCCAACTGAATAGAGACCTGTCTACGACACCCTGAAACTCTTCAACGACTGGCATTGATTTCAGCTCTACGGCTTGATAGTTCTGATAAGGGTTATGATTTTCGGTATTAGTGTTTCCGCCCAGTAAACCACCCGAAAACTGAATCAACGCTATTTCAATGACCAATGTCATTAGGCAAATAAGCAACAGTAGAACCAATACTGAAGTAAGCGGATTTTTTTGATTGGCAATACTCATTAGTTCGCCTCCTCTGTTTGTGCGGAGGCATAGCTGACAAGATCCATTGCAATAGTCATGCTGAAATTGGTTTGAGGCGTATTATTACCACGACGTCGACGAGAGATTACTCGCAAAGTTCGCTCGCTGACTGAATCAATCTTCAGGTTTTCGATAAAAATAATTGGCTGTGCAGATTCGATGGAATGAAGCAGGTTCAACAGATTAGTCACCTCCCCCCGTACCTGAATTCGCAACCCCATTGCCTGGGTGCCATTCAGCGGTTGCGCCTGATATTGCTGTGAGCTGACACTCTGCGCACCACTCTGGCTGACAAACTGGTTGATTAACTGCTGCATTTGGGCGCTGGCAAGCGCTACTTTTTCAGCTTCAAAGAACAGCGAGGTATCCTTTGTATCCTTTTCTAATTGCTCTAGGGTTTGGTCGATATAGGACTCATTATCCAAAAGGCGTTCATAACGGCTCAAACGACTGGAGAGATCTTCAACTTCTTCCAGTCTTTCGCCGTAAGAATTGGTTACCGGAGCGATTAACCAGGCCCAAACCAACAGAATGATCACGGCTAAAATGGCCAATGCCAGTGATCGTTGCATAACGGGTGACAGATTATTCATTGCCACCTCCGTTATTGGTAACCAGATCCAACTTTATCTGGAAGCGATCTCGATTGGTTGCCTGGTTACGTGTTGTGGAAGATTCAAAATTTACGTTTTGAAACATTGGAGAAGCTTCCAACAAAGCAATCAAAGCCGACGCCTGTTGCGACTCCCCTTCCAATTTAACGTTTTTCTCGTTGATCTCCACACTTGATGTCCAGGTGTCGTCTTCGATAATCCGGGTCAGTTCATCCAAAACTGCTAATCGACTTGGAGTGGTGTTTTTACGCTCTATCAGGTTTGCCCCTACATCCACTTGCTGGATTAACTTCGCCTGCTTGGCTGATACGGCCCTGGCCTCGGCTTCTATGGCATCTATCTCATTAACAAGCGCTTGCTTGCGTTGTTCAAGTTGAAAGTGGGGAATTACAAACACTGCGGCAAAGGCTATCAGCAGAAAGATGAACAGGCGACGATTCAGTTGATTCCAAACCGGCTGAGCGATTGGACGATCCGTTTCGGGCAGCATATTCCAGCTACTGGACTGCGGCCGATTCAATTCACCGGTTATTGATTTAGGTGGCAATATTGCCGACGGGCTCAATCCGAGTACGGACAGGTTACGATTGATTAAACCAGCAACTCGATTCGGCGATGCCACGAGTTGAACCTTGACCTTGTCGTGCTCCGGGTGCCGGGAAATCAATTGGTATCCTACCATTGCCTGACCCGGCCTAAAGGGAGTAAATCGATCCAGCTCAAATTCCACAACACTGCTCAAGTTATCTGCCGTCGCCAATGGCAAAACAACCTGGTGATTTAAAACATGAGAATCATCCAGCCGAACCAGAACCCTGGTTTGTCCCGACATTCCTTTTAAGAACTGTTGGCGTATATCAATCAATTTTTCTTCAGAATCATTCAACAGGTCACAAACTGCCAGCAAATGAACTTCACTATTTTTGTAATGATCTATACGACAGGCTGAGTCCGAGCACTCCACTGTTAACGTTTCTACGGTGGGTGAAAATCGCTGCAGCAGTTTGTCGGGCAACAAGGCTTTCAGTTGACCCAGCCACCAAATCATCGCATTGTTCAGCGCCGTAGACCCCTGAAGTTGTTTTTTTAATTGTTCAATCATCATTCGTTGTCAGCGTCCAATTCCTGTACTTCAAAAGAACCAAGAGTCAATTCGTATTCAGGCTTTATGTAAGGTTTCCAGGCCAGAATCTCCAAAGACGCCTGATTGCGCCCTCTGCGTACTCTAAGCGTAGTTGTTACTCCAGACTGTTTCCCTTTCTCCGTAACACCAACTGCATCCATGGTATAGATAACACCTCGGGTTCTGCTCATGAACTGTCGATCAATTTGCGGCACTGATGGCATGGGAAGACCATCTTTATGCGCTTGTCTGCGCTGATCGATATAACTTTCCAGCATTCCTACGGAGTCGTCCGACAATGCCATCAATACAGGTAAAGGGGCCACCTCAGGGTTTACCCCCTGTGATCTTGCATATACGGTCACGTATGGCCTGACTGCATTAAAAATCTCCTGATCCATCCCCAAAACCTGCTTCAACTCATCCACACTGGTGAATAATGCGTCCTTTGCACCATAACTTAAGCCCGCCTTCAGGTAATCGGCATCTTCCACGCCATTTAATCGAACCAGGTCATCCTCATCCCTGTAATCCGCAATAGCCGCAGCCAATTGTTCGCTCTTTTTTTCGTCTACGGACAGACTTTCAAATAATCGAGTCAGTAGCAACTCGTTAGCTGCGTTGATATCGATTTTGCCATTTTCATCCGTCACCACTACATCCACTTGACCGTCATCCACCTCAACTGTTATCAGCTGACCATCTCCAAGTAAACGGTTGGCTGGCAGAGGATCCAGCAAATTTAATATCACTAGCCGAATGCCACCGTCTGCCAGATATCTGGCCTGAACACCACCAGCAAATGCCTCCAGACTATTGGTGGTTTGCCGACTGGATGCAGATAGCCCGGCCACCAGCACAGTCAGCAGTACCAATACCCAGAGTACTGCGATTAGTGCGTAGCCTTTTTTCTGACGAGGCAGTATCACTCATTATCCCCTGCTATCAACCGCTGTCTGGCAAAGCGAAATGCAGCCACCAGAGAACTCAGTTTTTCGCCCGATGGACCTGGTGTTTGATACAACACGCCTACTTCTACCAGTTGCGGCAGTAAATAACCCGGCTCCCAATCAGAGACCCAATCCAAGTGATCGTTTTCATCTTTTTGCAGATACTGGAAGCTGATTTCCTCAACATCAGTGGCGATGATTAATTCATTTTTTTCACCACTATCGGGATCGCCATAGAATTCATCAAAATTTTCATTTTCAAAGTCGACAACCTGAGTTATTCCACCCTCACCATCCAGCTCAATCACAGCGTCGTCATTGAAGGTTTCATAGCTCATCACCAATTCACGCTGTTGCTCTTCGTTCAGTCGTAATTCAAGCGTCCACCAATACAGGGTTCCATCGCTGTTATATCCGGGAAATGGTGCGACAAAACTGAGTTTTTGTTCGGAGCCGGTAAACGATACTATTCGCTCCCCAGTGCTGTTACGCAGTCTGAAAAATCGTGCCGAGGATAAATGATTGCGAATTTGTTGATTCACCAGATACTGATGCTCCGAGCCATCTTGCCTATCACCGATTCGATTCCAGGCTTTTGACGTTAAATTCAGTGAGCTGGCCATCAGCACGGCCATTACCCCCATAATCACAAGAGCGATCATGAGTTCGACAAGGGTAAAGCCGCGACATTTCACAGCTCACCTCCAATACGAACCGTGCTCAGGCGATAATGGCGTTTTTTGCGATCGCCCCAGCTTACATCGACGCTGTATATAAATGCGTCATAATCGGCATCAAAGCCCTGCTGTTTGATAAATAAGGGGCTGTCTAACGGCAGACGATAGGCTTTCACCATGCCTTTCCAGTAAAAAGTGTCACCCACCCTGCCAGAGCGGGTTGCCGCACCCGATTCTTCGGCAATCAGCAGTGCCAACTGGGTTTCAGCAATATCTATGGCCTGATAGTAGTGCTCACTGACATGGGTAATTTTGGCAGAACTGCTCACGATACGCAGAATAATGGCAAGGCTGACACTGAGAATGGCCAGTGCCACCACGACTTCGATCAAGGTAAAACCACGCCATTTATTCATGGATTTTTACCTCACCGGTCAACCACAACACCTCTATTGATATTTGCTGGCTTTCCGAGGTAACCGTTATTTCGCCGCCATTGGATGTACCATCCGGGTAAAACAAAATGGCACTGGAAGGCAACTGTAATTCTCCCGGATGCTGATCGGCCCTCAAATCCAGGGTAATTCCATCACTGACGTAAACCTCTTTATCCATCGGTTCCAGTCTGTACCGGGTACCGTCCGGTGCCACATGGAATGCGGCAATCGAGCTTGTTGTCAATGATTCGGATCGAACGCTACGCAAGCTGGAGGCGATTTTCCTGACATCACTTTTCAGGTTGGCACTACCTACAGCGGAAGTAATATTTGCCCCAACCAGAGTGAGGGTCAACGCAGCAATCGCCAGTACTACCAACAACTCCAGTAGCGTGTAGCCGTGATGCTGATTGATTGAATGCGCTGACTGCATGACACTTTTTATTCCCAGCTGACAATATCCGCATCATCACCTGTACCACCTTCGCGATTATCTGCCCCTAACGAATAGAGGTCGTAATCACCATGTTCACCCGGTGAGCGGTAAACATACTCGTTGCCCCAGGGGTCCTCTCGAATCACTTTTTTCTTGAGGTAAGGGCCATTCCAGAATCGGGCATTTCCCGGCTTTGAAACCAACGCATCCAGCCCATCCTGAGTGGATGGGTAGCGTCCCATGTCCAGATGATAAAGATCCAGGGCTGTGGCAAATTCTTCTATTTGGAGTGCGGCAGTTTTGGTTTTTGATCCGCCGACCTGCTTTAAAATTTGAGGCCCAACCAAACCGGCAAGAAGACCTAGAATCAACAGAACCACGAGCAGTTCAATAATCGTAAATCCTTTATTTCTGTATTGCATAAAACACTCCGAAGCTTGTATTAGAGGCACACTCAAAATACGCCATTTGTTATTTGATTAAATTGCTAATTCATTAATTCCCAAAATTGCTACCAGTACTGAAATAATGATGAAGCCGATCAACAAGCCCAAACCAATAATCATGGCTGGCTCTACCAGTGCTAATGCGCGCTTCAAGGCAATAGAAACCTCTTCATCGTAAACCTCTGCGACTTTCAGCAGCATTTCATCCAGCTGGCCAGTCTCCTCACCCACCTGAATCATCTGCAACGCAAAATCAGGAAATACCTGACTGGCAATCATTGGCCCGGCCATATCACTGCCATCTTTAACCTGAGAGGTCACTTCGGTCAGGTGACCCGCCATGACCCGGTTTTGCAGAGCCTCCCGAGCAATATTCAAAGCACCCAATAACGGAACGCCTCCGCGCAAAAGCGTACCCAGACTGCGGCTAAAACGAGCCATCTCCACTTTTTGGGTTAGATCCCCCAACAAACGATTATTCAAAACCCGCTGATCCCAACGGCGGCGCCAGGCATCGTCCGATTTCTTTTGGCGGATATAAAAAACCATCAACAAAAGTACGATCAGTAACACCCATCCGTAATCTCGAAGCCATTGACCGGATGCCATTACAAATGCTGTAGCTGGCGGCAGACTCGCCCCCATATCGGCAAACAGGCTGGCAAACTCTGGCAACACCACTACTGTGATAACAATCAACGCAATAATGGCAACCACTAGCAACACTGCCGGATAAATCAATGCAGACACTAACTGCTCTTTCAAACCACGTGCTTTATCGAGGTAGACAGATAAGTCTCTAAGATTTTCAGACATCGCCCCGGACATCTCTGCCGAGCGAATAAAGTTTATATAAAAGTTACTGAACAGCCCCGGAAACTGCTGAAGTGCTTTTGATAGCGTAGAGCCGCCGCGCACCGACTCCTGAACTTCACTGACCATATTGTGTAACGCATCGTGACGACACACCGAGCGAATGATTTCCAGTGAACGATCCAACGGTAAGCCGGCACCGGTAAGAATAGACAACTGACGGGTAAACTCCGTCAGATCATTGGCGCGAACTTTACTGCCGCGACGCTGGGTTAGCACGGCACCGACCTTAGTCCCCTGCTGTTGCGCTGAAATTGGAATCAGGCCACTGCTCTGTAGCTGTGCAATGACTTCCGCCTGCCCACCCGCAGACATCTGGCCGGTACGAATTTCCCCCTGTGGCGTAACCGCTTTGTAGTCAAAAACCGGCATTTACCCCTCCTGGGTCACTCGCACCACTTCTTCGATGCTGGTGATGCCCTGCAGGGCTTTTTTACAGCCATCTTCAAACAAGGTATCCATACCTTCCTCTCGTGCCACTTTTTCAATCACGCTGGCACCGGCGTGTTGCAATACCAGTTCGCGAATACGTTCGCTGATCACCAACTGCTCGATAATGCCGGTACGACCTTTATAACCAGTACCACCGCAGGCCTCACAGCCGACACGTCGGAACAGCTGCACCGGCTGACCATCAGTAAACTGGTCGAGCTTCAGTTCAGACACCAATTCCGGTCTTGGGGTATAGGTTTCTCGACACTGTTTACAGAGTACTCTAACCAGACGTTGCGCCAATACCGTATGAAGCGTGGAATTCAGCAAGTAGTCCTCCACCCCCATCTCCAGTAAACGGGTAATACTGCTGGCGGCGTCGTTGGTGTGCAGGGTCGATAGCACCAAGTGGCCGGTCAGGGAGGACTGAACACAGATTTTGGCGGTCTCCAGGTCACGCATCTCCCCCACCATGATCACATCGGGGTCCTGACGCATAATCGACCGCAATGCATTGGCAAAGCTGAGCCCGATCGACGGATTCACCTGAATCTGGTTGATCCCCTCCAGGTTGTACTCCACTGGATCTTCCACAGTGATAACTTTGCGCTCTTCGGTATTCAGGCTGTTCAGTGCGGTATAGAGGGTCGTGGTCTTACCGCTACCGGTAGGGCCGGTCACGATGATCATGCCGTGGGGCATATCCAGCGCTCGAATGAACTGCTTCTTGAGTTTGTCGGTAAAGCCGAGGCTGTCAAAGTCCAGCGCCACAGACTCCCTTTTCAACAGACGTAGTACCAGGCTTTCACCATACATGGTGGGTACTGTGGACACGCGAATATCAATATCCGCGCCCTGCACCCGCTGGTTTATACGGCCATCCTGGGGTAAGCGGCGTTCAGCGATATCCAGTCCCGCCATAATCTTGACCCGCGATATAATCGCCGGGGCCATTTGCAGTGGCGGAGAATGCTCGTCGCGAAGCACACCATCCACGCGCTGGCGGACTTTCAGTTGATTTTCAAACGGTTCTATATGTATGTCCGATGCGCGCTCATCCACTGCACGCTGGATAATCTTGTTTACCAGTCGAATGACCGGTGCCTCACTGGCCATATCCCGCAGTTGCTCTACATCCTGTTCAGAGAAATCGACACTTTCGCGATCGGCTTTATCGGTAGCTGCGCTGTATAGGCGATCCAAAACACCTACCAGCTCGGAGGCGACCCCGATACCCGGCTGCACTTTCATTTCCGTGGCCATCTCTATGGCCTTGATCGGGTAACTATTTTCGGGATTGGCCATTGCCAGGGTGATAACACCATCGGACTCCGAGATCGGCATCACTTGCTGATCCTTCAAAAAACGCAACGGCAAAAGCTCAGGGAGCACCGGAGTTGTAGGGAATTCAGATGTTTTAAAGAGTTTCAGATCAGTCAGTTGCGCAAGCTGTTCGGCAATAGTGCGCTCAGACACCATACCCAGCCGTACCAGCAAAGTACCAATTGAATCCTGTTCCAGTTGCTCCTGACGAATTCGTCTGGCACGTTGCAGATCTGCTTCCTTAATTGCACCGATTTGCAACAAACTGCGTTGAAGTTGCTCATCCAGTGATGGCGCTTGAGTCAAAGTGTCAGTTTCAGTTTCCATTCGCTTCTCGGATCAGATTCTATCCAAAACCATAGATCATGGCGTTGGATTATCAACAGAATATGACAGCCATATAGGGTTCCCATTCCCAGCCGACACAATTAAGCTAACACGCTTTGCTTTGAAATTGGGGAAAAATAATGAATGAAGCGTCAACTGCGCTGATTACCAGCGACGCTGTAACTTTGGGGATACTGGCTCTGTGCCTCGGCTTTGTGTTCTACACATCCAAGTGTGGTTCGGACAAGTGGAACCGGTTCTATCGAGTAATACCGGCACTGCTGGTTTGCTACCTGCTGCCCTCATTGCTCAATACCTTTGGGGTTATCGACAGCAAAAGCTCTAATCTCTACTACGTCGCCTCACGCTATCTGTTACCAGCCAGTTTGGTGCTGTTAACTCTCAGTATCGACCTGAAAAAGATCGTCGCACTTGGCCCCAAGGCGTTGATCATGTTTGGCACAGCCACTTTGGGTATTGTTGTGGGGGGGCCAATCGCCATTTTGCTGGTTGGCATGATCTTCCCCGACATCATCAATACCGACCTGGTATGGAAAGCCCTTTCAACCGTTGCTGGCAGCTGGATCGGCGGCGGCGCCAATATGACCGCCATGAAAGAGCTGTTTGAAGTGGACGACAACATGTTTGGCGCCATGCTGGTGGTCGATATCATTGTCGCCAATATCTGGATGGTGGGACTTCTGTGGATTGCCAGCCGCGCCGATAAGATTGACGCCCGTCTTGGCAACGACGTTTCAGCCATTGAAGATCTCAAGGCCACCGTTGAGAAGTTCGAAAAAGACCATGCACGTATTCCGCAACTGCAAGATCTTATGGTGATCCTTGCAATTGGTCTCGGTGCAACAGGACTCGCTCACTTTATCGCCGACCTGATTACCCCATGGCTTGGCTCCTTACACTCTTCGGTAGTTCGGGACCTCAACCTTGATTCGCCCTTCTTCTGGCTGGTAGTCATCGCCACAACGATTGGCCTGGTGCTCTCGTTCACTAAAGCCAAGCTGCTTGAGGGTGCAGGTGCCTCCAAAGTGGGATCGGTATTTATCTACTTCCTGGTAGCAACCATTGGCATGAAGATGGACTTGATGGAGATCTTTAAGCCTGAATACGCCACCCTGTTCCTGGTTGGCCTGGTATGGATGGCTTTCCACGTTGGCCTGCTGTTCCTGGTTGGTCGCTGGATTAAATCACCTATGTTCTTCCTGGCCGTGGGCAGTAAAGCCAATGTTGGTGGTGCCGCCTCTGCTCCGGTAGTTGCCGCAGCATTCCACCCTTCATTGGCTCCTGTGGGTGTCTTGCTGGCTGTCCTGGGATATGCACTGGGCACCTACGCCGCCTGGTTCTGTGCCCAGTTGATGAGATTGGCAACCGGAGGTTAATTTTCTCTGTGCGGCACTGCCACCAGTCAGTGCCGCATCTGCTAAGCTCGATGCATGTCCGAAAAACTTGAACTGGAAAGACACTGCGAAAACTGTGGCACCTTGTTGCAGGGTGAGTACTGTCATCGTTGCGGACAGGAAGTTATTCACAATCGTCGCTTCTTTGGCGGCGTAATACTGGATCTGCTCAATACTTTTTTCAGCTACGACTCCAAAGTTAACCGCACTTTTCTTCCCCTGTTCTTTAAACCGGGTTTCCTGACCCGTGAATACATGGCTGGTCGCCGCGCCCGCTACATTCTTCCCTTTCGGTTGTATCTATTCACGAGTGTATTCTGCTTTATTCTTTTGTCTTTCCAGGATGATCTGCTGAAGTTCGATGTCACTCCTGAAGATACCGCATCTCAGGAAGATGCCTCATCTCAGGAAGATACTTCATCTCAGAAAGAGACCTCACTGGGAGATACAATAACCTTTAAAGCTGACTCCGATCTTTCACCAGAATTTGAAGCAAAACTGGAAAAACTCTCGGAAAAGTCCGCCAGTGAATTGGTCAATTTAACCCTTGAGGCAACGCCAAAAGTACTGTTATTGCTGATGCCAATTATGGCCCTGGTACTAAAGCTGTTTTACCTGCGTTCACGAATCTACTTTGTCGATCATTTTGTGGCGGTGCTGCACTGCCAGAGCTTCCTGTTCTTGATGCTCTCACTGATTATGCTGATTTCCTACCTGGGCGCAGCTATTCCTGTTTTCCCGGACTGGACACTGAATATCGTTATAACGGGCATCCTTCTTTGGGCTCTGATTTACCTTCCCATGGCGCTAAAGCAGGTCTATCGACAATCCACCGTCCTGACGGTAGTTAAATACCTGCTCCTGCTCATTATCTATGGCACCCTCTCGATTCTCACCATTATTGCTGCGTTCGGCTGGAGTCTGTTCTGGCTTTAAAGCTGATTTAGATCAATTTCCCCACACCGGTCCTGTGGCAGTATTCGCGCCTTTTTGATTTTCTGTGCGATTGCTGACTCTATGAACAAGCCACTTATTGCCCCCGAACTGCTCTCTCCCGCTGGTACCCTAAAAAACATGCGCTATGCCTTTGCCTATGGTGCTGATGCCGTATATGCCGGCCAGCCGCGCTACAGCCTGCGGGTTCGCAATAACGAGTTCAACCACCTCGATATCATGGCAGACGCTGTGGCCGAGGCCCACTCCCAAGGTAAACAGTTCTTTATTGCCAGCAACATCTCGCCCCACAACAACAAGGTGCGCACCTATCTGCGAGATATGGAGGATGTCATCCAAATGCGCCCCGATGCGTTGATCATGTCAGATCCGGGTCTGATTATGATGGTGCGGGAGAAGTGGCCCGATATGCCCATCCACCTGTCAGTGCAAGCCAATGCCACCAACTACGCGACGGTTAAATTCTGGGGTAAACAAGGAGTAAAGCGGGTAATTCTGTCCCGCGAACTGTCACTGGATGAAGTAGCAGAGATTCGCGAAGAGTGTCCGGACATGGAGATCGAAACCTTCGTCCACGGCGCTCTCTGTATCGCCTATTCAGGTCGATGCCTGTTGTCCGGCTACATGAATAGACGCGACCCCAACCAGGGCGCCTGCACCAACGCCTGTCGCTGGAAGTACAACGCCCAAAGTGCCGAGCAAACCGAGACCGGTGACATTATTTGCAAAGAGAGTGTTGCCACCACTGAACCGCAAAACTGGCAACCGGATGAACAGGCTCCAATTATGCTGCTGGAAGAAACCGGTCGCCCTGGCGAGCTGATGCCGGCATTTGAAGACGAGCACGGCACGTACATTATGAATTCAAAGGACCTGCGTGCAGTCCAGCATGTGGAGCGATTTGTGCAGATGGGTGTGCACTCACTGAAGATCGAAGGCCGCACAAAATCCCACTATTACGTCGCCCGTACCGCTCAGGTATACCGCCGCGCCATTGACGCCGCCGTTGCGGGCAAGCCGTTTGATATGAACCTGATGGTGGAGCTGGATCACCTCGCCAATCGAGGCTATACCGAAGGCTTTTACCGTCGTCATGTACCGCAGGAGTACCAGAACTACACCCAGGGAGCATCGACCAACCCGAACCAGCAATTTGTCGGAGACATTACCCAAGCGGATCCAGATTCCGGTTGGCTGACCGTAGAAGTAAAGAACCGTTTTGAAAGCGGTGATTTGATGGAGCTGATTACACCCCAAGGAAACCTGAGCTTTAAACTCGATGGCATGGAAAATCGCAATGGCGAAGCTATCAGTTGTGCTCCTGGTTCCGGCCACATCGTTCGCGTTCCAGTCCCGGAGCAAATTCAGTTACCCGAAGATGGTGGGTATGGATTGTTGATGAGGCATATTGTCTAGCAGCTTGTTGACAAGCCATATGGTGCGCACGGCGCACCCTACTGGCAAAATAAATTGCACCCAAGCAAGCCCTTGCCCAACCGGAACAGGTTTGCCCGATTTGTGGGTATATGAGGGCGGGCCTGTTCCGGTTGGGCAAGGGCGGGTTTTGGCACTTAAAGGGGGACGGGCAAGTAATGCGTCATGCTCTTTTGTAGCTGTAAGGTGTAATTTCTATCGTCATCCCCGCGCAGGAGGGGGATCCATATCACGGCAATGCTATTCTGGATTCCCGCCTGCGCGGGAATGACAAGACCTATTTCTTCAACAACAAATCCTTGGCCTGGTTAATCCGTGCTGCCAGATAGTCGTTCCCCCCACGGTCCGGATGCAGCTTTTGAATCAACTGCTTGTGCGCTTTAATAATCGCCTCCTTATCAGCTCCGGGCTGCAGGCCAAGAATCTGCCAGGCCTCCTGCTCAGTCATTTCACCGCTTGAAGACTTTGCTTCAGTTTGGTCCTGCTGACCACGCTTAAGAAAGCCCAGAAATGGCAGAACTCGAACAGCTGTATTAAATAAAAACTTAAACGCCGGTATCGCCGCGGTTATAACGGCAGCTATCCAATGAATTCGTCCGGTTGCAATTAATACAATAACAATCCCCAACACGCCCCAGAAAACAGAACGCCACATAAAGCGTTTGCGCTCTGCCGGTGGCAGTTTTTTCAAAGTAAACCACCAATACCAGGCTAGAAACAGGGCAATCAAAAGCAAAATAATTCGGGGCATAACGTCACTCTAAAATTTTCAGGAAGTGTATCAACATTTGGGTAACACTACGGTGTTTTGCGGCGACACAAAAAATGGATGTAGCGTCCAAGCCCAATAAACGGTTCCTGATTGGAGTGGAGCAACTCCATCTCCCTCACTGCTTCCGGCAAGCTATTGCCACCACGTGGGTCGCGCACATAATCGTTAAACACGCGAATCCCGCTTTTCACCATTACCTCAAACCCCTGTTGATGCAGCCAACGTTCAACTTCGCTGGCGGTCAGTGGGTTTGGTGGAGTAAGACTGTTCGGGTCGCCAGCAAAATCATTACTGATCGCCTTATTGAAATTACCGCGAATCAAGTTGCGGTAGACCAGGGCATCGCGGTTGTAGAACGTCAACGACAGCCACCCCCCCTCTTTGACCAAGGCATCCAACACCTGAATCGCTTCCGACGGATTTGCCAACCACTCCAGTACAGCGTGACACATCACCAGATCAAACTGGTGCGGCAGTAACGTTGGCAAATCCTGTAAAGGGCTATGATGCCAACCTATTTTGCCCTGCACGCCGGATTCCCGGGCAGTCTGCTGCGCCAGTGACAACATCTCCTCGGAGATATCATTAACTTCTACCCTGTGACCCGCCTTTGCAAGGCGAATGGCTATCTGCCCAAGTCCCGCCCCTACATCAAGGACTGTACGAGGCTTAGAAAGAAAGTCCGGCAGAGACTCACTTATATCGCGCCACAATACATCCAGGCGTATCTGCCCTTTTATGCCGCCGTAAATCTTGCGGGCAAAATGCTCTGAAATACCATCAAAACTGCGATCACTGGTTGCCATTAGACACCTGCTCAAAAATCAACCAACCGATTGATATTGTTAAAAAATTTGCGGTTTAACCTTAGGTAAGTAGAATAACCCTTCTGCGCCAAACATTCCGCCCCGATGGCACAGCTGGATAGCGCGGCCCCCTCCTAAGGGGCAGGTCAGAGGTTCGAGCGCCGAACGAAGTGAGGCACGGCGCAAGAGCAAAGCGCAGGCGATCCGAAGGACGAGCCGCAAAGCGGCGAAGCAATCCTCATCAATTTAATTGATGAACTAGAAACAATTAAGTTTTACTTTGCAGCGGATTACCGATGCAAATTTCAAAGCCCCGATGGCACAGCTGGATAGCGCGGCCCCCTCCTAAGGGGCAGGTCAGAGGTTCGAATCCTCTTCGGGGCGCCAACTTTACCTTTAAAATCAATAGCTTACATAAAGCTTGGCACACTTAAGTCACAAACCAAAAATAAGTTATTGATTTTAAAATTAAAAATCTGAATTTATCAAATCAGCCCAAATTCACCTCTTCTTCGGGGCGCCATAAAAACAAAGGGCCACCTGCAAAGGTGGCCCTTTGTTTTTATGGCGCCCCGAAGGACAAGCCGCAAAGCGGCGAAGCAATCCTCTTCACATGTCAGTAGAACTGAGATCCTTCGCTCCGCTCAGGATGACAGTCGTGAAGATTAAACTTATCCCCTCCCCCTTTATCCCCGCTCAATCAATCACTTTAACGATATAAACCACATTTTAACCAAAGTTTTATCGATTATAACCATTTTATCCATTCATTCTGACCAACCCCATTCCTAAAATGGAATGCAAAGCGCTGCATGTGCGCACCCGAAAACTACTTTGATAAAGCTAAGAAGCAAAGGCCATTGGCCTTGCGATAAGAAGGGGTAACAGAAAGTGTCGATTATCAACAAACTTGAACAACTGCGTGCCTGCGGCGGTAGCCGTCTTACCAATGGCCTGGAAAACGCCATCATTGAGCAATTCAGCGCCAAAGATCCTCACCTGGAGCGCGCTGTCGATAATGCACTTGTCGCTGCCACCCAAATCCAAAACGAATTCCCTGGCCTGCTGGACAAGGACGAAGCCCAACTAATCGAAGAGTTACAACAGGGCTACCTCAATTTCTATCAGGCTGACGCCCTCAATCCCTATGTTGCTCTTGGCGCATCCGGCCCCTGGATTGTTACCAGCAAAGGTGCTGTGCTTTACGACACAGGCGGTTACGGCATGCTCGGTTTCGGACACGCACCTGATGTGGTTCTGGAAGCCATGAACCAGCCGCATGTGATGGCCAACATCATGACCCCCAGCGTCAGCCAAATGCGCCTGATGCAGACCTTGCGCAACGAGATTGGTCGCAGCCGTGACAATGGCTGTCCGTTTGAAACCTTCTTGTGTCTGAACTCGGGTAGTGAAGCGGTCTCTATCGCAGCGCGTATTTCCGATATCAACGCCAAGCTGATGACCGATTCTGATGGCCGTCACGCAGGCAAGCCGATCAAGCGTCTGGCACTGAAGGGCGCTTTTCATGGCCGCACAGACCGTCCTGCTCAGTACTCTGACTCCAGCATGCCGGTATACAAAAAATACCTGGCCAGCTTCCGCTCCAATAATGACCTGATCACCGTTCCTGCCAATGACTGCGAAGCCCTGCTGGCAGCCTTCCGCTGCGCTGATGAAGAAGGTGTATTTATCGAATCCATGTTTATGGAGCCGGTAATGGGCGAAGGTAATCCTGGTATGGCTGTCACTCCTGAGTTCTACACTCTGGCTCGCGAACTGACCCATGCCCACGGCTCTCTGCTTCTGGTGGACTCCATTCAGGCTGGTCTGCGCACCAATGGCTGCATGTCCATCGTCGACTACCCGGGCTTTGAAAAACTGCCGGCACCGGATATGGAGTCCTATTCCAAGGCGATCAACGGCGGTCAGTTCCCGCTATCGGTACTGGGTGTCAGTCACCGAGCTACCGAGCTTTATCAAAAAGGCCTTTACGGCAACACCATGACTACCAACCCTCGTGCGATGGATGTGGCAGTAGCCGTACTGAGTAATATGACCGAAGCTCGTCGCGCCAATATCAAAAAAGCCGGAAAAGAGCTGATCGAGAAGTTCACCAGACTGAAAGAAGAGCTTAACGGCCCAATCACCAATGTTCAGGGTACAGGGCTGCTGTTCAGTGTTGAACTGACCGGCGAATACAAGAGCTACGGAGCCAACTCTACCGAAGAATACCTGCGCACCAAGGGTATCGGCGTAATTCATGGTGGTGAGAACTCACTGCGCTTTACCCCATGGTTCGATATCAGCAGCGAAGAAATTGATTTGCTGGTAGCTGCCACCAAAGATGCCCTGCTGAATGGCCCTAAGCGCTAATCAGCAATACCATCGTGCTTTAAAAAAAGAAGGCAAATTCGCCTTCTTTTTTTTCGTCCTTGCGCTGTACAAAAAAACACCACACAACACTCAGGACCCCATAAAAAAAGGGGAATTTCAAGTCTTACATTTTTAATTAGCCTCCTTATAATGCGCGCCCTTTGGGTGGTACTACACCACCAGATTAATTCGCTGTTACGCTGTACCGAGGTTAGTTTTGATCGTTTTTACCATCATCAATGAAGTCACCGATCAGGTGTATGTGGCCACCACCGGAAAGACCCCTAAAGCGCGCTGGAAGCAATTTGTCGATGCCGCGTCACTGGGTATCAAAGCAAAGATTTACGACGACATTCTCGAACACGGTGCAGAGAGCTTCTCCGTTGCCGAATTTGGGGTGGCTATGGATCGCGAGCATTCAAGAGAGTTGCTCGATGAGGCCATGGAACAGTATGACGCGATCAGTCTGCAGGGTGTGAAAACATCTCTGGACACCATTGTCGGTGAAACCCCGGTGCGAAAAGCTACTCCTGCAAAAGCCCCAAAACCAAGCTCAATGGATCTTGTGAAGCAAGCTTTGATGTCTGCCGGCACAACAGGCACTGCTGTAGTTTCACAGGCGAAAACAGCGGCCAAGCCAAAAAAAGCGGCTGCACCCAAAATCTCTACAGGCCGCGCAGCATCCAGCAGCAAAGAAAAGCGCATCAAGGAGCTGATCGCCCAGGAGAAACTGGCTCGGGAAACGGCGCAGAAAGCCAAAGCCTCTGCAGAAGCGGACGAAATGGCTGCCATCATGGCGAAAATCGACTCGCGCGCCACCTCTTCATATCGCCGTGGGCGTTAAAGCCCCTAATGGTTGTAGTCAAAGAAGGGCTTTCACATAGAGAGCCCTTTTCTTTCTGTCTGGGCACCACAACGACTATAATGCCGCCCTTATGAACCTGCTGCTTCTCGAACAAGATGATTTCACCTCTGCCAACCGGGTACAGATTACCGGTCGGCGGCTTCAGCATATGCGCGAAGTTCATCAGGTGGTTGAGGGGCAGACACTTAAGGCAGGTTTAATCAATGGCGACATGGGCGCCGGCACCATTACATCGGTGTCACCATCCGCCGTGGAAATGGAGCTGGAACTGACCACACCTCCTCCAGCGCCCCTACCTCTTACCCTGGTTCTTGCACTGCCGCGCCCCAAGATGATGCGCAGGGTACTGCAAACCATTGCTACCATGGGTGTAAAACAGGTCTACCTGATCAACAGCTATCGCGTAGAAAAAAGCTACTGGCAAAGTCCATTTCTGTCACCAGATGCCATTCGCGAGCAACTGATATTGGGATTGGAACAAGGCTGCGATACAGCCTTACCGGAAGTTCACCTCCATAAGCGCTTCAAGCCTTTTGTGGAAGATGACCTGCCAGCCATTGTCGGCGACAGTACCGCTCTGGTGGCCCATCCTAAAGGCAACAACCCCTGCCCTATCAACATCCAGCAGCCGACCACACTGGCGATTGGCCCCGAAGGCGGGTTTATTCCGTACGAAGTGGAAAAGCTGGAAGAGGCTGGTTTCCAGGCAGTGACGCTGGGAGCAAGAATCTTACGGGTGGAAACAGCTATTCCTACCCTGTTGAGTCGACTTTACCCACTCTGATCCGCATCAATTCGCTTCACTGACAATCCGCTACACTGTTACTCAAAAGAGAGTGAATCGTATAAAAAGGATTGAACAATGCCCAAGCAAACCATCCCCACACTCGGCGAGGTGATGACTGCCAGCCCCACCACCATCGATATCAACGCCACACTCTCTCAAGCCAAGGTATTGATGGAGCAACTTGGGGTTGATCATCTGCCGGTGATGGACAATGAAGTAGTGGAAACCATTGTGTCTGATCGGGATATCAAACGCTTCACCCTGCCCGCCCACGAGTTGCGCGAGGATGAAGAGCCACTGGTACGTGATATCACGCCGGTTCGCGCCAGCCTGGCAGATTTTAATGACCCACTGGACCGAGTGCTGGACGTGATGCACGACCGCCATGTCAGTGCAGTGATTGTTCTAAAGGAAGGCGAGCTGGCGGGAATATTTACCGAAACTGACGCATGTGGATTGTTGGCCAGTTTGTTACGGGAGACAGCCTCCAAGTAGCCTGTATTGCGCATTGCTTCAAGCGGGCTACATAAATGCCGTTAATTCATGTGCTCTATATCCCCTTCTATTTTCACCCAGGGATGCTGCCTCTCTTCATAAATTGAAATTGTGGGTGGTGGGAAATCCTGGTCCGCAAACGCTCCAACCGGAATGGAAACAACGTTCGGGATTGAGTCGAATTGATAAAAAAGCGTGGCACCGCAATCCGGGCAAAAATCGTAGCGAATTCGATTTCCGCTATCCGCAACTCGCGAGTATTGATTGCTGTGACCGGAAATGGATACATCACTTTTATCAAATCTCGCCTGAACCCCAAACGCACTGCCGGTTCGTATCTGGCAAGCAGTACAGTGACAGACGGCGATACGTACGGGCTGGCCACTGACAACCGCAGTAAGTTGGCCGCAATTGCAGGTGGCTTTACGCTCTTTTGGGTTCATGTGAGCGGCTCTCGTCAGTTGTTGCTGTGGAAGTATAGAGCAATGATTAACGTCAGCAATTCGAGAATCAAATAGTAAGGGATTCTTCGTCGCGGCACTCCCCGTAATGTTGGAAGTACTTGTCATCCCCGCGCAAGCGGGGATCCATGTCGAAAAATACTCGAAATTGTGGATTCCCGCCTACGCGGGAATGACGATACTTCTGAAGTGAACCGCATTACCGCATCAGCGGGCTTTTTTATCAGGCTTCTTTCATTGCCTCGAATTCATTTTCGTAGAAGAATTTTTCTTCCCCCAAAGCTGGCTGAAGATGATTGAGCCAGGTGGCGTTTTCGTCGTATTTGGCAAAAAATGGACGCTGTACCCAGTCGTCATTCCTTCCCTGAATAAAGCGTAATACAAATACTTTCTCGCCATTGATCTCGGTAATACCAGAAATTTCCACCTTGCCGGGATCGGCACTCATGGATGGACCACGCACAGTACGGGCAATACCGGAAACTTTACGCATGGCCTGACGATAGATGTCATGGGCCTTATACAGCGGTACTTCAAAATAGTGTCGAGCACCGGTATCGCGCTCCACAAACATGTAATACGGAATCAGGCCCAACTCAACCTGCTTCTGCCACATTGTGGCCCATACTTCTGCACTGTCGTTGATATGACGCAGCAACGGGGCCTGGGTACGAATCACCGCACCGGTCTCGCGAATACGCTGAATCGCTTCGCGACAGATATCGGTATCCAGTTCACGCCAGTGGTTAAAATGCGCCATAAATGCAAGGTGCTTGCCGGATGCAATCACTTTACGAAACAACTCCAGAACCTCTTCTGCATCGGCATCGGTAACAAAGCGATATGGCCAGAAGGTCAGTGATTTGGTGCCGATGCGGATGGTGCGAACATGATCAAATTCAGGTTCCAGCAATGGCTCCAGATAGGCTTTGAGGTTTTTCGCCTTCATCACCATCGGATCGCCACCGGTGAACAGAATATCAGTCACATCCGGATTGGCGCGCAAGTGATCCATCAAGCCCTCTGCCTCTTTGGCTGCAAAGCGAAGGTCGCTGTCGCCAATAAACTGGGCCCAACGGAAGCAAAACGTGCAGTAGGAGTGACAGGTCTGCCCCTGGCTTGGGAAGAACAGTACGGTTTCACGATATTTGTGCTGGATGCCGTCAAGTTTCTCCCCTTCCGCTTCCGGTACGTTCAGGTCCATTTGACCTGCCGGGTGCGGGTTGAGCTTCTCACGGATTTCAGCCACCACTTCGGCAATGGCTTTCTTGTCGGCACCAGCCTTGATCAGTACAGACAGCTTGTCGTAATCCTCATCTTCCAGCATTTCACGCTGCGGGAATACCAGCCTGAAAATCGCATCATTGCGGGGATCATCCCAACCGACCAGCTGATCCAGCACATAGGTATTAACCCGAAACGGGAACACGCTGGCAGCTACTTTAATGTCGTGCTGCAGTGCTTCTGGCAGTTGCTGGAACTGGGGAATCTTGTCGATATTGCGATCGGTAAAGACAGTGAATTTGGGAGCGTCGGCAAAAGTGGACGCAATCACGGAGGAGTCGATATTTACTTTTAAACTGGTCATAGGCCTATGTAAGCTGGTTTCCGGACTGTCTCTCGACAGCCATTACGTCGTCATACAGGTCGCCCAAAGGACGAAACATATTTAACAGGTTGTTGAAATCCTATCTGCGTTGCTACTACGGCGTTAAAATGGGCTAAATTTGGTCATTTATTACAATAAATTCCCTCATTTCAACCATTTTTGCCTTGTATTAACGGCCTCGATAACGAACTTCAACAGCCTGTTGGACCGAGCGGGTCTAATCACACTACTGGAAGACTTGCTGCTTGCGGTCAGACGGGGGAGACAACACAAACCCCTGAGGTGTCAAAAGCGGGAAAAAACCACCCCGCTCTGGAAAGAGTCCTAATTTTACTGAATTGTGGGCAATTTTACCAATTTGAGCTGGATTTCACTGTTTTCGGGGCTTTGCTCCAACCGAAAACTCAATGCAGTGATTTGCGGTCTGGCGTTGCCGAGCGCTCGCCCAGGTAGTCCATTCGGGTACATTCGGCGATCAATTCGCGAGTAGCGTCGAGAGTGGACTGCACAAACAGATTGAACTGTTCCAGGCTGATTCCGGCTTGAAGATGAAAGAAATCACTCACCACCAGTTGCGGCCGTCCTTCGTCTACAACGTCAAGGAAAAGCTTGAGATACGGGTAATTGATATTTAGCGCGGTCAAATCTGCAGACAGATGCATCAAAACGGACGGGCGCACTTCCAGCTCTGTGGATAGCAGCAATCCACCCTGCTCCAGAAACAGGCGGCACTCCACCACATTGTCCAGGCTCTGAACGTCTGCCAGGTGCAGGCCGTGACACTCTCCACACAGATAGTGTTTGATACCCGCCTGGTCGAGCCACTTGGCGATATCGGTTTCTGTGGGTGATTGCATGGCGTAATGCCTCTGGTAGAAAATTTGGGGGGGCGTAAGGATAAAGCAAAGCGCCGCTGGTAGCTACCGACGGCGCTTTTTGGTTATGACTTGATAGTATGGATTTGAGTCTAGCCGAGCATTTCCTCGGCACCAGAAGCAACTGTAATCTTACCCTCGTCCAGCAGTCGTTTGGCGACGATCATGATTTCACGCTGCGCGGCTTCCACCTCACTGACTCGCACAGGTCCACTGGCCTCCATGTCCTCCACCAGCATCTCGGCGGCACGTTTGGACATATTGCGAAACACCTTGTCCTTGATAGCGTCGTCTGCACCTTTCAGGGAGGTAACCAGCTGATCCATTGGTACTTCCTGAACCAAAATCTGGAATTCACGATCCGGCACACCGATCAGGTCATCAAACACAAACATCAACTGCTGAATATTGGCGGCCATCTGTTCATCAACTTCGGTTATGCGTTCCATCAACTCTTTTTCCTGGGACGATTCCAGGCTGTTGACGATATCTGCCACCGCTTTTAACCCACCCATGTTGGTCTGCGACATGGAGGTGGTGTTATCAAGCTGCTTGTCGAGCACGTCGCTCAACTCTTTCATGGCGTCCGGGTGCATGGGTTGTAACGAAACCACTCGCATCACCACCTCCAAACGCACTTCGGGCGCGAGGAATGAGAGCACCTCCGCCGCTTTCTCGGACTCCAGGTAGGAAACCACGGAAGCCTGGATTTGCGGGTGCTCGCCTTTGATCAGATCGGCGATAGCGCGGGATGGCATTAGTTTCAGGGATTCAAGGCCACTGCTCTCCTCGCTCAGGAAGATACGACTGGTCAGTCGTTTTGCTTCTGATTCGCCCAGCGCCTTCACCAGGGTTTCCCGAATGTAATCTTCAGTTCCCACTTCAAATCCGACGGTTGAGGATGACTCTTCGAGAAAATCTCCCAGCGCTTCGCGAATTTGCTCAAGGTTAACCCGCTTGAGTTGCTTCATGGCATGACCGATGCGTTGCACATCGGACTGGTGCAAATACCTGAAAACTTCAGCGGCACACTCCTCACCAATAACCGACAACAGCAGTGCCGCCTTATCCAGTTTGCTCATTCCATCAGCCATAAAACTTATTCACCTTGACTGTCAATTTGCTCTTTTTCTTCGGCAAGTCCCACCAGTATCTGGCGTGCCACACGCTCTACAGGGGCTATCGCCCTGGCAGCCTGCAATCTTACCGCTTCGCCGGGCATTCCCCAAACCACACTGGTCGCTTCATCCTGGGCGATAGTATACGCACCATGTTGCCGCATCAAACGTAACCCTTCAGCGCCATCTTTGCCCATACCGCTGAGAATTACACCCAGTGCATCGCGGCCCGCACTGGTCGCCACCGAGTGAAACAGTGCATCTACCGAGGGCTTGTGGCGATTGACCTTGGGTCCATCGTCCAGCTTGCAACGGTAGCGCGCGCCATCGCGAACCACCAGCAAATGGCGATCGCCGGGGGCTACATAGGCATGACCCGGTACAATCCAGTCCCCATCGGCAGCCTGCTTGACAGTCAACTTGGACGTGGCATTCAATCGCTCGGCAAAAGAGCGACTGAAGGTCACCGGAATATGCTGGGCAATTACCACACCGGGACAATCCTCCGGCAGTTGGTCCAGCACTTCACGGATCGCTTCAGTACCACCGGTGGATGCGCCAATGGCAATTACTTTATGGGTGGTGCTATAGCTTCGCTTGGCACGATTAATAATATGGGTAAGATCCGCTGCCGGTTTGGCTGGAGTTGCCGATGTTTTGAGAGTGCCTGCCTGCAGTCGCTGTTTGGCTTTTGCGGCTTGCTTAACTTTGGCAATCAGCTCGTCGGCGTAATCGTGTATCGCAGAGGTCACATCAATTTTGGGTTTTGTTACGTAATCAATAGCACCTAAAGCCAATGCTTCCAGGGTAGCTGCTGCGGATTTTTCCGTCACAGTGGAGACCATCACCACTGGCATCGGGCGCAATCGCATCAAGTTACGCAAAAAAGAAATGCCGTCCATTTTGGGCATTTCCACATCCAGGGTAATTACATCCGGATCGTGCTTTTTGATTTTTTCCCGAGCTGCATAAGCATCCATCGCAGTATCGACCACTTCAATATCGCGATCCGAACTCAGTATTTCGGACAACAGCTTGCGCATCAGCGCCGAATCATCCACTACCATGACGCGAATTTTTTTACTGCGAGAACTTATTTCGCTGATATCACTGGCGGATTTGATTTCAATGGTATCTGTAATCATCGATTGTTTCTTGTTTATTTTTAGCGGTTATTGCCTGAATGTTAACGCGGCCATTCAATGGGCATTCCGCGACGATAATTGCCTTCCCGCCGCTCAATAGTATCGTTTTTCAGCGATTTTAATCGCTTTACCATTACTTTTCCGGTCAATGGCGAAAACTTTATCTTGCGAGGAAACTGGCTTCCAGTGTCTTCCACCGCAATCATTATGCCTTTTTCCAAAAAGTAGCTGCGACAGTATTCGGCATTCAGCCGCCCAACTACCCCTTTATCCCCAAACACCTGAGCGCCACCAAAAACTTTAATGACCAGGTTTTGCTGCTTGCAGCCAAGCCTTAACAAATCACCAAGTAGAGCATCTATCGCGGAGCGACCATAGCGCAGGCGCTCATTGAAACGCTGCTTGCGACACTTACCTGGCTCGTCACCAGCTTGGCCCGGCAACATAAAGTGATTCATGCCGCCCACCTGAATTTCCGGGTCGTATGCACAAACTGCAACACAGGAGCCAAGCACCGTAGTAATCATTTCACCGCGGGTGGAGATGTAGTATTCCCCCGGCAGAATTTTTGCAGCAAAACATTGGTGCATGGAATCGTAATAGCGGTTGACATGCACAAACTGGGGCAGGCATGGTGGCAATACTCGATTGCCCAGACGCGTAGTAGCCTGCAGCAAATTTAACCTACCTTCTCGTAAACGGTTTTTCCCAGCAACCGAATACGACTCGACATATTCTGAATCATCTCAGAGTGACCAACAATCAAATGGCCACCGGGCTTCAGATGATCGGCGAACCGCTCGACCAGACGTTTTTGGGTTGGTTTATCAAAATAGATCATTACGTTTCGGCAAAAAATAACATCGAACTGGCCGACACCGGGCCAACTTTCCATTAAGTTCAGGCGTTCAAATTTAATTAAATTAACCAGTTCTTTTTTCGCTTTGACGAAACCATCCCGACCACCCTTGCCTTTCATAAACCAGCGCGCAAGGCGCTCCTGCCCTACTTTGTCCATCTGTTCAATGCGATAAACGCCGTCACGCCCGGAGCGCAGACAATTTTGGTCAAGGTCGGTAGCGAGAATTTCGACATTGCCACTCATGCCAAAAAACTCCCTCATCACCATTGCCATGCTGTAGGCCTCTTCGCCACTGGAGCAACCGGCAGACCAAGCGCGAAATGGTTTGTAGCGACCATGGTTTTTGGCAAAGGCAGGTAAAATGAGATCACTGAGCATTTCAAAGTGATGCTCTTCCCGAAAGAAATAGGTGAGGTTTGTGGTAATTGCGTCCGAGAAACTGAGAATTTCCTGCTGGTGACCGGACTTCAAATATTCAATATACGCGCGGAATGATGGAATCCCCAAGGTTCTCATACGCGGGGTCAGCCGGCGCTTTACCAGGTCGACTTTATTATCTGCCAGACTAATACCAGTGTGTCGACGAACCAAGTCACGCAATTCGTTAAAATCGTCGAGTTCCAGTTTGACGTTAGTCAGATCCAAGTGGGCAGTCTCCGATAATCAGCACTGTCTACAGCTCGAGCTGTAAAGCGCCACACAACCCGAGCTCATCAGCACTTTGGTAAAGGTCGATGGACAGGTTATCCCACACAACAACAACTGATCGTCGAGCCAGATCTGCCACCAGAACAGCCAGAAATTGTAGCCCCAATAGGTCTGTTTCAATCAGTTCACCACTGTCTATTACAGCTTTGCTGTCACAGCTTTCAACCTTCTGGCTAAAAGCCATGTGCAGCTCCACTACAGTTTCGGCTGTCAATTTTTCTGGCAATGTAAATGTCGCCATATCCCAGCCCTTAGAACTCTTCCCACTCGGCATCACTATCCGCAACAAAGGCCGCGGTTGCCGCAGGTGCTGGTGCTGGTGCTGGTGCTGGTTCAGCTTTTGGCGCTGCCATAGGCTCGTTCATAAAGCTCATCATGTCATCGAAGGTGTCCAGTTGTGGAATCGCCTTCGGAGCAGAGACAGTGCCATCGCCCAATTTAAAGAACGACATCTGGTTATCCAGGTGTACCGACTGATCACCCATTGAGGTACTTGCTGCCGCAGCCTGTTCAACCAGTGCCGCGTTTTGCTGGGTGATTTCATCCATCTGCAAGATAGCGCGGTTAATCTGCTCAATCCCCGACGCCTGCTCGTCACTGGCAGCAGAAATTTCCGCCACAATATCGGACACTTTTTTCACTGACGCAACGATGTCTTCAAGGGTAGAACCCGACATATCCACCAGGCGACAACCTTCCTCCACCTGTGCGCTACTCTCTTCAATCAGGCCTTTAATCTCTTTGGCCGACGTAGCAGAGCGACCAGCCAAATTGCGAACCTCACTGGCCACCACCGCAAATCCGCGGCCCTGCTCACCGGCACGCGCTGCCTCTACCGCTGCGTTCAATGCAAGCAGGTTAGTCTGGAAGGCAATGTCATCAATTACGCGAATAATGTCCGCCACTTTTTTACTGGAAACGCTGATGCCGTTCATGGCATCCACCGCATTGCGTACTACATTGCCGCCCAACTCGGCTTTTTCCCGTGCGCTTTGAGCAAGAGTATTTGCCTGGCGGGCATTGTCGGCGTTTTGCTGAACGGTACTGGTCATCTCTTCCATACCGGACGCGGTTTGCTCCAGACTCGCCGCCTGTTCTTCGGTACGCTGGCTCAGGTTGAGGTTGCCTTCGGAAATTTCCTGCGCTCCAGTGCGAACTGTGGCGGAGCTGGATTTAATTCGGCTTACCACGTCGGTGAGTTTGGTTACCGTTTCGTTCACGTAGTTTTTCAATTCACCAAATGAACCCTGATAGTCTTCGGTGATTGAGCGGGTCAGATCACCGCCGGAAATACAGCGCAACACGTTGGTAACATCGCCAATAATGCTTTCGTTCACCTGAACCAGTTCATTAATACCAACACTGACCTTACGATAAAAACCGTCCTTATCCCTTAGGTCAATACGCTTGGTGAGGTCGCCAGCCAGAGCGTAATAAACAATTTCTTCCACTTCATTTTCGATGCGTTTTTCCACACTGCGGTCAGACCACTCTACAACCACACTGCGCATGGATCCGTCTTCGTCAGACATTGGTGTAGCCACCAAATGGAAGCTGCGGCCACCAACGGTCATATCAAAATCACGTGGGGCATTGAGTTCTTTAAGTCCACCAACCAGGCCCAGCTCCTGTAGCATGTCGCTGAGGTTACTGCCGCGCAGTTTGTTGATATTGAAATGTGGCATCACCGACATCAGGTCCATCTCGGCTGCACGGAACATACGCTGGATATTGTTATTCAGGTAAATAATGCGGCAGTCGGCATCGGCGATCATCACGTTGGTCTGAACGTTATCGAGCGCCAGTTGAATTCGCTGGTTATCCTGGGTCAGGCGCATGCGACTTTCCGCTTCGCGAATTTTAACTTCCGCTTCTTTGCGCGCGCGCTCTTCGCGAGCGAGAATTTCAGTAACATCCATCCACTCAACAACGGTGCCTACACGACGGCCATCGCCATGGATTGGGTTCAGCACGATCTGGAAAGAACGCCCCCCCAGGGTCATGGTGGTTTTATGTGTGTCCACCAGGCTGTCGAGCAGTTTTTTCAACGGGCCGGGATTGTGGTGAACGTGCTGAATATTGGAGCCCATCAGGCGCTCAACACTGAAGTTTGGCAGTTGCTCACGAAGGTCTTCTTCCACACGGCGCAGTGTGGCGTAACCCGCTTTATTCAGGTAGGCAACACTGTGGTCTTTATCCACCACCATTATGTTGCCACGCATACCTTCCAAAGCTCCCAGCAGGGTTTCCTGATTCTGCTTTTGGGTATTTCGCTCTTCGCCGGAATGACGCATTTCGTATTGCATGTGTGCCAGTGCGCGGGCCAAATCGCCCATTTCACCACCGGCAACATTAGTTAACTGTGTGTCGAACTTACCCTGCTCGATGCGCTTGATGGCACTCTCCATTACATCGACAGGTTTCGATATCGAGAGCTTCGCCACCAACTGCAAGCTGACCGCAGCAATTACCACGATGGCTGCATCAATTAAATAACCGGCTACCACATCTTCCGGCAGCACCAACCAGGCGACGACTTTCAACGGCACCCAAACCGCCAGCAGCACCAGCAGCAATCTCTGGCCGAGCTTCATATTGCTGAAAAAGTTCATCCGTCTCACACTCCGTTAACCAAAAATTATTCTTTCGTATCTAATTTTTTGCACCTAAAACAAGTCAGGCGCTCTCAATCGCTTCGCCCATCTCGGCAGCGCCACCCAGCGCTCGCAACAAATCGGCATTTACCAGCCTGTCCACATCCAGCAGGATGATCATGTTTTCTTTGATGGTGACCAGCCCGCTCACATAATCAGCATTAACCGTGCCACCAAAATCCGGGGCTTCACACACGTCGCTGGCTTCGATACTGTACACATCGGATACCGCATCCACGACCAAACCTACTGTGCGGCTGCTGTCGCCCTTCGCCACTTTTACAATCACTACTACGGTGGTTCTCTGAATATCGGCAGTGGGCAAATTAAAACGAATCCGCAAATCCAGAATCGGCACAATAATTCCGCGCAGATTTATTACCCCCAGCACATAGTCCGGTGTATTGGGGATCGGCGTGACCTTGTCCCAACTCTGAATTCCCTGAACTTTCAGAATATCGACACCGTACTCCTCGTTGCTGAGGAAAAACGTCAGGTATTGGTTACTTTCCGATAACATTCACTGGGTCCTGATAATTCTTTTGTCATTAACTTTTGCGAACTCTTTTTCAACTTCTTTTAAATCAGAGTTCTGCCACCACTGCACGGCGACTTGGAATTGCTCCGCCATGCACTTTGTTTATTCTTACCAGATCCGGCACATCCAGAATCAACGCCACTGAGCCATCCCCCAAAATAGTGGCGCCAGCCAGTCCATCCACCTGCCCGTAATTAGCTTCGAGACTTTTAATAACCACCTGTTGTTGTTCCAGCAGTTCGTCAACCACCAGACCAAAGTGCTGGCCTTCGGACTCCACCACCACCAGCAACTGACCTTCCAGATCATCCTGCTGCCATGCGTGTCGATTGCCTTCGCTGTAACTCTTCATCAGAATGATCGGTATCGGCTCGTCGCGCAGTGAGTACACGGTTAATTCACCGCCAATCACACTGATTAATTTGCTGCGAATCTGGATGGTTTCAATAATGGAGAGCATCGGAATGATGTAAATTTCCGGGCCAACCTTGACCAGCTGACCATCCATAATGGCGAGGGTCAGGGGCAGCACCACGATAAAAGTGGAGCCTTTGTCCTGCTCAGAACGGACCTCTACACGGCCACCGATATCCTGAATATTGCGTTTCACCACATCCATGCCGACACCGCGGCCGGATACATCACTCACTGCTTCGGCAGTGGAAAATCCCGGCGCAAAAATCAGCTGGTGAACCTGTTGATCGGTAAGCTGCTCGTCACTGCTCACTAGTCCTTTACTGATTGCTTTTTGAAGCACCTTATCGACCGGAATACCGGCACCGTCATCGGTAATGCGAATCACGATTTTCCCGGATTCGTGCGATGCACTCATAATCAGTTTGCCGCGCTCTGACTTACCTTTTTCAAGGCGCTTTTCCGGCGCTTCTATGCCGTGATCAAGGGCGTTGCGCACCAGGTGCACCAGCGGATCGGCAATTTTTTCCAGTACGATTTTATCGAGCTCTGTCTCTTCGCCTCGCAGTTCCAGATCTACGTGCTTACCGAGTTTGCGCGACAGGTCGTGAACCAGTCGTTTGAAGCGCTGGAATGTGGCCGCAATCGGCATCATTCGCACGCGCATCACACTCTCCTGTAGCTCGCGGGCGTTGCGCTCCAGTTGAGCCAAACCATCGCGCAGTCCGTGTAGAGCCGGATGCTCCATCAGCTCGCTGTTATAGCTATTGAGCATTGACTGGGTAATAACCAGCTCGCCCACCAGGTTTATCAGACTGTCAATTTTATTGGTATCAACCCGAATCGAGGCGTTACTTTTGGCGGTTTTTTTGCCATTACTGGCAACGACCGGTTTTTGCTCGGGAGCATCTTCCGTTTCGGGTTGTTGAATAATCACTTCCGGTTCAATAACCGGATCAACTATTGGCTCTTGCTCAATGACCGGCGCATTGTTTTTCACGCTCAGCAACCAGCCATCATCGAGCCAGGCCAGAAAATCTTCCAGGTCGGTTTGTTTCACGTCACTGTCGAGAAACACATTCCAACCCATTACCAGGGTATCGGGCTTAAGCTCGGCGAGTGATGGCAAAGTTTCAGAATCCAGCTCAACTCGATACTCACCAAAGCATTTCAGCTCTTCAAAAATACGCACCGGCCCTTGGGGCTGAAGCGCTTGTTCCGGGTCGGGCTTAATGGAAATCAGGTATTGGCTGGTTAAAGGGGCCGACTCAGATTGCGGTGCTTCAACCGCAACTGCCACTTCCGCCGGAGCAGTAGAACAGGGCTTGCGGTCCAGCTCTGCTTGAACCCGTCTGGATAAATCTGCGCAATAAGTTGTGTCCTGACCATTGCCCTCTTCCGCCTGCGGTAACATCAGGCGCAGGGCATCCAGGCAGTCCAGAAACAGGCTTACCAGATCATCGGTCACCTGGCGCTCATCAGAGCGAATTTCGTCCAGCAGGGTTTCTATGCCGTGGGTGAATTCGGCAATGGCGGTAAATCCAAAAGTAGCCGAGCCACCTTTAAAAGAGTGGATGGCGCGAAATACTTCGTTAATATCGTCGTGCAGGTCGCCCTCACCGGATTCGATGCGCAACAAAGCCGCTTCCATAGTGTCGAGCCCCTCGGCGCTCTCCTCCAGGAATAACTGCTTGATGCCTTCCATTCCGAAATCGTCGGACATGTGCTCCCCGTACTACCTAATCTCTTTCGTGTTTTTATTACCGGCAAGGACTTGCCACACCACGGCAAGTCCTCACCCCAACTGGCCGTTAGTTCTGCCTGTCAGTTAGCGTCTTTAATTCGAAAAACTTTAATTACCCCAACGTGCGAATTCGCTCTTCGGGCGTGGCCACGTCAACAATGCGTACCCCATAGTGATTGTCGGTTTCCACTACTTCACCAGTCGCCAGCGGTACGTTGTTTACGTATACATCCATCAGGTCATCAGCAGACCGATCGAGGGTGACGATGGTGTCCGGCTTCCACGAGAGAATTTCACGCACAGTCAATTGTGCAGAGCCCACTTCCACTGAGAGCCCAACCGGAATATCGAGAATCAGGCCAAGCTCCGAATTACTTTTGTCCGAATTGATCATTGCAGTTCACCCTGTGCAGTGGATTGGGACAGGCTTTCGAGAATACGCAACGCCACCTTGCCGTTGGAGCTGCCACAGCGCGCTTTGTACACAGGCACGTTGTTGGCGCAGAGTGTGGCGGTATCTTTCATCTGAATGGGGATTACATCGCCAACCTTGAGGCTGTTGACGTCGCGGAAAGTGAGGTCTGCTTCCGCCATTGCGCAACTGAGGCTGACCTCGACATCGCTGAGGTGTTGCAGCAGCGCCTCGGTCCAGCACTCTTCTTCGTTGTCGTTGTTTTTTACTCCGGCATCCAGTGAATCAAATACCGGCTCCAGCATGCTGTACGGCATGGCGATATCGATCTGCCCCTTCACCCCTTCCAGCTCAATGCGGAAAGGGCTCACCACCAGCATGTCATCCGAGCCATAAACGGTGGCCATCATCGGGTTCATTTCACTGCCGATGCGATCAAATCCGAGATCCACCACATTGGACCAAGCCTCCTTTAAATCACCGAAGGTGCGCTCCAGAACCTTGTCGATAATGCGGTTTTCGATGGTGGTAAACTCGCGCCCCTCAATCTTGGTGTAACGGCCTCCACCACCAAAGAACAAGTCCACCATGCCAAACACCAGCTTGGCATCGAGGATGATCATGCCCACCCCGCGGAGCGGGTTGAATCGCACGATATTCACACTGGTTGGTACAAACATGCTCTGCAGGTAGTCAGAGAACTTGAGTACCTGCACATCTTCCGCCGTCACTTCCGCATTGCGTTGCAGCAGCGCAAAAATGGTCATACGCAGCAGGCGAACGTATTTCTTGTTAACGATATCCAGCGACGGTAAGCGGGCACGGATTATCTTGTCCTTACTGGTCAGGTCACACAGCCGAACATCGCCATGGTCGTTACTGCCAGCGGTCTCGACTTCACCGGACTCCACGCCACCAAAAAGCGCGTCGATTTCGTCTTGAGATAAAATGTCTTGCACGGCTCGCGCCTCACCCCGATAGTTAATACATCCAAAACCTATGCAAGCCCTGTGCCAGCAAGCGCCCTTAAATTTTTCAAAAATTTGCCCATAAAGACTCAAGTTTTCTAAAAACAGGCCGACAATGGTGCTGAGAAAGACGGTGAACTGACTTTGATGTACACCGGGCGTCAGACTCTTGACGCACTGGCACATCAAATAACCGACTTGAATCGCCTGATACTTCAGCGCCCGCCACCGCCGACAAAGGCAGACGACGGACGAACGATAAAGCCAATTACAGAAGCAGGAGCTAACCCGTGGCCCCCAATAAAGACATGAAAATTCTGGTAGTAGACGACCACGAGAGCATGCGACGTATCGTCAAGCAGATTCTGATGGACATCGGCTTCACCAACATTGAGATGGCCGACGACGGCGCCACCGCCTACCCAATGCTGCTTAACGGCAACTTCGATTTTCTGGTGACTGACTGGAACATGCCGCAAATGACCGGTATCGACCTGCTCCGCAAGGTGCGCTCCAACGACACCCTGAAAACCATGCCGGTACTTCTGGTAACTGCAGAAACCAAAAAAGAACAGATTATCGCGGCCGCCCAGGCCGGCGTTAACGACTATGTTGTCAAACCTTTCAACGCCCAAACCCTGAAAACCAAGATCGAGCGCATTTTCGCCAAGCTGGGATAAACCAATTCGCTGACAGGTAGCTACATGCAATTACATAATAACGATACCGCGTCTATCGCTGATGAGGCGCTCGGGGGACTGAAAAGCCACGCCGACAAGCTGATGCATAGCATTCAGCAAAACGATCTGGCCGGGGCAATGGAATCCATCAAGCGCATCAATGCCCTGAAAGAACAGAGTATTTTTAAAGCGTTAGGCGAAATGGCCAGCGGCCTGCGCAAAGCCCTCGCTGACCTGGATCAGTCCCTGCCCGGTGCCGGAGAGATTCAGGAAAAAGACGGTGCGAAAATCGCCCAGGGCCTGACCAAGATTATTCAGCTCACCCACGACGCATCATCGAAAACTCTGGATATGGTGGATAACGGCATCCCCAGCGCCAGTAGTATTGCCGAAGACAGCCGCAACTTCCGCAAACAGATCGACAAAGTGTTGGCCACCTCCAAAATCGATCCGAACACGGCTGCCTTGCTGACCGAGGTAAACGCTCACCTTGAGTCTACCGAGAGCAAGGCTGACCAGCTTGGCGACGGCCTGCGCACTATCCTGATGTCACAGAATTACCAGGACCTCACCAGCCAGGCGCTGCAAAAGATTATCGCCATTATTCAAACGGTAGAGAAAAACCTCAGCACACTGATCAGCTACGCCAATCTGGTTCAGCAGGCCATTCGCCTAAGCGAGAACCCGGAGGAAGCGCACAATATGCAGAAGCGAGACGAGCTGGCTCACTCCCTGGAAGGCTTGAGTGAAGACTCGGACATTCTGGATCAGGGCGATGTGGACGAGTTATTGAACAGCCTGGGATTCTGATTTCACTGGACTGATTTACATAGATAGTCTGAGCTGATGCCAAAGGCCACTATCTGAAACACGCCGTGAACCCATCCATGGGGGCTCGGATGCCGCATCCATGCGGCATACGGTTTCAGATAGCGGCCTTTGGCATTTTTCAGTGTCCCTTGGCATAACTCAACAAAACAATTTTGTTTTGATTCAGGTCATTCAAGATTAATCCCCACCTACCGACATGTATTCAAGCCAGTTTTAAAGCAGTAATAGCAATCGCTTAACGCAGGAACAAGAGTGAAAAATAATCCATCGGTTACCCAGATTGAACGCAAATTAAAGCCCGGCCAGGTCATCGTTTCAAAAACAGACCTGGAAGGTCGCATTACTTACGTCAACAACCCCTTTATTGAAATCTGCGGCTATCGTGAGCAAGAACTGATTGGCTCGCATCACAATATTATTCGTCATCCAGATATGCCTCGGGAGGCATTTACCGACCTTTGGGCACACCTGAAGGCCGGACAACCCTGGACTGGCATGGTGAAAAACCGATGCAAAAACGGTGACCACTACTGGGTGGAGGCCAACGCCAATCCCATTTGGGAAGACGGCAAAATTATCGGTTATATGTCGATGCGCACCCAGCTGGATGATGCAAGAATTGCCACTGCCGAAAAAATATATCGGCAATTTCGGGAAGGCAAAGCCGCGGGATTGCTCATCAAGGCCGGCGGAGTAGTGCCAACTGGTATACGTGGACTAAAACACTCCCTTTCTCGAATAACCCTGTTCAAAAAAATTATCTCGCTCAATATCGCCACAATTGTTCTGGCGCTATCCGGCTTGCTTCTGGCCAGACTGGACAGTTTTCTGAATGCCCCAAAAGCCATCGCTACTGTTTTTAGTATTCTGGCAATTACCGTGATCGGCTATAACACCTGGCTTTTAGCTCGAAAGGTGTTTACGCCACTAAAATCACTGACTCGTAACTGCCATGTGATCGCTTCCGGTGACCTGCGATTCAGTGAAAAACCTGCTAAAAAACACGAACCGGAAATCCAGCAGCTATACCATGCCCTGCAGACCATGCGTGGCAATCTGGCCAGCCTGGTATCAGAGGTACAGGACGCAGGGGTGACGATTGCAAACGCCTCCAAAGAGGTGAATACAACCTCCAACTCACTGAGTTCAGCTTCTTCTGAAGCCGCTGCCGGTGTTGAGCAAACCTCTGCCGCGCTTGAAGAGATACGTGCTTCTATCGGCCAAAACAGTGACAACTCCAACAAAACCATGGAAATAGCCAATCGTTCTGCAGACCTCTGTAAGCAGGGTGGCAAAGCGGTGTCGGAAACTCTCCATGCCATGGAAGAGATCATCAAAAACACGCACATCATTGATGATATTGCCTACAAAACCAATCTGCTCGCTCTCAACGCCAGTATTGAAGCCGCAAGAGCTGGTGAACATGGTAAGGGCTTTGCCGTGGTGGCGCATGAGATCAGCAAACTGGCCGACCGCTCGCAGATAGCTACCCAACAAAATGGCGAAAAAAGCTCCATTAGCATGACCCAGGCAACCAGCACCAACGCAATTCTTGAAGAAATGATTCCAGTAACCCTGATGACCTCAGACCTGATCTCCGATATCGCCAACACATGTATAGAGCAATCTCGTGGAATTGAGCAAATCAGTAACGCCATGAATCAGTTTAACTACGTCACCCAAAACAACGCTGCAGCAAGCGAGGAGCTGGCATCCACTGCTGGCATGCTGAATTCCAGCGCAGACAACCTTATGCGCTATGTCAGCGCTTTTAAAAAGTAACTCCATACTTGCCCCGCGAATTAGGCAATTTACTTGATCGTGGGGCCAACGAAAGTACCCCCACTCAGGTCCAGGCTCTGACTGTCGTCATAAAACCCTGTAAGAATTGCATATACGCACATTGACATATGGATAATCGCATATATGATTAACCATATATGCAGGAGGTCGTATGAACATTACCATTGAACCCAGCCAACTTTTCAAAGCCCTCTCCGACCCAACCCGGCTGCAAATGCTTTTGCTAATCGCCGATCAGGAAGAACTCTGCGTTTGTGAGCTGACAACAGCGCTGGAGGAGAGCCAACCCAAGGTTTCCCGACATCTGGCACAGCTGCGCAAAACCAATATTCTCAGCGACCGGCGCCAGGGCCAATGGGTTTACTACCAGCTCAACAAGGCACTTCCGGGCTGGGCCGTAGAGGTTATTCGAACCACCCTGAAGCACAACCAGGGTTCTATTGAACCGCTCAAAAAACACCTCTGTGGCATGGGTGATCGGCCACAACGGCAAGCCGCCTGCTGCCCCTGAACCGAAAAATTACATTTGAATTCAAAGGAATCGAACAATGACAATCAAAGTAGGCATTAACGGATTTGGCCGTATGGGCAGACTGGCTCTGCGCGCGGCATACGAATGGCCTGACTTCACTTTTGTGCAGATCAATGATCCTGCAGGTAACGCCGAGACGCTCGCCCACCTGCTCAACTTCGACTCCGTGCACGGCACCTGGAACCACAATGCCAGCAGCGATGGCGAACAGATTGTGATCGGTAAAAACCGCATCGCTGTGACTGCCAACAAAACGATCGGCGAAACAGACTGGTCAGGTTGTGACCTGGTAATCGAAGCATCTGGAAAAATGAAAACCAAAGCGCTTTTGCAAACGTACCTTGATCAGGGTGTGAAGCGCGTTGTTGTTACTGCTCCGGTGAAAGAAGAAGGTGTACTGAACGTGGTGATGGGCGTTAACCACCAAGAGTTTGACCCGGAAAAACACCCTGTCGTGACCGCCGCCTCCTGCACCACCAACTGTCTGGCACCGGCGGTAAAAGTGATACACGAGAACATTGGCATCAAGCATGGTTCAATGACCACTATTCACGACCTGACCAACACCCAGACCATTCTGGATGCTCCACACAAGGATCTGCGCCGTGCGCGCGCCTGTGGTATGAGCCTGATCCCGACAACAACCGGATCTGCAACAGCAATTACCCATATTTTCCCGGAATTAAAAGGTCGCCTGAATGGCCACGCAGTAAGGGTGCCACTAGCAAACGCGTCTCTCACCGACTGTGTATTTGAACTGGAGCGGGAGACCACTATTGAAGAGGTAAACGCACTGTTTAAGAAAGCTGCTGACGGTGAGCTCAATGGAATTCTAGGCTACGAGCAGCGCCCATTGGTATCCATCGACTACCGCACCGATCCGCGCTCCAGCATTGTGGATGCCCTTTCCACCATGGTAATCAATGGCACCCAACTCAAAACCTACCTCTGGTACGACAATGAGTGGGGGTATGTGAATCGCACCATGGAACTGGCCAAACTGGTTGGAAATCACTCCTAAGAAAACGGAATTTACAGCATGGCGCTGAACGAGAATATCAGGCAGTACCTGATCATCACCGGCAATTACTGGGCATTTACCCTCACCGACGGGGCCCTGCGCATGTTGGTGGTACTGCATTTTCACCAGCTGGGTTACAGCCCGCTGGCCATCGCTATGCTGTTTCTGTTTTACGAGTTTTTTGGCGTTGTCACCAATCTGGTGGGCGGCTGGCTGGGCGCTCGACTCGGTTTGAACAAAACCATGAATATCGGCCTGCTGTTGCAAGTCGGTGCTCTGCTGATGTTAACCGTTCCTGCCACTTTCTTGACTGTACCCTGGGTAATGGCTGCACAAGCGCTGTCCGGTATTGCCAAAGACCTCAATAAAATGAGTGCCAAGAGCGCAGTTAAAACCCTGGTGCCAGACGATGCCCAGGGTAAGTTGTACAAATGGGTGGCGATTCTTACAGGCTCAAAGAACACCCTGAAAGGTGTCGGCTTCTTTTTAGGCGGTGCCCTGCTCACTCTGTTTGGTTTTGGGAACGCTGTGTTAGCGATGGCACTGGCATTACTGGTGGTCTGGTTATTCAGCCTGGTTACACTGAAAAAAGACCTTGGCAAATCCAAAGCAAAACCTAAATTCACCCAGATTTTTTCCAAAAGTCGCTCAATCAATATTCTCTCTGCGGCACGACTGTTTTTATTTGGCGCAAGGGATGTCTGGTTTGTGGTCGCCCTGCCGGTATTTTTGAGCGCCGCTCTCAACTGGGACCACTGGGCGGTAGGCAGTTTTCTGGCGCTCTGGGTTATAGGTTACGGTGTGATTCAATCACTTGCACCCGCCATTACCCGCAATCGCCACAAACACACACCAGATGGTCGTACTGCATTTGGCTGGGGTGCCACTCTTGCTGTCTCTCCGGCACTCATCGCCACCGGCCTGTGGCTGAACTGGCCTACCGAACAGCTTTTGGTAATCGGACTGATTATTTTTGGAGTTCTTTTTGCCATTAACTCCTCACTGCACAGCTACCTGATTGTGAATTATGCCAACGAAGAACACGCCTCAATGGATGTGGGCTTTTACTATATGGCCAATGCCATGGGGCGTTTAATCGGCACCGTATTGTCCGGCTGGGTCTACCAGTCTGCCGGACTGACGGCGTGCCTTCTGGTTTCTACAGGCTTCGTGGCAATAGCCACATTGATCTCCTGTGCTTTACCGAGAGGTTTACAGCAAAATAACTAGGGCTCTTATCAGCTCGATAATACAGAGCCTACGCAACCTATTATTTGCTTTTTACCCTACCTCACTCACCCAAATTTGAGCTGTTATTCAACCCGTCTATACTATTGAAATACTCAGCATTTATACTGGGTCAGTGAATAACAATACCAACAAAATAACGGACTTGAATTGAATCCAATAGTGTAGCTGTAGGCATAGTGGGAACAGGCTTCGCCACAGCAACAAGGGAGTGAATGCATGAACTTATGGCGATTGCTGTTGTTACTGTTGCCTGTCCATTTTCTGGTGTATCTGCCGGCGAATGCCGAAACAACCCAACCGACACTTCGAATCGCTATACCCGAAGACTATCCACCCTATTATTACCGGGACAAGGATGGCCAGTTTCGTGGTGCATCTTTTGAAATCGCGCAGCTGATTTGCAAGCGCCTTGGCTACCATATCAACGTCAGCCAACTGGATAATATGCGAACCGTGCTCGCCGAAATGGATGCTGGCAGACAGGATCTCAATATTAATCTCACCGCTACCCCTGAGCGTCTGGAAGTGGCACTGTTTACTAAAACACCTCATATCCATGAAGCCCAGAACCTGATTGTTCGAGCTGATACCGATATTAACTTTGACGGGAAATTGGTTCCGCTGGCTCGATATCGGTTCGGCCCGATTTTTGGCTGGACGTACGGGCCACAGTTTGATCAGGCCGCATTTCTGGACAAAAGCTATGTAAATAACTCCAGTGAACAACTGCGCGGCCTGCTATCAGGCCAATTTGATATTGCAGTCAACAATCGAGAGTTTTTTATCTATACCGCCAGGGAAATGGGAGTCACCAGGGCCTTTCGTGTGCTTGATCCCCCTGTTTACAACCTTCCGGTCACCATCGCGGTGTCCCGCCAATACCCGGGAGCAGAAAAGCTGGTCAGCAAGCTTGAGCGAGAAGTAAGCCAACTTATAAAAGAAGATGCTTATCAGGAAATTCTTGCTCGATATGGGTTCATATCCCCTAAGTCGGAAAAGAAATCATAATGAAAATAATGACCCTATCCAGACTAGTTTTTTTCTGTGGCTTCTTTCTGTTTTTTCATAGCGGGATATGTGCGCAGTCTGAAACCGCTATTGAAAATAGCAACCGGATGATTCGACTTATCGAGCTGGTCAAAGAGCTACAGTTTCAGGATGAAGTGCTGACCAGTTCAATGACCACATACTCTTATTCAAAAGAGCCTCAATGGCTGGAGCGCTATGAAAAGGCGGCTGCAAAGTTTGACCAGACATTGGATGACATCAATCGAAATTACAGCGAGCTGGCACCGGAAACGCTTAAACAACTAAATGCAGCCGCAAAAATTCTTTATGAACTTGAACGCAAGGCACTAAAATCCATACAGGACGATCAAGTTCCCACTGCACAGAACCTGCTCAAATCTACCGAATATACAACCAATAAATCAAAGCTTACCCGCTCAACAGTGGAGTTGATTCAATTACTGGAGACCGAACTTGCAAACAAGGTACGGGATCAAACAAATAATCAGTACATTGAATTAACAGAAGAGGAGCAACGCTGGATTACCGCAAATCCCAACGTATTGGTTGGCCAGGAAAAAGATTGGCCACCCTTCAACTACGTTTCTGTCAGTGGTGATTATGTTGGCATTTCGGTGGACTTTCTCAGGCTGATCTCGAGAAAAACAGGCCTGCAATTCCAATTCTCCTCACCCTCCAGTTACGGAGAGCTACATGATCGTTTGCGTAATGGAGAGCTCGATTTAATCGCAGCAGCCTACTACTCCGAAGAACGCAGCCATTACGCGCTGCACACCCCTGCCTACATTATTATTAAAGAGTTCATCTACGTTCGGGAAGGCAGCAAATTTACTCGAATGACAGACCTGAACGGGAAAACCATGGCAATTCCCTCAGGGTATGGAACTATTCCATTAATAAGCAAGGCACTACCTGACACTGAGATTGTACAGACCGAGTCCATTCTAGATGCACTGGAAATGGTGCTATCGGGTAAGGTCGATGCCACAATCGATTCCCAGAGCGTCGTTGAATATTATCTGCAGGAAAATGCGCTTTCCGGATTGCGTTCCTTCCCCAGTGAACTGGACAACAACCCTCTACGTATGTTGGTTAATGGTGATAAGCCAATCCTTGAATCCATACTCACTAAAGCCATCTCCTCAATTACACATACAGAACGCCAGGAGATTCTTTCCAGGTGGCTTCAGCCATCAACGCTGAGTGACAGTAACTTTTCAATACCCGGTAAAAACCTGACAGAATCCGAGCAGGCCTGGTTAAATCAGCATCCGATTATTCGTGTGGGTGTCGACCCAGACTGGCGACCATTTGAATTCGTAAATGAAGATGGAAGATATCGCGGCATGATTGCGGATTACAGCGAAATTGTCGCCAGTCATTTAGGCATTGAATTCAGCCCAAAAACTGACATCAGCTGGTCGGAAGCAGTTGAGCTTGGCAAACAAGGTCAACTGGATCTCTTTCCGGGAATGGTTGACACACCTGAACGCAGGGATAACTTCCTGTTTACTGAGTCTTATTATCAGGTTCCTACGGTAGTAATCACCCGTGCTGATGAAGAGCGATTAGGTAACTTGAGAAACTTTAAGGATCGTACACTGGGGGTCATAGCCAGCTACGCCTCCACCGAATGGGTTCGAACCAATTACCCTGAAGTAAACCTTGTTTACCTGGATAATATCTCTGTGGGTTTACAACAGGTTTCGGAAGGAACCATAGATGCAATTCTGGCCAACAAAATTACTGCTCTCGACAGGGTCAATGAGCTCGCCATAACCAACCTGAAAATTAACTTTCCCACTGAGTTTGAATATGAGCTGGCCTTTGGAGTACGCAATGACTGGCCAGAACTTGTAGGCATACTGAACAAGGTACTTGCCGAGATAACGCCCGCCCAACGGGATGCTATCCGCAATCGATGGGTCAGTATTGATCTGGAAGAAAACACAGCAACTTCCTCCAGTCTCTCAGAAACCAGAATACCGATTCTTCGAATGATCGCCCTGATCATATTAATGGCAGCTGTCTTTCTTGCCATTGCCTGGCTGATAGCTCGCAAGCAGGGAGATATCATTTCCCTTTATCACTCCGGTCGATTGCGGTTTTTCATCGCACTGGGTGTTTGCTCAATATTGATCCTGGTTGTAGGTGTGACGTGGTATTCACTATCCAAGGAAGAACGAATTGCCAGGGAGCGCTCAGGTGAGGCTTTAACTACCGTGTTACAAGCCACTGAAGATACTCTGGTTTACTGGATACGCGGCAAGGAACGCATGATAAACCTCATTGCCAATGAACCTGGACTGAGTACCTTATTTGAATTAACCGGTAAAGATCAAAGTATAAATATTGACAGTAATGAAAAATTGTCCCTTAAGGCGCTATTGAAAAAATCTGTGAGTGATTCTGACAACTGGCAGATTTCAATGGTATTAAAGGACGGCACGGCGGTTTTCGATGACAGTCCCTCTATTGACCACCTCTACTCAAAACTTCAGGAAACTGCATTTACTGGAAAAACTGCCTTCATTCCTCCCCTGCTCCCTCCCGGCAGCAGTGATCCAGCCATGTACTTTGTTGCACCGGTAAATGACTACAAAGGAGAGCCTATTGCTGCTGTAGTCGCGTCTTTTGACCCCAAAGAAGAATTTTCAGACATTTTCAGAAAAGGAAGAATTGGCCAAACCGGGGAGTCTTATGCTGTTAATCCTTATGGCGCAATGATCTCCAAGAGCCGATTTAATGCCCAATTAATTGAATCAGGTCTTCTGAGAAATGACCAGAGTTCCATCCTGAATATTCCATTAACCGTTCCAGATGAAAACTTACCGGCCAGTAAGCGACAGTTTACTGTTGTAGGAGAAGCAATTAGGGCTGGAAAAAGCGGTATTCATCTTGAAGGGGCAAAAGACTACCGAGGCATTTCAACGATAAGTACCTGGCACTGGAACCCTCAGCTGGGAATAGGCATTGTCACTGAAATGGATGAGTCCGAGGCACTTTCAGCCTTCGACATCTCTAGAAAAACTCTCTATGCCGTTGTCGGTATTTCCCTGTTTCTCTCATTGAGCCTCATGGCATTCAGTGCATGGATAGGTGATCGAGCCAACAAGTCACTGGTACACGCTCGTGACGAACTGGAAGATAAGGTGGAAGAGCGCACTGCTGAGCTGGTCGATGCGCGGGAACAGGCGGATCAAGCCAACCAGGCCAAAAGTGACTTCCTCGCTAATATGTCCCATGAAATTCGTACACCTATGAATGCGATCATCGGCATGTCTTATCTTGCCCTGCAAACCGAGCTGGATCGTAAGCAGCGTAATTATGTGCAGAAAGTGCATCGTTCCGCAGAGTCACTGCTTGGCATCATTAATGACATTCTCGACTTTTCAAAGATTGAAGCCGGCAAGCTGGATATTGAAAACGTGGATTTTCGAATCGAGGATGTTTTTGACAACCTGGCAAATCTCGTCGGATTGAAGGCAGAAGAAAAAGGCCTGGAACTGTTGTTTGATCTTCCGGCAGATCTGCCCAGTGCATTGATTGGAGACCCTCTACGCCTGGGGCAAATTCTGGTCAACCTGGGTAATAACGCGGTCAAGTTTACTGACACCGGAGAAGTCATCATTCGCGCTGAAGTTCTTGATCAACAACCTGACTCAGTTTTTCTAAAGTTTTCAGTAAAAGATTCCGGTATAGGTATGTCAGCGGAGCAGCAATCCCGACTATTCCAGTCCTTCTCCCAGGCGGATTCCTCCACAACTCGAAAATATGGCGGCACCGGTTTGGGTTTGGCCATCAGCAAAAGCCTGACTGAAAGAATGGGTGGTGAAATTTGGGTTAACAGCAGCCCGGGGAATGGCAGTGAGTTCATATTTACAGTGAAATTGGGCAAGCAGGAACAGCAGGATGAGCCACTGCGACGGGAATGCCAAACCGTACTTGGGGATATCCGAGTACTCGTGGTTGATGACAATCAATCATCCCGTCATATCCTTACCACCATACTCTCTTCACTTGGAATAGATGTAGATCAGGTGGACAGCGGGCAGGCTGCTCTAGATCAACTGAAAAAACAGACGGATTCTTCAAGTTATCAGGTGCTGCTGATGGACTGGAAAATGGATGGCATGGACGGAGTCGAAACCGCAAGAGTCATTCAGTCCCAAGGTCATTTAAAAGAGTTACCCACTATTATCATGGTGACAGCTTATGGTCGCGAAGAAGCAAAACAAGCCGCTGAAGGCGTCCAAATCAGCAGCTTCCTAAGTAAACCAGTTACACCTTCCAGTTTACTCGATGCCATTATGAGTGGTCTTGGCCGAGGCAGAATATCCGGTACCTCTGCCAGTTACCGAAAAGAAGTTACAGATAAATCAGCAGCCAAATTGCGCGGCGCACGTATTCTCCTGGTTGAAGACAACGAAATAAACCAGGAGTTGGCAGTGGACCTGCTCAGGAACAACGGAATGACCGTAGAAGTTGCCAGCAATGGTCTGGAAGCGATCGAAGCCCTACAAAAGGAAGACTTTGATGGTGTTTTGATGGATTGCCAAATGCCGGTCCTGGATGGCTATGAAGCAACCCGGCAAATCCGTCAGCAGGCTAAATGGGCTGACTTACCGATACTGGCAATGACTGCCAATGCCATGGTTGGGGATCGTGAAAAGGTAGTTACTGCCGGTATGAATGATCACATTGCCAAACCAATCAATGTCGGAGAACTCTTTAATACAATGGCCAAATGGATTACTCCCAGCCAACCTGCCCAGCCACTTACGGCCATTATTTCGAGTGAAACAGATTCAGAAACATTAATCCCGGAGGAGCTACCGGGGATTAACGTTTCAAGAGGCCTTGAAACCACTCAAAACAACAAGGCTCTTTACTTAAAATTATTGAAAAAATTTAAACGTGGTTACCGCGACTTTGAATCCCAGTTCAGGGAAGCACATAAATCCAGAGAAAATAATGACAGTGAACGACTGGCTCACACCCTGAAGGGTGTGGCTGGCAATATTGGCGCAGAGAAGGTACAAGCAGCCGCCGAGGTGTTAGAGGGATACTGCAGGAAGAACGCCTCCGATCAAGAAATTGAAGGGATTCTGGCCTCTTTGAATGCTGAACTATCCTTGACGCTCAACGGCCTTCAATTTCTTGAAAATGAAAAGTCAATCATCACTCAAAATAAAACGGTTGAGGTAATAGACAAAGTTCGCATTAACTCGTTGCTGGAAAAGTTAGATGAACTGCTTTCGGACTCCGACACACTGGCAAATGAAGTACTGGAAGAGTTGCTGGCTGAGCCAGGTATGGGAACATATGAAAACCATCTGACACAGATAGTAAAATCTCTCGAAGATTATGATTTTGATCAGGCTTGTGACTCACTTAACGAACTGAAAGAAGCACTTGCCTAAAATAATGTTGTTGTAACTGGGTAAATGGAATTGACACCAAAGGTGATGTTATGACTGATAGTAAGCAAACTGTACTTGTTGTTGACGATACCCCGGAAAACATTGAGGTATTGGTAAATACTCTCAATCAGGATTACAAGGTCAAGGCCGCGATCAACGGACACAAAGCTCTGGAAGTGGTTCATAAATCCCCTCCCGATATTATCCTTCTCGATATCATGATGCCCGGAATTGACGGTTATCAAGTGTGTGAAACCCTGAAAGCTGACCCAACCACTCGCCATATACCAGTTCTTTTTATCACTGCAAAAATTGGCTTACAGGATGAAATCAAAGGCTTTGAATTAGGTGCCGTCGATTACATCACCAAACCCATTAGCCCACCTATTGTGAAGGCACGGGTAAAAACCCACCTGGCGCTCTACGATCAAAATCGTGTATTGGAAAGAAAGGTGCAACAGCGTACTGAAGAGATTCACGCAACTCGATTGCAAATTATTCAACGACTGGGTCGGGCAGCAGAATATAAAGATGATGACACTGGCCTGCACGTAATACGAATGAGCCACTATGCCCGCATTTTGGGGTTAGCAGCTGGCATGAGCGAGTCCGAAGCCGAGATGCTGTTCAATGCAGCTCCAATGCATGATATTGGGAAGATTGGCATACCGGATAGCATCCTGAAAAAACCAGCCAAGCTCGAAGAAGACGAATTTGATGTCATGAAAACCCATTGTGAGATCGGCGCACAAATTATTGGCGATGATGCATCCGAGCTTTTACAAATGGCCAAAACCATTGCCCTCACCCACCATGAAAAGTGGAACGGCCAAGGTTACCCCAAAGGACTTTCTGGCCAGGATATACCTCGAATCGGTCGTATCGTTGCCATCGCCGATGTCTTTGACGCCCTAACCTCAAAAAGACCTTACAAGGAAGAGTGGCCCGTTGATGATGCCATAGGATTATTGGAAGAATCTGCAGGTGTGCACTTTGACCCGCAGCTGGTAGCACTTTTTAAATCAGTGTTACCTGAAGTTTTGAAAGTTAAGGAGAGATTCTCCTGATAAATATGCCATGTTCAGTTAAGGGTTAATACGTCAGGGTCAATGCACTCCTGCATATATACTACTATGCAGGAGCAAATTAAGAAGACGGCACTTTATCAAATATGTTGAATCAGAAAATCATCTTGATCCAATGATCTGCCGATCAAAGATAGCGTTGCTTCAAGTTTTTCTGTTTCTGCCGGATCGATTATGGTTGATTTGGTTTTGAGGCCTGACATGTGTAAACCCTCATTTCACATAGCCATACAGGTCACGTCATATTGATTTACAACCTTGGTACGTTACATAAATGTACACCAGAATAAGGTGTGGACAACCAAACCCGCTCTACAAGTTAATGACCACTTGTCATAGAGTTACCAAAAATCTGGGGATCGAAGTATCCTTATCTTTCAGAAAGTAGATACTGAGAGCGTTTGGTATTGATACCAGCAGGTCTTTTGAAGGAGTAGACGATGCGTATTTGGCAATTGATTTTTGTAGTAATGTTACTTGGCTGCCAGGATAACATTGAGCACACAGAATCTCCTGATGCGGCACCAGCGCTCTGTACAGAAGCCTGGTTCATCTCGGTTGAGCAAAAAGTGACAACAGGAGATGGCGCTGGTCATGGCCCGGACATAGGTTCAGAGGAGTGGAAGTCAGTAGTGGAATTCAAGTTGAAAGTACGTGGCAATCCAGATGTCCCCGCCCGCAATAGCGAAAGCTGGTGCCGTTACATTGATAACTTGCTCGCCACAAAAGGCGAATCGGATACAACAGTTGATACTAAAAACCCGGTTACCTTCAATCCCTCATTTGATTGCAGCACAGTTTCCCCGGGCAGCATTCCAGCACTTATCTGTGAAAGCCCCACCCTGTCCGGGCTGGATCGTAAACTTGCAGAAGTGTACGCCGCCGCACTAAAAATAGCGGTTAACGAACAGCCACCAACTCTCAAAGCCGAGCAGCGAGGCTGGATCAAGGGGCGTGACGACTGCTGGAAATCGGAAGATAAATTGCAGTGTGTTGAAACACTCTACCTGCGTCGCATAGCCGAGCTGCAAGCCCGCTATCGCCTGGTTTCATTCAAGGGGCCTGTGCGTTATACCTGTGAAGGAAATCCCGCCAATGAAGTGGTAGTGACTTTTTACGACACCGAACCCGCAACTCTCATTGCAGAACGCGGAGACAGTGTCTCTGTAATGTTTCAACAGCCCAGCGCCAGCGGCACCAAATATCAGGGCCGTAATGAGATGTTTTGGGAGCATCAGGAAGAGGCCACGATTGTCTGGGGATATGATGCACCCGAGATGAGTTGCCAGAAAGCCAATTGACGGCAATCTTGGGCTCGCCAGTTTCAACTTGGAATATCTTAGCAGCAAAAATAATCGAAGTTGTGCAGGTTAAATCCAAGGCCTGTACCGCCCCTTTACAGCTGGAAGACCCGGTAGGTTAACGGCCAACCTGATTGGCAATACTTTCAGAAAGCTGGACAAGCAGTTCACGTTGTTTGGCAACTGACTGGCTGTACCCGTCACCTTCCAGTGCTGTGCGATACGAAAATGGCTGTCGGGTTACTTGCACTCCCTCTCCCAACCAGTAAGTACCTGCCAAAATCACTTCCCCACCACTGGTGGGGGCAAAGTGATCAATGTTTAGCTTCAGCCACTTGTTAGCCTGAACCACATCCGGATCATTTACACGAACCAATTGAATGGCCGCTGACCGAAGAAGGTCATCATTTAATACCCTGGCTATGCTGTTAACCAAGGGCTCACCCCACTGGTGACGACTGGAAAAATAAAGCTGGTAATTGTCATCCAGAATGCAAAGTTCGGGCTGTTGCAGATAATTAGCCACTGAAATATCTTTTAGCAACAAATGCTGCTGAACAGGTGCCTTTTCCTGGGATACCCGCGCATCATTATCTAACAGGTAATAGCTAACGGTTAACGGAGAAGAAGCACAACCAGCGGTCAATATAATCAGGCATGTCAGCAACAGTTTTTTCATTAAATCAGCTCCATTATTGTGCAGGCGACCGTCGTGGGATTCTTTCTTCTTCGGACTCAACGCCAAAAATCAGGCTATTGGGTTGCTCTTTCAAAGTTCTCAACAGCGGCTTTAAGTCCAGCAATCGAGTATTAACAGACTCCATGAGCTTAACCAATTCATCGTAACTCGAAGAGCCTTCCGAATAACCCCGGGCTAATACAGATAACGCTTTTAGTGAATCATTTATCTGGGAAATCAACTCTTCCTGATTGGCCTCTTTCAGCATCACCTGCAGATCATTGCCAACTTTACTCAATACTGCCACTGACTCAGTCAACCCTGACATCAAGTCATTGGCTGAACCGGCCAAATCGTCCAGAGGTAATTCGTTGAGTTTGGCAAGCAGCCTTCCCGCTTCGATGGCAATCTGGCTGTAATCATTGGCTCGAACAGGGATCACCGGATAATCGTCAAAACGTTCCACACTGGCTACTTGCAAGTCCGGAAAGTGTTGCAACTCCACATACAGTTGCCCAGTCAATAAATTACCAGTTTGTAATTGAGCTTTTAATCCTTGCCTGGTCCATTGGGAAATTTGCTCCTGAACAAATAACTGATTCTCCCTTGTGTCTTCAAGGCCAAGCTTACCTGGCTGTATAGTGATCAATACCGGAATCTGGTAATCATTAGAAATTACCGTAGGTCTATCAGGCACAGATACATTAATTTCTAAAACCTCCCCAATCTCAAGTCCTCGGTATTGAACCGGCGCACCTACCGATAGTCCTCTTACAGAATCACTTATCAGCAGAATGTAATTCAGACGATAAAGGTATGTGGGGTGGTTTGCTTCTTCCCGATTGGCATATATATGAAACCGTGTCTTGGCATCAATCGGATTTCCTTTCCCTGCTGGCGATAACTCACCAAAACTCACCGCATTCATTAAAAGTGATACCAAACTTTCGGTTTCCACATTCAAACCATCTGCATTTAACGAAACTGACACCCCGCTTGAGTTCCAGAAACGCGTATTGGTATTTATTAATTGATGATAAGGAGCTTCAATAAAAGCACTGTAACGCACTTCGCCGGTATCAAGGCTGTAATCTACATCCTCAATCCTTCCCACTGTCAGCCCTTTATAAATTACCGGGTCACCTACGGTATATTCAAAACGATCTTCACTGATCAATGCCACGTGAAGCCCAGGCGTACCCGCTGGCGTAATTGGAGGATGATCCAAAGCGATAAAATTGCGTTGTTCTTCGCCTTCATAGCCTGGCGACCACTCTATATAAACCCCGGAAAGCAAGGTATTTAAGCCCGACACCCCACTGCTCGTTACACGTGGCGAAACCACCCAGAATTGGGCTTCTTCCGTTAGCAGGTCAGAGACCTCATTGTCGAGCTGGGCGCTAACAATGACCTTGCTGTAATCATCACTGAGCTGGATATCCGTCACGACGCCCACATCCACATCGCGAATCCTGACCTTGGTTTTATCCACTTCAAGCCCTGAGGCAGTCTGGCACTCAATGGTGATTGTGGCCCCCTTGTCGAGCCACTGCTGCAACAAAATCCATAGACAAAAAACTAATGCCAGAATTGGCAAAAGCCAGGCTACGGAAATACCGCGTTTTTTGGATACTTTAGCGAGCAATCTATTAACTCCCCTTCTGAACCTGCAACCAGATCAATCTGGTATTAAACTGCAATGTGACAAACATAGTGAGTATAACCATCAGCGCAAATGACATAACTGCCGGCCCAGGATAGATTGTGATCGCATTGTCAAATTGCACCAGAGCTACCAATACCGACACCACAAATACATCTATCATAGACCAGCGGCCTATAGCCTCGACCCACTTGTAAAGTGACAACCGCTGATCCGGCCGACTAAAGCTTCCTACCTGAATCGAATAGGTTAAAAAGCTCAAGATAATAATCTTGACCAGAGGCACAATCACACTCGCAACCAGAATCACTGATGCTATGAGGTACGAACCTTCATCCCAAAGAACAACAGCCCCACCGATGATTGTATTAGGATCACTTCGCCCAAATAATGTCGTACTCATGATGGGGAGCGTATTGGCAGGAATAAACAAAATTGCTGATGCTATCAATAAAGCCCAGATACTCTGGGTATTGCCACTGGATTCATGCCTCTTGAGCTGGACACCCAGTCGCTGTCGCAACTGCCAATCATCGTATTGCAATAGAGTCATCACCATCAGAATGGTAAAAAACAGATAGGTGTAAAAAGAGGTACCAAATCCCACATCCGCCAGTGAGGAAATCTTTACCAGACTCACCAACACCCCGATCAGGAAAATCTCCGCCATCCCCCAGGGGTGCAATCGCTCTATTAAATTCAACACCTGCCCTGAATACTTCGGTGCAGGTTGGCCAAGCAACAGAGGCACCGCCAGATACAAAATCCCGGTCAAAATCAATGAGGGAATAGCGAATACTATTAACACCTGAATGACCGCCAGCAACCAGTAGCCCTGCTCCAGCATTGTGCTAATACCACCCGCCAATCTCATTACATGGCTTTGCCCTGTTGCACTGAGTGACAGAAACTGAAATGGCCACGATGCCGCAAGCATGATTAATGCGGCGATAGAATACGCCACCAGGTTTTGCAGGAATCGCTTATTGTAGCCCGTCAAATGAGATGAGCAGCGACTGCAATGAACCTGCTCATGATGCTCAAGTGGCGGAAACCGCTGATGTAGCCCACAGAATGGACACTCTATTTCATGCACGCCGGTCTATGACCTCTGATTAAGACTGGAGTCAGGTATCAAATTTGAGTAACAACTGACCAGTATTCAAGCAGAAACCACTATAGCGTAAGTTTTCTGTGATCAGCTATTGATGGATGCCCAAAATGGGAGAAGTTACCGTGCGTAACCCATAACAACGTGAATGCTTTGATTGTGTTTTATCAATGCTGATTTAAGGAAGTAGAAACAAAAAACCCGGCCGAAGCCGGGTTTCTATTTGTGGCGGTGAGGGAGGGATTACATACCTGCAGCCTTTAGGCTGCAAACACCCCTGCGGGGCTTCGTCGCTTCGCTCCTCGTGCAAAATGCTCAGCCGCATTTTGTCGAACCCGGCGAGGCTTCTCACCCTCCACTCACGCACAAAAAAGCCCAGCTTGCGCTGGGCTTTGATTGTGGCGGTGAGGGAGGGATTACATGCCTGCAGCCTTTAGGCTGCAAACACCCCTGCGGGGCTTCGTCGCTTCGCTCCTCGTGCAAAATGCTCAGCCGCATTTTGTCGAACCCGGCGAGGCTTCTCACCCTCCACTCACGCACAAAAAAGCCCAGCTTGCGCTGGGCTTTGATTGTGGCGGTGAGGGAGGGATTACATGCCTGCAGCCTTTAGGCTGCAAACACCCCTGCGGGGCTTCATCGCTTCGCTCCTCGTGCAAAATGCTCAGCCGCATTTTGTCGAACCCGGCGAGGCTTCTCACCCTCCACTCACGCACAAAAAAGCCCAGCTTGCGCTGGGCTTTGATTGTGGCGGTGAGGGAGGGATTCGAACCCTCGATACGTTGCCGTATACACACTTTCCAGGCGTGCTCCTTCGACCACTCGGACACCTCACCGTGTAAAACTAAATTGTGCTTTTGAGAACCCACGAAATCGCACGTCGTGCTCGTTACTCAGGCTTACGCCTTCGCCCTTCGGGTCGCCTACGCTTTGCTTCGGCGCTCTCTCGGTGAGACCTCGAGTCGACCACTCGGACACCTCACCGTGTAAAACTAAATTGTGCTTTCGAGAACCCACGAAGTCGCACGTCGTGCTCGTTACTCAGGCTTACGCCTTCGCCCTTCGGGTCGCCTACGCTTTGCTTCGGCGCTCTCTCGGTGAGACCTCGAGTCGACCACTCGGACACCTCACCGTTTCTCTTTCAGTCATATCAACAGCTCGACTGGAAGAGGCGCGCACTTTACACAACTGCGCCCTCAAAATCAACGTTACCAAGCGGTGAAGAATTGATCAGGAGATACAGCTGGTACTGGCTTCAATCTGCCCTTTGGGGTACCCAGGTAAAGGAAACCGACAATCTGTTCATTTTCAGCCAGGCCAAGTCCCGTTTTGACCACTTCATTGTAAGCAAAGTCGCCGGTTCGCCACATGGCGCCAATCCCTTGGGCATGGGCAGCGTTTAGCATGTTCTGGACCGCGCAGCCTGTTGAGATAAGCTGCTCAACCTCAGGAACCTTCGGGTCGTCGTGAATAGAGGCAATGGCTACGATAATCATTGGTGCGCGGTGGGGCTTGGCAGCCCAACTGGCCCTCTCCGCCTCGGACATTGGCTCATTGGGGTTGGTTTTGGACTGGACAAAGAGTTCCCCGAGCCGGTCAAGACCTTCACCCTCAATAACAAGGAAGCGCCAGGGCTGCAGCAGCCTGTGATCAGCCGCTCGCAGGGCAGCTCGCTGGATATTCAGCAGCACTTCCCCCTCGGGAGCCGGCGCCTCCAAAGATGGTACTGAGACACGGTTGTGCAAAACTTCTAAAGCTTTCATAGACTTATTCACTAACAAAGAACAAAATAGTGGCTCGAATGATACCTGATTTCATTCTCGCGATAGTAAGCCAAGCAGAAGAGTGATACATAATCACCCGGTGCAGAATAACAATGAACATGAAAGAACAGACTCTGACGTCGCCCCAACCCACAATTACTGACATCCGTCACGGGATTCAGGATGTGTTTCGCGCGCTAGCCAGTCTTGCTGTATTGGCCATTTTGATCCTGAAAAGTGACAGCTCTTTGGGAATGGCCACAATTACATTGTGTATTGCCATTGCCAGTTATGCGTTGATTAGCCAGATAATCCTGAAGTTCTCCAAACCCGAACACCGGGATATGACCTACCACATCAGTGGTGTTCTTGATTTCCTGATGATGGGCCTGTTTTTGGCCTACACCAACTTTTCGCTACTTCCAACCGGCCTGCTTCTTCTAATGAGCCTGCATTGCGCATTTAGCAGTGGTGGACTGCTGCGAGGCCTCGAAGCAGCAGCGGCACTCGCGACCGGTGCCGGCTTGTATGCCTTGCAATATAACCTCAATTTCGAGTCGGAGTTATCTGCAAATTACGGGCTGGTTGCTGCAGTTACATTTGGCCTCTACCTTTTTATCTCCAGCCTCTACTCCTATGGCAGCAGCCAGTTTTTGCGCCAGCAGATACAGAGCCTTAGCCAGCAAATGTTGCAACTGAAGCTTCGCACCTACAAACTCTCGAAATATCTGTCCCCTGCCCTGCGCAAGGAGATCCTGTCTGGCAAAGAGGTAAAACTGGAAACTCAACGCAAAAAATTGACGATTTTCTTTTCAGACATCAAAGGGTTCAGCGAACTGGCTGAGGAAATGGAAGCGGAAGCACTGACTGCCCTGCTCAATAATTACCTGACCGAGATGTCTGACATCGCCCTGAAGTTTGGAGCCACCATCGATAAATTTATCGGCGATGGCATGATGGTGTTTTTTGGTGACCCCAACAGCCGTGGCGCCAAGACCGACTGTGTAGCCTGTGTTTCCATGGCAATTGCCATGAAGAAGCACATGAAGGCACTGCAACTGCGCTGGGCCAACCAGGGCATTCAGAAACCCCTGGAAATTCGCATGGGTATCAACACCGGTTACTGCACTGTAGGTAACTTCGGTACAGAAAATCGCCTTGACTACACCCTCCTCGGAACCGAAGTAAACCTTGCCAGTCGCTTGGAATCTGCCGCCCAACCGGGTGAAATTCTGATCTCGCACGAGTGCTACTCGCTGGTTAAGGATGTGATCGTCTGTGAGGATAAAGGCGAAATTAATGTGAAAGGTTACCAGCACCCGGTCAAAGTCTACTCCGCGCTGGACATGCGCAAGAATCTTGGCAAAGACCAGACCTACTTCGAACACGCAACCGACGGCTTTTCGGTCTATATGGATCTCGACAAGATCAATAACTACGACAAAGATCGCATTCTGAAGTCACTGAAACAGGCAGCAATCAGGCTGGAAAAGCAGAAAATCTAACCCAGCCTGACTCCCCCCCCTTTTTATTAATGAAGGGTTAATGACGAGTTACTGTCGAGTTACTGTCGAGACAAACGCCAGCTCGGTGGCTGGGTTTTGTGGGTACTACGCCAGGGATTAATATCCAGGCCGCCACGGCGAGTATAGCGAGCGTACACATCCAGCTGCTCTGGTGAACAACGCGCCATAATCTCGGTAAATACCCGCTCTACGCACTGCTCGTGAAAGTCCTGCTGCTCGCGAAATGACACGATGTATTTCAGCAGTCCTTCCCGACAAATTTTCGCACCGCGATATTGAATGTAAATGCTCGCCCAATCCGGCTGGCCGGTAACCGGGCAGTTTGATTTCAGCAGGTGACTGTGAAGAGTCTCTTCAACCAGCTCACCACCATCCGTGCACTTGAGAAAATCCGGGTTGGGTTTGTAGCAATCAATATCGGTATCGATATCATCGACACACTCGCCCTGCAGCTCAGCTACACCAGTGCGGCCATACTCGCTCAGGGTGAACAATCGCACTGCCACTTCCCCATTGGCGCATTCACTCAAATCTTTCTGAAGCAGACGGCGCACCTCACCCCAACTTTCAAAACGGGACTGATTGAATGAGTTCAGGTACAACTTGAATGACTTTGACTCAATGATTGACTCACTGTCAGCTGGAACCACAAATTCAGCAATAGCCACTTGCGGTTTACCACGACTGTTCAACCAAGACAGTTCAAAGCCGGTCCACAGATCCGAACCGACAAACTGCTGCTCCCGCCCCTCAATACCCAGCTCGGCACGTCCAAGCGCCCTTGGGATCGGTGTAAGCAGACTTACATCATATTGCGATACATATTCCGTCTGTTTACCTAGGTGTAACTTGGATAAATCTGTCATTACTTTTCTTGACTCTTTCCCTGCTCTTTAACTGCGCAACCGAGTGCCGTTTTCAAGCTGATACAACGCGACCCAGAACAGGCCGATACTGAAAATTATTACCATTACGAACGCCCAGGTTACGTCGATATCGGACACTCCGAGCACGCCATAACGGAACGCATTCACCATGTACAAGACCGGGTTTGCCATCGATACACCCTGCCAGAAGTTCGGCAGCAAACTTATTGAGTAAAACACTCCACCCAGGTAAGTCAGCGGCGTCAGTACAAATGTCGGTATGATCGATATGTCATCAAAGTTACGAGCAAATACCGCATTGATAAAACCCGCCAGCGAAAACATGATCGACGTACAAAGTACAATACCTATGGTTACGCCCAAATGCGTCACCTGCAGGTCAGTAAAGAACAGCGACAGCAACGTCACAATAAAGCCCACCGACAGGCCTCGAGCCACACCACCAACACAGAACCCCAGCAAGATAATGTAATGGGGAACCGGCGACACCAGCATCTCTTCGACACTGCGCTGGTACTTGGTACTGAAGAACGATGACACCACATTGGAATACGAGTTGGTGATTACCGACATCATAATCAACCCGGGCACCACAAACTCCATATAGCTGAAACCGGCCATCTCGCCAATGCGCGGGCCAATTAATGTGCCAAAGATAATAAAGTAGAGACTAATGGTAATTGCCGGCGGCAACAGGGTTTGCATCCAGATGCGAGTAAACCGGCGAATCTCTTTGGTAACGATGGTTTGAAAAGCGATCCATTGAGCCTTGGCGTTCATTGTGCCGCCTCCTTACCACTGTTAGTCATCGACACAAACATCTCCTCAAGGCGATTGGCTTTGTTGCGCATACTCTGCACCTGAATGCCCTGCTCGCTCAGCGCTGAAAACACCGCATTGAGGGACTGCCCCTTTTCAATTTCCACTTCGATATGACAACCGTCATCTTCATTAACCAGTCGCGCCTGAAAACCGGGAATCTTCGGCAGCTCGACCAGCTGATCCGCCACATCGAGCACAAACACCTCTTTATTCAACTGTCGCAACAGCGCTCTGATACTTGTGTTCTGTACGATTTTGCCATGGTCAATAATGGCGATATTGCGGCACAGACTCTCCGCCTCTTCCAGATAGTGGGTGGTCAGGATAATCGTGGTTCCGCTGGCATTCAGCTCGCGCAGAAACTCCCACATGGAACGGCGAAGCTCGATATCCACCCCTGCAGTCGGCTCATCCAGGATCAGCAGCCTGGGCTCGTGAATCATTGCGCGGGCAATCATCAGGCGACGCTTCATACCACCCGAGAGCATGCGTGAGACACTTTTACGCTTCTCCCACAGCCCCAGCAAACGCAGGTACTTCTCTGCCCGCTCGGCAGCCACAGAGGGCGACAGGCCAAAGTAACCGGCCTGATTAATCAGAATGTCGTAAACCTTCTCGAACTGGTTGAAATTGAATTCCTGGGGTACGACACCGATGTGTTGCTTGGCCAGGGAGAAGTTCTCATCAATATCCTGACCAAAAATCTCCACCTTGCCGCTCGTTTTCCGCACCAGCGAACAGATGATTCCAATAGAGGTGGACTTACCTGCACCATTGGGTCCAAGCAACGCAAAAAAGTCGCCGGGCTGAACCTCCAGACTGATGCCCTTCAGCGCCTCAAAACCGTTACCGTACACCTTCTGCAAATCGGTAATCTTAAGAGCTGCCGTCATTGAATTTGCCTTATTGTCATAGCGTTAAACACATCTTCCGATGCGATAAAGGGCGCAAAGTATAACGCACTCTGCGTGATGAATTCGGCAATGCAAAAAGGCGCAGACCTTTCGATCTGCGCCTTTCTGGAATTTGGAGCGGGAAACGAGGTTCGAACTCGCGACCTCAACCTTGGCAAGGTTGCGCTCTACCAACTGAGCTATTCCCGCATGGCATCCCGTAGGGGAGTCGAACCCCTGTTACCGCCGTGAAAGGGCGGTGTCCTAGGCCTCTAGACGAACGGGACACGGTGCTTATGCAAGCATCTTCGTTAGAGTTCAATGCCATCTCCAAAAGGAAATTGGAGCGGGAAACGAGGTTCGAACTCGCGACCTCAACCTTGGCAAGGTTGCGCTCTACCAACTGAGCTATTCCCGCATGGCATCCCGTAGGGGAGTCGAACCCCTGTTACCGCCGTGAAAGGGCGGTGTCCTAGGCCTCTAGACGAACGGGACACTGAACTCTCTAATTTGATTCAACCGCGTTGGCGGCGTCATCAACGAAGAGGCGCGCATTCTATGAACCAGACAAAAAGCTGTCAACACTTTTCTGTAATAATTCACGATGTTTATCAACATCTTGCGCTCCTGCTTATTACTTATACAGGAATGTGCCCCCAAGCCAAGGATTTACCCAGGTACAAAGGTTCTAACTCTATGACACTTTGGAATTTCCATCTATTCCTGAGTTCGTTATAGCATGGCTTACTATTTTTGCCCCAAACAAACACAAACACTATGACCAAGCCATCAATACCAAAATCCAACAAACTGGCAAATGTCTGCTACGACATCCGTGGCCAGATACATGAGCACGCTCACCGGCTGGAAGAAGAAGGCTGCCGAATCCTGAAGCTGAATATCGGTAACCCCGCCCCTTTTGGACTCTTTGCTCCCGATGAAATCATTCATGATGTAATCCACAACCTGCCCAAAGCACAGGGATATGGCCAATCCAAAGGCCTGTACAGTGCCCGTAAAGCGATCATGCAGCGCTGCCAGCTCCAGGGAATAAAAGGGGTCACTGTCGATGATATCGTTATCGGTAACGGTGTCAGTGAAATGATTGTCATGGCGATGCAGGCGCTGCTGAATGACGGCGACGAGATCTTGATCCCCGCCCCAGACTACCCACTGTGGACGGCCGCTGTCTCACTGGCTGGCGGAAAGCCAGTTCACTACCTGTGTGATGAAGAAAATGGCTGGCAACCCAACCTGGAAGACATTAATAGCAAGATCACTGATCGCACTCGGGGCATTGTGGTTATCAACCCCAACAACCCTACTGGAGCCGTATACAGTGAAGACGTTCTCGAAGACCTGGTGCAGATTGCTCGGGAAAGAGATTTGATTGTCTTTGCCGATGAAATTTATGACCAGATTCTCTATGACGGTGCCGTACATACGCCCCTGGCAACACTGGCAACTGATATTGTCTGTCTCACTTTTAACGGTTTGTCCAAGACCCACAGAATGGCGGGGTTTCGATCCGGCTGGTTGATTGTCAGTGGAGACCGGCAAAGAGCTAATGGTTATTTCTCCGGAATAGAAACACTGGCATCAATGCGCCTCTGTGCCAACGTACCGGCAATGTTTGCTGTTCAGACCGCTTTGGGGGGCTATCAAAGCATTGATGATCTGACAAAACCCGGAGGCAGGCTATATGAACAACGTGAATTGGCCTGGCGAAAGCTAAACGATATTCCCGGTGTCAGCTGCGTAAAGCCTATGGGCGCTTTGTATCTTTTCCCGAGACTGGACCCCGATGTCTACCCAATAGAAAGCGATGAACAGCTGATACTCGACCTTTTGACACAGGAGCACATCCTGCTGGTGCAAGGTACGGCCTTCAACTGGCCAAAGCCAGATCACTTTCGGATTGTTTTTTTGCCAACCGTGGAAGACTTATCAGAAGCCATTGACCGATTGGGCCAGTTCTTGGCGCGATATCGCAAATAGCATCTCCCAGGGTCTGTTGCACACCAGAAACGGTGACACATTAGTGTCACCTTTCAGTAATAGACTCCCGGCCGAAGTATTGAGGTACCAGTAATACTGTTGTATGTTTCCACTCTAACAAGGAGATGTAGTCGTTATGCAGGACACTGATAAAAACAACGAAATTGACTTTCACGGCGCAGCTATTGTGGACTCAAATGGTCGTGAGTTGCCGATCACTGAAGAGATGGTTCAAACCGCCTGCTCAAGCCTGGATGAGCAGAAAGAGAGCGAAGATAAGGCTGCCTGAAACAGGCAGACCCGGTCAGCTGCTAACTCAATTCAAAGCCGAGCGCCTTAAGGCGCTTGCTGTCTTCTGTGCCAATGCCACCTGACAATCTGTAGCAGCTAAATTCATTGCGTTGGGGATACTCCTTTCTGAGCCGGTCAAAAACAACCGACCTGCCCTTCTCGTACCCCTGCAATGCAGAGCGCATACGGCTATCGTCCTGGCAAATGTTGTAAGCACCCAGAATCGCCTCACAGAAAGAGTCCGCTGTAAGCTCTGCTAATTCAGCACCCTCTTTCGGCTCATCGGCTTTCGCCCCATTCCACTTCCGAAATGCCTCGTAGACCATACGCGTTCCATTGGTTTTGCCCTGAACGCTATAGCCGGCGATGTGGGGTGTAGCAATTGCCACACAATCCATTAGTGCCTGCGGGACTTCCGGCTCAGCTTCCCATACATCCAGGACAATCTTGATATCGACACCTTGTTGCAAACACTGAAGTAAGGCTTCGTTATCAATCGCAGGGCCTCGGCCGGCATTGATCAATACAGTTCCGGGCTTTAATTGCGCTAGCTGCGATTCGGACAGCATGTGAAAGGTGGGATGCGGACCGTCTTTGGTAAGCGGCGTATGCATGGAGATTACCGAGCAATCCAGAACTGTCTGCAAATCTGTCAAATCGGGATTATCTGCAGCAGTCAGGAATGGATCGTAGCAATGAACTCGCACACCAAGCTTTCGCAATCGCTTATGCAACCGGCCACCCACATTGCCACAGCCGATAATACCTACTGCCTGCTCACCAGAGAAAAGTGCCTGCCAATTTATTTCTACAGCACAGAGTGCGGAAAACACATAATCGACAACAGCGTTGGCATTGCAACCTGGCGCACTGGTGAATTCGATATCGCGCTCCTTCAAGTAGTCCGCGTCGACATGATCTACGCCAATAGTTGCTGTGCCTACAAAGCCTACTCGACTACCTTCCAGCAGTTGGCGATTCACCTTGGTGATTGAGCGAACCAACAATGCATCAGCATCCCGCAGGTCATCAGCCTGAATCTCCCGGCCCGGCAGGCAAACCACTTCACCGAAGCGACCAAACAATTCACGCACCAGTGGCATGTTTTCATCGGCTACTATTTTCATGCAGACTTCAGCCCTTCCGCTCGTTTGATCAATCGACTTCCCAATCCCATACGCTGGCAAAATTCAGTAAACCCTGCCCTATCAATTCCGCGCCAAAGTAACTCGCCCACGCAAATCCCCAACGGGGCATCACAGCAAATTTTGGTAAGCTGGCGGGATAACAACAACTGATCCTGCCACGGCACTATCTTGTCAGCCAGAGTTTTTGCGCCTCGAACCTTTAAATTTGCGAGCTGATCCGGATCCTCAAGAATGGCATCAATTGAGGAATAATGACCAATGATTGCTGCCGCTGTTTTGGGGCCAATCCCCGGAACGCCAGCAATGTTATCAATGGCATCACCAACCAGCGCCAGATAATCCGCCAAACGACTCACCGGCACCTGAAAATGCGCCTCCAGATCAGCTACTGTACGAGGCTCAGCACTGCCATAGTCCCACAGCACTTCACCTTCTGCGAGGAGTTGAGCCAAATCCTTGTCGCGGCTAAGCAGTGTTGGACAGAACCCTTCGCTGCGGGAAATCGACGCCAATGTGCCGACGATATCGTCCGCCTCGTACTCATCGCTGGCCAAAGAAGTTATACCCAGCAACTCCGCGACTTCCCGGCAGGCATTGAGCTGAAATGCCAGAGCCTCATCAGGTAGCACCCGGTTTGCCTTATAGTTCGGGCAGAGACGATGCCGAAAACCACTGCCAAGACTTTCATCATAAGCAGCGGCCAGGTGTGTCGGGGACTCAGCCTCCAGAAGTTTCAGCAACCACAATGTATAGCCATAGACAGCATTGGTTGGATATCCACCCTCGCTGACCCAGTTATCCGGCAGCGCAAAGTAGCTTTTAAAAATATAGATGGATGCATCAATCAGGTAGATCGGACGAATACTCACAAACGCTCCCCGATATATCGATCCGGCAAACTGGTTTCACCACTACCAAAGAAATTTCGAAGGGCATCTGCCAACATTTTTGCCCTGGGAGGCAATCCCTGCTGACAGTAGTCCTGAGCCTGTTTAATTACAGCCTCGGCAAATCGCTCGCTGGATCCAGCTTCCTCGTCAATGGATTCACCCGACAGGTTATCCGCACTCAGGTGAAAACGGTGTCCGGCCGCTTCTGACAAGTGCCACTCAACCGCTTGAGGCTTTACCTCCACCGATTCAAAAGTACGCTGCTGTTCGGCACTGCGACCATCCGGCTGGTACCAGTAACCAAAATCCAACAACTGGCGACGCGCTTCTCCGGCAATACACCAATGAGCGATTTCGTGAAAGGCACTGGAGATATAGTCTTCTCGAAAGTACAGGCGGTGATGTGGATACTGCTCAGTCGCAGGTTGATACAACGGTTCGTCTGCACCACCGATCAACTCGGTGTTGTAGCTGTCAAAGAAAGTGTCCCGGAAAATCGCTTGTAGCGTCTCTACGGTCAATAGTGTCTCAATGTGCGACAAGAAAAAGCTCCAAAATTGACAGTTGTGCTTGGTTCGTTTCGGGAGTAACTTATTACTTATGGGTGTGAAAGCCCTTGCTGAAGCACCCTGAATTGGCGACGTGGTTGTCTGGTCACGGCGTCAGCACAGCAACAGGTGGTGTGAACAATAATCACAATTCACCCCCTGACCTTGAGGAGGCTTATTATGACTACCTCAACCAAAGGCCACAAGACGGACAACGTGGTCGACCTGTTCTCAGGGAAGCCCTACTCCGACCCTTTCAATCGGCGCATCATTCGACTCGCTCCTGAACACGACGGCCTGGAAATGCTTTACTCCAATGAAGCACATCCGGACAAGCTGTTCAGTATCCGCGTGCTCTGCTGGGGTTTACGCGCCGATGGTGAAGTTGTCGGGCTGGTGCCATGGCTAGATAGCATTACTCCGTGCACAGAGATACAGGATCCGCTCAACGGCCAATGGGAAGGCTATTACGACCAGGGCATTGATGAGCTCTTTACCGAGCCGCCACTGCATAAGGTCATCGAGCTGGAAACCGCTGCCGAGTACTACAGCTACGAGTACCAAAATGATTCGGACATTATTCAGGAGTTGCCCGACACCATTGGTACCCATGCGGTGCTCTCAAACAACGGTTTTAAAACCCTTACCCTGAAAGAAGTGATCAGCTGGCGCTTGCATGCCGATGGCAGTGTGGAAGGCATGCTCATTGATGCTGATAAAGTGCAATCCACCCCTGTTTTACCCGGCGATGATTGTCTCTATCCAGCCACCAGCGATTCCGGCTTTCGCTACTACTTCCAGCACCACATCGCCAATATGATCAAATCCGAAGACCCGGAAGCGTTGGCGGCAATTTCGATGCTGGTGGAACCCTGATCGCAGTTAAACGTTATTAACTGACGTCAGGTAGCAAGTCTTATCCATCTCTTACAGGGGTGGACGGGTTTCGTCCCCCCTAAAAAAATCATAGTGACATGGACATGCGACGTGCGACGTGCGACGTGCGACGTGCGACGTGCGACGTGCGACCAGAAATTTAACCTTTGCGAATAAAAAACAGGTACGCCTTCCCCTCCTCCTCAGCGCTCAGTAACTCATGGCCAAGAAAGTTACAGAACTTGGGGATATCGCGCATAGTGGACGGGTCTGTAGCTACAACCTTGATAACATCACCACTTGCTGCATCACGCACAGCATTGTGTAGCATCATCACTGGTTCCGGGCAGAGCAACCCTGTGGTATCCAAAATTGTATCAGGTTGATTTTTCATGGCGCGCATTGTCGCAGACTATTCACTATTGGCAAATAGTGTCCCGTGCTATTCTTGATTTAAAAACGAAAGGAGTAAAAGAATGATTCGGGTTTTGATTCAGCGTGTTGTCGCGCCTGGCATGGAGTCCACTTACGACGAATATATTCGCGGCACCATTCAGGCGGCTGTTGCTGCACCCGGTTTTATTTCCGGCGAATCCCTTCACGACATTGAACATCCCAATGTTCGCTATGTGATCGTCAAAATGCGCTCTGTTCAGGATTGGCATGCCTGGTATCACTCCGATGAACGCATACAAGCGGTAAACCTGATTACCCCACTGCTACTGGAGCCCGAGGGTATTACCCTGCTTAGTCATTAGGGCCTGCTAAGAGTCATTAACCGCCAAAAAGCCGGTCACCTCTTCGCGATCATGGTAGAGCTGCTTGAATCGCAGCTCTGCCGACATTCCCGCCTTTTCCAGAGCCTCTTCGATTTTCTGGCGACAGTCCTGCACCGCCTGGTAGCGCTGTTTCATTGGTAATTTCAGGTTAAAGATCGCGCGACGGCACCAACGCTTTGAAACCCAGCGACCCACCATATCGGCTGTCCGAGCGGGCTTATCAGCAATATCACAAACCAGCCAGCTTACATTTCCCTTAGGTTCGTAAGTGTATGCATCGCCACGAACATGGGCGACCATGCCGGTATTCATCAAATCCTTATCCATTGGGCCATTGTCCACAGCATCCACATAAAGACCACGCTGTACCAACTGCCAGGTCCAGCCACCGGGGGCTGCACCAAGATCTACCGCCAATGTGCCCGCCTTCATCAATTCGTGTTGGCGATCGCCCTGCAAAAACCAGAGAATCGCTTCGTCGAGTTTCAGTGTTGCACGACTGGGTGCTGCTTTAGGCATCTTCAGTCGCGGGACGCCCATTGGCCAAGGGCTACCATTTGCGGGATTTCCCACACCAACAAATGCACTGCCGCCATCAAGAAAGAGGATGTGCAGACGCCAGGAAGAATTGTTTTTTAGCAGACCTTTTTTCTGCATTGCCTGCCTGAGTGGGTGGCTGATTTTCCGGCACAGCTTGGAAAGCGACTTGCCTTCGTTGGTATCTGTGTACTCGATGGAAATATCACTGAATCGCCCAAGGCTGGCCGCAGAGTCAATCAAAGTAGATACGCGATCATCAGTTGGCAATTCTTCAATTTGTGGCAAAGCGGCAAACCACTCGCGAGCAAATACCAGTTCGGAAAAATCCATTTTCTGCAGCAACTGTGCAGCGCCATTTACTGCGTGAGCAACATAAACCACATAACCGTCATTAGGCTTTGCTTTAACATAGCCAACCACACCTTGCAGAGCAGCCAGCTCGGAAATTTCGGCGGCACACTCTTTTTCAAAGCCGGGACGACAATAGAGTACAAGTTGATTCAATTCTGCTTCGGAATGCAATGACATGATAATCAGGTATTTCTTTGTTGAATAAATTTGGCGACGGCTTTCGCGGCGCTAACAATATGCTCGCTTTGAGTGAACCCCGAACGAACTGTTGGCTTAAGATCATGATCTCCCGCCTCAAGCCATTCTATTGTAACGGCTTCTGACAGCGATTCCCCACTCAGCTCATCGGGCTTGCCAAACGGATCGCGAGTGCCCTGGATAATCAGGGTTGGAATCCCGAGGGTTTGCAGGTGTTCGGTACGCATCTGCTGCAGCTTGCCTGGAGGGTGAAACGGGTACCCAAAGCAACATACTCCAGCTGCACTCAAAGTTTCAGCAATTAGTGTCGCCATGCGGCCACCCATTGATTTTCCACCAATCAACAGAGGCTTTGCGAGCTTCTCCATACCGGCAACCTGGTGATAAACCGCTTGCCAACACTCCAGCAACACCGGCTGACGATCCGGTGGGCGTTTTTTGCCACCATCCCGTCGCTGTTGCATATAGGGGAATTCAAACCGCACCACATCGATGCCCTGCTGATTCAGGGCGCCGGTTAGTTCGTTCATAAACGGGCTATCCATTGGTGCACCAGCGCCATGGGCCAGGACCAGGGTTCCCTGCCGTTGTGAGGATTGACTGTAATCGATCATCAACATCAATCTGGATAACCTGATGATTGCGCGTTGAGAAATTCGCGCCTGGTGAGCAAGTTACAGCTCTCGGTCTCCGGGTCAAAAGTTACCACGACTTCACCGCGTTGTACCTGACGCTTTACCTGCTCTACTTTGGTCTCGAGAGAAACTTCGCTAACACCGTAATCAGTTCCCTCGCGAGAAATGAATTCCACAATTACGGCCTCAAGGACCTCCGGTGACAAACGTTCTGGTGGGATTTGAATCAAGACTCACTCCGATAGGCAGTTGTTGCCGCGACTTTATACTTGGCTTTGCCTGGAGCATCAACAAAACCCGGCCTTTTTCAGCAAATCGACACATTATTGCTCTACAGATCACTCTGAAAACTATACTATTTAAACTTCTCTCGCACTCAAAACAAGGAACCTACCATGTCCCGACAATATGTATTAACCATCACCGCTAAAGACCAAACCGGACTGGTTGAGAAAATCGCCGATGCTGTTGTGGATGCGGGCGGGAACTGGCTGGAGAGCAGCCTTTGCCATCTGGCTGGCAAGTTTGCCGGTGTTGCGCTGGTTTCTGTACCACCAGAGCAGGAAGAGAAGCTGATGCAGTCATTGAAAGCGCTGGCGGACAAAGGCATTGAGGTGGGCGCTACCGCTTACGAAACTCCTGCTTCTGAGCCTACCGAAGAGCTGCTGATGGTCAAAATCGTCGCCAATGACCGTCCCGGCATTGTGCAGGAATTAACCCGCCTGCTCGCCTCGCTCAATGTGAACGTGGAAACTTTTGACAGTGGCTGCGAAAGCGCTGCCATGTACTCCCAGCCAGTATTTGAAGCATCTGTGGTCGTACAACTGCCCGCCAACCTGACCCAGGAATCCCTGGCCAATCATCTGGAAACCCTATCGGATGATCTGATGGTCGAAATTCACGACCTGCTGGAAGATGAAGAGGCCGAAGCCTAACAGGCCCTAGACCAACCCTTTCAACAATACCCCTACACCATAAGCAAGGGCGGCCGCTGTGCCGCCTATTGCCAAGGTCTCCAAACCTGAAACAAAAGGCCGGCGACCGATATATTGCCCCTTGGCCAAACCCACCAGCAAAAAAGCTACTGCTGTGAGCAGGCAGCTCCAGAGAAATGGAGACTGAATGGATTCTGGCACTAACCAGTTCCATACATAGGTGAAAAGCGGAATCGCGCCCACCACAAAAAACGCTGCGAACGTGCTCCACCCGGCTCGCCACGGATCGTGGGCCTCTTTCGATAAACCGTGCTCTTCCTGCATCATTGTATTCACCCAACGCTCCTTGTCTTCTGTGATTACGCTAACCACCTGCTCCAGAAGATCCCCATCAAACCCTTTGCCGGCATATATCTGGCGGATTTCCTCTCGCTCCCCTTCCGGCCACTTTTTGATCTCGTCCCACTCCCGCTTCTCCGCCTGACGGCGATACTGGTTATCGGCCCGAGTGCCAAGGTAGTTACTGACCGCCATGCTGAACCCATCCGCCAACAGGTTTGCCAGACCCAGTACAATTACCACTCCACTGGAGAGACCAGCTCCGGCAACACCCGCTACTACGGCAAAGGTGGTGACTGCACCATCTATTGCTCCGTAGATCACATCTTTTAGATACAGGGATCGAGGGCCATCCCCCAAACGCTCGGCAATTTGCTCCGGTGAGTGGCTGTTGCGGTAAGCATCACGGCTTTCAGTCTTGATTCGGTTCATCGGATTTCCTTTCTCCTGCCCTATTAGGCAGAATAGCCTTCTTTTAACCTTCGACCCTGAAAATCATGCTGGATATCGTTCTCTATCAACCGGAAATACCACCAAATACCGGCAATATCATTCGACTTTGCGCCAACACCGGTTTTCGCCTGCACCTGATTGAGCCGTTGGGCTTTGACATGGACGACAAGAAGTTGCGCCGTGCTGGCCTGGATTATCGAGAGTGGCAGCAAGCGCAGCTTCACACTGACTGGGAAAGTTTCGTGGAAAAGGTTGCGCCAAAAAGGGTGTTTGCCATCTCCACACGTGGCACCAACTACTACAACGCGCCCCAGTACGCCGATGGTGACGCACTGGTTTTTGGCCCGGAGACCCGTGGCCTGCCCCAAGCGTTTCTGGAGGCTCTGCCAGCAGATCAGATACTGCGTATTCCCATGCAGCCACAAAGCCGCAGTATGAACCTGTCTAATGCGGTATCGGTGATTGTTTATGAAGCCTGGCGCCAAACCGGATTTAACGGCAGCGTTTAACGCCTACTTCACCCACA